>NZ_BMIN01000001.1 GCF_014642405.1 Pontibacillus salipaludis
CTAGGGCTTCGTAGTTTATCTCATCGATATAAATTTCTACGTCAAACTTAGGGAAACCGCCGAGTACGGGTCCGTACGCTCGGTGGTGTGAGAGGACGGAGGTTAGTCACCTCCTCCTACTCGATTATACAACATAAATTGTTTAGAAATAGTTAAATTACCTTTTTCGACATTTTCTTTCATTCGGAGCTATGGCATAATGATACATAGATGTGGCGAAGTAAGGTAAAAAAATAGTAAATAACTCATAAATACCCCCGGTAATAGGTCTTTTTAACTACATACAAGGACTAAATTACTAACATTATTCCAATTTCCATGACAAATCATGTATAAATAGGGAATCCATCTCATGGACAAAAATTCGACGTTTTCTTACAATTAGCATTATGTAGGTCTGGATACTTATTTTTCTACTAAAAAGGAGGGATCTAGATGACAATGTTCGGTGGTACAATCCAAACCCTCGAGAAATCTATGGACTATGCTTCACTTAAGAACAAAACAATAAGTAATAATATTGCTAATGTGGACACACCAAATTACAAAGCTAAAGATGTACAGTTTAAAGATGTTTTCAGTAAACAAATGAGCTCGATTGATGCTAAACGAACGAATAGCAAACATATTCCATTCTCTTCTAATGCTTCTTCCCGATATTCAGTAACTTCAAACGGAAGTACGCAATATAACCACAATGGGAATAATGTGGATATTGATCAGGAGATGGCTGACCTTGCTAAGAACCAAATTTATTACCAGGCATTGGTTGATCGATTAAATGGTAAGTTCAGAAGTTTAGAGTCTGTTATTAAAGGAGGAAGATAACGTTGGGAATATTTAATTCGTTTAATGCAAGTGCTAGTGCGTTAACAGCTCAGCGTCTTAGAATGGATGTTATTTCATCAAACCTCTCAAATGCAGAGACAACTAGGGCAACCCAAACTGAAGATGGCCAATGGGAGCCCTACAGAAGGAAAATGGTAGAATTTCAACCTAAAGGAGAAACATTTCAATCTCATTTACAAAAGGCTATGGGGTCTAGTAATACCCCTGCTGAGGGTGTTGAAGTTTCTGAAATCCAAAAGGATGAATCTCCTTTTCGTATGGTGTATAACCCAAATCATCCAGATGCTGATGATAATGGATATGTAGCAAAGCCAAATGTAGACCCGTTAAAGGAAATGGTTGATCTTATGAGTGCTACAAGATCGTACGAAGCGAATGTTACAGCTGTTAATGCTAGTAAAAGTATGCTAATGAAAGCGTTAGAGATCGGTCGATAAGAAATGACAAGGAGGGAGCAGGTATGGAACCCGTAGTATCACAAGCTAGTCAAGCACCCTTACAAACTACTCAAAATACGAAGAAGATATCACCACAAGAAGCTCAGTCCGCATTTGCGACAAGCTTAAAGAATGCAATCAAAAATGTGAACAACGCACAGGTCGAATCCAATATTAAGACAGAACAACTTGCTAAAGGTGAGATTGATAATCTACACGATGTGATGATCGCTTCCAAAAAAGCGAGTATCACCTTACAGACAGCTGTTGAAGTGCAAGGGAAAGCGGTTGATGCTTACAAGGAAATAATGAGGATGCAAGTATAACTTAATCAACATCATTACATAAAACAAAAGGTACTATATGATTTAGATGATGTTCAGCACGGGGGCTATTATGAGAGAAAAGCTACAAGATTATAAATACAAGACTAGCGAATTTTGGAAGGGGCGCAGTTTGCCTCAAAAAAGTATTATGGTTGGTGCTGTTATTGGTCTATTAGCGCTGATCGTTGGAGCTAGCCTTTTTGCCTCTAATCCAAAATTGGTTCCTTTATATAATGACTTATCCGTTCAGGAAGTAGGGCAAATAAAAGAGGAGCTTGATGCTAGAGGCGTAAAATATGAATTGGGAAATCAAGGTACAACAGTAATGGTGCCAGAAGCAACTGTGGACGGTTTACTTGTTGACTTGGCTGCTCAAGGTCTTCCTGATAGTGGAAGCATTGATTATGGTTTTTTCAGCGATAATACTTCTTGGGGAATGACAGATAATGAGTTTGATGTCATGAAACTTGATGCTATGCAAACAGAATTATCCACTTTAATGAAGCAAATTGAGGGGATAGAGAACGCTAAGGTTATGATAAACATGCCTAAGGAAAAGATCTTTGTTGGGGAGCAGGAGCAAACTGCGTCAGCCTCAATCGTCGTCAACGTAAATCAGGGCTACCAACTAAAAGAAAATCAAATCCAGTCGTTGTATCATCTTGTTTCTAAAGCGATCCCAAATCTCCCTACCGATAATATCGCCATTATGGATCAAAACTTTAAGTATTTTGACCCAAAAAAAACGGGTTCAGTTGCCTCAGGGCAATCGTATGAATACCAACAAACAGTAAAAGATGATATACAAAATGACATTCAAAGACGCGTCCAACAGATGCTTGGCATGATGATGGGACAAGATAAAGTGATGGTTTCAGTCACTGCGGATGTAGATTTCACACAAGAGAAACGGACTGAAAATCTTGTACAGCCTGCTGAAGAAGGTGAAGAAGGTCTTCCTGTTAGCGTTGAACGTATTACAGAAACCTATACAGGTGATCCTGGTGATGTAAATGCTGGTGGAACGGTTACTCCTGATGGAGATGTGCCTGGTTATCAAGGTGAAGATCTTGAAGCTGGAAACGGTGACTATGAAATGATGAAAGAAACGATTAATAATGAGTTTAATCGAATTCAACGTAACATAGTCGAATCCCCTTACAAAATCAGAGACCTCGGTATTCAAGTAGCTGTCGATCAGAACAAAGAAGCCAACCAAGATGGGGCGATAGAGCAGCTATCTACAGCAGAGCAGGCTACATTATCCGAGAGTATCACATCAATTCTAAGCTCAATCGTGTCAACAAGCATAGACGAGGAATATGGACCTGTTGAGCCACAAAATAAAGTTTCAATCGTTTTCCAAGAGTTTAACGGAAAACCTCAATTTAATCCTAAAACATCTCCTGTTATACCAGTCTGGGCTTACGTTGCGGGGGGGATCTTACTTGTTGTTATTGCAAGCTTAATATGGACATTGGTAAGAAAAGGTCGTAAAAAGGAAGACCTAGCAGAAGGGTACGTAGAGCAAGAGCGAACACCGGTTGAGGTTCCAGCTATGGAAGAACCAGAAGAAACGGAAAGTTCTGTACGACGCAAGCAGCTAGAGCGTATGGCGAAAGAGAAACCAGAGGATTTCGCTAAGTTATTACGTTCATGGATCGCCGAAGATTAGGAGTGAGTATATATGGCAAAGCATAAATCAGGACTATCAGGCAGACAAAAAGCAGCCGTTCTCCTCATATCTTTAGGTCCGGATGTTTCAGCGCAAGTTTATAAACATTTGACGGAAGAAGAGATAGAGAAGCTGACACTAGAAATTTCGTCTGTCAAAAAAGTAGAACCAGATCAAAAAGAAGAGATACTAGATCAATTCCATCAAATTGCTCTCGCACAAGATTACATTTCCCAAGGTGGAATTGGGTATGCTAAAACGGTTTTGGAAAAAGCACTTGGGGATAAAGAAGCTTCTGATATTATTAATCGGTTAACCTCATCACTTCAGGTGAAACCGTTTGATTTTGCGAGAAAGGCAGATCCTTCTCAAATATTAAATTTTATACAAAATGAGCACCCTCAAACGATTGCACTAATTTTGTCATATTTGGACTCGGAGCAATCAGCTCAGATTCTTTCAGAACTTCCACAAGAAATGCAGGCAGACATTGCAAGAAGAATTGCCATCATGGATTCTACTTCTCCTGAAGTAATCAATGAAGTCGAACAAATTCTAGAAAGAAAACTTTCAGCAACAGTTACACAAGATTATACACAAACGGGTGGGATTGAAGCTGTTGTCAATGTCTTAAATGGTGTAGATCGAAGCACTGAACGAACCATTTTAGATTCATTAGAAATTCAAGATCCGGAACTGGCTGAAGAAATCAAAAAGCGTATGTTTGTCTTTGAAGATATCGTTACACTTGATAATCGAGCCATTCAGCGAGTCATTCGGGATGCAGATAATGAAGACTTGATGCTCTCATTAAAAGTTGCGAGCGAAGAAGTAAAAGAAGTTGTGTTTAAGAACATGTCTTCTCGCATGAGCGAAACCTTCCAAGAAGAAATGGAATATATGGGACCTGTTCGGTTGCGCGACGTTGAAGAGTCTCAAACTCGCATTGTTTCCATTATTAGAAGGTTAGAAGAGGTTGGAGAGATTGTTATCGCACGTGGCGGAGGTGACGATATCATTGTCTAACCATAATAAAGCTGGTCGTGTAATTGGGATAAAACCGATACGTTCTGAAACCTATGTATCCCAAATTGATCCTTCTTCTGAACAATCTTCAAATCTAGCATCGTCGCTTATCCAAGACGCTAATGACCAAAAAGAGTATGCTAATCAAATACTTCGGGAAGCCGAGGAGAAATCTGACCGTCTTTTAAAAGAAACAGAAGAAAAAATTATATCTCTCCGAAACGATTGGGAAACAGAAAAAGATGAGTTAATAGAAACAACAAAGAAGTTGGCATATAAGGAAGGATTTCAATCGGGTGAACAAGAGGCATTCCGACAGTACGAGGAGCTTGTCCAAAAAGCTCAAGAGACGATAAACCAAGCTAATTTGGATTACCGTTCTAAAATAGATGATAGTGAAGATGCTATCCTTCATTTAAGTATGAAAGCCGCATCTAAGATTATGAATCAAACGCTTGAAGACAACCCTGAACGTTATTTGCCTATTGTAAGAGCTGTAATTGAAGAAGGGAACAATGGTGACCAGCTTCAAGTTTATGTACACCCTGATCAATATGAACAAGTGTTAGAACAAAAATCTGAATTACAACTTATATTGGATCACCAGGCTGAACTTTCCATTTACCCTAAAACAAACTTAAAGCCATTCCAATGTTATCTAGAATCATCCTATGGGAGAGTAGATGTGAGCATCGACAGTCAATTAGAAGAGTTACGGTCAAAGTTGTTTCGTTTACTTGAGGAGGGCAAATAGGTGTATGTAAGTCATTTAATGGATGCGATCGACGACATTGATACATATAAGCGATATGGAAAAATTGTAAGGGTTGTAGGGTTGATGATTGAATCAAAAGGACCTGAAGCAAGTGTTGGAGAGGTTTGTGTCATTCATTCTAGTCCTAAAAAAGATGAGACAATACTTGCTGAGGTTGTAGGTTTTTCTGAGGAGAAAGTTCTTCTGATGCCCTACTCTGAAATTACCGATATTTCTCCTGGTTGTTTAGTTGAAGCTACAGGCGATCCTCTTCAAGTAAAAGTAGGTAGAGGAATGGTAGGGCAAGTTCTCGATTCCTTAGGTAGATCGATGTATGAAACAGCTTCCTTAAAGGGGTTAAGACCTTATCCAACCGATCAATCCCCCCCAAACCCGTTATCACGCCCTCCAATAGAAGAGCCTATACAAGTTGGGGTTCGTTCTATTGATACATTACTAACCGTGGGGAAAGGACAGAGAGTGGGTATATTCGCAGGTAGCGGCGTAGGAAAGAGTACGTTGATGGGCATGATTGCCAGAAACAGTGGGGCTGACATTAATGTGATTGCTTTAATAGGTGAACGTGGTCGTGAGGTAAGGGAATTTATCGAAAGGGACCTCGGGGAGGAAGGCTTAAAGAAATCTATTGTAGTAGTTGCTACATCAGATCAACCTGCTCTGATGAGGATTAAAGGAGCATACACCGCTACTGCAATTAGCGAATATTTCCGTGATTTAGGATACGATGTAAACCTTATGATGGATTCTGTTACGAGAGTGGCTATGGCACAAAGGGAAGTGGGGCTTGCTACAGGTGAACCTCCCACAACTAAGGGATACACACCTTCAGTATTTGCAATCTTGCCGAAACTTCTGGAACGGACAGGGACGAATGCATCTGGCTCTATTACAGCCTTCTATACGGTTTTAGTAGATGGTGATGATATGAATGAGCCAATAGCCGATACTGTAAGAGGTATACTCGACGGCCACTTTGTATTAGATCGGAAATTAGCTGAACAAGGTCAGTTCCCTGCTATCAATGTATTAAAGTCAATTAGTCGTGTTATGAACCATGTAGCAGACAAGGAGCATCTAGAAGCAGCTGTTAGAATGAGAAATCTACTAGCAACCTATGAGGAAAACCAAGAGCTTATTCAAATTGGCGCATACCGAAAAGGGAGTTCAAAAGAAGTAGATGAAGCTATTCAATATCATCCCAAACTTATTTCTTTCTTAAAACAAGGAACCCATGAGCCTGTACGAAATGTTGAGGCCGTTGAACAACTTATTCAATTAGTAGGTCGAGGTGGTCAAGGATGACAAGCTTACGTACATTTCATAAACTATTAGATTTAAAAGAGAAAGATAAACACGTCGCTCAAAAAAACTATCAAGATTCCATGGATCAATTTGAGTACGTGGCAACCTGTCTTTATGAGTTGTTGAAGAAAAAAGAGGATACGGAAGCTGCTTATCAATCATCCGTAAAAAAAGGATTAAGCATTATAGATTTAAATAACTATCACACATATATAGAACAGCTATCTAAACAGATCGAACAGCTTCAACATCAAGTTCAGAATGCAAGAAGTGAAATGGAACAGAAGCAAATGGAACTCTCAGAATCCCATATCGAATATAAAAAGTATGAAATGCTAATCAATCATAAGGTTGAACAAAGAGAGTTAGAGCAAGTAGCTTTTGATAAAAAAATGATGGATGAGATATCAGTCCAACAATATATTAATCAAGGAAATTAGGTGTAAGGTCGTGGCTATAACTGAAAAGCCAAAACAAAAATCAAGTAAAGTTCAATGGTTTGTGTTTGTAATCCTAATTCCACTAATTCTAGCTGTTACCGTAGCCCTTATTATTATGACTGTAGCAGGTGTAAATGTATTTGAGAAAACTAAGCAGTTTGCTGATGATGTACCAAAAGTATCCGCACTACTAAATACAGAAACTACAAAAGAATCAGAAGGTCAAGCTGTGGAATTAAAGGCAACAATTGAAGACCAAAATGCTCAACTTGATGAATTAAAATCTCAACTCACTGTGAAAGATCAAAAAATTGAAGAATTAAACAATGAAATTAATCAATTAACTAAAGAGTTAAAGGATAAAAAAATATCTGATAAGGATAAGGAAGATATTATGACAGATCTGTCTTCTTCCTTTAAGAACATGGACCCGGAACAAGCGGCAGCTATTGTGTCACAGCTAGATCAAGCATCATCTGTTGATCTTTTAGAAAAGCTACCAAGTGATGAGCGGGGCAAAGTTTTAGCGGCGCTAAATCCAGAACAGGCAGCTAATTTAACAAGCGCGCTTATGAATAGGTAAGTTATTCTATGAATCTTTGAAAGGAGGTGAAGTCATGAATGGAAGCGTTACTCTACTAAAGCAAATAGGGACAAATCTTAACGGGGCCAATAAATCATTAATATCTAATGCTAAATCAGAACAGGGTTTTGCAAACAAGTTACAATCTCTACTTGGAGAGGTTTCTTCAAACAAACAAGGACCACAATCATTGCTAAAGCAAATTAAACTTCTTTTGAACAAAGAAATGAACCCTGCTCAAATGGGAAAAGAGTTGAAAACACTAATTGATCAGCTCAAAGCATTCGTTCAATCTCTTCCTGATAATCAAAGCAGTGTTCTTTCTAATATGAGCACGCTTTCTGAGGAGGCAGGAGTGGAGAGTCTTATCCAATCCCTTGAAAAAGCTTTAGAAATCGGGAAGGATCGTAATCTTTCTTTAGATAACAATTTGGTTGAAAAATTAGAAGCGCTAGAAGGATGGCTTTCAGATTTAGAAACTAATCTAGAATCGAATAGTAAAAAAGATGTTCCAAAGCTATCAGCCATGTCATTAAGTATGCCTCAATCAATAACCTATTCATTCAACGTGTCAGAAACTGTAGAATCAAACCCTCTCATAAGTGGAAAGGTTGAAAAATTAGCGACTGAGCTTAAGGGATTGCTACAAGATTTATCGACGTCTTTGACAGGGAACAAAGAGCAAAACCCGCTTCAAATGTCTAAACAATTGAAAGAATTATCCTCTATAGCCGAACAACTAATAAAAATTGAAAAAAATAACCCAGCTTCAACTGATGTTAAACAACTATTGCAACAAGTAAAGCAAGATACAACGTCACCAAAAGCTTTCGCAAGCTTCGAACAAGCATTAATGAATTTAAGGAGACGCTCAAACCTTTCCATAACTAACAAATACAGTCACAATGCCAAAGTAACATCAGCAGAGTTTGGTAAGTGGATGGAAAACTCATGGTCAAGGCTCGGGGACTTTTCTGAAGCTAAGAAAGAATCTTCCTTAAAAACGATTTCGTTTTCTCCAACCGGTGATGGGATGATGACGAAGCAAGAGCAAATGGTTATAAAGTTGAACCCGAGTAGCCAAAGCGATCAAAGTATGCCGAAACAATTAATAGAAGAGTTCCAAAAGATCATGAATCGAAGCCGTTTCAATATGAACAAAGCAGGGTCCCAACTTTCTATTAAATTGAACCCAGGATCTCTAGGCGACATGATGGTGAAGATGACTCAACAAAATGGTGAGATGATGGTGAAAATCATGGTTAGTACTCAAGCTGCCAAAGAAATGTTAGAAGGAAATTTGAATCAGCTTCGTCATATGTTCACACCAAGTCAGGTTCAAATAGAGAAGCAAGATCTCTCTGCCCAACTAGATCAGTCGTTTACCTTTGAGAAAGAAGGAGAACAACAGCAGGAAAGGGATAGACAACAGGAGCAGTCTTCTAATCCAGCGAGTGAAGAAGATGATGAATCGCTAAGTTTTCATGATGTACTAATGAACGAAAAGGTGTAGGTGATAACGATGACAACTATTGATCCCTCTCTTTATTTAAAGTCACAGCAACAAACGAGATCAGTCGATGCTGGTAGTAATAGCATGTTAGGAAAAGATGATTTTTTAAAGATATTGATGACACAGCTTCAAAACCAAGACCCAACTAGTCCTATGAAAGATAAAGAGTTTATCTCTCAAATGACTAGCTTCTCAACTCTTGAACAAATGACAAATATGTCTACAGCCATTGAAAAATTAACACAAGCACAAAATTTTGCACCAGTTGTGAAGTATAGCTCGATGATTGGTAATCAGGTTTCCTACGAAGTTATAAATGAAAACGGTACGGTAATGGGCGCTGAAACCAGTGAGGTTTTAGCAGTTACAAAAAAACAGAATTCAGTAGAGCTAGAACTAAAAAATGGTGAAAAGATATCTCCTGAGCAGATTATGAGAGTTTCTGACCAAACAGATTAAATGTAGACATTTTAGATTAATAGGAAAGAAGGAGGTAACATGGATCCAAGAATCCACTCGTTACAATCTCATCCTCCGCTATCCATTTCAAGCACGAAGAGAACACCTGCTAAAAATGGGAATGCTTCTTTTAATAGTGTGTTACAGCAAGAATTATCCGAAATTAAGATAAGTAAACACGCCAAACTACGAATGAAAGAAAGAAATCTTTACATATCTGAAACAGAATGGGTAAAGATGGAGGAACGAATCCGGGAAGCGAAGCAAAAAGGGGTTACTGATTCGCTTATTCTTATGAAAGATAAGGCGCTTGTTGTGAGTACAAAAAACAATACTGTTATTACGGCGATGAATAAACAAGAAGCCAAGTCACAAATTTTTACGAATATAAACGGAACGATCGTTATGGAAGACTAAGGCTGGACCTGCGGGAGGCCTAAACGCTGCGGACTGAATGATGCAGTGAGTTTAATGGTTCTACTAAAAACCGAAAGGGATGAATGTTACATGTTACGTTCAATGTACGCTGGTATTTCAGGTATGAAAGGTATGCAAACGAAGTTAGATACGATTGGGAATAATATCGCTAATGTGAACACGTCGGGTTATAAAAAGGGAAGAGTGACTTTTCAAGATATGATGAGTCAAAATCTCTCAGCTGCAGAAGGTCCTTTAGCCGAGCGAGGAGGAATTAACCCTTCACAAGTTGGTTTAGGTTCGCAACTAGGAACAATTGATAATATCCATACACAAGGAAACCGTCAAACTACAAATAGACCATTAGATTTGTCATTGGAAGGAGATGGGATGTTTGTTTTAGGTGAAGGTGATTTAACTACTACTAATAGTACAGCTACTAGCCTTACTGGTATGGATGCAGAATTGAGCTATACAAGAGCAGGGAACTTTTACTTAGATAATGACGGCTATATCGTAAATGCGGACGGTAAATATGTTATTGGCGAAAATGCTACCTATGATACAGATGCTAATGGTGACTTGACGGTTCAGCCAGGTACTCAATACAACCCTATTCAAATAGACCCGAGTGCTCAAAGCTTCAGTATTCAAACTGATGGAACAGTTAAATTTATAGATCAAAATGGTAATTCACAAACTGCTGGTCAAATACAGATTGCTAAATTTTCCAACCCGGGTGGTCTTCAGAAGACTGGTGCAAATAACTATACCAACACGGATAATGCAGGGTTAGTTGATAACCTAATTGTTCCTGGTGAAGAGGGGGCTGCCTCTATCGTATCTGGCTCTCTTGAGATGTCCAATGTTGATCTAGCAGAAGAGTTTACAGAAATGATTACCGCGCAACGTGGCTTTCAGGCAAACACACGTATTATCACAACGTCTGACGAGATTCTACAAGAACTAGTGAATCTGAAGCGATAAAAAGATTTGATCCTGACTAAAAAGGGAGGTAGAGGGGCGTTACATACGTCTCTCTCATACATAATGATTTCATTAACCAGGTTAAATGGTGATTCATTTACTTTGAATGCAATTTACATAGAACAAATCCAAGCTCATCCAGATACAACAATTACGTTAACAAATGGTCGGAAGCTTCTTGTTCGTGAGGAAGAAGACGAAGTCATTACGTTAACCAAACAGTTCTACAGACAGATTGGGCTAGCTACAATTAGCGCGAATCAAAAGGAGGGATCATAACTTGAACCCGAAAACTCTAAAAGCAATGGTAATCAGTCTTGTGGTAATCACTGTAGGAGGAGTCGTTGCGCTTATCTTAGTCTTGAACTCTAGTACTCAAGCAAGTGACGAACCAACAATTGATGAATTAAGAGAGTATTCGATTGAAACAGATGAACTTACGACAGATTTACAAAACGATCGCTTCGTTCGCATTCAATTTAGAATCGTAACAGATAGCAAAGACGCTAAAGAAGAGTTAGAAAAACGGGACTTCCAATTAAAGAATATCTTAATTAAGCAATTATCTCCTATGAATGAAGAAGAATTTAAATCAGGGGTCGAAAATTTAGAAGGAACACTTAAAACACGCTTGAACGAACTTATGACAGAGGGTGTCGTGACGGAAGTCTACACCATAAAGAAAGTATTGCAATAATAAAAATGAAGAGCACCTGATTGGAGGTGACGTTTTGGCAGAAGAAGTTCTCTCTCAGAATGAGATTGATGCATTGCTATCCGCGATCTCAACAGGAGAAATGGATGCAGATGATTTAAAAAAGGAAGAGAAAGAAAGAAAAGTCCGCGTGTATGATTTTAAAAGAGCACTGAGGTTCTCTAAAGATCAAATCAGAAGTTTAGGTAGAATTCATGAGAACTTCGCGAGACTATTAACGACGTACTTTTCAGCTCAGTTAAGGACCTACATTCATATTTCTGTTGCTTCAGTTGATCAAATACCTTATGAGGAATTTATTAGATCTATCCCCAAAATGACGATATTGAACGTATTTTCGGTAGAACCTTTAGATGGAAGGATCCTACTTGAAGCCAACCCGAATATAGCATACGCCATGCTTGACCGGGTTTTAGGTGGTAAAGGTGTCAGCGTAAACAAGGTTGAAAGTTTAACGGAAATAGAAACCAATATTATGTCCCAACTTTTTGAGAAAGCAATTGATAATCTTCAAGAGGCTTGGAGCTCTGTGGTAGATATTAACCCTGAACTAGAAGAATTTGAGGTTAACCCCCAATTCCTTCAAATGGTTTCACCAAATGAAACAGTAGTCGTAATATCTTTGAACACAGAAATCGGTGAATCCTCTGGAATGATAAATATTTGCATTCCGCATGTAGTATTAGAGCCAATCATACCGAAATTATCTGTTCACTACTGGATGCAAACACAGACACCTCAAGAGACCAGTCCTGAGGAGTATCACTCACTTTCCAAAACGATTGAGAAGGCTGAGGTAGATGTCAAAGCTTTACTAGGTGAGTCTGAAATTACAGTAGACGAACTTTATCATCTAGCAAAAGACGATGTGATTCAATTGGATCAACTGATTGATGATCCATTAAGAATACAAGTAGACGAAGAAACAAAATTCTTAGCACAGCCCGGACAAATTAAAAAGAAAGTAGCTGTGCAAATATTAGAAGAATACCAAGGGGGGGACGACGATGATGAGTGACGATATGCTGTCCCAAGATGAAATAGATGCTTTATTAAATGGGACCGCTGATACAAGTAATATGAATAATGCACAACCCTCAACCGAGGATTATTTAAGTACATTAGAGCAAGATGCATTGGGTGAGATCGGAAATATTTCATTTGGTAGTTCAGCTACTGCTTTATCAAGTCTTCTAATGCAAAAGGTGGACATAACTACACCAACAATCTCCATCATTAAACGATCTAATTTGGCGGATGAATTTCCTGAACCGAATGTCGCGATTCAGGTCGAATATACAGAAGGGTTTTCAGGCATGAACTTACTTGTTATTCAACAAAGTGATGCAGCGATTATCGCAGACTTAATGCTTGGCGGGGATGGAACTTCACCAACTGATGAAATGAATGAAATTCATCTTAGTGCCGTACAAGAAGCAATGAATCAGATGATGGGATCGGCTGCAACGAGTATGTCTACGGTATTTAATAAACGTGTAGATATTTCTCCTCCAAGTATTGACCTACTTCATGTAAAAGAAGGAGAAGGAACGGAACAAATACCTGATGAAGATTTAGTTAATGTTAGTTTTCAGATTAAGGTTGGAGACTTAATAGATTCTAGAATTATGCAAGTGTTGCCGATTGACTTTGCCAGGGAATTGGTAGATCAATTGTTGAATCCCCCTTCTGAAGAGGGTGATATCTTGCAGCAAGTAGATACACATCATGAATCCAAACCTGCTGGTGAGGTAGAACAAGGGAATACTTCCGCACCGCCTGCCTATCAGCAGACTCAACAAGATGCGACACACCGTGAATCTTCTGAACCATATACCACTCAGTCACAAGAAGCCCCTTCCCCAAGAGAAACGCAATATATGGGGGGGATGAGCCAGGAAGATTCAAGCCAAGTTCAACAAGCCGTGTTTAGTCAGTTTGAACCAACAACTCTTCACCAACAAGAAAAGCGTAATCTCGATATGCTTATGGATATACCGCTAAAAGTCACAGTAGAATTAGGACGTACTAAGCGGACCATTAAAGACATTCTTGAACTATCATCGGGTTCCATAGTAGAGCTTGATAAATTAGCAGGCGAACCAGTTGATATTCTTGTTAATGATAAGCCAATTGCACAAGGTGAAGTGGTGGTTATTGATGAAAACTTTGGTGTTCGGGTGACTGAAATACTAAGTCAGCAAGAGCGATTAAAAAAATTACAGTAAGTAATTATTAGGAGGATCTTTATGGCCAGTAAAATTTTAATTGTAGACGATGCAGCATTTATGAGAATGATGATTAAAGATATTTTGACGAAAAATGGATTTGAGGTAGTAGGAGAAGCTCAAGACGGAAGTGAAGCGGTCGACAAATATAAAGAACTGCAACCAGATCTCATCACGATGGACATCACAATGCCTGAAATGGATGGAATCTCTGCCCTTAAAGAAATTAAAGGGATGAATGCTGATGCTAAGATCATTATGTGTTCTGCAATGGGACAGCAGGCAATGGTTATCGACGCAATTCAAGCCGGAGCGAAAGACTTCATTGTAAAACCATTCCAAGCAGACCGAGTACTTGAAGCAATTAATAAAGCATTAGCATAACAAGGAGGAAGTATGACTAAGCAGTTATTTATTTGGGTGAGTACCCTCGTCATCATTACGGCATTGTGGCCAACATCAATGACTTTATCTGCACAACCAAGTGTAGAAACATGCATAGAAAATCCAGCCCTTGAAGGATGTGGGGATTACGATTCATCTAAAGAAAAAGGAGAAGAGGAAGAACAAAATACCTCTTCTTCGCCTGCTTCCTCTGAGAGTTCGGTTATTTTAGATTTGATTAAGATTATTCTGGCTCTTGCTTTTATTATCTTTTTAATCTATGTGTTATTGAAGTTTATGAACAAACGAAATAAAAGCATTCACCCTTCGAAAGCGATGGAAAATATGGGAGGAGTGCCTTTAGGTCAGCAAAAATCCTTGCAAATTGTTCGTATTGGACAACAATTCTACGCAATTGGTGTGGGAGAGAATGTGGACCTAGTAACAGAGATTACGGATGAACGAACGATAGAAGAATTAACGAAAAAGAATCAAGCTGAATCTGAAAGTTTTTCTCCATCAATGGTAAAGCAATTGTTATCACAAAAGAAAAAACAGACAAGTCATAATGAAAGCTTTCAAAATCAATCGTTTCAGAAACTATTTCAATCTGAACTTTCTTCTTTAAAGGAACGGAGACAACAACTTATAGAAGCGGAAAAGAAAAAGAAAGAGGATTCAAATGAATGAATTTATAAATCTATTTGCAGACTCAGATCCCACAAACGTAGCCACATCTGTGAAGCTTCTATTAGTGCTTACGGTTCTCTCTATAGCTCCTGGAATTTTAGTTCTTATGACTAGTTTTACAAGAATTATTATTGTTCTATCATTTGTTCGTACATCACTGGCAACACAACAAATGCCTCCAAACCAAGTGTTAGTAGGGTTAGCTTTGTTTTTATCTTTCTTTGTGATGGCACCTACACTACAAGAAGTGAATGAAGAAGCGCTCACTCCTTTGTTTAATGAAGATATTTCTTTAGAAGAAGCTTATCAGAATGCTAGTGATCCCATGAAAGAGTTTATGGCAAAACATACGAGGGAGAAAGACCTTGCTTTGTTTATGAACTATGCTCAAATGGAAAAGCCAGAAAGCGTTCAGGATATCCCTTTAACGACTATGGTCCCAGCCTTTGCAATTAGTGAGTTAAAAACGGCTTTTCAGATGGGGTTTATGATTTTTGTTCCCTTCCTAGTGATTGATATGGCTGTTGCAAGTATCCTAATGTCAATGGGAATGATGATGTTACCTCCTGTAATGATTTCACTTCCGTTTAAGATATTGCTTTTTGTTCTTGTGGATGGTTGGTATCTCATTATGCAGTCACTTCTAGAAGGGTTTTAATATAGGGAGGGAGATCAATAGATGAATAGTCAGTTTGTTATTTCACTTGCTGAAAAAGGTGTAGTAACCGTGCTTACCATTACAGGGCCATTGCTCATATTGGCGTTATCAGTGGGCTTACTTGTTTCTATATTCCAAGCCACAACACAAATTCAAGAACAGACACTTGCCTTTATTCCGAAAATTGTAGCTGTTATGGGTGGACTTGTATTCTTTGGTCCATGGATGTTAACAAGAATGGTAGAATTTACAGCTACTATTTTTGAGAACTTGAACCAGTTTGTAGGATAGGAATGGTTAGTTTAATTGACCTAGCAAAGGTGCCTGGACTGTTATTAATATTCATGCGAGTCACAGCATTTTTTGTTACCCTTCCTCTGTTTTCGTATCGGAATATGCCCACTCAGCATAAAATAGGATTTAGTGTGTTTTTGGCTTTATTAATGTATTTCACAATTGATGTACCAATTATTCTATTAGATGAAACGTTTATTCTCCTAATTTTGAAAGAGGCCATGGTTGGATTATTAGTGGGTTTCATGGCTTACCTGATCTTATCAGCTATTCAAATAGCGGGAGGATTCATTGATTTTCAAATGGGGTTTGCAATCGCAAATGTAATCGATCCCCAGACCGGTGTTCAAAGTCCTTTGATTGGACAGTATCTTTATACGTTTACACTATTGTTTTTGCTAGCTGTAAATGGTCATCACTTATTAATTGATGGTGTTTTTTACAGTTATGAGGTAATTCCTATGGAACAAGTATCGATACCTTTTGGTGAAGGTTCTATTGCTGAGTTTGTTCTATTAACTTTTAATAAAATGTTCATAGTAGCTTTTCAAATGGCAATGCCTGTTGTTGGCTGCCTATTCCTGGTTGACGTAGCTTTAGGAATTATTGCTCGTACAGTTCCCCAATTGAACGTTTTCGTAGTCGGATTACCTTTAAAAATATTTGTAAGCTTTGTAGTTATTATTATTTCATTTGGTATGTTTTCAATCCTAGTACAGAATTTATTTGATTTAATGCTTGTCTCAATGAGGGATTTAATGGCACTGATGGGAGGATCTTAAATGCAGAAGTTACAATTAGATCTGCAGTATTTTTCTGGTGAGAAGACAGAGAAAGCAACACCGAAAAAACGTGAAGACTCTCGTAAAAAAGGTCAAGTAGCCAAAAGTCAAGATGTGAATACGGCTCTACTTCTTTTTTCTGTGTTTTTAATGATGTTCGTGATAGGTGGTTTTTTAAGAGATAGGTTCACAAGCCTTTACAGACATACGTTCCAAGAGTACATCACTTGGGAAGTAACAGAGCAAACAGTCCATCAAATGTTACTTCAGGTTACGATGGAGATGGCTTTTACAGTAGCGCCTTTGATGGGGGCGGCTATTGTGGCGGGCCTAGCTGCAAATTTTTTGCAAATTGGTTTTCTGTTTACGGGAGAACCATTAAAAATGGATTTGAAAAAGTTAAACCCTATTCAAGGGGCCAAAAAGATCTTTGCAGCTCGTGCATTAGTAGAACTGCTTAAGTCTTTACTTAAAATTGGTTTTATCGGGACTGTAACATTCACAGTTCTATGGATGAGACGGGGCGACCTTTTAGAAATGTCTCAAAAAAGTGTAGAAAGCGCCGTAAGTTTCTTTGGCCAAACAACCGTAATTATGGGACTTGCTGCTTCTCTTTTGCTTTTACTGTTATCTAGCATTGATTATATTTACCAGCGCTATGACTATGAAAAGAATATCCGGATGTCAAAGCAAGATTTGAAAGATGAGCATAAAAACATTGAAGGGGATCCTCAAATTAAGTCAAAGATAAAAGAACGTCAGCGTCAGATGTCACAGCAGCGAATGATGAGTGAAGTGCCAGAGGCGGATGTAGTCATTACAAACCCAACCCACTTTGCCATTGCGATTAAATATGATGAGGAGAAAGCTCAAGCCCCTTATGTTGTTGCTAAGGGTGTCGATTATGTCGCATTAAAAATAAAAGAGATTGCGCATGCAAATGACGTTACCACTGTTGAAAATCGACCGTTAGCAAGAGCATTGTATGATCAGTCAGAAATCGACCAACCCATAGGTGAAGAATTTTACCAAGCGGTTGCAGAAATATTAGCTTACGTATATAAACTTCAGAAGAAAGCGTAATCGTAGGGAGAGAAATGCATGGCCATTAGAGATTTATCGGTATTGGTTGGCGTTATACTTATCATCGTCATGTTAGTTATTCCAATGCCTCCTGTACTCTTAAGTATTTTTATACTCATAAATATTACATTAGCTCTCATTGTCATTTTAGTGGCAATGAACACGACTGAAGCATTACAGTTTTCCATTTTTCCATCTCTCTTATTATTGCTCACTTTGTTTAGGTTGGGGTTAAACGTATCTACTACACGTTCGATCTTAGCGAATGCGGAGGCTGGAGGCGTTGTTGCAACATTTGGTACTTTTGTAACAGGGAACAGCGCACTAGTTGGTTTTGTAATCTTTTCCATACTTGTGATCATTCAATTCTTGGTCATAACTAAAGGAGCTGAACGTGTGTCAGAAGTTGCCGCACGATTTACATTAGATGCGATGCCGGGTAAGCAGATGAGTATTGATGCTGACTTGAATGCTGGATTAATTTCCGAGCAACAAGCAAAAATGCGTCGTGAAAAGATTGAAAACGAAGCCGATTTTTATGGGGCAATGGACGGTGCGAGTAAGTTTGTAAAAGGTGATGCCATCGCTGGAATCATCATTGTATTAATTAATATCATCTTCGGACTTATTATCGGTATGACTCAAAAAGGGTATGGCTTTTCTGAAGCTATTGATACATATATGAGATTGACTGTGGGAGATGGGCTTGTGAGTCAAATTCCCGCTTTGCTTATTTCTACTGCAACAGGAATTGTCGTTACACGTGTGGCTTCAGAAGGAAATCTTGGAACAGATGTTTCTACACAGCTGTTAAGATACCCAAAACTGTTATACATTGCGGCTGCTACGATCTTTATGCTGGGGCTTACACCGATACCGATATTCATTACAACCTTTATATCAGGCGTCTTAGCCTTTGGAGGCTGGTGGCTGTCAAGAGAGGAAGCTCAAGACCAAGAACCTGATTTAGAAGAAGAGACTGAACAAGAAAGTTCAGACATGAAGTCACCTGAGAATGTCGTTAGCTTGATTTCAACTGATCCTATTGAATTTGAATTTGGTTATGCTCTTATCCCCTTGGCAGATACAAACCAAGGAGGGGATTTACTAGATAGAATTGTAATGATCAGGCGACAGTTAGCAATTGAACTCGGTTTAGTTATCCCTGTTGTTAGAATTAGGGACAACATTCAGCTAAACCCTAATGAATATCGTTTAAAAATAAAAGGCAATGAAGTGGCTAAGGGAGAGCTTCTTCTTGATCATTATTTAGCCATGAGTCCAGGAGTAGAGGACGATAGTGTAGAGGGAATTGATACGCAAGAACCAGCTTTCGGTTTACCAGCTAAATGGATTGCTGAGGAAACGAAAGAAGATGCTGAAATGTTTGGTTACACAGTGGTAGACCCACCATCTGTTGTTTCTACACATATAACAGAAGTTATTAAGCAGTATGCTCACCAGTTATTAGGAAGACAGGAGACGAAACAACTTATTGATCATTTGAAGGATTCCTATCCTATTCTGGTTGACGAAGTAACACCAGAGCCATTGTCTGTAGGGGAAGTGCAAAAAGTATTAGGGAAATTATTGAGAGAAAATGTATCGATTAAAAATCTTCCTGTCATTTTTGAAACATTGGCGGACTTTGGAAAGATGACGAATGATACTGAACTTCTTGCTGAGTATGCAAGACAGTCGTTATCAACTCAAATCACTCAACAATATTCTACTGGCCCGAATGGACTGAAAGTTATTACAGTGTCAGGAAAAGTGGAAAAAACCATAGCTGAGCATGTTCAACAAACAGAGCATGGAAGTTATTTGGCGTTAGATCCTGAGACTCAACAGCAAATCGTTCAATCAGTTGCTAGTCAAGTCGAGCAGCTTTCCTTACAGGAAGAGACTCCGATTGTATTGTGTTCTCCTGCTACTAGAATGTATGTAAAACAATTGTTAGAGAGGTTTCTTCCTCAGGTCGCAGTCCTTTCTTACAACGAATTAGAGCCTAGTGTAGAAGTGCAAAGTGTAGGGGAGGTGAATGTAGCATGAAGGTGAAGAAATATCGTGCACCAACGATGCCAGAAGTAATGAAGCAGGTACGTAATGAATTAGGTGCAGAAGCTGTCATTCTAAATTCCAAAGAAATCAATAAGGGAGGGTTTCTTGGAATGTTTAAGAAAAAGTCCATTGAGGTGGTAGCTGCTATAGACCCAGAACCTAAACGTGATTCAGAGCAAACTTATAAAGTGCAAACTATGCAACGTACACATGGTAATTCATCAGAAGAGAAACACCCTGATCAAAGTCAAAATGTGTACGAAGAATTACAAGAGCTAAAGAAATTAATGAAGACTCAATCAACAAGCAGTCCCCTGGTGTATCCAGGCGTGTTACAAAAATTATATAACCACCTTATTCATCAAGAAGTAGCTGAAAGGATTGCAAAACGTCTTATAGATCCTTTGGTCGAACATTATTACGTTGCAAAGGGGAACATTGACATTGCAACGGCTAAAGAGTGGGTGAAAGAGCGTCTTTCCTCTGAATTAGAAGGAATACCTTTTGGGGGTGTTGACTTTACTAAGAAGTACATCCATCTCGTAGGGCCTACAGGAGTAGGGAAAACAACTTCTCTTGCTAAGATCGCTGCAGAAGGTGTGTTAAGCCATCATAAACGAGTGGCTTTTATTACTACTGATACGTTCCGTATAGCAGCGATAGACCAATTAAAAACATATGCAAAAATATTAGATGTTCCAATAGAAGTTGCTTATAACCTTGATGATTACAAGAAAGCAAAAGAAAGATTTTCAGAGTACGATATTGTCTTAGTTGACACAGCGGGACGGAATTTTAAAGATGAGAAATATGTTCAAGAATTAAAGGAAACGGTTGATTTTGAGGAAGAGCTTGAGACTTATTTAGTTTTATCCATTACAAGTAAAGCTAAAGACATAGAGGAGATTTATAAACAGTTTAACAGTGTTCCTATTAAACGATTAATCTTTACTAAAGTCGATGAAACATCTCATTATGGTGCAATGGTTAATATAATGATGAAATATAATGTTGGTGTTGCTTATCTAACGGATGGACAAAACGTTCCGGATGATATAAGGAAAGCTTCCTCTCAAACAATTGTCGAAAAAGTAGTGGGGGGACTGTCATATGAGTGACCAAGCCTCTAACTTGCGTGAGAGATTGGAATCCATTAAATATTCCAAGGAAGCTAAAACAATTGCTGTTACAAGTGGTAAAGGGGGCGTGGGAAAATCAAATTTTGCTCTTAACTTTGGTCTGACTCTAGCCGATAGGGGGAAACGAGTCCTGCTGTTTGATCTTGATATTGGTATGGGGAACATTGATATTCTATTAGGACTTACTCCGAAAAGATCAATAGTAGATATGTTTGAACACCATTTATCCGTTTACGATATCATTGAAAAAGGACCTAAATCTCTTTCCTATATTGCAGGGGGATCAGGGCTTTCTACGATATTCACCTTTCATGACGGGCGTATGGATTACTTTTTTGATCAATTAGAGAAACTTATGCAAAGTTATGATTATATTCTTTTTGACATGGGAGCAGGAATTACAAATGAAGGTGTCCATTTCATTCTTGCGAGTAACGAATGTATCGTTGTAACAACACCTGAACCGACATCATTAACAGATGCTTACGCCATGATGAAGCATATCCACCAAAGAACGAGTGAACTACCCATTCGAGTGGTTGTTAATCGTTCGTTTTCGAATAAATCCGGTGAAGATACACTTAAACGTTTACAAACAGTTTCAGAGAAGTTCTTGAATCGAACTGTCTACCCACTTGGGATCCTTCCAGATGATCGAACAGTCGTAAAAGCTGTAACAGCACAAGTCCCTTATACGATATACAATAATAAAGCTCAAGTCAGTAAAGCGATCAATGAAATCGCTCTAAAATATTTAGGGGATCGGGTAACAGTAAATCCCAAGCGGTCGTTTTTATCCCGGTTAAAGCACTCTATATTAGAAAGGTAGATCTTTTATGAACACCATTCGAGTTTTGGTCGTTGATGACTCTGCCTTCATGAGAAAAATGATACGGGATATTTTAGAAGCAGATCATCGAATAACTGTAGTTGGAACAGCAAGAAATGGAGAAGAAGGCCTGAAAAAGGTCAGAGAATTATCTCCTGACATCCTAACGCTCGATGTAGAAATGCCTAAAATGGATGGACTGACCTGTTTAAAAGAAATAATGAGGACACACCCGCTCCCCGTTGTGATGTTATCAAGCATGACGACACTTGGTGGTGAAAATACACTAAAAGCCATGGAATATGGGGCAGTCGACTTCATAGAGAAGCCTTCTGGAGCGATATCTTTAAACATCGATTCAATAGGAGAAAAAATTGTAGCAAAAGTGATTGCTGCATCAAAGGCCAATCTGAATGCAGTTAATAAACCGCAGCTTTCCCCAAGAGTTACTTCTTCTAAAATTATAGATAGAAATCGATTTGATTATTCAAGGGGGAAGCAGGATTTGATTGCTATTGGTACTTCAACTGGTGGTCCAAGAGCTCTTCAACAAGTGTTAACGGCCTTACCAAAAGATTATCCAGCTCCAATAGTTATTGTGCAACATATGCCTCCAGGCTTTACTAGGTCTCTTGCTCAAAGACTTGACAGATTATGTGATATTTCCGTGAAAGAAGCGGAACATCAGGAAATTTTACAACAAGGTGTAGCATACATAGCACCAGGAAATTACCATATGAAGATTCAGTATCAAACGAATTTAATCATTCACCTAGATCAGACAGATGCAACAAAAGGACATAGACCGTCAGTAGATGTATTGTTTGATTCGATCGCTCGTTTAAACTCGATCAGCATGACCGCCGTAATAATGACAGGTATGGGGTCAGATGGAGCATTAGGTTTGGAGCAATTGAAGCAATCAAACAATTCTGTAGCAGTTATTGCAGAATCAGAAGAATCATCCATTGTGTTTGGAATGCCTAAAGCAGCCGTTCTAACCCGTTTAGTGGATGAAGTTGTACATGTAAATGAGATCAGTCTAGCTCTTATGAAAAGGGTGGGCGTACACAAGAGGTGAAGATTTAATGGAAATGAGTCAATATTTAGAAGTTTTTATTGAAGAAAGTAAAGAACATTTACAAACTGTAAATGATTCACTATTAAAGTTAGAAAAGAACCCAGAAGATCTGACCATAGTTAGCGAGATTTTTCGGGCTGCCCATACATTAAAAGGGATGTCAGCTACGATGAACTATCAAGATCTGGCTAATTTAACGCATAAGATGGAAAATGTTCTTGACCTCATTCGGAATAACAAAATTCAAGTAGACAGCGACTTATTAGATATTATTTTTGATGCTGTAGACGATCTTGAAGCAATGGTTGGTGATATTGCATCCGGAGGGCAAGGGGAACGGGATGTTCAACACGTTGTAGGAAAGCTTGAACGTATTGAGGAAGGTGAAGCTCCTGCCAAGGTACAAAGTGAACAAATTGTCAGTGAGTCTAAAGAAGTATGGACTAGTGAGATTTCATATGAACTCACCATAGATGAATTCCAGCGTACAGTTTTGATGGAATCTGCTGAACAAGGGTTTATCAATTATGAAATCACCGTTTCTCTTACCAAAGATTGCATGTTAAAAGGTGCGCGTGTCTATATGGTATTTGAAGTGTTAGAACAAATAGGAGAAGTAGCTCAATCAGCGCCGACAGTTGATCAACTGGAAGAAGAAAACTTCGATCTTCAATTTAAGGTGTTACTCCTTTCAACACATGAAGAAGAAGACATTCAAGCTCGCATACTAAAAGTTTCTGAAATCGATTCGGTAGACATAAAGAAAGTAACAGCTGAAGACTATGTATCTGATCAAGAAGGTGTTGCGAATTCCGCATCCCATGATCATTTTGTTGATGACTCCAATGAACAATCTAGAAAGAAAGAACAAGCGGCCATAGCTGTAAAAGAGAAGGGGGCTGTCTCTAAAGAGTCAAATAATCAAGAGGCTTCTCCTCAAAAGGCAGCACAGAGTAAAACAATTCGAGTTAATATTGATCGATTAGATGTTTTAATGAACCTGTTTGAAGAACTAGTCATTGATAGAGGGCGCTTGGAGCAAATTTCAACAGATTTAAACCATTCAGAACTTCAAGAAACAGTAGAACGAATGTCTCGTATATCTGGAGATCTGCAAAGCATTATTTTAAATATGCGTATGGTGCCGGTTGAGCAAGTATTTAACCGTTTTCCTAGGATGGTTCGGCAATTGGCGAGAGATTTGAATAAGAAGGTAAATCTAGTTGTTGAAGGTGCTGAGACCGAGCTTGACCGCACGGTAATTGATGAAATTGGTGACCCGCTAGTTCACCTAATCAGAAATTCATTAGATCATGGAATAGAAACACCTGAGAATCGTCTAGCAAAAGGGAAACCAGAAGAAGGAAACTTAAAACTCCAAGCCTATCATAGTGGCAATCACGTTTTTATTGAAATCTCTGATGATGGTGGAGGGATAGACCGAGATAAGGTACTAAATAAAGCTATAAACAATGGACTTGTTACGAATGAACAAGCTTCTGGTTTATCTGACCAACAAGTTTTCGATTATATCATGTCGAGTGGGTTTTCTACTGCTGATCAAATCTCTGATGTGTCTGGCCGTGGTGTAGGTTTAGATGTAGTGAAGAATACGATTGAATCGCTTGGTGGTTCTATCACAATTGATTCTGTTCCGGATAAGGGATCAACCTTCTCCATTCAATTGCCACTTACGTTATCTATCATTTCAGTCATGCTTGTTGAGGTACAACAAGAGAAGTATGCTGTTCCGCTTTCTTCTATTATTGAAACGGCTATCGTTAAGAAAGAAGACATCATGCATGCTCACAATAAACAAGTCATCGATTTTAGAGGTAGCGTGGTACCGCTTGTTTCCCTTGAGGATGTTTTTGAGGTGCCACAGGAAGTGGACAAAGGTGACTATTACTCTATAGTAATCATACGTAAGGGAGATAAAATGGCTGGTCTTGTTGTAGATTCATTTATTGGTCAACAAGAAGTTGTACTTAAATCTCTTGGCAACTATCTTCAAAACGTATTTGCTATTTCAGGAGCTACGATTTTAGGAGACGGACAGGTGGCTCTTATTATAGACAGTAATGCACTAATTAAATAAAAGGGGGAAGTGGAGGTATGGAAGATCATACTCAGGATTTAAAAGTAATTGTATTTCAATTGAATAATGAGGAATATGGAGTTCCTGTGAGTCGAGTAGGCTCTATAGAGAGGATGCAACCGATAACTCGAGTTCCTCGTACTGCTTCTTTTGTTAAAGGAGTTATGAATTTAAGGGGAGTTGTCACACCCATTATTGATTTGAGGGAGCGTTTTGATATTGGGGGAGCAACCTATGATGATCGTACACGTATAATCATTGTTCATCTTGAGGACATGGAAGTAGGCCTTGTGGTTGATGCTGCTAATGATGTCATAGATATTCCTGGTGGAACTATTGAGCCCCCTCCAGAGGTAGTAGGGACACTAGATGCAGATTACATAAGTGGGGTGGCAAAACTGGAGCGCCGACTTCTCATTCTACTTGATTTAGAGGAAGTATTGTCAGATCAAGAAATGAAGCAATTACAATCTATAGAAGGGTAATTCTGAATGAACCTTGACAATCGTTTTACCTCATATCATTTAGATATTTTAAAAGAGATTGGAAACATAGGCGCAGGAAATGCTGCCACAGCATTATCCAAACTCTTACAACGTAAAATTGACATGAAAGTACCTTCTGTCCGAGTAGTGGATTTTGATGAAGTAATGGATATTGTTGGAGGGGCAGATCGGATGATTGTTTCTGTATTCCTTCGTGTTGAGGGTGATGCCCCAGGAAACATGTTCTTTATTATGTCTCCAACGCAAGCTAGTCGCTTTGTAAGGTATATGACAGGGGATGAAGCCTTTGATTTCAATACACCACCTTATTCAGAACTTGCTATATCTTCTGTACAAGAATTAGGGAATATTTTATCAGGGTCATATTTATCGTCCATGTCGGATTTTACAAATTTAGACCTCTATCCATCCGTGCCCTCTATTGCAATCGATATGGTCGGGGCCATCCTTAGTTATGGACTTCTAGAGCTTTCGCAAGTCAATGATTATGCCATTGTTATTGATACGACGTTTGTAGATGACGTCGCTCAAGGGGAAGAAATGAAAGGTCACTTCTTTCTTCTTCCGGATCCCCCTTCATTTGAAACAATTTTCACTTCTCTTGGAGTCCCTACAGATGAAACATGATTTTGTGGTGAAAGTGGGAATAGCTGATTTAAATATTGTTCACGATCCGGCCGTAATCCGGACATCTGGACTGGGTTCATGCATAGGGGTTGTTATTTATGACTTACGCGCAAAATTAGGAGGAATGGCGCACGTAATGCTTCCTGATTCCTCCTTGGCTAAAGGAGAGCATATAAAGCTTGCTAAGTATGCAGATACCGCTATTCCGATGTTAATGGAACTGTTAAGGAAAGAAGGCGGGAAAACGTTTAAAGCGAAGCTTGCAGGAGGCGCTCAAATGTTCCAGTTTCAAAGCAATGATATGATGCGTATTGGCCCTAGGAACTTGGAAGCTGTTAAAAAACAGTTGAAGGATTATGGCGTTCCCATTGCAGCAGAAGATTGCGGGGGCAGCAATGGACGTACTATTGAATTTAATCCTTCTAATGGTGCCTTACAAATAAGAACAGTTAATAAAGGTGTGACAGAGATTTAATGGTGGGTTCAATCATATGGAATGTACTTTTTGCAAGTGTAGGTGCTTTACTAACCTTCGTTTTATCTTCACCTCAAAATACAATGCCTACTACCTCAATTAAAGTGGGAACTGTATTTACTCTCTTCTATTTATTTATGTATCTCTTCCGAAAGGCAATAGGAGTTTCTGTTGTTTCGGTAGGGAAACAAAACGGGGGAGTTCCGGGAGAAGAAAACTCAGGAGTGGATTTCCAGGAAACAAGTGAACAAGAAACAATGGAAAGTCGATTATCAGATGAAGAAGCCAAGCAAACCTCAGACATGGTTAGGGCTTTATTGAATGAAGATCAATAGGTAATAGCGAGGAGGGTATCTATGACCAACAATTCGGCTCCTCATGAAGAACAATTATGGGAGAGATGGCACAAGGAACGAGATTTAGAATCTGGAGATGAGCTTGTGAAGCGATATATGCACCTTGTCATGTACCATGTGCAACGAATTGCTGCTCATCTGCCTCAAAGTGTTCATAAGGAAGATATTCGGAGTCTGGGATTAATCGGACTGTATGACGCTCTTGAAAAATTTGATGTGACACGCGACTTAAAATTTGACACGTATGCCTCATTTCGTATTAGAGGGGCCATTATGGATGGCCTTCGAAAAGAAGATTGGTTGCCTCGTTCCATTCGTGATAAATCAAAGCGTATAGAGCAAACGGCAGAACATTTAGAACAGTCCTTGCAAAGAGAAGTAACATCAAAGGAAGTTGCAAATCATTTGGGCATACCTGAACAAGAGGTGGATTCTATTGTTAAGGACACTGTCTTTGCCAATCTTTTGTCTATTGAAGAAAAACCAAAGGATACAAAAGATGAGCATAAAGAGGGGATTGGTTATTCATTGCCGGACCATAACACCATTACCCCGCATGACCAAGTTATAAAAGAAGAGAATTATAGTGACTTAGCACATGGGATAAAGAAGTTAAATGAGAAAGAACAATTGGTTGTTAGTTTGTTCTATCAAGAAGAGCTAACCTTAACGGAGATTGGGCAAGTGATGAGTCTAACAACTTCTCGTATTTCTCAAATTCACGCACGTGCACTGTTTAAATTGAGGAAGGTTCTCAAAGATACGATAAGTATGTAAACGAGGGGGGCTTTTTAATGGGGGTTATTGAGAATTTTTCAGATTATTTCACTGTACAAGTTGCTTCAGATAAAATGTTAGCAACACTTCTATTAAAGAAAGAATACCATTTAGAGCTCTCCTGTTCTAAAGGCGATCTGATCGAAACATTAAACGCTTACCATATTTCATGGGGGCTTAAAGATGACAGTCTTCAAGTTATTGCTTCCGGGGCACAAGAGGATCAATTCCCTATTGTGGTTGCTGAAGGAATACACCCGCAGCATGGTATTGACGGTAAAATACAATATGAAAAAGAGTTGTCTCAGACATTCACTTATGATGAAAAAGTAAACTTTCGTGATGTCATTAAAATTCCTTCTGTTCACGCTGGAGATGCCTTACTTACGATTCTAAACCCCACGAATGGAAAGCCTGGCAAAAACGTGACTGGGGAAGAGATTCCTCCTAAACCAGGACGTTCTGTGCTATTACGACCAGGTCAGAATGTAGAATGGAAAAAGAGTGAATCAAGAATGTACTCAACTTCAGATGGTCAACTATCAGTTGGTGACAGAAGTATTCATGTATACCCCTTATATGAAGTTCATGGTGATGTATCTATGAGAACAGGCAATATAGAGTTTGTGGGAAGCGTTGTAATTCGTGGGAACGTACCTACAGGTTATACCATTAAGGCAACGGGGGACGTTACGATTTATGGCCTCCTTGAAGGCTCAACAGTTGAAGCAGGAGGTTCAGTATACATATCAGAGGGGATTGCAGGGCATGGAAAAGGTAGTGTAAGAGCTGGAGTAGACATTAAATGTGGCTATATAAATCAGGGGAAGATAGAAGCAGGGCGGGATCTATTCGTTGAAAACTCTGTATTACATAGTGATGTAATAGCGAGAAAACATATCTATTGTCAAAAGGGAAACATCATCGGTGGGGCCCTTTCTGCTGGTTCTTCGATTGAAGCGAAAGACATCGGTAACAAAATGAATACACCTACTCAAATCTATGTTGGATCAAATAAGAAGCTGTTAGAGACTCAGCAGGAACTTGAATTCGAAAAGGATCAATTAATGGATACTTTACATAAGCTCTCGATTATCGGAGATAAATTACTTCTAAAACAAGAAAATTCTGGACTCAGCGGTAAGGAACGCATAACCTTATTGCGACAGCGTAACTCATACGAGCAAACCTATACGAGGCTTCAAGTCGTGCAAAGGGAGTTAGAAGCTTTGGTTCCTGATTACGAAGATGGAGATCAAGCTTATTTATTGACTCACGGTACATTATTTGCGTATGTGACTATTGCATTTGGAAAATACCAACGTAGGGAAAGTAGAAATTACACCAAAGCAAAAGCTACATTCAAAGATGGTGAAGTACTTATACAATCTATGGAAGATCACCCTCAATCTTCAGTTTCTGTGTAGGTAAGGAAAGGAAATTTATGATATCATATTTAATCGCCATTAGCTTTTTGTTACATGGAATTCTTCTAGTAGCCATTGTGATCTTATCTCTAAGAGTATCGAAAGCGAAGGAGCTAGAAAAACGTCAGGAACAGATAGCTAAAGAAATAGAAGATACATTTACTGCTTATTTAATTGAAATTAAAGAAGAAAACGCCAATCTTTTGAATAAACTTGAAGAAAATGGTGACAATGGTGGGAAGGTGAAGCCGGATGAGGAAACGCTAGAGGATGCTCCTTATATTTTGAATACAAGAAATGATATAAATCATTCTTATGATCAAGTAGTGGAACAAGAGGACACAGGAAGCAAAAGGGGCAACAAAAATGAGACTCCTTCCTATCAGCCTCCAGTTCCGGATGAACAAGATCACTATCAGCCATCAATTGAATCAACCGTTCTTCAAATGTATAATGAAGGTGCAACGATCGAGGAAATTGCCAAACGGTTAGATCGTGGCACAACAGAAATTGAACTTACACTGAAATTCCACTCAAGAATGTCATAATTATTCTTGCTAGGAATGATGTCGTATGATATATTTATTTTTGGTGTTAGTACACACGCTTGTCGATTCATGCGGGTGGTGCTCTGCTCAGAGTTCCGTAATGAAGATGATACAGGCGGAGGATAACAAATAACCATTAGGAGGAAACATCATGTCAGTAATTTCTATGAAACAGCTTTTAGAAGCTGGTGTTCATTTCGGACACCAAACTCGTCGTTGGAATCCAAAGATGAAGAAATATATCTTCACGGAGCGTAACGGCATCTACATCATCGACCTTCAGAAAACAGTTAAAAAGGTTGACGAAGCGTTTAACTACGTTAAGGAAGTAGCAGCGAACGGCGGTAACGTCCTTTTCGTTGGTACGAAGAAGCAAGCACAAGAATCTGTTAAGGAAGAAGCAACTCGTGCTGGTCAGTACTACATCAACCAACGTTGGTTAGGTGGAACACTTACAAACTTCCAAACAATCCGTAAGCGTATTGCTCGTCTTAAAGATATCGAGCGTATGGAAGAAGACGGTACATTCGACGTACTTCCTAAGAAAGAAGTTGTAGAACTTCTTAAAGAAAAAGAACGTCTTGTTAAATTCCTTGGCGGTATTAAAAATATGGAAAGTCTTCCGGACGTAATGTTCATTATCGACCCGCGTAAAGAGCGTATCGCTGTAGCGGAAGCTCACAAATTAAACATTCCGATTGTTGGTATCGTTGACACAAACTGTGATCCAGACGAAATCGACTACGTTATCCCTGCGAACGATGACGCGATTCGCGCTGTAAAACTTCTTACTTCTAAGATGGCAGACGCTGTTCTTGAAGCTAAACAAGGCGAAGAAACTGAAGAAGTTCAAGCTGAAGAAGCAGAAACAGCTGCTGAATAAAGAAGGTTTGAAAGGTGATAAGAGGGATTAACCTTTTATCACCTTTTTTAAAGAAAAGATAGCATAATGTTTACGTTTTACAACAAGGAAAACGCCACAAATCGTAATTGCTTTTCTTTGAAACATAATATTGAACATTTAAGGAGGATTTTATAATGGCTGTAACAGCAAAACAAGTTAAAGAACTACGCGAACAAACGGGCGCGGGTATGATGGATTGTAAAAAAGCCCTTACTGAAACTGATGGTGATATGGAAAAAGCACTTGAATGGTTACGTGAAAAAGGTATGTCTAAGGCTGCCAAAAAAGCGGACCGTATCGCTGCAGAAGGTTCTGCTTCTATCGAAGTAGACGGCAACACTGCTGTTATCTTCGAATTGAACGCAGAGACAGACTTCGTTACGAAGAATGATCAGTTTAAAGCAATGCTTTCTGAAATTGGTAAGCATCTTGTGAAACAACAACCAGCAACTGTAGAAGCGGCACTTGAGCAACCACTTCATGGTGAAGGGGAAACTCTTCAAGACTACATCACTTCTCAAGTAGCTAAAATCGGAGAGAAAATTTCACTTCGTCGTTTCGAAATTATCACTAAAGGTGATAACGACGCATTTGGCGCTTACACTCACATGGGAGGTCGCATTGGCGTACTTTCTCTTCTTGAAGGTACAACAGATGAGGCTGTTGCTAAAGACGTTGCAATGCACGCTGCAGCAGTTAACCCTCGTTACGTGACACGTGACGAAGTACCTGAAGAAGAAGTAAACGGTGAGCGTGAAGTTCTTAAGAAAGAAGCGCTAAACGAAGGTAAGCCTGAGCATATCGTTGAAAAAATGGTAGAAGGTCGTCTTAACAAGTTCTACGAAGGTATTGTTCTTACTGAGCAAGCATTCGTTAAAGACCCAGACCAAAAAGTTAAACAATATGTATCTGAAAAAGGTGCTTCCATTAAAGGCTTTGTACGTTACGAAGTTGGCGAAGGCATGGAGAAGAAAGAAGAAAACTTCGCTGAAGAAGTAATGAACCAAGTAAATAAATAAAACATGATAGCTTTAGTGGAATAGGGGACACGTGGTGTTCCCTATTTTCAAAAGCTTACATAAATGTGATATGGAGGTTATTATGACAACAGCTCACTATCGTCGTGTTGTATTAAAGTTGAGTGGAGAAGCGTTAAGTGGTGCAGAAGGATATGGGCTAGACCCAGCAGTCATTCAATCCGTGGCACGTCAAGTTAAAGAGATTTCAGAATTAGGTGTTGAAGTTGCAGTCGTTGTTGGCGGCGGAAACATATGGCGTGGAAAAGTAGGAAGCGAAGTTGGCATGGACCGTGCAACTGCTGACTATATGGGGATGCTAGCGACTGTAATGAATTCGTTAGCGATGCAAGATAGCCTTGAGAATATTGGGATTCCTACACGCGTTCAAACGTCCATTGAAATGCGCCAAGTAGCAGAACCATATATTCGTCGAAAGGCAATTCGTCATCTTGAAAAGAAACGAGTAGTGATCTTTGCTGCCGGAACAGGTAACCCTTACTTCTCAACAGATACTACTGCCGCATTACGCGCTGCTGAAATTGAAGCAGATGTCATCTTAATGGCTAAGAACAATGTAGACGGCGTCTATAATGACGATCCTAAACAAAACAAAGATGCGAAAAAGTATGACGAATTATCTTATCTCGATGTTCTTAACGAAGGATTAGGCGTAATGGATTCAACTGCCTCTTCCTTATGTATGGACAACGACATCCCACTTCTTGTATTCTCAATTACAGAAGAGGGTAATATTAAAAAAGCCGTTCTAGGCGACCAAATAGGAACTATTGTGAGGGGGAAATAAATATGCCTAAAACAGTATTACAACAAACAAAAGAACAAATGGAAGAAGCGGTTCGCGCGTTTACACGTCAATTAGCTACGGTACGAGCAGGACGTGCAAACCCATCCATCCTTGATGGTGTGAAAGTAGACTACTATGGTGCTGTAGTACCACTAAATCAATTAGCAACAATTTCTGCTCCTGAAGCACGAATGCTAGTAATTACACCATTCGACAAGTCTTCAATTAGTGAAATTGAAAAAGCTATTCAAAAAGCTGACCTTGGTCTTTCTCCATCTAGTGATGGTAATATTGTTCGTATTAATATTCCAGCGCTAAATGAGCAGCGTCGTAAAGACCTTGTTAAAGTAGTTAAGAAATATACAGAAGAAGCAAAAGTTCAGGTTCGTAATGTTCGTCGTGATTCTAACGATCAACTTAAGAAGCTTGAGAAAGATGGAGATATCACGGAAGATGAACTTCGCAGCTACCAAGATGATGTGCAAAAAGAAACAGATAAGAACATTGCTGAGATCGACAAAGTTGCTAAGACTAAAGAAGAAGAAATCATGGAAGTTTGATGTATTTCCTTGTACAATGAATGATGAACCCTCTTGCTAGAAGGGGGTTTTTCATTTTTGGGCTAGTCAAGGTGTGCAGATGATTGGCTTTCGCTAATAAGCGAAAGCCTCATTTTTCTATACATATACAATTAACGCCCCCCAAATGGAGGATCTCGCATGGTACTAAAACTTCCTTTTTTTAAAAAGAAGATGACACCGACAGAATCAATACCACTTGACCGTACTAATATTCCTAGGCATGTTGCTATTATTATGGACGGGAATGGAAGATGGGCAAAAAAACGTGGGTTACCTCGCGTGGCTGGTCATAAAGAAGGAATGGATGTTGTCAAAAAAATCGTTCGTCGTGCAACAGACTTGAACGTTGGCGTCCTAACGTTGTATGCATTTTCTACAGAGAATTGGAAACGTCCTAAAAACGAAGTAGAATTTATTATGAAATTACCTGATGAATTTCTCAACACATATTTACCAGAATTGATGGAGAATAATGTGAAAGTAGAGACCATCGGGCATATTGAAAAGCTACCTCCTCATACAAAGAAAGCTGTAGAAAACGCTAAGAAACAAACCCAAGGCAATACAGGACTTATTTTAAATTTTGCTCTTAATTATGGCGGACGTGATGAAATTGTTCAAGCCGTTCGTCAGGTAACCCAGCAGGTCATAGATGAAAAAGAAAATCCATCTACTATTTCAGAAGAGATGATCTCCTCACATCTTTACACACACCAGTTGCCAGATCCTGATTTGTTAATTCGAACGAGTGGAGAACAGCGATTGAGCAACTATCTGCTATGGCAACTTGCCTATGCTGAATTTTGGTTTACAGAAGTATTATGGCCTGATTTTGATGAAGGTCAATTCGAAAAAGCTCTCCATGATTATCAACAACGCAAGCGACGTTATGGAGGGGTATAAGGTGTTGAAATTGTTATGAAACAACGAATCGTTACGGCGATTATATTTGGTTTGTTAATCATTCCTATATTCTTTTTTGGACAACTTCCGTTTGTCATTCTTATTTATGGTTTTGCGACCATTGGTCTTGCTGAACTAATGAGAATGAGACGAATATCCCCTATCTCGTTTCCAGGGGTTGTATCTTTTGTCCATTTATGGGTGCTGTTAGCTCCTGAAGAAACATTTTCAGGAATCATTGACATGACCAAAGCAGAATTCACATTATTAGCTGTGTTTATACTTTTAGGTTACACAGTTCTTGTTAAAAACAAGTTTACTTTTGATGAAGCAGGTTTCTTACTGCTTTCTGCTGTATACGTAGGTATGGGATTTTATTATCTAATTATGACTAGAAATGTGGAAGAGTTCGGTGTTCATTATGTCTTTTTCACATTATTGCTAATATGGGCTACCGATACGGGAGCTTTCTTCTTTGGTAAAGCAATGGGGAAACGCAAGTTATGGCCACAAATTAGTCCTAAGAAAACAATAGAAGGCTCTCTTGGAGGGATATTGTTAGCTTGTGTGGTAGCTGTTATTTTCCACTTATTAGCGCCACTTGATAAATCAATGTTCGTCATAATTGCTGGGGCTGTTCTTATTGCTGTATTTGGTCAAATTGGAGATCTAGTGGAGTCAGCCTACAAACGACACTATTCAGTTAAGGACTCAGGAAAGTTATTGCCAGGTCATGGAGGAGTACTAGACCGCTTCGATAGCTTAATTTTTGTGCTCCCCATTCTGCATTTTATCCAATTTATATCATAGGATTAAATTAGCATAGGAGCGTGAGGAATGAAACATATAGCTTTGTTAGGGTCTACTGGATCGATTGGGATCCAAACCACTGACGTTATACGCAATCATCCGGAAGAATTTAATCTTTTTGCGATGGCATTTGGGCGAAACGTAGAAAAAGCTTTGCCTTTAATCAGAGAGTTTAATCCGTCCATCATCGTCGTTCAAGATGAAGAAACCAAAACAAAACTAAGCGAAGAAAATGTACAAGCAGAAATATTAGCTGGATCTAAAGGCATGAAGGAGATCGCAACACATGATCGCGTTGATGTATTGGTAAACGCGATTATGGGAAGTGTGGGGCTAGAAGCCACTCTTGGGGCTATTGAATCACATAAACAAGTTGCTCTTGCCAATAAAGAAACTCTTGTTACAGCTGGTCATCTAGTTATGGATGCTGCTAAAAGGAATCAAGTTGATATCCTACCAGTAGATAGCGAACATTCTGCTATTTACCAATGCTTAAATGGAGAGAATCGTAAGGATGTTAACAAGATCACTCTCACAGCATCTGGTGGAAGCTTTCGCGACAAGACACGTGCTGACCTTGAAGGTGTAACCGTAGAGGATGCTTTGAATCACCCTAACTGGAGCATGGGAGCTAAGATTACGATTGATTCAGCCACCATGATGAACAAAGGTTTAGAAGTGATAGAAGCTCATTGGCTTTTCGATATCTCCTATGATGATATTGATGTTATTCAACATCGCGAAAGTGTCATTCATTCTATGGTTGAATTTAAGGATAAAAGTGTAATTGCTCAATTAGGCACTCCTGATATGCGTGTTCCGATTCAATATGCGTTAACTTTTCCTAATCGACTTGAAATGCAAGAAACGAAAACGTTAAACTTAGTAGAAATAGGAAAACTTCACTTCGAAGAAATGGATTTTGATCGCTTTCCATGCTTACGAATGGCTTATGAGGCTGGAAGAGCGGGAGGAACGATGCCTACTGTATTAAACGCTGCAAATGAACAAGCTGTAGCACTTTTCCTAGAAGGCAAGATTTCTTTCCTAACGATTGAAGCGTTAATTGAACGTGCATTAGAAGAGCATGAGGTAGTCTCTAAGCCCTCTCTTGACACGATCGTAGCGGTTGATCAAGAAACACGAACAAGAATCAAATCATACGTAAAGTAAAAGGTAGGTGCTATTTTTGCCAACTGTATTAGCATTTATATTCATGTTTGGATTGCTTGTATTTGTTCATGAACTGGGTCACTTAATATTCGCTAAGCGTGCAGGCATGTTGGCTCGTGAATTTGCAATTGGATTTGGTCCAAAAATCTTCTCATTTATGAAAAATGAAACACTTTACACCATTCGCTTATTGCCAATTGGTGGGTATGTACGTGTAGCAGGAGAAGATCCTGAAATTGTAGACTTAAAGCCAGGTCACCATATTGGTCTTGAATTTGGTCAGTCTGGAAAAGTTAATCGAATTATCGTGAACAATAAGTCTAAATATCCAAATGCGAGAGTCATTGAAGTTGAACATGCTGACTTAGATCATAAGTTGATGATTCAAGGGTATGAGCTTGATGAAGATGAAAAGCTTCTATTTGAAGTTGAACCAGATGCTATGTTTGTAATGGATGAGAAAGAAACGCAAATTGCACCATACGACCGTCAATTTGCATCAAAGACAGTATCTCAACGTGCTATGCAATTATTTGCTGGTCCAATGATGAACTTTCTGCTCGCTATCATCATCTTTTATCTTCTGGCTATGATTCAAGGGGTACCTTCTAATGATTCTACCCTAGGTAAGCTAACAGAGGATGGGCCTGCTCAAGAAGCGGGGCTACAACAAGGAGATAAAGTTACTTCTGTTAATGGGGAAAACGTAGGAACTTGGGTTGAGTTTGTAGAGGTCTTACAAGGAAAACCTAATGAAACAGTAGAATTATCGATCGTTCGAGATGGAGAAAGTTTGACCGTTCCTGTAAAAACAGGAGTCATGGAACGCGGTGGTGAAGAAGTTGGAAAGATAGGAGTTTTCCAACCCAAAGAAAAATCTTTCACTACATTAGCGACATATGGGTTTACGAAAACGTATGAAATCACTACAATGATTTTGACAAACCTCGGGAAGTTGGTCACAGGTCAATTATCAATTGATCAGTTATCAGGTCCTGTAGGTATTTACAATGCAACTGATGAAGTTGTTAGTATGAGTTGGGCGAATTATATGCCATGGATTGCGATGTTAAGTATTAATCTTGGGATTATTAACCTTGTACCACTTCCTGCCCTAGACGGAGGACGTTTACTATTTGTAGGCGTCGAAGCGGTGAGGGGGAAACCAATTGAACCTCAAAAAGAGGCTATTGTACATTTCATTGGTTTTGCTCTTCTCATGTTACTCATGATTGTTGTAACGTGGAACGATATTCAAAGATTATTTTTATAAGTAAATAGAGAGACGAGGTGAACAAGGATGAAACAGAGTGAAATGCTCTTACCTACACTACGTGAAAATCCTGCAGATGCAGAGATTAAAAGTCATCAACTACTAGTTCGTGCCGGTTTCATCCGAAAAGTAGCTTCTGGTATATATTCCTTTTTACCAGCAGGTACGAAAGTATTACGAAAAGTAGAAGCGATTGTTCGAGAAGAAATGGAAAATGCGGGCGCTCTTGAAATGAATATGACGGCGCTACAGCCATCTGAACACTGGAAAGAAACAGGGCGCTGGAATACATTTGGTCCTGAGTTAATGCGGTTGAACGACCGTCACAATCGTGAATTTGCTCTAGGTGCTACTCATGAAGAAGAAGTAACAGCTATTATTCGTGATGAAGTGAAGAGTTATAAACAATTGCCATTAACGGTTTATCAAATTCAATCCAAGTTCCGAGATGAAAAACGCCCTCGTTTTGGGTTGCTTCGCGGTAGAGAATTCTTAATGAAGGATGCGTACTCCTTCCATAGTTCTAATGAAAGTCTTGATCAAGCTTATGAACGTATTTTTCAGGCTTACACGAATATCTTCACTCGTCTTGGTTTGAATTTCCGTGCTGTTATTGCTGATTCAGGTGCTATGGGTGGTAAGGACACTCATGAATTTATGGTATTATCTGAAGTTGGTGAAGATACGATCGCATACTCAGATAAAAGTAGTTATGCAGCCAATATTGAAATGGCTCCAGTTGTAGATACGTACGAAGCTTCAACTGACCAACCGAAGGAACGTGAAAAGGTCGCTACACCAAATTGTAAGACGATGGCAGAAGCTGCTAATGCACTTGGGCATTCTATCTCAGAAGGTATGAAAGCCATTATGTTTAAGATCGATGATGAAAAATTAGTCATGGTTCTTACGCGCGGAGATCATGAAGTAAACGACGTTAAGTTAAAGAATCTTTATGATGCTAGCTTAATCGATTTAGCCTCAGAAGAGGAAGTTAAAGCTGCCATTGGTGCAGGATTTGGCTCACTAGGTCCTGTTGGGGTTTCTGAAACAGTCGAAATTGTAGCAGACCATGCCGTTAAGGGTCTTGCTAATGCGACTTGTGGAGCCAACGAAGATGGATTCCATTATACAAATGTTACACCTGGGAAAGATTTTGAGGTTACCCATTACGCGGACCTTCGTTTCATCCAAGAAGGAGATCTATCTCCAGATGGTGAAGGCATGATTCAATTTGCTAAAGGAATTGAAGTAGGGCATGTATTTAAGCTTGGTCAGTTCTATGCAGAAAAAATGGGAGCTAATTTCCTTGATGAAAACGGAAAGAACCAAACACTCATTATGGGGTGTTATGGAATTGGGGTATCACGCACGTTAGCTTCAATTGTAGAACAGTATCATGATGATTCAGGTATTACTTGGCCAAAACAAGTTGCTCCTTATCAAGTTCATCTTTTAGCACTAAATGTTAAAAAAGATGAACAAAAAGAATTAGCTGAGCGTCTATATACTACCCTAAAAGATGAGGGTGTTGAAGTATTATATGATGATCGTAAAGAACGTGCAGGCGTGAAGTTTGCGGATAGCGATTTGATTGGAATTCCACTTCGTATTACAGTAGGTAAGCGAGCGGATGAAGGAATCGTTGAAAGTAAGGTTCGCTCAAGCGGTGTACAGTCTGAAGTGCATGAAAATGAACTAGTTGATCATATTAAAGAATTACTAAAAGAATTGTAAGTGGAAAATAGGTACCTTCGTCAGCGAAGGTACCTCTCTTTGCTTATGAAGGGGAGGATATATAGCATGGACCTTTCACAGATAGAAAAAATGCAGTTGCTCCTAAAGCAAATCGAAATGCCAGAGGATCTTGTGAATGAACACTTTCAAGATAGCAAGTTAACGAAATTATCAGTGCATAAGCCGACAAAAGAGTGGCACTTTTACTTTTATATCCCTAAAGTTTTACCCGCAGACGTTTATGCTGTTTTCACGACGAAGCTTTATGAAGCTTTCCATCACATTGCAACGATTACATGGTCAATTGATACAGATGATAAAAAGCTAGATGAAGATGGCATTTGTGATTACTGGTTACACTTTGTCAAATCAATACCAGATCTATCACCTGCTTATAAAGATTTATTACATGAGCAGCGTCCTCAAATTGATGGAAATAAGCTTATTTTGCATGCACGTAATGATGCGGAAGCTCATGCCTTGAAACGTCGCTTAAGCGAACCATTCCAAGCTTTCTGTAATCGTGTGGGGGCTTCTCTATATGTTCTAACGGTTGAAGTGACTTCTTCAGAGGAAGCTCTAGAACAGTTTAAGGAGCAAAAGAAGCAAGAGGATAAAGACATTGTTCAAAAGGCAATCCAGGAAAAAGAACAGCGTGCTAAGGAGAAAGATGATGATGAAGTGCTTCATGATGGTCCACTTCTCATTGGTTATAACATTAAAGATGTTCCTGAAAAAATCGAATCCATTCAAGAAGAAGAAAACACGATGGTCATCCAAGGTTATGTCTTTGATGTTGAAATAAGAGAGCTTCGTTCAGGTCGTCACCTTCTTATGGCGAAAATGACCGACTACACTGATTCAATCCAAGTGAAGATGTTCTCTAGAAGAGATGATGATGAAGAGAAGTTCCAGCGGTTGAAAAAAGGCATGTGGATTAAGGCTAAAGGTCGTGTTCAGACCGATAACTATACGAATGAATTAACCATGATGGGTTCAGATATTAATGAAGTTAAGCCTGTTGTGCGTAGAGATGAAGCTCCTGAAGGAGAAAAGCGAGTCGAACTCCATGCTCACACCACGATGAGTCAAATGGATTCTACGGTATCAGCTTCTCGTTTGGTTGAACAAGCAGCTAAATGGGGACACAAAGCTGTTGCCATTACGGACCACGCTGTCGTACAAGCATATCCAGAAGCCTATGCAGCAGGGAGCAAGAATGGTGTTAAAGTGCTTTATGGCTTGGAAGCCAATATTGTAGACGACGGGGTACCCATTGCCTATGAAGAACAAGACCGTGACCTAGCAACAGATGAATATGTTGTCTTTGACGTGGAAACGACTGGCTTATCAGCTATTTATGATACTGTTATTGAATTAGCGGCTGTAAAGATCAAAGAAGGGGAAATTATTGACCGTTTTGAGTCATTCGCTAATCCTCATGAACCTTTAAGTCAAACAACAACTGATCTTACTGGGATAACAGACGATATGGTAAAAGATGCCCCAGACCCAGATGATGTCATTAAAGATTTCCATGAATGGATGGGGAATTCTATATTAGTTGCTCATAATGCAAGCTTTGACATGGGCTTCCTAAATGCAGGGCTGAAAAAGATTGGTTACGAGAAAGCAGCCAACCCTGTCATTGATACGTTAGAGCTCGCAAGACTCGTTGTCCCACAGCTTAAGAACCACCGTCTTAATACACTTTGTAAGCAGTTTGATATTGAATTGACTCAGCACCATAGGGCGATTTATGACGCAGAAGCTACTGGGTATTTGCTGTGGAAATTATTAAAGGAAGCTCGTAAGAAAGACATTAACAATCATATGGATTTAAACAAATACATGGGAGAAGGGAACGCATATCAACGTTCTCGCCCTTCACATGCCATTTTATTAGCTCAAAATCCAACAGGTCTCAAAAACATTTACAAGCTCGTTTCCATGTCTCTTGTGAATTATTTCTACCGTGTCCCTCGTATTCCAAGGTCTGTGCTTAAAAAGTATAGGGAAGGAATACTGATTGGTAGCGGGTGTGATAAAGGTGAAGTATTTGAAGCGATGATGCAGAAGTCACAAGATGAAGCTGAGAAAGTGGCTGAGTTTTATGATTATATTGAGGTACAACCTCCTTCAAACTATTACCATCTAATCGAAAAAGACCTTATAAGAAATGAAGCTCATTTATATGATATCTTAAAAAACTTAATCAATATGGCAGATCGATTAGATAAACCGGTTGTTGCTACAGGGAACACGCACTATGTCGAAGAGCATGAGAAGATTTATCGAAAAATCCTTATTGCTTCTCAGAGTGGTAATCCCCTTAATCGCCAAACACAACCTGATGTGCATTTTAAAACAACAAATGAAATGCTAGATGATTTCTCTTTCTTAGATGAAGAAACAGCTAAAAGGGTTGTAGTAACCAATTCACAGCAGATAGCAGATTCAATCGAGGAAATCAAACCGGTTAAAGATGATCTGTACACGCCTAATATTGATGGTGCTAATGATGAAATGCGGGAAATGACCTACAATAAGGCTAAAAGTATTTATGGTGAACCTATACCTGAGCTTGTTGAAAAACGAATTGAAAAAGAACTTGATAGCATTATCGGGAACGGTTTTGCTGTTATCTATTTAATCTCACAGAAGCTTGTGACGAAATCTTTAGATGATGGCTATCTTGTTGGTTCACGTGGGTCAGTTGGTTCGTCTTTCGTAGCCACCATGACCGATATCACTGAAGTAAATCCTTTACCACCTCACTATGTCTGTAATAAATGTCAGAAATCAGAGTTCTTTACGGACGGATCAGTCGGTTCTGGTTTCGATTTACCAGAGAAAGACTGTCCTGACTGTGGTATAGCGTATAAGAAAGATGGTCAAGATATTCCGTTTGAAACGTTCTTAGGATTCAAAGGGGATAAGGTTCCTGATATTGACTTAAACTTCTCAGGAGAATACCAGCCAAGAGCACACAACTATACTAAGGTTTTGTTTGGTGAAGATAAAGTTTTCCGTGCGGGTACGATTGGTACAGTTGCAGAGAAAACAGCATACGGATTTGTTAAAGGCTACGCAGGCGACCATGAAATTCAATATAAAGGTGCTGAAGTAGACCGATTGGTGCAGGGGTGTACTGGGGTGAAACGAACAACAGGACAACACCCTGGAGGAATTATTGTTGTGCCTGATGATCAGGATATTTATGATTTCACACCTATCCAGTATCCAGCAGACGACCAATCATCTGAGTGGATGACAACACATTTTGATTTCCACTCTATTCATGACAATCTCTTGAAACTTGATATACTAGGACACGATGATCCAACAGTTATCAGGATGCTACAAGATTTAAGTGGGATTGATCCTAAAACCATCCCTACAGATGATGAAGAAGTGATGAAGATCTTTAGCGGTCCTCAAGTGTTAGGAGTAGAACCAGATCAAATTATGTGTAAAACAGGAACACTTGGTGTGCCTGAGTTTGGTACTCGATTTGTACGTCAGATGCTTGAAGATACCAAACCATCTACTTTCGCAGAGCTTGTTATCATTTCAGGCTTGTCACACGGAACGGATGTTTGGCTAAATAACGCCGATCAACTTATTAGCGACGGCATTTGTACTCTTTCTGAAGTAATCGGTTGTCGTGACGACATTATGGTCTATCTAATGCACAAAGGGTTAGAAGCTCCTACAGCCTTTACTATAATGGAATTTGTTCGTAAAGGACGTGGCTTAAAACCTGAATGGATCGACGAAATGAAAAAACACGGTGTGCCAGATTGGTATATTGAATCTTGTAAGAAGATTAAATATATGTTCCCGAAAGCACACGCAGCTGCTTATGTTCTTATGGCTGTTCGTATCGCTTACTTCAAGGTCCATCACCCAATTTATTTCTATGCTGCTTATAACACGGTACGTGCTAGTGACTTTGACATTGACACGATGGTGAAAGGGTCAGAGGCTGTACGAACACGTATTAAAGAGATTAATGGTAAAGGGTTAGACGCCACTCCTAAAGAAAAGAGTTTGTTGACGGTCTTAGAATTGTCTCTTGAAATGCAAGAACGCGGATTCTCTTTCCAAAAAGTGGACTTGTATCGCTCTGCTGCAAGCGAATTTATTGTAGACGGGAATACATTGATTCCCCCATTTAACTCTATTGATGGATTAGGGACAAACGCAGCCATTAATATTGTAAAAGCACGAGAAGATGGAGAGTTCTTATCAAAAGAAGATCTCCGAGAGAGAAGCCGTATATCTAAAACCGTTCTAGAGTATTTAGATGAGCATGGATGCTTAGAAGGATTACCTGATAAAAACCAGTTATCCTTGTTCTAACTGTTTATGAACCATGGCTTGCTAAAATTTCGTGTGTGTGGTATATTTTTGTTGGTATGACAGAAGATACGTATGAGAGTAAAAGAGTGGGGAAACCCACTCTTTCGTATTACTTCCGAATTTGACCGCCGAACGAATTCCCTGCTGTCTCAGCAGGGAATTTTAGCGTATCGGCTTATCTAGCTAGCAATTATAAAAAGGAGGGAATTCCATTGGGAAGCCAGAATGTTACGGAAATAACTGAAGAACTCATTCAACCAATCCTTGAAGACATGAACCTTGAACTTGTAGACATTGAGTTTCAACAAGAAGGGAAAAACTATTTTCTACGAGTTTACGTTGATAAAGAGGGTGGGGTTGATATTGAAGAATGCGGCCAGGTTAGCGAGCAATTAAGCGAGAAACTTGATGCTCAAGATCCCATTACCTTCCCTTACTTTTTAGAAGTATCATCACCTGGTGCTGAGCGCCCATTAAAGAAGAGAAAAGACTTTGAAAAATTCGTAAACCATAATGTGAATATAAAAGTATCGGAACATATTGATGGTGAACAAGAATTCGAAGGACGCTTACTATCCTTTGAAAATGATACAGCTTCTGTAGAAGTAACAATCAAAACACGTAAGAAAACATATGAAATACCGTTTGACAACATTGCTAAAGCAAGGTTAGCTGTCAGTTTTAATTAAAGGGGGAAGAAACGGTGAGTAGTGAGCTTTTTGATGCCATTCATTACTTAGAGAAAGAAAAAGGAATAGACAAAGACCTTCTAATGGAAGCATTAGAAGCAGCACTTATTTCTGCTTATAAAAAGAATTTTAAATCAGCCACGAATGTTCGTGTTGATCTTAATGAAGTGAGTGGAGGCATGCATGTTTATGCCCGAAAACTTGTTGTTGAAGAATCTATGGACCCACAACAAGAAATTTCTCTAGATGAAGCTAAAAAAATCGATCCAAACTATGATATCGATGATGTAATTGAAATTGAAGTAACACCGAAAGACTTTGGTCGTATTGCAGCACAAGCTGCTAAGCAGGTTGTCACTCAACGTGTACGCGAAGCTGAGCGCGGTGTGATCTTTAATGAATATATTGATCGTGAAGAAGATGTTATGACAGGGATTATTCAACGTAAAGACGCACGATTTACTTACATTAATCTTGGTAAAGTTGAAGCCCGTCTTCCTGTTGGTGAACAAATGCCTACAGAAGAATATCATGTACATGATCGTATAAAAGTATTTGTTACTAAAGTTGAAAACACAAACAAAGGGCCTCATATTTATGTGTCCCGTTCCCATCCAGGTCTCCTTAAACGTTTGTTTGAGATGGAAGTACCAGAGATTTATGATGGAACAGTAGAAATTAAATCTGTATCTCGTGAAGCAGGAGATCGTTCTAAGATTTCTGTTCATGCTCCAGACCCAGAAATCGATCCAGTTGGTTCTTGTGTAGGACAACGAGGTCAAAGGGTACAAGCTATTGTGAATGAGTTAAAAGGTGAGAAAATTGATATCGTGCAGTGGTCAGAAGATCCTGTCGTATTCGTGTCAAATGCCTTAAGCCCTGCCAAAGTGGTAGAGGTATTAGTGGATGAAGAAGAAAAAGCAACAACAGTCGTTGTACCGGATCATCAACTTTCATTAGCAATCGGTAAGCGTGGACAAAATGCACGTCTTGCTGCTAAATTGACTGGATGGAAAATTGACATCAAGAGTGAATCAGATGCTTTAGAAGACGGCACGATTACTCCTGGTGAACATCAAGAGGACGCTTATTCTGAAGTAGACGAAGATCTATTTGAATAAGGGGGACTCGAAATGGCTAAGAACAAAAAAACACCATTAAGAAAATGCGTAGTTACCAAAGAAATGCTACCTAAACAACAGCTAATTCGTGTCGTAAGAAATAAAGACGGGGAAGTTTTTATTGATGAAACCGGAAAGAAGAACGGCCGAGGTGCTTATTTAACTAAGGATGCAGAAGTCATTAAAACCGCTCAAGAAAAAAGTATTTTATCCCATCATTTAAAGACCAAAGTGGATAAGGAGCTATATGATCAGCTCCTAGATATGGTACAAGAGGATTAACATGAATCAGAAGTTCCTCAACATGATTGGACTTGCATTTCGAGCGGGGAAATGTACTTTAGGTGAAGAAGCCATCGTTCGTGATATACAACGAAAACGAGCCTGCCTGGTTTTAATAGCAAATGACACGGGGATGAATACTAAAAAGAAGCTAATTGACAAATGTAGCTTCTATAAGGTCCCTTATCGGGAAGTTGTTGATAGGGACACATTATCCGGTGCGATAGGGAAATCAGGCAGAGTAGCCTTGGCTATAACCGATCGTGGTTTCGCAACGAAAATCACATCGATGCTCGATGAATCTATTCGGGGGTGAACGTATGACGAAAATGCGTGTTTATGAATATGCCAAAGAGAAAAATGTAACCAGTAAAGATGTATTAACGAAATTACAGAACATGAATATAGAGGTCTCAAACCATATGTCCACTATTTCAGACGATACGAAAACTCGTCTTGATGGTGTGTACAACAAAGGGAAAAGTGACCAGAACCCTCAAGCAAAGGGAGCAGAAAAGAAACAAAATAACTCACAAGGTTCTGCGAAGCCATCTAGTAACCAAAAAGATGGCGGTCAGAAAAAACGTGAGAAAGATCAGGATAATCGTATGAATAAAAACACTAAAAATAATAACAAAAAGCAAAACCAAAATAACAAACGAAACAACCGTGGCGGACAAAACCGTAACAATCAACAACAGCGCCCGCAGGCTAAGAAACCTCAACTACCAGAGAAAATCACGTACACAGGTAGTTTGCAGGTATCAGAGCTAGCTGAAAAACTATCCAGAGAGTCTTCTGAAATTATTAAGAAGTTAATGTTCTCTGGTGTAATGGCTACAAAAAACCAGGATCTAGATCCTGACACCATTGAACTAATCTGTGATGAATACGGCGTGAAGGCTGAAGAAGAGATTATTGTAGATGAGACAGACTTTGAAAACTATATTGCTGATGACGAACCTGCTGATCTAGTAGAACGCCCATCAGTCGTAACAATCATGGGCCACGTTGACCATGGTAAAACAACTCTTCTTGATTCCATTCGTAAAACGAAAGTAACAGCAGGGGAAGCTGGAGGAATTACACAGCATATTGGTGCTTACCAAGTAGAAGAAAATGATAAGAAGATTACATTCCTTGATACACCAGGTCACGCAGCATTTACTAGTATGCGATCTCGTGGAGCTCAGGTAACAGATATTGCGATCTTAGTTGTAGCAGCAGACGATGGGGTTATGCCTCAGACTAAAGAAGCAATCAACCACGCTCAAGCTGCAGAAGTTCCTATTATTGTAGCTGTTAATAAAATGGATAAAGAGGGCGCAAATCCAGATCGTGTGAAACAGGAGCTTATGGAATATAATTTAGTTCCTGAAGAGTACGGTGGAGAGACGATCTTTGTTGAACTTTCAGCTGTTAAAGGTGAAGGTATTGATGATCTTCTAGAAATGATCGTGCTTGTTTCAGAAGTAGAAGAGTTAAAAGCAAATCCAAATCGCCTAGCTATGGGTACTGTTATTGAAGCAGAATTAGATAAAGGTCGCGGTTCTGTCGCAACATTACTTGTACAAAATGGTACATTAAACGTAGGAGATCCAATTGTCGTTGGAAATACGTTTGGACGTGTCCGTGCGATGGTAAATGACTTAGGACGTCGTGTGAAAGTGGCTCCACCTTCTACACCAGTTGAAATCACTGGACTAAACGGTGTGCCTCAAGCAGGAGATCGCTTCGTAGCGTTTGATGATGAGAAGAAAGCCCGCCAGGTTGGGGAAGCTCGTCAACAGCGTATGATTGAGGAAAATCGTGGAGAAAAAGCAAAAGTTAGCCTTGATGATTTATTCGAACAAATTAAACAAGGTGACATGAAAGAAATTAATATTATTATTAAAGCAGATGTACAAGGTTCTGCAGAAGCCCTTGCTTCTTCCTTGCAACAAATTGATGTAGAGGGTGTGAAGGTTAAAATCATTCACACAGGTGTTGGTGCAATTACAGAGTCTGATATTATCTTAGCTTCAGCATCTAACGCGATTGTGATTGGCTTTAATGTTCGTCCGGATGTAAATGCTAAACGTACAGCAGAATCTGAAGACGTAGACATTCGACTTCACCGTATTATCTATAAGGTAATGGAAGAAATCGAAAGTGCTATGACAGGTCTTCTAGACCCAGAATTTGAAGAGAAAATCGTAGGTCAAGCAGAAGTTCGCGAAATCTTCAAAGTTTCTAAAGTTGGAACAATTGCCGGAAGCTATGTAACAGAAGGTGTTATCAAGCGTGAAGGTGGCGTCCGTCTTATTCGTGACGGTATTGTCCAATATGAAGGCGAGATTGATGCATTAAAGCGTTATAAAGATGACGCCAAGACCGTACAAAAAGGGTATGAATGTGGTATAACAATCAAAAACTACAATGATATCCGTGAAGGTGACATTATTGAAGCTTTCGAAATGCAGGAGATCGAACGTAAGTGATTGTCTCAGTAGAAATAGAATGCCTCATTTATGATGCTCATTCTTTAAAAGAAAAGCGTTCGGTTTTGCGCCGAATATTAACTAGAGCTCATAATGAGTATAATGTTGCTGTTGCAGAATTGGATCACCAAGATGTTTGGCAACGAACAGGCCTTGGCTTTGTCACGATTTCTAGTGACAAAGTTCAGGCTGAAAAAGAGATCAATCGAGTGTTAGCGATGATCGACTCTTTTCCAGAAATTGAACGCACCACAACAAATTTGGAATGGTTGTAGCCCTCCCTCAGAATAAAGAGGTGAAAATGAATGAGTGATTTAAGAGCAAACCGTGTCGGTGAACAAATGAAAAAAGAAATGGGAGATATTATTAGTCGTAAGATTAAAGATCCTCGCATTGGATTTGTCACTGTCACAGAAGTGAAAGTAACAGGTGACTTACAGCAAGCTAAAGTGTACATCTCTGTTTTAGGTGATGAAAAACAGAAACAAGATACATTAATTGGCTTAGCTAAAGCGAAAGGATTTATTCGCTCCGAAATTGGACGAAGAATTCGCCTTCGCAAAACACCAGAAATTACGTTTGAATTTGATGAAGCTGTTGAATACGGAAATCGTATCGAAACAATTCTACAAGATTTAAATGATACAAACGAATAAAATCTGGTAAGAGGGTGTCCCACAAGGGGGCTGCTCCCCAAAATGTGGCATACAGGTTTGTATGATAAAGTACACATCAGGGGGACTGTCCCTTTAAGGGGCACTCTTTTTGTTTGTAATAAAACCCATACATATTTACGTGAATAAGGTGAGGGGGCTTTTATGATGAACGGGATCATCCCTTTATGGAAACCAAAAGGCATGACATCACACGATTGTGTGATGAAGATGAGAGGTATATTAAGAACTAAAAAAGTGGGCCATACTGGCACTCTTGACCCGGATGTAGAAGGGGTTCTTCCAATGTGTGTTGGAATGGCAACCAAAATTTCTTCATATGTAACGGAGTCTGAAAAAGTATATAAAGCAGAAGTAACTCTGGGAACAGCTACCGAAACAGAGGATCAAACAGGTTCTGTCATCTCTGAAAAGATGGTAGAAAAAATAAACATGAATGAAATTAGAAGTGTGTTAGAATCATTTACGGGTACAATCACTCAGATCCCCCCTATGTATTCTGCTGTGCGCGTAGATGGCAAGCGTTTGTATGAATATGCTAGAGAAGGATTGGAAGTAGAAAGACCTAAAAGAACAGTTCAGATCTATGATATAAATCTAACATCTGAGGAAGTATCTTATCATGACGGAAAAGCTTCCTTTACCATTGACATTACATGCTCAAAAGGTACCTATATCCGTACGCTCTGTGTGGATATTGGTAAAAAGCTCGGATACCCTTCTCATATGTCTTCATTGGTCCGTACTGCTTCTGGTTCGTTTACAGAAAGTGAGTCATTCACGTTTGAACAGATTGAAGAGGCAAGAGATGAGCAAAACATTGATCAGCTCTTGCAGCCTTTAGAGAGAGGTGTGCGCCATCTTGATAATCTGGTTGTAGAAGCTGGAGAAGAAGATCAAATATACCACGGTATGGTTTTCCCTAAACCTTCTATATTGCCAGCTACTAATCCATTCGGTATGGTTAGTCAAGAAGGTAAATTACTTGCCATTTATCAAGTACACCCAAAGAAACCACATTTAATCAAGCCAGTCCGAGTTTTTCAATACGAATGAAACGTATAAGGAAAAGAGGGTGAGAGGAAATGGAAATTTATGAACTACAACATCCCCATACACTCAAGTATCAAGACCTGCCTGAAACTGTATTAGCTGTAGGTTATTTTGATGGGGTTCATCGCGGACATCAGGAGGTCATACGAACAGCAAAGCAAATAGCTGATGAAACAGGTCGAACTAGTGCTGTTATGACCTTTCATCCTCATCCGTCTGTTGTTTTGAAGAAAGAAACCCAACATGTGAAATACATTACTCCTCTAGAGGATAAAATAAAAGTCTTTGAAGATTTAGGGATTGATCGTGTATATCTTGTTGAGTTTAACAAAGATTTAGCAGGTTTATTACCTCAGGATTTTGTAAATCACTATTTTATTGGTTTACATGTGTCTCACGTTGTAGCAGGTTTTGATTTCACATATGGACGAATGGGGAAAGGAACTATGGATACCCTCCCTACGCACGGAGGAGAAGAGTTATCTCAAACGGTCGTATCTAAAGTGACGGAGCATGAGAAAAAAATAAGTTCTACGTTAATCAGAGAATCAATTAAGGAAGGGAACATCTCTTTAGCGAATGAACTGCTTGGACGCCCCTATCAAATTCGAGGTACCGTGGTTACAGGGGATCAAAGAGGGCGTACGATTGGTTTTCCTACTGCAAACCTTTCTGTCTCAGAAGACTACTTGCTTCCTAAAGTAGGCGTATATGCTGTAAGAGTTGTCCACAATAATTCTTCATACTATGGAATGGCGAATATTGGGTATAAACCAACCTTCCAAGACATAAAAGTACTTTCTGTTGAAATTAACCTATTTGATTTTGAGGCGGACTTATATGGAGAAGAGTTAACAGTAGAGTGGCATGCATTCATCAGGGATGAAGTGAAATTTAATGGAGTGGATCATCTAATCGATCAACTTCAGAAAGACGAAGCCGAAATTCGTAACTTTTTTGCTTAGAATTCCCGCTTCCCCTTGCATTTTTCCTTAAAAACATGTACATTAATAGTTGTGCTGCATGCACAGGAACCATCGCTTGGCAAGTCGAAATCACCGACGCTTGCTAGGGGATAGGGGTTCGATAAAATTTTAGGAGGTGAATAGGATGGCTATCACACAAGAACGTAAGAATGAAATCATTAGTAAGTTCAAGACACATGAAAACGATACTGGATCCGCTGAGGTTCAAATCGCTGTCCTTACTGAAAAGATTACAAAATTAAACGAGCATTTACGTACTCATAAGCAAGATCACCACTCTCGTCGTGGTCTTCTAAAAATGGTAGGTAAACGTCGTAACCTTTTAAACTATTTACGTAACAAAGATGTAACTCGTTACCGTGAATTAATTAAAGAACTAGGCCTACGTCGTTAAGTAGTAAAAAAGCGGGATGATTTCCCGCTTTTTCTATAGCTAAAATTAATACATAAGAGGAATCTTATGCACAATAAGAATGAGAATATAAGATCGAGTATGAGAGGTGTTAACATACAAATGGCAGAAGAAAAACAAGTTTTCTCCACCGAAATTGCTGGCCGCCCTTTACGTATTGATATTGGAGAGTTAGCTAAACAAGCAAGTGGAGCATGTATGGTGCAATACGGAGACACATCTGTTCTAGCAACCGCAACAGGATCTAAAGAGCCAAAAGATTTGCCGTTTTTCCCTCTTACTGTAAATTACGAAGAGCGATTATATGCTGTAGGTAAAATCCCTGGTGGATTTATTAAGCGTGAAGGACGTCCAAGTGAGAAAGCAGTTCTTGCTTCACGTCTAATTGACCGCCCAATCCGTCCTCTTTTCCCTGACGGCTTTCGTAATGAAGTACAAGTAATCAGTACAGTAATGAGTGTGGATCAGGATTGTTCATCAGAAATGGCTGCAATGTTAGGGTCATCTCTTGCATTATCTATTTCGGACCTTCCATTTAGCGGTCCAATTGCAGGTGTAATTGTAGGTCGTGTTGATGGAGAGTTTATCATCAACCCTACGATTGAACAACAAGAAAAAAGCGACATTCAACTAACAGTAGCTGGTACAAAAGATGCTGTTAACATGGTAGAAGCAGGAGCGGATGAAGTACCTGAAGAAGTCATGTTAGAAGCAATTATGTTTGGTCATGAAGAAATCAAGCGCCTTGTTGCTTTCCAAGAAGAAGTAGTAGAAGCAGTTGGAAAAGCAAAACGTGAGGTAACGCTGTTTGAGCTTGATGCAGATATCGTTGAAGAAGTTGAAGGCAAAGCAAAAGACGCACTAGTTAAAGCAATTCAGACAGAAGAAAAGCATGCACGTGACGAAGCAATCACAGAAGTTAAGAATAACGTGGTGGCTGAGTACGAAGAAGCTGAGGCTGAGAGCGAAAAGATTAGTCAAGTTAAATCTGTTCTTGATAAAATCGTCAAAGAAGAAGTACGTCGCTTAATTACGAAAGAAAAGATTCGTCCAGACGGGCGTAAACCGGATGAAATTCGTCCATTATCTTCTCGTGTAGGCGTATTACCACGCACACACGGTTCTGGACTGTTTACTCGTGGACAAACCCAAGCGTTAAGCATTTGTACACTTGGTGCACTAGGTGATGTTCAGATCCTTGATGGTCTTGACTTAGAAGAATCAAAACGCTTCATGCACCACTACAACTTCCCACACTTTAGTGTAGGTGAGACAGGCCCAATGCGTGGACCAGGTCGTCGTGAAATCGGCCACGGTGCATTAGGTGAGCGTGCTCTTGAGAAAGTCGTACCATCAGAAGAAGACTTCCCTTATACAGTACGTCTTGTGTCAGAAGTATTAGAATCTAATGGTTCGACGTCACAAGCAAGTATTTGTGCAAGTACACTTGCAATGATGGATGCTGGTGTTCCGATTAAAGCACCTGTAGCTGGTATTGCAATGGGTCTTGTGAAATCAGGCGAAGATTACACAGTCCTTACTGATATTCAAGGTATGGAAGACTTCCTTGGAGACATGGACTTTAAGGTAGCTGGTACAGAAAAAGGTGTAACAGCTCTACAAATGGATATTAAGATTGAAGGTCTATCTCGCTCAATTTTAGAGGATGCACTTACACAGGCGAAAGCTGGACGTAAAGAAATCCTAGATAGCATGATGGCAACAATTGAACAACCACGTGAAGAGCTTTCTGCATACGCTCCGAAAATTCTTACCATGGCAATCAAACCTGATAAGATTCGTGACGTTATCGGACCAAGTGGTAAACAAATCAACAAGATTATCGAAGAAACAGGTGTTAAAATCGATATCGAGCAAGACGGTAAAATCTTCATCTCATCTACAGATGCAGCAGCGAACCGTAATGCAAAACAGATCATCGAAGACTTGGTTCGAGAAGTTGAAGTTGGAGAAACATACCTTGGTACTGTTAAACGTATCGAAAAATTCGGTGCTTTCGTTGAGCTATTTAAAGGGAAAGACGGCTTAGTGCACATTTCTCAATTAGCTGAAGAGCGAGTAGGTAAAGTAGAAGACGTTGTAGCAATTGGAGATCAATTGAAGGTTAAAGTAAAAGAGATTGACAACCAAGGACGCGTCAACCTATCTCACAAAGACGTTATCATTGAAGAGAAGAAACAACAAGAAACTACAGAGTAGTTTAGCAAAAAGGAGCTGGCGTGCCAGTTTCTTTTTTTATACATAATTATTTGATTCATTTTAGATGTTGGTTTTTGTGAGTTTGTGATTGCACTTTTCGGATCGTCTAGCTCCGGCTCCTAGCCCCTAGCGTCATAAGCAATCTGACTGCAGTCCGCTAAGCGAACTTCCGTCAGCTTGCTTATGCAGGCCTCAGGATGCAGGTCAGTTCGGTGTTGGCTATTGACGTGCCGCTTTTAACCGAACTTCCTCTTCTGCTGACCAGTCGCCTGCGCTTTTCTGTGATGTCTAGCTCCGGCGGGGAGGGCCTAGCGAGATAAGCAATCTACCTCCAGTCTGCTATGCAGACTTACAGTAGCTTGCTTATCCGGCCCCACACGATGTGGGGTCGTTCGACGTTGTCACAGGACGTGACGATCTTAGTCGAGCTTCCTCTTTTATTATGAAGCCCTTTGCGCTTTTTTGTGATGTCTAGCTCCGGCTCCTAGCCCCTAGCGTCATAAGCAATCTGACTGCAGTCCGCTAAGCGAACTTCCGTCAGCTTGCTTATGCGTACGGGGCTGACCAGTCGCCTGCGCTTTTCTGTTCTACCTTGTCCTTTCTTCACATAGGTTGTGTTAGAGGGGAGTGGTGGTGATGAGGCGGTTTGTGCCGATTGTGGTGTTTGTTTTTATGGTGCTGGTTTCTTATAAGGCGTTTGAGAATCCTTATTCCTCTTCTTATTTGACGAGTATGAAGGATCAAGTGACACCTGTTGCGAATACGGAAGATGCGCTTTATAAAGAGATTGAAGAGAAGGCTCAAGAATTTGAGAAACCTGCAGAGGATGCGGTCATTCATGATGTGTGGAAGAAGATGCCTGGGTTAAATGGTCTCGAGGTAGACATCGACCAATCTTATAAAAAGATGAAAAAGAAGGGTACGTTTGATGAATCTTTACTGGTATATAAACAAACTAAACCAGAAATTTCTCTAAAGGATTTACCTGCAGCTCCTATATTTAGAGGTCATCCCGACAAACAAATGGTCTCTTTAAATATCAACGTTTCCTGGGGAGAGGAATATATTCCTGATATCTTAAACATACTTAAAAAGAATAAAGTGAAAGCTACGTTTTTTATTGAGGGAAAATGGGCGAATAAGAATGTAGATTTAGTTGAGATGATTCAAGATGAGGGCCATGAAATTGGGAACCACGCATATAACCATCCTGACATGGCGAAAATATCTAGAGATGAAATACAAAAACAAATTAAACAAACGAACGATATCCTCCAAGCTATTACAGGGGAAAAGCCAAAATGGTTTGCTCCTCCAAGTGGTAGTTGGACAGATGAGGTAGTCGAACAAGCGGACCTTCTAGGGATGGAGACGATTTTGTGGACAGTTGACACAATAGATTGGAAAAAGCCTGCTCCAGACGTTATGGTTGGCAGGGTTATGAGCAAGTTAGAAGGTGGATCTTTTGTACTTATGCATCCAACAACATCTGTGCAAAATGGATTAAACGACCTGATTTTGAAAATTAAACAAAAAGGCTATACAATAGATACAGTCACCAAGATGTTAGATGAGAAACGCTTAAAGTAATTTACTCATCGATTAAGCACTAATTTTAGGAGGATGACCTTTGGTTAAAAAATATACCTGCTCCAACGGGCTTAGAATCGTATTGGAGGAAATCTCGAACGTCCGCTCTGTTACCATTGGAGTATGGGTGAAAACGGGATCAAGAAATGAACAAGAACAAAACAACGGAATCTCTCATTTTATTGAGCATATGTTTTTTAAAGGAACTAAAACACGTTCTGCTCGTGAAATAGCTGAGAGTTTTGATTCAATTGGCGGACAAGTTAATGCCTTTACTTCAAAAGAGTATACGTGCTACTACGCAAAAGTGTTAGATACACATGCGAAAAAAGCTCTCGACATATTATCAGACATGTTCTTTAACTCAACGTTTGATGAAACAGAAATGGATCGCGAGAAGAAAGTAGTTCTTGAAGAAATCAAAATGTATGAAGATACACCTGATGATATCGTACACGATTTATTGGCCCAGGCTACATATGGCAACCATCCATTAGGTTATCCGATATTAGGAACAGAAGAAACATTAAAGTCATTTACACCAGAATCTATTAGGTCTTATATGGATCAGCAATATGTGCCGGAAAATGTAGTCGTGTCGGTAGCAGGAAATGTTGACGAATCATTCTTTAAAGACGTAGAAGATCGCTTTGGAGGCTATACTAGTCAACATAGCCCAGATCCATTTACTAAACCTGCTTTTCAAACAGGTGCTATTCGTCGCAAAAAGGATACAGAACAAGCCCATCTTTGCTTAGGATATGATGGTCTTCCAATCGGGGATGACCGCGTATTCAGCTTAGTCGTTTTGAATAATGTGTTAGGTGGCAGTATGAGCTCTAGATTGTTCCAGGAAGTTCGTGAGCAACGAGGGTTAGCTTATTCAATTTTCTCTTACCACAGTTCTCACGCAGACAGTGGACTCTTAACGATTTATGGCGGTACAGGTAAAGATCAATTAGGTGTTCTTCAAGAAACAATCGATACCACGGTTAATGAGTTTATTCGTGATGGCTTAACCAATAAAGAGCTTGAAAACAGTAAAGAGCAACTAAAAGGAAGTATCATGCTAGGACTTGAGAGTACCAATAGCCGGATGAGTCGAAATGGTAAAAATGAACTCATGCTAGGTCGTCATCGAACACTAGATGAAATGGTTACCCAAATTGATAGCGTAACTCATGAATCTGTAGACCATGTCTTAAAAGCTGTGTTTACTGGAAACCAATCTTCTTCTATTATTTCACCGATTGAAGAGTAGTTGATGTTCATACCTCGTTCCTTTTCTTCATACAGTTTTATAAAGGAGCGATGACTATGAGATATCGTGAGCTTAGTGGGAAAGAAATTGTAGATGTAAGACATGGCTCTAGACTCGGTGTTTTGGGACAAACGGACTTAGAAATCGATCCGAATACAGGAAACATCCATTCTTTCATTATTCCTAACTACAAATGGTTTGGAATGAAAAAAGAAGGGGCTGAAGTAAAACTTCATTGGTCCGATATTCAAAAAATCGGGGATGACATGATTATCATTGATCCAAAAGAATAAAATGCAGCTATCCCCATATGAATAGCCCATAAACCGCTCTGAGTTATATAACTCAGAGCGGTTTTTTTATTTCTTCTATTCTAACTCCTACTCTTTTCTCTAAAACGATTGATTATTGTACTATTCAACAATAGGGCAGAATTGTTGAAGACTCGAAACTGAGAGAATGATCCCGTTAGCTTTAATTGAGTGTAAGGCGGGCCTGGAAACCACTCGCTTTCCTGTGGGGAACAAGACTGGCTCTTCTGCCCACGGGAGTCTCGCAGTTTCCAGGCCCACCTTTGCCACATTAGTCTGAACGGAAACAAGCCATGCGAGAAGAAGCAAGATTACTTGGTGTGATTCCGGGACCGTTAACCTAGTTAACGTTAGGGCTAGCTCGGGGACTGCGAGACTCCCGCGGGGTAAGGAGCCTAGGGGAGACCCCACAGAGAGCGACAGCGAACGAGGAGGCTTCCCAGCTCCCCGCAGGAAAGCGAGTTGTCCCCGAGCTAGCCCCACCACTCATCAAACATAACGGTCCTTTCCAGCTTTAACATCTCAGCTTCAAGTATTCCACATAAGGGGGCTTATGCGGAATGCCATTCCTTTGAGGAAAGGGAAGAAAAGATGATTTACATAAGACATTCACCATTCGATTTCACCCCTCATAGGATAGGAGAGAATCAAGAGATATTATTCCATGCAAGGCGAGGTGAATGGAATGCTAACTGGATATACAATTGGGATTCTAGGTGGAGATGCGAGGCAATTGGAGGTTATTCGAAGACTAAGTGAATGGGATGCGACCTTAATTCTTACAGGTTTCGATCAACTGGATCATGGTTTTACAGGGGCGAAGCAAGTCGATTTCGATGAAGTGGATCCTGGTAGACTGGATGCAGTCATTCTACCTGTGCCAGGAACAAACCAGGATGGGAAAATCGATACAATCTTTTCGAATCAATCTCTTTCCTTAACGAAGGAGTGGATAGAGAAGACACCAAAGCACTGTCTGTTCTTTACCGGGATTACTAATAAATATTTAACCGGCATTACAGATGAAACAAAGCGAACGTTGATTCCTTTATTCGATCGAAATGACGTGGCTATCTATAATTCTATTCCAACCGTAGAAGGAACCATTATGATGGCGATTCAACACACAGATTTTACAATTCACTCTTCGAAAGTGACGATATTAGGACTTGGTCGAGTTGGGATGAGTGTAGCGCGTGTGTTTGCATCCCTGGGAGCAAAAGTTAAAGTGGGAGCGAGAAAATCAGAGGATCTAGCACGAATATCAGAAATGGGGCTCATCCCGTTTCCTATAAAAGATATTAAAGATCATACACAGGACAGCGATATTGTCATTAACACCATTCCTGCTCATGTAGTAACAGCAAGTGTCATCCAAACGATGCCAACGCATACCTTAATTATTGATTTGGCATCTAAACCTGGTGGAACTGATTTTCGTTATGCAGAAAAGCGAGGTGTGAAAGCACTTCTAGCTCCAGGGTTGCCTGGAATCGTTGCGCCAAAGACAGCGGGTAATATTTTGGCGAATGTAGTTACTCAAATTATTATAGAAAAACTAGGTGAGGGGAGTTCATAAGTATGTCACTTAAGGGGAAAACAATTGGTTTTGGTTTAACAGGTTCACATTGTACGTATTCAGAGGTTTTTCCGCAAATGCAGAAACTGATGGATTTAGGGGCTACGGTGGTGCCTGTAGTGTCATATACGGTGCAGAAGACTGATACGTATTTTGGGGAAGCAGCAGAACATTTAAAGAAGATAGAAGAGATCACAGGTGAAAAGTTAATCTCGACTATTCCTGAAGCGGAACCCCTAGGACCAAAACGCCCACTAGATTGTATGGTTATCGCTCCGTTAACTGGAAACTCAATGAGCAAAATGGCAAATGCATTAACAGATAGTCCTGTATTGATGGCAGCCAAAGCGACTCTTCGGAATCAAAGTCCAGTCGTATTAGCCATTTCAACGAATGATGCTCTAGGACTAAATGGAGTCAATCTAATGAGACTAATGGCAACAAAGAATATCTTCTTTGTACCTTATGGTCAAGATGATCCGGTTAAAAAACCAAATTCTATGGTTGCGCGTATGGACTCACTTGTAGAGACCATTGAAGCAGCTCTTGAATTTAAGCAAGTTCAGCCAGTAATAATTGAGAGATGATGATAGAAATAGGTATCTTGAAGATTTGAGATTGTGGTAGAATATAAAGTAATCTTTTTATGTAGATATAGGAAGAAAACGTAAGGACGAAGGGAGAACATACTATGGTCGAAAATAAAAAATATCATGTAGCAGTTGTCGGAGCAACAGGGGCAGTAGGAGAAAAGATGATCGAAACATTAGCCGATCGTAATTTCCCAATTGAAACCTTAACGTTGTTATCATCCAAGCGCTCTGCTGGTAAACGCGTGCGCTTTCAAGATAAAGAAATTATTGTGCAAGAAGCAACACCGGAAAGCTTTGAAGGAGTAGATATTGCTCTATTCTCAGCTGGGGGCTCAATTTCTAAATCTTTAGCGCCTGAAGCAGTTAAACGAGGTGCTGTCGTTGTCGACAATACGAGTGCATACCGAATGGATCCTGACGTACCTCTTGTCGTACCTGAAGTTAATGAGGGGGACCTTGCTAACCATAATGGTATTATCGCAAACCCGAACTGTTCAACCATCCAAATGGTGGCAGCACTTGAGCCAATTCGAAACTCATACGGGTTAAACCGTGTTATTGTATCAACTTACCAAGCTGTTTCTGGTGCAGGAAATCCAGCAAATGACGAGTTAAGAGCTCAATCAGAAGCATATTTGAAAGGTGAAGAAATGAAAGCTGAAGTCCTACCAGTTGGTGGGGATGAGCATCATTATCCAATCGCTTTTAATGCACTCCCTCAAATTGATAAATTCCAAGAAAATGGATATACATTTGAAGAAATGAAAATGATTAATGAAACGAAAAAAATAATGCATATGAACGAATTACCTGTAGCGGCAACTTGCGTAAGACTTCCGTTCTTTACTTCACATGCCGAAAGTGTTTATATTGAAGTAGAAACGGATAATGTAACAGTTGAGGCTATAAAAGAAGCGGTTGCCAATGCTCCAGGATTGGTTTTAGAAGATGATCCTAGTAATCAAATTTACCCTACACCTTTAAATGCAACAGGTAAACGTGATGTATTTGTAGGTCGTATTCGTAAAGACTTGGATCAGCCTCGTGGCTTCCATATGTGGGTTGTTTCTGATAACCTACTTAAGGGTGCTGCATGGAACTCTGTACAGATTGCAGAGAGTCTAGTTCAAAACGAGTGGCTTTCAAAGTAAGTATTTAGTAGATTCATTGTGAAGACGGCAGGCAGCGTAGCGAACATCCGTTGACTGCCGTCTGATTCTTTTTGAGCAATAATCGTTTCCATGGAGCAGCTTTTATTACCTGGTAGTGGTAATAGGGAAATTTAAACAACAAGAAAAGATAATTAGAGGTGTCCTTATGAAGATTTTAGTTCAAAAGTTTGGAGGCACTTCGGTAAAAGACGAAGAGAGTCGAGAGAAGGCCATTGCCCACGTTCAAAAGGCGCGTGCTGAGGGATATAAAGTCGTCGTTGTCGTATCGGCAATGGGGCGTAAAGGTGATCCTTATGCAACAGATAGCCTTTTAGGTCTTATCGATTTCCCAAACACAAACTCATCTAAAAGAGAACAAGATTTATTAACGTCTTGCGGCGAAGTCATTTCTTCAGTCGTTTTCTCTAATGAATTGCAAAACGTTGGCGTAAGCTCTGTTGCTTTAACAGGTGCTCAGGCTGGTTTTGTGACGAGTAATGATTTTACCGAAGCTAAGATTCGCGCAATGAATCCCGAGCGCATCATGCAGGAACTCCAGTATTCAGATGTTGCCGTTGTAGCTGGATTCCAGGGTCAAACTGAATCTGGTGACGTTACTACAATTGGCCGTGGTGGAAGCGACACTTCCGCAGCAGCACTAGGGGCTGCATTAGATGCTGAATATATTGATATTTTTACAGATGTAGAAGGTATTATGACTGCTGATCCAAGGATCGTTGAGACAGCAAGACCTCTCAAGGTTATGACTTATAATGAAATTGTTAACTTGGCTTATCAAGGAGCAAAAGTCATACATCCAAGAGCAGTCGAAATAGCTATGCAAGCAAAGGTGCCGATTCGAGTGCGCTCGACCTATTCAGATGATTTCGGTACACTTGTAACGCAATCTAGACATGATGGGAGAGGGAAAGATATTCCAGATCGCCCGGTAACAGGAATTGCTCATTTGTCTGGGATTGCGCAGATTAAAGTATTTGCTAAAGATGAGCCTTACCAACTCCAGTCTGAGGTATTTAAATCAATGGCTGAAGCAGGAATCTCTGTGGACTTTATTAATATCTCCCCTAAAGGCGTTGTATACACGATTCCGGATATGTACACCTCTAAAGCACGTGAGATTTTAGAAGCACTAGGGTATGAACCAGAAATCACTCATAATTGTGCGAAAGTCTCTACAGTTGGAGCTGGAATAACAGGAGTACCTGGTATTGCAGCTAAAATTGTGCATACCCTAACATCTGCAGGTGTTCAAATCTTGCAATCTGCAGATAGCCATACAACCATTTGGGTACTTGTAAAAGATGAAGATCTTAAGCAAGCTGTGAATGCCCTTCATAAAACATTTGAACTACAATTAGACGAATAATTAAAGAAAGGAGCATTTGCTTATGAACTTTGGAAATGTATTGACAGCTATGGTGACTCCATTTGATAATCGTGGGAATCTAGATCTAGATAAGACCACACAACTCGTCAACTACTTAATTGAAAATGGATCTGACGGTCTTGTTATTGCAGGGACTACAGGGGAATCACCTACGTTAACTTCGGAAGAAAAGATTGCTTTATGTAAACATGTTGTTAGCGTCGTTGACAATCGAGTACCTGTTATTGCAGGAACCGGAAGTAATAACACACATGCTACAATTGAATTAACGAAAAAAGCAGAACAGACTGGTGTAGATGGCATTATGCTAGTTACTCCTTATTACAACAAACCGAGCCAGGAAGGGCTTTATCAGCACTTCAGTACTATTGCTAAAGAAACATCTTTACCAATAATGCTCTATAACATCCCTGGACGTTCTGTTGTGAATATAGATGTAGATACAATCACGCGCCTGTCAAAAATTGAAAACATTGTTTCTGTTAAAGATGCTAGTGGTGATTTAGACGCTATGACGGAATTGATTTCCAATACAGACGAAGGTTTCAGCGTTTACAGTGGTGAGGATAGCCTTACACTTCCTTCTGTTGCTGTTGGCGCAAATGGCATTGTGTCTGTATCTGCTCATGTAATCGGTAATGAAATGCAAGAGATGATCCGCGAATTACGACAAGGAGATTCTCATAAAGCAGCGAAACTTCATCAAAAGATTCTACCTGTGATGAATGCTTGCTTCATGGCCCCATCTCCAACACCTGTTAAAACAGCTCTTCAAATGAAAGGATTAGATGTAGGCGGAGTGCGCCTTCCCCTAATTCCATTGTCAGCAGAAGAACGAAGCACACTATCTAAAGCTCTAGCCCCTTTTAAATAATATTAAGTTCCCTGACTTACTTGTCAGGGAGCTTTTTTATTATTATATAAACTACATATCCTTAATATATAGAAGTATCTATTTAATTATAGTCGTTTAATGTCGTTATCTCTATAACATGATTGTTTAAGAGTAGGGCACAATTGTTGAACACTCGAAGTTGAGAGAATGTTTCCTTTTGCGTTGTTAGAGGGTGGACCGGGAAATCACTGGTTTTCCTCGGCGAGCTAGGGAACCTCCTCAGCCGGTACGCTAGAACTAGACTGGCTTTCTTCCCACGGGAGTTTCGCAGTTTCCAGGCCCACCTTTTCCATATGAGTGTGAACGGAAACAAGTCATGTGAGGAGAAACAAGATTAACTGGTGTGATCCCAGGACCGTTAACCTAGTTAACGTAAGGTCTAGCTCGGGGACTGGGAGACTCCCGCGGGGTAAGGAGGCTTTCCAGCTCCCCGCAGGAAAGCGAGTTGTCCCCGAGCTAGCCCAACGACTCATCAAACATAACGGTCCTTTCCATTAATAGAGCCAATGTATTAAGAAAACAAAATGTAAAACATTCTGGATTAACAATTGTATTTTGTAAACGGTGCATGCTTCTTTTTCAGTTCGCTCATACTAGGGATAATGATGAAAGGAGCGAGTTATTATGGGAAAAGAAGAAACGACAAAAAAGGGCCAAGACCAAGAGCAAGAACAGGATCAAAATTCTCAATCTTCGTTAATGCAAAAAATTCAACAGCTAGGTCAATCCAATGTACCGCAAGCACCAGACTCAAACATTCACATTTTACCTATTATTGGGCAAGTTGAGGGACATGTACAACTTCCTCCTAAAAATAAAACTACAAAATATGAACATTTAATACCTCAAATTATTGCTATTGAACAAAACCCTAAAATTGAAGGGGTCATCGTCTTGTTAAATACTGTCGGAGGAGATGTGGAAGCAGGTCTTGCCATATCTGAGATGATTGCTTCCTTATCAAAGCCTTCTGTTTCTATAGTACTAGGAGGGGGGCACTCTATTGGAGTACCCATTGCTGTAGCTACGAATTATTCTTTTATAGCAGAGACAGCTACAATGACCATTCACCCTATTCGATTAACAGGTCTTGTAATTGGTGTGCCTCAGACATTTGAGTATTTAGATAAAATGCAGGAGCGTGTCATTAATTTTGTGACACATCACTCAAACGTATCAGAGGAGAAATTTAAAGACTTAATGTTTGCAAAGGGAAATTTAACTCGTGATATAGGGACGAACGTCATTGGCGACGATGCAGTTGAGTGTGGGTTGATTGATGCAGTTGGTGGGGTTAGTCATGCAATGAAGAAATTAAATGAGTTAATCGCTGAAAATAAACAAAAAGAACAGCAGGTGATCCAATGATCCATTACACTCCTTTGAGTGACTATGACATTATTGAAGATGACGTATCAAGCTATGAGAAACATCAGACAATGACAATAAATGGGAAAATGTGTAGAGTTGAACAGCTTGATGATGGATCTTATCAACTCGTTCAGTTGCTATCTACAGATCCTCAGGATTATTTAAATCAACAATATTTACCCGGCACAATTCTAACAAACGGCCTAAGTACCTAAGGAACGGGTATATTTGTTCGCTTCTTTTTATGCTATAATAGGGTCTGAAGGGTTGCCTATCCAAACGAGGCATACTTTGGAATGAAAATCCTGTAACGGCTTATGTTGCAGGATTTCTTGTTCTCTTTTTAGAAATATTATAGTAGCTAAGAGATGGATGTTGCTCATTTAATGGAGCAATTTACTATACTTGCTTGAAAGATGGTGAGCGAATGGCGAAAAAACGTCAAAAAAAGAAACAAAAGAAAACACAAGTAAAAGATCAGGTTAAGTTTGAACTCATAGGTCTGTTATTTATATTTTTGTCCGTTTTCGGGAGTGGTGCTAGTGCGATTTCCGGTGGAGCGATTCCGAACAGTTTAGAACATTTATTCCAATTCTTCTTTGGAGTATGGTACTTTATTGTCTCCATTTTTCTATTTGTTGTGGGAATTTACTTAATGGTGCAGCGAAAATGGCCTATGTTTATACATAAACGATTTGTAGGCTTTTATATTTTGTTTGCGGCCATACTCCTTTTAACACATGTTCAAACATTTGAAGCGGTGATGAAAGATAACGTCGAGCCCTCCATATTAAAGGTAACCTGGAACCATTACCAAGCATACACTCAAGGAACCCTAGCTTCTTCTCAATTAGGAGGAGGGTTAATCGGAGGGAGTTTGTTTGCGTTTACCTATTATTTGTTCGCACCAACAGGGGCTAAGATTGTTTCTATCTTTGCGATGATTGTAGGCATACTATTCTTAACAGAGATTTCTCTAGGAGACCTCTTAAGGAGTGTGTTAGGTAAAGGAAAAGAGTTTATGGGTCATCAGTGGTCTTCTGTAAAAGAACAACGAGAGCAATATAAAGAAAAGCGTCAAAGAGATAAAGATGAACAGAAAGATGAGGAAGAAGCTCCAATTGAATATGGGAATGGAAGTAAGCAAGGCAAACAAACAGAGCCTGAGTCAGAATCAGAGGAAGCACTTTCTTCTCCTATTATTCAAGACTTTACGGACAATGCTTATAAACAAGAGAGGATTTCTGGACAGAAATCAACTGCTCAGAGCTCTCAAGAATCTCATACTGACGAGGAAGGTTTAGCTGAAACTTTACCTCTCACAGAAATGGAAAACGTGGACTATCAGTTGCCTTCCTTGGACTTATTAGCAGAACCGACTCAAAATACCCAGCAGCAAGAACGTTCTAAGATCCAAGCTACCGTAAAAAAACTTGAACAAACTTTCCATAGTTTTGGTGTGAAAGCAAAAGTGACGAAGGTCCACGTGGGGCCATCCGTAACGAAGTACGAGGTCTATCCTGATGTTGGTGTGAAGGTAAGTAAGATCGTAAATTTACATGATGATCTTGCTCTTGCATTAGCAGCTAAAGATATTCGTATAGAAGCCCCTATACCTGGGAAGTCAGCGGTAGGGATCGAAGTTCCAAATCAAGAAGTCGCAATGGTTAGTTTAAGAGAAGTGATAGAGCCTCATCAGAGCCAATCCGATTCTAAACTATTATTTGGACTCGGTAGAGATATCTCAGGTGATGCCATTGTGTCTGAATTAAATAAAATGCCTCACTTATTAGTAGCGGGTGCTACAGGAAGCGGTAAGAGTGTGTGTATTAATGGCATTATTACAAGTATTTTAATGAGAGCCAAACCTCATGAAGTAAAAATGATGATGATTGACCCCAAGAAAGTAGAACTTAATGTTTATAACGGCATACCGCATCTTTTAGCTCCGGTTGTTACAGATCCTAAGAAAGCTTCCCGGGCTTTGAAGAAAGTAGTTTCTGAAATGGAAAGAAGATATGAGCTGTTTTCAGATACGGCTACAAGAAATATTGAAGGTTACAATGAACATATAAGGAAACACAATGCTGAAAGTGAGGACTCTCAGCCACAACTCCCTTACATTGTAGTTCTAGTTGATGAGCTTGCAGACTTAATGATGGTTGCATCAAATGAGGTAGAAGATGCTATTACCCGTCTTGCTCAGATGGCGCGTGCTGCAGGCATTCATCTTATTATTGCTACGCAGCGCCCATCTGTGGATGTTATTACAGGTGTTATTAAAGCTAACATCCCTTCTAGAATTGCCTTTAGTGTATCTTCACAAACGGATTCCCGGACGATCTTAGATTCAGGTGGAGCTGAGAAACTCCTTGGGCGAGGGGATATGTTATTCATCCCTGTAGGTTCTTCAAAACCTACTCGTGTTCAAGGAGCGTTCTTATCAGATGAAGAAGTAGAACGTATTGTAGATCATTGTGTAGAACAACAGAAAGCTCAATATGAGGAAGAGATGATCCCAGAAGAAGAAAGTGAAGTAAAACAAGAGGTGGACGACGATTTATATGATGATGCTGTATCTTTAGTATTAGAAATGCAAAGTGCAAGTGTATCAATGTTACAACGAAGATTCCGAATAGGTTATACTCGTGCAGCAAGATTAATTGATGCTATGGAAGACCGTAAAATTGTAGGACCTTATGAGGGCAGTAAGCCAAGAGAGGTTCTTGTTTCACAATCATCAGAGGAAATATCTTCTTAAAGAAAGACACCAATGTGTCTTTCTTTTTTTTATGTCATACAAAATAGAGGAAACGCTTACGTTCTTGTATGACGGTGAAAGGGCCGTGGGAAGGGAAGTGAATCAATGTCAGAAAAGAGGATATTTTGATAAAAATAGTAGAATTCTATTTATTTATACTCATAAAAGTGTTATATTAATCTCGAATATGATGAGTCGAACGTCAGATGTCAGATCTCTTATAAGAGAAAACGCTTGGAGTGAACTACACATGAGTATAAAAACAGATACACGCCATTTATATTTACAAGTCATTGATCAAATCAAGAAAGATATCGATAACGGAACCTATAAAGAGAGGGAGAAGCTTCCTTCTGAGTTTCAGTTATCGAAGTTACTAGGTGTTTCAAGAGCTACATTACGTGAGGCTTTGAGAATATTAGAAGAAGAGAATATTGTAACAAGACGTCACGGTGTAGGAACTTTTGTGAATGCTAAGCCAATCTTCTCTTCAGGTATCGAAGAATTGTTTAGTGTCACTGAGATGATCGAAAGAGGCGGCATGAAACCTGGTAGTCAATATTTGTCTACTGAGATTTTGGAAGCTACTGAAGAGGATGCTAAAAAATTTTATCCTTTCCATGTCGAAAAATTAGCAAAAGTCGAAAGAGTCAGAACAGCGGATGGTGAGCCCGTTGTTTATTGTGTGGATAAGATTCCAAAAGGATTGATTCCATTGGAGCACGTACACAAAGAAGATTCCATGTTTCAGTTGTTAGAGGAATATAGTGAAAAAGTTGTAGGTTATGCAGTCACTTTTATTGAACCAGTAGGGTATCAGGAGCGTATTTCTACAATATTAAATTGTGATCCAGACCAACCCCTTCTTTTATTAAAGCAAATGCATTATACAACAGATGACGAGCCGGTTCTGTATTCTAGTAACTACTTCAGGCCAGATACGTTTGGATTCCATGTATTGCGAAAAAGAGTGTAAGGGCTTACATTTTGTGTGGATTTTAAGGAGGTGGTGGGCCTAAGCGGAAGCAGGTCGTATGAATGGTCTCTAATCTATTAATCTTTTTAAATTCGTAGGGGGTAATGAATTTGAAACAAAGTCGTATTTTACTATTAGCGTTACTATTAGCGCTAGGCATGGTTCTAGCTGCATGTGGCTCATCGGATGATGCTTCTACAGATTCTGATAGTGGTTCTGACAATGAAGACACAGAAGAAACAGATACAAGTTCAGATGATGGTTCTTCAGAAGGTACATCGAGTAATAACAGTGACTTCTCTGTAGCTATGGTTACAGATGTTGGTGGTGTAGACGATAAATCGTTTAACCAATCAGCATGGGAAGGGCTTAAGCAATTTGGTGATGATAATGGATATGAAGAAGGTAAAGGATACACATACTTACAGTCAAATGAAGCAACAGACTATGCTCCAAACTTAAATCGCCTTGTTCAACAAGGATATAACTTAATTTATGGTATTGGTTACAAACTACATGACGATATTGAGAATGTTGCAAAGCAAAATCCAGACACTCATTTCTCAATTGTAGATGATGTTGTTGAACAGCCTAACGTTGCTAGTATCACGTTCAAAGAACATCAAGGTTCGTTCCTAGTAGGTGTTGCAGCAGCTAAGAAAACCCAAACAGATAAGATTGGATTTGTCGGTGGTGTAGATGGTTTCCTTATCAACAAATTTGAAGCAGGATTCGTGGCCGGAGCTAAATCTGTAAACCCTGATATCGAAGTAGAAGTACAGTATGCAGGTGGATTTGATCAACCAGCAAAAGGTAAATCAATCGCTAGTAACATGTATAATAGCGGAATCGATATTATCTACCATGCGTCAGGTGGTACGGGTGTTGGTGTATTCAACCAAGCAAAGGACATCAAACAAAGCAACCCTGATGAAAATGTATGGGTAATTGGTGTTGACCGTGACCAGTATGAAGAAGGTCAAGTTGGTGACAACAACGTAACATTTACATCTATGATTAAACGTGTAGACATCGCTGTTGCAGACGTTGCTGAACAAGCAATGAACGGTGAATTCCCAGGTGGAGAGCAGATTGCATACGGTCTTAGTGATGACGCAGTAAGTGTTGCTGAAACAAATGAAGAAGCGTATACAGATGAAATTAAAGAAGCTGTGAAAGAATGGAAAGACAAAATCACTAGTGGTGAAGTAGAAGTTCCTCAAGATCGTGACGAACTTGAGACTTATGTAAACAACTTGTAAAAAATGTAAATCAGGCAGAAGGGGCTGGTCTTTCCTTGTAAGTCAGCCTCTTTTGTACCGTTTTATAGTAAGAAAAGTCATCAAATGAAAAGGATATCCGACAACCGGCCTTTTTCATTTGCTGATTTTAATCTTTTGTTTGGATTTTTCAGACAGGTGGAGAGGATAACTCGATATTCTAAAAGGATATCGTGTTTTCTAATGGAAGTGGGGGAGTGAATAAAGTGGACTATGTTATTGAAATGTTAAATATTCGTAAAGAATTTCCTGGAATAGTAGCCAACGATAACATTAATTTACAGGTTGAAAAAGGCGAGATTCATGCTTTACTGGGGGAGAATGGAGCTGGAAAATCAACTTTAATGAACGTGTTATTTGGATTATACCAGCCAGAGAAAGGTGAAATTCGTGTCAATGGAAAGCCGGTTAAAATTACCAACCCTAACATTGCAAACGATTTGGGTATTGGGATGGTGCACCAACACTTTATGCTTGTTGATACGTTTAGCGTAACGGAAAATATTATTTTAGGATCAGAACCTAAGAAATCAGGAACAGTCGACATAAAAAAGGCAGAAGCTGAAGTGCAAGAGATATCAGAGCGTTACGGACTTAAAGTGGATCCAACAGCAAAGATTAAAGATATATCTGTAGGGATGCAACAAAGGGTTGAAATTTTAAAGACTCTTTACCGAGGTGCCGATATCCTCATTCTTGACGAACCTACAGCAGTTCTTACACCGCAGGAAATCCATGAATTAATTGAGATTATGAGAACCCTTATTAAAGAAGGGAAATCCATTATATTAATTACACATAAGCTAAAAGAGATTATGGAAGTATGTGATCGTTGTACTGTTATTCGAAAGGGACAAGGCATTGGTACGGTAGACGTCAAAGAAACCTCTACAACTGAACTCGCGTCATTAATGGTTGGACGAGAAGTTAGCTTCCGTACAGAGAAAACGCCTGCACACCCTAAAGAAGAAATCCTTAAGATTTCTGATCTTCGTGTCAAAGATGCAAGAGGAGCTGAAATGGTGAAAGGGTTACACCTTGACGTTAAAGCGGGTGAAATAGTTGGAATAGCTGGGGTTGATGGAAATGGTCAGAGTGAACTTATTGAAGCAGTAGCAGGACTAAGAAAAGTCGAATCAGGTTCAATACTATTAAATAATGAATCTATCACTCATTTCACACCACGAAAAGTAACGGAATCAGGGGTAGCGCACATACCTCAAGATAGGCATAAATTTGGACTTGTTCTTGATTTTCCGATTGGGGAAAATATGGTCCTGCAAAACTACTATCAAAAGCCTTATTCTTCTATGGGAGTTTTAAATTATAAAGAAATTTATAAGCAGGCCAATAAACTGATCAATGAATATGATGTCCGTACACCGAGTGAACATACCCCAGCTCGTGCTTTATCAGGCGGGAATCAGCAGAAAGCTATTATAGGTCGAGAAGTAGATCGTTCTCCAGATCTTTTAATTGCAGCTCAGCCAACTCGTGGATTGGATGTTGGGGCTATTGAATTTATTCATCGGAAGTTAATCGAAGAACGAGATAAAGGCAAAGCTGTATTACTCTTATCGTTTGAACTAGAAGAAATTATGAATGTAAGTGATCGTATTGCTATTATGTTTGACGGTCAAATCGTAGCTAATGTAAAACCAGAGGATACAACTGAACAAGAATTAGGGTTGTTAATGGCCGGAAGCCAAGTAGAAAAGAAAGCAGGTGAAAGCTGATGCTCAGAGATCAACGATTCATCAATGTTTTAATACCCATTATCTCTGTCATTCTAGGGTTATTAGCTGGAGCCATTATTATGCTGAGCTTTGGCTATAATCCTGTTGAAGGGTACGGTGCATTATATGAAGGTGCATTTGGAAATTCCTACTTTATGGGTGAAACGTTTGTTAAAGTAACACCCCTTATTTTATCCGGTATTGCCGTTGCTTTTGCATTTAGAACTGGTTTATTCAATATCGGAGTAGAAGGGCAAGTGTTTGTTGGGTGGTTAGCATCTGTTTGGGTAGGTATTTCTTTTGAATCACCTATGATTATTCACCTTCCACTTGCGATTTTATCTGCAGGTGTAGCGGGTGCATTATGGGGGTTCGTTCCAGGTTTTTTAAAAGCCAAGTTTGGTGTTCATGAAGTTATTGTATCTATTATGATGAATTACATTGCGCTTTACACATGTAACGCTATAATTCGAAATGTTTTAACAGATCGATTAGATAGTACAGATCGTGTCGCTGATACAGCTTCGTTATCTTCGCAGATGTTTTATAACTGGACAGGCTCTCGTCTTCACTGGGGAGCGATTATTGCTCTTGCACTTGCATTTGTCATGTGGTTTATATTAGAAAAAACGACAAAAGGATATGAGCTTAGGTCTGTAGGATTCAATCAAAATGCGTCCAATTATGCAGGTATGAACGTTAATCGGAATATTGTTTACTCATTCTTGATTTCTGGTTCATTCGCAGGAATAGCAGGTGCCATGCAAGGTCTAGGTACATACGGGAACATGTTTGTGCAATCTAGTTTTACAAACATTGGTTTTGATGGGATTGCTGTTGCTTTACTCGGTGGTAATACCGCTCTTGGTTCTGTCTTTGGAGCTTTCCTATTTGGAACGCTTAAAAATGGAGCGGGAAGTATGCCACTTGTGGCAAACATTCCTAAAGAGTTAGTTGATATCATTGTCGCTTTAATTATTTTCTTTGTTGCATCAGGTTATATTATTCGTTGGGCTTTAACACGCTTTAAAAGGGAGGGGAAATAAATGAATATCATTGATATTTTACTAGCGATTATTCCGGTAACGATTTTCTATGCTGCCCCTCTTATTCTAACAGCGCTTGGTGGGGTCTTTAGTGAACGTGCAGGTGTTGTAAACATTGGTCTTGAAGGTCTAATGGTTATGGGGGCTTTTACAGCAATCGTAACTAATTTGATGATGGCTGATACGCTTGGGAGTTTTACACCTTATGCTTCACTTTTGCTAGCGGCTATTATCTCTGGACTTTTCGCAATAATCCATGCTGTAGCATCGGTTTCTTTTCGAGCAGATCAGGTAGTAAGTGGGGTGGCTATAAACTTCCTTGCTCTCGGTGTTTCGTTGTTCTTAGTTCAAGAACTATATGGAGCCGGTCAAACTGGTCAAGTTTCAAGGCCAATTTACTCAAATGACATTCCCATCTTAAGTGATATCCCAATTATTGGGGAGATGTTCTTTACTCACCATGTTACATCCTATGTCGCTGTAATATTAGCATTTGTTGTATGGTTTATTATCTTCAAAACACCATTTGGTCTACGCCTGCGTTCTGTAGGGGAACATCCAATGGCAGCTGATACAAATGGTATTAATGTGTATCGCACGCGATATATTGGCGTAATCCTATCAGGTGTATTCGCAGGTCTTGGTGGGGGCGTATTTGCTTTAACCATAACAGGAAACTTCTCTGGTGCTACCATAAGTGGTCAAGGATTTATGGCTCTTGCAGCTATGATCTTTGGTAAGTGGCACCCATTAGGAGCGATGGGGGCAGCATTTTTCTTTGGTTTCGCACAGAGTTTGAGTGATGTTGCAGCTGGAATTCCTTTACTTGAAAGCATTCCATCTGTGTTCTTGTTAATTGCTCCTTATGTCCTTACGATTCTTGCATTAGCTGGTTTTATAGGACGAGCTGAAGCTCCTAAAGCAATCGGCACACCTTACATAAAAGGTAGTCGATAATTCCCGGTTATTAGGGAAACAGATATATGCTTAGCCCTCAATGATAATTGTCGTTGGGGGCTTTTATTATTCCCCTCCAATTCCCCTGTATTGAATATTGCAACCAGTTTCTTCTATAGCTAAAAGGGATTTCAGGTCAATACTTTCTTCTATACATATATCATATAGTTGAGCCATCTTAAAAGTATTTTTAAAGCATTGGCGGTCATGATACATTAATATGTGAAAATTCAGAAAAAACAAAAGGTTTAGCGAGGTAGCGCTCGGTTTTTTGTAAGCGTTTTCTCGAAAGGGGAGGGTGAGCTAATTATGCTTGGTATGGAGAGTGTATCTATTGCTGTAATCTGGATTTTAACTGTACTTTCTACAATTGGGTGTGTGGTCTACGGAGCCGTGATGTGGAATAAAGGAGGGGACAGCTAATGAATATGTCGATCTTAATCCCACTATGTATTGTCTATATTGGGATTATGTCAGGTTTAGCTTATTATGGATATAAAAAGACAGTAACGGAATCTGATTACTTGCTTGGTGGAAGAAATATTAACCCAGTTGTTATGGCGCTATCATATGGTGCAACTTTTATTAGTACATCAGCGCTAGTTGGTTTTGGAGGAGTTGGATCCATTTTTGGTATGGGACTTCTCTGGTTAGCGTTTTTAAATATTGTACTAGGAATTTTCGTAGCTTTCGCAGTTTTTGGTACTCGAATTAGAAGGTTATCTATTGAGCTAGATGCATCCACATTTCCTTCATTATTAGGGAAGCGTTATGGGTCTAAATTTATTACGGTTTTTGCGGGTGCCATGATTTTTATATTTATGCCAGCTTACACAAGTATCGTATTAATCGGGGGAGGACGCTTTCTGCAAGAATCATTGTCTCTAAACTTTAATCTTTCTCTTTTCATTTTGGCTGCAATTATAGCTTTATACGTAATTAGTGGGGGCATTAAGGCTGTTATGTATACTGATGCCTTTGGTGCAGTGATTATGCTTATTGGTATGGTTGTGTTTTTAGTTGTTACTTACCAGGCTGTGGGTGGTGTGGTTGATGGTCATGCCGCGTTAAGTGCATTAAAAGATATGGTTCCTGAATCCCTCGCATCAGGTGGCCATCAAGGATGGACGAGTATGCCTGTGTTTGGAAGTCCTTTGTGGTGGACGCTTGTAAGTACAATTATCATGGGCGTTGGAATTGGTGTTTTAGCGCAACCACAGCTTATGATGCGTTGTATGACGGTTAAAGATGACAAAGCCTTATACCGTTCTGTCTTGATCGGTGGAGTATTTATTTTCTTTATGACCGGTGCTGCTTTTATAATTGGTCCACTAAGCAATGTTTATTTCATGGAAACAACAGGCCAATTATCAATTACTGCAGCGGAAGGAAATTCTGATTTAGTTATACCTAAATTTATCAATAGCTTAATGCCTGAATGGTTCATTTACTTATTTACGCTTACATTGCTGTCCGCAACCATATCAACGATCAGCTCTCTTGTGCACTTACAAGCTTCAGCATTCGGGGAAGATATTATGAAGTCTCTTGGTTTGAAGTGGAGAAGGAATGGGCAAGGAATGACTCGGTTAGGGGTAATCGTGGGCATGTTAGCTGCAATTGGCCTGGCATATGTATTACCAGGAGGGGTTATTGCAAGAGCAACCGCATTTTGGTTTGGTATATGTGCAGCAGGATTTTTGCCTACATTAATGGGAGCACTATTTTGGAAAAGAGCTTCAAAAAATGGAGCGATTTTTAGCATAATTACGGGTTTCACTGTTAGTATACTAGGATTTTTGTTTCTTCATATAAAGGAATCTGGTGTGCTTGGTTTATCACAAGCTTTGTTTGGCAAAGATGCTTTGCTTGCATTTCCATGGACGCATATTGATCCTTTATTCTACGCATTACCCTTATCAGCTCTTGTGTTCGTGACTGTAAGTTTATTGGATCGGCAGAAAGAAGCAAGTGTCCAGTCTCAATCAAAATCCATTGTAAAGTAATAGGACGCTACCTTTCCCGGAGGGGGAGGGTAGTGTTTTTGTCTTTTATGTAATACTTCTCTTTATTCGCATTCTAAAAGAAAACACGTTACAATCAAAGAATACTTAAACTATTGGATAGTTTTTCATACATTAAGATAAGCTAACCATAAATAGTGTGACTCACGAAGGAGGAAGTATGATGTCAACCATTGAAGAACATGTCTTCAAACAAGAGGGATATCACTTACATATGATCCCGACGAAGAAATATAAAACAAATACCATTTCTGTTAAATTAAAGTCACCTCTTAATCGAGAGGTCATCACAAAGAGGGCTTTGTTACCTTATGTGTTGCAACAAGCCACAAGCAACTATCCTTCTGCTCGATCTTTCCGAACAGCTTTAGATAGCCTGTATGGTGCTGTTCTAAGCGTGGATTCCTCCAAAAAAGGGGAAGATCACGTAATGACTTTCAGAATGGAGCTTCCAAATGACGAAATGCTCTCTGGAGATGAATCCTTACTAAAGCAAGGATTAGCTCTTATAAATGAAATCATCTTTCACCCTAAGGTAGAAGGTGAAGCACTAGATAAAGCAATCGTTAATCGTGAGAAGCAAACTCTAACACAAAAGATTAAGTCATTGAAAGATGATAAAATGAGTTACGCGAACACGCGCCTCATTGATGAAATGTGTAAAGAAGAGTCTTACCGTTTCCATGTTCATGGTTATGAAGAAGACCTTAATGATATTACCGCAGAGAACTTATATGAATATTACCAAGATATGTTATCAAACGATGATATGGATGTGTACGTACAAGGGAACTTAGACCCTAATGAGGTTCAGCAAATCGTTCAAGGAACGATTAAGAGACAGTCTGCCCCGAATCGTTCAGAAAACAAAACGACCCAACAAGACGCACCTTCTGAGGTTAAGGAGATTGTTGAACGTCAAAACATTCAACAAGGGAAGCTTCATCTAGGCTATCGAACATCCATTCGCTATGGCGATAAAGATTATTATGCTCTACAAGTCTTTAATGGTATTTTTGGTGGTTTTCCGTCTTCAAAATTATTTATGAATGTACGTGAGAAGCATAGTCTAGCTTACTATGCCGCTTCTCGATTTGAGAGCCATAAAGGTCTGTTACTTGTTTTTTCAGGTATTGATCCTAATGATTATGAACAAGCCAAAGATATTATTGAAAAGCAAATGGACGCTATGAAAGCAGGAGAATTTTCTGAAGAAGATGTTCAAGAAACTAAGCAACTTGTAGTTAATCAGCTAAGAGAGACGATGGATAACCAACATGGCTTAATTGAATTAATGTACCACCAGGTGCTGTCAGGTTCTAAAGTGACGCCTAATGAGATCATTGAAAACGTTGAGCGTGTCACTCACGAAGATGTTTTACAAGTAGCAAAGAAAGTAGCACTAGACACCGTCTACTTCTTAACGAAAGAAGAAGGGGGAAATGAATAATGAAGACAACTAACTATGAACAAATACAAGAAACATTGTATTCTAAAAAGCTTGAGAACGGATTAGAGGTCTACTTACTTCCTAAACGAGAAATGGCTAAGACATTTGCTGTTTTTACAACTGAATATGGATCTATTGATCAGACTTTTACACCACTTGGTAAAGATGAGCAAGTGACAGTTCCAGAAGGTATCGCTCACTTTTTGGAGCACAAACTTTTTGAAAAAGAAGACCGTGATGTATTCCAAGACTTTTCAAAGCAAGGTGCTTCACCGAACGCCTTCACATCCTTCACAAGTACAGCTTACTTGTTCTCAGCAACAAGTCAGATCTCAGAAAATGTTCAGACCCTTTTAGATTTTGTGCAGAACCCTTATTTCTCAGATGAGTCTGTTGAAAAAGAGAAAGGCATAATTGCTCAAGAGATCCGCATGTATGATGATCAGCCAGATTGGAGATCTTTCTTTGGTACCATACAGAGCCTATTTGAAGAGCACCCTGTCAAAATTGATATTGCAGGTACTGTTGATTCAATTCAGGATATTACAAAAGAAGATCTGTATACTTGTTATGAAACGTTCTACCATCCATCGAATATGACCTTTTTCCTAGCAGGTAACTTTGACCCTGAAACAATGATGAAACAGATAGAAGACAACCAGAATTCGAAATCCTTCGCTCCTCCAGAAGATATCAAGCGCTCTTATCCAAGTGAGCCAACAGAAGTTGCCAATAAGCATAAAGTAATTGAGATGCCTGTTTCTGTATCAAAATGTTTAGTGGGTGTAAAAGAAGACACTTCAAGCTTAACGAAAGATACATTTTTGCAAACGGACATGATCAAGAGTATGGTTTTAGATCATTTCTTCTCTAAGAGTGGAGAATACTTCGAAAAGCTATATAAAGAAGATCTTGTTGATGATAGTTTCTCTTTTGAAACCCATCTTCATAAGACATTCGGTTTCACCATTTTAGGTGGGAACACCAGAGAACCAGAACAGTTTCAAAAGAGGGTTAAAGAAATGCTTCATGAATTGAAAGAACGCGATCTTACGGACGAAGAGTTTGAGCGTATGAAGAAGAAGCGTATTGGACAGTTCTTACGTTCAATGAACTCTCTTGAGTTTATTGCTACTACTTTCGTTCAGTACCGTCATTTAGGGATTGATTTGTTCCAAGTTCTTCCTGAAATTGAGAAATTAACGAAACAAGATGTAATGAATCATATTCAGAATTGGATTTCAGAAGACCGCATTGCTGTTTGTGAAGTTCGTCCTTCAGAAGCGTAAGGGAATGAAGTATGAAAACATGTTTTTTATTAGGGGCTAGTGGAGGGATTGGGCAAGCTATTGCTAAAAAGCTTGCCCAATCTGGCTACAGCCTTATTTTACATTATCAAACAAATCAATATGCAATTGAACAATTGTGTAAGTCACTTCCCGAAGGTAGTGTACTACAAACCGTGCAATGTGATCTTCGAAATGAACCTAGTATAAATGAAATGGTCGAGGGCATCGAGTTCCCTGTGGATACATTGGTATTTGCTAGTGGGACGAGCTTGGTCAAACTTTTCCAAGATGTAACCTCTAAAGAGATGGATGATTTGTTATCGATTCATATAAAATCCCCGTGGCTCATTTCTCAACGCCTCCTTCCACATATGATTAAGCAAAAACAAGGTCACATTGTCATAATATCCTCTATCTGGGGTGAAGTGGGTGCGAGCTGTGAGGTTGTGTATTCTTCTGTTAAAGGTGCTCAGGATAGTTTTGTAAAAGCTCTGGCGAAAGAAGTTGGGCCCTCAGGTGTACATGTTAACGGAATACGGCCAGGCTTCATACAAACGGATATGAATGCACAATTTTCAAGTGAAGATCTAGCTGAAATTAAAGAGGAAATACCGGTAGGCAGGCTAGGAAAACCACAAGATGTTGCTGATGCTGTTGAGTTCTTAGTTGGAGCTGGCTCATCTTATATACAAGGTCAAATGTTAAATGTAAATGGCGCTTGGAATGGTTGATTTTCGTTAAGCTGATGAATAATTCTCTCCTTCTACACAAATGATAATAGTGTAAGTTCGAGTCATATGAAGGAGGAATAACCATGTCTGTATTAGATAACTGGGGTTCTTGGAAAGACTTTTTAGGTGATCGTCTTCATCAAGCTGAAGGCGATGGTTTAGATGACCGTGCCGTATCAGAACTGGCTTATGAAGTAGGCGATTACTTAGCGAACCAAGTGGATGCAAAAAATGATCAAGAAGCGGTTCTTCGTGATCTTTGGAGTGTTGCTTCTAAAGAGGAACAACATGCAATTGCAAACATGATGGTTAAGTTGGTCCACAATAACGGTACGAAGTAACAAGAGGGGGAGAGCCCCCTCTTGTTTTTTTGTTTTTTTAGTTCTTTTGTTCTTATCCTATATGGAGTTCTTTAACTCAAGAGGTTTTTATTTAGAGATCGTTTAGGTATGTTTCCGTGGGCTATAATGGAGCCGTTTGGAAAAAAGGTTGTTTGAAGGATTCATGAGCGGAGTGTTTGGGTACGTATAAGAATAGGTGTGTATAATAAAACGTTTCTGAAATCAAGACATTATATCCTTTTCTAATATTTGAAAATCATTTATGATAGTAATAGTATTCAAAAAACTTCAATTGTGAAAAGTTAATGGATCTATCGGGTAACTATGCCTGATCTTTATAGAAGAGGGATAAAGGATGGGAAGGAGTTGTGATATGGAAAAGAAGGAATGGTACTTGGAATATGAAATCCAAGTAAATAGACCAGGTTTACTAGGAGATATCTCCTCTTTATTGGGGATGCTTTCTATTAATATCATTACCATTAACGGTGTAGAGGATTCTAGGCGTGGTATGCTACTCCTTTGCAAAAATGATGAGCAGATTAATCGTTTAAGATCCATACTTGAAACAATGGACACGATTAGCATAACAAAGTTTCGTCGTCCTAAATTGCGTGACCGATTAGCAGTGAGGCATGGAAGATATATACATAGTGATATCGATGATAAGAAGACGTTTCGTTTTGTCAGAGAAGACCTTGGGCTGTTAGTAGACTTTATGGCAGAGCTTTTTAAGAAAGATGAGCATAAGCTTATCGGGATAAGAGGCATGCCAAGGGTTGGGAAAACAGAGTCGATTGTAGCAGCTAGCGTTTCAGCGAATAAGAAATGGTTATTTGTTTCAAGCACCTTATTGAAGCAAACTATTCGAAGTCAATTAATTGAAGATGAATACTCTTCTGATAACGTTTATATCCTTGACGGGATTGTTTCTACTCGTCGTGCCAATGAAAGGCACTGGCAATTAGTTCGCGAAATTATGCGCTTACCAGCTACAAAAGTAGTAGAGCATCCTGATATGTTAGTACGAGAAACCGAATACAAACTGGACGATTTTGATTATATTCTTGAGCTTAGGAATGACGAGAACGAAGAAATTACATATGAAACAGTCGACAAGCCAGACTTAGATCAAAAAGACGGCTTTTCCATGTTTGATTTTTAAGATGGAAGGTGTTATGCAATGGAAATAGGTGCTAGATTAAAGGAAGCAAGAGAGTCTCAAAACATGACTCTTGAGGATGTACAACAAGAAACAAAGATTCAAACTCGTTATTTACAAGCTATTGAAAAAGGGAATTTCAGTATTATGCCAGGTAAGTTCTATACTAGAGCTTTTATTCGTCAATATGCAGAAGCGGTTGGCTTAGATGCTGAATCCCTGATGGAGGAACATAAAAGTGAACTTCCCTCTTCTAGTGAAGAAGAATATATACAGTATACAAGGCTTCAGCGACAAAAGGATGAATCACCCTCTGGTAGGAATTCTGCATTTTTGTCATTCTTGCCAAAGCTAACCATTATTTTATTAATTGTTGGTATACTTGTTGTTGCTTTAGTGTTCTACCAAAAAACAATGGGGTCAAGTAATGATAATGACAGCCCTACACAGCAAACAGACGAGCCCGTAGATACGTATGAACGTTCTGGAAGTAATGGGAATTCACCAGAAGATAGTGGTAAGGCGAGCGCTGATGAATCTGAAGCAAATCAAGAAGAAGAAGAAAAAGATTCATCCAATAGTCAATCAAAAGATGATGATGAGTCTAATGAATCTACTCAAGAAGAAGACAAACAAGAAGATGAAACTAAAGAGGAGCCAAAGAAACAACTTGTTCTAAAAGAAAAAGGGCAAACACAAAATGGTGTAACCCCTATTTCTGTTTATGAACTTCAAAATTCTGAGGAGCTAAAAGTAACGTTCTCTACTGTTAATGGCTCAACGAGTTACGTAGATATTAAGGGTGCTTCTGGAAATCTTATTTTTATGGAGAATGCTATTAAAGATGGTCAGGAAGTTGATCTTAATGGTCAAAAAGAAGTGACTATTAACATTGGAAGAACGCCTGGGGTTACCCTTAAAATAAACGGAGAGCCTCTTGAATATCCGATTTCACCAGATAAGCAAGATGTTCAAAAAATCCGTATTATAAAAGCTTCGGCAGAATAACACCAGAAGGGAGTCATCTTGACGATGGGGCTCCCTTCTTGTATTTTATATTTGATTAAGAGAGACTATTGGAGGTCAAGTGAACATGAATATCCCGAATAAAATTACCATTTCAAGAATTTTAATGATTCCTATTTTTATGATCCTATTATCTGTTCCTTTTAACTGGGGTACACTGGATATAGGAGAGAGTGAGCTGCCAGTTTCTCATCTCATAGCAGCCATTTTGTTTATCGTAGCTTCTGTTACGGATTGGGTTGATGGCTATTATGCGCGGAAATTTAACCTAGTAACAAATTTGGGGAAATTTCTTGATCCGTTAGCAGATAAGTTACTTGTGTCAGCTGCTCTTATTTCTTTAGTTGAATTAGACTTAGCTGCAGCGTGGATTGTTATTTTAATTATAAGTCGTGAATTTGCAGTCACAGGTTTACGTTTAGTTGCAGCAGGAGAAGGTATTGTACTTGCAGCAGGCCAAATGGGTAAGTTAAAAACGTGGATTCAAATTATAGCAGCTTCAGCTTTACTTCTTCATAATTTCCCGTTTTCTTATATTGGCTTTCCATTTGGAACCATAGCATTATATTTGGCTATGATTATTACAGTGGTGTCAGGTATAGAGTACTTTATGAAAAACTGGCATGTAATGAAAGGATCTAAATAAAATGACACAACTTGTTAAAGGTGAAATTGTCGCAGTCGGAACAGAATTGCTTTTGGGGCAAATTGTGAACTCTAATGCACAATGGATATCACAAGAATTAGCGAATAGAGGTGTTGGAGTCTTTTATCATACGGTTGTAGGTGATAACTTAAGCAGGCTCGAAGCACAGTTTAAAGAGTCAGCACAACGCTCTGACCTAATTATCATTACTGGAGGATTAGGACCTACCGACGATGATCTGACTCGTGAGGCAGCGGCCAACGTAATGGGGAAAGAGATTATACAAGACGATGAAGCATTAGCTTCTATTGAAGCCTATTACGCTAGAAATAACCAACAAATGACACCAAATAATAAGCGTCAAGCACGAATTATTGAAGGAGGTAATCTGCTTCATAATCGTGTAGGTATGGCTCCAGGGTTTGTTGTTCAACAAGACCAAAAGTTATGGGTGTTTCTTCCTGGTGTACCTAGAGAAATGAAAGCCATTTTAGAAGATGACGGTTTTAAGTATATAGAAAAGTATTTTAAAATTAATCAAACCATCCAATCTCGCATGTTGCGTTTTATTGGGATTGGGGAATCTCAACTTGAGCATGACCTGAAAGATTTAATAGAAGGCCAATCTAATCCTACGATCGCCCCTTTAGCCAGTGCGGGAGAGGTGGGGCTACGTCTTACAGCAAGAGCTGATTCTGAGAAAGAAGCAGTGGCCCTTATTGAGGGAGCAGAACAAGAAATTAAGAAGCGTATTGGAAAGTACTGTTATGGATCGGATCAAGACACTATTCAGAGTAAGGTGATGCAGTTACTTCAAGAAAAGGGGCTTACAGTAAGTGCTGCTGAGAGCTTAACCGGTGGACGATTTACTGACAGCCTTATTTCAATTGAAGGAGCTTCCTCAGTATGTAAAGGTGGGATCGTGTCTTATTCTAATGAGTCTAAGAAAAGTCTTTTAGATATACCAGGACTTATTCTAGGTGAATACGGAGCGGTGTCAGAAGCTTGCGCTATGTCAATGGCTGTGAATGTAACAGAGAAGCTTAATACTGATATCGGCATTAGTTTTACGGGTGTAGCAGGTCCTGATCCTTCAGAGGGTCAAGAGGTAGGCACGGTTTATATTGGAATTTATGTAGATGGAAACCAACCCATCGTTAAATGTTTTCACTTTAATGGTGATCGTGATATGATTAGACATCGAAGTGTTAAAAAAGGTTATGAACTTTTACATCATTTATTAAAATCGTAAAATTAGCAACGTACTCTCCCTTAAAATTTTGTTTCCGTAACAGTATATTTCATTTTTAAGGGAGAACTTCTTATTAAAAATAGGGAACATTTATTCGCATTTTTGTTGGCAAATGATTAAAAACACGTTATGATAGGTGTAGTTAATTCGTAAGGGGGAAACAAAGTGAGCGATCGTAAACAAGCGTTAGATATGGCTCTACGTCAAATAGAAAAGCAATTCGGTAAAGGTTCAATTATGAAATTGGGCGAGCAGGCCGAAATGAAAGTAAATACAGTACCAAGTGGTTCATTAGCTCTTGATGTGGCTTTAGGTGTAGGTGGCTATCCTCGTGGTCGTATTGTAGAAGTATATGGGCCAGAGTCTTCTGGTAAAACAACGGTTGCGCTTCATGCTATTGCTGAAGCTCAACGTCAAGGTGGACAAGCGGCATTTATTGACGCTGAGCATGCTCTAGATCCCGTTTATGCACGTGCGTTAGGTGTAGATATTGAGAATCTGTTACTCTCTCAACCTGATACAGGGGAGCAGGCACTTGAAATCGCGGAAGCCCTTGTTCGAAGTGGAGCAATTGATATTATTGTCATTGACTCTGTAGCAGCTTTAGTACCAAAAGCGGAGATTGAAGGGGAAATGGGAGACTCGCACGTAGGTCTGCAAGCTCGACTTATGTCACAAGCACTTCGTAAACTTGGCGGTGCTATTAATAAATCGAAAACAACGGCTATGTTTATCAACCAAATACGTGAAAAAGTCGGGGTTATGTTTGGTAATCCTGAAACAACTCCTGGTGGACGCGCGTTAAAATTCTACTCTTCTGTACGTTTAGAAGTGCGCCGCGCTGAAACGCTTAAGCAAGGAAATGAAATGGTTGGTAACAAAACAAAAATTAAAGTCGTTAAGAATAAAGTAGCTCCTCCATTCAGGCAAGCTGAAGTTGATATCATGTACGGTGAAGGGATCTCTAGAGAAGGTGAGCTTATCGACATCGGTACTGATCTCGATATTATAACGAAGAGTGGTTCTTGGTATTCCTATAACGATGAACGTATGGGTCAAGGCCGTGAAAATGCAAAAAGTTATCTTAAAGAAAACCCTGATCGATACGATGAAATTAACACGAAGATTCGTCAACATTATGACATGTATGATGATCCTGAAGGTTCTAAAGAGAATGGGAATCAGGATACTCTAGATGTTTAAAAGATAGTAGTTTACCTAAAAATCCTGCAAATGTTGCAGGATTTTTTCCTACATATTGTTATGCAGTTCTATACGGTGATGAAGAGATAGGGTTTGAGTGGGTTATTAAATATGAAAGAGAATGAATGAAATAGAGGGAGAAATTGGACGCTTCCTTGACAATAACACTCGTCAAGCTTAGAATTAATATGTATAATTTTCATTTTTCTTAACTTTATACGAAATGTTTTGAATCTTTAAAAACGAAAATGAAAATGAAACAAACATGTACATGCCGACAAACATGTATGGTAAAAAGTGAAAAAGCAAGAGGAGGTGAATGGTATGGATAACTTAATCACAATCATCCTCATTTTGCTTTTCGTCATCATCGCTTATGTTGTTGGTTATTGGGTTCGGAAGTCCATTGCTGAAGCGAAAATTTCTAGTGCCGAGGATTTGGCGAAACAAATTGTTGAAGAGGGTCATCGAAATGCGGATGCAGCAAAGAAGGAAGCGCTGCTTGAGGCAAAAGAAGAAAATCATCAACTTCGTCAAGAAGCTGAACAAGAAATTCGCGAACGACGCACAGAGCTTCAAAAGCAAGAAAGCCGTTTGATGCAAAAGGAAGAGAATCTGGATCGAAAAAGTGAAACGCTTGATAAGCGCGAACTGACGTTAGAAAAGAAAGAAGAGTCTTTAACTGAAAAACAACAACAAATTGAAGAAACGGAAAGCAAAGTGGATGAGATGAGAAAGCAGCAACAAACTGAGCTTGAACGTATTTCTGGATACACTACAGATCAAGCAAAGCAGGTTATTTTAGAGCGTGTTGAACAAGAAGTTGCTCACGAATCAGCACTTATGATTAAAGAGGCAGAAAACCGTGCTAAAGAAGAAGCGGACAAGAAAGCGAAGAACATTCTTTCTCTTGCTCTTCAACGTTGTGCTGCTGACCACGTTGCTGAAACAACGGTTTCCGTTGTAAACTTACCGAACGATGAGATGAAAGGTCGTATCATTGGTCGTGAAGGGCGTAATATCCGTACTCTTGAAACACTTACTGGAATTGATCTTATAATTGATGATACCCCAGAAGCTGTGATTCTTTCTGGATTTGATCCAGTTAGAAGAGAAATCGCGCGTAATGCGCTAGAAAAACTTGTTCAAGATGGACGAATTCACCCAGCACGAATTGAAGAAATGGTCGAAAAATCACGTCGTGAAGTAGATGAGTTTATAAGGGAAGTTGGGGAACAAACCACGTTTGAAGTGGGCGTTCACGGATTACACCCAGACCTTGTTAAGATATTGGGTCGTTTGAAGTATCGTACAAGTTACGGTCAAAACGTATTGAAGCATTCTACAGAAGTCGCATACTTATCTGGACTTTTAGCTGCTGAGCTAGGTGAAGACGAAACGTTAGCTCGACGTGCAGGTCTGTTACACGATATTGGTAAAGCGATTGACCATGAAGTAGAGGGAAGTCACGTTGAAATAGGTGTAGAATTAGCGAAGAAATATAAAGAAAATGATACCGTTATTAATGCGATCGCTTCACACCATGGAGACGAAGAACCTACTTCTGTTATTTCTGTTCTTGTAGCAGCAGCAGACGCCTTGTCTGCAGCTAGACCAGGAGCGCGAAGTGAAACGTTAGAGAACTATATTAAGCGTTTAGAAAAGCTTGAAGAGATTTCTGAGTCCTATGATGGCGTTGAGAAATCCTTTGCCATTCAAGCAGGACGAGAAGTTCGCATTATGGTGAAACCAGAAGAAATTGATGACTTGAAGTCCGTTCAACTTGCTAGAGATATAAGAAACCGTATTGAAGGTGAGTTAGATTACCCAGGTCATATAAAAGTAACCGTTGTTCGAGAAACAAGAGCGGTTGAATATGCCAAATAATAAAGCGACCCTTAGGGTCGCTTTATTTTATGTCTAAACCTATGTATAATACTAAAAACAGCCACAAAGTCATTATAACTTCTAATATGACTGTGTATCACTGAATGAAACGAGATAAGAGAGGGACTAAACATGAAAATATTATTCGTCGGAGACGTAGTAGGCTCGCCGGGCCGCCAAATGGTAGAAGATTACTTACCTAAATTAAAAAACTCTTACCAACCACATTTCACTATTATTAATGGGGAAAATGCAGCTTCTGGTAAAGGGATTAATCATAAGATCTATCAAAAGTTTCTTGAACTTGGAGCTCAAGCCGTAACATTAGGAAATCACGCTTGGGACAAAAAAGAAATCTTTGATTTTATTGATGATGCCGATAAAATGATCCGCCCAGCCAATTTCCCCGAAGGGACCCCAGGGGATGGGATTATGTACGTGAAAGACAACGGTGTAGAGTTAGCTATTATTAACTTGCAAGGCAGAACCTTTATGCCTCCTTTAGATGATCCATTTAAAAAAGCAGATGAATTAGTTAAACAGGCTAAGAAACGAACAAATCTTATATTTGTAGATTTTCATGCTGAAGCAACTTCCGAAAAGCAAGCCCTAGCTTGGTATTTAAACGGTCGAGTAAGTGCTGTGGTCGGAACTCATACTCACGTTCAGACTGCAGATGACCGTATTCTATCGGATGGAACTGCTTATATAACCGACGTAGGAATGACGGGTCCTTATGATGAAATTTTGGGGACAGACAAAGAGGCAGTCATCAAGAAATTTCTTACAAATTTACCAGTACGTTTTGAAGTTCCAAAAACGGGAAGAACACAACTAAGTGCATTCCTGGTTGATGTGGATGCCTCCTCCGGCAAAGCACGTAAGGTTGAGCGAATTCTAATAAATGATGATCATCCATTTTTTAGCTGATTATTTGAATTTTTAGAAAAATTCGTTCATAATAGGAGGGAATAACTTTTCAACTCCATGAATATAGTAGAAATGGAAGAATCTTAGGTTACGAAGGAGGAACTAGTAGTGGAAATATTAAAAGTTTCAGCAAAATCTAACCCTAATTCTGTAGCAGGTGCACTTGCGAACGTGCTAAGAGAACGCGGCTCAGCAGAAATTCAGGCTATCGGCGCTGGTGCGCTTAACCAGGCCGTGAAAGCGGTAGCAATCGCTCGAGGATTCGTTGCTCCGAGTGGTGTTGATCTGATTTGTATCCCTGCCTTTACGGATATAATGATTGACGAGGAAGAACGTACGGCTATTAAACTCATTGTTGAGCCAAGGTAACTGAATAAACAGGGTGTCCCCTATTCTTTTTTGGGACACCCCTTTTATATGCTTGAAACCATTTTCCTACTAGTTATATAAATAGGGCTCACTTAGGTATGAATCTAGATCAATCTAGTGATTGAATTAGAATCCTCTTAAGGGAGCCTTTTTTTATCGTTTACTTTTTGTGGATAATAGAATTTTTTTAGTTTGATTGATAGTAGGACAACGAGGAGGTACATCATGATTATTGATGCTCATTGTGATGCGTTATGGAAGTTATGGGAAAAACCTGACCGCTCTTTTTTTAATAGTTCTGATTTACAAGTGAATTACGAGAAATGGATGAATTCTCCGGTAAAGGTGCAATGCTTTGCTATATTCGTTCCAGAGACAGTGCCGAGTGCTTGTCAATTTGATGTAGCTTTAGAGATGGTTCAATTATTTAAGGAACGTATAATAGATCCTTATAAAAAAATAGTCTGGATAAAAAGTCAAGATGACATTCTATCTCTAGGACCTAATGAAAGAGGTGCTGTCTTAACACTTGAAGGCTGTCATCCAATAGAGGATCAATTGAGTCGTCTTAAGACCCTTGTTCAGCTAGGAGTGAGGGCGGTTGGTTTAACATGGAATCAGGGGAATGCGGTTGCAGATGGAATAGGTGAGTCAAGAGGAGCGGGTTTAACAGACTTTGGGAGAGATGTTATTCGGTATTTAAATAAAGAACAGATATGGACAGATCTATCTCATGTTTCTTATAAGGGGTTTTGGGATACGATGCAAATTGCTGACTTCCCTATGGCGAGCCATTCAAATGCATATTCTATTGCTTCACACCCAAGGAACCTGGACGATGCTCAATTACGAGCATTAATAGAGAGGGGGGCCTTTATTGGTGTAACATATGTTACGGAATTTCTAAACTTAACTCTAGAGGCATATAGGAAAGATGTACTTCGTCATATGAAACATATCATTAACCTTGGTGGTGAGTGCTCCCTTGGTTTTGGATCTGACTTTGATGGGACAGATAAAGTGGTTACAGGTCTTGAGGATTATACAGATTATGAATCTTTTTTATCGCAAATTGTAATTAATCACTTTCCGCAAGACATAGTAAGAAAGGTGTGTTATGAGAATTTCATACGAACTTTTCCGAGGAAGTAAACGTTCGTTTTGGTGTAAATTTTGAAAACGTTTTCTTCTGACGTTCATTTGTTCGTTTCAGGTGGACAATACTAAAAGCGGTACTAGATTCATATCTATATTTATGATATTAATAGTATTAAAGGGAGTTTTAATAAGGAGTTGTTGTTCATCATGAATGGAAAAATGAAAGCAATAATGAAGAGTGAAAGGGGTCCGGGTGCTGAATTAGCTGAAGTAGAGATTCCGACAATTGGAGATTTGGATGTTTTAATAAAGGTGAAAGCTACGTCTATTTGTGGGACAGATGTCCATATTTATAATTGGGATGAATGGTCGAAGAGTCGTGTTCATCCACCGTATGTATTTGGTCATGAATTTGCAGGAGAAGTTGTAGAGGTAGGAGAAAAAGTAACGAAGGTAAAAGTTGGAGATTATGTTAGTGCAGAAACGCATATCGTGTGTCATCAGTGTCCACAATGTTTAACAGGCCAATTCCATATTTGTGAGAACACAAAAATTATTGGAGTAGATACTCAAGGATGTTTTGCAGAATATGTTGCCTTACCAGAAGAGAATATGTGGAAGAATCCTGAGGATATGCCAATAGAGATCGCTTCTATTCAAGAGCCTATGGGGAATGCAGTACATACTGTTTTAAATGGAGATGTTGCTGGAAAAACCGTAGCCATCATTGGTTGTGGTCCAATTGGTCTTATGGCTGTTGGTGTAGCTAAGGCTGCAGGTGCTTCACTCGTATTAGCGTTTGATGTAAATCCTTATCGCTTAGAGCTAGCAGGAAAAATGGGAGCAACCATAACTATTCATTCTATAAATGAGGACCCTGTTAAACGTGCAAAAGATTTAACTGATGGGCACGGTATGGATGTTGTCTGTGAAATGAGTGGTCATCCAGTTGCTATGGATCAAGGATTTAAGATGGTAACAAATGGTGGCCGGGTATCCATTTTAAGCTTGCCTGTTCAACCCGTTCACATTGATATTACAAATGATGTTGTATTTAAAGGCATTCAAGTGCAAGGTATTACAGGAAGGAAAATGTTTGAAACATGGCAACAGGTTTCGAGACTCTTGCAATCAAAGCAAGTTGACGTAACACCGATTCTTACTCACCACTTACCTCTAGAAGATTTCCATAAGGGGTTTGAGTTAATGAATAATGGTCAATGTGGAAAAGTTGTATTACATCCATAATAATTCAGGAGGTTTTAAGTTATGAAAGGTTTTGAACATTTACAAACAGAACTAGAGGAAATGAAAGACCAAGGGACATATAGAGAGCTAATTCCGCTCGAATCTGCACAAGGTTCTCGTGTAACGATTAAAGGGAAAGATGTCATCCAACTGTCTTCTAATAACTATCTTGGGTTAACTTCGCATCCTAGGCTTAAGCAAGCTGCTGAAGATGCGGTTAAAGAATATGGAGTTGGAACTGGGTCAGTTCGTACCATCGCAGGAACACTTTCTATGCATGAAGACTACGAACGGAAATTAGCCAAGTTTAAACATACAGAAGCAGCTCTTGTGTTTCAGTCTGGCTTTACAACAAACCAAGGTGTTTTGTCTTCTATGCTAAGTGACCAGGACGTTGTCATTTCAGATGAACTTAACCATGCTTCTATTATTGATGGAATTCGTTTAACGAAAGCTGCAAGAAAAATCTACAAGCATGTAGATATGGAGTCACTCGAAGAAAAATTAAAAGAATCAACTGAATACCGAACGAGGCTTGTTGTAACGGATGGAGTATTCTCCATGGATGGAAACATTGCTCCTTTAATAGAAATTGTAGAGCTTGCTGAGAAGTATGATGCACTTATTATGGTGGATGATGCTCATGCTAGTGGTGTTCTTGGCGAGAATGGAAGAGGTACTGTGAACCACTTTGGATTAGATGGCAGAGTACATATCCAAGTAGGAACTTTAAGTAAGGCTATTGGTGTCCTTGGGGGTTATGTGGCTACCTCTCAGACATTAAAAGAATACTTAATTCATAAAGGCCGTCCGTTTTTGTTTAGTACATCTCATCCTCCTGCTGTAACAGCAGCATGCGATGCAGCAATTGATGTTTTACTTGAGGAACCAGAGTTAATTCAAAAGCTTTGGGACAATACGAAATTCTTTAAAGATGGTTTGAAAGAGCTCGGGTTTAATACAGGCATTAGTGAAACGCCTGTTACTCCCGTTATGATAGGTGATGACGCGTTAACGCATAAATTCTCCGATGAGCTGTTTAATGAGGGTGTCTTTGCTCAAGGAATTGTTTTCCCGACGGTACCTAAAGGAAAAGGGCGTATTCGTACAATTGTGACAGCTGAACATTCAAAAGAAGAATTGCAGGAAGCACTCAATGCATTCGAACGGGCTGGAAAGACGCTTGGGCTTTTGTAAACCATAACATCGATTTTTTTATGGAAAGGCCGTTCCTTTGGAGGAATAGGCCTTTTCTTATTCTTTTCTACATATGTTCACGAAATTTTCTTTTATTTTAAGGTCAGAGACTGATATAATATTACAATTAGAGACAGTGTGAAAGGAGTTCTCTGAATGAATGAACAACAACGAAAAGAAATGAGTTCCATTCAACAACCTGAACGAGACAAGCCTGCTCAGGATAAACCTTTAAAAGAGAAGAAAACTGAAGACTTTGCTAAATATTTTGAAACGACTTATCAACCCCCTTCTTTAAAAAGCGCAAAGAAACGTGGAAAAGAAGATGTGAGTGTTCATTATGACTTTGATATTCCTGAAGATCTCAAAGGATTAGGTAAAGGTAAGAAATTTCTTATTCGAACATACGGATGTCAAATGAATGAACATGATACAGAAGTAATGGCTGGCATATTAACAGATATGGGCTATGAATCTACAAGTGATCAAAAAGAAGCAGATATCATTTTACTTAATACGTGTGCGATCCGAGAAAACGCTGAAAATAAAGTGTTTGGTGAGATTGGCCACTTAAAATCCTTAAAGCGTGAGAAACCAGATCTGCTTTTGGGTGTATGTGGGTGCATGTCTCAGGAAGAATCCGTCGTAAATCGAATTTTACAAAAGCACCAATTCATAGACTTAATATTTGGTACACATAATATCCACCGTCTTCCATACTTAGTGAAAGAAGCGCTATTTGGGAAAGAAATGGTCGTTGAAGTATGGTCTAAAGAAGGTGACATTGTAGAGAATCTTCCAAGAGAACGCAAAGGCAATATAAAGGCATGGGTGAACATTATGTATGGTTGTGATAAGTTCTGCACATACTGTATTGTTCCATACACACGAGGCAAGGAACGGAGTCGTCGCCCGGAGGATATTATTCAGGAAGTGCGTCAATTGGCAGCTCAAGGTTATAAAGAAGTCACCTTACTCGGTCAAAATGTAAATGCTTACGGGAAAGATTTCGATGATATGACATATGGTCTTGGTGACTTAATGAACGAGATCCATAAAATTGATATTCCGAGAGTACGCTTCACAACTTCTCATCCTCGAGATTTCGACGACCGATTAATTGAAGTGTTAGCTCAAGGTGGAAACTTACTCGATCATATTCATTTACCAGTTCAATCTGGGAGTTCAGAAGTTCTTAAGATTATGGCGCGTAAATATACACGCGAACGCTATCTTGAGCTCGTTGATAAGATCCGAGCAGCAATGCCGAATGCAACAATGACGACTGATATAATTGTCGGATTCCCTAACGAAACAGAAGAGCAGTTTCAGGAAACGTTAAGCCTCGTTGAAGAAGTAGGCTTTGAAGGTGCTTATACGTTCATTTACTCTCCAAGAGAAGGGACTCCAGCAGCGAAGATGCAGGACAACGTTCCAATGGAAGTGAAAAAAGAGCGCTTACAGAGACTGAATGCTGTTATTAATCATCAATCCGCTCAAGCAATGAAGAAGTATGAAAATGAAATTGTCCATGTGTTAGTAGAAGGGGAAAGTAAGAATAACCCTGATGTACTTGCTGGGCATACAGATAAAAATAAGCTCGTGAATTTCCGTGGTCCAAAATCCATTGTAGGTCAAATTGTCCCTGTTAGGGTGACAAAAGCCAAAACATGGTCGCTGGACGGAGAAATGGTCGAAGCAGTAGAGGTGAAATAAATGTCAACATATACTCGTAGCGAAGTCATTCAACAAGCTCAAAGCCTAGCGCATAAAATCGTAGAGACGCCAGAAATTGAGCGTTTTAAGCAAGTGGAAGCAAAGTTAAATGAAAATAAAAAGGTTCAGGAATATATCAGTCGTATTAAATCTCTTCAAAAGCAAGCTGTGAACTTTCAATACTATGAAAAAACAGAAGCTCAGAAGAAAGTAGAGAAAGAAATTGATCGTCTTCAAGCCGAATTAGATGCAATTCCGGTTGTGGAAGAATTCAAACAAACGCAATCCTCCGTTAATGACTTCTTGCAAAGTGTGACGAACACGATCGCTAATGAAGTAACAAATCAAATTATTCGTGACACAGGTGGCGATTTGTTAGAAGGAACAACAGGTTCTGCAGTTCAATCAGGTGGTTCTTGTGATCATTAAAGAATGAGATGAAGAGTACTCTCGAAAAAAGAGAGTGCTCTTTTTTATTGCTTATAAAACTTTTCGTACATTTTTCTAGGCTCTTGCATAGAATGAAGTAGGAACTAAAGTTTCAACCTGCCATGATTATCGATTTATCTTTATGATCTGTGCACTTAGGGCGAATGTCTCGCATAGTATGTGAGTGAACAAAGAAGGAGGAGGTTGGGCTCTCATGTCGTTATTTGATCAGGAGTATCGTGAGATTATTACAAAAGCGGTATGTGGAAAGGGTAGGAAGTTTATCCAGGACACAAATACTGTAACACCATCTCATCGCCCAACAAGCATTCTAGGATGCTGGGTAATCAACCACATTTATAATGCAAAGAAAAAGGGCGATTACGTTGAGGTTTCTGGTAGTTACGAAATCAATGTATGGTATTCGTACAGCGATAATACAAAGACAGAAGTCGTTACAGAGAAAGTACATTACTGTGATAAGGTGCCTTTATCCATTAAGGATGAAAACTGTCTTGACTGTGACTTTGAAGTCATAGCCCGTGTCGTGCAACAACCAAACTGTTTAGAAGCACGCATTGCGCACCAAGGACATAAAATTATCGTTGATGTTGAGCGGGAATTCATTGTCGAAGTCATAGGTGAGACAAAGATCTGTGTTAAAGTCGACCCAGATGGCTGTGTATGTGATGAAGATGACTGGGGATATGATGTCTCAAGTGATGATTTTTCACACGTTAATCCAGATTTCCTCGCACAAGACGAAGAAGAATAACGCTCGAAGAAGACCTGACAAGTGTCAGGTCTTCTTTGCTGTAAAGGACAGAAGGGTGCCAGACACCCTTTTACCCTTTACAGTGGAATAGTATTCGGTTTCCAGTATGATTCGGTCGTTAGAATGGTTCTTGATATGCTATAATGTGTTGTAATTGAAATTCGTTCGTGGAGGATTCTTTATGGCAAAGCAAACACCAATGATGCAGCAATATATGCAAATTAAGGCGCAATATCAAGATGCCTTTTTATTTTTCCGTTTAGGCGATTTTTATGAGTTGTTTAATGAAGATGCAACGAAAGCCGCTCAGGAATTAGAAATTACATTAACAAGTCGTGATGGTGGAAACATCCCAATGTGCGGGGTACCTTACCACTCATCTGCAAATTATATAAAAACATTAATTGAAAAAGGATATAAAGTAGCAATCTGTGAGCAAGTGGAAGACCCAAAAACAGCAAAAGGTGTTGTGAAAAGAGAGGTTGTTCAACTTGTAACTCCCGGTACCGTAATGGAGGGGGCGATGCTTTCTGAAGATGAGAATAATTACTTGGCTTCTATTACGCCCTTTAATCAGCAAACGTATGTAGTGGCTTATAACGATTTAACCACTGGAGAAAACAGTATTGCTTTATTAGAAGATGGATTTGACGGTGTGCTAAGTGAATTGTTTAATCGCCCTGTGAAAGAAATTATTGTCCCTCCAATGTTTGATGAAAACCATCAAAAAGCCTTGCAAGACCGCCTTGGTGTGACTATATCCAAGCAAGAAGAGAATACCATCCCTGAAAGTTTTCAATCTCTTGTAGATAATTTGCAGGATGATCGTCTCATTACTGGATTCGGGCAATTATTTAACTATATCCAAGACACTCAGAAGCGATCGCTCGATCATCTAAAACCTGTATATCAAATCCAGCTTAAAGAATACATGACACTCGATATGTATTCAAAACGTAACCTTGAACTTATGGAAACGATCCGCAAGCAAGGGAAGAAGGGGAGTCTTCTTTGGGTGCTTGATAAAACTGTTACATCCATGGGAGCTCGTACATTAAAGAAATGGGTGGAGCGCCCGTTACTTCGTAAGGAAAGCATTGAAGAACGCTACAACCAGGTAGAGGGCTTTATGGAGCAATTCTTTGAAAGAGAAACGCTCAGAGAATCATTGAAGTCTGTTTATGACCTGGAGCGTCTAGCTGGTAGAGTGGCGTATGGAAATGTTAATGCTCGTGACCTTGTTCAGTTAAAGCAATCGATTGGACGTATTCCTGAAATTAAGTCTCTACTTGCTTCTTTTGATAAACCTGAATTAAAAGCTTTATCTGAACAACTTCAACCCTTAGATGAGGTTCATGATCTGTTAGAGAAAGCAATCATGGATACACCACCTATTACAGTGAAAGAAGGTGGGCTAATAAAAGACGGCTATAATGGCCAGTTAGATGATTACCGGGATGCGGCTAAGAACGGAAAGCAATGGATCGCGCAACTCGAACAGAAGGAGAGACAAGAAACTGGTATTAGCAAGTTGAAAATTGGCTATAACCGTGTATTTGGTTATTACCTTGAAGTGACTAAAGCAAATATTCACCTCCTTCCTGATGGGCGATATGAGCGTAAACAAACACTTGCCAATGCTGAGAGGTATATTACACCTGAATTAAAGGAAAAAGAGACACTTATCCTTGAGGCTCAAGAGAAAAGTGTTGAACTTGAATATGATTTATTTATAGAAGTTCGGGATCAAGTGAAAAACTTTATTCGCCCATTGCAAATCCTTGCAGAGCAAATTAGCGCAATAGACGTGTTGCAAGGGTTTGCAACAGTAAGTGAAGAGTACCAGTATACTAGACCTTCTATTGTTGAAGAACGTGAAGTTTCCATTGAAAAAGGCCGTCATCCGGTCGTTGAAAAAGTTATGCAAAATGATACGTTTGTTCCAAATGATGTAGATATGCCTGAAGAAACAGATATCCTACTCATAACTGGTCCAAACATGAGTGGTAAGAGTACGTATATGCGACAATTGGCGTTAACTGCAATTATGGCGCAAATTGGTTGCTTTGTCCCATGCGAAGATGCTAGACTTCCAATCTTTGATCAAATCTTTACAAGAATCGGAGCAGCAGACGATCTTGTTTCTGGTCAGAGTACCTTCATGGTAGAAATGCTTGAGGCAAAACATGCATTAACGCGTGCAACAGATAAAAGCTTAATTTTGCTCGATGAAATCGGAAGAGGGACAAGCACCTATGATGGAATGGCTCTAGCCCAAGCGATCGTTGAACATATTCACAACCATATTCATGCAAAAACCATGTTTTCAACGCACTACCATGAACTGACAGCTCTAGAAGAACAACTGAACCATCTTAAAAATGTTCATGTACGAGCTGAAGAATACGAAGGGCGTGTTGTGTTTCTTCATCAAATTCAAGACGGAGCGGCTGATCAGAGTTACGGCATTCACGTAGCTCAACTTGCTGAGTTGCCTGAAGGACTAATTAATCGTGCTAACGAAATTCTCGCTCAATTAGAAGGTTCTTCTAGTGAAGGGAATTCATCCGTACAAATTAAGGATTTGGAAAACGAACCTGATGAACAATTATCCTTATTTAAGGAAGAGCCAATCCCGTTTAAAGAAACAAAACAGCCGTCTGAAAGGAGTACTAATCAAGATCAGGTATTAAAGCAATTGTCAGAGCTTGATCTTTTAGAATTAAATCCTATTGAAGCGATGAATCATTTATACACGTTACAAAAACAATTGAAGAAATAAGAAAGGGGGAGGTCAAGTGGCGACTATTCATCAAATGCCTGATGCTTTAGCGAATAAAATTGCAGCGGGTGAAGTAGTAGAACGTCCCTCATCGGTAGTTAAAGAACTAGTTGAGAATAGTATTGACGCAGGAAGTACTTGGGTGAAAGTGGAACTAGAGGAAGCTGGTCTCTCCAAAATTAAGATCATGGATAATGGCAAAGGCATGAGCGAAGAAGATAGTGAACGAGCATTCTTACGCCATGCTACTAGTAAAATTACACATGAGAATGAGCTTTTTCGTGTGAAAACACTTGGTTTCCGAGGAGAAGCCCTGGCTAGTATTGCAGCCGTCAGTCGTTTAACTGTTAAAACATCAACAGGTAAAGAAGCTGGAACGAAACTTTATTTAGAGGGTGGAGCTTTAAAAGAAAAAGATAAAAGCGATGCCAGACAAGGTACAGAAATAACGGTTGATGAACTGTTCTTCAATACACCAGCAAGACTAAAGTATATGAAAACCATTCACACGGAACTTGGACACATTACAGATGTTATGAATCGTATGGCTTTGTCTCATCCTGAAGTCCGTTTTGAATGCTATCATAACGGGAAGCGCTTATTCCAAACGACAGGAAGAGGAGATATTCTTCAAGTTATCTCTCAAATTTATGGGATGTCTACAGCAAAAAAAATGATTCCCATTGAAGCGAAGACGTTGGATTTTACCATTACTGGTTATATAGCTAAACCTGAGATTACTAGAGCTTCAAGGAACTATATGTCTACAATCGTAAATGGTCGGTATATTAGAAACCCAGCAGTCAATAAAGCCGTTTTGCAAGGGTACCATACGCTACTCCCAATAGGGAGGTACCCACTTGTGGTTCTGCAAATTGAAATGGATCCTTATTTGGTGGATGTAAACGTTCATCCAGCTAAATTAGAAGTTCGTTTCAGTAAAGAAAAAGAGCTTTTCGACGCAGTACAAGAAGCTGTTACAAGTGTTTTCCGGAAAGAAACGCTTATACCGGAAGTTGAACAGAAGCCAAAACGTGCAAAAGAGAAAGACTCTTCTGTTCAGGGGAGCTTCTCTTTTGAAGAAAGACCAAAACCTACTTCCTTTGTGTCAGAACCTCATGCAGATCAGTGGAAATCTGATCCTAGAAGAGAAGAGCCGGAGTGGATGAAAGAAAGTGAAGCTCATGATTATGCGGAAATAGTTAAAAAGGCAACTGCACCAGACTTGGAAACAGATGCTAAAGATCATGAACCAATTGTCTCCGAAGAGGAACAAGAAGAAGTGGCTGTAGAGCCAACGTATCGCGTGCCCATTCTTTATCCAATTGGTCAGTTACACGGGACCTATATTCTTGCGCAAAATGAAAAAGGTCTTTATATTATTGACCAGCACGCTGCACAAGAGCGAATTAAATATGAGTTTTTCCGTGATAAATTAGGTCAGACGACTAATGAAGTTCAGGAATTACTTATGCCAATGACTTTTGACTTCACAAAGCCAGAAGCCATTTTGATTCAAGAGCACATGGAAAAGTTGCAACATGTAGGATTGTTCCTTGAACCATTTGGAGAGCAAACCTTTATTGTTCGATCGCATCCACAATGGTTCCCTAAAGGTCATGAACAAGAAGTTATCGAAGAAATGGTAGATCAAGTATTAAATGAGAATAACATTAATATTACTTCTTTACGTGAAGAAGCGGCCATTTTAATGAGCTGTAAACGATCCATTAAAGCAAACCATTATTTAAACCACGATGATATGAAGCGTCTCCTTGATGACTTGCGGGAGTCTACGGATCCATTTACATGCCCTCACGGTCGCCCAATTATTGTTCATTTCTCTGAGTATGAAATGGAAAAGATGTTTAAACGTGTGATGTAATGACGAGAGATAAGCGGACTAGATCCTTTTTAAGGATCGTTCGCTTTTTTTTATTAGGGTAAAGTAGCCAAGGGTGATATGGAAATTTCTTGATTATTCATCCGCATAGGCTATGTAGATTTATACGTGGCTTTCTTTTCTTGTGTGGAACATGTATAATAACGATAGCAAAAACCTTTAAAGAACAATTGTTCGTTTAACAAAGTGAGGCATCAAAATGAAACAACCAGTTGTAGCGATTGTCGGGCCAACAGCAGTAGGGAAGACGTCTTTGAGTATTCAGATCGCTAAGCGCTTTAATGGGGAAATCATTAGCGGAGATTCTATGCAAATCTATAAGGGGATGGATATCGGAACTGCGAAAGTGACCCAAGAAGAAATGGACGGCATTCCTCATTATATGATTGATATTAAAGACCCTGGTGATGAATTCTCGGTGGCAGAATTCCAAGACAGAGTATCCCGATACATAGAGGAAATTTCGGATAGAGGAAAGCTACCCATTATCGTTGGTGGGACAGGACTTTACATTCAATCGGTCTTGTACAATTTCCAATTTTCCAAGACAGCACGTGATGATCAGTACAGACATCATCTTGAGAAAAAGATAGAAGAAGAAGGAGTTATGCCCCACTTTAATCGTTTGAAGCAAATTGATCCTGAACAGGCCTCTAAGATTCATCCGAATAATATAAGAAGAGTGATCCGAGCTCTTGAAGTTTATGAATTAACAGGAATGACTATGAGTGAATACCAAGCTACTCAACAGCCTACCTCCCCATACAATCCTATATTAATTGGGTTGAATATGGACAGGGAAGCACTTTATGAACGAATAAACAAGCGCGTAGATGATATGATTGAAGGTGGCTTGCTTTCTGAGGTGAATCGACTTATTGAGCAAGGATATGAAGATGCTCAAAGTCTGCAAGCAATTGGCTATAAGGAGTTCCTTCCTTATTTACGCAACCACCAACCTCTCAACCAAGCAATAGAAGAGTTGAAACAAAATTCACGACGTTATGCAAAACGCCAACTCACATATTTCCGAAATAAAATGGACGTGAACTGGTATGAAATTTCATTAGAAACGGCTCCAGAAAAGTTTGAAGAAATTTTAACTGATTTAGCAGGAAAGCTGAATCAAATATAGAAATATAGTAAGCACAGATAGAAAAGAGGAGGAAGATTCATGGCTCAAACAGTGAATATCCAAGATCAATTTTTAAATACTCTTCGTAAGGAACATGTTCAAGTAACAGTATTTTTGCTTAACGGTTTCCAACTTCGCGGAGTCGTTAAAGCTTTCGATAATTTCACGGTAATGTTAGAAACCGACGGAAAGCAACAATTAATATTTAAGCATGCGATCTCAACATTTGCTCCATCTAAGACCATCACGTTAGATAAAGAATAAGCTGAAAGCGGACTCTGTTAAGGGTCCGTTTTTTCTTATACATAAGCTATTTGTAATACTGAAGGATAGGAAACTTTATATTCTAAAATCTTCAGTGGTGAAATATATAGGCATTTGTCACACCCCTCCTTATGATTGCGTATACTGTCAGTGAATAAGGGGTGATCCTATTGGATACGCAAGTGACCTATAAAAAGAATGGTCAGATCAATATTATGTTTCATGATAGGGAACATCAAGCAGTCGAACATAGAGAAATTGCGGCAACTTCTTATGCAACGAATCCATTTCAACGTATCGATACACAATTTGAAGAATTCATAGGACTTGACCATTTAAAATCTACGGTTAAAGAAATTTATGCTAGTATTTATGTGAATCAAAAGCGGGAGGAAGCAGGCCTCAAGCCTTCTAAGCAAGTGCTTCATATGTTATTTAAAGGGAATCCAGGTACAGGTAAAACGACAGTGGCGCGAAAAATATCAGAACTATTTCATGAGATGAATGTTCTCTCAAAAGGTCATTTTATTGAAGCTGAACGTGCGGATCTTGTCGGAGAATACATTGGACATACGGCTCAAAAAACTAGGGATCTTGTAAAAAAGGCGATGGGTGGAGTTTTATTTATAGATGAAGCTTATTCATTAGCTCGTGGCGGGGAGAAAGATTTTGGAAAAGAAGCCATTGATACATTAGTGAAACACATGGAAGACAATCATAATGATTTTATTTTGATTCTAGCGGGTTACCCTGATGAAATGGACCGGTTTTTACGCTTAAATCCAGGATTGCAGTCAAGGTTTCCAATTATATTAGATTTTAAAGATTATTCTATTGATGAGCTCATGACGATTGCGAAGCAAATGGCCGCTGAACGAGAATACGAATTTTCAAAAGACGCAGAATGGAAGCTTAAAGATCACTTAATCCGAATGCAGCAACATCGGGGAGGCGGCTTTTCAAATGGACGTTATATTCGAAACATTATTGAACAGTCTATACGCAAACAAGCGATGCGAATCATGAAACAAAATCGCTTTTCCGCATCAGAACTTATGCAAATAACAGGTCAAGATTTAATTTTTCAAACGAAAACTTAATGGTGCTCCTCGATAGAGAGGGGCTCCTTTTTGTTTATCAGAATAATGTTCTCATTTCGCTTTAAAAAAAGGTCTGTGTTATGATAGGAGCACGATTAGAAAGTTGAGGGATGTTGTCATGGAACAAGCAGTCATAGTAGCTTGCCAATTACCAAATACAGACGAAGAGCGCTTCCACTCTTCTATTGAAGAATTACAATCTTTAACAGAAACCGCTCATGGTCAAGTACATAAAATATTTGTTCAAAAACGAAACAAAATACACCCTGCCCTATATATAGGAGAAGGGAAATTACAAGAAATAAAAGACTATTTAGAGATGAATGACATAGGACTTGTTATTTTTAATGATGAGTTATCACCAGGTCAAATGAGTAAGTTGGCGGATTATTTGGATGTAGGTATCATCGATCGAACCCAGCTTATCCTTGATATATTTGCAAGAAGAGCGAATACAAAGGAAGGTAAGTTACAAGTGGAACTTGCCCAACTTCAGTACATGCTACCCCGTATTTATGGACAAGGGAAGAATATGTCGAGGCTCGGTGGTGGTATTGGAACACGTGGTCCTGGTGAGACGAAGCTTGAAACGGATCGTCGACATATTAGGCGTCGTATAGACGATATTAAAATGCGTTTATCACAAGTGGTAAGTCAACGTAATCAATATAGAAAGCGTCGTAAGGAAAATCGCGCTTTTCAGATAGCGGTCGTAGGATACACAAATGCGGGTAAGTCTACTCTTTTCAATCGCCTGACTAACAGTGAATCTTTTGAAGAGAATCAGTTATTCGCAACTCTCGATCCACTTACACGTCAGATCCAGTTGCCTTCAGGTTTTAGAGCTCTCTTATCTGATACTGTAGGGTTTATTCAAGATTTGCCAACAACGTTAATTGCAGCGTTCCGTTCAACGTTAGAAGAAGTAACGGAAGCAGATTTCATATTGCATATGGTCGATGCTTCTCATCAAGATCACATTCAACATGAGAAAACCGTTCAACAGCTTTTAACTGACTTAGGAGCGGATCATTTACCGATGTTAACGGTTTATAATAAACGAGACCTTTTGGATGCGAACTTCTTTCCAGCAACATTGCCTGCAGTTACGATTAGCGCACATGATCCAATTGACTTAAAGCGTTTGTTAGATAAGATCGAAGAGGTAATTGTAGAAGATTGGGAACCTTTCCAAATTTATATTCAAGCTTCGGACAGTAACTTTCTTCATCGCGTTGAGTCAAATTCAATAGTTAAAGAACGTGATTTTCTTGAAGAGGATGAAAAATATTTTGTGAAGGGATGGATAGACAGAGAGCATCCACTTTACCATCAACTAAAGAACAACCGCAGAGGGGAAAAAGAATAGACAATGGAAACACATGAATTAGATCAATTAGCAGCAGAAGCAGAACTTGATAGTAAGGATATTCACGATTCAATCAATAGACTTGTCGAGCATAATCAAGCACGGGTTTTATCAGCGTTTAGAGACCAGCAGGTAAGTGATTCCCACTTTAACCCAACTACTGGGTATGGATACGATGATATGGGACGAGATAAATTAGAACAGGTTTACGCAGACGTTTTTGGGGGAGAGGATGCTCTTGTACGCCCTCAAATTGTTTCAGGTACACATGCCATTACCATTTCGTTATTTGGGATGTTAAGGCCCAATGATGAACTTTTATATATAACCGGAGCCCCATATGACACATTAGAAGAAATCGTAGGAGTGAGAGGTTCAGGGAATGGCTCACTGAAGGACTTCCATATTGGCTATCATCATATCGACCTTTTAGAGAATGGAGCAGTTGACTTTCAAGAAGTCCAAAAATCAATAACTTCTCAAACAAAAGTAGTTGGAATACAGCGTTCAAAAGGATATGCAGATCGCCCGTCATTCACTATCGCTGAAATAAAAGAAATGATTGAGTTTGTAAAAGGGATTAACCCTGAAATAATCGTTTTTGTCGACAACTGTTACGGAGAATTCGCAGAAGAGCAAGAACCGATTCACGTTGGGGCGGACCTTATAGCAGGGTCTCTAATAAAAAATCCTGGAGGTGGCTTAGCAAGAACAGGCGGTTATATTGCGGGTAAGAAAACCCTAGTCGAGCAATGTGCTAACCGTTTAACTGCACCTGGTTTAGGTAAAGAAACGGGGGCTACCCTTCATAGTTTGCAGGAAATGTATCAAGGGCTTTTCTTAGCACCTCACGTCGTAGGTGAAGCAATGAAGGGGGCTGTCTTTACATCCCGATTTTTAGAGAAGCTCGGATTTATAACGACCCCCCATTACAAGGCTAAACGCACTGACCTAATACAATCAGTTACTTTCAACACAGCCGAACAAATGGTAGCTTTCTGTCAAGAGATACAAAAAGCTTCACCCATTAACTCTCACGTGACACCATATCCAAGTTACATGCCTGGATATGAACATGATGTCATTATGGCAGCGGGGACATTTGTTCAAGGAGCAAGCCTTGAGTTAACAGCAGACGGGCCTATTCGTGAACCTTATACGGCTTTTGTTCAAGGTGGTTTAACTTATGCGCACGTTAAGATTGCAATTAAGATGGCAGTAATACGATTATTAAAAATACCAGGATAATAAAACAACCTAACTTTCTTTAAATTTAGCCCCTGTTATTTATAGGGGCTTTAATTATGAGTAATTTAGCGCATAAGGGAGTACATATGAATAATATAAAACTATTTATCCCAGTAATTTTGGCATTTACTTTCAACACCTCATTTTCCTCTATAGATGAACCAACAGTTAATATAGTAAGAGAAATGGAGTCAAATTCCGTTAGTTTCGAGAATCTAGATCCTTTGTTTCTAACAGGTGATGTAAGCTATGTATCTAGTAAACTGCTATCACAAAAGGTACGTTGGGATGTCACAGACTATAATTTATACGCAACAGTTCAAGGGGAAGAGGATTTAAAAGGTGAATCATTTAAGAACCCTCTGAATGTCCCTTTACTAAACCAAATGGATGCACCGAGGCTATATAATGGGTGTGAAGTCACTAGTTTAGCAATGGTATTAAATTATCATAACGTTGATGTAAAAAAAAATGAGCTTGCAAACCAAATTGATCGAGTACCCCTTACTTACTCGAATGGATTAAAGGGCAATCCAAATGAAGGCTTTGTAGGAGATATGGAAAATGGCCCTGGTTTATCGGTTTATCATGGCCCTATTTATGAACTTGCAAAGTCATATGTGGGCGAGCGAGCCGTGGATTTAACAGGCAGTGATCCTGAGACATTATATGAATATGTAAAGGTTGGAAAGCCAATATGGGTCATCACTACAGGGAATTTTGCTCCTGCTAACGACTTCAAGACATGGAATACACCACATGGTGAGGTTGATGTAAGCTATAGTGTTCATAGTGTTGTTATAACAGGATACTCAGAAGAGTATGTCTATATTAATAATCCATATGGAGAAAAAAATCAAAAGGTAGATCGACACTTATTTGAACAAGCCTTTAAGCAAATGGGGAGTCAGGCAATAGTGATTAAGTAAAAGGTCACAATGTGTATGGGCTTTCATTGGCGGCATAAAGGCATTTGATAATATGTAAAAAAAGCTAACATGTATTGACAGAATATGATTCATTACATACAATGAAGATACATAAACGTTACGATAAGGAGGGCTAAATCATGAATGATGAACTACGAAGATCGATGCCTCTATTCCCAATAGGGATTGTAAAATCACTTACAGACCTTTCTGCAAGACAGATTCGGTACTATGAAGAACATGATTTGATTCATCCTGTTCGCTCTGATGGAAATCGACGTTTATTTTCGTTCAATGACGTAGATCGTTTATTAGAAATTAAATCATTAATTGAAAAAGGGGTTAACCTTGCAGGCATTAAGCAAGTGTTGTCCATGCAACCTCAACAAAAAAATGATTACTCAGAAGAAGAAATTCAAGAAGTACGAGAAGAATTATCTGAGAAAGAGTTGCGAAAGATGCTTAAAAACGAACTGTTTCAAGCAAATAGGTTCGGGAAATCCTCGTTGCGTCAGGGAGAATTATCACGATTCTTCCATTAATATAAACTTATGTATACTGGGAGGAGAAAGTCGCTTATGGCAGCTAAATTGACTAAGGATCAGATCCTTGAGAAGATCCAAGAAGAGAATGTTAAATTCATTCGATTACAATTCACAGACTTACTAGGAACGATTAAAAACGTAGAAATTCCATTCAGTCAGCTTGATAAAGCACTTGATAACCAAATGATGTTTGACGGGTCTTCCATTGAAGGCTTCGTACGTATTGAAGAATCTGACATGCTTTTATATCCTGATCTTGATACGTTTGTAGTATTTCCATGGACATCTGAAAAAGGGAAGGTAGCTCGCTTTATTTGTGATATTTACAATCCTGATGGTACACCATTTGAAGGGTGCCCCCGCTATAACTTGAAGCGTAACTTAAAGAAAATGGAAGAGCTGGGCTTCTCAGCCTTTAATCTTGGTACGGAACCTGAATTCTTCTTATTTAAGTTAGATGAAAAAGGCGAACCTACAATGGAGCTAAATGACCGAGGTGGTTACTTTGATTTAGCTCCAACTGACCTTGGGGAGAATTGCCGTCGTGACATTGTACTTGAACTAGAAGAGATGGGCTTCGAAATTGAAGCATCTCATCACGAGGTAGCTCCTGGGCAACACGAGATTGATTTTAAATATGCAGATGCTTTAAAACACTGCGATGATATCCAAACATTCAAACTGGTAGTAAAGACGATTGCTCGTAAGCACGGTTTACACGCGACGTTTATGCCTAAACCCCTTTTCGGTGTTAATGGTTCAGGTATGCACTGTAATATGTCTTTGTTTAAAGATGGAACGAATTCCTTCTTCGACGAAAAAGGCGATCAGCAATTAAGTCAGACAGCTTATCAGTTTATCGCTGGTATTGTGAAGCATGCAACGAACTTTACAGCGGTCACAAACCCAACGGTTAACTCTTATAAGCGTTTAGTACCTGGCTATGAAGCTCCGTGTTATGTAGCATGGTCTGGCCAGAACCGTAGCCCTCTAATTCGTATACCGGCTTCTCGTGGACTTAGTACCCGCATTGAGGTTCGTAGTGTAGACCCTTCTGCGAATCCGTATCTAGCAATGGCTGTCCTATTAGCTGCTGGGCTAGATGGTGTTGAAAACGGTTTGAAAGCTCCAACTCCAGTAGATCGTAACATTTACGTGATGGATAAAGAAGAGCGCGTCAAACACGGCGTTCAAGACTTGCCGGCAACGCTTTCTGATGCATTAGAACTACTTAAAAAAGACGAAACAATGGTTAAAGCTTTAGGCGAACATCTATTTGAGCATTTCATTGAAGCGAAAGAAATCGAATGGGATATGTTCCGTACACAGGTTCACCCATGGGAGCGCGAACAGTATTTATCAACTTACTAATATCGGAAACCCTTGATGCCATTGGTGTCGAGGGTTTTTGTTTTTTGGTCATAAGTATATTGTTAAATCTCAAAATCCTATTTGACCAAAAAATGACCAAAAAATATAAAGATTATTTTAGAAATTGTTTTGTATATGTTTCGAATTTGGTCATTGTTTCTTTTTCGATTTTCTTACTAACATGAGCATATACATCAGAGATGATCTCAAAACTTCCGTGGCCCAATCTTTCCTGAATGTATTTCATACTTGCTCCTGATTCTAATTGTAGAACTGCGTGTGTGTGTCTTAAGGAATGAATAGGTAAGGAAGGAAGTTCAGCTCTCTTTAAGATGCGAGAAAAGGAATTAAATAAGGAAGACCTTGGCATGAAGTTTCCGTCATTCCTTGCTAAAACAAGATCGAGGTCATGATGATATATATTGTTTAGAGCTAATTTGTTTTGGTTTTGATATTTCTTATGGTATTGCAAATCATTAGTTAGAGATTGGCTTATTGAAATACATCTTTTTTCGTAACACCAAAAAGCTCTTCTTTTTTCTTAGCACTAAAATCTAATGTTTTCGATATAGTGATCGTCCTTTCTTTAAATCTACATCAGACCACTGTAGTGCAGCCGCTTCCCATTTACGCATGCCAGTTTCTGCAAGAACTTTAAAAAAGATCCAATAGATATACCCATATTTATAAGACTCTTGAAGAAAGGTATTTTTTCTAATAGTTCCTTCTTTATGTTCAAGTAGCCAATCTTTTAGATATTTCTTTAAAGTAGAGGGAGTTGGTGAATCCTTCCAATAATTCTTCTTCCATTAACCTTGCCGCAAGTTGAGCTTCTCTCTTAGTTTTAAATCCGCTTTTAGATTTAACTTTGTGTTTATGAGTTAGGGGATCTTTATAAGAAACTCTAAATTCCCACTTTTCTCCTCTTTTACGGAAAGTAGCCATATTATTCACCTCTTTATTTAAAATCCTAAATTAAAATATCAGCCTCCTTTCATCGAAATTTTATTTATAGCCAGCTCTATAGATTCTGTGTATATTGAATTGCTTTACCTATGATACGAACTGGATAAGTGTCATCGCCTACAATAGGGTCGAATTCACTATTGTCGAGCATTAATAAAATGCGCTCTCCTTGCTCTCTAACCCTTTTTAAAGTAGCTTCTGTATCTCCATCAGAGCTTCAGGAGGTAAATTTCGAAGATTACATTCCTAAGAAAACTGAAGAGGAAGAAGCTATGAAACTAGTACATCAATTCATTCAAGGAAAACAGAAGTCTTTGGTTTTTCAAGGTGCTCCAGGAACAGGTAAGTCTCATTTGTTCAGGTGTGCTGCTAGGGAAATGAAGCAACAAACGATTGAGTATGAAGAAAACGGTAAGAAATGGACTGTACCTATAACTGTATTGCTTCTCAAGATACCTGAGTTAATGAAAACTATCCAAAGAACCTTTGGTAGTGGACGTAAAGATGGTTTAACAGAAGCTAAAATTTTAGATGCCATTACAAAAGTAGATGTATTAATACTCGATGAGATAGGTGGAGAACGATCTAAGTCTGATCCTAATGGTTTTGAATCTTGGAGCGGTGACATTCACTATCAAATTCTCGATCACAGACAAGGTGGCCGCAAATTATACAACCTCAACTATGATAGTAAGTCTGTGAAATCAAAATACGGGGAGGTTCAAGGCAAACGGATCCTCTCCAGAATGATGTTCGAAGCAAAGCACCATCATGTAGTCGGTCCAGATCATCGGATTATAGGTTTGAAATGATGGGAGGTACTGTTATTGACGGATTCAAACGGAAGCGGATCGTGTATCCATCATAGAACAACTAACACTTGTTACAGGATACGGTCGTGAATATTTCGAAAAGCTCTCTAATGATCAGCTGGATCACAAGATGAGAGAACTATACGGACAATAAGAAAGGCGGGGAGAACATGTGTAGCATTTGCGGTGGGGAATATTCAGTCCGTACACCAGTTGATTATGGTTTTTTATATCATCTGTGTCCACATTGCGGTTCACAACCTCATGAAGAGCTCGATAAAGAGTTTGCTGAACTCTACAGACGTCTGGATGAAGCAGAAGATAGAAGTAAAAAGGGGCGGTCGGCATGAGTAAAGATCGGCTTTATATCGCTCTTGATAAGTGTAATTTGGATTGGTGGGAATCTGAGGTGAAGAGATTCCAAGGATATTGGGGCCAGGGCTATAGCTTTTAAGAAATAGCTAAGATGTTAAGACGGTCGCAGAAAGATGTATTGGCCTTGATGCTAGATCAAACAACGGAAGAACTTGTTTCCGGAAGACATGGAGGTTATTTAGGTAATGAATGGGGAGGAAAACCTGTTAAGAAAAGCGGTTAATGCTTCACGTCGGAGACAGTATTTGATCGATGTACTCCTTGATATGGATGTAGAAAGTTCAGCTGATGGGACACCTACTAAAGAGCTGTCTCTCCATGAATTAGAAGTCCTGCACATTAGTAAGAAGTACCGGTTTGCTAATAGCGGGGTGAAGTCATGAAGCAAAATAGACGAGCTGTGACTACGTACACTTTAAGCTCTGAGGAGCTAGAAAAGAAGCCGATAGGTGCTAAGTGCAATATTAACGGTGGGCAGAATAGGAGAAAAGTGAGATATGAGTGGCCTGGTAACAAAGGGAAAGGCAAGAACTAATGGGGAAGCGTAAAGGCTGGAAGGTGATCTGATGGAACAACTGAATATTTTCGGTGAGATCGCTGAACATGGGTGGCCCAATAAAGGCGATGAGTTTCTGATTGAGGACGATGTGAAGATCGAGGTACTGTGCTTCAAGCGTACCTGGTCTTCCACTCAATCTAAAGAGCTCATCATTTGCACAGAAAAGAAGAGTCATTACGGAAAGGCTTATACGCTGGAAGAGTTCTCTGACAAGTTAGCAAATGCTCAGATCAGGAGAGCTTGAAGAAACAAAGTAAGCATTTTGTATAATTCGACTAAAAAACTACTAACATTAATGTTAGTAGTTAAGCTTGAATGGATAAGTCACACCTTTTCACGTTTTATAGGCGAAGTGATGTCTGAAACAAGCATGTCCAACTGATCTCTTGAGCTAGATTGGAGAGCTTTATCATTAATTTCAGGGTAATCATCTTCAAAAAACAAAGATCTTTGACCATTAGCGTTAATACTATAAATCTCAACCTCGGCTTTTGTCTGAATGTGCATGCGAAAAGGAGATAAAAGAACAAGCCATTTCAAATATTTTTCTCTGACAGAATTAATTTTAATTTTATCTATCAGATTGTTTGAAGCTCTTAGGTTTTTTAATCGGTTCTCGTATAAAGTTACTATCTTCTTTGTCTCAATTAGATATTGTAAGTAGTCTTTTAAGCTATTTTCGCTTGTATCCCCTATATAGAATAGGTGAATTTCTGAATATTTTTCTTCTATTTTCTTGGCGTCACGTGAAATTTACTCTATTCTTCTTTTTGCCCATTGAGTAAGAGCTTTGCCACTTTCCTCAATTATTGTAGTTATAAGTGTTTCTCCACTTTTTACAGCAGCATTTTTTAAAGAATTAGATGCATCTTTATTATCAGACAAGTGTAAAACCTCCATCTTTTTTGATAACAATACCATATTTTTCTGTATATTGATAGTAAGTTGTTTCTAAGTTAAACAAAATGATAGGTGTGCTGAACTATTGGAGGGAAAATGAACTTAATTTGTATAGTATTTGGCCACCAGGAGGTAACATTAGTAGATTCTTATGAAAAGATAGTAAGTTGCCCAAGAGGCAATAAGTTACTTTCATGGCAAATATACAAAGCTCCATGGCTGGTATATGGACCAGAATATATCATGATTTAAGATTCAAAAATCGGTAAATCAGAACAAAAAAAGGAGTTTTATAAATGATTAAGTATTACTGCAGCATATGCCATCAAGAATGTTGGTCAGCGAAGATTGAGGTGTTAAGTTGCTGTGGATAATATGTGGAGCATATAGAAGAATAAAAAGCCAAGGGCAGGCCCTGACCTTTTAGAATAAGTACTTGGTAACTACTATTCTACCATATTGGGGGTCTGTTTTGTGGGAATTAACATGGAAGCAACGGTGCATCTAACAGAAAATGCAATGTATGTAGTGAAAGATGGTCAGATCACCAAAATAAGTGCCAAAGACTACGGTACTGATGAAGTGATTTGGAAAGATGGCGAAGTTATCGATGTTGTAAGAACCGAACGACAAAGACTTAACGGACAAGCAGTAATTTAATAAAGTTCTGAGCAAAGAATGCAGGGACACAGATCTAGAGCTAAATGGCTCTTGGTTTGTGTCTTTTTTCTTTCGAGAGGAGGGATGTTATGTCAGAGCAATTAAACCAGCAACTTAAGCTATTTAAAAAGAAACATGGCATCAAGACTCATTCACCAAAAAGAAATAAAATGAGAAAGACAGAAGAGTTCTCAGAAAACGATATTGAGAGTTTGATGGGAATGAACCATCCGATTTATAAAAGAGGTCGAGGCGGAGCTTACAAGCAAAATTAGAGGAGTGTGGTCTTATGGGTATTAGTCAAATGAGTTTTGAGTTACCTAAAATAAAGCGACGTGAGACTAGGGAAAAGGTTGAATCTGCATTGGAGAAATACCAAATATATAAGCTCATGGAGCCATTAGACGTATCCACGAAAATAACATCCTCATTCAAAGACGTACCTTCGTGCTCCAGTGGAACAAACCATTCCAAGACGGAGGCAGTTGCCATTCATAAAGTTGATCAAGAAGCTCACAGAGAGAAATATATGCGCTGGATAGAGAGAGCACTGAAGCGTCTTAACAGAAAAGAAGAAGCAGTTATTAACAAGCTGTACATGGAAGAGGATGACGTCTTTGATTATGAAGCATACAACGAATTAGGATTCAGTGAGCGCACGTTCTACCGGATAAAATCCGATGCCTTCTATAAACTGGCTTTCATATTGAAAATAGCTGTATATGATGAGCAAGAGCAATAATGAACTTTGTCCAACCAATAAGGGATCCTATTATGATTCAACAGGTTAAGGACTACCTCTTGGAGAGTAGTGAACGTAACTACATGTTGTTTGTTATAGGTATTAATACCGGTCTGCGAATATCAGATATATTACAGTTAAGGGTTAAAGATGTTGAAGGAATGCATATCTCCTTACGTGAGCAAAAGACTAAGAAACGGAAGAAGATAAGAATTACTCCACAATTACGGAGAGAAGTCAAATGGTATATGGAGGATAAGGGTACCGGAGACTATCTTTTTAAAAGCAGAAAGGGCACAAACAAGCCGATAGGGAGAAGTATGGCATATAAGATACTTAGGGATGCAGCAAATCAATTTGGGCTGCGGGAGATAGGTACACATACGCTAAGAAAAACATTTGGTTATCACTTCTATCTACAAACCAAAAACACAGCCATGCTACAGGAGATATTTAACCATAGCTCAGAGAAAATCACATTAATTTATATAGGCATCAATCAGTATACACTTGATAAAGCAATGTCCAAGTTTAAAATTTAAACACTTATTAGAGTGCTTTTTTATAAAGGTTTTAAAAATCAGAATATAGAATAGAAGATTGGGAGGGTTGTAAATTGGAAGAGATAGATTTAATGGGAATTGTTGTAGGGAAGGATGTCCCAGATGAAATACATGAGGCTACATATAATATTGTGACAGAGTTGGGCGCTCATCAATTGATGATAAATCATGTGTTAATTTGGGATGAAAGTGCCCTAGAAAAGGACATGCGAGAAAAGATACAAGATGGTAACATAGAAAGATTCATTGAAATCGAGGCACATATGCTTAACAATGTGGTATTACCGGGGTTATTTAAATCATTGTTCGTAAGTGCTTATAATCTGTTTGAAGATGCTCTTAATAAAATTTGTTATGCATATGAGAGCTACAGCGGAGAAACACTTTCTTATAAAGATTTATACGGAAATGGAGTGGCCAGATCAGTAAGTTACTTTGAGAAAGTAATTGGGTTAGAAATAAAACATAAAAATCAATGGGCACGGATTCAAAAGTGGAACCAAGTTAGAAATAGCGTTGTACACAAAAATGGAAGGCTAGAAGGTCAGCAAATTAATGCAGCGAAAATGCTAGGGATAGAAATAATGCAGGATCATTATGAAAATATATTATTTATGCAAAAGTCTAATTTGAATAACTTTATTTTCGATTCTGAGAAATTTTTAGAAATAGTGATTAAAAGTTTTGTGAAAGAATGATTAAAAGAATAGCTTTTTTGTTTAATGAATCATAAATAAGGAGTTGTGTAATTCAGATTAAGAATTTGGTTGGAAATAGTGATAGCAAGGCTTTCAGCCTTGGGTTGAATGAATCAAACTATAAGATATGAGTAATTCAATGGATTCACTAACTAAGAAAATAACTTTATTAATGCATTTGATGCACAATTAAAGTAGCTAATAAAGTGATCTAAATAGAGGTTAGTTGAAAATCTGAGGCAATTAGTAGGTTATTAAATGTGGAGGGTCTAATTTGACTAAACTTGGTGAGTATTTTCGTGAAGAGGATAGAGATGGAATATTCATTTTACTAAAGTTTTCGAAAAGGGAATATTTAGAAATGATCCAAAAGGGTAAGTTGTATATGAATAACTTTGAATATTTTATAAATTTAGAGAGAGAAACAGGTATAAAAGGTCAAGGAGATAAATTAGAAGCAGCCAATGTAATGAATGATATGATATTACAGGTGCTAGACCCAGGTAGTCATGATATTGTTGGAGAATTAGAGGCCTCGCAAATGCACTTCAGACCTGATTACATGAAGTATATTCCTATATTTTGTATGACATATATCGGACCAAATGATATAGAAATAATTGAAGAAAGCCAAGAGCAAATGAATGCAGTTATTAATTTAAATGAAGACTTAAGATCGAGAATAACTCAGGAATTTGGTGAACACGTTTTAGTTATATCGCCTAATGAGTTTATAAAAAAAGTTATGACTATGGCAGAAAGAGAAAATTTAGCATTGAGAGCAGGTAAAGTAAATTACAGTAACTTATCTATAAATGATAAGGAGCGCTTCGACGAATTTCATTCAGGAAACCCAGCATTGTATTTTAGGAAGGACAAATCATTCGAGTACCAAAATGAATTTCGCCTTGTACTTCATGGAGAACATACGAAAAAACCTGTTATAAAAGATATTGGAGACATCTCTGAGGTCAGTAAATTAATGACTGTTGATCAATTGTTAAATAACAAAATCCAGGTAACCTTTAATCGCCGAAACAATGGCAGAAAAATGACAGAAAAATAACAGATCATATACTAAATAATGTTTTATATTAATAGTATGAAAAATATAATTTGATTATCAAAAAGTATTATAATTAAGCACCTTGGCACTTGCCGAGGTGCTTAATTTTTAAAAATACCCTTTAATAAAAAGTGCAGAAAAAGAAGGAATGTTAGGATTGTTTGTCGAAATTTGTACAGTTGAAAGGGAGGAATATAATTGAAGGAAAATAAAGACGGATTCATAGCAAACTTCAACTGTACATTTGGCGATGAAGATAAGCCGATGTTAAATTATTTTGAAGAAATTATTTTACCAGCTTTTAAAAAGGGATATGTAAGAAAGAAAAAAGGAAATAGCTTTACAATTGAGAATGTCCATCTAACTATGCAAAATGGTATTTTTATGTTGGTAGGTCTTTTTGTGAAAAGCACTTTTTTGGAGGTAAGGTCAAGAAGGGATGAAAATGGTAACCTACAAAGAACTGAAGATAACATAAAGGCAGATCCTTACTCATACTTTATTATTAATTTGAAAAACCATCGTATGGCTTTAGTAAAGAATCAAAAAGGAAGTCCGTCATTGTCTGAATTCGGAGATGTGGCTGAATATTACTTAAAAAATTTTGTGAGGGAAACTAATAAAGCTAATAAAGGAACAGATACAAAAGAGCTACCAAAACCTAATTTACACGTAGTAGCTGTACCTTTAAATGGAAAAATTAAAGAAGAGTTGAATAAAGTAGAGAAAATACAAAGAGCGGTCTTCCGTTTTTATCCTTTAAATGGAGATATACCGCAAAATGAAATTGTAAATGAACTCAGAAGTCAATTACCTGATTTTGAGAGTAAAAGTGGTAATGTACAAATAAACAGTCCAAAGAATATAGATAAGGTTGGTGAAACATTAGAGGAGACTAAAGGATTGGTTAAGCCTTCTATTGCGGCTGAATATCCTGATGGTACAACGAGAACACTAAATGACGAAAACTTTACTGAAAGAGCTACATTTTCCGTAGAGGATAGCTTATCTTTTAATGATAACCTAAGTACAATAGCAGGGAAGGCTATATCAAAAAATGAGTTCAAGGAGACAAGTGAAGAAAACAAAAATATCTATCAAAGATTCTTTGACAGATTAGAAAATATTTTGTCAAGAAAGTAGGTTTATAAATGCAGCCAAATGATAAGAAAAAGCTTTCTCAAAATGCTGATCAGCTATTGCAAGGTCTTATATTTAAGGAAGTTTTAAAGAGAAGTATTACCTCATTGAAATTTTCTAAAAACAGGCTGTTTATATTAATTGGTTTTTTTATCGCTTTTTTTAATCTTTATTTATTTGTTTTTACTAAACACATAAATGGAATTGAACATACTCTTACAATAGTTGAGAATGTAACCACTTTTTCGATTACTATTTTGGCTGTATTAATAACGGGATATGCTATTTTTCAAGCATTAGCCACTGGTTCAACATTATATAATTTAGTAAAGACAAAACAAGGTTCTGTAAGTTACTTCATGAGGTATAATGATTACTTTTTTTCCGTTTCTTTACTATATTTAAGTGTAATTGTTCTGAACTTTTTACTTTTTATATTTCTTAATGGAATCCCTGTAAATTGGAGCTTACCTTTTTATTGCACTAATGGAAATAACACAATATATTCTTTTCTCATGAGCTTATATATTATATTAATTTTAAATAGTTTATTTGAGCTCAAGTCATTCATTTTTAACTTGTATTCAGTATTCTCAACTAATGCAGCAATTGCAGCAATAAATAAAGCAAATGAATCAGATGAATAGATAAAATAAAATCTTTTATTTGGAGGAGTTCTTAGTGATTACTGTAAATATAGTTCAAAGGTGATTACATATATTTTCTGTTTGTATTTCAATAAGAGGGTGATTAATAACTATGAAACCTTTTGCAAAGAAGTTTTATAAATCAGCATCTTGGCGTAAATGCCGGGATGCTTATTTTAATTCCCAACAAGGTATGTGTGAGCGATGCGAGTCACCAGGAAAGATTGTTCACCATAAGACGTGGCTTACTTCTAAGAACATAAATGATCCTTGCATTTCTCTAAATTATGAAGAACTTGAGCTGCTGTGTCAGGACTGCCATAACAAAGAGCACCATAGCACTAGCTGTTCAAGAAGGGAAGATGTGAAGTTTAATAAAATGGGTGAATTAGTAAAAGTAGGTGATAAAACAAAATAAGTTTACTATACACAAAAGGAACTATGTACATGAAGTCGAATGATGTAAGATACTGGTTTTAATCTTAAGTTTTTCGGAGGTGTTAAATTGCTTGATAAATTAAGTGTGCTACAAAGAGGAATGGAGCTTAAGCTCGAAGAGATACAATTAAGCCATAAGCATAAAGGGAATAGAGGAGACAACTCGGAAGAAGTCGTTAGAGATTTTCTAAGAGAGTTTTTACCCTTATATAACCGAATTGGCCATGGAGAAATAGTTGACACTATAGGGAATGTTTCTAATGAGTCCGATATTGTAATTTTAAATGAATATCACCCATATTTGAATGACTTAGCAAATCCCAGCTTGTTTTTTATAGAAGGTGTTGCTGCAGTGGGAGAGGTGAAGAGTAATTTGTCAAGTAAGGATCTCTCTGATACTCTCGACAAATGCACTAGATTTAAACAGATGCATATTGATATGCAAGGTCATGCATTTGTTGTTGCAAACGATTCAGATATAAAAAGATTTGTTATGAAGAGGCCATTTTTTTTGTTTATATTTGCTTCCCAATTGAAACTAGATACGATTTTGGAGAAAATTAGAACATATAATGAACAAAAGGGTTTAGAAGTAGAAAATCAAATTGATGGTGTTTTTGCATTGGACAGAGGTACGATTTTTAACGTAGGAGATGGTGAAGGTTCGTTAGGATTCAAAGAGAAAAGTGATTCAAGTAAATTAGAGGGTTATATATCTATTGAGCAAGGGAGTGATAACAATACTTTATTTAACTTCCTTACATTCTTAAGTAGTTCAATGCCTCACTTAAGATTACATTATCCTATTATAAGGGAATATTTAAGATAGAAATGTTTTTATCTTAAACGCCATCTTGGTTCTTAGACAAGAGGTGCTTTTTCTTATTCGCCCCCGTGTTTGAAATTTTTTATTATTTATTATGGGTACCGATGGGGGGAGATTCGTGTAATACACAGGTCATTTTCACATAACTACCCCAGAAAGAAGGTGATTTTATGTCGGCCAATGAAATGACTGAAAAAGAGAAGGAAATCAAAAAAGAATTCAATCGACTACGGCGTATTTTGAAAAAGTTTGATATCGAAAAGAATCGTCTTTCTACGGCTGAGGGTTTGCTTCATGAATCAGCTTTTATGCGGGTTACACTGCAAGAGCTTAAGGAAGACATTAACCAAAATGGGGCCATTGATGAAATGCCCCAGGGCGACTACTCAATTATGAGGGAAAGCCCTTCGGTGAAAACATACAATACGATGGTCCAAAGATACGCTACAGTGAACAAAGAAATTTTCAGCTTGCTTCCTAAAGATCAATCGAAGGCAGATGATGATTTTGAGTCGTTCGTGATGAAATGATGATCAATTATCCTTTAACCTACAATCCTATAATCGAATACTGGAATAAGATCCAGTCAGGCGACGAAGTTGTAAGTGACAAAGTGCGCAGGGTTTATAAAAAACTCGTTGCCGACATCCATGATCAGTCTTCAATTTATGAGTACAGTCCTGCGCGTGCCAATCACTCGATTGAGTTTGTAGAGAACTTTTGCAAGCACTCTAAAGGTGAAAAAGCAGGACAAGCTTTCGAACTTGAATTATGGCAAAAAGCGATGCAAGCTGCACTGTTCGGTTTTATACACAAAACCGAAGAGACTAGGAAGTATCGCGAATTAATTTTTAGTGTTGCTCGTAAAAGCGGAAAATCAGCTTGGGGATCAGCGGTTGCGTTGTATATGATGACTGCTGATGGTGAAGGTGGCCCCGAAATCGTAAGCGCTGCTACGAAAAAGGACCAGTCGAAGATCATATGGTTAGAGTCGAAGCGCATGGTTAAAAAGTCTCCTGTACTTAGAAAAAGAATCAGATCTTTAGTTTCTGAACTTCTATCTGATTTTAACGACGGTTCATTTAGGACGTTATCAAGCGATTCAATTACGTTAGATGGATTAAATCTTCATTGCTCACTCATCGATGAGCTCCATGCTATTGAAGATAAAAATCTTTACGATGTTATCGTCGATGGAATGAGTGCTCGTCTACAACCTCTCTCCATTATTACAACTACTGCAGGTACGGTTAGAGAAGGGATCTTTGATATCAAGTACGATGAGATTGAAAAGATCATTAATTGTAGGTTTAGTGGATCAGTAGAAAACCAATGGGACAGTGGGAGCAATAAGCTGTGATTTTTACAATTCTTCTGCACAGAGGTGTGCAGTCGATGGAGCAAGGATAATAGGCTATCAGTGTGGAGGAATAGTTACGTTTGCGAAATCTTCTGAAGTTACAAACTGTTATATCCAAGGGGAGTTAGTAGGAAATGGTGGACCAAGTTACATGGGTGGTTTGGCAAATGACATTTATGAGGGCAGTCTTTTCTCTAACTGTTATTCAGTTGTAGGGATATCAAACTACGAAAGGATCTCATCCTTTATGGACCCCATTACAACCCTACTTGAAGAAGGAACGAATATAAAAGGTTGTTATGCTGATGTTAGCAAGTTACAAAGTGATCAATGGGGTGGGAACGAACAATGGGAAGGGAAAAACAGTTATGGAGACGGGGCTTATCATCGCACCACTAGCCAAATGAAAACTCAAACAAACTATGTAGATTGGAACTTCGACGACATATGGAAAATCAGAGAAAATGAGTATCCTAGATTAAGGACTTCCTCTAAAATAACATGCCGAGTTTTGCCCATAAGTAGCTTTATTGCTTAATATATTTTTGGTAGCCAGACTTTCACTTTTAATTTGATAGAAGATTGGGGGGGAATTATGGAATCGTTAATTAACGCAGTTAAACCAGCCACTTTTGGTGTATCTGAGTTGTATTACCATATTTGTTTGGTGAGTGGAGCGTCCTATTAGGGGCGCTTATTTGTTTTGTTACGTTTGATTACTTGAGTGGGGTCATAGCTGCGTGGCATCAAGGCAAACTCAACGCTCAAGTGGGTTTTTGGGGGATCCCAAAGAAAGTAATGATTTTTGGGATGGTGGCCATTGCTCATGTTGTAGATAAGGTTTATTTGGATCAAATTGGTGAGCCTTTGGCGATTGGTGAATTTCAGGTCAGTGTTATGGCTGCTATGATCCTTTACTATTTGTTTAATGAGTTTGTAAGTATTACGGAGAATCTCGGCAAGATGGGGATGCCGGTTCCTGCTCCTCTCAAGAAAGCCATTGAAGCTTTTAAAGACAATGCTTATACAGATAAAAATAAGGGGGCGTAATCATGAGTAAGCACTTAATTGTATTAGGACATGGTAAAGGGCCAAACGGAGTATATGATCCAGGAGCCAGTGGTTGTGGAACAATTGAGGACAAATTTAGACCGTTTAGGAGCGCTAGATGATTAAAAAAACCCCTCACCCTTTTGTGGGTGAGGGGAATATTTTAAAAATCGTCCACTTCATCATCTTCATCATCAAAATGTTCTTCATATAATGTGTCTTGTGGATCTCCATCCTTATACACCAAATGAAAATTGCAAAGATAAGCTAAATCTCTTCTTTCATCCTTTTTTGAGTATCCTAATTTGTGTTTAGACCTTCTAACAATTTCGTCCATTCCATGTTTTAGTACGGGATTACCTTGAGGATCGTAAAAGTAGTTCTCATTTTCTCTTAAAAAGTTAACGTATTCTTCAAATGTCACTTCTGTTAAATACATATGTATCTCCACCTCCTTTCTACAATTACTTACATTCTTCTTAAAAGTAAACCTTTCCTTCAAATTTTAGGAATTGAACAGAAATTGAAAAACTGTATTTATCTTTGATTGATGGTTTATATGTAAAGATTAAATATTAAAAGGTATAGATAAATATATTTAAAAGAAAGAGATCAGTTTGAGCTGATCTCTTTTAGATGATTTTATATTGAGTTGGGGTTAGTGAGCATATTTTTGATATATCCCCATGAATTATATAGGCTTTAGCATTATTATTTTTGTCACAGTATTCATAAAGTCTATAAAGATAATATTTAGATGCGTTATCTTGTGTATATTTTATTTCATTAGCACTCATATAGTATGGAGTTTTTATGCCTCCTCTAGTTGTTTTGACTTCAATGTATTTCTTTTGACCATCTAAAGTCCAAGATAAAATATCATAACCAGCCCCGTCACCTTCCTCCTTGGATGTATGGAATACTTTTTGAGCTAAATCTTCTCTTTTATTTATATTTAAAAAATTGACTTCAGTTTGAAAAACAAGTAACTCCCCTTTAAGGCCTAATTCCTGTTTCTTCTCATTTTCTTCTGCAAAATCAACTATTGAAGCATTAGATAAAGGTAAGTTGTTTTTTTTTGGTGAATTATTTGGTTTATCGGTTACCGTTAATGAATTTTCTTGAAGGTGATTTTCTTTAGAAGTTATAGCTGCAGGAATGATTTCTATATTTGTGTGTGTTTTCATCTCTTCTAAGTCCCAATCTAAAAGCTGCCACGTAAAATGGACTGGTTGTTCTTGATTTGGATCATGTTTTATATAGCCCAATCTTCCTAAGTATGTATAGGGTTCTGACTTTTTAGTTTCAGGGTTAATTTTATTACTCCTTAGAAACAAGTAAATATTATTAACTAAATGGTCATGGTTAATAAACTGTTTAATCTTATGATCTGTTAGTTTTTGTTTAGGTTGGGACTGCCAAGTCAATATACCATTCTCATCGATGCCCTCTCTAAATTTGAAATTTCCTTCTTTATGACCAATAGTCACAAAGAAAACAAAATCATTTGATCTTTCTGGTATTTTTACTATTCCTTGGAGCCCCCATGTCCCCCTTTGGGGTACAAAATTGGAGAAAGGATCGAATATATCATGAACTTCTCTTCTACTATATCGTTCCCAAAGTTTTAATGGCATTTTAAATGTCTCCTTTTTGTCTAATCTTATTATGAAACTATTAATATTACAAACACTGGTTTATGTGTAAAAAGCGCTGATTTTTAGTAAATATATTCAAAATATGAAGGTTTTGCTATAATTTTATAGAAATAAAGTTTTAGTAAGAAATATCTGGATTGGAGGGAGATTATGTCGGAGTTTCCAGTATTGCCTTTCACTTTGAATACTTCAGACAATAATTTAACAGAGGAATTTTATACACCATGTTTAAAATGGGCAACAAAATATGATCGTGGGGTAGGATATTTTACATCTGGCTGGATATCTAGAAATGCTACAGGAATGAGTGAATTTGCTGCTAGTGGCGGAACTGTTAGATGGATAACGAGTCCTATATTGGATAGTAATGATTTTGAAAGTATAAGAAGTGGTTTAAATGATCCGGAAAACCTCGAGTTATTTAAGGTATTAAAAGAGGATGTGGAACTATTAAAAATTTACTTAGAAGATCACACTCAAAATGTAATAGCCTGGCTGATTTATGACGGATTACTAGAGTTTAAGTTTGCTGTTCCTAAAAATGATTTAGATGGCGGTGATTTCCATGACAAATTTGGAATATTTAAAGACGATGAAGATAACTTTATTTCATTTAATGGTTCAATAAATGATAGTAAGAAGGGATACTCCAATTATGAAAGTATCAAGGTGTTTTCAAGTTGGATAGAAGGTCTAGATCATTTTGTTAAAGAGGATATTAATAAATTCGAAACTTTATGGAATGACCATGATCCCAACGTCAAAGTTTATAATACTCCAGAGGGAATTAAGGAAGAAATATTTAAGTTGAGAAAATCTGAAAGACCGTATAATCTCCAATCCACCAAAAGCAAACTTAATAAATGGAGGCATCAATCAGAAGCCATTGATAAATTTTTACTAAAAGGAAATGGAATTCTTGAGATGGCTACTGGTACAGGCAAAACGAGAACGGCTTTGAGAATAGTTAATGAGCTTTTCGAACGTGATGAAATAAAATATGTCATTATCACTGTTAAAGGAACTGACTTACTTGATCAATGGTGTAAAGAAGTGAGTAAGTGGACTAACTTAACAATGTATAAACAGTTTTCTTCTTTTAAAGAGATATCCGGATTTAAACTGAGTACAGGTAAATCGGTTCTTGTGATATCAAGAGATAATTTAAAAAAAGAAATAACTAAAATCCCTTCATCCTATATATCGAACACAATAATAATTGCTGATGAAGTACATGGACTAGGCTCACAATCTATGGTTGAAGGACTAAAAGGGAGGCTAAAACCATTTAAATATAGGTTGGGTCTAAGTGCAACACCCGAAAGGGAGTATGATGAAGAAGGTAATCAATTCATTGAAGAAGAAATTGGAGTGCCTATATTTCAATTTAAACTGGCAGATGCTATTAGAAGAGGTATCCTATGTGAATTTGATTACCACCCTATAGAGTATAGTTTATCTGATGAAGATAATAGGAAAATCAAGCAGATTATCTCAAATTTTAAAGCGAAAGAAAAGGAAGGTATTTTTGTTAGTCAAGAAACTTTATATAGGGATTTAGCAAGGGTGAAGAAGACTTCTGAAAATAAACTGCCTCTTTTTAGTGAGTTTTTGAAAGAGCATCCTAATATCGTAGATAGATCAATAATATTTGTGGAGACAAAAGAGTTTGGGGAGAAAGTTCAAGAAATTTTAATGAGGTATCAGCCATATTATCACACTTACTATGGTGAGGATGATAGGCGAAATTTAGTTCAATTTAGTAATGGGGAATTAAATTGCTTAATTACTAGTAAAAGGATCTCAGAAGGTATAGATATAAAGTCAGTAAACAATATCATCTTATTCTCTGCGGATAAAGCTAAGATTCAAACCATACAACGAATAGGTAGGAGCTTAAGAATTGACCCGGATAATGATAATAAAAGGGCAGCAGTAGTAGATTTTATTCAAGAACAAAACGATGATAAAGAAAGAAATTCTGATCAAGAGCGCAAAGATTGGCTTCAAATATTATCAAATATAAAGCGAGTTGAGTAATAGTGAGTAGAAATGGTGTTTTGTACGAAGCTTTAAATGAAGTATTGTCAGAACTTAACGAAACTAATGATTTTAAAGAAAGATTAGAACATTTAGTTAGAAATACAATGGAAGATACTTACCACGAAGACGATATTTTAGCAGTAATTGAATTAATTACATTGGGGGTTGGTGAGTAGATGAAAATTTCAATAATTGAATGGAGTTATAGTAATATTAGGGGAGTAAATGACTTAAAGATTAACCTTGAAGAATTTGAAAAACAGCCGTATGATGTGACTTTGATTATGATGCCAAATGGGTATGGTAAAACAACCACTCAAGTCTTATTAAGGGCAATTTTTGATGGGGGAGCAAAAGATTGGAGTCCAGATTATGTAAGGGAATTTAGGCCTCCGGGATCGGAAATCACCCAGGGGGAATTTAGTGCTTCCATGTTAATTGATGAAAAATTTTATATAGTTAAGCTGATTCTAAATTATGAAAAGGGATTAGTAACTTATAAAACAGTAAAAAGCGGACAAGGTGGTCTAGAAGAAGGGAGAAAATTACCGAGCAGTTTAAAGTATGCCTTTTCTAGTGAATTCGTCAAACGTTTCATATTTGATGGTGAATTAGCAAAGCAAATTATAGGCCAAGAAAGTCAAGAGGCAGTAAGAACAATTAGATATTTATACCAATTGAATAAATTAGATGAAATGTCCAACCGTATAAAAACAATTGTTAAAGAGAAACAAGACAATATGAAATTGTCTCAAACAAAAACTGAGGTTGGTCTCGGAAAGTTACGAAGATCGAAAGAAGATTTTGAAAAATGTTTACGTAAACTAAAATATAAACGTAAAATTATGAGTGAAGAACAAACAACAAATGCAAAAGACATTGAAGATAAAAGAGAAAAGATTACAGCACTCATAAAATCTGACGAAAACCTTAATGCTGAATTTGAAAGATTACAAACTGATTTAAGTAACGTTGAAAGCGATATAAAAGAAACTTCCCAACATAACTTAAATATTCTAAGAAACCCTTACTTTATAAGTAATAAAATCTCCAATGACCTTCAAACGTTATCAAGTCAAATGAAAAAATTACAACTACCTAGAACAATGTCTAGAACGTTTTTTATAGACTTGGCCGATAATGATTCTTGCGTTTGTGGTAGGCATATTGGTGAGGGAGAAAAGAATTATATACTTGAAAATGCTGATAGATATTTAGGGGACGATCAAATATCTGTTATTAATGCTGTGAAAAATGCTATTAGTGACCGAGTACAAAGTGAAGACATAAATACACATTTTACTAATTTACTAGAATTAATAAACAAAAGAAGTGAATTAAGAACTGACCTGGATAGATTAGTAACAAATAGAAATTACTCCAATGCAGATGCTGTAAAAGAGTTAGAGGATGAATTGAAAGAATTAGAAAAAAGTAGTGACGAAATTAATAATAGTTTGAATGAACTGACTGCAAAGAATAAATCAGAAATTACTAATCTTTCATACGAAAATAATATATATCTTTGTGAACAGGCTCTTGAAAAAGAAAAAGAAAAAATTGCTGAGGCAACTAATACTCTTGACCTCGTAAAAAAGTCAGAGCGGTTAGAAGCTTATATTTCAGATATCCAAGAGCTAACTATGGAAAAGCTAAAAGAAAAGATAAAATTGGAAACAAATCAAAAACTTAAAGATTTACTAAGATATGAAGACGTAAGTGTTGAAGAAATAAAAGGCTACATAAAATTAAAAGATAAAGAAGGTGCAAGTGAAGGTCAGTCGCTAGCGATCGCTTATTCTTTTCTAGGTTCTATGTTTGATACTTCTTCATATAACCTTCCATTTGTAGTAGATTCCCCTGCAGGTTCTCTAGATTTATCTGTAAGAAGACAAGTATCAAAGATAATTCCAAATTTATTTGACCAATTAATTGTTTTTATCACCTCGGGCGAAAGAGAAGGATTTAAAGAACATTTTTATAAGATTGGAGATCAAGTTCAGTTCTTAACTATCAATAAAGATGGTGATGGAACTAATTGTATTGAGAGTCGAGAATTATTCGATGCATTTCAAAGCGAAGACGATGAAGAAGCGGTTGAAACTTATTAAAGAAGGAGATTGTTAAGGTGCCTTTTAAATTACCTAAAGAATCAAGAAGTTTTTTTAAACCAATTGATGATAGTTCGAAAAATAAATTTGAAACGTTATTTGATAAATATTACATGTGCTTAATGATGGGATTGAGTCGTGAAAAATTGGGTATGAAAGAAGAAGTTGAACCCCAAGAATTTGTGGATTATTATCCTGAATTATATGTAGATAAGAAAGAATTAATAATGGGGTTATTAATTAATGCAGAGGCAAAAAGACAAGGGATATCTAATAAAGATAGCTTGGAAAAATTAATGCTAGAATTGATTGATGACAAAACAGTAACAAAGCTAAGTAGTAAAGGTGTTGATAAGTTGAATTTATACGCGGCAGGCGGCATGAATATCATCTCAGATCAATTAGATAAGACAGATAAGCTCGAAGAATTTCTTGTCCATTATTATAGACTTATCAATAATGATGAGAATGAAGCGGTATAGAAAAAAGCCTTTCCATAATGGAAAGGCTTTTACTCTAACCAGATAATATATCTAAGTGTTGTATCAAGATACGTTGATGAACATGACCAAAATTATGACCAAAAAATGACCAAAAACAAGTAATTCTATTTGATTACTTTCGATTTCTCTAAATACATAAGGCTTGTTTTTAAGCATCTTTGATTGCTTTTAATCCATGTCTCTTCCTAAAATATATGTTCCGTACACAGGTTCACCCATGGGAGCGCGAACAGTATTTATCAACTTGCTAAGATTGAAGACCCTCGATACCATTGGTGTTGAGGGTTTTTCGTGTATATTATATGAATGGGTGATCGTACTCAGGAAGGCGTTTACTAGAGGTTGTATATTAATATTTTACAAACTAAATATGTTTTATCATAAAAAAGCATCGAATTATACATTCGATGCTTTTTGTAATTATGATTTTAAAATGAGGTTGGAGAGACAGTCTCACTTAATAATTAGTGGATATGGCGATATAATCCTACTACTTTACCAAGTATACTTACATTTTGCACAATGATTGGGTCCATCGTTGCATTCTCAGGCTGCAGTCGAATATGAGTGGACTCTTTGAAGAAGCGCTTAACAGTTGCCTCGTCATCTTCTGTCATAGCTACTACAATATCTCCGTTTTGAGCGGTTTGCTGGCGACGAACAATAACCATATCTCCGTCTAAGATCCCCGCCTCAATCATACTTTCACCTTGAACAACTAGAACAAATATATCGTCATCTTGAGCTGCAAGTGTATCTGGTAGGGGTACATACTCCTCAATATTCTCAATAGCAGTAATAGGCATACCTGCTGTTACTTTACCAATTACAGGAGCATAAGTTGCTTCTCCCTTAGGAATCGTTGTAATGGAGTCTTCCTCCAATTCTAGCACTTCAATTGCTCTAGGTTTAGTAGGGTCTCTACGAATATATCCTTTTTTCTCTAACCTGGACAAATGCCCGTGTACAGTTGAGCTAGAGGCTAGCCCTACAGCTTCTCCTATCTCTCTTACAGAAGGTGGATACCCTTTTTCTAGTACACGGTTTTTTATGAAATCTAAAATTGCTTCCTGCCTTTTTGATAGTTTCGTCATATTTTCTACACCTCGTACATATCATTTATTACCGTCATTATACCATGGTAGGAAAGGTTATACAAACATTCGTTCGCAAAAAGTATTGACAAGAACGGATGTTCGTATATAATATGAACTAGACACGAACAAAAGTTCTTATTTTTCTGGAGGCGATTAATATGTTTCAAAATCTATCAAAACTAGACGTAGTGTATTTCTTGTTATTTGCAGGCAGTTTAGCCTTTATGTATATTGGGTTGCTTTCAAGTTAATCTTTACGTAACGAGGCATATCCTTATATGATAGAGAAAAAAGGAGATCCTATGAAAGCTATCATCTATTGTCGCGTCAGCACAGAAAAAGAAGCACAAGTTTCATCATTAAAACGTCAACGAATTGAACTAGAAGAACTAGCTACTCAACACCAATTTGAAATCCATAAAATTATAGAAGAACAAGCAAGTGGATACGAAATTGAAAGGGACGGTATCTTAGAAGTACTGGAAATTCTATCAAACAACGAAGCAGACTTGCTTCTCATTCAAGATGAAACAAGGCTTGGGCGGGGAAATACGAAAATTGCCTTGTTTCATCAACTTACAAAACTCGGCGTTCCAGTCTATTCCGTTTCTCATCAAGGAGAGCTTACTTTATCAGAATCAGATTCAATGGTGCTGCAAATTGTGGGAATTGTAGAAGAGTACCAAAGGAAAATACATAATATTAAGATAAAGCGCGGTATGAAGCGGGCTGTAGAAAATGGATTTAATCCAGCTCAAAACCTCTCTAACCAGCACTTAGCACATGGTCGAGAAAGAAAGGACTTCCCAATTGAAGAGGTTGTTCGATTGCGTCAAAACAATTTAACGTTCGATGAAATAGCAGCGACTCTGAGAGGTATGGGGTTTAATGTATCAAAGGCTACTGTCCACAGAAGGTACAAAGAATTCGTTTCACTTGAAAACAACGTCTAAACACGTTACGATATAGGGAGTAGAAAGGCAGGCATCCTACTTTGGACTCTTGCCTTTTTTACTTGGAGTTTAACAAGTAAAGGAGCATGTAAATGATTTCTCAAGATAAATTAAACCGAATTAACGAACTATCTCATAAATCTAAACAACAAGGTCTAACTATGACTGAACAAAATGAACAGAAAAAACTACGCCAGGAATATCTGAAAAACTTTCGTAACTCTTTCAAGAGCCAGCTAAAAGGCATGAAAGTTGTAGATCCTGAAGGTAATGACGTAACACCAGAGAAATTAAAAGAAGAACAAGAACGAAATAAAAAGCATTAATCGAAACACACGAATATCATTCGTGTGTTTTTTTTGTTTTCCTTTGTAAAAGTTTATGATGTTGTTAAAAGGATAGGGCAGGTTTTGGAAGGTTCGAAGCTGTGAGAATGTTTTTTAGTTAGTTTTAGCTCAGTGTAAGGTGGGGCCTAGAAAGCGAGTTGTCCCTTTGCAAGCCCAAGCAATCATAAACGCAGGAGGCTACTTTCAGGTGAAACATCTTAACTTTGATTTGTACTCTTTTATACAATGTAAGAAAAAACGGTGAGGTAATTCTAAACTCATAAAACCGTTCCATGCATAAGAAAGGCCTTATAGTCACAATTTAAACTAGTCAAGAAAAAGAATTTTCGACTCTTTTCCTTGGAATGCTTGTCACTTAAACGATTTCATTATAGTATTTAGACTGTACATAGTTCGCGTAATGCGAAATTGAAAGGAGCTATTACATGACACATCAAACAGAACAACAATCTATTAATACGATCCGCACACTTTCTATTGATGCGGTAGAAAAAGCAAATTCAGGTCACCCAGGTATGCCAATGGGCGCTGCTCCAATGGCTTATACGCTTTGGACTGAATTCATGCAGCATAATCCTAAAAACTCTAGCTGGTTCAATCGTGACCGCTTTGTATTATCAGCAGGTCATGGTTCTATGCTTCTATATAGCTTACTTCATCTATCTGGCTATAACGTAACAATTGATGACCTTAAAAACTTCCGTCAATGGGGTTCAAAAACACCAGGACACCCAGAGTATGGGCATACAGACGGTGTTGAAGCAACTACAGGACCACTAGGCCAAGGTGTAGCGATGGCTGTAGGAATGGCTATGGCTGAGTCTCACTTAAGTGCGAAATATAATAAAGATAACTTTAACGTAGTTGATCACTATACGTATTCTATTTGTGGTGATGGCGATTTAATGGAAGGGGTTTCTCAGGAAGCCGCTTCATTAGCAGGCCACTTAGGACTAGGGAAACTTGTTGTGCTTTATGACTCCAACGATATCTCATTAGATGGGGACTTACACCGTTCATTCTCAGAGTCTGTAGAAGATCGCTTCAAAGCTTATGGCTGGCAAGTGATTCGCGTAGAAGATGGAAATGACACTCCGGCACTTCGCCAATCTATTGAGGAAGCAAGAGCTAATACAGATCAACCGACTCTTATTGAAGTGAAGACTGTAATTGGGTATGGTTCACCGAATAAATCGGGCAAATCTGCTTCTCACGGTGCTCCACTAGGAGAAGAAGAAGCGAATCTGACGAAGGAACATTATAAGTGGGGTCATGAACCATTTGACGTTCCGCAAGATGTGTACCAGGACTTTGAAACAAAGGTTCAAACTCGTGGTGCAGACGCAGAATCAAAATGGAATGACTTAGTAAAACAGTATAAGGAAGCGTATCCTGAACTAGCAGAAGAATTTACTCGTGCTATTAACGGAGAACTCCCTTCTGATTGGGATAAAGAGCTTCCTCAATACACACCAGGTGAGGACAAACTTGCTACTAGAGCAGCTTCTGGTGAAATGATCAATGCATTATCTAAACAAATTCCAAACTTCTTCGGTGGTAGTGCGGATCTTGCAGGGTCTAATAAGACAAGCGTAAACGGAGAAGAGGATTTCTCTCGTAACAATTATGCGGGTCGTAATATTTGGTTTGGTGTACGTGAATTTGCGATGGCTTCAGCCATGAATGGTATGGCTCTTCACGGTGGGTTAAAAGTGTATGGCGGTACATTCTTTGTCTTTAGTGACTATTTACGTCCAGCTGTCCGTCTATCTGCATTAATGGGTGTTCCTGTAACATATGTATTCACCCATGACTCGATTGCTGTTGGAGAAGATGGTCCTACACACGAACCAATTGAACAATTGCCATCATTACGTGCAATGCCAGGCTTATCTGTTGTTCGTCCGGCTGATGGTGTAGAAACAGAAGCAGCATGGCGTCTTGCTTTAGAATCCACATCAACACCTTCTGCTCTTGTGTTAACTCGTCAAGGATTACCGACGCTTGAAGGCTCAAGTTATGAAGGCGTTAAGAAGGGTGCTTATGTAGTGAGCCCAGCAAATAAAGAAGAACCGGATTGCTTGTTACTAGCAACTGGCTCTGAAGTTCAGCTAGCGGTACGTGCTCAAGAGAGTCTTCGTGAAAAAGGCGTTGAAGTAAGTGTAGTCAGCATGCCTTCATGGGATCGCTTTAACGCTCAGGATAAAGCGTATAAAGAAGAAGTGTTACCAAGTAATGTGAAAGCGCGCCTCGCTATTGAGATGGCTTCTCCATTAGGTTGGGAGCGTTACGTAGGTCTAGAAGGAGATGTGCTGGGAATTGAAACATTCGGTGCATCAGCTCCTGGAGACCAAGTCATGGAGGAATACGGATTTACAGTTGAAAATGTAGTAAACCGTGTTGAGAACCTTCTAAAATAAAGCAATTTTTAGCCTGTAAAAGTGATCTTTTACAGGCTTTTTATTTTGTATCTATAATGGTTGAATGTCGGATTTAGGTGTTTGTTTATAAGATGAATATAAAAATGTTTTCATTTTTTATGGAGGTTAAGAAGAAGCGGGAATGGTTCAATTTCTTCGAATGAATGCTATCAAATGAGGAATCTAAAGGGGTTCTAAGATAAGTACCACCTCTATGAATAGATACGAGAGGTAAAATAGCTATTAAATTCGACAAAACTTTCGCTGCATCTGTGACGAAATTAGACACATAATTTCTTCCAAATCGGGTAGAATGTCTCTAACAAGGGGGACATGCTATGCGTGAATATGCTTTATTTTGGATTAAGGACGAATTTTCAAGCCACTATTTTCATAAGACCAATATTCTATTTGACTTTTTGAAAGAATGGAAATACCATCCTGATCATACGTTGTCTACTACACAATTTCAGTATGTCACAAAGCCAATTCCGCTAGATATGTTAGTCCATTACGTCACAGAAAAAAATCGTAAACCTGTAGAAATGACCTATTATCAGAATAAAATGTCGTTTGTAATTCAGTGTAAAGGTCAAAATATTCGTTTAACCCAAATGAGTGATCGAGAAGTACGGATTACCGCTGAAAGCCTTCATCAAGCGGAAACAATGATCTTTGAAACACTTCGCACATTCAACCATTCTTTTTTTATAATGGATGAAGATATGCGACAGTACGGGTGGATTGCTCCTATTAAAAAGGAAGCGATTCTCTAGCCTACTATTGTATTATCCTCCTCAATTTACTATAATATTTGAGAGACAACATGAAGGAGGAAATTTGTACGATGTCCTTAGGTATTGTTTGGGTAATTGTAATTGCCGTTGTAACGCTACTTGCTGGCGTAGCACTTGGTTTCTTTATCGCCAGAAAGTACATGATGAACTATTTAAAGAAAAACCCACCGATTAATGAACAAATGTTACGTACATTGATGATGCAGATGGGCCAGAAGCCATCGCAGAAGAAAATTAATCAAATGATGCGTGCTATGAATAACCAACAACAAAAATAAACTTCAAAACGCACAAAAAATCCTTCTCTTACATGTAAGAGAAGGATTTTAATTATGGATTAATGATTGTGTAACTTTGAATCTCTTTCATTGTAATGAGAAGTGATCCAATTCTTTAACTGAGTCAGTATAGCAAATGACCACACGAAATTAATAGTAAGAACACCCGCTAACAAGGACAGGTCATGGTAAACGATATAATCATAAGGTTTTACAGCTACAATGATGGTAGACTGAACAATTAGAAGAATAATACTTGCAATCAGGGAAGCCGTGATTCGCACCATACAGTCGTCCTCCTCTTTTTAAAAGGGTTCCTTTTAGTAAGTTTAATATACAATATATTCACAATTTGTTCAATTTTTAATCACATTTTTGTCAATTATTAAAAACAGATGAATCGTAGAGTTTCAAAACGTTATTGTTTACAATGATTAGGGAGAGTTTTCTACTCCTGCGTTAATTTTAAAATAAAGGAGCTTTACTACTATGGATCTTAATTTGTTTTTAACTTTTGGAGCAGGGTTTTTGTCGTTTATTTCTCCTTGTGTATTACCCTTATATCCAGCTTTCCTCTCTTATATTACAGGAATGAGTGTAAATGAACTGAAATCAGAGAATGCTATGCTTAACCGAAGAAGTGTTCTACATACAGTCTTGTTTTTACTTGGTTTTTCAAGTATTTTTATCCTTTTAGGCTACTCAACCTCTTTTATTGGCGAATTCTTTTATCAGTATCAGGACTTGATTAGACAATTAGGCGCAATTTTAATTATCTTCTTTGGTTTTGTCATTATCGGAGTATTCAATTTTGAATTTCTCATGAAAGACCGTAAAATTACATTTAAGAACCGTCCAGGAGGGTATGCTGGTTCTTTCCTTATTGGCATGGCTTTCTCTATGGGATGGACACCATGTACTGGTCCTATTTTGGCAGCGGTTTTAACACTTGCAGCTCAAAATCCTGAAAGTGGAATGATCTATTTAATTACATATTCCCTAGGTTTTTCTGTACCTTTCTTGATTTTGTCTTTCTTTATTGGTCGAATCAACTGGATCAAACGTCATAGTGCTCGAATAGTCAAAGTTGGTGGGTATATCATGATTTTTATGGGTATCTTTTTATTCTTTGATTTAATGACTAAGCTAACGTCATACCTAGCTGGTTTATTTGGTTTTAGTGGTTTCTAATCGATGATGGCATTCAAGGCACATTTATATTATTATAGAACTATGTTTGGAAAAGGAGAAATCTAAATGCGGACAAATGATCTAATACTACGAACAACAACAATACTTATTGCTTTTATTTTGTTAGCATTTTCAATTTACCTATTTTTAGCAGGACATAATGCTCCTGGTGGAGGGTTCATTGGAGGGCTGATGACGTCAGCAGCATTCGTTTTAATGTATATGACGTATGGCTATGACCAAGTTAAAAAGATTATACCTGTCAACTTTCGTTATATTATTCCGGTAGGACTATTGATTGCAGTTTTAACGGGTGCTGGGTCCTTTTTATTCGGTGAGCCTTTCTTAAGTCAAACATTCGCTCATTTACACCATGTACCAATCTTCGGTGAGATGGAGCTTGCTACAGCAATGTTATTTGATCTAGGTGTTTACCTAACGGTCGTAGGCATTACCTTAACAATTATACTATCTATTGCTAACGATCAATAAGGGGTTTATCGTGCAAGGGGGGAGACATCTTTGGCTACCATATTAGTTGTCGATGATGCTAAATTTATGAGGATGACTTTAGGAACAATATTAGAAAAAGGGGATCACAAGGTGGTTGGTGAAGCTGAAGATGGACAAGAAGCCATTGAAATGTTTCATAAACTTAAACCTGATTTAGTAACTATGGACATTACGATGCCAGAGGTAAACGGACTTGAAGCAGTCGAATCGATCTTATCATCTCATCCATCTGCTAAAATCATTATGTGCTCTGCTATGGGTCAGCAAAAGATGGTGGTGGAGGCAATTGAAAGAGGGGCAAAAGATTTTATCGTAAAGCCTTTTGATGAAACAAGAGTCCTTGACGCTATTAAACGAGTTTTATGAAAGAGCGTGAGTTTCAAGATACATATGATTAAGACATTCGAAGAGGGTTGATTTCATGTTTTGGGCGATAGCCAGTACCTTGGGTGCAGCCATAATGGCAACAACGATGATATTTGTTCGAATGCGAGCTTCCAAGAAGCCTGCATCTGTAAAGAAAATTATATTACCACCATTTTTCATGAGTACAGGCGCATTAATGTTTGTTTTTGAACCTTTCAGGGTTGAATGGATACAAGTGTTAGAGGCGTTTGCTGTAGGTGTATTCTTCTCTTTATTTCTAATTAAAACATCTACATTTGAAGTTAGAGATCAGGATATTTATTTAAAGCCTTCAAAAGCCTTTGTTTTTATATTATTTGGATTGCTTATTCTGCGAATTATCCTAAAGTTAATTATTGGACAGACCGTTTCTCTAGGAGAGACAAGTGGGATGTTTTTCTTACTAGCCTTTGGGATGATTTTAACGTGGCGTATCGCAATGTTAGTAAAATATATTCGACTACAAAGAAAGCTAGATGCACGTGTCGGTGGAAAATGGAATGCTACGAATTAAAAAAACCTGCAACAATATGTTGCAGGTTTTTTATATCTTATCTTATTGTTCAAAAAGTGGTTGATAAGGTTGGATATCGATATTTTTTTCGTGTAACGTTTTCTTCAAGAATTTATGATCCCTTTTAGGTGTGGCCAGTATATACCCTTCAATAATGATCTCTTGTGTAATAGAAGTAGCTTTTTTTTGTAAGGCCACTTCAGCAATACGGGCCGCAATTTTCTGTTTAGCCACATCCCGGAATAACTCAGGAACAGGCGTTACAAGCTCTTCTAAAAACTGTTTTTGTTCATCTCCCCACATGTGAAGGGTTTGGTCAATATAATGTTCTTCCCAATCAATAATGGATTTCCCGTCTTCTTTTGGTAAGCGCTTTAGGAATTTACGAAACATAAAGAAGCCACCAATGGCTAATAAAATTACCATTATGACGGTCCAGCCCAGGATTAATAAAGCGAAGGTAGAGTTCATCCAATCACCTTTTCCGTTGTAATAAACTTAACTCTAGTATAGAACAGGTTATGGTAGGATTCAATATGCACAACCACTTTATACCATTGTAATCAGACTTCCGACAGGAATAGTTTATGTTTTAAGAGAATAGAATGGGAATGAGTTATATGTTGTTTCTTAAACAAAAAACTTCTAGTTTTTTGAAGTTTTTTAAGTAGTTTTCTTGAACGTTGTTAAATGGGTGGGATAAAATGTTATTATGTGTTGTAAGGAAGAGGAGGGCAGGTAGGATGAAGGATAAATCAGAACATACGTCCATAGAACATCAATATACTGATTCTTTGTTGGTCTCATATACATCATTAGCGGATCTTCCCCCTGTATTCCAGAGGTGGATTGATTCGTATGGGTTTGACCTAATCAGTGTATGTGATCAGCAAGGTGTGATTCAATATGTTACCGCTTCCTCAAAGAGACTAATTGGTTATTCAAAAGATTCACTATTAGGTACATATAGCTTAGATTATGTTTCACCTCAAGATAAACATCGTTTACTAAAATTACATAGAAGCATCGAAGTGGATGAATTAGTGACATCTGAGGTGCAGATCAAACATCGTTCAGGAACCTATGTGTGGGTTGAGGTTGTCTCTTCATCAGTTTACGACCCAAATACGCATTCTCAAGTTTTTATCGCTGTACTAAGAGATATATCAGATCGTAAAGAAGCTGAAGAAATGATGATACGTTCAGAGAAAATGTCAGTAGCAGGTCAATTAGCAGCTGGAATAGCCCATGAAATCCGAAACCCTCTAACCTCTTTGAAAGGGTTTCTGCAATTGTTACAAGCAGGAATAGAGGGGAAAGATGAATATTATTCCATTATGGGAGAAGAAATCGACAAAATTGAAAATATTACATCAGAATTATTATTTATTTCTAAACCAATGACCAATGATCCTAAAGAAGAGTCTGTTCTTTCTTTAATGAGAGATGTATGTATGTTGATGGAAACGCAGGCTCATTTACATAATGTCAATCTCATGATAAAACAAGAGGAGCCCATTAACGTATACTGTGACCGATCCCAGATTAAACAAGTATTTATCAATATCATTAAAAATGCCATAGAAGTAATGAGTGAGAGCGGTGGGACGGTAACGGTTAATGTATATAAGAGAAATGATACAGCTTGCATGGATATAATTGATGAAGGTCCTGGAATTCCGGTTCATTTAATTGAGAAAATTAAAGAACCATTCTTTACAACTAAGAAAAATGGAACAGGGCTTGGGTTAATGATTACGAATCAAATCTTAGAAAAGCATGACGGGAGCTTAAACATTTTGGACAATGAACCAAGAGGGAGCATATTTAGGATATGCTTACCTCTCTATTAGCAGTGCTGTGGAACATTAATACTTGAACCTCGTCCTCTTACGACTGTGTTAACTATGACAAGAGATATTAAGGAGGAATACACTGTGATCGATAAAGACATAAAAGATGAAGTAGTAGAGAGTGTTTATGAAAGGTATTTGATTCATTATCCTGAACTATTTGTATATTATGATGAAACGAAACTAGCACATATAAAAAAAGATACTTACTATCACCTAGAGCACTTAGAAGCTACATGGCCAATAAAGATGGATATTATTTTCTTAGATTATGTTGATTGGGTGGATTCTGTCTTATCTAGCAGAGGCGTAGAAACTAGGTTATTAAAAGATTGCTTCGACTGGATGAAAGAAAGCTTGTTATCCTATAAATCATCAGAAGAAATCGCCTATTATATTTCTTTGTTAGATCAAGCTTCTAATCAATTACAAAGCGAAAAGAGTAAGTAAAGGAGGACCAAAACCATATAGGTTTGGTCCTCTATTTATTCTACATATCATGAGATGAGTGGTTCTTTTGACGGGTGTGATTGCGATTTTTCACTTTATGAGAACCACTTGTTGGTTCCCCATATGGTTGTTTAGGACTTTTAGGTAATGAAACACGATCTTGTTGCTTGGGGCCTTTTGGTTTACCAGACATAATCATCTCTCCTTTCAGGATTAGATTTCGACGTTTCATTCACTTTTATACAAGTGAAGGTATGGAAAGTGTAAATGTACATACACTAACTATGAAATCGCCAAAAGGAGTGGAACCATGCCTTATCATAAAAACAAACAACAGGCTTTTCAAGCAGCGCAGCAAGGATACGAACAAGCAATTGATGCAAACGAAACACGCCTTCAATCTGTAGATCAAGCTGATTATGGTAAAGAATTGGCTCACTTGACTCAAGAAGTTAATGAAGCCTATCAACAAATCGACAAAGCACTCGAAGTAGCCAGTGAACACCAATATGAACAGCTTAAACAGTATCAAAATCAGCTAACTCAAATTATGTCCGAATTAGAAAAATAAGAAAGTGTCCTTCCCTTACGGGTTAGGACACTTTTTTATGGTGTGGTTCAGTCCAGTCTATACGTTGCTAATCGGGCACTTACGCTTTAGTTACATCCAGCTTCAGTGCCCAGCAACTAGTAGACTTCCTTCACCTCTGGTCGATAAGTCAACATCGACTCGCTAAAGCTCTTCGTGTTTCCTTTATCTCACTCCGGTTCAGTCCAGTCTATACGTTGCTAATCGGGCACTTACGCTTTAGACTATTACTGATTTTTTTTGCGTTTTTTATTATTTTGACGTTCTTCTGCGCTCAGTGGATGCTGTGGGGTTTCTTCGTTGTATCCAGCTCCTTGTCCTTGTGCAGAAGCGTCATTCATGCCTGGTCTTACGTGGTTGGCTTTACGTTTTTTACTCATATCTTTCACCTCCACTCTTATTATGAGGAAAAATTCGACGAAATATTTTACTTATAAATCGTTTTCATTTAAAATGAAAGTTGCAGAATTTTTCTTTCAATTCTTAATTGGAAGTCAAACAATGGGGGATCGATGAAACGTACTATTCGTTTCAAAGGTTTCATTATCATTGAGGGGGTAAAAGAATATGGCAGTAAATGATGCTTATAATTCGCGCAAGCAATTTGAACTTAACGGAAAAACGTACAATTATTACCAGTTAAAGGCGCTAGAGGAAGCTGGATACGGAAAGATTTCTCGTCTTCCATATTCCATTCGCGTATTACTTGAATCAGTACTACGTCAATATGATGGCGAAGTCATTCAAAATGAACATGTAGAAAAGCTAGCAAAGTGGGGAGAAAAGGATTCAGAGAGCGTAGACGTTCCGTTTAAACCGTCTCGTGTTATCCTTCAGGACTTTACTGGTGTTCCTGCTGTGGTAGACCTTGCATCTTTACGTAAAGCAATGGTTGATATGGGAGGAAGTCCCGACAAAATTAACCCCGAGGTTCCTGTAGACCTAGTTATTGACCACTCGGTACAAGTTGATAAATATGGTACTCAGGATGCCCTTCAAGTTAATATGGAACTAGAATTTGAGCGTAACAAAGAGCGCTATGAATTTCTAAATTGGGCTAAAAAGGCCTTTGATAACTATGAAGCAGTTCCACCTGCAACAGGAATTGTTCACCAGGTGAACCTTGAGTATATTGCAAATGTGGTACATGCTTTAGAAAATGAAAACGGTGAATATGAAACATATCCTGACACATTAGTAGGTACTGACTCACACACTACGATGATTAATGGTTTAGGTGTATTAGGTTGGGGTGTTGGTGGTATTGAAGCTGAAGCTGGAATGCTTGGTCAGCCATCCTATTTCCCTGCTCCAGAAGTAATTGGTGTGAAATTAACAGGCGGTTTCCCACAAGGAACTACTGCAACTGACTTGGCACTAAAAGTTACACAAAAACTTCGTGAGAAAAATGTGGTAGGGAAGTTTGTAGAATTCTTCGGTCCTGGATTAAAAGATATGCCACTTGCTGATCGTGCTACGATCTCTAATATGGCGCCTGAGTACGGGGCTACATGTGGTTTCTTCCCGGTAGATGAAGAATCTCTTGAATACTTACGTTTAACTGGTCGTAGTGAAGAGCAAATTAAGGTTGTAGAACAATATTGTAAAGAAAATGACCTGTTCTATTCTCCTGAATTTGCTGACCCTGAATTTACTGAACTTGTTGAGATCGATTTATCTGAACTTGAGCCAAACTTATCTGGACCTAAACGTCCACAAGATTTAATTCCTTTATCTGAAATGAAGAAGTCATTTAATCATGCATTAACAGCGCCTGAAGGAAATCAAGGCTTCGGTCTTACAGAGAAGGAAAAAGAAAAAGAAGTGACCATCGAACATCCAAATGGTAAATCTTCGACTATGAAAACCGGTTCTGTTGCAATCGCAGCCATAACTTCTTGCACAAATACTTCTAACCCGCACGTTATGTTAGGGGCTGGTCTTGTTGCGAAAAAAGCAGTTGAGAAAGGTCTAGAAGTACCTGAGTACGTTAAGACTTCACTTGCACCAGGCTCTAAAGTTGTAACAAGATATTTAGAGGATTCTGGACTTATGGAGTATCTTCAACATCTAGGCTTTAACCTTGTAGGGTATGGCTGTACAACGTGTATCGGTAACTCTGGTCCACTTGCAGAAGAAATTGAGGAAGCTATTGCTCAGAATGATTTAACTGTTTCTTCTGTTCTTTCTGGTAACCGTAACTTTGAAGGGCGTATTCATCCACTTGTGAAAGCGAACTATTTGGCTTCGCCACCACTTGTTGTAGCTTATGCATTAGCAGGTACAGTTGATGTTGATCTTAAGAATGATCCAGTAGGTACAGATAAAGATGGAAAGCCTGTTTACTTTAATGATATATGGCCATCAATAGAAGAGATTAAAGCTGAGATTGACAAAAATGTTAATCCTGAAATCTTCCGAAAAGAATATGAAAATGTATTTGATTCAAACGAAAAATGGAATCAAATTGATACTACAGATGAGCCTTTATACGATTGGGATGAGAATTCTACTTATATTCAAAATCCTCCGTTCTTTGAAGGGCTTTCAAAAGATCTTGAATCTGTAAAGAGTCTTAATAATTTACGAATGGTTGGAAAATTCGGCGATTCTGTAACAACGGATCACATTTCTCCAGCAGGTGCAATTGCAAAAGATATGCCAGCAGGTCAATATCTTCAAGACAAAGGCGTTTCTCCTAGAAACTTTAACTCATATGGTTCTCGTCGCGGTAATCATGAAGTAATGATGCGCGGTACATTCGCTAATATTCGTATTCGTAATCAGTTAGCTCCAGGAACTGAAGGCGGCTATACAACATACTGGCCTACTGGTGATGTAATGCCTATTTATGATGCGGCTATGAAGTACCAACAAGATGGTACGCCACTACTTGTTGTAGCTGGTAAAGACTACGGTATGGGAAGTTCTCGTGACTGGGCTGCTAAAGGTACAAACTTATTAGGCATTAAAACAGTTATTGCTGAAAGCTTTGAGCGTATTCACCGTTCAAACCTTGTCATGATGGGTGTGCTTCCACTACAATTTAAAGCAGGTGACAGCGCTGATTCACTAGGTTTAACAGGGCAGGAAACGTTTAATGTAGAGATTGACGAATCTGTTCAACCTCATGATGAAGTGAAGGTTGTTGCTACAGATGATAAAGGTAACAAGACAGAGTTTAACGTTATAGCTCGTTTCGATAGTCCTGTAGAAATTGATTATTACCGTAACGGTGGTATTCTTCAAAAAGTTCTTCGAGACAAAATGGCATCTAAATAAAACATTTTTAAAAAGCAGCTGCTGTACTAGCAGCTGCTTCTTTATGTAGTATGCAATTAAATTGGTAGTAAATAGAATTACCTTAAGAATAAGTATTTATGCAGTTATAAGGTACAATTTAACAATTTATTTACGATGAGGGGTATAGCTTTACATGGATTTGAATCCAATATAGTATAGAAAGTAATATGATTGTCTAGGGGTTGAAGTATGGAGATTCCTTCACTAACAATCGGTCCAATCTTTATCCAAAGTACATATTTATTATGGAGTTTTGGGGCTGTTGTAGCATTTCTTTGGATCATTTCAATAAACCTATATAATAAGAAGCCTCATGGGCGCTTTTTTGCTTTTGAGTGGGTTCAATCGCTTTTACTTATAGCGATCATTTGGAAGTTCAGTTATTTTTTGAGTCACCCCATTAAAGCTATTCAGTCACCAAAGACAATACTTTTCTTAAATGGTGGGACTCTAGGAATCGTGTTGGGGATTTTGGTTTCATTTGTTGTTTATATAAGATCTATACATAAATCAGGTTTTTCACTCATATATTCCATTAATTTATGGATGTCAGCTCACTTTCTTTGGGTTGGGATTACACAAATTGGGTTCACGTTAGGGTTCACAGTTTATTATACCCCTTTGTGGTTGTATGGGTATTTTGTAATTCTTGCGTTATCTTACCTTTTTGTAAAGAACTTGTATCATTATAGAGTCATTGTAAATTATATCCAACTAGGTCTCTTGGGTTGGGTGTCATATAGAGTATTTTTTACGACTATACATTTAGGAGATTTAGCTGTCTGGTTTACGTTTGCAACGATTGTAGGAATATCTCTTGTAGATTATGTGTTAAATAAAGGACGTGAAGCCACATGATAAAACGAATATTTGGCGCAGTTGTCATTCTTGTATTGTTTGGGTTCGCTATAATAAATGTCGTTCAAAAAGATGAGACAGGAGGAGAAGCTGTCTCATTGGATAATAAGAACGGAACTGCCATGCAATCTCCGAATGCTCCTGAAGGATTAAAAATAGGGGAGTATGCACCGAACTTTACAGTAACAACTTTCGAGGGAAAAGAAGTGAAACTTTCTGATCTAAAAGGAAAGAAAATATTCTTAAATTTCTGGGCGACATGGTGTCCACCTTGTCGAGTAGAAATGCCTGAGATGCAAAGATTCTATGAAGAATTTGGAGAAGAGGTAGAGATTATGGCAGTGAATGTCACTTCAACTGAGAAAAGTGTTAAGGATGTGACCTCTTATGTTCATAATGAAGGCTTTACATTTCCCATTTATTTAGACCGAGGACGTAATGCTGCAGATCAATACCGTATCCCTGGCTATCCAACCACTTATTTTATAGGGACGGATGGAAAAATCCAGAGTAAGGCGTATATTGGAGCGATGGATTACGACTTTATGAAGAAAATGAAGAATAAATTAGACTAAGATGGGTATATTTTCTGACAATTCAGCCGATCCTGATATTACTAACCTAAAGGAGTGAAGGGATCGTGCCACGAAAGAAAAAACCATCTTTTGAAGAACTAATACAGGAAAATAGACGAAAAATTATAGAAGATGAACAATTAATGAATCAGATTGAAGAAAGAATTGAAAAACGAATCAATGACACGTTAAACAGATAGCCTTGATGGCTATCTGTTTTTGAATAGATTTTTTTATAGCGCGTAAACTAAACGATGTAACCAAGAGAAAGGATGTGGCTACATTATGGGAAATCCAAAAAAGGATTCTAAACATTTTGCTCCTAGTCATCCGGGGACTCAACCTCGAGAAGCAGGAAGCAATAAAGGCAAACAAATGCAAATGCAAAATGCACATAAACCGAAAGTTATTCAAACTAAAGGGAAAAAATAGAGGGGGAAGCAATATGGGTAAAGATAACCAACGATATGCGAATCCTGATGACCGTAGTGATAATGTAGAAAAGTTACAGGAAATGGTGCAAAATACGATCCACAACTTAGAGGCTGCTCATGAAACGATGCAGTTTTCTTCAGAAGAAGAGAAACAAAAGATCATGGATAAAAATAAACGGCGAGAAGAGTCCATTGTCTCGTTCCGTAACGAAATAAGAGATGAAGCAAAACACAATAAAGAAAAGTAAACCAAGGGAAAAGAGGGCTCATTTAAAGAGCGCTCTTTTTCTCTTTAGTATTTGACTCTATATCTTATGTGTGCAGACCTTCGTTTCTAGCTAAGAGAAGTGTGGTGTTTACTGAGGATTTTATATGGCTTATAGAAAGCAAAACCAGTGAGTTACATAAAACATCATCATCAACGTGGAAGGCTTACTTATGATACAATATGTTAATGGATTAAGTATAGTAAGGATGATGACATGACGATTGATACTGAACAACTCGAAAATATACAAGAATGGACTACACTAAGCGCACATCCTCCTCTAAATGAAACGGAAGCGTTACGACTCATTAATGATTATGAGCAAGGAACTACTCACATAGATGCTTTACTTGTTAGTCGGTTATATAGTCTCATTGCTTATTATCGATTAAATCGCACGATTAGCAATCGGGACCAAATAGCGGAAGAATTTATCTTAAGAGCGAAGAACTTAGCTGAAAACGATTCTGTTGTGGTTGAGCTTCAGGAACTAATTAACGTACAATCTCATCTTCAAATGTTGAAAGGCCAAACGTATAAAAATTTGGCCGTGCATGAAACAGATCACCAATCAGTTAAGCGAAAAAAGTTACAACAGATCTTAGGGATCGTAGAACCACTAGAAGAAAATTGGTCCAACCAATTTGTTTATTCAAAAGATAGTAAAAGGACTCGATTTCAAACCCTATTTGAAAAGGGCCAACGATTATTTGATGAGTTAATACAAGAGACAGAACCTCACAAACGTAACGAAACAAATGGATTTAACCACGTATCAACGGTACGTATCAACCAATTATTAAGAGAGTTGGACCAATTGACCGTTGATCTTGAAGAATTATTACCCGGAGGTGTGGATCAACACCAGGGGAAAGATCCTTTGAAACAGTTGGATGAAATGGTCGGACTAACAGAAGTGAAAGCGTACATCCATCGCTATTATCACTATTTAAAATACCAGCAGTACCGTAAGGATATTGGTTTTCAAATGGTCGATGAACCAGAACTGCATATGATTATTACTGGAAATCCTGGTACAGGTAAAACCACAATTGCAAGGTTACTGGCCAATATTTATTATGATCTTGGTTTACTTGAGACAAGAGAAGTTATTGAAGTCAATCGTTCTCATTTAGTGGGCTCTTATGTGGGGCAAACTGAAGAGAATACGATGAATTATGTACAGCAAGCCATCGGGGGTATCCTTTTCATAGATGAAGCCTATAGTTTGCAAAGGGAAGGTCAAACCGGTAATGACTATGGTCAAGCTGTAATCGATACACTTGTATCTGCTATGACTAGTAAGGAATATGGGGATAAATTTGCAGTTATTTTGGCTGGTTATCCCGATGAGATGCGACAGTTTTTATGGGGGAATCCAGGCCTTAGAAGTCGATTCCCTGAACAAAATCATGTTCATCTTCCCAATTATTCGATCCCTGAATTAATTGAAATTGGTGAACAAACAGCTCTTGGAAACGATTATTTCTTTACCGAAAAAGCCGTTTTAAGCCTTGAACGCTCTATTGATAAACAACAAGTAGATGATACTTTTGGCAATGCGCGTGCTGTTCGAAATATAGTTCTTCAGACCATTTTTCAAAAAGGGGCAAGTGAATCAGATCAAGCACATCATGAATCTAAGCTTGACCTAATGCGAATAGAGGAAAAAGACTTTAATTCCCCTTCAGATAGTCAAGACGACTCAAAATCACCTATGGAACGGTTAGATCAATTGATTGGTTTGAAGCCTGTTAAAGATGAGGTGAAAAAGCTTTCTTCTTTTGTTAGGTTGCAAGGAAAGCGAGAAGAAAAAGGTCTTCCATCTGTGCCAATTCAATTACATGCTGTTTTTTCAGGGAATCCAGGAACAGGAAAAACAACCGTTGCCCATATTTACGCAGACATTTTGAAAGAATGTGGACTCCTAAAAAGGGGACATGTGATCGTAGCTTCAAGAAGTGACCTTGTAGCCGGATACGTGGGACAGACCTCCATTAAGACAAAGAAGAAAATTCGAGAGGCGCTAGGTGGAGTCCTTTTTATTGATGAAGCATACTCACTTTTCCAATCTGGATCAAATGATTTTGGGAAAGAGGCAGTAGATACTCTTGTTGATGAAATGACAAAGCACAATGAAAATTTAGTAGTGATATTAGCTGGGTATAAAAATGAAATGAGATCACTTATTCAAAGTAACCCTGGATTATCTTCAAGGTTCAAGAAGTTTCTTCACTTTCCGGACTATGATGCAAAAGAACTTGTTGAGATGACGAAATACCAGGCAAGCTTGTATCAATATGAGTTGGAAGAAGAAGGTGTAATTTATTTAGAGGATGTTTACACAACCAACGTAATTGATGGTAACGGTCGCTATGTTAAAAACCTAATCGATGAAGCGATTCAATATCAAGCGCTAAGAATTGATGAACAAGATGGTGAAGGTCAATATGATGTCTTGTCAAGAGAAGACCTAGAGCTTGCATGGAGTGCTGTTAAAGGGAGAGAAGTAGGATGATTACGACAACTGAAGTAAAAGTACGGTATCAGGAAACAGACCAGATGGGAGTCGTTTATCATGCGAACTACCTGGTTTGGTTTGAACTTGGACGAACAGCTTTTATAGAAGGGTTAGGATTTCAATACCACGAAATGGAGAGTAGTGGGATTGTTTCTCCTGTGGTGGATGCGAATATACAATTTAAAACACCGCTTCGTTACGGACAAACGGCAAAGGTTAAGACATGGTTAGAATATTATGATGGAATTCGGGTCACCTATGGATATGAAATTCAAACCCCAGAGGGTGAAGTTGCTGTAACGGGGACGACCAAACACGTTTGTGTCAAGAAAGATAGCTTTAAACCTGTTTCTATAAGACGAGTTTTTCCTGACTGGCACGAAGCTTACATGGAAGCTAAAGGGGAATCTTAACGTGGCTTTCGGAATAAAGCGTCAAGAAGTGAATGAGTGGAAGCGGCGAGTTAAGTTAGGGGAAATCGCTTTTCTAACTCACTTTTGGATAGATGATCGCTTTCCGGATGTGAAGACAGTTACAAAAGTGGGGTGCATGGACCTTCATAAATTAACAGAATGGGGAAAGCAATACGGATTGAAGCCTCATTGGATTCATAATGACCCCCGTTTTCCTCATTTTGATTTAATGGGAGAAACACAAAAAAAGATTCTAAAAAAAGAAGGCCTTCACGACCATATAGAACGATTTAACTTATAGTAAGACTTGAAAAAGCATTAACCATTAGTAACAGAGCCAAAAGGAAAAAGGTGCCATGATGGATGTCCATCATGGCACCTTTTTTTATGATTCATTTTCGGATTCGTAGTAATCGAAATCTGGTTCTTGTGTATCTGGGTCATATTTGACGGTTACATTGTAATGATCAAAATACCAAGCGTCTTCTTGTTCTACATAAAAGCGTATCCCTTGTTGCTGGTCTTCAGCAATAGGTTCAGCAGGGCTGTCTGGACGAACCCCAAGAGACATACCAGGCTGAAGCCCCCCTACACCACCGTATCGAACAAAAAAGCGTAAGGAATCGTTATCTTCTAGTTCTAATTCATTCTTGTACCATTGTGCTGCTTCTTCTTGTACTTTTAATATCATTTTTTCAACTCCTTGCAGGTATTGGCTTGATATCCATCGTAATACAATAAAGGTTGGGATTCAAATAAACGGTACTAGGAATAGTTTTATAGGAGAGAAAATGAGACGAAGCTGAGATAAAAATAGCCAAGTGTCCTAGGACACTTGGCTATTTTTTACGTTTCTTTTCTGGCACATAATCAAATCCACCAGGATGAAAGGGATGGCATTTAACAATTCTTTTGATTGTTAACCATCCACCTCTAAGGGCTCCAAATCTTGAAATAGCTTCAATCCCGTATTGAGAACAAGTAGGATAAAAGCGACATGTAGGAGCTGGTTTTAATGGGGAAATGGCTTTCTGGTAAAAGCGAATAATCCATAAAAATATGGTTTTCATGCTATTCATCCTTATAAACGCTATTCTTCAGTTTTATCATACGTTACTTCTGCAATGGCATCGTGAAGATGAATGGACTCTTCATTTCGGCAGGCTACATAAAAACGTTCCACAAAAGGAAGTTCATAGAGATCAGCAGCAACTAATCGAACAATGTCTTCGACGAAACGCGGATTTTCATAAGCTTGTTCGGTAACAGCTTTTTCATCTGGCCGCTTAAGTACAGGATGGATACGGGCTGATGCATTTGACTCGGCAGCTTCTAGCAAGGCTTCTTTCCAGTCCATGTCATTTTCATCAAAATCTTCGGTTAAACGAACAGACATCGTTACATTCCCGCGTTGATTATGGGCGGAATACTCACTAATTTCTTTAGAACATGGGCAGAGAGTTGTGATTTTCCCAGTTAGGGATACTTCCACATCAAAGCCGGTGTGCTGATGATAAGACACTTTCATCGTAGCGTCCGCATGGTTCATGCCTGCTAAATCAGAGAATGGACCTCTTCTTTCGAAAAACCATGGGTAAGTGACTTCCACTTCAGCATCTTCTTGTTTTAAGCGGTCAGCTAATTCTTTCGTGAATTTTTTTAAAGTCGTGATATCAACAGCGAAGCCATCATTATGATAGCGCTCAAGCTGTTCAGTAAAGCGACTCATGTTGGTTCCTTTGCTTCCTTTTCCAATGCTTGAAGCAAAGCGGAAGGTCCCGATCGTGGTTTGCATTTCTGGTTTTTTTGAACTATATATTCTGATTGGGTGTTTAACATTAGAGATGCCTACAGCATCAAGATCAAATAAGAAATCTTCACGAGAATTTTGAAGGTCTGCCATTTCATCTTTCTCTATGGGTTTCGTGCGTGGACCTGGGTCCACAGAACCAAATAATTTATGACGATCTTCTTTAGAAGGTAGCTGTTTTTTTGTGTTTATATTTGTCTGGTTCATAGCAGTGACTCCTTTCAGCTTCTAGAATAAGCTATTCAAAGTATACAAGAAACGAATTCATAAGTTCAATTTTTATACTCATCAAATGTGTTTGATATCAGCATTGAAACGTTCTATTTATACTCTTCACATATGAATTCTATTTTACTACAAAAGGGACCGGGTTGGGAAATAAGGAATGCGTTTTCTAAAATCTAAAAATTTAAAATATGCTCCTACCTGTTGGCAATCTGAATAAAATTACATAAAATAGATTCGCAATAAGAATTGACCGAAAGAAGGTGGCATATATGAAAGGCACTGCTGTATTACAAACTCAAAACGAAAAAGTTATTGTACTTGAAGATATAAATAAAGAAACTTATGACCATTGGAAAGCACAAGGTGGATATGAGAAAGCATGCATCAAAACAGGTGATGTTGAACATGTGTTTCCTGTTCAGTTTACAAGTGATGTAGATTGGGCATTTGGTTACTAAACGATAAAACGGGCGCTTCTATAGAAGCGCCCGTTTTATCGTTCTACCTACGTTTCATGATGGGAACTTTTTTAAGAAGAGGTAGCTTAATGGATAGAGGGAACGTACTTATACTTTTTTATTCTACAGACTTTCATTTCATTATTTAAGTTTTCTTAAAATACTTAGTAGCAACTCCGAACGATGTTATAAAAAATGCCACATTCATTTATCTGATTGTTCATGTGGTCGCTTGGCCAGATCATAAGGCACCTTATACTATCAAACATATAATGAAATCAAATGTGTCCATTGCTATGGGGAATACTTTGTTCGATAGAGGGAAGTTACCGAAAAATTTGAATGTCCTTCGAAAATGAACTGAATATATTTAATAATCATACTTAGTAGCAACTCCGAACATGTAATAAAAAGAAAAAAAGACGCCTTTGGCGTCTTTTTAATTAATAAATAGTATGATTTCATTACATCCATTTAATTTTAGGTTCTGTTTTATCCATAATTCGCTTAATATTTGATCGATGACGATAGATGACGAACGCGGTTAATATACTTGTGACAATAATGAGTCCAATGTGGCCAAGGATAATTGACATAATAACAGTAACAATTCCTGTAACCATTGAAGATAATGAAACGTATTTACTAATCTTCAACATGATAAAGAATGTAAGCAACATGACTCCAAACAGTATTGGTTCTACTGCTAATATGACGCCACCGGATGTGGCTACCGCTTTACCGCCTTTAAACTTAGCAAAAATAGGGTACATATGACCAATGACAGCGAAAATACCAATAATTAAAATGTTAACATCAGCAGCGAATATCCATGGAATGCGGGCTGCAATGGTTCCTTTTAGTATATCTGAGATGGTGACAATGAGTCCTGCTTTCTTGCCAAGCACTCGGAAGGTGTTCGTACCACCCAAGTTTCCGCTCCCATGTTCCCGGATGTCAATGTTATACCCTAACTTGCCTACGATTAGACCAGAGGGAATAGAACCAACTATATAGGCAATGATTGCAAACAAAACATAACTCATATGAAAACTCCTTTATCTTTCGCTCCTAGCTTTATATATTTTATCAGAAACTAAGAGTAGAAAGAACAACTATTCTATTTTTATTGAAACTATTTTCATGGATCATTCCTTTCTATAATATAGAGGGAAGAGGAGGCAAGGCAATGGCGTCGATTAATATGAACACTCAATCACAAAAAAGGATTTGGATTTTAGGGGGACTTGGGGTCCTTTTTCTATTATCATCTGCAGTTTTCTGGGTGTTATATCCATTTCCCTCAAATGAGTTGGCAAACTATTATAAAACAGAATATCCAATAGTATTTAATGGGAAGAAGTATGAAGGAGAAATACTCTTCGAAGATGGTGTGTATATATCATTTGATTTTATAAATGAAGAAATTGACAATGATCTGTTCTTTGATAAGCCATCAGATTCAATCATTTTAACAACACCCCAAAATGTCTATCAAATGCCTATTGGTTCAGAACAATACTATATGAATAATAAAACCACAAAAGCATCATCACCGCCAATTAAGTCGGATGGAGAAAATGTTTATATCTCAGCAGATTGGTTGAAAGATATTTATCCTATTCATGTACACGATCATCAAGAAACGACTATTGTCTCGATCTACGAAGGAGATCAAATGTTGCAACAAGGTGTTGTAGAAGTAGAAGAAGAGGACTTACGCAGGGTTCGAACTGCACCAAGTTTGTCTTCATCTTATGTCCATGAATTAGAGATAGATGAGAAAGTAACTATAGAGAAAGAACAAAAGGACTTTTATTTTATTAGGACAAATGAAGGAATAGGCGGTTATGTGAGAGCCTCCTCTCTTGCATTAACAGAATCTAAACAAATTGAAGTCAATGAAAAGAAGAAAAGTACGTTTGTTCCTTCTGTTGAACTCCCAGTCCATGTTACTTGGGATCAATTAGCCACTAATGAGCCGTTGCCTTCTTTACCTGGCGTCCAGATTGTATCGCCTACATGGTTCAAGCTACAAAATGGAGAAGGGGATATTAGAAATATTGCTTCAAAAAGTTATGTTCAAAATGCAAAGGAAAAAGGGTATTCAATTTGGGCCTTATTTTCAAATGGGTTTGACCCTGATCTTACTGAAGAGGCTTTAGAAACTTATGATAAGCGAAAGTCTATGATAGACCAACTTCTATACTTTGCAGAGATTTATGGATTTGACGGTATTAACCTTGATTTTGAAAATGTATATGAAAAAGATGGTAGAAATTATACACAATTTATTAGAGAACTTACTCCTCTAGCCCACCAAAAAGGACTCGTTGTTTCTGTTGATGTCTCATTTCAATCTGGAAGTGCTCAATGGTCTCGCTTTTATGAGAGAGAGGAATTAGCTGAAGCGGCTGATTTCATCATGGTCATGGCTTATGATGAACATTGGGGGAGTTCACCAGTGGCAGGAAGCGTTAGTAGCTTGCCTTGGGTTAAGAGTAACCTTGAAAGAATACTCAAAAAGGTTCCTAAGGAACAACTTATTCTTGGAGCTCCTCTCTATACACGTTTATGGAAAGAAGAAGTAATGAAAGATGGTTCTATAGAAACGAGCTCGGAATCTATGTCAATGGAAGAGGTTAAGGATTGGATGGAAGAAAGAAATTTACAACCTACTTATGACCCTGAGACTGGGCAAGATTACGTAGAATATCAGAGTGAGAATAACGTAACTTATAAATTATGGCTTGAGAACAGTTCGTCTCTACGCAAACGAGTGAACTTAGTCCATCAGTATCAACTTGCAGGAATTGCTACTTGGAGTCAAACTTTCGCTACAGAAGAAGCTTTTAAAACCATTAATCGCCAGTTAAATGAAGAAGAAGCAATTGAATAGAGTTAGAGCACATTAAGCAGGCAGGATCTTTAGCATTCCTGCCTGTTTTCATATATGATGGAAATACGTTTTTATGAAATAATAATTGGAAAAGATCAAGGGGGAGAAGAATGATTGAATTTGAGAAGGTTCAAAAGAAATTCCCAGATGGTACAGAAGCTGTAAAACAGATTTCTTTCCGCGTCGAAAAAGGGGAATTCCTGACCTTAATCGGGCCAAGTGGGTGTGGGAAAACGACATCTATGAAGATGATTAATCGTCTAATTGAACCAACATCGGGGCTCATTAAAATAAATGATAAAGATATAAAAGAATATAATATTCACGAATTAAGGTGGAATATTGGCTACGTATTACAAGAGATTGCTCTGTTCCCACATATGACTATTGAGGAGAACATAGCAGTTGTCCCGGAAATGAAGAAATGGAAAAAGAAAGATTTAGAAAAACGCACTGACGAATTAATGGAAATGGTTGGTTTAGACCCGAATACATATAAATCCAGAAAGCCAAGCGAGTTGTCAGGAGGTCAACAGCAAAGAGTCGGTGTAATTAGAGCTCTTGCTGCAGACCCAGATATTATCTTAATGGATGAGCCTTTCAGTGCTCTTGATCCGATCAGCCGTGAACAACTTCAGTCAGACATCCAAAAACTTCAACAAGAAATTCAAAAAACCATCGTTTTCGTTACACATGATATTGATGAAGCACTAGCTTTAGGGGATAGAGTTTGCTTAATGAATGAAGGAGAAGTCGTCCAAATTTCAACTCCACAAGAGCTCATATTAAACCCTCAAACGGATTTTGTAAGAAACTTCGTAGGAGAACGAAAGTCACCTTGGCAAACAGCCGTTGATGTAATGGTAGACACGACGAAGAAACACATCGTTCAAGAAGGCACCTCCTATCCTGAGGTTGGCACTTATATCATTGAAGGAGAAAACCAAAAATACATCGGTGCTGTTCAAAACGGGGAAGCCATCGACCTCCCACCTATACAAAATGATTTGCATTTACGCCGAGCTACAACAGTCTTTGATGAGTATGAAACTAGTATTCTCCCTGTTGTAAAAAACAATATATTGGTAGGTACCCTCTCTTATCGTGATATCGTCCATTACCTTCAAAGACAGACGAAGCTAGAAAACGGGGTGATCCATCAATGAGCGAATTAAAAGCTACCTTTCTAGATAGACAGGACATGTTTTGGCAAAGCATATGGGAACACTTACAGTTATCGATCATCTCGCTGCTTATTGCTATATTAATTGCAGTGCCTTTAGGTCTTCTTCTGACTAGGACGAAAAAGATAGCTGAGCCCATTATTACTATAACGGCTATCTTACAAACAATTCCTAGTTTAGCTATTTTAGCGTTTCTTATTCCGATTGTTGGGATAGGTTTTAAACCTGCAATATATGCACTTTCAGCGTATGCTTTGCTCCCTATTCTAAGAAATACGTATACTGGTATTAATGAAGTTGACAGAGCGCTTATAGAAGCGGCAAAAGGAATGGGGATGAGTTCATTCAGGCGATTGGCCAGAGTCGAATTACCTCTTGCTATGCCCGTTATTATGGCTGGTATACGAACCTCTATGGTTCTTATTGTAGGAACAGCGACGATTGCCGCTTTAATTGGTGCTGGTGGATTAGGAGAATTGATTCTTCTTGGCATTAATCGAGGGGGAGATATTCCGCTGATCTTATTAGGTGCAATACCTGCAGCTCTTCTAGCGATTGCACTAGATAATATTCTTCGTTTATTTGAGAGAACTTCAGCAAAATCTGGATTTCGCTCATTAGCGACCATTCTTGTTGCATCGTTACTCATTGTAACCATTCCCTTCGTTATAAATGGTGATGACCAAGCGGACCTTGTCATTGGCGGCAAGCTCGGTGCTGAACCAGAAATTTTAATGAATATGTACAAAGTATTAATTGAAGAAGAAACAGACTTGACCGTTGAGACGAAACCAAATTTCGGAAAAACGGATTATGTATTTGAGGCATTAAAAGGCGGAGATCTTGATGTATATCCAGAGTTCACTGGTACGGTTATTACCACACTCTTAGGCGAACAAGCAAATAGTAATGTGAAGCAGGAAGTGTATGAACAGGCTCGAGATGGTATTAAAGAGGCAGAAAATATGGTACTTCTTGAACCGATGGAATACAATAACACCTACGCTGTTGCCACAACTCAGGAAGTTGCAAAACAGTATGGTCTTGAATCAATTGGAGACCTTAAGGTTGCAGAAGACAAAGTGACTGCTGGTTTTACTCTAGAGTTTAACGATCGCTATGACGGGTATGTAGGTATGCAAGAAGAATATGGGTTAGATCTTACTGTTAAGACGATGGAACCTGGTGTAAGACAAACTGCAATTAAAGAAGGGGATGTACAGGTGATTGATGCTTATGCTACTGCTGGATATATGGTAGCGTACAATTTAAAAGTGCTAGAAGACCCTGAGAATATCTTCCCACCCTATCAAGGAGCTCCATTAGTGAAGCAGTCTACATTAGATCAGTACCCTGAAATTGGCGATGTTCTAAATCAACTTGGTGGAAAGATTACTAAACAACAAATGCAAGAAATGAACTATAAAGTGGACTTTGAGGATGAAGATGCTTACCAAGTAGCCCGCAATTTCTTAAAGGATAATGGATTTATTGATTAGAGAAGGGGGATACATGATCATGCGCAACCCATCGAATGAAGAAATTAGAGTCATATTAGAGAAAACCGAAACGATTGCTGTAGTAGGTTTATCTGATCGTCCTGAGCGAACTTCTTACCAAGTTTCAAAAGCGATGCAGGATGCAGGATACAAAATCATTCCTGTAAATCCAACAATTGAAGAATCACTTGGGGAGAAGGCGGTCTCATCTCTTAGTGAGATATCAGAGCCCGTTGATCTTATTAACGTTTTTAGACGTTCTGAGTTTTTACCTGATTTGGCAAGAGAAGCAGTCGATACAGAAGCAAAAGTTTTTTGGGCACAACAAGGTGTTCAAGATGAGAACACCTATCAATATTTAACGGAACAAGGCATGACTGTGCTAATGGACCTCTGTATTAAAGTTGCACATTCTGTTACAATAGGTAGGTAATACGAGAGAAAATCCCTGTTCTTGCAGGGATTTTTTTCTTTTCGTGGAAAAAGGTTATTTGATTAAATTGTAGAAACCGCTAAAATAAAAGACAGGCGCTTTGCCCGGGCTCTTATTTACAAAAACGAACATCCGTTCTATTATAGGTATAAGAGCATTGAAAGGAGTACAAACAGATTGGTTAAGAATTCTACTCAATATAATGATGATTCAATACAAGTGTTAGAGGGATTAGAAGCTGTTAGGAAGCGACCTGGTATGTACATAGGAAGCACAGACCATCGTGGGCTTCATCACCTCGTTTATGAAATAGTGGACAATGCCGTTGACGAAGCCTTAGCGGGTTACGGAAATCGGATTACAGTAACCATCCATAAGGATCAAAGTGTATCTGTACGAGATGAAGGACGTGGTATGCCTACAGGGATGCACCGACTTGGAAAGCCCACCCCTGAAGTCATACTTACCGTGCTTCATGCTGGGGGTAAGTTTGGTCAAGGTGGTTATAAAACAAGTGGGGGACTTCACGGTGTCGGAGCCTCTGTTGTGAATGCGTTATCAGAATGGCTTGAAGTGACGATTTATCGTGATGGACAGACTTATTATCAACGGTTTGAAAACGGAGGAAAAGCTGTAACCTCTCTTGAGAAGAAGGGTGCAACACGAAAAAGTGGGACAACTATCCATTTCAAGCCTGATCCCGAAATTTTCTCTATGACAACATATAACTTCGAAACGCTGTCAGAACGACTTCGAGAAGCTGCGTTTTTACTTAAAGGGATGGAGATCGTCCTTGAAGACAAACGCCAAGAAGACCAAAAGGAAAGTTATCAATATCCGGATGGCTTAGAATCGTTTGTTTCGTATTTAAATGAGGAAAAAGATACACTTCATCCTGTTGTAGCGTTTGAGGGGATACAAGACGAAATTGAAATTGATTTTGGATTCCAGTTTAATGACGGCTATGCTGAAAGTATGCTCTCATTTGTGAACAACGTTCGTACTAGAGACGGGGGAACACATGAGTCTGGAGCGAAAACAGCTATTACAAGAATATTTAATGATCACGCAAGGAAAACAGGCCTCTTAAAAGAGAAAGATAAAAACCTTGATGGGAATGATATCAGAGAGGGCTTTACAGCAGTTGTTTCTGTCCGAATTCCTGAGGAGAAGCTTCAGTTTGAAGGACAGACGAAAAGTAAATTAGGAACTTCTGAAGCCAGATCTGCTGTTGATGCAGTGGTAGCCGAGAAATTATCTTATTTCTTAGAAGAAAATCCTGATGTTGCTACCATGCTTATTCGAAAAGCCATCAAAGCGAAGGAAGCCCGTGAAGCGGCTCGCAAAGCAAGGGAAGATGCAAGGTCAGGCAAGAAGAAAAAACGAAAAGAAACATTACTAAGCGGTAAATTAACGCCCGCGCAATCTAAAAATGCTCAGAAAAACGAACTATATCTTGTCGAGGGTGACTCAGCAGGAGGTTCTGCGAAGCAAGGTCGTGATCGTAGATTCCAAGCTATTCTTCCGCTAAGAGGTAAAGTTATAAATACAGAGAAGGCTAAACTGCAGGACATACTTAAAAATGAAGAGATCTCTACGATTATTCATACCATCGGAGCAGGTGTGGGATCTGATTTTGATATCAACGATTGTCAGTACGACAAAATCATTATTATGACCGATGCGGATACGGATGGGGCACACATTCAAGTCCTTTTATTGACGTTTTTCTATCGTTACATGCAAGAGCTCGTTAAAGAAGGTAAAATCTATATTGCACTTCCACCTTTATATAAAATCTCAAAAGGTAAAGGGAAGAAAGAGAAGACGCGTTATGCATGGGAAGAAGACGAAATGCAACAAGTCTTAAAAGAGTTTAAAAATGGGTATACCATACAACGTTATAAAGGTCTTGGTGAAATGAACGCAGACCAGCTTTGGGAAACAACAATGAATCCAGAATCAAGAACATTAATTCGTGTTACAATAGATGACTTAGCTCAGGCAGAACGTAGGATCACCACTCTTATGGGAGATAAAGTAGAACCACGTAGAAAGTGGATTGAATCGCACGTAGCCTTTGGATTAGAAGAACAAAGTAATATCTTAGAAAATGATAAATTGCAATAGAGTAGGAGGTTCACCTTTTGTCTGAATCAGAACAGTATATGGATTTGCCATTAGAAGAAGTATTAGGTGACCGGTTTGGTCGTTATAGTAAATATATTATTCAGGATCGTGCACTTCCGGATGCAAGAGACGGCCTGAAGCCAGTACAGCGTCGTATTTTGTATGCGATGCATCAGGAAAAGAACACTCATGATAAACCTTACCGTAAATCAGCCAAGACGGTCGGTACAGTTATTGGTAACTATCACCCTCATGGAGACACTTCCGTTTATGATGCGATGGTGAGACTTAGTCAGGACTGGAAGCTAAGGAACTTGTTAGTCGAAATGCACGGGAACAACGGAAGTGTAGATGGAGACCCTCCAGCAGCGATGCGTTATACAGAAGCACGACTTTCTAGTATGGCTTCTGAACTGTTACGTGACATTGATCAGGAAACAGTGGATTACATCCCGAACTTTGATGACACCATTGCTGAACCGGTTGTGTTACCCGCAAAGTTTCCGAATCTACTTGTTAATGGTTCGACAGGAATATCAGCTGGGTACGCCACGGAAATCCCGCCACATAATTTGAGTGAAGTAATCGATGCTGTCATGATGAAAATCGATCGTCCAGATGTATCTGTTGATGAGTTGATGTCAGTTATGAAAGGCCCCGACTTCCCAACAGGCGGTATTATTCAAGGTGTTGATGGCATTAAGAAGGCTTACGAAACAGGAAAAGGAAAAATTGTCGTGCGTGGCCGTGCTGCGATTGAACAGCTCAGGGGTAATCGTGAGCAAATCGTAATTGATGAGATCCCCTATGAAGTAAACAAAGCGAACCTTGTGAAAAAGATGGACGAACTGAGGATTGATAAGAAAGTCGAAGGTATAGCAGAAGTTCGTGATGAGACAGACCGTACGGGTTTACGTATTGTAATCGAGTTGAAAAAGGATGTAGATAGTGAAGGGATTTTAAAATACCTTTATAAGGCAACAGATCTACAGATTAGTTACAACTTTAATATGGTTGCTATACACGATAAAACACCTAAGTTAATGAGCCTGAAGGGTATTCTTGATGCCTATATTGCTCACCAACGGGATGTTGTAACTCGTCAGTCTGAGTATGAATTAAGAAAAGCTAAGGAAAGAGCTCATATTGTAGAGGGGCTAATTAAAGCTATTTCTATTCTGGATGAAGTCATCACAACCATCCGTTCATCCAATGATAAACAGGATGCAAAACAAAGACTGATGGAAGAGTACGGGTTTACTGAGCCTCAATCAGAAGCCATTGTAAACCTTCAATTATATCGTCTAACGAATACAGATATTACTTCCTTAGAAAAAGAAGCGGAAGAATTAAATAAACGCATTAGTGAGTTAGAAGCCATACTTAGTGATGAGAAAAAACTTCTTAGAGTAATTAAGAAAGACTTGTCTTCTATGAAGAAGAAATATCATACAGATCGTATGACCGTTATTGAGGATGAAATTGAGAAATTAGAAATAAATCCTGAAGTAACTGTCCCAAGTGATGATGTACTTGTTTCTGTTACACAAGCTGGCTATATTAAGCGAACGAGTCTTCGTTCGTATGCGGCATCAGGAGGAGAAGACTTTGCTATGAAAGAAGGAGACCGTCTGCTTGGTTTGTTTGAGATTAACACAACGGATACAGTACTTCTTTTTACTAACAAAGGTAACTATCTGTACCTTCCTATTCACGGCTTACCGGATATTCGTTGGAAAGATCTAGGGCAGCATATTGCAAATCTAATAACGGTTGAGAAAGATGAGCGTATAATAAGAGCTGTGCCAATTAGGGATTTCTCTGAAGCAAAATATTTCTTATTTATAACGAAGGCCGGCATGATTAAACGGAGTGAAATATCTCTTTACCAGGCTCAGCGCTATTCCAAGCCGCTGGTGGCCATTAATGTTAAAGGCGAAGACGAGGTAGTAGATGTTCATGTCACAGATGGACATCAGGACATTTTCCTTGCTACGAATACCGGTTATGGATTGTGGTATCACGAATCTGAAGTGAAAATTATAGGTCAACGAGCAGCTGGTGTGAAAGCAATGGCTTTAAAAGATGATGAAGAGATTGTTGCAGGTAAAATATTTGATGAAAATAGTGATCCGTCCATTCTTCTTGTGACACAACGTGGAGCAGTCAAGCGGATGAGGCTAAAAGAGTTTGAGAAATCAACGCGTGCTAAACGCGGGGTAGTCATGTTAAGAGAGCTGAAAAGTAACCCACACAGAGTGGTTGGATTACAGCTAACACAAGGAAAAGAAATAGTGTTCCTCGAAACAGAGAATGGAACGACACAAGAAGTAAATGCAGGATCCTTTAAAGCAAGTGACAGATACAGTAATGGATCTTTTGTCATCGACCAAGATGAGTTTGGTGAAGTAGTTGCATTATGGCGAGAAGCGAATTATGAAAAAGTATTTGATAGTGAAGAAGAACCCTCATAAATAACTAAAAAGACTCTAAAGGATATTCCTTTAGAGTCTTTTTGTTATTAATCGTGATTTAAAAAGTCTTTCGTCAATCTTCCTTGGTAAAAGCGCTAAAGATGGATTGAATGAAGGCTTGATAGTTAAATCCTATAGCGATATGTTGCAGGGGGTAATCTTCCTTTTGATCGCTAATTCTTACATCTGCGATCGTCTGACCATATGCATCACCTTTTTCTACAACCACTGTTACTGGAGCTTCTATGTAATTCATGTATTCTGGATGGAATGCCGCCCAGAGGGCTAACAAATCGTGTATAGGGGCACCTGTGTTTGAATGTGTAGCATTTGTTTCTTGATAAAATTCAAAATAATAATCAAATATTTCTTTAATAATTGGGCCAATAGAAGGATCCTTACAATACGTAGTGATAATTTGGATCATATCTTTTGTGAGTATGGCAAAGTTCGTTACATTCAACGGAATGATCTTAACTTTCTTTTGAACAGTAAACACTAAGTTGGCAGCATAAGGGTCTCCGTATATATTTGCTTCTGCTACAGGTGTTACATTACCTGGTGTGAAGAAAGCGCCACCCATCACATAAATCTCTTTAATCATCTCAGCTACTTCAGGGTAAAGGACAAGCATGGAGGAAAGAGAGGAAAGTCTACCTACATTGACAACTGTAATCTGGTTGCGATGTCTCTTGATCAGGTCTACAGCTTTTGAGTAGTCGTGAATTCGTTTATTTTCAATGTTAGCCGAATATGGTGAAAGAGGGCCAAGTCCAAATTTACCATGAATTTCTTCTGGATAATGAGGAAAGGCCCCTGTATAGGGTTTATAAGCACCTCTTATTATATCGATAGAGCCTTCCGCTTTCGTTAACGCTCTTAAAAATAGAGCGTTATCTTCTGCATTATGTTCTGAAATATTACCGTAACCCGTCACAAGTCCGACAATTTCTATCGACGGATCCATTCTTGCATATAGAAGAGCGATGACATCATCAACTCCAAAATCTCCAAAGAATAGTATCTTTTTGGCCAATTAAAACACCTCCCAAACCACTTATACAATATATGGTAAAAACAATAATTTATAACAATTAGTAACGCAACTAGTTGAGGATGCAAAATAAAAAAACGATCGCATAAAAACTTAGTAGCAACTCCGAATGGTAATAAAGAACGAAGATCAAAAAATAATTTTAATTATTCTGAAATTTGTGCTACGATGTAAAGGAAAAACAAAATGAAAGTAGATGATCTATGAAAGAGTTAAAAGAAAGAATTATAGATTCAGCACTCATTTTATTTGAGAACAAAGGTTATCATGGTGTAACAGTCAATCAGATTGTGGAGAATTGTAATGCTTCAAAAGGAGGGTTTTACCACCACTTTGATTCAAAAGATGAATTGTTATATGTGATACATGACACCTTCATTACATATGTTTTAGAAAAAGCGCATGTAGCGAAGGAAACCTACCACCATCCCACAGATCAACTTCAAGCGATGATTACATCCTTCGTAAAAGTATTTGACCTATATAAGCCGCACATTTATGTATTCTATCAGGAAAGCACGTATTTAAAGCCTCAGTATGAAGAACGTATTAAAGAAAAGAGAAAACAGTTTAAAGAACTCCTGTTTTCTGTAATTGAAAAGGGACAGCAAACTGGCGAGTTCAGGAGTGAATTGCCTGTTGTGATTACGGGTATGTCTATTCTTGGAATGGTGAACTGGACCTATAAATGGTATAGAAAAGATGGAGGTAAGAGCATCGAAGAGATTGCAGATATTTATGTTGACTTAATTTTACACTCTATATTACAAGAACCAACGAAGCGTCTTTTACATTTATAAAAGACTATTTTTATGTTTTGTGATAAAGCGCTTACATTTGAGTTGTACCGACTAAGCGGTCGGTCAATTTATTATTGATATAAGGAGTGAAAGGTATGAACTTTGAATTAAGTAAAGAGCAAGAAATGACACAAAAAATGGTCAGGGATTTTGCTCAGGAGGTAATAGCTCCTAGAGCTGTTGAGTTAGATAAGACATCCACTTTTCCAAAGGATATCTTTGATCAGATGGGGGAGCTTGGACTTTTAGGTATTCCATTCCCAGAACAATATGGAGGGTCGGGGGGGGATACGATTACATATGCGTTAGCTGTAGAAGAAATTGGACGTGTATGTGGAGGAACAGGGCTGAGCTATGCCGCTGCTGTATCCCTAGGGTCGAGTCCAATTTACTATTTTGGAACAGAAAAGCAAAAAGAAGAATTTTTAGTTCCATTAGCTAAGGGTGAAGCTCTTGCATCTTTTGGGTTAACAGAGCCGAATGCCGGAAGTGACGCTGGAGGCACTCAAACAAGAGCAATAAGAGATGGAGATGAATTTGTCATTAACGGAGAAAAGTCTTGGATTACAAATGCCGGATACGCAAAAACCTTAACGGTTACAGCGGTATCAGGTAAAGATGATAAAGGGAAAAATATTATATCTGCTTTTCTTGTTCCTACAGATACTCCTGGTCTCAAAATTTCAAGTAACTATGACAAGATGGGGGTGAGAGCATCAAATACATCAGAGATTATCTTAGAGGATGTACGCGTCCCGAAAGAGAATATATTAGGTGATCCATCTAAAGGATTTAAGCAGTTTTTATATACACTAGATGGAGGTCGTATTTCTATCGCTGCTTTAGCTGTCGGTATTGCGCAAGCCTCCTTAGACAAAGCTTTAGCATATGCGAAAGAACGAAAGCAATTTGGGCAACCTATTTCAAATTTTCAAGCGATTCAATTTAAGTTAGCAGATATGGCTATGGAAGTTGAGTTAGCTCGGAACATTGTTTTAAAGGCTGCGTGGTTGAAAGATCAGAAAAAGCCATTCACAAAAGAGTCAGCCTATGCCAAGTTGTTTGCATCTGAAACCGCTTTCCGATCTGCCAACCAAGCCATACAGATTCATGGTGGATATGGATATATGCGCGAGTATGAGGTAGAACGCTTTTTGCGTGATGCAAAGCTTTTAGAAATAGGTGAAGGGACCTCAGAGATTCAGCGTTTGGTTATCAGTCGTCAACTAGGTTGCTAGTATTCATTTTCATTAAAAAGGAGGAAGATGTCAGGTGTCCTTATTAGAAGTGACGGTCGGAGAGTTGTTAGAAGAGAAAGCGAAAGCATTTCCAGACCATGAAGCTTTTGTTTATCCTGAGCTAGGGTTACGTAAGACTTACCGCGAATTTGATGAAATGACTGATGCTGCAGCTAAAGGGTTTATGAGTTTAGGGATTGAAAAAGGAGAACATGTTGCTATTTGGGCAGATAATAAACCTGAATGGCTGATCTCTCAATTTGCTACAGCTAAAATGGGAGCAGTTCTCGTTACAGTAAATACAAACTATCAAGCTAGGGAACTAGAATATTTATTAAAACAATCGGATGCAACCACCCTTGTGTTGGCAGAAGAATATAAAGGAACCTCCTATTTAGAAATTCTAAATGAAATATGCCCTGAACTTGAGAGCTCAGAAAAAGGAGATCTCTACTGCCCCTCATTACCTTATTTAAAAAATATTATTGTACTTAGTGACCGTCAATCTTCTTTCATGTATAACTTTGAAGAGGTCGTTGAAAAAGGAAAGAATATCTCCTCCAATCAGCTCGCTCAACGTAAGAAGACATTGTCATATAATGATGTAATTAATATGCAGTATACATCTGGAACAACAGGCTTTCCAAAAGGCGTTATGTTGTCCCATTACAATATTGTGAATAACGGTAAACAAGTATCTGATGCAATGAAGCTCACTGAAGAAGATCGCCTTTGTATACCTGTTCCATTTTTTCATTGTTTTGGTTGTGTACTTGGAACAATGGCGGCTGTATCAAAAGGAACAACAATGGTCATCTTGGAACAATTCGATCCTGTTACTGTTATGAGAGCCGTTCAAGACGAGCGGTGCACAGGTTTACATGGAGTGCCGACAATGTTTATTGCTGAACTCAATCATCCTGAGTTTGTTAACTATACGTTTTCACATTTGCGGACTGGAATTATGGCAGGTTCTACCTGTCCAATGGAAGTAATGAAAAAGGTCATTGTAAACATGGGAGCATCGGAGATTACAATCGCCTATGGTCAGACAGAATCTTCTCCTGTTATTACTCAAACCACTACAGATGATCCAATTGAACGAAGAGTTGGAAGCGTAGGAAAAGCTCACCCTCATGTTGAAGTTAAAGTGATTGATCCGGCAACAAATGAAGAAGTAGAAGCAGGGACCCCAGGAGAACTCTGTACCAGAGGATATTTAGTAATGGAAGGTTATTATAAAAATAAAGAAGCAACTTATGCTGCTATTGATGAAGAAGGTTGGCTTCATACCGGTGATATAGCTGTAATGGATGAAAAGGGATATGTTGAAATAACTGGGCGTATAAAAGACATGATTATACGCGGAGGTGAAAACATCTATCCAAGAGAGGTAGAAGAATTTATATATACTCATCCTGATATCCTTGATGTACAAGTGATTGGAGTTCCTGATGAGAAGTACGGTGAAGAACTAATGGCATGGGTTATTGTTAAAGAAGGAAGAGAGCTTTCAAAAGATCAGCTGATATCGTTTTGTCAGGGGAAGATTTCTCGTCATAAAATCCCAAGATATGTTGAATTTGTTTCAGAGTATCCAATGACCGCAAGTGGAAAGATACAGAAGTTTAAGCTAAGGGAAAACGCGCTCCACCTTATTCAAAAAAATACTTAATTGGACTGGAGGATGCTACTATGTTTGCAAAACTACTCATAGCAAATCGTGGCGAAATTGCGTCTCGAATTATCCGGACATGTAAGCGTTTAAATATTCAAACTGTGGCGATTTATTCCGAACCAGATGAGGATAGTCCTTATGTTAAAGAAGCAGATGAAGCTTATCCCCTTGGTGGGTCTAGGGTTCATGAAAGTTATCTGCAAGTAGATAAAGTATTGGATATAGCTAAAAATGCAAATGTGGATGCAATCCATCCTGGCTACGGGCTATTAAGCGAAAATGCTGATTTTGCCGAGCGTATACAATCAGAAGGAATTACCTTTGTGGGACCAACGAGTGATGTTATTCGAAGTATGGGAAGTAAAGTAGAAGCAAGAACTACCATGAAACGAGCTGGAGTTCCCATCATTCCCGGGACATCTTCTTCAACTGAAGACGTAGATGCTGCTATTGAAGCTGCTTCGGACATTGGTTATCCCATAATGCTGAAAGCTTCAGCCGGTGGTGGTGGTATTGGTATGCAAGTCGTGAACACTGACGAAGAATTAAGAAAAGCTTATGGAAGTAATGCGAAGCGAGCTCAAATGTTTTTTGGCGATGGGACAATGTTTTTAGAGAAGAAGATTGTAAATCCCCACCATATTGAAATTCAGGTGCTGGCAGACCAAGAAGGAAATGCTCTTTATCTATTTGAAAGGGAGTGTTCTGTGCAACGCAGACACCAAAAGGTAGTTGAAGAAGCCCCCTCTCCTTTTATTTCTGAAGAAACAAGGGAAAAAATGGGCGGAGCTGCTCTGAAAGCAGTTCGAGCACTTGGGTATCAAAATGCAGGTACAGTAGAATTTTTGGTAGATGAAAATCAACAATTCTACTTTCTAGAGATGAACACACGACTTCAAGTAGAACATCCTGTAACAGAGGAAATAACAGGATTTGATTTAGTAGAAGAGCAGATCCGTATCGCTTATGGGGAATCTTTACGGTACAAACAAAATGAGTTAACGATCCATGGTCATGCCATTGAGGTTCGAGTTTATGCCGAAGATCCAAAGACTTTTTATCCAGCACCTGGGCAAATGACAGATTTGCAAATACCAGTTGGGGATCACATCAGACACGAGTTGGCTGTCCACTCAAGCAGCTTCGTATCACCTTTCTACGATCCTATGATAGCAAAATGCATTACTTGGGGAGAGACGAGGGAAGAAGCGATTGAACGGATGTCTTACGCCCTTAGTCAGTATGAAGTAGAAGGGATCAAAACGAACCTTCCTATGCTAAGAACTGTTCTTAGTCACGATCTATTTAAACAAGGAAATATCACAACTAATTTTGTAGAAGAACACTATCTAAAGGAGGAAGCAAAATGACAGAAGTAAAAGCTAATATGGCAGGAAGTGTATGGAAAATTGTTGTAACAGAAGGGGACCAAGTTACATCTGGTCAAGATCTATTAATTTTAGAATCCATGAAAATGGAGATCCCCATTGCTACAGATGATGAGGGCACTGTGAAAGAACTAAAGGTTCAAGAGGGAGATTTCGTAAACGAGGGAGATGTTGTTGCCATACTTGAATAAAGGGAGGAGATTTTTATGCAGCTACCTAGCGAAGTAAAGGTTAAAGAAGTCGGACCAAGAGATGGATTGCAAAATGAAAAGGAACATATATCTACTATTGATAAAATTGAGTGGATTAACCAGCTCTCAGAAACAGGACTTTCCTATATAGAAATCACCTCATTTGTGCATCCAAAATGGATCCCCCAATTGGGCGATGCGGTAGATGTAGCAAGACAAATTAATCGAAACCCGGAGGTAACATATGCGGCCCTCGTTCCTAATGAAAGAGGGCTAGAACGAGCGTTGGAAGCTGACATCGATGAGGTTTCAATCTTCATGTCTGCTTCTGAAGCGCATAACCGGAAAAATATTAATAAGTCTATAGGAGAAACGTATCCTGTTTTATCACCGGTAGTTGAGACAGCTAAGAGTGAAGGGAAATCCGTTCGAGCATATGTTTCTACTGTGTTTGGTTGTCCATATGATGGGAAAGTCGAAATGAATCAAGTTTTATCCGTCTGTGAACGTTTGTTTGAAATGGGAATTGATGAATGCTCAATAGGAGATACCATCGGAGTCGCAAACCCTTTGCAAGTGGAGCAAGTGCTTAGTTCTTTAAGTGATTATTTTCCAAAAGATAAATTAGCCCTTCATTTTCACAATACAAGAGGCACGGCTCTTGCTAACGTTTTGACGGCTCTACAATTAGGGTTTACGACGTTTGATAGTTCGCTTGGAGGATTGGGTGGATGCCCTTATGCCAAAGGGGCTTCAGGAAATCTCGCTACAGATGATCTTCTCTATATGCTCGAGGAAATGGGCATTCATTCTGGCATTGATCATCGTAAACTTTTGAAGTCAGGAGAATGGATCCAAAACGTTGTCGGAAAACCACTTCCAAGTCACCATATGCAAATGCTCAGAAGCGGAGGGATACATGTTTGAAGAAAGTTGTAGAACTGCAAAAACTAGATGGATATGTATACGAAATCTCTTTATCGCGTCCTGAAGCAGCAAATGCGTTCTCGCATGCCTTGATGGATGATCTTGACGCTTGTTTAGAAGAAGTGGAGGCATCCACAGATGTAAGGTGTGTAATTATTAAAGGGACGGGTGAAAAAGCCTTTTGCGCTGGTGCTGATTTAAAGGAACGGCAGGGTATGAGTGATCAACAAGTCATCAAAACCGTACATAGAATCGGCCAATGCATTAAGAGAGTTGAAGCGTTAGAGATCCCTACTATAGCCTCTATAAACGGTGTAGCCTTTGGTGGTGGTCTCGAACTTGCACTAGCTTGCGACCTTCGTATAGCAAGGGACGATACGAAGATGGGTTTGACAGAAACATCACTTGGTATCATCCCAGGGGCAGGGGGGACTCAGCGTCTTCCTCGCTTAGTAGGAATAGGTAAAGCAAAAGAAATGATCTATAGCGCTATCAGAATCTCTTCAGAAGAAGCGATGAATATTGGTTTAGTAGAAAGGGTTGTTCCGTCGTCTGTACTATTAGAAGAAACGAGGATTCTTGCTAGTCTTATTGCCAAGAATGCACCACTTGCACTAAAACAGGCAAAACGAGCGATTGATTCAGGAATAAACACAGATAAAGAAACAGGTCTCTGTATTGAATCCCTTTGCTATCAGCAAACCATCCCAACAGAAGACCGTTTAGAAGGGTTGAACGCTTTCAAAGAGAAACGCACCCCACAATATAAAGGAAGATAACAAAGGAGGAGAATCTATATGACAACGAAATATGATCAAACATTTCAAGATAAAGTCGATGAAATTAAACAAGGTGGATCAGACAAATATCATCAAAAAAATGCAGAAAAAGGGAAAATGTTTGTTCGTGATCGCTTAGAGCAGTTATTTGATGATGGAATCGATGTTGAAGATGCTTTCTTTGCCAATTGTCAGGATGGCAGTCTTCCTGCCGATGGCGTTGTAACAGGTATAGGTAAAATAAACGGAGAAACAGTTTGTGTGATGGCTAATGATTCTACAGTTAAAGCAGGGTCTTGGGGAGCACGAACTGTCGAAAAAATTATCCGTATACAAGAAACGGCTGAAAAACTTGAAGTCCCGATGTTATACTTAGTGGACTCAGCAGGAGCAAGAATTACGGATCAAGTTGAAATGTTCCCAGGAAGACGTGGAGCGGGTCGTATTTTCTATAATCAAGTTAAACTTTCAGGTCGTGTTCCTCAAGTTTGCTTACTCTTTGGACCTTCAGCCGCTGGTGGAGCATACATCCCTGCATTTTGTGACATTGTTGTTATGGTAGAAGGAAATGCATCCATGTATTTAGGTTCCCCTCGTATGGCTGAGAAGGTCATTGGAGAAAAAGTAAGCCTTGAAGAAATGGGCGGGGCAAAGATGCACTGTTCTGAATCTGGTTGTGGAGATGTACTAGCAAAGACGGAGCAAGAAGCCATTGAATACGCAAGAAACTATTTAAGCTATTTTCCGAAAAATTTCAGAATACCTGCACCAACTAAAGATCCGCTACCTGTAAAACCTCACGATAAAACCATCCAGGATTTAATACCCGAAAACCAAAATGCTCCTTTTGATATGTACGAACTAATCGACCATTTAATTGATGAAGACTCATTTTGTGAGATTAAGAAGTTATTTGCGAGGGAACTGATTACTGGACTAGCTCGAATGAACGGAAAACCTGTTGGAATTATCGCGAACCAACCACGTATGAAAGGTGGCGTGTTATTCCACGATTCAGCAGATAAAGCCGCCAAATTTATTAATCTATGTGATGCGTTCCATATACCGCTTCTATTCTTAGCTGACATTCCAGGATTTATGATTGGAACACGTGTAGAAAAAGCAGGGATCATTCGCCATGGGGCTAAGATGATATCAGCCATGAGTGAAGCAAGCGTACCAAAAATTTCTGTAATTGTCCGCAAAGCATACGGTGCCGGCCTTTATGCTATGGCAGGTCCAGCTTTTGAGCCGGATTGTTGCATTGCTCTTCCTAGCGCTCAAATAGCTGTAATGGGTCCAGAAGCTGCTGTTAATGCTGTATATGCTAATAAAATTGCTGAACTATCAGAAGAAGATCGACCTCAATTCATAAAGGAAAAGCAAGAAGAATATAAAGAGAATATCGATATCTATCGCCTGGCTTCTGAAATGGTTGTAGATGATATAGTTGATCCTAACCGGTTACGAGCAGAGCTGATTACCCGGTTTGCCTCTTATGAAACAAAACGTCTACAATTTACAGAACGAAAACATGGGGTTTACCCGGTCTAGTACGTTTGTTTTTTGCAGATAGCTATTAAATGGCGATAGAATTGACAAGCACATCAAGGGCTTTTCTTTAGAGATTAAACTGACCCTTAATGGAGGTTCTACAAATGAAATTACAAACAATTTTAAACAAAATCGACTACACGACTCTGCAAGGGGACGTTCAAGTAAACATTGAATCTGTTGCTTACCATTCTGGGTTAATCCAACAAGATTCATTGTTCATTTGCCTTGAAGGAACGAAGCGAGATGGACATGATTACATTGCCCAAGCGGTTATGAAGGGCGCAGTAGCGATCGTTATTCAAAAACAAGTAGGCCTGGAGTTCGTTCCAGATGACATGACAGTCATACAAGTTGATGATACTAGGCATGCGTTACCCATCATTGCGAGTCAGTTCTATAGCCATCCCTCACAAGCTTTTCGTTTAGTAGGTGTCACGGGGACAAACGGTAAAACGTCTGTATCTCATCTCATCTCCTCTATACTTCAGTATACAGGTAGAAAGGTTGGCACAGTTGGAACACTTGGAAATCGTATAAATAATGAGGATATTAAAGCTTATCGCACTACACCAACTACCCCTGAGACAGTAGATCTGCAAGCTTCCTTTGCAGCTATGCGCGATCAAAGCGTTACGGACGTAGTTATGGAAGTATCGTCAATGGGACTAAAAAATAAGCGTGTCTTGGAGTGTCAGTTTGATGTGGGGATCTTTACGAATCTCTCGCAAGATCATTTAGACGATCATGGTTCTTTTGAAGATTATAAGGAAAGCAAACTCTCTTTATTTCCCATGTGCCCTTATTCCATTCTAAACATTGATGATCCTTTTGCTTCTGAATTTATTGGGGCAACTAACGGTTCTTATGAAACATACGGAATTGAGAATAAGGAAGCAGACCTTAATGCAACAGGTATCAAAAGTGATGAAAAGGGCGTACATTTTCAGGTTAATCATAAAGAATTTCAAAATGATGTATATGTTCCCATACCAGGTGAATTTACTGTTTCGAACTCTCTAGCAGCTATATGTTGTTGTCTTCATTTAGGGCTTGATATTGAAGATATTATTGAAGCGCTAAAGCACGTTAAAGGTCCAGATGGACGTTTGCAAACGATTCATTCTCCTGAAGGATATACAGTCATGGTAGATTATGCTCATACCCCTGACGCATTAGAGAAAGTTTTATTAAATTTATCCCCTATAAAAAAAGGGAATATATTTGTTGTATTTGGTTGCGGTGGTGATCGTGACCGAGGCAAGCGTGCTGTGATGGGAGAAATAGCTTCTAGGTGGAGCGATTACGTTATTCTCACGACAGATAACCCGCGTTCAGAAGAGCCGGCTAGCATCCTAGCTGATGTAGAAGAAGGCATGCAAGCTCCTGGAGACTATGAAATTATTGAAGATCGTGAAGAAGCGATTCAGCGCGCGCTAAGCATGGCAGAACCGCGGGACATTGTCCTTATCGCAGGGCGTGGAAATGAAAACTACCAGGAAGTAAACGGATCAAAGCGTTCTTTAAATGATTTTGATGTGGTTGAAAGGTTTATGAATCAACACACTTCAACTATCAAGGAGGGATAAATCATAACGAGCCAGGTGAAGAGGCGTATTGTGTTTGGTTGTGGGCTTTTTTTGGGATTATATCTACTACTGAAAGGGATCGATTTCTTCCAAGAATACGGAAGTAACATTGGTTCATCACCTGAATTGCAATTGTTTTTAATCGATGTTACCAATCTACTCCCTTTTCAACAAACTACAATCACTGGAACGATTTTGTTAGTAATGGGATCGATCATCGCTGTCTTATCATTTGTGGCTTTTCTTCGTACAAATCAACATGATCATTATCAAAATGTGGACCAAAACGGTAAATGATTACCTGTTAACAGAAAAACCGCTCCCTTATAAGAGGGAGCGGTTTTTTTATTGGTAAACTTCATTCATAATTCTTTTCAAGATATGAATTTGTTCGTCAAAGAGAATTTTATAATGTTTTTTCATAACTTCAAATTCTTCTGTTCCTTGTTCCGTTACACGGTACCAATATACTTTTTGGCGTTTTTTCTCAAGGGACTTGTAGTCTTCACGTCGTTGTAATAAACCTTCTTCTGTCATGTCATGAAGGGTATCGAGTAACGTTGAAGGAGCTGGCTGCCAGTTGCCTGTCAGCTTACTAAACTCCTCTTTAAAATGTTCACTGATTAAAGATGTGCGCTTGTGCAACAAATGTAAAATATAAAACTTTGTAAACTGAGCGGCAGACATGTTCAAAGCAAATTTCTTTGGATTGTTCTTGTTTGACATCCATTCCACACCCCTTTTGGTAGAAAATAAGTTTGTTGCCAACATCTACATATCTAGTATACCATATTATATACTTAGTAGTAACTCAGAATGTACATAATAAAACCCTTGAGAACAGCATAATAGCCATTCTCAAGGGGACATACTATTCTATAAAACTCTTATCAACTAACCCTTCTAGATCTGGTTGTTCTTTTAAGAATTCCAAATCGAATGATGAGTTAGCAAACATTTGAAGGTAGTCGGGGTTAATTTCGTATGTGAACGTTATACGCTCCCATGCACTGTCAATTACGCTTCGAGATAACTCTTGATCTGTAATATCTTTAATCTTGTTAATAGCAATCGTTTTGGATTCATCAGGATTTTCTTGAATAAATTCCGTCGCCTTCATGTGTCCATCAACTAATTTTTGAACGAGTTCCGATTCATTCTTAACCAAATTGCTAGATGTTACAAACACGGCGGCAGGAAGTGTTTCACCGTAAGCTACGTTCTTCGTGTCAATTAGAACATCTCCATATCCTTCTTCTTCAATATAAGAAGCCCAAGGTTCTGGAACGGTTGCTACATCCACTTTGCCATTCGCAAATTGTTGAGCATATGTTGCTGGTTTACCTGTCACATGCTTCATATCTCCGTTTAAACGATCAGATTTCATTCCAAATTCGCGCATCATTAGTGTTTCGAATTGCACATCATGAGTACAGCCAACTCGAGGAGAGATAAACGTTTTTCCTTTAATATCTTCTGGTGAGGTAATACCGGAATCTTTTCGAGACATTATGACTGTACCGCCCGTAGAACCTGCGGCTAATATGTTAATCTCCGCTCCGTTTGTAAAATGATTCATTGCCGGGCCAGGGCCTACCAAGCCGCCGTGAATTTCACCAGTTTCAATTGCTGTCATAAAGCTAGAACCATCTGGAAAGTACTTATAACTTACTTCCGTACCATCTGGCAATGTCTCTTCGTAAAAGTTCTTTTCTTCTGCTACCATTCCAGCAACGTGATTAATATTTGGGAAGTATCCAATTACAATTTCCTCAGGTGTTTCCCCTGATGTAGACTTACTTCCACAAGCCGATAATATAACGGCTAGGAGAGCAATCGTGCATACATATAGTAATTTTTTCATAAGTCATCCACCTCTTTTAAAAGTTTTATAATAGACCCCAGCGTTTCATGACGGTTTTCTCTAATTTAGAGAAGACAAGATGATCTACAGTTGAGCCAATCACACCAATAATCAAAATAATTGCCATAACAACGTCAACTCTTGCAAAGTCAAAAGCGTACGTTAAGGAGTAGCCAAGTCCGGGTCCGTTACTTAATAATTCACCTGCCATCAAGGCACGCCAGCTAAATGCCCAAGCAAGACGGATGCCGGTCATGAAGTGAGGAACAGAAGCGGGGATTTCAACCTTAAAGAACAGCTCTAAACCGTTCACCCCCATAGTTCGTGCTGCCTTCTTGAAAGATGAAGGAACGTTACGAAGTGCTGTTCGTGTATTGAGAGCCATTACAAAAACTCCACCTATAATGACTACAAATATTACAGCCATTTCGTTGAATCCAAATAGTAATAGGGAAAGAGGAACCCAAGCGATACTAGGGATACTTTGTAAAGCTATTAAGTACATACCAGCTGTTTCATCCGCTTGTTTAGATTTAGCTAACAATACACCAATCGATGTACCAAGTACAATACTAATGGGTAGGCCATATAATAAATGTTTAAAACTAGCCAAAAGGGCTTTCGTTAAAGTCCCATCACCAAATCCTTCAATCAAAGCATAGTAGACATCAAGAGGAGGCGGGAATGCGATATCTGGGAAGACTCCCGCTGAATAGACACCTTGCCAGAGAGCAATAACCGCTACAAGAAATAAAATTCGTTTCAGTAAGATTTTCATTGTAATTCTTCCTTTAAAACTTTGTTGATTTCTCCTTCTAATAATCCCATTACATGCTGCTCCATAGCGATGACATTAGAATTTGTTCTTACTCTAGGTCTTGGGAGTGTAATGGATAAATCCTCAATAATGCGACCAGGACGTGTTCCCATTACGATAATTCGGTCTGATAACTTAATAGCTTCAGAGATTGAATGGGTGACAAAGAGTATGGTTTTCTGGTCTTCTGACCATATCCGTAATAACTCGTCGTGTAAGATGTGCCTGGTTTGTTCATCTAAAGCACCAAATGGTTCATCCATTAGTAACACTTTCGGATCCATAGCAAGGGCACGGGCAATCGCTACTCGTTGTTGCATACCACCTGAAAGTTCATGAGGGTAAGATTGTGTGAAACGACTAAGATGGACCATTTGTAAATACTTCTTTGCTGTCGTGGCTTGCTCTTTCTTCGATAGGTGTTTTAATGGAAACTTAACGTTTTCTAAGACATTTAACCATGGGAATAGTGCAGGTTGCTGAAAGACCATACCTCTGTCCGGACCGGGTTTTGATACTGGCTGATCTTCTAAAAGGATATCTCCATCCGTTATAGACTCAAGACCCGCTATCATAGAGAGAAGCGTCGATTTACCGCAACCTGATGGACCTAATATAGATACAAAGTTATGTTCCTCTATAGAAAGGTTGATGTCAGAAAAAACCTCCCATGCTCCGTTCTCTTCGTGTGGAAAAGATTTCGATACGTTGTTGAATTCTAAGTACATTAGCTCAGCCCTTTTCTTTAATTCTTATAAGAATAATCGGAATTATATGCGTTATATTATACGGTTCTGTGGAAAAACGTGTCAACCTATTTTAGAATTTTATGAAATTTCATTTTCAGAATGATTGATCTACCGAAAGTTGATAACTGTTTAATGTGTAGAAATATGGTACAATATGTGCGGTATTGGCTTACATAATTTACGTTTCATATATAAAACTCACATATTTTTAACAAGGATTTCAGGCTTTTGTAGTGAAAAGGAAGCTAGATTACTGATATGATTAGAATTAGATGGAACAGTAAAAACATATTTGGTTTATCAAAATGTACATAGAGTAAAATAGCATTGATATGGAAACCTTAAACATTAATAGTGAAATAAAGGAGTATGCAGCTTGAAGATCGCCATTGTAACAGAAACCTTCTTACCATCTACTGACGGAGTGGTAACAAGGCTTAAAGAAGCTATTAAATACCTGAGGAGCCAGCAACATGAAGTCGTTGTTATTGCTCCTGACTTAGGTGTTTATGAATATGAGGGAGCTATTGTGGAGGGTGTAAAGACAACGACTTTGCCCTTTTATAAATATCGTCCTTTCTCATTGCCGAATAAGGTAGTAAAGTCATTACTTCAAAAACACAATCCGGACATCGTTCATGTAGTGAACCCTGCCCTTGTTGGAGTGTCAGGAGTGAAGTATGCAAAGGAATTGAATCTCCCCTTGCTAGCTTCTTATCACACCCACGTTCCAAAATACTTGGACTACTATAAATTATATGCCTTTAAACCGTTACTATGGTGGCATTTTAAACGCCTTCATAATCAAGCGGACCTGAATCTTTGTACTTCACAAGCGGTTAAAGATGAACTTGATGAAGAAGGATTTTATAATGTTCATGTATGGAAACGTGGCGTAGCAGTGGATCGTTATTCTCCAGAACATTATAGTCAGGAAATGAGGAATCGTCTTACAGGAGGAGAACCACATAAGAAGTTGCTGGTTTTTGTTGGACGGCTTGCAGCTGAGAAGGAGATACACAAACTGAAGCCGCTTCTTGAACAGCGAGACGATGTCCGATTAGCCATTGTTGGAGACGGTCCAGCTCGTGAACAAGTTGAGAAAACATTTGAAGATACAACTGCGATCTTTACAGGTTTTTTGCATGGAGATGAGCTAAATCAAGCATTTGCATCAGCTGATGCCTTTATTTTCCCTTCTGTAACGGAGACGTTAGGACTTGTTATTTTAGAAGCGATGGCCTCAGGACTTCCTGTCATCGCAGCAAAGAGTGGTCCTACTATGGAGCAAGTAGAAGATGGACGAACAGGACTATTGTTTGAAAATGAAGATACTCAAAGCTTGATTGAAGCGGTAGAGAAGATAGAAGATGCGGAGCTTATGCAAACTCTACGAGAAAATGCTCGAGCAGAAGCGGAAAAGTTCAGTTGGACAAAACCTTCTGCACAGTTATTGGAGTATTATGAGCAAGTGTTAGGATCTATAAAAATGAAACAAGCAAATTGAAACCATCATGAAAAGTCTTAGTCATCCTAAGGCTTTTTCTTTTTATCCTTAAAGGAGGCATATATAATGAATTCTGAAAAACGTAAGATGCTAGCTGGGGATTTGTATGACGCAAGTGACGAGGAATTAGTCAAAGACCGACTTAATGCCAGGGAATTAACAAGACTTTTTAACCAGTCAACAGAAACGGAAAGCACTAGACGTACAGATATATTAAAAGCGTTGTTTGGCTCTACAGGCGATAATCTTGCCATAGAACCCACTTTTAGATGCGATTATGGATATAACATTCATGTAGGTGAGGATTTCTATGCCAATTTTGACTGCATTATTTTAGATGTTTGTCCAGTAACAATAGGAGATCAATGTTTATTAGCTCCAGGTGTTCGAATTCTCACAGCTACTCATCCGATAGATCCGGAAACAAGAAGTTCAGGGCTTGAGTATGGTAAACCGGTAACCATCAAAGATCATGTATGGATTGGTGCGAATGCAATCATTAACCCTGGTGTTACCATAGGTCATAATGTAATCATTGGCTCTGGAGCTGTCGTCACAAAGGATGTACCGGATAATGTCATAGTTGGGGGTAACCCTGCTCGAATTATTAAAAAAGTTGAATTTAACACAAATGCATAGCGTCTAAAAAAGATGAAGAAATGGATAACTTATTTATTCCTTCATCTTTCTTAATATAAAAAATGATAAATCCTTAAAATTGTAGTAACTATTTCATGTATAGTCATTATTATACGCTTTAAGAAAATAGCAACATTTTTACATAAATAAAACATAGAATGAATCGAACCCACGATAATTTGATCACTATATGCAAGTTTTTAGAATAAATATACATCATCCATTGCTTCTTTTGTTCGCTGTGAGCTTAAATTAATGATTCATTACAAGAATATAACGCAATGTCTTAGGAGAGGATCACATGGAGTTAAAAAGAGTAGAAAAAGAAGAAGACATTAAAGCCATTTATCCGCTTATGTGCCAGTTACGTAGTCATTTAAATCAAGTAGACTATGTGGAGCTTGTCTCAGAAGCCATGGCTTTTGACAGATACCAACTTGTAGCATTAATGGAACATGAAAAGCCTGTGGCGGTGATCGGATATAAAAGGATGACGACATTATACTATGGGCGGTTTATATGGGTATGTGATTTGGTCACAGATCAGAAAGAGCGTTCAAAAGGTTATGGAAACCAGTTACTTACCTATGTAGAGAAAGAAGCAGCAACTTTAGGGTTCGATACAGTTGCTTTATCCTCTGGTATAAAGAGACATCTGGCCCACCGCTTTTATGAGGATCATAAAGGATACAGCAAAGTGAGTTTTGTGTTTAAGAAAAGCGTCGAGTGAAGTTTACATTCCTTATTTTATTACGGACTTACATGTAAGATTTACGGTCCTATTAAAGACATTGTTTCAAGGTACCCCTTACCATAAGATAAAAATAACTAGGATACTATGATTGTGGAAAAGGGGGAATTAAATTTTGAGGAATATTCATGATTTAGAGGAAAAAATGTGTGAACCATCTGCTGGTTTAGTACGAGATATCACCTTACTTGATGGTGATATTATGATATTAGGAGTAGGCGGAAAAATGGGACCGACATTAGCAAAGCTAGCTAAAAATGCAGTCGATCGAGCTAAAGAGCAAAAACAGATTTATGCTGTTTCAAGATTCTCGAAAGGTTCTCTTAGAAGTGAGCTTGAAGCGTTTGGAGTTAAGACTATTGCAGCTGATCTGTTAGATGAAGACCAGCTACATCAATTACCTGATGTGAAGAATATCATCTATATGGTTGGCCATAAATTTGGAACTACAGGAAACGAACATTTCACATGGGCTATGAATTCCTTTTTACCTGGTCTAGTAGCAAAGAAATTTAAAAATTCACGAATTGTGTCGTTCTCAACGGGAAATGTATATCCCCTTACCTCTGTTAAAAACGGCGGTGTATCAGAAGAATACCCTACTGCCCCAATTGGGGAGTATGCACAATCATGCCTTGGGCGTGAACGTGTATTTACTTATTATTCTCACAAATACAACATTCCTCAGCTTCATTTTCGCTTAAACTACGCTATAGATCTTCGCTATGGCGTACTCCTTGAAATAGCTAAATCTGTAAAAGAAGGCAAGCCAGTTGATGTTACGATGGGCCATGCTAATGTAATTTGGCAAGGTGATGCGAACGACATGGCTTTACGTTCTTTATTATATTGTAGTTCTCCTCCTCAAACCCTTAACGTTACAGGTCCTGAAACAATGTCCATTCGCTGGGCTGCTGAGCAGTTTGGTGAGTTAATGAATCGCACACCAGTCATTATTGGAGAAGAACAAGATACAGCTTTATTGAGTAATGCTTCAAAAGCTCACAAGCTCTTTGGATACCCCAGGGTGACTCTACGAGAAATGATCGAGTGGACAGCAGACTGGTTAGAATATGAGGGAGAGACCCTTGATAAACCGACCCACTTTCAGGAGAGGGAGGGAAAGTATTAAGTGGATACACGCATAAATAAAGAAAAGTGGAAGTTACTACACGAAGGTACCGTTATTCCAGCACATCCTTTAGCTCTAACGAAAACAAAAGAATTAGATGAAAGAAGACAACGAGCATTAACGCGTTACTATATGGAGAGTGGGGCTGGTGGAATTGCTGTAGGAGTTCATACGACTCAATTTGAAATACGGGAACCAGAAATTAATTTGTACGAAACTGTTCTTAGGTTGGCTGCAGAGGAAGTAAATCATGCTAGTCTTAAGAAACCTTTCTTAAAAATAGCAGGAATTTGCGGCCCAACTAATCAAGCTCTTGCAGAAGCTAAACTTGCGAAAGATTTACGTTACGATATAGGACTTGTGAGTATGGGTGGTTTGCACTTAACGGAGGAAGAACACCTAATACGAGTGAAGGAAATCGCGAATATTATGCCGGTATTTGGATTCTATCTTCAACCTTCAGTAGGTGGAAGAACGTTTTCTTATGAGTTTTGGGAACAATTTGCTGAAATTGAAGGGGTATGTGCTGTAAAAATGGCACCCTTTAACCGTTATCAGACGCTTGACGTTGTGAGAGCTGTATGTAACTCCAGTCGGGTGGATGAAATTGCTCTTTATACAGGGAATGACGACAATATCGTCATTGATTTACTTACAAGTTATCAATTCACGGTCAATGAAAAAACCGTTACAAAACCGATTGTAGGTGGCCTCCTTGGCCATTGGGCTGTTTGGACATCTAAAGCGGTTCAACTACTTGAAGAAATTAAGAAAATACGAAGAAAAGAAGTTCTACCTTCCTCAATACTTACGACTGCTACACATGTTACAGATAGTAATGCGGCACTATTTGACGCTAGTCATCACTACAAAGGTTGTATTGCAGGCATTAATGAAGTGTTGAGAAGACAAGGTTTATTGTCTGAGAATACGTGCTTAAGTGATCAAGAACGCTTAAGTCCAGGGCAATCAGAAGAAATTAATCGTATTTACGAGCAATATCCCCACCTTAATGATGATTACTTTGTAAACGAGAATTTAGAGAAGTGGCTCTTGGAAAGATAGATGACTTAACAGAGGAGGCTTCTTTTGAATAAGCGATTTTTTTACAATAAGGCTGATAGAAAAGATATTATATCCTTTTGTGGCTCAGTGTGGCCAGAAGAAGTAAGAGAAGTCATCCATCGGGCGGATCTTGCTTCCGAGCAATCGTTTATCTTTACGCATCGGTGGGATATGGAAAGGTGTGAAATTCCGGTAACTTTTGATAACAAGATCGACTGGACGTACCGATTTAAGGGAGATTTTGAGTGGACGGTTAACTTAAATCGAAGCAGATTCATGTCTGAATTAGGTCAAGCGTATTGGTTAACGAGTGATGAGAAGTATGTAACCTCTTATATCAATCTATTAAAAGACTGGATTATGCAAAATCCATTATCAATAGAAGAAATACACTCAAGTAAGGAACAAAATTATAATGTTAAAGATACATGGCGAAAATTGGACAGTGGCATTCGTATTGTAAATTGGATAAAAGGGTATCAATGTGTGAGGGAATCACGTTATTGGACGAGTGAAGTTGAGCAGCTCTTTAAGGAGGCCGTGCATTTACACGGCACTTATTTAAGTATAGCTTTTACTCCGCATGACAGGCAAAGTAATTGGGGATTTTTAGAGACGAATGGGTTGTTTCAAATTGCTATGCTGTTTCCGGAGTTTCTTGAATCGAAAACTTGGCTTTCGATTGCTGTAGACCGCTTAGTAAGTATGTGTGAGTTGCAAATCTTTGAGGATGGCATGCATAACGAGCAAAGCCCTATGTATCATCACGAAGTGCTCCATTGTTTATTTGAGTGTGTATGGCTAGCCAAGAAAAACGAATTTCCTTTGCCTTTCATATGCGAGGAATCTTTAGAACGCTTATTTCTCGCGTCTTTAGCCTTTGTCAAACCGACTGGCTATCAACCTATGATTAGTGACAGTGATGATACGGATATACGAGATATACTATGTCGGGGAGCAGTCTTATTCAAGCGAGGAGATTTGAAGCATCAGGCTTATGATCAATTGGATTATGAGAGTGTTTGGTACTACGGAAAAAAAGGGATAGATGAGTTTCATAACCTCGTTGCAAATCCACCTTCAGCAGCATCCATCCATTTATCCGAGAGTGGTTATTCCATAATGAGGAGCGGGTGGTCTGAAAGAAGTCATTATTGTTTATTTGACGGTGGTCATATGGATATTATCCAGGCACATGGACATGATGATTTTTTACACATTGACCTAAATGTCTTTGGTCAGGATATGCTGATCGACACAGGTAGATACACGTACATGGAAGGTGAAGAACGAAGATACTTTAAAGAATCTTTTCAACATAATACGACGATCGTAGATTATACTTCTATATCTGAGTTTAAAGATTCCTGGACGTGGGGCGAAATTGCAAGAACCACTCCGTCATATTGGAAGACATGTGAAGCTTTTGACTATGCTGAGGCGGGCCACGATGGTTATCGTAACTTAAAAGATCCCGTTCAAGTAGTGCGGAAGCTTCTATTTGTTAAACCGTATTATTGGTTGGTCGTAGATGAATTCCAGGCGAATGAGGCACACCATTTTGCTCAACATTTTCATTTAAGTGAGGATGTTTCTGCGCATACTTATCCCAATCGCTCTGAAGCGGTGTGTAAATTGAATGAGAAGGAAGGACTATTCATTCGATCTATTACTTCAGCTAAGCTAACAAAGGACAGGTGTTGGATCTCTCGGAATTACAATGAGAAACATCCATCTTCTAAACTTGTATTTGAGCATCAGGCTATAGGTAAAACTCGAATGGTTACAGCTCTTATCCCGTTTCACGAAACAGTGACTGAAGATGTTGTTATAAAAGAAATAAAAGTAAGAAATACGATTGGTAATTATTGTACAAATGACGATGTAACAGGGTTGGAAATCAATATAGGGAAAGAGAAGCATTGGTTGGTTGTATCTCATTCTGGACCGAACAGCTTCCAATTTGCAGGGCATCACATGACTGGATCAGTGATGCTCGTGAAGAATGAAGGAGATCGCCCTCTCAAATGGGTTGTTAAAGTTTAAATCAACTCTATTAACGGACGTTTAACGGTCAGTCTATTTATCCTCTTATAACCATAAACTCATCACAAAGGTGGTGGATTTATGGTTCTTTGTATTTCAAAATTTAATAGAAGGTGGTCTTTTCATGAAAAAATGGATACAACGTAGACTGATAGTTTTCTTGGTGCTGCTTATTCCTCTATTCTTCTTCCAGGGTGTGTCTCCTCATATTGGGCATGCCGAATCATCTCTAACTATTACTTCGCATCCAAATGGTGACCTCCTTCCTGTTGGTGTTGTAAGAATCTCAGGGTCTTATTCAGCTGTTACGAATATTGAGGTAATTATCAATGCTATGACAGTAAATAAAGCTCAACTAGTTCCAAACTCTTCTGACTCTGGCGAATGGTTTTATGATCTTGATACCAACGACTTTGACGGAAGTGTAGAAATCGTTCTAAAAGGAACAAGTACGATCACCAGATATTCCACTTGGTCTGAACCGCTTCTTCTTGAAGTGGATAATAATAAGGCCAACATTCCCGCAGTTATGATCCAGGACCCAAAAACGGACACAACCATCATGAAAAACACAAAGGTGACGGTAACTGCTTCAGGTAAAAATGATATAGAAGCGGTTTACGTCCGGGTGAATGGAGGAGAATGGACGCTTGCGAAAAGGAAAAGTGACATCTATTCATATCACTTAGCCACTCCTTCAGAACAAGACAAAACCTATAGCATTGAAGCTAAAGCTGTAGATAAGTTAGGTAATATAGGTGTAAGCCAAACCGTATATGTGAGGACAGGGAACGGAAGGCCAGTTGACAATACTGTCGATAAACAGGATCGTTCCATGTGGATATGGGAAAATGCTTCTTATAATTTAATCTACAATGAAGGTTCAAGAGACGTACTAGACGCTTTTGCAAAAGATACCACAACATTTAATCAGGATGCCATTACAACTCTTTACCTTGGGGTAGATCGGTATTATGGAGTGGATATGCTTGAGGATGAGAGAGACCGAGTTCGGAATCTAGTTTCGTGGGCACATTCGAAAGGATATAAAGTCCATGCTCTTATTGCTGGCGGAACAAAACCACCTCATTTAGGAGCTTTTGAAAGGTATCATGATCTTGCTCTTAGAGAGGTTGAAAATATAATTAATTATAATCTCTCTTCAAAGAGTGAAGAGCAATTCGATGGTGTGAATATAGATATCGAACCCTATATAGCTTCTCAGTTTAAAACAGAGAAACCTTCCTTGCAGATTCAATATCTTGATTTATTAGAGAAGATTATGGATCTGAAACGTGTGTCTGACTCTAGTTTATTAATGGGAGCGGCTATCCCTAATTGGTATGACAGCTCTCCATATGCTGAGAATATTACATGGGGTTCCAACATGAAGGGTGGAGAAAGTGAAACAAAATGGTTATCTCAGCACATACAAGACATACTAGATTATATTTCAATCATGGATTATAGAGATTTTGCAGAAGGTTCAAATGGAATTATTGAAAGAGCTACAGATGAATTAGAATATGCGATTTCCATTAACAAACCAAACTCGGTCGTTATTGGGGTAGAAACAAAGGATATTGCAGATGGAGGAGACCCTGAACTTATATCGTTTAGAGAAGAAGGACGTACTTATATGGAACAAGAACTTGATAAGGTCTATGCTTCTATGAATTCATCCCCTTCTTTTGGTGGAATCGCGTTACATCACTATGATACATTGAGATATTTACCATCAGAATGGAGTGGCGATGGCGTATTTTGGGAGCCACCTCTTGATTCTGAAGCTCCGACACAAGTAGATCGTCAGCCGAATGCCTTATCAACTAGTTATCAATCGATTTTCATTGATTATGGTAGAGCATACGATAATGGTGAAGTCGAACATTATGCGATTTACAGAGGTCTGACACCTGATTTCACACTAGATGAAAGTAATTTGGCCGGAGAATCTAGAGGGTTATCCTATGTAGATGAGGGTTTACTAGCAGATACGACCTATTATTATAAGGTGGCAGCAGTTGATGTAAATGGAAACATGGGTCCAGCATCTTCCGTCACATCAGCTACAACGACCCAAACATCCTTAAAGCCATTAACGGTTGAAGATGCTTCTATAAGCTATTCTAACGGAATAGCAAATGTAACGTTAACGGTTTCAGATTTACAAACGGGTTTACCTGTAAAGTCCAATCTAAGCGGAAGGTTTGAATATGTAAGTGGGAAAGTCGTAAATGGAACAACCGATAATCAAGGACAGATTTCCTTCAACTCAGAAACGATTGGAACGAACAAAGGGAAAATTGGGTTTAAAATAAATGCAATCCAATCCTCAGGGTATTACTGGGCTTCTTCAAAGGATGTTTCTTATGATTTAGAGACTACCTGGGCGTTTGAAAGTGTCCCAGCAAGTGAGGATGCCTATGTACGAAGTGATTCTTATGGAGACCTAAACTATGGAGATTCTCCTATTCTAGAAGTAAAAGGTTTAGAGGAATCTGTTGTGAATTATAATCGTAGAGCTTATATTCAATTCTTACCAGAGCCATCGTCTCTTGTTAACCCTACTAAACTAACACTAAACTTTTATATCGACCGGGGTATTAGTGATTCTGAAGTATCAAGTGTACCGATCTCCATTTACGGAGCAGTCAACCAAGAATGGATTGAAGAGGACATTACGTGGAATACACAACCAGATTTATTAAACTTTAGCAAAGTGGGGGAGATAGAGGTATCAGCTAAGGGATGGTACCAACTCGATTTAACAGAATGGGTTTCTAGTATAGAAAATGTTCACTCGCTTACCTTACGCCTCTCTGATGAGGCTCTGATGGATCGTTTAGTCCCTATTCAAAGTAAAGAGAGTACGAATCCTCCAACATTAGAAATTCGTAAGTAACAAGAAAGGTTGCCCCTAAATAGGAGGCAACCTTTTATTATTCAACTCCAATACGTTTTCTGTATTCAGTTGGAGTATATCCGGTGATTTTTTTGAAGGTCTTCGTAAAATGTGGATAATCTACATAACCAATGGCATCTGCAATTTCATAAGTTTTATAGATCGGATTCTTTAATAATGTTTTAGCCTTATCTATACGTAACTTTGTTACAAATTGTTTATAGCTCTCTCCCATTTCCTTCTTAAACTCCATACTGAAGTAGGAAGGAGACATATCCACTATGTTTGCTACTTCATTTAGGGTCAATGTACTTTCTTTGTAATTTGCCTCTATATATCGAGCGGCAGAAAGGATATTTGCTTTATGACCAATATTTCTTTTTTGCTTTAGAAGATTGATCCAATTTTTGCAATGTGTCGTCAGGTGGTCTTGAAGAAGGTCGGTCTCATTAGGGAATGGTTTACGAGATGGTAGATTGTATGAGGTGCGATTCTCTAAGTTAGTCGTAATAGTAGTGAATAAATCCTGATAAAAGTCGTTTGTAAGGGAAGTAGTAAACCCTTTTTCTTGTAAAGCTTTGTGGATCTCGCTGATTCTCTTAACAAGCTTCTCTTCTTCAAGCATCCACACCAAATTACTGATCTCCTTAGCCGATGAGTTTATTAACCCCAGGCGCTCCTGACGCTCAGAATAGGAGGGGTGCTCTTGTTGGATCTGATTATAAACAGTATTTAATGTAGAGAGAAATAAATCCGGTTTAATGGGTTTCAATAGAAAGTCACTTACGCCATACCTTAAAGCTTGTTGGGCGTATATGAATTCATCATAACCTGATATAACGATAAACTTCACTTGATGATCTACAGACCTTACTTTTTGAATGAAATCTAACCCATTTAGTTTAGGCATTCGTATATCTGTAATGATTAGATGAGGGTGGTACTTAGAAACGAGCTCCATCGCTTCTTGACCATCATTTGCTTCGCCTACGACTTGAAACCCTGTTTCATTCTTATGAATTAGAGCTGAAATACTCCGCTTAATTAATTTCTCATCATCCACCGTTATGACTTTGAACACAATTACGCCTCCTTTATTGTATCTTCCATACGTAAAGGCAAACGGATTTCAATAACCGTACCAGATTGGTTAGACTTCTTGATGAACAATCCATAAGGAAACCCTAATTCAGAGTGAATTCGCTTATGAACGTTTAAGAGTCCAATACGTTTTGTCGTTCTATAATCTTCAGGTGGCTCTGTATTGTGTATAAAGGCATAGTTATATGCTTCTGTGGTTTCGGCTACCATGCCTTTGCCGTGGTCAACCAGGTATAAAAGATAATCATGATTAACTTTCTTCCCGTATATTCCAATAAAAGTTGGAACTAAGGAATGTTCTTCATAACCATGAGAGAATGCATTTTCGATTATAGGTTGAAGCGTTAACCTTGGTGTTAAAACATGTGAAATCAATGATTCGTCTACCTCAATAGAGACATGTAGCCCTTCAAAACGTTCCAGTTGAATTTGAAAATAAGCTTTAATATGCTGCAGCTCTTCTTCTAGTGAGACAACCTTCTTTGTATTGCTAACATTGTAGCGGAACATGTCAGCAAGAGAGGTCGTCATGCGACTAATTTCCATTTGATCTTCAATTATGGCGTAGGAATTAATGATCTCTAGCGTGTTATATAGAAAGTGAGGATTAATTTGAGACTGCATCGCCTGTAACTCCGCTTCTTTCGTTTTAATCTGTAATTCCTGTTCTTTTAATTTCGACAAGCGGATCTGCTGTATGAGCTCAGAAAGTTTCTCCGTCATACTGTAAAAACTGTTATATAGGTCACTAATCTCATCTTCTTGATAAAGGGCAAGGGGACGAGGCTTTTCTGTTGGGAACTTTCCAGAAGCCACTTCTCGCATGAGTTTCTGCAAATGCTGTAGGGAGTAAGTTAATGTGAAAGAAAAGCCTCCTACGAAAAGAATAGCAAGTCCTATCAAAATTAAACCTACTAGAATGGTGAAATTCCTAAGTGTTACTAACCTAGTCATCGCATCTTCTAAAGGAACGCTAGCCATGATCATCCAATTAGCATGTGGGAGAGATTCTCGAACTAGTAAGTTTTTTTGTTTATCAAGCTGAGTAATAAAAGAAATGTTCTCATCCGTATAATCAGCTTGGAACGGTTGCCCTAATTGGTTACGAAGCGGATGATAGACAATTGTATTATCCTCATTAACTAACCACACCTCATTGAAATGATGATCTGTTATCTCATTCAATATAGAAGCAATTTGGTTAAGATGAAGGTCTACTACGAGTAAGCCAATCGTTTCATAAGTGTTTTTATCATATATTTTTTGAACAATTGTCAGAATAGGAGTAGATTCATAAAAGCTTAAATCTAGTAGTTCATAACTCTCAAATTGTTCATGGTTGTTCCATAAATCTATATTTCTTTTTTTTATCTCATTAATATCAATAAATCCCTTCACCTGAGAGTAATTATGTTCTTGCCTCCCATCTTTGCTGATTAACGACAGGCCAAAAATATCAGAACGTCCATTTAGGATTTGTCCAAATATCTCTTCTTGAATTCTTTTCGTTTCAATATACTGATCGTAACGTGTATCAGGGGTATGATTAGATTTCAAATAGTTCTGTATAGAAGTACTACTTAGAAGGGGAGTTGTGGCTTTTTGTAAGTCAGCCAAATAAAAAGATAAGTATTCCTTGGTTTGGTTTAGAAGTTGTTGGCTGGCATGAACAGCGTTATCTTGTATAGCAGTGGTTGTTCTTTCGTACCAAATGTATCCGAATACTAGCAGGGGAGTACATACAAAGATAATGATTACCCATAACAATTTAGATTGAATAGACCTTCTATGAAAGAGATCATTCTTCAAGAGCTATTCACCCTTTCATTGTGGTTTATATCTAATACATTTTTGAAAAAAACACAACAAATCAAATCGATGTCTATTCTGTAATTTCGACTGTAGTACTAAGATAATCGTGTAAGCGTTAACAAAAGAGGGGGAGACGGGATGAAGTATTCACAGAAATTTGGCCTTTTATTATTACTTTCTTTGATTTTAGCTTTTTCTATGGCAGGATGTAGCAATGAATCGGATGCTGACAGTGAAAACTCAGACGAGCAAGTGGAGATTAAGCTAGGATATTACTCATCTGGTAGTGCTGATGAAAAAATGGAAGAGCTTATTGATCAATTTGAAGAAAAACATCCGAATATTAAAGTTACTACTCAAAATGCCCCTTATTCTCAGTTCTTTCAAAAGTTAGATACACAAATTGCAGGTAATAATGCTCCAGATGTATGGTTATCTGATGGGGTGCTCGTATCAAAATATGCTGAACGTGGTGCGGCAAAAGATGTAACTGGTTGGATTGAAAGAGATTTAAATAAGGATGAGTATTATGGTCTTGATTTTAATAAAGATGCTAGCGGAAAGTACTTTGCTGTTCCACAAGGTATTCAAATCGGAGCTTTGTTTTATAACAAGGATATGTTTGATGAAGCGGGTGTAGACTACCCAGATGATACTTGGACGTGGGACCAACTACAAGAAACAGCAGCACAGTTAACGATTGATGCTAACGGTAAGCGAGCAACGGATGATGGTTTCAATTCAGAAGCAGTCAATCAATATGGGATGACATTCTTTAACATCACAGAAGGATGGATGCCTGTATTGAAATCTTTCGGTGGTGGTGTTTTGGATGAAGAGTTAAAGAATTCAGTCATTGATTCTGAGGAGAATAAAAAAGCTATGGAATGGATCGTTGATGGGATGCAAAAAGGTGTCTTAACAGATCCATCTGACCTTCAAAGTTTCCAAAGTCCAATGTCACCTTTCCCAAGCGGTACTGCGGCAATGAGAATAGGGATTTATGCAAGGGTACTAGCAGCCAATGAAACGGGTATAAATTACGATGTTACAGTTTTGCCAAAAGGTCCAGACGGTAAGCGGTTCGCTCCTGTAATTGCAAACTCTTGGATTGTAAATAATAATAGCTCAGACGAAAAAGCAGAAGCGGCTTGGGAATGGGTTAAATTCTGGGTTACAGAAGATGAAGTCCAAAAGGAATGGGCTGAATTAGGTGAAGCGGTACCTGTTAAGAAGTCTGTTGCCAACTCTGATTTGTTCTTAAACTCTGGTGATAACACGATTAACAAGCAAGCATTCTTAGATAGTTTTGAATTTGCAGGAACACTCGATACAAATGCTGTATGGTCTGAGTGGCTTCAAAAGTTTAACGACAACATAAACAGAGCCTTCTTAAATGAAACAAGTATAGAAGAAGCATTGCAACAAGCAGACAAGGAAGTGAAGAAAGTTTTGGATGATTTTTATAAGGAATAACCAAATTTAAAGAAGAAAGTGTGTCCTAGATGCCAAAACTTGTAGATCGAGTTAAACCTCTTAAAAATCGTAAACGAAAGAAATTATCAGCAGAAGGGAGATGGGGATTCCTAATGGTTTCCCCATACCTTATTCAATTCGTTGTATTCTTGTCATTTCCTCTAGCTGCTTCCTTATATTTTAGTTTCTCAAAATACGACATGCTAAATGCTCCTAAATGGATCGGAGTTGAAAATTACACAACGCTTATACAGGATCCTGTGTTTCATAAAGCCCTTTGGAATACCTTTTACTTTACGATTTTGTTCGTACCTGCTCAAACGATTCTCGCATTAGTTCTTGCTGTTGCGCTTAATCAGAGTTTAAAAGGGTTAAAGTTTTTTAGAATTGCTCATTTTATCCCTGTTATTTGTTCGTGGACCGTTGTCCTCTACGTGGCAGATGCCATTTTAAATCCCCGCTTTGGTCTTGCAAATACAATCCTTGTGAAATTAGGAAACAACCCGCAACCATGGCTAAGTGATGAAGCATTGATCATCCCTGTTCTTGTTGCTGTCGCTGTATGGAAAGGGGTCGGTTACATGATGATTATCTTTTTAGCTGGCCTTCAAAATGTACCAGAGGATTTGTATGAGGCAGCTGAAATAGAAGGGGCAGGGGTTTGGAAGAAATTCAGACACGTAACAGTACCGTTGATTTCAGGGACTACGTTTCTCGTATTAGTTCTAACAACCATCACAACTTTTCAATCCTTTGAACAAATCTATGTCATGACAAGTCATTTAGGTGATGTAACCTCTGCAGGAGGACCGAATAACGCGAGTATGGTACTGATGCTCTATTTATTTCAACAAGGCTTTTCCTTCTTAAAGATGGGGTATGCGTCCGCTATTGCATGGGTGTTGTTTATCATCTTATTTGGCATCACGATGATTCAACTAAAGCTGCAAAAAAAGTGGGTTTACTATGAGAAATAGTCTGTTATGTTGGGGTGTTAATCATGTTTAATCGATCTAAAAAAAGAAAGGCAATTAGCTATACGGTTATCCTGTTTAGTTCTCTGCTTATGCTAACACCACTTGTAAGTGCAGCACTAAATTCATTAAAGTCTTACAAAGAGTACACCGCAATTCCAGTACAATGGATCCCAAATCCCTTTCAGTGGCAGAATTACATTGAAGTATGGAAAATGACTTCAATGGATACCTATGCTTGGAATAGTTTCATAGTAACGGTCTTATCGGTTATAGGAGCGTTACTATCTTGTTCCATGGTAGCCTATGCATTTGCAAGACTCGAGTTCCCATTTAAGAATTCATTGTTCGTGATGGTGCTCGGTACACTGATGATCCCACCAGTCGTTATGATCATTCCGCAATTTATGATCTTTAATCAACTAGGTCTCGTAGACACACTTGTGCCTTTATGGATTCTTGAATGGTTAGCTCAACCCTTTGGTGTGTTCTTAATGCGGCAAGCCTTTCTTGCTATTCCAAAAGAATATGACGAAGCAGCCAAACTGGATGGGTGTAATCCGTTCCAAACGTTTGTGAAAGTCTATTTGCCTATGTGTAAGCCACAATTAGCTACACTTACGATTTTTACCTTTATGACAAAATGGAACGAAATTATGGCGCCCGTTATTTATCTTTCTTCAGAAGATAAATTTACGTTACCGATTGGCATATTATCAATGTCTGGAGCCTGGTTTGGGCAAGAGCAGTACTTAGTTGCTGCAGCGCTTATGTCTTTATTGCCAATCTTAATTGTTTTCTTATTCGCAGAGAAATATTTTGTGAAAGGGGCTAGCTCTTCCGGGCTTAAATAGTTTGCGCGGAACAGAAAGAAGGATGTGAAGTGAGATGAACTTTAACGTATTGGTGATGGGGTGTGAAGAAATCGTTAAGAAAGTTTCTGAAATGGACCATTTATACAAACAATTTACGTTCGTCCCGTCTATCTATCAAGAAGGTAAACTTCTTTCAGAAGACATAAGTCAGTTTCATGCCATTTTACTAGCCAACCCTCTAAGGATCCCTAAAGACCTCTTAACTACTATTGAACATATACCCATCTTTACACTTGAGGTCTCTGAAACCACTCTTTATTCGAGCCTATTTAAGTGCAGTTATGAATACGTTCCTGAACAAACGGGCCATTATACAATTAGTGTTGACGCAATGAATCTTACTCAATCTAGTATATCTGAAGAACTCCGAGGGAAAGGAATTATCCTTACTGAATATAAAGTGGGAGGAAGAGATCAAGTTTTAATGCATCATGTTCAATTATGGAACACAAGGCAAGCTCAGTGTGTCGTTACATGTGATCCTTTCATTAAGGATCAATTAGAAGCTTTGTGTATACCCGTACATTTGATCGTGCCGACCCAAAAATGCATAGAACAATACTTAAATCATATTACAGACGAGGTAAGGAGATATGTAATCCAAGAGAAAGTCGAAACTAGTGAAAAGGTTCGATTGGAGAATCCATCCGCTTTTCAATTGTTGCAAGATTTAAAGGTTAGTGCTAAAACACTTCACAGGCTGCAATGCCTCTGTTATTCGAATGGGAAGAATACCATTACAGCTTCGGAACTTGCTAGAGGGTTTTCAATTACTTTACGTAGTGCTAGAAGAATCTTATCTACCCTTGAGGATCATCAAATCGCAACTGTGATTGGAGAGGAACAGTCAAATAAACGAGGGAGGCCAAGCGCTATATTCCGTATTAATTTGCACCCTCTACAAGAAGACATTCTCTCCAACTGTAGCTATCATTAATAAAGGGGCGAGTTCATGCCAAAGATTCTCTTAAATACTGTTTTATTGGAGAAAAATCGTTGGAAAGATGGCCAAATACCTTCCATACAGGTTAGTGAATGGATACCTGCTATAAAAGAAAATGGCTTTGACGGATTAGAAATATGGCAAAACCACCTTTTGAAGGCAAGTGGGGAGGAGCAAGCAAGATTAAGGCAAGGTAAGTTACCTATTGAAGTATTTAATTCTTATATTAAGTTTGAGGACGGTCATGAAGATGAGAGGGCCAAAGTGGTTGATTTAGTAACAGAGATTCAATGTAAGGCGGTTAAATTTAATTTAGGTCATTCAATGGTGTATAAAAGCAAGTATATTACACATGTAAAAGAGTTGTTGAATCAATTGCCTCACTTCTGTGAGCTCCGGTGTGAATGTCATCCAGGTACGGTTATGGAAGACCCAGAAACAGCTTACCAGGTTTTTGACCAAATCGGTTCTAATCGAGTGAAGGCGATTATTCACCCTTTCCATGATCAAGTTAATATAGAGAGATGGTTTCAACACTTAGGTTCATCCATTACACATGCTCATGTCAGTCTTTACAGAAATCAACTGTTTCATCTGTTGAGCAGCGACGAGTCGTTTGTGAGAAAGCGTATAACTAAATTACATGAGCTTCAGTTTAAGGGGTCTTATTCCATTGAATTTACAGCAGGAGTAGCAATAGGAGATGAGAATACGGATCAAGTATTTACGAATGCAAGTGAAGATCAATACTTATTACGTCAACTAACTTCAGAATTAGGAGTATAGCTTATGAGCTTATCGATCTGTGTAATTGGAGCTGGGATTATATCGCAACATCATTTGAGAGCGATTAAAGAGATTACTGGTACTGAACTACTAGCTGTAGCAGACAATGACTATGTTAAAGCCATGAATGTAGCTGCAAAAAACGGTATTAAAGGATACACATCATATAAAGAAATGATTGTGAAAGAAACACCAGACCTCGTGATTATCACACTTCCTCATTTCCTTCATAAAGAAGCAGCACTTTTTTCCGCAAATAAGGGATGCCATATCTTATTAGAGAAACCGATGGCTTTAACCGTTGCTGAATGCGATGAAATTTTGCATTGTGTAAAAGATAACGGTGTAAAGCTTATGGTTGCTCATACTCAGCATTATCTATCAGAAAATATCACGGCTAAAGAATATATTGAGACTCATGACCTGGGACCACTATTGATGATCAATGACTCAAGGTTTGTTCCTTATTTTAATCCTGACCGACCGAAATGGTTTTTGGAGAAACGAAAGGCAGGAGGAGGGATCTTTATGAACCTTGGAACTCATTCGATTGATAAGATTCAGTGGCTTACAGCGTCAACATTTTCATATGTGAAAGCGAATTTACATTATCCAACATCCATCATAGAAACAGATGTAGAAGGGAGTGGGACTGTTTATTTGGAAACTGATATGAGTGTGCCTGTAACGATCTCAATGTCTGGATTTTCTGGTGTGCCTACACAGCGAACGGAATTGATATTTGAGAAAGGTATGGTGAAAGTTGAAATAGGAAAAGGAGTTTTCATTAATAAGGGTGGAAAATATGTAGCAGTAAACGTTCCAGATTTACCGGATCCATTTGTATTGCAGCTAGAAGATATGATTCGAACCATTCATGGAGAAAAAGAAAGCAATGGAAACTATGCGAAATCATTAATTCGTATAGTTGAATGTATTTATGAATCGAATGATCAGAATAAAGGATTAATTATTGCTAATAGATGATCATAGTAAAGGTTTAAAATTCTAGATAAATGTATTTTTAATGTTGAATTGAAATTAGTATTTGCTTGATGGTTAACGGTATGAATTTTAGAAGTTATAGCTTAAAAAATTTTAATCTCATCTCAATATCACAAGTATACTTTGGTTATGAGATGAGATTAATGTTTTTGTTGTTACTACCGATAATATATATTATGTTAACTAGAAAATAAAAATAAAAAAAGTGATGTTTGCTCATCTTCTCTCTTTACCTTCTATATTATTTAGAATAAACCATTCTCTAATGCTCAATTCAATTAATTCGTTCATCCTCATATCTAATTGTTTAGCAATTATTTTAGCGTGCTCTAAAACATTTTTATCATAAGTGGTTTTATATTGAATGCGATCTTGTGGTTTTGATTTCTCCAAAAGTTCAATATCCGTATAATCAAGGATCGATTTCAACGCTTCCTCAATTATATAATTGCCATACTTTCCACTTTTTTTCGCTTCATGTCTTACGCTATCTAATAATTCCTTACTCACGTTTGTTCTAAATTTAACTCTGTTAGATGTACTTTTATATTCTGGGTTCTTCATTAAATCTCTCTTATAATAGACACAGTCTTCTAGGGCATGTTGATACACAATATCTGATAGCTTTAATAAATCTCTTTTTCCTTTCACCCATACGCGATAATACACTTTTTGAGAAGTGCTTAATTGTCGAGTTAAATTGCAACGGAGCTCCCAAGATCGGAATGTTTCAAGAATTCCTTTTGCAAAGCTTAGACTTGCAGAAATAACATTCATAACATAACCTTCTCGATCTACCCAACCGTCTCCATCAATTACTCCTCTTATAAATGAAGGTAAGTAATCCTTTGGAACATGTGGAAAGCCCACAGTTCTTGACTTATTTGCGTAGATACCTAACCTTTCTAAGTCTTCTTTGATGATCTTTGAATTAACAGTTAGAACAGAAACCTTTCTTGTGGATATCGGTTGTATTATTTCATATTTGGCATCCATAAGTTTTGCTACCAGTCGCAGCAGTCTCTCGTCTTTTTGAGAAAATGAAATACTATTCGATTGATTGACACACCCATCTGTGATAAAAAGTCCTAATACCCAGGCCATTTGGTGACTCCAGTTTTTAAAGAAATCTTCGTTTACAGCGTGTTTCCTTGGTTGCCCTGAATATTGCTCACGATTCATCTTCACATTATTCTTATACATAATATTACGTATTGCACGATCTGATAATCCCGAGATTACTGACATCTTTTTAAAAGGTGTCCCCTTTTTGTATAAGTCTATGAGGTACTGATCTGAAATACCAGGCTTACGAGGCATAATAGCGCCACTCCCACTTTAATTATTTAGGCAACGAAAGGAAAATATTTATATATATACCTATTATACAAACATACGTTCTTGTGGTCGAATTTTAGCACTCGGAAGGCTTAGATAACGAATGGAGAGTGAAAAGAATAAGGTAAGCGCCTACCAGGAAGTAAGGCGCTTACCTTTCTATAAAATCAAATAATAATGTAAGTAAGATCTACATCTCAAAATCCACAACTAAAATATCAGAAAGCCCTATTTCTTTTAAGTATGCAACCACTTCCTGATGCTTCTCATGCGGTCCGTATTGCTCAAGAGCTTCCTTGTCTTCAAAGCGTACTGTTAATCCTAATTCGTACCCTTTGTTTCGATCTGAGAAATTCAAGCCAGCTTGTATATCGATAATGCCTGGGATTTCTCCTTTAAGAGATGTTAACCTCTCAATGGCTTCCTTTTGTTGTTCTTCTGTTGTCTGTTCTTCAAATTTGAATAAAACAATATGTTCAATCACTGATCTCAACTACCTTTCTGTCACTCATGATTTTCTCTGATATTATATCACTTCTTGCCTTTTTACAAACTTACTTTGTTTTGCCCCCCTTCTTTTAGTAGATGCAAAAAAATTCATTTACTTTATTGTCAGAATATTTTAAAATTGAATAAAGGTATGAATTTGTCTCCAAGCCCATCCCAGGCAGCTACAGACGGATCACCTTGTAAACTTACCTATCATATAACTGTCTATCTTGCTTCCATGTCTCCATACAAGACAGGATTCAGCAGGTAAAAGCCAGTTTGAAATCACGCATTCACATGTGTGTATTTCAAACTGGCTTTTTTATTCGGAAGAAGGAGCGTGATAAAACATGAGCACTTCTTTAGAAGGCATACGAGTACTGGATCTCACGCGAGTTTTAGCAGGTCCATATTGTTCCATGATTCTTGGTGACCTCGGTGCTGAAGTGATTAAAGTGGAAGCCCCTGGTGGTAGTGATGATACGAGGAAATGGGGTCCTCCCTTTCAAGAAGGTATTAGTGCGTATTACCTTTGTGCGAATCGAAATAAGAAGAGCATGACAGTAGATTTAAAGTCCTCAGAGGGAAAAGAAATCATTCATAAGTTAGTCAAAAGAAGCGATGTTGTCATGCATAATTTTAAAACGGGAACGATGGAGCGTCTTGGTTTAGATTATAAGGCATTAAACGAAATAAACCCGCGTATCGTATATTGTTCCATTACAGGATTCGGAGAAACTGGTCCTTATAAAAATCTCCCGGGTTATGACTTTATCATTCAAGCTATGAGTGGACTGATGAGCATTACAGGTGATGAACACTCCGGTCCTCAGAAGCTAGGGATTGCCATTACAGATGTTCTTACAGGGCTTTATGCATGCATTGGCATACAAAGTGCTCTTCTTGAACGACAGAAATCAGGAAAAGGACAAATGATTGACCTCTCTCTTTACGATGCAGCAGTATCCTCTCTCATTAATATTGGTAGCAACTATCTTATGTCCGGAGAAGTTCCAGAGAGATTAGGAAACCAACATGCCAATATTGTCCCTTACCAAACCTTTTACTCGTCTGATGGTGAGATGGTGATTGCGGTTGGTAATGACAGGCAATTTCGTTCCCTTTGCAGACTGTTAGGTCAGCCTCAACTCTCAGAGGATCCTCGTTTTATAACGAACCCTGATCGAGTTGCTCACCGCCAGCAATTAACACCACTTTTGCAAAAGGCATTCTCGAAGCAATCAACCGCTTATTGGAAAGAATTATGTGATAAAGAAGGAGTCCCCTTTGGTCCTATTCAAACAATAAATGAGCTTGTTCAAGATCCTCAATTACAAGCCCGTAAGATGTTTTTACAAACAGATCATCCAAAAGCTGGCCGTATTAAATTAATCGGTAGCCCTTTGAAGCTTTCAAGAACTCCAACCGTCTTATCACACTATCCTCCGGACCCAGGAGAGCATACATCAGAAATATTAGATGGTCTTGGGTATAGTGAAGAAGAAATCAAACGAATGATACACGATCAATCAATATAAGGAGATGATTACGATGAACTTTGAATTGTCAGAAGAACAACAAATGCTTCGTAAAACAGTCCGTGATTTTGTTGACCATGAAATTATGCCCCATATTGGTGAATGGGATGCTAAAGGTCATTTTGACACGGATACGTTGAAAAAAATTTCAAAACTTGGACTAATGGGTGTATGTATCCCTTTTAAATACGGTGGTAGTGGGATGGATTATAACTCTTTAGCTATCGTATGTGAAGAGTTAGAACGTGGAGATACTGCATTTAGAACAGCTGTATCCGTGCATACAGGTTTAAACAGCATGACATTACTTCAATGGGGAAATGAAGATCAGAAGGCAAAGTACTTAGTCCCTCAGGCTAAAGGCGAAAAGGTCGGTGCATTTGGATTAACAGAACCTGGCGCAGGATCTGATGTGGCCTCTTTACAGTCTACAGCGAAACGAGATGGTGATGATTATATTTTAAATGGACAAAAAACGTGGATCTCCCTTTGCGACACGGCAGATCACTTCCTTGTATTTGCATATACCGATAAGGAAAAAAGCCACCACGGTATTTCATGCTTTATCGTCGAACGTACGATGACGGGATTCTCATCCAAAGCTACGAAAGGGAAACTTGGTATACGAGCAGGTAACACTGGAGAATTATTTTTTGATGATGTACGCGTACCAAAGGAAAACTTGCTTGGTAAAGAAGGCGATGGCTTCAAAATTGCCATGGCTGCACTCGACAACGGTCGATTCACAGTAGCAGCAGGAGCATGTGGGCAAATTATGGCCTGCCTTGAAGCCAGCGTAGAGTACTGTCACGAACGGAAAACGTTTGGGAAAGAAATCGGGAAACACCAATTAGTTAAACAAATGATTGCGAATATGGAAGCTGGTCTTCAAATGAGCCGATTGCTAGTTTGGAAAGCTGGTGAGTTAAAGAATAAAGGCAAACGGAACACCCGGGAAACCTCTTTAGCCAAGTGGCAGGCATGTGACTTTGCAAACAAAGCCGCAGATGACGCTGTTCAAATTCATGGAGCATACGGATATTCAAATGAATATCCTGTTGAGCGCTACCTGCGTAACTCTAAAGCACCAGTTATTTATGAAGGAACTAGAGAAATTCATACCATCATGCAGGCTGATTATGTCTTGGGTTATCGTAAAGACAAATCTCTTGATCAAATGCTCCCTGAGTGGCCATTCGAAGATTAGGAGGGGATTTGAATGATTATATGGGATGACAGCTTAAACTCCCTTTTTATTAATGGAAAGTGGCAAAGTTCCATTTCAGGAAGATCAGAAAGTGTCATTAACCCAGCCACGCATGAGAAACTAACGGAGGTCGCATGGGCAGGTCGAACAGAAGCAGAAAGTGCAATCCAATCCGCTTCCTCTGCCTTCCACTCATGGTCTAAGAAGACTGCACGAGAACGGTCGGAAATTTTATATAGAACTCATGAGTTATTATTAGAACGTGTGGATCGTCTCTCTACAATCTTAACGATGGAACAAGGAAAACCATTAGCAGAAGCTAAGGGAGAAATCCGGTCCGCTGCAAACTTTTTTCTTTGGTATGCTGAAGAAGCGAATCGTTTATACGGAGAATGGATTCCTTCTTCCATTCCAGGAAAACGACTACTTGTAAAGCCAGAACCTATTGGAGTAATTGCAGCCATTACACCTTGGAACTTCCCTTCTTCCATGATTGCTAGAAAGCTTGCTCCAGCACTTGCTTCAGGATGTACCGTTATCTTAAAACCCGCTCCCGAAACACCTTTATCTGCTATAGAACTAGTTTCAATTTTAGCAGAAGCAGGCGTTCCAGATGGAGTCGTTAATTTAGTTACAGGTGATGCTTTAGAAATAGGTTCTGCTTTAATGGAGAGTAGAGATGTACGTTTGATTACCTTTACTGGATCTACAGAAGTCGGAAAGCTCCTAATGAAAGGTAGTGCAGATACACTTAAGAAACTTTCACTCGAACTTGGTGGTCATGCACCTATTCTTGTATTTGAAGATGCCAATCTTGAACGTGCTGCTAGTCAAACCTTAGCTAGCAAATTTCGTAATAGCGGGCAAACGTGTATATGTGCTAATCGCGTTTATGTACATGAGAATGTTAAAGAACGTTTTATAGACTTACTTCAGAATAAGATTCGTCATCTAAAAGCAGGAAACGGGTTAGAAAAAAGTGTAGATCTAGGCCCCTTAATTAACCGACAATCATTAGATAAAGTGCAATCCCATGTAGAGGATGCTATTCAAAAAGGAGCAAAGGTTCTAAACGGAGGCGCCCCCCTCCAGGTTGACTTGAGTGGCCACTTCTATTCCCCCACTCTTCTGACGAAGGTCACTAATGATATGAAAGTGATGCAAGAAGAAACATTTGGTCCCCTTCTACCGCTTCAGACTTTTATAGAAGAAGCAGACGTGATTCATAGAGCTAATGACACAGACTATGGCCTAGCAGCCTACTTATTTACTGAAAACCTGAGTCGCGCTACGAGAGTATCAGAAGCTCTTCAATATGGAATCGTAGGAGTAAATGACGTATTTCCAGCTGTTCCAGAGGCTCCATTTGGAGGGATTAAGCAATCTGGAATTGGCAAAGAAGGAGGATCACTTGGTATTCATGAGTATGTAAATATTAAATATATCTCGACGATGATTGATGAATAAAGACATTACTCTCTTTTGGATGACTCGCTCATTCATGAGAGAGTTTTTGTATATGAAAAAGAAAGCATCCATAGATGTGACTATGAATGCTTGGCCTCGTATTGTAGTTCGTACTGCTTGTATAAATCCTTTAAAGCGGATACGAGGGCATTCCCCGCTTTACCTAAATAATGGTGTCGTATAGCTTCAATAGGTTCATCAACAGAATGCCTCAAGCTATACCCTCTAAGAAGTTCGCTAATAAACTGACGTCCGTGTTCTGTTGCCAACGTACAGTTAGCCTCCATGATGACACCATAGTTACAATCCACTTCTGCTGTAATTGTTAGGACATCATACATATTGTGAGCAGCCATTCCAGCAGGCAATCTAGCGTGACCAGCAATAAAGTACGTCTTCACATAATCCCCCCACTAGTATTGTCGATAACCGATACTTATAGAAATTTGATGAGCAGTGCGTGCTGCAGCCTCCTTAATTACACTCAAATTGTGCCCTTCGAAATGACTCGACAACCCACTCACAGCGAGAGCGGCTATAACTTCATTCTTGTGATTATAGATTGGATAAGAGATTCCTGTTGTATCATGGTCTTGCTCCCCCTTGCTAATTGAGTATCCTTGCATTCTGATCATTTCTAATTCAAGCTTAAGATCTTCTAAATCGATTTGAGTGCAATCATCCATGGATAATGATAAATCTCTTAAAATACTCATCTTTTTATCTGATTGTGTAAATGCAAAAAGAAGTTTAGGGCCTGACCCTATATAAAGAGGAACCGTTTTCCCGATCTTCGTATACAAGCGAAGCGCTCGATTTGAATCAACTTTCTCAATATAGGTCGCTTTATCATCATTCACTACTGCAAGATGGATGACCTCATTTATATCTTTTGCTAAAGCCTCCATTAAAGGCTTTGCAATCCGTCTTAACTCAATTTGATCTGCCACACGGTACCCGAGTTCCATTAACTTAATTCCTAGGCGATAACGACTATCATATTCAGATTCCTTTGATTTTACTAGAAATCCTCCTTTTTCGAGCGATGAAAGTAGACGATAAGCAGTTGCCTTTGGAAGGTTTGATTTTAGTGTGATCTCTCTGAGGGTGAGTTCTGGTGTCTCTTCTGTAAAGTAGTCCAGTAGTTTCAAAGCTTTCATGACACTCTGATTCATCTTTGGTCTCCTTTGTTTATCTTGCCCTCATAATATTCGTACAGACTCTTTATAAAAAGGAGGGATCAATTGATCCCTCCCCTTGTGTTCTTAGATTTGTACATGTGATGGATGAATCGTCATTTTTTCTTTAATATCTACACCTCGTTTCGCCATTTCTTTAATGTAGACATCTCCAGGCACAATTTTTTCAGGAGGGTGCACGCCTCTTTTCGTGATCACCCCACTACCAATTAATTGTGAGACGACTGAAATCGTATTAGCAGTTGCACGTGCCATTGCGGTTACGTTACTAGAACGGTCCTTAAAGGTTACCATTTCATATTCATAAGTTGTTTTTTGACCATTTTTAAGCCCGCTTACTTGAACGCGTAAAAGTACTGCATCATCTTTATCCTTAAGATCAACTATTGGATCAATGGTTTTAAGGAGCACTTCACGAGGTTTTACCATCATTCCGTTTATTTCTACTTCATAATCATTACTTGTAAGATTAAGATCTACTAACAGTTTCATTTTCTCTGCATGACCTGGGTATCGTATTGTTTTGTACTCGAGGTCATGAATATTCGGAAAAGAATGAAGCAATGTTGATGTGCCACCAGAGGTATGAAACGCCTCCAGGGGACCAAATTTATCAAAGTAAAGACGTTCAACCTCCGTTAAAGAAGCTACTTGTTGCTTTGATCCATTCCGAATAATCGTAGATGGATCCGTGTAGTGGTCAAATAATCCTTCCATGGAGAAAACATGATTATACTCAAGTGGTGCTTCTGGTTTTACAGGGATGCCTCCAACAAATAAACGGATCGACTCAGGATGGTCCAGTTTGCTAGCTCCATAACCCGATAAAATGTTAATCATACCTGGGGCAACGCCGAGGTCAGGTATAATCGTTACATTAGCTATATTGGCATCATCATGCATGCGTAGAACATTATCTGTAACGCTTCCAATATGACCACCTAAGTCTACCGAGCTTACCCCAACTTCTATCGCTGCCTGTGCGACTCGCTCATTAAAGGAGTAGAACAATGCATTAATGACTACATCAAACTGTCTTATATATGCTTTTAAGTCTGTAGGGTTTCCGGCATCAACTTGATACGCTTTAAGTTTAGAAGAGTTCAGTATTCGACATACTGCTTCGGCTCGCCCTAATTCAATATCAGCCAGCCCAACTTCTACAACAGCTGGATTTTGAGTTAAGTCACGTGCGGCTTCTTTACCCATTAAACCTGAACCTAGTACACCTATTTTCATGAGATCAAGTCCCCCTTTTAAGAATTAATCAACGTCGATTTGAGCTCGTTGGAGTTTACCGCTGTAGTCTACATAGACTGCTTTCCACTCTGTAAATACATCAAGGGCCGCTACACCTGAATCACGATGTCCATTCCCAGTTCCTTTCGTGCCTCCAAATGGTAAATGGATTTCAGCACCTGTTGTCCCAGCATTGACATAAACAATACCTGTATCTAAATCTCTTTGAGCAGCAAAAACTCGGTTCACATCTCGCGTGAAAACAGAACTTGATAAGCCATATTCAACACCGTTGTTTACTTCAATTGCCTCCTCGAAGCTCTTAACAGGTATCAAGGATACGACAGGACCGAATATCTCCTCTTGTGCGATCTTCATATCAGGCGTAGCGTCCGTAAACAGCGTTGGGGCAAAATAGTTCCCATCTGCATATTCTCCATTAGTTAATACATATCCCCCCGCAAGTAATTTTGCGCCTTCTTCTTGACCGATCTTAATATAGTTCTGGATCTTTTCAAGGCCATCTTTGTTAATAATCGGGCCAACTTTATTCGTTTCATCTAGTCCGTTTCCAATAGTAAGTTTCTCCATCTCTGAAAGGAGGCGCTCTTCAAGACGTTCTTTTACATCTTCATGTACAATCACCCTGCTACAAGCTGTACAGCGCTGTCCGCTAGTGCCAAAAGCACTCCACAGTATGCCTTCTGTGGCCAGGGATAAATCTGCATCATCCATGACGATCACAGCGTTCTTCCCGCCCATTTCTAGAGACACTTTTTTAAGTTGCTCTCCGCATTTGGCTGCAATCGTCCTCCCTACATCATTAGATCCTGTAAAAGAGATTACGCGTACATCCTTATGATGAACCATCGTATTACCAACCTTAGATCCTGAACCAAATACTACATTTAATACGCCTTTAGGCAAACCAGATTCTTCAAAAATCTTGGCAAGTTCATAAGCCATTAGCGGCGTCTCTGTGGCAGGCTTCCAAACCACCGCATTTCCTGCTACAATGGCGGGAAATGACTTCCAAGTAGCTATGGCAATTGGGAAGTTCCAAGGCGTAATAATACCTACAACTCCGACTGGCGCTCGTACGCTCATAGCAAATTTGTCTTTTAGCTCAGAAGGAGTAGTTTGACCAAATAATCTTCGCCCTTCTCCTGCCATATAAAAAGCCATGTCGATGCCTTCTTGAACTTCTCCACGTGCTTCTTCAATGACTTTTCCATTCTCCATCGTTAAGATTTGTGAAAGGTCCTCTTTTCTTTCTTTCATTAACATACCTACCCGATACAAAACTTCTGCTCGCTGTGGAGCTGGCACAAGCGCCCATTCTTTTTGTGCTTCCTTTGCTGTTTGGACAGCTTTGTTCACATCCTCCTCACTTGATAAGGGAACTTGGACAAGTGTTTCCAAATTTGCAGGATTCTTCACCTCTGTGAATTGGTTGCTAGAAGTGTTTACCCAATTACCGTTAATAAAGTTCATTAGTTTTTCTTCTTGGATGAGTGTTTTTGTCATGAAAATGACCTCCTTAGAATGATAGTTATATGGTTAATGAACAATGATGTCCATAACACTTACCTTTGTTGCTTTCTGATCCCCTCAATCGTAGAGGAGACCGAAATGAGATTCGGATCGCTTTCGATTTCAATGACGACTGGCTTCTCGGTTTGGAGTGCGCACTGGATAGCCATTTCAAATTCATCAATGGTCCGAACAAAGTACCCAGTCGCTCCAATAGATTGGGCCAGATTAGTAAACGGAACGCTTCCAAGCTCTGTACCAATTGGCTTAAAAGGATAATGCATCTCCTGGTGCATACGTATAGTTCCGTACATTTTATTGTTAAATACAATAGATATGATCGGGATGTTGTATCTAACCGCTGTTTCGATCTCCTGCATGGTCATCATAAACCCGCCGTCCCCTGAAAGAGAGATGACTGTACGTTGTGGGTGAGCAAGCTTTGCACCAAGAGCGGCAGGCATACCATACCCCATTGCACCAGAAGTAGGGCCTACATACGTATTTCTCTCTGTAAACTGAAAGAAGGTATGTAACCAACCCGCAAAGTTTCCTGCATCATTTGTTACTAATGCATCCTTAGGTAAGTGAGCTTGTAGCTTACCTATAATTTGTGAATGGAAATTATGACAATCTAAATCTTGTAGAGTAAGTCTCGTCACATTTTCATATACTTTCCTTCGTTCCTCTGCCCAGTCCTTCCACACAGTTGATAGGTTAATAGATAATAGATCTTGTAAACCTTCTTTAAGATCGGCAACTATGCCGATATCAGGCTGATAGGTTTTGCCAATTGTTTCGTAGTCAATATCTATGTGAACAAGCCTCTTCTCCCCCGTAATCATTGAGTAATCCTGTGTTGTGACTTCTGATAAGCGAGTACCAAAAGCAAGGATTACATCCGATTGTTGAACGGTTTCTAAAATAGATTTGTGAGTTCCTAAACCTAGGTGGCCCAAATAGAGAGGGTGGTCATTTGGCAAAACATCATGTCTTCTGAACGATGCCATGACGGGAATTTGATACTTGTTTGCAAATTGTTTTAATTCCTCCTCAGCTCCAGAAGCCTTAACGCCTCCACCAGCAATGATTATTGGATGTTCCGAAGATTGTAATAACTGTTCAACACCATTAATCTCATTTTGTGAAGGGCGAGGTGCAGGTCTTCGAACAGGAGGGCCAAATGCCATAACAGATTCGTGTAGCAAGAGATCTTCTGGGAGAGATACAACGACAGGACCTGGCCTACCGGTTTGAGCTACTCTAAAGGCTCTCTGGACTAATTCTGGAACCCTTTTTGCATCACGTATTTCCACTGTCCATTTCGCAATATGGCTAAAATACTGGTCAAGATCAACTTCTTGAAACCCTTCTCTCCCCCTAAAGTCGCTGTGTACTTGCCCAAGGAATACAACCATAGGTGTGGAATCCTGGTGTGCTGTATGAACTCCTATCGTCAGGTTTGATCCCCCAACCCCTCTTGTAGCCATTACCACACCTGGTTTACCGCTAGCCTTGGCATAACCTTCTGCCATGAATGATGCTCCGCCTTCATGACGAGCAGATATGAGCTTGATGGAAGGTTCATCATAAATTGCATCCATAATAGGAAGGTAACTTTCTCCAGGAACACAAAATACGTGTTTTACTCCTTCAATTTTCATGCACTCTACAATAGCGTGAGCGCTTGTAAGCGTACGTTTAGTGGTTTTTGAACTCTTCTCAATCATTTGTTACCTCCCAGTCTAGAGCTTGCATACGTTGAACAGCTTCATTTAAACGATCTGTTGGAACACATAAAGATAAACGAAAGTATCCCTCTCCACCTTTACCAAATGCGTGACCAGGGGTAACAATAACTCCAGCTTCATTAAGTAGCTTTTCAGCAAAAGTTTGCGATGAATAGCCATTTGGAACTTTAGCCCAAACAAAGAATGTTCCACGAGGTTTTTCTGCTTGAATGTTTAGTTCTTTTAGAACATGGAGTATACTTTCTAGTCGTTCCTCATAGATATGATTATTCTCTTTTACTGTACTGAAGTCACTATTAAGGGCAGTCGCCCCTGCTTGTTGTATGGGAATAAATTGACTTGTGTCAGTGTTGCTTTTGATGATTGACATTGCACGAATTAATTCTGGACTCCCGGCGACATAGCCGATTCTCCAACCGGTCATATTAAAACTCTTGGAAAGAGATCCAAATTCAACAGCTATGTCTTTAGCGCCTGGTACCTCAAGTAAACTAGGAGCCTTATAGCCACCAAATGTTACAAGACTATAGGCTGCATCGTGAGCAAGACAAAGACCATGTTTTTTAGCAAATGTAAACGCTTCCAAAAATGTTCTATACTCTACTGTTGCCCCCGTTGGATTACTAGGATAGTTTAATAACATGACTTTGGTATTCTGTATCTCTTCTTGGGACAGCTTCTCATACATAGGGGTATATCCATTGAACGGATCAAGAGGTAATCGAATCGAGTTTCCATAAGCTAGATGTACAGCAGACTGATAGACTGGATATCCGGGATCAGGAAGGAGGACACTGTCTCCAGGGTCTACCACAGCTCGAATTAGATTAGCTAACCCTTCTTTCGAGCCAATAAGTGTCAATATCTCTGTTTCTGGATTAAGAGAAACCCCGTGATAGTTCTTGTAAAAGCGAGCTACAGCTTCTTTGAATTCTTGAATACCACTATAGGGAGAGTATTTATGGTGAGCTGATTTTTTAACTTCCTCAGTCAGTCGATCAATGATAAAGGAAGGTGTTTGTAAATCAGGAGCTCCAATACCAAGGTCAATAACATCTATTCCTTGTGCCTCTAGTTCCTTTTTCTTTTGATGAAAAACGGAAAATAAATATGGGGGTAAACTATTTACTTTTTGGGACACAAATGTCATAAGGTGCACCCTCCTCTTTATCATTTCACTAATCGAAACGCCATTTCATTATATGAATAGTAGTGAAGTCACATGACAATTTAAAGAAAGCTTTTAACTCTACTTTGCGATGGAATCTTGTTGTTCGTTTCTCACCATGGATTGAGGGGTTGGTTTCAATAAAATATAAACAATGATTAGCCCTACGACAACCATGCATAAGCTTAACCAAGTGCTGTTTGTTAGTCCTAAAACGATATATCCTAGCAAGGAAATTGCCGCAGCAGTAAGGGCATAAGGTATTTGTGTAGTGACATGGTCCATGTGATGACAATTTGCCCCTGTTGAAGAGAGAATCGTTGTATCAGATATTGGAGAACAATGATCCCCCATTACGGCACCTGCGAGTACAGCAGCAAGCATTGGTAAAAGTAAGTTCACGTCTGTAGCTACTGCAATTTGACCTGCAATTGGGAGAAGCAACCCAAAAGACCCCCACGAAGTACCTGTTGAAAAGGCAATCACACCTGCGAAAACGAAAAGAATGGCTGGTAAGAAGCTAGCGCTTATATTGGCCTCTTTCACAATTTCTGCAAGAAAATTACCCGTACCAAGTTGGTCAATTAAAGATACAATCATCCATGCTAGTATTAAAATCCCTATACTATGCATCATTGATCGTGTTCCTTCTTTTACACCTAGCCAAAGTTTAGATTCTGAAAACCTTCATTCTTTGAACTCTGTGAGTAGTACATAACAAATGTAACAACTAGGCCGACAATTCCTCCCACTAGTAAACCTTTTGGCACATCAGCATTTCCGAATACGTTAATGAGTGTCATTTCTTCTGTAGTGGCACTAATTCCTGACCATACGATCATACCGACCGTGGAGACAAACAAAATGGTAAGTGGCACAAATAAGTCACGCACTCTTCCTTTCTTACTTATTGGAAGTTTTTCCTCAGCATCAACAACTTCTTTGTGAGCAGGGTCAGTTACTTGCCCTGTCTGAAGTGCTCGTTTTTCGTGAACATTCATCGGACCGAAATCGACGTTTCGTATAGCGATAACAAAAACTAGTCCTAGAGCTGCCCATACATATAAGTTCATCGGGATCATCTGAATAAAGGCACTGAAAGCAGAAAAGTCATTAATGCCTTGTGTAACTAAAATACTTCCTATAATACCTATAATATAAGCTCCCCAACTAGAGATAGGTGCAACGACACATACGGGAGCGGCTGTAGAATCAATAATGTATGAGAGCTTTGCTCTTGAAATGCGGTGTTGATCCGTTACAGGTTTACAAACTTGCCCTACTGTAAGACTGTTAAAATAATCATCGATGAAAATTACGATTCCTAATAGAGCTGTCATAACTTGCGCCCCTGCCCTCGATTTGACTCGTTTGATCATCCACTCACCGAAAGCACGAGCACCTCCCATCATACTAATGAAAGCAGTAATGACACCAAGCATAAGTACAAATAACAAAATAAACACGTTCCAAGTATTTAATGATTCACCATCAACAAACACGCCTGAAAATGCGTCCCATATTAACCAGAAGCTATCTAACACATTAAATTGAGCTAATAACAAAGATGCAGCTACGATTCCAATTGCCAGAGATACTAATACACGCTTAGTTAGCAACACAAATAAAATCGCTAACAAAGGAGGTAACAAAGACCAAACCGTATTTTCCATACTTTAGTCTCCCTTATTCTATTTCATACCTGGCTGAGCCACTCTACATTGCTAAACGTTTGCTCAATCGATCCCCCTCCCGTAAATTAAGTCAGAATATTTGAATTATTTAATATTATTGCACAAATTTTAGTTATAAGGAATGGGAGTAAAGAATGTTTTTGAAATAAATTCCATATAAAAGATTCTTGTTACATATCACTATATAATCTTGTAATCATTTGTTTTGTATATGCACTTCTATTTGACTTGCAGAATGTCTAGTGAGGATTTATAACCAACTCATAGCAAAAATACTTGTTAGAAAACACCTTAAGAATTTAATCCGAAGGTTTTTAGGAACCATATGCCAAAATAAAAAACCTCCAATTTAAGACTGGAGGCTTTCTTATAATTACTTATTTAATTCTTTACTTGTTTCTGGTATGCCAGGTTGTTGTTCCTTTGTCCACGTACTTGTGGCTGGAATTTTCGAATAATCAGCTCTGTGAGCATATTTCCCTGCAACTTCAGTTACTTCCTGTAGAAGCCCTGTATCTAGTGTTGTTGGGTTTAATCCCTTAGATAAGAAGAGATCATTTCTTACATGAAGATCGTTTGCAGCAGCTTCTTTACGTGGGTTGGATACATAAGCAATTTCGCCGTTTGTCATTTCACTAACTAACTTTGCTAAGTCGTTAACACGATGGGTTTCTGTCATCTGATTAAAGATCATTACGCGATCCTCACTCGAAGGTGCATTTTCAATAGCGAGTTCGATACAACGGACCGTGTCTTGAATATGAATAAAGGCACGTGTTTGTCCACCTGTACCGTGCACTGTAATTGGATAACCAACTGCAGCTTGCATTAAGAAACGATTTAATACTGTACCATAATCGCCGTCATAATCAAAACGATTAATTAAGCGATCATCCATATTTGTTTCAGCTGTATTTGTACCCCATACGATTCCTTGATGCAAGTCCGTAATACGTATGGAATCGTTCTTATTATAGTATTGGAAGAGTAATTGATCTTGTGTTTTAGTCATATGATAGACAGAACCTGGGTTCGTTGGGTAAAGAATTTGTTGTTCAATTCGTTCGCCCGCTTCTGTTTTCACTTCCACATCGAGGTACCCCTCAGGAATCTTCATGCCCGCTGTTCCATAACCATAGACACCCATAGTTCCTAAGTGAACAAGATGAGTATCCAAGCCGGATTCTACGATGGCACAAAGAACATTATGCGTAGCATTAATATTATTATTAACCGTATAACGTTTATGTTTTGGTGATTTCATTGAATAGGGAGCTGAACGTTGCTCAGCAAAATGAACAATCGCGTCAGGCTTTTCTGAATTTAAAACGGCAAGAAAACCTTCGTAATCTTCGGCGATATCGATGTTATGAAAGCCGATCGTGTTCCCTGATACTTCCTTCCATGCTTCGATCCTTGTCCCCATTGGCTTAATAGGGGTCAATGAATCCGCTTCTAGTTCGTTATCAATATTACGTCTGGAGAGATTGTCGATGATTACAACTTCATGACCTATATTAGATAGGTGAAGACTTGTAGGCCAACCACAGAATCCATCCCCTCCTAAGACAAAAATCTTTTTTCTTGATTGTGTGTGTTTACTTTCTGAACTCATTTAAATACACCCTTTTATCGTTAATATGTACTGTTTCTTTAGGAGAGAAAGTAAGGAAAGAACATAATGCTAGATGGTCTACTACAGGAGTATAATGTTTTCCTTTTTATAAAAACCCCTTTTCATCATAACGAAAGCGGGAATTTGGTGCAACTATATTCACAGCCCGTTAACTATGATGACAATAAAAAAGAACCAAGAGCATGTAACTCTTAGTTCTTTTTGGAATATTAAGGTTCATTTAGTGAACTGTTTCTAGTTGTTTGGCCGGGCCAAAGAATTCATAATGCATACGTTCTTCCGGTACCCCCCATTGTTGTAACGCCTGGAAAGTCGCATTCATAAACCCAGACGGTCCACAGAAATAAAAGTCCATCTGATTATGTGGGAGAACCTTTTGCAACCATTCTAATGTTATATACCCTGTGTTTAAATCTTTTAATTTCCTATCCTCTTCGGTTGGATTTGAATACAACGTATAATTTTTAACCGTGTCAATTTGCTTAACAATTTGGTTTATTTCTCCCTTAAGCGCATGTAGCTGACTATTTCTGGCAGCGTGGATAAAGGTAACTTCACGATTAGGCTGTTGAGTTACAACCGTTTTTAACATGCTTACTAGAGGTGTAAGACCGACACCACCACTAATTAACACTAATGGAGTATCTCTTGATGTATCTAATACGAAGTCACCAGCTGGAGCACTTACTGGAATCGTATCCCCTTCTTTAATCGATTTGTGTAAATAGTTGGAAACCACCCCTTCTGGGTCATGATCACATTCCTGTTTAACGCTAATCCGGTAGTAATCTTGATGTGGGGCATCGGATAAACTATACTGACGAACATGTGTATAAGCCTCTCCCTCGATATGCAATTGAACACTAATATACTGTCCTGGTGAAAAGCTAGGTAAGGGCTTCTTGTCAATAGGTTCTAAATAGAAAGAGGTAATCACATCACTCTCGATCTCCTTACGGGTAACTTTAAACGCTTTAAAACCTTCCCATCCTCCAGGCTGCATGGCAGCTTCATCATACATATCTTGTTCTATTTCAATGAAGACGTTTGCAATAATACTATAAGCTTCTTCCCATGCTTGTAATACTTCTGGAGTAGCTCCATCACCAAGGACTTCTTTCATGGCTAACAGCAAATGTTCACCTACAACTGGATAGTGCTCAGCTTGGACACCAATACTTCTGTGCTTATGTGCAATTTGTTTCACTACAGGTAGGATCTCTTCTAGTCGGTCAATGTTTTCAGCCGCCGCATAAACTGCGTTTGCTAAAGCTGTTTGTTGACGACCTTTCTTTTGATTCGTTTGATTAAACAGATGTAATAGTTCAGGGTGATTAGCAAATAAGCGTTCATAGAAACGGGAAGTAATTTCTACACCTCTGTCTTTTAAGATAGGAGCTGTTGACTTAATAATCGCTATATTTTCGTTAGAAAGCATCTATAAAACCTCCATAAGTACGTATTGTTCTTCCTATATGTACATTGTAAATAAGAGGATCCTTATGTTTTGTGATGTATATCACACTATTTTTGACAATGTTGTTACAGAAACTATCACATAAAATTTTGCAAGACCTTTACCTTAAAGAATCTTTTAAGTCTGAGAGGTTCATAATCTCAATTGAAGAGCGACTCGAACGGATAAGCTCTTTCTTCTTTAATTCATTCAAAATCCGATTTATACTTTCTCTTGTAGAGCCTACCATATTAGCTAGGTGTGTATTTGTAAGTGGAACGCTAATATAAGCAGGTTGATTTTCAACAGTAATCCCCGATTCTTCTGCAAGTCGAATTAATGTTGAGATTACACGATGCCTTACATCTCTTGAAGATAACTCCTGAATACGTTCTGTGAGAAGAGATAACTTTTGTCCCATAACCTTCATTACCTGAACAGCAATAGATGGGTGATCGAGCATAAGCTGATCGAAGTCCTTAATTCGAATAACGTAAAGCTCCGCTTCTTCTAATACTTGCGCAGTAGCGGGATACGGTGTTTGTTCAAAAAAACCTACATGGGGAAACATTTCTCCTGATTGAAGAAAGTTAATGATATGCTCCTTCCCATTTAGGTCTGTTTTAGATGTTTTAATAATCCCTTTTCTTATAAAGTAAACAGCCTCTCGTTCTTGCCCCTCCATAAAGACGACTTCTTGCTTTTGATAGAGACGCTTCGTGGTAATTGTGCCTAAAGTGTATAAGTCCTTTTCCTCTAATGTGGAGAATAAAGGGATTTGTTTCAATAAATAATTTGTTTCCTCCGTCAATTCTAATTCCCTCCTTCACTATGCAAGTGTAACACGTTGAAACTAAACGAAGAAAAAGACCCGATATGGGCCTTTTACTTACGTAGAATATCATTAATCCACTCTTCTTTTTTCTGATCTACAAATGCATAGTCCATAGCTTTTGAATAAATGGTTTTGAGTTGATCTCTTACATTCTTCGCATTTTCAAGGAGGGATATAGCCTCATTCATTTTATCTTTATACTTTTTCGTGGTGCGATCTATCTCAATTGCATATGCTTCATCTGTTCCTGCCTGGATGCATCGCTTGTAAACATCGACAATTTCATCATTTTCTCGGTCTGGGAAGTATTCATGGGGAGCAGTGGAATCAAAAATAGCAATACCGAGTTCGCGTAAGATAATCATGTCTAGACTATTTGGGTCAAACCCACAGTGATATACTTCCAAATCATACCCTTTTTCTTCCCCCGCTTGAGCTATTTTCTTAAGCATTGTTGATTTACCTGAACCTGCTCTTCCTTTAATAAAGTATCGATTGTTTATGTCTGAAGTGAGTTGCTGTATAAAATCTTTAGCCCCTTCAGGTGTAGCGGCACCAAGAAAACGATGTTCAACTTTTGAGGCTTTAGATTGATCTTCATTTCCATAAAAAAGCTGAATTAACTCATTCGTCAACTTATTCGCTTCGTTAAAGTTCATCGAAGAAATGTATATATCCTCAAGTTCATCGTGAGCGCGAAGAGAATCGTTAAAGGTTTTATAGGACAGGTCGTAAAGTCGATCCAATTGCTTTGATAGGCGTACAATATCATCTTTATGTTGTGTTAATGAAACTGGGTCTACCCCTTCACTTAAATGAATAAAATGTGCGTCTCCCAGTTCATCCTTTTTAAGATGACGAATTAGTTGTTCATCTACTAACGCAATTCCTTTATCACGTATGATTAAACCGTCCAGACTTCCTGGTTCAGATGGAGAATGTAGGTATTCTAAGAAATGCTTCGTCCCTTTTACCTCTTCAGCAACTGACTTAATAAATGTCGACTTCCCGATGCCAGGCCCACCGGTTAGAACATAACACTTATCCAACCCTTTTAAAATGGATTCTGTTAGACGGTAATATCCTTCAGCAGTATTACCTGCAATATAATAGTGATGGCCATTTTGACTCATGCAGTCACCCTCTTTCATTCGATACCGCTAGCATATGAAGGGATCCTCTAATAGGTGAATGCCTAAACATTTATTCTTGTAAGCCAATCCTTTTTCTAGCTATAATAGAGCTACCGATTAATAAAGGAGTATTACATATGGAAAAGAAAGACTTAGAAGAACAAATTATTAAAAACTTTCAACAAGATGAACAGATGATGATTCTTGTTTTTGCTCAGTGGTGTGTTAACCATGACCTGGATCCGAAAGAATTGTATTTCAGAGCTTATCCAAATCAACAGGATAACCCTTCCCTTCAACAAGGTATAGATTTAACGGTATCAAAACAGGAAGCTGAACATATACCAGACCAAACGCTTCTTGGTGTGCTATCGCTTTATGGAAACGATGACCTTGCATTTGCTGTAACAGAAGAAATTCATGAGAGGGACAAAAAGGAGTAGCGTATTAGGCGCTACTCTTTCTTTATGTATAGAGGAAGCATGAATCTTCTAGAGTTGAATCCTTATCAGCAAATTGGTATATTTATATACGTATACCCGTATCGGGAGGGTTAATATGAATATCGAAAAAGGCATCCGCCAAAATCTTGTTACTTTTATCATATTAGTGTGCATTAATGTTTTCGTTGGCTCTATGGTGGGGTTAGAAAGAACAGTATTACCTATATTAGCTAAAGAGGAATTTGGCATTGCTTCTGTTACAGCAACTTTGTCGTTTATTGTTTCTTTTGGTGTAACTAAAGCTTTAATGAATTTATTAGCTGGACATTTAGCGGATCGCTTTGGAAGGAAATCGCTTTTAATCGTTGGATGGTTCATTGCAGGTTGTGTACCACTCCTAATTATATTCGCTCAATCCTGGTGGATCATTATAGCAGCAAATGTACTTCTAGGCTTGAGTCAAGGACTTACATGGTCCATGACAGTAAATATGAAAATTGACCTTGCCAAAGACAATCAAAAAGGAATCGCGGTCGGATTAAATGAATTTGCCGGTTATGTTGGTTTGTCTCTTACAGCCTTATTGTCTGGGTACGTTATGACTAGATACTCCGCAAGACCTGAACCTTTCTTAATCGGTTTCTTCATTGTGTTTTTAGGTCTTACATTGTCTGCAATGGTAAAAGACCATCAGCACAAAGACAAAAAGATGAAAAGGTCCACACCTACATTTCGTTCTGTTTTTGTTAAAACTTCCTTTCAAGATTCCAATTTATCAACTACAAGCTTGATTGGATTAACGACCAACTTCAAAGACGGAGTAGCTTGGGGTCTATTCCCTTTATTCTTTGCTACAACCTCTCTATCCGGAAGTCAAATGAGTCTTGTTATTGCTCTCTATCCGGCAAGTTGGGGGATTTTCCAGCTGGTTACGGGTCCACTAAGCGACAAATGGGGGCGCAAGTGGCTCATCCTTTCAGGTGTAATGCTGCAACTTATTGGCCTCCTAAGTATACTGTTTGGAACAATGTTTTACACTTGGCTGATGGCATCTTTATTATTAGGAATCGGAACAGCGCTGGTTTATCCAACATTAATTGCTAGTATAAGTGATGTAGCTTCTTCTTCATGGCGTGCCACTTCTTTAGGGGTGTATCGCTTTTGGCGTGATAGTGGTTATGCATTTGGGGCTTTAGCAGGTGGTGTTGTAGCTGATCAATTCGGAATAGAAAATGCTTTGCTATTTACGGTGTGCTTCATAGGCTTAACATTACTAATCGCTCTTTTCCGTCTAACGGAAACAAATATAAAAAATGACGCCTAATAAGGCGTCATTTTTTATTCTGAATCTTTCAGTGTAGTTAAACCGTCGTGTTGTTCAATCTTGCCTTGTTTTAACAAACGCCCCAAGGCACGCTTGAATGCAGCTTTACTAATGTTAAATGTGTCGCGGATTTCATCTGGATCACTTTTATCAGTAAAGAACATTTTACCGCCTCGTTCGTTCATAAATGCAAGTATTTCTTCTGAATCTTCATCCAAAGCCTCTTCTTTAACGGGGCGAAGAGAAATGTTAAGTGTGCCTACACTTTTCACATCAATAACTCGGCCTTTCACCCATTCACCTAAACGAGGTTCTTCTTTGCGCTCTGAATGGTGAATAAAGCCTCGGTACCCTTCTTCTGTAATTAAGAAAGATCCCACTTTATTAGAACGATAAATATGACCGCTTATCAACTGATGTAAAAGAGATTCTGGAGCAGGTTCACAATACATTTCAACTACGTTCTCAGTAGCAGGTTTAGCAAGCAAACGTCCCTTTTGGTCATTAGATAGACAGACAAATAATTTGTCCCCAGCCTGTGGCCATACATGTTCTATTATTGGGAGGTCGTCTTCTGACACTAACAAATCTTTGCTAATCCCGATATCTACAAAGACACCGAGACGCTTAACGGATTCTTTTACTTCCACCCAGTCGTATTGTTCAAAGGAAACACTCGGTATGGACATAGTTGCAGCCATACTTCCTTTTTTCGTATGATAGAGAAATACAAGGACGTCTTCATCGACTTCCAATTCTTTTGTAGCTTCATTTGTGTGCAGTAATACTTCTTGATTATTCAGGGTCAACACGTATCCGGTTTCGATCGCTCTTAAAACAGAAAGATTTTGTGTTGTACCGACTTGTAATTCTGTCATTCCTTAGCCTACTTCCTTTTCTAGATTCATCTATTATAGCATATCTTATGGAGGCTTTTTAGTCCCTGGATCCAAATACTTTAACCAACTACCTTTAGGAGGAATTTGTTTGAACATATATGTAGACGCAGATGCTTGCCCTGTTAAAGAAATTATTATCGAAGAAGCCACTAAAGAGCGGCTTCATGTAACCCTTGTGAAAAGCTTTTCTCATTATTCAAATAAACAAGAACCACCTGGTGTGGACACTGTTTATGTAGATACTGGTGCAGAAGCAGCTGATTATCGTATTATGCAATTAGCTCAAGCTGGTGATCTCATTGTTACCCAGGATTATGGGCTTGCTTCACTAGCCCTTACAAAAGGATGTATCGTACTCCATCATAGTGGTTTTGCCTATACTCATGACAATATCGATCGTCTCTTAATTACCCGTCACGCCAGTGCTCAAGCAAGAAAAAGCGGAAAACGAACGAAAGGCCCTAAAGCTCTTACGTCTAAAGATCGAGAAGCATTCAGGGAGTTATTGGTTCAGTACATAAAACAAGCACCTTTTTAAAGCACCCCTTTAAAAGGGTGCTTTTTTATTGCTGTTGAAGCATAGAACAAACAATCAAGTAGAAAATAAGAATAATACGAATCCTTCAGGAGGATTGAATTATGATCGATGAAACCCTAGTAGTAGTGGTTAGAGTAATATTTTCATTCTTTACTCTTCTCATTTTCACACGCGTACTCGGAAAACAAGAAGTTGGACAACTAACGTTCTTTGATTATATTAATGGCATTACTATTGGTTCTATAGCAGCTAATTTGGCCACTGACCTCTCAGCTACAACATGGGGACATTGGGTAGGGCTTACCGGGTATGCCCTTTTAACAATGATTTTACAAGTCATTTCTATGAAAAGCCGTTATTTAGGAAAGGTATTAGAAGGTGAACCTACTGTGGTTGTGAAAGATGGAAAAATTCTTGAGGACAACTTAAAGAAAATGCGCATTAAAGTCGGTGAACTTATGATGCTTCTCAGGCAAAGAGGCGTATTTAATATTACGGATGTAGAATTTGCTCTCATTGAAGTAAATGGAAAATTATCTGTACTGCCTAAATCTCAATACTTGCCCGTCACACCTTCAGACTTGAGGATTCCGACCGATGAAGGTGGGATTGCTACAGAACTAATCCAAGAGGGACAACTCATAACCCAGAACCTACAGCAAAAAAATGTGACGCAAGAATGGATTGAAGATCAGTTAAAACAGCAAGGTATTGATCAGATTGAGGATGTTTTTTACGCCCTATACTTACCGAATGGGAAATTATATGTAGATTTGTACGAGGAACAAGTCGGTGTAGAAGAAGATATAAGCGATTATCCAGGCCCTTATTAAGGTGAGGTGAAGAAGATATGAACCGATTTTTGTTATATACTATTCCGATTGTAACATTGACTATATTTATAGTCATCATGACAGGTGGGAGTTGGTTAAAACAGCCTTTTGGTAATCAAGATCGTGTCTATGAGTCATTCGAGAAATTAGAAGATTATGTAGGAGATCGAGAATGGGATAAAGCTCAGAATGAAGTCGATTATACTGCTAAGGCTTGGAAAAAGGTCGTAAATCGAATTCAATTTAGTGCTGAGAGAGAATACATGTTAGATATTGCGGGAGTTATTGCTAAAGTTGAAGGAAGCATAAAAATCAAAGATCAAGAAGCCATACTACAGGAGATTTACTATTTCTACTCGCTTTGGGAAAACTTAGGTCGTTGAAAATTAGTGAGGAAATAAAAGTAGCAGACATCAATTAATGAATTGATATCTGCATTTTTGTTCAGAGAAAAGTTATCCTTGAATTTACTTCTTGGGTTTAAAAGATTGAAACACGTTTTGATCAGGAATTGGATAAACATCTCGTTTTAACAAGTGGTTTATAATGACCTTGTTTCGATGAACGGCAAGTCCAAGGTTAGTTGAACCTACTCCATGAGAATGAGATATGCCACTGTGAACATAAATCTCATTATCAGCCATTTTTATCTTTCTAATGCGATAGTCAGCTTCAACCTTGTATCGCCCTTTTTCATCCCACTCTATTATCCCCTCTAGTGATTTCACAAAATCTGGGACATAAGGTTTGTATCCTGTAGCCGCAATCACTACTTCCGTTTCATGTGTAAAGGAACTTCCTTCTTGATGATGAGTGCAAGCTATTTCATATCCTTTACTTCCAGGTTTCTTGGTAATCCCGTTTACCTCTGTTAATACTTGCAATCCTACATTGGGATTCTCACCGCCAACAGAATATTCATAAAGGAGATCATAAATGTCTGTAACTGTATGTGTACTAATTCCTTTATAGTAAAGACCTTGGGTAGCAAACACCTCATCTTTTTTTGATTGAGGTAGTTGATAAAAATAATTAACATAGTCTGGTGAAAAATGTTCGAGACTAAGCTTTGATTCTTCCATGGAAGCAAATCCAGGTGAACGGGTGATCCAATCCAATCGAAAGTTATGTTCGCGTTGTTCATTTAATAACTCTCTAAATGTCTCAGCAGCACTTTGCCCAGAACCAATGACTGTAATAGACTCGGCTTTTCTACAACGATGTATGTTTTCTTTAAATTGTGCGGTATGAAAAACGTCTTCTTTTGGCAACTGATTAAAGGATGCTGGCATAACTGGCACACTTCCTGTACCAAGTAGAATATGTTTACTCTTGAAACCATTTCTTTCGCCTGTATCAGTATCGACTACTAACACCTCAAAATAGGTTTCATTATCTTCTATGTAACGAACCGATTCGACTTTTGTACCGAATTGGCAACTGCTTAACTGAGCTGCAACCCATTGACAGTAATCATTATACTCCCGACGAGGTATATCTAAGCGTTGAAGAAAATAGAACGGATACATTCTCCCGTGCTCATTGATGTAGTTTAAGAAAGAATAGTGACTTTTAGGGTTTGCCATTGTAACGAGGTCGGCAATGAAAGGTACTTGCATCTTTGTTCCTTCAATTAACATTCCTGGATGCCAATCGAATGAAGAGCGTTGTTCAAAAAATAAAGCGTCAACTTCCGAATGGTCATCTAGAAGAGCAGCCATGCTCAAATTAAAAGGGCCAACCCCTACGCCTATTAAGTCATATATTTTGTCAGAACTCATTATAAACATGTCCCCTTTATCTTGTGAAGAGTTATACAATTCTGTTATCTCTTATTTATAGTAACATATTCTTAATTTAAAATACGCGGAAGGCTTTGAGACGAAAAAATCGGAAAGGGGTCTACCCTTTCCGATTTAAGACTGAAAAGCCTCTGCTATTAGTTTATAAGATTGTTTTTTCTTTTCGAAATCATAAATATTTGTAATGAGTAGCAGTTCGTTAGCGCTGTATGTATGTGCCAGCGTTTCAAGTTGCTCCTTCACTTCATCAGGTGTTCCGATCACGGCCCTTGACCGGTTTTGTTCAATCTTTTTCAGCTCATCACTTGTAAAGGTGTGCGCTTTTACTTCCTCGATCGAAGGAACTCTTGTTTCTTTCCCTTTTTCAACCTGGAGAAGCCACATGTCTTGACTTAATGCTAGTTCTTCCGCTTCTTCTTTAGTTTCTGCGCAGACCACAAATATACAAGCATTGACTGCAGGCTCTTTTCTTTCCGGCGAAGGACGAAAACGTTCCAAATAAGTTGATATTGCTTCAGAGGATTTATCTGGGCTAATAAAATGACCAAATGTAAAGCCAGTCCCATTAATAGCTGCATGTTTTGCGCCTCGGTCTGATAAGCCTAGAACCCAAGTCTCGGGGTTTGTTGAGGTTTGAGGGGTAGCAACAACCCCTTTATATTCATGATCCTCAGGCAGCGTATTGTATAAGAACCCATGTAAATCTTTTACTTGTCGTGAGAAAGCGCTGAGCATCTTTTGTGATCCATCTGTAAGAGCTAAACGCGTCTTCTGACCTCCTCCTGGAGATCGACCGACACCAAGATCAATGCGCCCCGGAAACATAGCTTCAAGCATTTTGAAATTTTCAGCTACTTTTAACGGGCTGTACTGAGGTAATAAGACCCCTCCAGATCCAACTCTAATCTTATCCGTTAAGGAAGCAATACGAGTAATTAATATTTCAGGCGCGGTACTGGCGAGCCCATTTGTATTGTGATGTTCAGCAACCCAATAGCGATAATATCCGAGTTTTTCTACAAATTGGGCTAATTCAACCGTGTTACGTAAGGTTTGTTCAGGAGTATTTCCTTTTGATATCGGAGCCTGGTCTAATACGCTAATTTTCATAGTGCTCCCTCCTTCACTTTAGTGCTTCTATCGTATTGTCCTATACAAATGGCAAGATTTCGAGCTGTTTGCTTAAAGGCATTAATAAAGGGCAACGTTAAAGTTGCCCCATTCATGCTAATCTTTCTTGTTTAAAGCTGTTTGAATATCATCTTTATAGGCGTAAGAGAAAATAAGAGACACGAATATGGTACCACCTATTATGTTCCCAATACTAGCTGGGATAAGATTGAGGAATAGAAATTCATACCACTCATATTTATCAGAAGATAATATCCCCATACTAAAATACCCCATATTTGCTGCGCTATGCTGGAAGTTTCCAGCTACGAATAAAACAACCGGTAATGTTGTTCCTAAAATCTTTCCAGTTAAATCCCTTGCCGCAGTTGTTAAGAAAGCAGCCATCCCGATTAACCAATTGGCAAGGACGCCAGATACAACAATCTGAAACCAACCGACCCAACCATGGTCAAGGAACTTCATCTTTTTATCTAAGTACATAGATAACTCTGTATAAAAGGAATTTGATAATGAGGAAGAAAGTTGAATCAAAACAGCAACGAATAATGCCCCAATGATATTCCCTATATAAGCCGAGAACCAAAATTTGAGTATGTTTTTTTGTTTTTCCATTGCATTAAACACATAGGTTGGTAACAATACATTAACTTCCGTAAATAGGACAGAACCTGATATAAACACCATTGCATATCCTGCTGCAAATCCAAATCCGGAAAGAAGATGATAAAGACCTTTTACTTCTACTTCAATAGCAAGAAGAATTGAAAATAAGGCTCCAAATGTCATAAATGAACCTGCCGTTAAGGCAAGGATAAATTGAGACCGAAATGGTTTAGATAGATGATCTTTCCCTTTTTGGGCAAATTCACTGACAATTTGAGAAGGAATATAAAATTGCCTTCCGGGCCGATCGGGGTTTGTTCGGGATTCAATTGTGGTTCCTACATTTTTATCCTCTTGTTCTTCTTCCGTCATAGCTTCATTGTTATTATGTTCGTTTTCCGACATTTTTCATCCCTCCACTTCCCTCGCCTATTCCCTATAAAGATGTATTTTAATCACATGAAAACATGTTAGTATCCCTTGAGAGTAAATAGAGATGGTGTTTCCATTGTTATAGATGAGTCTTCGTGGAGTTGGTGACTCAATGTAAATAGGGCTTCATCTTTTAGTTTCGCTTCAATCATACAGTCAACCTTTTGAACAGTGCCTGCCACATGTTGAAGGAAACTTTTGAACATTTCATAGTCGATAAGGTCTGCATGGCTTTTAAAATCCTCGGGACTTTTAGGGCTCGAAATGTGCATTTTCAACGGCAAAGGTGAATGTTCCCAAGTAGCAACGACCCGATCCCAATGTAACGTCCAGTCGGAAGCATTGTGATTTGCCATATGATGATGAAGGTCAAAAATAAAGGGTATATTTAACTTTTCACACACATACAAACAATCCTCCATGGTAAATACCTTGTCATCGTTTTCAATCATAACCATTTTTTGTATGCCTGAAGGGACATAAGCCCAGTTTTCAATAAAGTGTTCAAGGGCTTTCTCTTTATTTTGATAAGCTCCTCCAAGGTGAAGTACACATCGATGAGTTGGGTCTATACCCATTCCGTGAAGTAAGCGGTAGTGATATTTCAATACTTGAAGTGAGAATTTAAAGGTATCTTTGTCTGGACTATTAAGAACAACGAAATGATCAGGATGAAAATCAATTCGCATTTCTTTCTCTTTAGCATATGTTCCAATCGCTTGGAGGTCGTCTTTTATAGGTTGAATATAGTTCCAATCTGATAGGTTCTCATGAGTAGCAAGCGGGACAAGACGTGAACTCAATCTGAAGAACGTTACACCAGAAGCTACAGAATGCTTTAAAAGCCTAAGTGTATTCGAAAGGTTAGATTGAGCGATACGTTCAAGTTTCCTTATAGCTGCTTGTCGGTCATTTAATGAAGAAAACTGTTTAAAGGTCATGGTTTGAGACGGGGAAGCATTTTGTACATGAACGCTCATGGCCACATATCCTAATCGAAACTGGGTCATGGTTTCATCTCCTCAACTGTTTGGTATAATTAGTTTTTTCATAACGCAAACGGTTTATGTACCGTAATCCATGTATGGTATAATCCGCATAAAGAGTCATCTAGTGGAGGTAAATGCGAGTGAGCACAAGTTTATTTCAGCAAGCAGAACAATTTATACATAGATGCTTCCGTGAGCTAGGGAAAACGGAGCAAGAGATCCATGAGCGATTGGCAGAAATTCGAATGCAAATTTCTGAATCAAATCATTATGAACATACATATGAGGAACTAGAATACGGAGCTAAAATGGCATGGCGTCAAAGCAATCGCTGTATAGGTAGGTTGTTTTGGGATTCGTTACATGTCTTTGATTTTCGTCAGATCTCCTCAGTAGAAGGAGTGTATGAGGCTTTATGTAAGCATTTAAGTTACGCAACAAATGAGGGCAAGATTAGGTCGACCATTTCCGTATTTAAGCCACGAAAGCACAATCAGGATCCAATCCGCTTATTGAACCATCAGCTTTTGAGGTACGCTGGTTATGAGGAAGATGATCAGATTATTGGTGACCCAGCTTCTATTTCATTTACAAAATACTGCCAATCACTCGGTTGGCGTGGTGATTATACAGACTTTGACCTCTTGCCATGGGTGATTCAAATTGAGGATCAAGAGCCAGAGTGGTATGAAGTCCCTAAATCGTTAGTAAAAGAAGTTCCACTAACCCATCCTGATTACGAATGGTTTGCTGACATGCAGCTGAAGTGGTATTCCGTTCCAGTTATATCGGATATGATGCTTGAAATTGGTGGGATTGAATATGTAGCTGCACCCTTTAATGGCTGGTATATGGAAACAGAAATCGGTGCGAGGAATTTAGCAGATGAATGTCGATATGATTTGTTGCCGCAAGTTGCTTCTCGAATGGGATTAGATATAAAAAGAAACCGTTCTCTTTGGAAAGATCGGGCATTGTTAGAGCTAAATGCAGCGGTTCTTCACTCATTTAGAGAAAATGGTGTGAGTATTGTAGACCACCATACGGCCGCAAACCAGTTTAAATTATTTGAAGAGAAGGAACATGCGTGCGGACGCTCTATTACAGGGGATTGGACATGGTTGATTCCACCGATCTCTCCAGCTTCCACTCATATCTTCCATCAATCATATGATGATACGATAAAGAGCCCTAACTTTTTCTATCAGGACTCCCCTTATAAATGAATTAAACTTCTTTAAGCTCTCCCTAGTTCATAAGAATAAACAAACCGCTTAGATTGTTTCTAAGCGGTTTGTTGTCATTGGCACTTATTTTGATTCTAATACCTTAATAAATTCTCTCATATAGTCAGGTAGATCAGGAGGCCTGCGACTTGATACAAGATGACCATCAACTGTAACAGGTTCATTGACCCATTCCGCTCCTGCGTTCATCATATCGTGCTTGATTCCAGGCGTACTTGTTACACGTTTGCCCTTTAAGATATCAGCAGAGATAAGAACCCAGCCAGCATGGCAGATCTGACCGATCACTTTTTCATCATCATTCATGCTTTGAACCATCGTTAGGATTGATTCATATCGACGAAGTTTATCGGGGGACCATCCACCTGGGACGAGAATCGCATCATAATCACTAGCTTGTACTTCTTCAAATGAACAGTCTGAAGTAACTGGTACTCCGTATTTTCCTTTATACTGTTCATTTGCTTTCTCCCCTGCAATGTGAACTTCTGCTCCTTCTTCACGCAAACGTAGAACAGGGTACCACAGTTCAAGATCTTCGAATTCATCACTTACAATCTGAATAACTTTTTTTCCTTGTAATTTCAAAAGGATCGCCCTCCTTACATTAACTTCTCTTCTTATTTAACATGATTCCATCTTGCAATGCAATGAAGAAGAACAGTCTTTTTTCTTGCATTAATTTATCTGAAAATTTAAAATAAATGGTGAGGCTTTCTTTTAATCCGAATAAGGAAGTTCTCGTTTTTTGAAAGCGCTATCAATTATGTACATATTATCGAGGAGGTATGTTAATGATCTATGCAAACCCAGGAGAGCAAGATTCAAAAGTAACGTTTAAGGAACGATATGAGAATTATATTGGTGGGAAGTGGACAGCCCCTTCTGGCGGTGAATACTTTAAAAATGTCAGCCCCGTTAATGGTAAAGCCTTTTGTGAGGTAGCAAGGTCTACTGAAGATGATATCAATCTGGCCATAGATGCAGCCGATGAAGCTAAGGTTGCGTGGGGGCAAACATCCACAACTGAACGCGCTAATCTTCTTAACAAAATAGCAGATCGATTGGAAGATAACCTTGAAATGCTAGCCGTTGCTGAAACGTGGGATAACGGTAAGGCAGTTAGAGAAACACTTGCAGCTGATCTTCCACTTGCAGTTGATCATTTCCGCTATTTTGCTGGATGTATACGAGCACAAGAAGGTTCAATAGGTGAAGTAGATGGAGATACCATTGCCTATCATTTTCATGAACCACTCGGAGTGGTGGGGCAAATTATTCCGTGGAATTTCCCTATATTAATGGCTACTTGGAAGCTTGCTCCAGCACTCGCTGCTGGTAATTGTGTAGTGTTAAAGCCAGCTGAACAAACCCCTGCTTCTATAATGGTTTTAATGGAATTAATTGAAGACATTCTTCCACCAGGGGTCATTAATATCGTAAACGGATTCGGTGTAGAAGCAGGCAAACCTCTTGCTCAAAGTGATCGCATTTCTAAGATTGCATTCACTGGTGAAACAACAACTGGTCGTTTAATCATGCAATACGCGTCTCAAAATATCATCCCCGTTACGCTTGAGTTAGGTGGGAAATCACCAAATATCTTCTTTAAAGATGTAATGGACCAAGATGATGACTTTTTAGATAAAGCGATTGAGGGCTTTTTGATGTTTGCTTTAAACCAAGGTGAAGTATGTACCTGCCCTTCACGCGCTCTTATTGATGAGTCGATCTATGACGAATTTATGGAGCGGGCGCTTACTCGTGTGAAGGAAATAAAACAAGGAAATCCTCTAGATACAGATACAATGATCGGAGCTCAGGCATCAAGTGAGCAACTTGAGAAGATCCTCTCCTATTTAGATATTGGTAAGGAAGAAGGAGCCGAGTGTCTAATTGGTGGGAGTAGAAACACATTAGAGGGTGACTTAAGCGAGGGATACTACGTAAACCCAACGATCTTTAAAGGGTCGAATGATATGAGGGTTTTCCAAGAAGAGATTTTTGGTCCAGTCGTTTCTGTGACCACATTTAAAACTGAAGAAGAAGCAATGAGTATAGCTAACGATACGCTTTATGGTTTAGGAGCGGGTGTATGGACTCGTAACATAAATACTGCTTATCAGTTCGGACGTGGCATTGAAGCGGGACGAGTATGGACAAATTGTTATCATGCTTACCCTGCTCACGCTGCTTTTGGTGGATATAAGATGTCAGGTATTGGACGTGAGAACCACAAAATGATGTTGTCTCATTATCAACAAACTAAAAATATGCTTGTTAGTTATAGTCCTAAAAAGCTAGGATTTTATTAAGATGGAGCGGGTTACAGCAACTGATTCAGCACTTGCACTAATTGAGAAGCTAAAATCTAAACATGGTCCTCTCTTATTTCATCAGTCAGGTGGGTGTTGTGACGGTAGCTCGCCTATGTGCTATCCACAAGATGATTTCTTAATTGGTAAAGCTGATGTACATTTAGGCGATATTGGTGGCTGTCCATTTTACATGAATAAAAAGCAATATGAGTATTGGAAACACACCTTACTCATTATAGATGTAGTTGAAGGTCGAGGAGGAATGTTCTCGCTAGAAGGTCCAGATGGTGTTCGTTTCTTAACTCGCTCGAAGATCCTTCCTGAATAGAGAAAAAGGCTGTTCCGTTATTGGAACAGCCTTTTCTTTATTTATTATGTTTTTTGGCTCGTTGATCCGCTGCTTGTGACCGTTCCTGTGCTTTGCGGTCTGCTTCATCTGCAAATTCTTGAGCGAATTCTACGTCACGTCCATCTTCCACAATGTCTTGTTTAGGCGTTTGAGAAAGGTCACGTGTTTTATTTTTGTTTTTACCTTTTTTACTTTGTCCTCTTGTCATGAAAAATCACCTCACCTGAGATTGTGGAGCTGTAAATGCCCCTTCTTAATATGTGTCAATTGGTGAGGGATATGAGGAGAAATTGTCTTAGCGATAAACTTTCACTGTAACGCTCTTTCTTCCCCATTGAATCGCTTCTTGATAATCTGGTATAAAGACGTCAATAGCCTTTCCATCAATGCTGCCCCCTATGTCCTCAGCTGTTGCATATCCATACCCTTCTACCCATACAGTCGAGCCTAGTGGAATTACATCCGGGTCTACTGAAATCACTTTTTGATCTGGATTCGCTTTTAAGTCTACGCCAGTCGCCGTTATGCCTGAACAACCTGCACAGTTTGCTGTATAAGCTGTAGCCGTTGCTGTAAAGGTTTCAATAACATCCGTCGTATCTTCATCAGATGATGTTCCTTGAGTCGTTGAATCGACAATGAGCATATCTCCTGGATGGATGATCGTTGATGATAGCTGGTTCAAGGATTGTAACTCCGTGACCGTTAGTCCATATGTATTTGCAATTGCCCACAGTGAGTCCCCGGAACGAACAGTATAGGTTTCTCCATCAGATGTATCATTACTGATAGTAAGTTGATCTCCAGGGTAAATAATAGTAGAGTGTAAATCGTTCCAATCTTTTAATTGAGTAACTGAAACGTTGTGCTCAACAGAGATGCCCCAAAGCGTATCTCCACTTTGTACAGTTACATCCTCTGCCGATACTTGCCCGGTAATGGAAGCAGATAACCCAGTTGCAGCTACTAGTGTAAGTATCGTTTTTTTCATGTGTACGTCCTCCCAATTTTGATGGATCATTTTACGATGAATCCTCTCCCCATCAAACCACAGCAAACAACAAGGCACAATCGGTTAACAATCCTATTTTGTGAAATCGACATCGTTATAATTTATAATGAATTCCGTACTTATGGATCGCCAACATTGAATCCTTTTCCATAAAAACGTAATAAATGGATGAAATATAAGCGGATCACCCTATGTATGCTAAATAAAAAACCCTCTGGTCAAATTAAGGGACCGGAGGGTTTTTTAAATTTTCATTTAGTGTTGATGCTCAGTTACTTTATGTTGTGTGAATAAACTTACTAGTACATAAATGACCAATGATGATAGTACTGGCAATACAACGGTATGCATACCGAACAAAGGTGTAGTCGTCATTTGATCAATCGCAATATAGGATCCAATTCCTACTAACATAGAAGCTAATGCTCCATATTTGTTTCCTTTTGACCAGTATAATCCCATAACAACAGGCCATATAAAAACAGCTTCTAATCCACCAAATGCAAATAAATTTAACCATATAAGAAGATCAGGCGGGTTTAATGCCATTAGAAATACGAGGATACCAAGGACCGCCGTAATGGTAATACTTAACTTTTTTACCCGTTGGTTACTAGCATCTGGCTTCACGTAATTTAGGTAGACATCTTTTAAAATGGCTGAACTTACAAGAAGCAGAAGAGAATCAACTGTAGACATAATGGCAGCCATTGGAGCTGCAAGCACGATTCCTGCTAACCAAGGAGGCAACACTTCTTGAGCGATAAGTGGCATAACTTTGTCTCCTACTTCGATACCAGGAAGAATAGGGCGAGCAAACACACCTATTAAATGCATATTTAACATTATAAAACCAACTACAATGGTTCCAATTATAAGTGCTCGATGCATGGCTTTAGAACTTTTATAAGACATTGCCCTTACGGTTACTTGAGGTAATCCCACAACCCCAACTCCGACTAAAATCCAGAAGGAGGATACGTAACTCGGAGTAAGATCAAGATTTGCCCCATATGGTGTTAGTAAGTTGGGATTCTCAGCAGAAAGGTCTGCTACAATGGATGAAACACCACCCCCAGCAATGATCGTAGCAACAAGTAGGATTAGCGTTCCAAAGAACATGACAATCCCCTGGACTGTATCAGTTAAAGCAACAGCCCGAAACCCTCCTATAATAACGTACACTAGAACAGATAAAGCAAATAAGAAGAGTGCGCTTGTATAGGATAGTCCTGTAATCGATTCAATAAGTCTGGCTCCACCGACCCATTGAGCAGCCATGGCAGAGAAGAGAAAGATAATAATGCTCAAAGCTGATGTAATGACCACCCATTTGCTGTTGTACCTTCCCTTTAAAAAGTCAATAAGGGTAACTGCATTGTATTTTCTGGCCATGATGGCAAATTTCTTCCCAAGGATCATAAGAACGAAATAACCAGTAGCCACCTGGCTCATGGCAAGTAAAACCCATCCAAGACCCTGAGTATAAGCGACACCTGGACCTCCAACAAAGCTACTTGCACTTCCGTATGTAGCCGTCATGGTCATAGCTAGAATGAACCCACCTAGTTGCCTACCTCCAAGGAAATAGTCTTCTAAGAAATTTTGTGAAGCGTGTAACTGACGACTGCTCCATAAGCCGAAGAAAAAGATTAATATTAAGAATAGTAGTAATGGGATAATAACAGATACATTCATTCTGGTCCCCCTCCCTCTTCGTCAAAAGGAACCTCTTTAAACCATACGGTCACAACAAATGTAACAAGAACCGCCATCAATATAAATCCACCTATACAGCTATAGACAAACCATGAGGGTAAGCCCCAAATATAGGTATAATCCTCAGGAGTTTGATCGCCTAAACCGTAAGCAAAAGCAAACCACCATACAAAGTTAATTATGGCTAACCCAACTCCGATTAGCGCTTCACGATGGGCAATTTTAAACCTGGGATCGCTATTTTTGTTATTTTCCACACAGGCCCCTCCTTTTTAGTAATGTTCATAAAAGGTTTACATTAAAATCGAACATAACCTCTAGTGTCGACATAACGTCTCTTGGTGGCACTAGTTATCATATCGGTTTTTTTTACGTATGAAAAGATAAATGTTTATGATTCTATATAAAAAGAAACGACTATTATGTCGTTTCTTTTAAAAGGATGATGGTTAAAGGTTATTAGTCAATAGCAGAGTGGACAGGAAGAGAAACGATAAAGGTTGTACCTTCCCCGGGTTTGCTATCCACACGAATGCTGCCATTGTGACTTTCTATAATTTTATATGACATCATCAAACCCAAACCATTCCCGTTATCTTTGGTAGTATAGAAAGGTTCCCCAAGTTGTTTAATTTGTTCTTCTGGAATACCCTCTCCTGTATCTTGGACAAATACATTTACATATTCACCTGAGATTTCTAAGAAGAGCTTTACCTCTCCCCCTACGTGGTTCGCTTCAATCCCGTTCTTAATTAAATTGAGGAAAACTTGCTTTAACCGGTCTTCATCACAATAGATTGCAGTTGACTCAGGGGGATCTTTAAAGATTAAAGAAACTTTGCTTTTCCTTGCTTGATAATCGAGCAAGGATAAGACATTTTGAAGTATAGGCGTAATCCTCTTTTCTTCTAAATGAACCGCTTTTGGTTTAGATAAAACCATGAACTCTTCAACTATAACATTCACACGTTCAATCTCATCAACAATGATATCAAGCAGATCCCGTCTTGTGAGATCTTCTTCGTCTAACTGGAGGTATTCTGCATATCCTCTCATTGAAGTAAGTGGATTACGTATTTCGTGTGCTACCCCTGCAGCCAATTGACCTACAGCTGCTAATTTATCTTGACGATGAAGGACTTCTTCGGTTTTCTTTCGTTCTGTGATATCGTTTCTTATCGCCAAATATTGATAAGGCTTTCCATTTTCGTTCATAAAGGGAATGATCGTCGTATCTACCCAGTAAAACGTACCATTTTTCGCTTTGTTTCGGATTTCGCCACGCCAAATGTGCCCTGTTCCAATTGTTTTCCATAGCTGTTTAAAAAATTGAGGGGGGTGATAGCCAGAGTTCAAAATGCGATGATCTTCCCCTAATAGCTCCTCACGAGAATACCCAGAGATTTCGCAGAATTTATCGTTCAAGTTATGGATAATCCCCTTCTCATCTGTAATGGCTACAATAGTTGATTGATTAAGAGCAAATTCAATATCCTGTACTTCTTTAAGGGCATTTTGTAATCGCTGTTCTGCTTCCTTTCTTGTTGTGATATCAGATCGAATGGCAATATATTGATAGGGCTTTCCTTTCTTATTAAGGAACGGCACGATCGTTGTATCTACCCAATAAAAAGAATCGTCTTTTGCTTGATTTTGGATTTCACCTTTCCAAACTTGACCAGTGCCTATTGTCTTCCACATTTCTTTAAAGAAATCTTTTGAATGATAGCCAGAACTTATAATTCTATGATCCTGACCAATAAGTTCATCTTCTCTGTATCCAGATATCTCACAAAACTTCTGATTTACATACGTAATAAATCCCTTTGAATCTGTGATGGCAACAATAGAAGACTCATCAAGAGCGAATGTAATATCTTTCAAATATGTATCTCTTGAAGCTAATCTTGTGTTTAGAAGCGTGCTCGAAACAAGAACACCTGCAATAATTAGTACAGACACAAAGAGTAAAAAATAGATGGAAAAAGAATACTCGCCTGTTACGGGTAATCCTGACGTATCTATAGTCTCTTCAAAAGATACAGACTTTGTTAACAAAAAGTACCCTTCAACTATTGCTCCTGTGATGATCAAGGCACTTATAGGCTTCAACCATGGGTTTTTAGAGTAAATGATATTTTTGTAATAAAACAAAATCCATAATGCCAATAAGAATGATCCATACAGAAGTAACAAAGACCATACAAGGATAAATGGTTCGTAATACACCGAAGACTTCAAGGTATACATCCCTGTAACGTGAGTTGCAAATACACCCATAGTTAAAAAGAAGCTACCCATTATAAGGTTCATTGTTTTTATGGATTTATTGGTTACAAAGTAAAAGGAGATGCCAGCAAAGGATATACCTAATCCCACTGACAAGATCGTAAGGGGAACTTGATTGTTTATGACATTATAAGAGTCGGAAGATAACATCGTGAGAAAGTTCATCACCCAGATTCCAATTCCCATAGAAATCATACCGCCTATAAACAGAAATTTGCCGTTACGTTCAGATGTTTTATACAATGTGAATAAATCTAATGCTGTATAAGAGGTCATCATTGTTAGTAGAATTGCGATTAAAAATAAAATTGGACTATAGGAAGCTAACATCGATTCCATTATAGGCCCCCTTTCTTTGAGGTTTCTCCTACTATTGTACTGGAAACCCCACCCTTATAAAAGCGTATTTGTTTGACTATATGAAAGAATTACAAAAAAATCCTCCTCTATTATCAGAGGAGGATTTTACATATCTACTAATTCATTATGAGATTTTTAAGTGACGGTTTTTACCTTTGAGAATCTGGAAAATGCCAAATAGTGCAAGGCCTATAGAAACGATACCTAGTAACCACTTGCCATATGGTTGAGAAGCTAGCTCAGATAACGCAGCGTCAAGTCCTGTTGCTTGCTGAGAACTTGAAGTCATTGCCATTTGAATAAAGAAGTAACCGATAATTAACATGACGACACCTCTAGCTAGTAGACCAAATTTCCCTGAGCGTCGAACAAGTTTCTTCTCACTCTGATTCATCTCACCAAATTTAAATTCTTTCTTGAATTTTTCAGTGAAACCTTTGTACATTTCATATAACCCATATCCAATAATGACAACACCAACTGCTCCAATGATCCATTGACCTGCTGGTTGGGATAATACTTTAGCGATTAGGGATTGCTTAGAGTTACCTGATGAACCTCCTGAAGATCCCAATGAGCTAGAAGCAAGTGAAATAGCTTTATAAGCTAATGCACCATAAATGATTCCGCTAATTAAGTAAGCTATGCGCATTCCGATACCTGAACCATCTTTTCCTTTGTGTTCAGGGTCTTTAACAACTTGAATAATTCTCCACATAACATATCCTATTAATCCAACTGCAGTAATCCATAAAATAATGTTTCCATAAGGTTTACTTGCGATAGTAGCTAACGCACCTTTAGTTCCTGTAGTTTTTCCTCCACTAACTCCTAATGCAGCCATTAATGATAATATTCCAAGTAATACGTATACAGCACCTTTAGCAGTATAACCGAAGCGGGCAAACCCTCGTAACCAAGGCTTAACATCTTGACTAGCTTCATCAGCTTTCTGCTCAGTGCGTTTAGCAGCGCGTTTGGCGTCGTTCATTGCACCTGCCATTTTAATCACTCCTCTTATTTGGTTGATACTCTACTTTCCCCGCTCAAAGAAAATAAGAAACCTCTCTCCTCTTAAAATAGGTACAAGGTGCCACTAATTCTTTGTCGTGCTAAAGCAAAAAGTGAGTAATAATAAAAAAGCTTGGAAAGTTAACTTTCCAAGCTTTTCTTGACACCTTATGAGGTTTGCATTAATTCTTTACGCTGTTGGTCGACCTTTTCATCGTTAATATATTCATCATATGACATCTCTTTATCAATTAAGCCATTTGGTGTGATCTCAATAATACGGTTTGCAATTGTATCGATAAATTGGTGGTCATGTGATGCGAATAACATTGAGCCTTTGAAGTTTGTAAGCCCTTCGTTAAGAGCAGTAATGGCTTCTAAGTCCAAGTGGTTAGTAGGTTCGTCCAATAGAAGAACGTTTGAACCGCTCAGCATCATCTTAGAAAGCATACAACGAACTTTCTCTCCACCTGATAAAACACTTGGCTTTTTCTTCACTTCTTCACCAGAGAACAACATACGCCCTAAGAAGCTACGTAGGAATGTTTCCGTTTGATCATCAGGTGAATACTGGCGTAACCAATCTACCAACGTTTGATCATCATTTTGGAAGAATGCTGAGTTATCTTTAGGGAAGTAACTTTGAGAAGTTGTGACGCCCCACTTGTAAGTTCCTTCGTCCGCTTCCATTTCACCCATGATAATCTTGAATAGAGTTGTTTTCGCGATTTCATTATCGCCTACAAGCGCAATTTTATCATCTTTATTCATTGTGAATGATACGTTATCTAATACTTTTACGCCATCGATTGTCTTGGTAAGTCCGTCTACTTTTAGAAGATCATTCCCGATTTCGCGATCCGGCTTGAACGCTACATATGGGTAACGGCGGCTTGATGGTTGAATGTCATCAAGTGAGATCTTATCAAGTAGTTTCTTACGAGAAGTGGCCTGTTTAGATTTTGATTTATTCGCACTGAAACGCTGAATAAATTCTTTTAGTTCTTTAGCTTTTTGTTCGTTTTTCTTGTTCTCTTCTTTTGCTAATTTTTGAGCTAGTTGACTGGATTCATACCAGAAATCGTAGTTTCCGACATAAATTTTTATCTTACCAAAGTCAAGGTCAGCAATGTGTGTACAAACACTATTTAAGAAGTGACGGTCGTGGGAGACAACAATAACTGTACCTTCAAAGTTAATTAAAAATTCTTCTAGCCATTGAATAGCACGAATGTCCAGGTGGTTAGTAGGCTCATCAAGAAGAAGAACATCTGGGTTACCGAATAGAGCTTGTGCTAGTAATACTTTTACTTTCTCTGAACCTGTAAGGTCAGACATCTTCTTGTCGTGAAGATCTTCTGAAACACCAAGGCCCGTCAATAAACGTGCAGCGTCAGATTCAGCTTCCCAACCGTTCATCTCTGCAAACTCACCTTCAAGTTCTGCAGCACGCATACCGTCTTCTTCAGAGAAATCTGCTTTCATATAGATTTCATTCTTTTCTTGCATGACTTCATACAGGCGTTTATATCCCATCATAACAACTTGCATAACTTCGTATTCTTCATATTCAAAGTGGTTCTGCTTAAGCACAGCCATACGATAATTTGATGCTAATGATACATCTCCGGACTGGGATTCAATTTCTCCGGAAAGAATCTTTAAAAATGTTGATTTACCAGCACCGTTAGCGCCAATTAGACCATAACAGTTCCCGGCAGTGAATTTTATATTGACGTCTTCAAATAATTTCTGATCGCCAAATCGTAAACTAACGTTATTAACATTAAGCATATGGGTTGTATTCCTCCAATATTTAAATGGTACCAACGTGATTATATCACTGTGAGCTCAATATAGATAGTGGTTCAACAAGAAAAAGGAGACGAACACTTTTCTAAAGTCGTCTCCTCCATTATTTACACTCCAAAAAATTCTAACCAAATTTTTATTGCACTTCCTAAAATTAAGAGAGCAAGTATTGTTTGTAGAATCTTGGTGTTTATTTTCTTAGCTGCATTTGCACCTAGTGGTGAAGCCAGAAGACTAGCTACGATCATAATTGCAGCTGGTCCATATTCTACTTGCCCCGTTGTAATCTTACCAATGGTAGCTCCAATCGATGAAATAAATGTGATCGCAAGAGAACTTGCAATCGTCATGCGAGTAGGAATCTTTAAGACTACTAGCATGATAGGCACTAATATGAATGCACCCGCAGCACCTACAATTCCAGCTCCAATACCAGTAACAAATGCTAGCACAGATGCTAATGCTTTTGGAAACGTTACTTCACTCATGTTCTCATCGTCAATACCTTTTTTAGGGATGAACATCATGATAGCTGCTATAGTGGCTAGTAAGCCATATACCAGGTTCACTCCAGTATCAGACATCAACCTAGAACCGTAACCTCCTATGAAGCTACCGAGTAGAATACTTACACCCATATAAGCAATAAGCGATTTATTTAAATAGCCGCCTTTTCGATAAGCCCAAACGCCTCCAATTGTAGCAAAGAATACTTGCACAGCACTGATCCCTGATACTTCATGGGCTGTAAAGGCTGTGAACCCTAGTAATGGAGGTATATATAATAACATTGGATATTTAATGATAGAGCCACCAATTCCAACCATACCGGAAACGAATGATCCTATAAATCCAATGAGGAAGATTGTAATAATAAATGAAAATTCCATGTCGTGTCAGCCTCCCCTATTCCTCTATAACGCTGAACAATACCGATCCAATAAAAAGATCAGTTCCCTATCTTAATTTATGCTTTTACTTTCTCAAAAGATTGGGAGCTGATCTTTGAATCGGACGGACTTAATTAAGAATCATTAAATAAATAAGTTCACATTTCCTTCTTCTGCATCTGCAAGATAAGCGGCTACACCAGCATAGGTAATGTCATCTAATAACTCTGCTTTTTGGAATCCAAGCAAATCCATAGTCATTTGACAAGCTACTAGATTAATCTCTTGCATTTGAGCCATCTCAATAAGAGCTGGTAATGATGTAGTATTGTGTTTTTTCATGACTTTTTTAATCATTTTAGGACCCATACCAGCCATATTCATATTGGATAGTCCCATTTTGTCTGCACCACGTGGCATCATTTTTCCAAACATTTTCTCTAGAAAACCTTTTTGTACATCCACCTGTTCATCTTTACGAAGTGCATTCAATCCCCAAAATGTATGGAAAATCGTAACTTCGTGATCATAAGCCGCTGCTCCATTTGCAATAATATAGGCAGCCATCGCTTTATCGTAGTCACCGCTAAATAGGATGATATTTGTCTTTTTTGTAGTAGACATTTATAGGTTCCTCCTTTTATACTAATACAAGTAGGGGTATAGGAGAGGGTGTGATTTCCTCTCCTACCTTCACCTTTTATTATCCTTTACGGATCCAGAACGTAATAACTCCATCTTCTTCTTTATGATCCATTACTTCGTGTCCGCCAGATTTAGCCCATGCGGACAAGTCTGCAACCGCACCTTGGTCTGTTGTGTGCACTTCTAATACATCTCCAGTATTTAGATCCTGCATCGATTTTTTTGTTTTAATAATTGGCATTGGGCAAGCCATTCCTTTAACGTCTAATACAGTTGTATTCATTTTCATACCTCCAAGTTGTTTTTTTCTTTAAATACCTATATGGGTATCTTAATACGGATTTACACAAACGTCAACCCCTAGGGGTATATTTGTATAAGAAAAGCTAGTGTTGGTTTAGGAGATCTATATCTGATATAGTTTGAGGCAGATGAGAACGAGGAGTGAAAACAACACATGAACAGGTTAGTATTAATTGGTGCAGGCCATGCACATTTACATATTATTGATCAACTACGTAATGAACAACTTCCAGAAACGGAAGTTATTCTGATTTCTCCGTCTCCTTATCAATATTATTCAGGGATGTTTTCTGGATACGCTGAGGGGTTATATAACGAGGAAGAAATCAGAGTGTCCCTTCCACAGTTATGCGAGAAAGCTTCCGTTGAATTTAAAGAGGAGTTCATTGTCTCAATTGATGCAGAGCAGAAAATTTTACTCACCGATCAGGGGAACGTTCTCTCCTATGATGTGGTGTCATTTGATATCGGATCACTCACAGCACATACGGAAATAAAAGGTGTTAAAGAACATGCGAGACGGATCAAACCAAATTATCATTTTCCCGCGATGGTTGATGAAGTTCGACAGACGGATCATTTATCAATAGTCGGCGGGGGAATTGCAGGGGTTGAACTGGCTTTATCTCTGCAGTCCTATAGAACACACCATAACGAGGGTAAAGATGTCACCATTATAAGTGGTGCTGATCGATTACTTCCTGGAGAAACGATAGACATTTCGAAAAAAATCGAACGAATTGTAAAAGATAAAGGTATAAAACTCCAAAAAGGAAGTCACGTCACTGAGATGACAAATGATAAAATTTATACGGATCAAAGTACTGAGATTAAGTATACAGATGCCCTATGGTTAGCAGGTCCAAAAGCTCCTAGTGTATTTAAACAATCGAAGCTTCCCATCGATGATGAGGGTTACCTTCAAGTAGAATCAACATTACAAGTGAAAGAACATCCTTCAATATTTGGAGCAGGAGATTGCATTAGCCTTTCTGAAAAACCTGACCTACCAAAGAATGGGGTGTTCGCAATACGTCAAGCCCCTATACTTTGGGAGAATATCAAAGGGTTTCTTTCAACAGGGGATGGTAGCCATTATATCCCCCAGAGTAAATGGCTTGCCATTATGTCCATTGGCCAAAAAGAGGGTTTTCTTCTCTATGGAAAATGGTCATATAAAGGGAAGATTGCTTGGAATTTAAAGAATCGTATTGATCGTAAATTTATGAAACAATATCAAACATAAAGAAGCGAGCCTATTGGTAGGCTCGCTTCTTTTTATATTGGCTCTGTTGAAGTTTAATGTTGTTATTCTTTATAACAAGCTTGTTCAAAAATGAGGCAGGATTGTTGAATACTCAAGAAGCTCAGACACTTGGTCAGGATGGGTCCGTCGCCAAAAGAGTGGTTGGACAGGCTTGGGGACCACTCGCTTTCCTGCGGGGAGCTGGGAAGTCTCCTCAGCCGGCAAGCCGTCTTGCGGGGTCTCCCCTAGGCTCCTCACCCCGCGGGAGTCTCGCAGTCCCCAAGCCTGCCTTGACGTTAATAAGGTGAACAGACCCGCTTATTATAGTTGCTCTTAAGCCCCAAACCTCCCATATGAGGCTAGTTTCCAGGCCCTCCTTAGGCTCCATTAAAGCAGACGGAAACCTCCTTCCGACTACCGAATACATCTCATCACAACTTGATTTCTTCCATATAAGGGGCTTATGGAACAAATCAACACTAAACAGTAACAAAGTAGCCTTTATTTTAATGGTACGCATGTAGGATAGAGTTTTTATTCGTAAAGGTCAGTTCGGCGATCTTGAAAAATAGGGATTTGTTTTCGAATGCCTTCGACTATACTCATATCAAGTTCTCCGGTAAGGATCATTTCGGTATCATCTGCCTCTGAGATAATATCTCCCCAAGGACTGATGATAATGGAATGGCCACCAAATGAGTTCTTAGGATCACTCCCGATTCGGTTGCATGCTACAATGAAGGACTGGTTCTCTATCGCCCGACTAATGAGCAAGCTTTTCCAATGATCTATGCGAGGGGTTGGCCATTGAGCTACGACAAACAAAACTTCACTTCCACTGGTGGTATGGGTTCTCATCCATTCAGGAAAACGTATGTCATAACATATAAACGCAGCACTCGGGTATCCATTTAATTCAAAGTGGCTTTTATTCTCTCCAGCATGTAAATATAAATGTTCATCCATTAACTTAAATAGATGAACCTTGCTGTATTCTTTCTTGAGATGCCCTTCTTTATCAAATACATACAACGTGTTTGTGTTCTTTCCGTTCTCCTTCTTCGCTACTGATCCTCCTACGATATTTACACCGTATTGACGAGCTAGACGAGATAAGAAGCTTTGACTCGCTTCTCCTGAAGGATCAGCAATTTCATCCAATCTAGTAAGGTCATATCCAGTGTTCCAAAGTTCAGGCATTACCACTACATCTACCTGTTCAAGTGACTCGAGCTGCTTCATTTGTCTTTCAATGTGCTTTTGGTTTTCTACAGGATTTCCATATGTAATATCTATTTGAAGTATGGCAACATGTAAACTCACAAAAATCCTCCCCATCTAGTTTGTTTACACGATAGCGCACATCCCTCTCTTTTTGCAAGAAAATTCTTTCAATACGACATAAAAAAAGACCTCACTATTAGTGAGGTCTTTTTTATTCATCAATTCCATTTAGCGCTGTTATTTTCTACAACTTGTAGCTCTTTGACAGATGTCACCATTTTGCTTTTGCAAATTGGGCATGTAGGGGTTTCTTCTGATTTAAAATTATCCCGCATCCATGCATTGCAATCTTCAGAGGAGCATTCCCAAATTTTAAGGTCTTGTTTCTTAATCTCTTCTTGTTTCTTCTTACCAAATGCCATCTACTGAACGCCTCCTTGGAAAAGACTTATATTAGAAAAACAAACGATTTTTCGTTTGCTCCTCTCATACCTTCATCTTTTAGAGAACTGAAACTTAGAGAAAGTATATATAAAAAGCTACCTTAGGAGGTAGCTTTTTAACTCTTATAATTTAGTTACGTTAGCCGCTTGTGGTCCACGGTTACCTTCTGTTACTTCAAATTCAACGCTTTGGCCTTCTTCAAGAGACTTGAAGCCTTCTTCGTTGATCGCACTGAAGTGTACGAATACATCGTCTTCACCTTGTACTTCGATGAAGCCAAAACCTTTTTCTGCGTTAAACCATTTTACTGTACCTGTTTTCATTAGAGAAAACCTCCATTACTAATTTCTAATATGTTACTTTTATTGAAGTAATAAAAAATCACATATTAGAAAAAGTACTAATGTGAATTAATACTCTTTCTGATATGTGAATCGGAGTATCTTTCAAATCGTAACTCATTACTTATCTTATGTTTCTAATGGTGTTTTATTCGTTCGAGTTCATATTCTGTTGTTTTCTTTATTAATTCTATAATACTCCCTTCTTACACATAAGTCAAGTGAATAAGTGAAACGATTTCATTTTGTATTAATATGAGAGTGGGATCAACTCTTTCTATAAGAGCCAATCCCACCTCCCTTTTATTGGCTTAGGTGAAGGAATTCTTCAACATCTTTCACACATAATTTTATAGCATCTTCCCAGAATTCTGGTTTTTCAATATCAACGTTTAGATGTTTCATGGCTAGGTCTTCAACTCTCATACTACCTGTATCTTTCAATAACGCGATATACTTCTCTTCGAAGTCGCTTCCCTCTTCTAATGCTTTCGCATAAATCCCTAGGCTAAATAAATAACCAAATGTGTACGGGAAGTTATAGAATGGAACACCTGTGATATGGAAATGAAGTTTAGATGCCCACATATGTGGATCATATTCTCCTAGCGCATCACAGTACGCTTCTTTTTGCGCTTCTTCCATTAGCTCATTAAGGCGTTCGACTGAAACTTGACCTTGTTTACGCTCTTCATAAAACCTCGTTTCAAATAAGAAGCGAGCATGGATGTTCATGAAAAAGGCCACACTTCGATTCACCTTGTCCTCTAAAAGGGATAATCGCTCTTGTTCCGTCTCCGCTTTCTTAACAGCAGCATCTGCTACAATCATCTCAGCAAACGTCGATGCCGTTTCAGCCACGTTCATGGCATAGCGTTGATTTAAAGGGTGAACATCATCCATTACATGTTGATGGAAAGCGTGACCTAGTTCGTGAGCGAGTGTAGCAACATTTGAGGCGGTTCCAGAATAAGTCATAAAAATGCGCGTTTGTTTGCTGTCAGGAAAGCTTGTGCAAAAACCACCTGGTCGTTTGCCGCTTCGATCTTCAGCTTCAATCCACCTTTTTTCAAAGGCCATTTCTGCAAATGAAGCCATTTTAGGACCGAATTGATTAAACTGATCCACAATAAACTTTGCCCCTTCATCATAAGAAACTGTTTGTTCCTCATTTGTAATCGGTGCACCGACATCATACCAATTCAGTTTTTCAAGACCAAGTAAATGTGCTTTTCGTTCAAGATATTTTACGAAAGTACCCTTATACTTTGTAATCGAAGACCACATCGTATCAAGTGTTTTCTCACTCATTCGATTAATTTCAAGCGGCTCCTTAAGCACATTATCCCAATTTCTATGCTTATACGTTTGTAGTCGAAATCCTGACAAGTGATTAATCGTTTCGCCAAATAAGTCTTGTTGTTCTGTCCAAGCATTTTGTAACTTGTGAAAAACGGCTTGCCTTACATCTCGATCAGCAGAGCTCAATTTGTTCGAAGCTTGTCCGACAGATAAATGATGAGATTCTCCATCTTCTTCTACTTCTACACTCATCTTGCCAACGATCGTATTATACATTTGACCCCACGCGTGATATCCATCAATGCTTAAGTCATTAATAATTGCCTCTTGCTCAAGGGGTAAGTTTTCATTTGCTCTTCTTCTTTTTTCATTTAATACAAATTGTAAATTGGATAACTCGGGAGAATCGAGTAGGTCATTCCACACGCTTTCTTCAACTTGAACCAATTTTTGATCAAGCTGTGTCATTGTTGTGGAAAACAAAGCTCCCATCTGACTGACTTGCGCTCTTAATAAACTAGCTTTTTTGTCGTCAACATTTTGAGCAGACAAACAACTAATAAATGCACCGCTTTCTCGTATTTGCGTCGTAACGGTTTCTAAGTGTTGAATAATCGTCGCAAGTGCCTCCACTTCATTTACACTTTCAGGGGTAGTAAATTGATTTACCTTTTCACTCAAGCCTTGCAGATTATCATTTAAGGTATGTAAATATTGCTTAAAAGCCTCTGATTCACTGCCTCCCTCAAAGATTACATCTAAATCCCACGTTAAATCATAAGACGTTTTCGTCATTGAATATCCTCCTTCATTATTTCGTAACTCTAAGTATATTAAATTTTCATAATATTTTCTACACTTAAGCACTTTTATTTACAAAAACAAACAACACCCCTTCCACAGGGAAGGGGTGTTGTTTATATAAATATGGCTTCTAGTGTAGGTTCACCATTAGCATATCCTACTGCTACAGCATTATAGATTCCTTCAGACTCTAACATTACACCTGGGACAGTGAGGACAACTTGTTTAGATCCTGCCGGCCTAACTTCTAAGTCTACCTGTGTCGGAGGAAGAGTCACATAGTTGGTTGCCTCCTTAAAGCCTACATTCGGAAATAGAACTTCCCCTCCTTTAACCGCAATGTCGACACGCGGAGCATCTGGGGATAAATGAATGAACCGCGCTTTCGCTTTACCTTGAGCTGGTGTCATATCATCAACATAAGGTACCAGAGTTAGTTCTTCAACATTCCCGGCAGCGGCAACCGTATAAGCCTGACCTGGGTCTACTCGAACATCTTTCGTCAGTACCGCCTCAGATTTTCCAGTTGGAGTAATCTTAATACGATAATCACCCGCCATAACCGGTACGTATTGACTGACTTGTTTAAAGGCTACATTTTGAAGAAGCTGCTGACCATTTACATACACATCAACATTAGGAGCATTAGGTGATGCGTGAAAAACCCTTACATAAGACATGTTCTGATGATTTGCCTGTTGGGTGTTCTGTTGTTCTGTTGAACGGTGCATCCCCGTTAGTTGACGCATGCACTCATAATGCTTCATGTAATACATCATATGTTTATTAGGATCTATATACTTGTAGTAATTAGCGAGCAAATCGTACATTGAAGCATTTTGGATGAGGCTTTGTTCATATTGATTGTAATAGTATGGATTCATTTTGCTTAATTCCCCCTTAAATAGCAATCTTCACTAATGACTATGTGAAATAGTTCCTAAACATGCCTTTAAAATTGGTATTTACATACTGAACAAGCCTCAATGTGAGAGGATGTATTTTACAAGAGTCTTTGTGGTATGATACAGTCTAACAGAATTGAATTTTCAGCAAGGGAGATGTTCTTTTGACATTCAAGAAAAAACTGGCCACATTGCTATTTGGCCTTGTCCTTTCCGTAGGAATCGTAGGGTGCTCAAGTAGCGAAGAAGGCTCTAATGATAATGACTCCAAAGATACTGAAACGACAGAAGAAAGCAAGGATAGCGAAAACAAAGAAGAAAAAAATTCAGAAAACAATGACAAAGAATCTGAAGGAGACGTAGCCGCTGTAGTAAATGGCGAAGAGATTCCTATGTCTCGCTTAAACGATTCCATTGAGCAACAAAAGCAGATGGCGAAGCAACAAGGTATGGAGCTTAAAGATGAACAACTTACACAAATGAAAGATTCGATCCTGACTCAACTCATTAACCTAGAAGTTGTTAAACAAGAAGCGGAATCTTCGGATATTAACGTTTCTGATGAAGAAGTACAAAAAGATTTAGATAACATCATCAAGCAAAATGGTGGCGAAGAACAGTTTAACAAGCTCTTAGAAAAAGAAGAAATTTCTAAAGAGGAAGTAAAAGATCAACTTCGCACTCAAATCATGCTTGATAAATTTATTGCTGAAAACACAGAAGAAGTAAAAGTAACAGACGAAGAGATTCAAAAGCAATATGATCAACTAGCTAAAAGTAGTGAAGGAAGTGAACAGGAAGTTCCGGAGCTAAAAGAAGTGAAAGATCAAATTAAACAAAGCATTCAGCAACAAAAGAAACAACAGCAAGAAAAACAGCTAGTAGACAAGCTGAAAAAAGATGCTGAAATCGAAAAGAAAGTATAATGTATAAAAAGCAGCCATAGCATGGCTGCTTTTTTTATTAGACAAATTCCGCTTTTAAAGCTATTTTTTCTATTACAATCTTGCTTATTAACGAATCGAGTGTTCGATCTTTTGTTTTGTGGTTTTAAGTTTGTCGAGGTCAACACGCTCTTCAAGGGAACTTAGTAAACCATTGTAATATTCTTCTACGCTTCTTTTTGACTTCTCTTGGTACTCTTCAGTGAGTGTCTTCCATTCTGAAATATAATAACGGATAAGCCATTCATCATTGGATTTTATTACCGATTCTACATGAGGTAGCAAACCATCTAGGAGAGCCTCTTTCATTTTTTCTTTCTCATTTTGTTCGAAAAATGCTTTAGGGTTTCTAAATAAACCTAGTGCCTGCTCAATAGCTTTATCTTTCTTTGAAATAGGTAGATCTGGTTGAATCTCTGGTGTCTGGATCTTCTTATCTTCGTAATAAGGAAGTGATACAGATGCTATTTCCCTTTTACACTTCTCCTCGAGGTCATGTTTCCATTCTTTGGCTGTTGTATTTGTGAACGTTTCTAAACGAATGGTTACAGCTCTCAGTTCCTGAAGTAATTCATGCTCAAGCATTTCTTTCAAGTGATTAAAACTTTTTTGAAGTGCTTCTTTTGCCTCTTTACCATTGCCTTTTATTACAGCCGGATTAAACGATTGCTTAAATAGATCAGAAAAAGCTAACGATAAACGCTCTTGAACATAATAGATTTGTTTGGTCACTTTATTTTCAATGGATTGCTCGTAGCGTGTTTTATCTGAACCTTCAATTTGAGAGACTAAGTCTTTTTTCTCTTTTTGATATTCAATTTTCTTTTCTTCTTTTTGCTTCTGGTCTAAAGAGGCGGATTGAATATATTGTTCAATTGTATTCCTTGCTCGCTCTAGATCATGAAAAGCAGCGTGAATAAGGAGTTGTACTAGTTCTTGTTGTATAAACTGATAGAACGACTTTTCAAATTCCACTATTCCCGATGTACCAGTAACAGATGTTATTTCGGATTTTCCTGTACGTTCTTCTATAGCCATTTTACTGGATACAGGAAATAACCGAGGTAAGCGAATTCCATATTGAAGTAATTGTTCTTCTACATAGTTTGTAACGAGATCTAATTCTTCGCTTGTTTTAGCAAGATCTGAAGCGTTAACGACAAAGAACATTTTATCCATACTAAATGCGTCTTTCACTCGTCCGAGTTGTAAAAGGAAGTCCCGATCTGCACCTGAGAAAGCATGGTTATAATAAGTTACAAATAGAATTGCGTCTGCCTCTTTAATGTATTCAAAAGAGGTTTCTGTATGGCGCGCATTAACTGAGTCAGCACCAGGTGTGTCTACAAGGGTGATTCCTTCTCTGGTAAGGGCACAATCGTAGTACAATTCCATCCATTCAATGAAGCAAGATCGCTCTTCATTCGCGACAAATTCCTTGAATTCTTCTACGCCGACTTCAAGCGTTCCTCCAAGATGATCTCTAATGTATGAATACCCATTTGTGACAGCTCTAAGAAAGGACCATCTTTTTTGGTCAGGGGTGATCGAAGATATGCGATCGTTATCTTCTTCTATCCATTTTACTAAGTGATCAATAGTCTTAAATTGATCACTATAGTGATCTGTCGCATAAGCGAGATCCTCTTTTAAATCTTCTAATTCTTTCACTTTTACTCGAACACTACCATGAGGGTATTCCTCTGTAACGGGTAGTATTTTATTAATAGTTGCTGTTGTAGGATTAGGTGACACAGGTAAGACTGCTTCACCTAACAGAGCATTTGCAAACGATGATTTCCCAGCTGAGAAAGCCCCGAATAAAGCGACTGTGTAATGCCTGGATTGTAGGCGACTCTTCTTTTCTAGTAAATCCTGTTGTAACGAACCGAACCCTTGCAAGGGTTGTAGTGCAGCATATGTCTCATCTAATCGCTCAATCGCTTTTTCAATTGTAACCCCTTTTTTGTTTTGAAAATTGGAATTTTCCTCATCCTCATTACTGGATTGGGGCTTATCATTCTTTTTAGGTGCTTTGACATCTAGCTCTACACCTCTACGAACACGATGTTCTCGTGTGAATAGTGTTGAAGTAGCATCATCAAGCGCTCCTTCAATATCATGAGCTCCTTTTCTGATATTCATTAGAGAATCTTTTCTTTCAGATAGGTCATTATGAAGGGAATCAAGCTGTTGTTTATAAGATAAGTATTGATTCTCGGATTCTTCCTTCGCCTTAAGCTGTTCTAATTTCTCTGCTTTTTCATTCTCTAGAAATTGAGAAGCTTCTCCCCAAAGTTTAAGCGCCTCGTCTTTAACCAAACGCTTAATCTCACGTGAAACATCTTCAGAATACTGAAGTACATAATCTCCACCAGACCCAGCACCTTTTTGAATGGTGTTGTCAAGTAAATCAGAAGCAAAAGTAAAGGTGAAATTCTCAAATTTTTGCAAAGTAGTTTCATCGAAAACATTGTATGATTTCGCTGTTTCGACAAGAGCTTTCCTTACCGGCCATTCCAGTTTCGCCTTAGCCTGTTGAGATAATGCTTCATGAAATGCTTCTAGCCTTTCTTCTCGAGCTGCTTCTGTTTTCGATTTCGAGAAGAAAATCCCCACCTTAAAATTTGATTGTTGAGACTCTATATATGAACGGGCTTTTTCTCTAACTTCATAAGGCATAAGGGTCGCATTTCGTAATGAATGATCCACTCGCTTTCTTAAATCATCTTCCGCATTCTCTGGTATGGCTTTCGTTTCATTCATTTGTTCTTGAGATGAAAGATCCCTAACTTCATTTTGAAAAGAAGCTAGTTTCTTTTCAAGACCCTCTTGTACGTCTTTGTTATCTTCCTTTAATTGAGCGATATATTCGGTGATAAGCGTTTTGCTGGATTGATTGATCGTTTCTTTAATAATTGTTCTCTTCTGGTTAATGAATTGATTAAGGGTTGACTTCATTTCCTCGAATTGATTCAAATGTAGTTCGAGATTTGTCAGTGTAGTAAAGAAGACCCCTTCTGTCTTAATACTCCAATTGTTTAGCGCGTCGTATACACTTTGCTTAAAAGAAGAAAATGTTAATTCAGATTCATCGTGTTTATCGATCTGATTCACTATAATGTAAATGGGCTTCCCTTTTTCCTGCATTTCTGATAAAAAGGCTAAATTCACCTCAGATTGAACATGATTGTAATCCATCACATAGAACAATACGTCCACTACATGGAGAGCTGACTCTGTCATTACTCTATCGGCATCATTTGATGAATCAATCCCCGGAGTATCAAGAATGGTTACGTTCTCAGGTAAATGAGTGTCTTGTTTAGTCAGTTCAAGTTCTTTAATGGCATCGCCATCTTTACAGAATTGTTGTATTTGATCCATATTATATGGTTCAGGGTATTCAATTGGATCTTCCTCAGTGAAATAAACACGAGCATACCCCTCCCCCTTTTTAACTTTCACAAGATTGGCGCTCGTTGGAATAGGACTCGATGGTAAAAGTTCCTCTTCAAGAAGCGTGTTAATCATAGTTGATTTCCCAGCTGAAAAATGTCCGGCAAAGCCAATCACAAGCTCTTGATTTTGTTGTTTCTCCAATAAATCCAGCGCTTTCTCAGCTGATTCTTGAGCTTCATACATGGTAAATTGCTTAAATAAACTAGCTAATGGATGTAAAGAATCTTGGTACTGGTCAGTTGTCATGATACTGGTAACTCCTTTATAAACAGTTCATTCTTTATTGTATTGAAATTGTGCGTCAATTGATAACGGTTACCATGATTTTAACATCTCTTCCCTTTTTATTCACGAAAAAACCAGGTACACTTTAATCCATACATGTACCTGGGTGCATTCATTCACCTAGAGGTGTAAACTTTTTGATTGTTTGATTAGTGATTTTTGTATTAATAGATACACATTTTCAAACGGGAGATGCTTGTACTGCTGAAGTGTACCGTGACTTGCAAATTCCCTTCCCACTTCAACGGCCTCAGGGTATTCCCTTTTCATCTCTTCTATAACGAATGTTTTTTTAGGGTCATGTTCAATGTCATAGGCAACGTTTAAAACAATAGATACTTCTTCAATGTTAGCGAACGGGCCTTTCACTTTAATGATTTTTCGACTCATATAAGGCGTCGCCCCTAGTAAATTAACACTCCCCCCGTACTCATCTTTTGCGGCATACTTTAAATTTTTTATACCAGACATGTATAACGCTCCCATGCATAGAGGACATGGTTCTAACGTCGAGTAAAGAGTATAAGAACCTCGGTATGTATGTACACGATTATCGATATTTAAAAGGGCATTTACTTCAGCATGCGCAATTTCATTACAACTAACCCCTTCACCAGGAAGCTCACAATGAACCGCGCATTTTCCTTCAGCAATGATCTCTCCATCTTCATTTGTGACTAATGCAGCTATTGGCTTAGACCCTAGTGAATAGGATTCCCAAGCTAATTCAAAGCCCCTTTTCCACTGACTAGATAATTGATACCATTCCACAAAATCCCTCCTTCCATCTTCTTGTATCTTATTAGACTTTGAAAGAAGAAAATCCTCCTAGTTACAAATAACGACGTAACGCTTTTAAGAGTAATTCTTCTACAGGGAGGCCAAGTTCTTCAGCTTCCTGTTGATACCGCTTCAGTATTTTGGTTGGTATATCAATGGAAGTTGTAGTAAAGCCCGACATTAGGTGAGCAACAAAAGTTTTAGGATCATAATAGATTTCTCCCTTTTCTATATACCGTAGTAACAATTGTAGTTCATCCTCTGTAATCTTTAATTGTCCTAACCTGCATCGAACGTAAAAATCACCTAGATCTGTTTCATAGATTTGTATATTTTTTTTGCCTAGCTGTAAGATCATTTTGTACAACAAATCATATACAGGGTGATCCATATTACGAGGAATAGGTACAGAGAATTCTGCAAATCCTTTTTGTTTAATATAATCTCGCTCCGGCCATATTCCTTTTCCTTCAATATTTTCATGTATATGGATTTCTTTGCCGTTACTCATCAAAGTTTTTAATGGAGATGTACTCACAACCCGCGTCATGACGCCATTTATACGCACCTTATCAAAAATACGGACTTCTCGCGAAATTAGTTGCACCAAAGCCCCATATTCCCCTTCTCGATTCGACACAGTTCGCTCCTTCAAACGGTCTTTAAATCGTTCAATTTCTTCCAATTCAAAAAAGCGCCGCTTTTGTTTTCCGATGATCTTCGTGAAACTTTCCACCTCTCCTTTCCCCACAAACTGCATTAAGTATTGCGGAGAAATTCCAGCTCGTTTCGCTGCCTCCTTTACAGTTAATCCATTCATATCATAAGTCCTTCTAATATGTTCAATCTCTTCTTCCTTGAATCGATACCCCCCATCTCGTCTGTAAGTATCTGGGTTAACCGGCATGATTTGCTCTTGTTTGATCATGTATCGTATTTGCCTCTCTGATTTATGTAACTTTTTGGAAACTTGCTGAATAGACAAGTACATATTCGCTCCCCCTATTACAAAAATATATAATAACTATATATTCTATTATAATTTATACATTTGTAACTGAACATAGAATAATAAACAATTTTTCTAGGTTTATAGAAAAATGCTATGTTATAGTATAGATAGAAAGTTTTGGTTTTGTCATTTAATAAACGAAGGGAGAACATTATGAATAATCAAACAACAATCCAAACCATTCATCACATCACCCAACAACAAATCGATTGGAGTTCTCCTGATTTGTACCATAAGATTATGCAAGTTGGTTTCAGGGATATTCCCTGGGGACAAGTTCCGGATGAGCTGCTTCTTTATTTGTTCCTCCATGACGACCCTACACTTGGGTCACGCCGGAAGACTTCTACCCTAAAAGAGTATTTCCGTGATGTTCGTCAGTTTATCGAATACATACAAACGGATGGCCATACAATCCAAACCATTCATCACGAAGACTTGGGGCGCTATCAGCTGTATTTAGAAAGCTGCTCATACCGTCCCACTACCTTACGTCGCAAAAGTACCGTTGTTAGTCAGTTTCTCTCTTATTTACATAATCGCGATATCGTAAACTACGACCTTACAAAAAGTATGAAACGAATCTCTGTAAAAAAAGAACAACTCGTCAATCGAGACTTTTATGAAGAAGAAGTTGAAGAACTCCTTAAATACTTCAAAGAGCATGACTATTATATGTATACAATGTTGTATACATTGGTTTCAACAGGCCTTCGTATTCAGGAATTTGCAGAAGCTAAATGGTCTGAAGTTTTTTATCAACCAGATGTTGGGCTTTATTTTGTATCTGTTATTGGGAAACGAAGTAAATTGCGAGAAGTCCCTTTATTTGAAGAAGTACTAGAAGTGATTAGTGAATTTAGAATGAGGCGAGGCTTTTCAGGAGACTTAGACGGAGATGAGACCCCTCTTTTCCCTAAGCCTAACGGAGAACATTATAATTTTAAGTATTTAAGTAATGAATTCACTAAACAAATAGAAAACTTGCATACTATATTTCCATTCATCCAGCAACGCTTAGATCGCCAGGAACGTTATGCGAAAACCTCTAATCCTATTAAATTTAAGATTACTCCGCATACGTGTAGACATTACACGGCTTCTTATTACTTATCTAAAGGAGCAGATTTAAAAGCGATACAAGACTTGTTAGATCATGAATCGTCCTCTACCACTGATAATTACCTCCGTCGTAAGCGAAAATTCCAGGACCATGCTGCTGTAAAAATTGGAGGTCAGTTTATGAAATAGTTTCTTCTTGTACTAAAGAGCTAAAAAAGCGCCCAGCTAAATGCTAGGCGCTTTCAATTTATTTTTATAAAGGTAAATCTCTTTTCTTAAATATCCACAAAGACATACTCAAGGCTGCTATACCAATCACTATAAGCCAAAAATAGGAATAAACAGGGGCCGATCCACTTCTTAAAATATCACTTGCTTGAAAGAAAGAGAATAATGTAGCATACTCCAACCAACTTAACTTCTCTGTTAATTTTGCTATAATATCAAACCCGTACATGAGAAAAACCACCAAGGAAGCAGCACCTAAAGCTTTCTTCTCATCGTTCAATAAACAAGATAAGAGGAAATTCAAACTCCCAAGAGCGAAAAATAAAAGTGTCCCCATTAGATTCACTTCTAAAAACGCTTGGACATCCATTTGATTATCGCTTGTAACGATCACCGTTTGAGCCCATATCCCTATAGCTGTCGTCACAACCATAATAGTGAGTAATCCTGTGAGAAATACCGAGAAGTGTATGAGTGCAATCTTGATTCTTGAATAGGGTGTCGCCAGTAAATAGGCCATTGATCCCCGATCTATAAATTGGGAGATGAGTTGATTCGTAATCATAATACTGTAGATTGATAGAATAATGATAAAGATCATATCGTAATACTTGCTTGATAAAAATTCTCCAAGACTCCCCATTCCTGCTTCTAAACCGAAGGCTTGAATAAATCCAGCGGGCATACCTGATATTAGCTCATTCATAACATCCATCTTATCTGCAAACGTTGGGAAAATCCAAATAATGAGGGTCATATATAGTACAGAGACTGCGGTAAACCCAACAATACTCATAGCATGTAGTTGTAACATACGTTTATAAAGGCTCATTATAACTCCTCCTCTTGATCAGAAGGCGCGTTCTTATGATTATAGATATCCATAAAGACCTCTTCAAGTGTTTGAGACTCCATTTCCATATTTGTAACTGAGTGATTTTGTAGGGAAGTAACAAAAGCATCATAGCTTCCTTTTATAGGAACTATAACCCGGTTATAGGATCTACTTTCCACTTGATCAGGAAACTGATCTGCGTAGGAACGAGCCTCTACCTCATCTTCAAATGTGACTTCTACTTTTTTTGTTTGTAAGGAACGAAGATCTGTCATAGAATCTGTCCTTACGATTCTACCTTCCTTAATGATAGAAGCTCTGTTACACGTACGCTCCACCTCAGGGAAATAGTGGGAACTCATTAAAATGGTTTTCCCCCTCCCTCGTTCTTCGCCTAACAAATTAAGAAACTCCCTTTGCATAAAGGGGTCAAGTCCTGATGTAGGCTCATCTAATATGTAAATGGATGGATCGTGCATAAAGGCAGCTACAATACCCACTTTTTGCTTCATCCCTTTAGACATCTTACGTATTTGTATAGAAGGGTCAAATTGAAAACGATCAATTAAAGCGTCTTTTCTTGAGGTACCACGCAATGATCTCATATCTTCAAGTAAGTTAAGAAATTCAGTTCCTTTCATCTTTTCAATAAGAGCAATTTCACCTGGAAGATAGCCTACAAATTTCTGGATGGTAGGCGCGTCTTCCCAGCAGTTATATTTTGAAATAGATAAATTCCCTTCATTCGGATTCATAAAGCCCATTAGCTGACGTATGGTAGTTGATTTCCCAGCCCCATTAGGTCCAAGAAAACCAAATATATCTCCTTCTTCTACCCTAAAAGAAACATTGAATATCCCCTTGCCATTAGAGAAAGACTTTGTAACATTTTCAACGTTAATCATCTAAATCCCCCTTTCTAATGAAAAAGCTGTATTTTAGTGACTTATGATTATCGTAAGCTCCCCCTCTTAGTCTGTCAATTTAATCCTTTAGTGTAAGTATAGTTTTTTTACCCATCGTACATACTATCCGTAACAACATGTTAAAGGATGAAATATATGTCTTCACATGACACATCAATTATTTATCGCCCTCTTGTATACGACGGACAACTGAAAACATATATCGGTAGTCCGAATGCCTATCACACTTCTGTAGAAGCTATTATCGAAGCAATGAATTTTGCAGAGCTTTATAATGAGGATATGTACGACGGAGCTATATTATGGGAAGATTCTGAAGTCACTAGAGGTACTAATAACAACTTAAGAATTTTAAGTGGTACATTAAATAGCGATACTCCACCTACCTTTTTTATTGAGATTAAGCAACTATTGGATAATGGTACCATCAAGGTTTCTGAGAAATCCCGCGCTAAACCAGTAGCAAGAGAACGTAATGAGGCACTTGCTATGCGAGTTGGTGAAGAAATTGACTTAATGGACTATCCTGTGAATGAATAGAAATCAGCTCTTTTGTTGAGCTGGTTTTTTATTTTGTTTCTTGTTTGTTTTTTTTAATTGTTCGGAGTTACTACTAAGTATGATTATATGTTGGAGTTTGTTTTTGAGTTGTTAACTTAGCAGCCCATTTTACAGCCAATTGAACATGAATTCTCATGTGGTAAAGTTAATCTCCTAATGGTTTACGCCCCTTGTATCTATGTCCGCCTTCATTGTATTTTATATAAAAAGAAGAATCCACCTCACATGAGGTGGATTCTTCTTTATCTTGATTGTGCAACTATCCCATTGTGCACTTTAATAAAGCCATGCTGCTTGATGTCAAACCCATTCTCATATACGTATAACCCCATTTGTTCCACAGTCATTAGTTCTCGATACGTATGGTTCATTACATCGGCCATTACATTATAATAGAGCCTTGAGCGTAATTGATTTCTCGGTGTTGTTAAAATAGCATAGCCACCCGGTTTTAAAAACTTTCGGTGCCAGTCCATAACCTCAGGCTTGTAGCCATCAGGGAAATGTTCCAATAACCCTACAGATAAGACTATATCAAATTCTTTACCAAATGGAAGGTTCCTTATGTCATTTACAATATAATCGATTATGAAATCACCTTTGTAATAGACTTTCTGTTGTCCTGTAGATGGATTCTCTCCTAAAAATGGGTATGTATCGGGAAACTCTTCAAAGCGAGTGTTTCTACAGTAATCATCGTAATCAACCATTGTTATATGAGCTCCAGGATACATCGCTCCTAACTGCATACCTTCGTATCCTTCTGCTGCTCCGAGGAATAGTATTCGTGGGTTTGTTACATCTAAACCTTCAAATAATGCTCTTTTCCCCCTCGGATCCCACACCCCATCCTGAATACGGTGAGCATAATTCCAAAGCTGTATTTTGGCCACATCTCCTAAAGCACTTTTAATTTGTTGAGGATTAAAAGACTTTAGGCTTTTGAAAAACTGATTTTTTTGTTCTTTCATTTCGTTCGGTACATCTTTTACAAACCATTCATGAAATGCCTTATTAAAATATTGCCACGATGTAAAAGGTTTCATTTCTTCTCCGTAAGATTCTTCGTATTGCTTTCGATCGTTTGAATATTTCTTGACTTCTAAAGGTTTTCCTACATCTTTCCAACTTAGAGAAGACCAATCTTTCACACGATCCATCTTTACCAACTTATTATATTCCCTTTCTGTAAAGTTTCTTAAATCTACTCGGTGGCTAGGAAGGAGAGCCGTTCTGCCAATATGCTCTTCAATGAAGGGCTTTCCATCTTTAGAAACCCAAATTGAATTTGTTTCCACTACCTCACCTCTTACAGAATTTTCTTACATTATATACGATTCTGATACCGCTTACAATTAAGTTTCTTCTATTGCTATGTCTTAGACGATTTTGTATTTATTGTATGGTTTAATTGTTTTCATTTTTGTTCGGAGTTGCTACTAAGTTTCTATATGGATGATGTTGTTATATTTCTCTTACTTCTCTCAAACGGTATGGGGGGGCTAGCACTTGCAAGATTAAAATCTTTAATGTTCTTATTAAAAAAAGCCCGCTGCCTTATATTCTTAAGACAGATGGCTGGTTCTTACGATAATTCTTTACAAATATCCAAGGATTTAGCGCAGAAAAAGGATTCTTTTTTGAATGTTATGGTTTCTTCCTATCCTAGTTCCTTTTTCGTTGGATCTTAACAACCTAGGTAGTCACTACTAATTAAATAAAACGAATAATGGACTAGATTATTAGGATTACTTGTGTGATTCTTAATTAAGTTTTTTAAATGGTTTTATCATTCGGAGTTGCTACTAAGTTTCGTTCGGATTGACTACGCACCATTAGTTAACATAATATTTTTATGGTTCACTTGTAACTTTAGTTTGTTTATCGAAGATTGTTTTTACCCAATCTAATACTTCATAAACGTTCGAATCCTCAGATATTATAGTATTGTGATTGTGCCCTTTTTGCATTTTATATGGGTGGTTTGTCCGCCCTTTCCACCATTCAGCAAGCTTTGTAGCATTCGTTACTTCATCTTCATCCCCAATCATCATAAACAAAGGAATTTTTGATTTATACAATGTGTTTAACATCCTTGCATCGGGAATACGGGAAATCATTAGACGAAAGCTTAAGTGTAGCAGTTTATTTTCATGGAAATCATCTGGAACCTTTACGACTTTAGTCTTACTGAAAATTTGTACCTTAAATTGGTGGAGTGTGTACAGTAAAATTGATTTTAATAATTTTAATTCATAAATATCATTAAGGTCCTTATTAGAGGAATTTTGAAAGTTGTAAACTGGCAAAGTAGGATGAAAAAATGGAGAGAGAAAAATGAAACCTTCACTTAATTTTGAAACAGTTTCCTTTTTGAGCACTCTCAATAAATTCCCGCATCCCATTGAATGGCCACACCAATATACATTTTGAAGGTCTATTGACTGTAAATACAAACATAAGTCTTCCAAGTCATCATCATACTGCCCCTTATATTGTAAATCACCTCTAATAAGATTAGGGTGATACCCCCTTAATATTGGGATAATTACATTTGCTTCCTTTTTGGCTTTAGAGGCAAATTGTCTTATATGGTGCAATTCAGCAGTAATTCCATGAATAAATATAATGGTAGGCTTGTTTTTTTCGTTCCCTTCGCTATAAAGGTAATATTGAAGATCCGCTTCATCCCTGGCTTTAAATGTACATACTTTTTCTTCTACCATGCTGCACCTCTTTCTGAACTATGTAAGCTACTTGTATACTCATTTCATCTTCTCCTATTAAGGAAGGTTTATTACAAGGTCTGTATGGAAACATTGTCTCAGTATTAAATCCTCATGATTCCTGACCTTTTCTTGAGACCTATATCATAACAACATGAATCATTTAATGAGCCAATTTAAAAGTAGAACAATGAAACATGTATATTCTCCCCCATTTATTTAAATATAAAACGAACTTAAGCGATGAATATACGATAACATTATTATGTAAACTAACGTGACAAATATTAGCAAGATGAAATATGATTAGTTCTTTCTCATTTATATAAACTAATGATAACTATTATAAAGGTGGGATATAAATGGATATGATTGATCCTAAGGAGATTAAATCTGGAGATGAAGTATTTGTGCTCTACCGAAACCCTCACACTCCTACAGTAATGAATATTAAACAAGCAGAAATTGTACCTCATCCTCATAACCCTGAACAAAATGCACTATTTCTTCATGAGACCTATCACCTTATTGAAGAAAATGATGCCCTCTTCACTACAGAGGAAGCTGCACAAGCAGCCTATGAAGAAATATATGGAGACTACCCCTCTGACGAGTATATGTAACCTCTCTCCTAGTTTAATTCATCTCATAAAAGGTAATGGTTCTACGTATCTTAACTAGACATGAGGTGATAGGATGAAACGTATTCATATGATTGTAACTGGTCGTGTGCAAGGTGTTGGGTTTCGTTTCTCTGCACAACAAAAAGCACAAGAATATAACGTAGTTGGATGGGTGAAAAATAAGTCAGACGGGACCGTAGAAATTGATGCACAGGGCGAGAATGATCGCGTACAATCTTATACTGAAGCCATTAAACACGGACCAAGTCCATATGCTAAAGTATCGGATGTAACCATTGAAGAATTAGAAACAACTAATGAATTCCAAACCTTTGAAATTCGCTAAAATAAATGCTGTCCTCATAAAAAAGGGACAGCATTTTCTATTTCTTTATTTACTTTCTTTTTGCATGGGACGAACAATAACTTCGTTTACATTTACGTAGCTTGGTTGTGAAACTGCGTATACAACAGAACGTGCTATATCTTCAGCTTCTAGAGTGATGCGACCTTTTCGATCCGAGAACATCTCAAGCACTTCTTCGTCTGTTATATGTTCAGGAAGTTCTGTTGATACAGCGCCCGGGGATATATTCGTTACCCGTACGCCTGTTTTAGAAAGTTCTTTTTCCATTCCTTGTGAAAGGGCTTTAACTGCGTATTTCGTGGCACTATAAACCGTACTAGACGGAAATACTTCGTGCCCTGCTACAGATGATACATTAATGATATGACCACTCTCTTGCTCCAACATCGTTGGTAGTGTGGCATGGATCCCGAAAAGGACACCTTTAATATTTACATCAATCATTTTCTCCCATTCATCAACTTTATCATTTTTTAAGAATGAGAGAAGCATAACACCTGCATTATTAATGAAGTAATCTACAGATTTAAACTCTTCTTTGGTCTCTTTAACAAGTCGTTCCATGTCCTCTTGCTTCGTCACGTCTGTTTGAACCACTTTCACCTGAATGTTATGTTCTGTTTTTAATGAATCAGCCAGCTTGTGTAAACGCTCTTCGCGCCTTGCAGCTAGTACTACGTTGGTCCCTTCAGCTGCGAAATGTTGAGCTATTGATTCACCAATACCACTACTAGCACCTGTAATAACTGCTGTTTTTCCTTTTAAATGTGACACATAAAGTCCTCCTCTTTTATCTTTTACTTAATCACATTACCCTTTTGTGAAATGGTGTATTCACGATTTAACGCATATCAGCACATTGTGTTCAGACAACAGCAACCTTAACAGAGCCTTTTATTAAAGGCTTATCAAACATTATGTTATGGTTCTTTTAATGATCCTTTAGTGATACAATAGTGACTAGTGTGTTTAATTTTAAATAGAAAGGGAGTTTCATATATGAAAGGCATGAAGCTCAAACCCATTACGCCCCATAATGATCCATGGGAAGCCTATATGGATGTAACAGAACATGGAGAGATGATCCTCTCGAATGTCGAATTTACAACGACGCATCTTTGTAATATGCGATGTGACCACTGTGCGGTGGGGTACACGCTTCAAAATAAAGATCCTGATGCACTACCTTTTGAATTGTTAAAAGAACGGTTAGATGAGATCCCTCACTTACGAGCGCTTAGTATCACAGGGGGAGAACCTGTCTTAAGCAAAAAGTCTGTTGAACAGTATGTGGTTCCGCTACTGAAATATGCACATGAACGTGGTGCCAGAACGCAAATCAATTCAAATTTAACTCTGCCCTATGAAAGGTATAAGCCTATTATCCCCTACCTTGACGTTTTACATATTTCTCATAACTGGGGAACTTTAGAAGAGTTTATTACTACTGGCTTTGCCAGAATGGAGAAAAAACCTTCTGAGGACATTAGAAAAGGCTATTTCAATCGAATGGTGGAAAATTCTCAGAAACTCTCTGCTGAAGGAGTTATGGTATCCGCAGAAACGATGCTTAATAAGCGAACATATCCGTACTTAGAACAAATTCATGACCATATTATTGAAATGGGCTGTGCGAGACATGAAGTTCATCCTATGTACCCAGTTGATTTCGCAAGTGGACTTGAAACCTTGTCTCTAGATGAAATGCGTGATGGAATTAATCGATTATTAAATCATCGATCAGAAGATATGTGGATGCTATTTGGAACTCTTCCATTTTACCCGTGTAGTACTTCAAAAGAAGACTTGGAATTACAAAAGCGCTTGTTTAGTGAGAAAAATGTTACGGTTCGTAATGATCCAGATGGACGTTCTCGATTAAATATTAATATTTTCAGCGGTGAGATTATCGTGACAGACTTTGCAGATGAACCACCACTTGGAAATATTCAAAACACCTCTCTTCCATTAGCTTATAATCGATGGAAGGAAAGTACATTAGCACAAAGTTTAAATTGCCATTGCCCAGCTGCTGCTTGTTTGGGTCCGAATGTCCTTGTAAAAAATACGTATTACAAAGATGTTGATTTTAAAACGAGAGAAGCTAAGATTACTCGTTAAAGTTCAAAGACCGCTAAGAGAGTCACTCTTAGCGGTCTTTGTTTGTATTGTACTTTCAATTTAAATCAACAGATATCGTGCAATTACTTGTAATCGTGATGCGGCGGAAAATAAGGGATAACCTCTTCCCCAAGTTCCCTCATAACTTCTTCTGCTGGCCTAGTACTATCTCCTAGAGAAACGAGAACGTGGTTTACTCCAATCGCTTCATATTCCTTTAACCACTTCACAAGTGCTCGGCTCCCCACTCGGTATCCTAGGGAGATTCTTTCAGGCTCTTGATCTTTGTTCTCAGCAAGATCGAAGACAACAGGTTGGAAGAAAGGCTTAAATGTTTCTGCTTCAAATCTCGCAACCTCTTGTCTGAATTGTTGTATAAGCCCTTTTTGTTCATCAACCGATTGAGGATAAAACATCCACCCATCACCATGTTTGGCTACATATTCTAAAGTCTGTTGTGCGTATCCAGTAATAAACATAGGTATTTTACTCGTTGGCTTTGGTACGAGTGTAACATTCTCCATTTTACCAAGGGCTGTTTCCGTATTTGAATAATCCGTATACAAAAGGTGCTGTAGATAATCAAAGCTTTCTCTAAACAAATGGCCTCTTTCCATAATAGGAACGTTCATCGCTTCGAAATCCCTGCGACGATCTCCAGATGAAAGTCCAATCATTAATCGTTCAGGTATTAAATTCTCTATACTTGCTATCTCTTTTGCAAAACGAGCAGGATGGCGTAAAGACAACACAGAAGCTGCTGTCCCCAAATTTATTCGCTTTGTATGAGCTCCCATATAAGTAAGATAAATAAAGCTATCTAATATTTGCCCTGTAGCTGGATCATCAAAGGTAGGGTCTTCTAACAATACATCCTGGAACCATATTGAACTAAATCCTAGCTTTTCTGCAAGTTGAACCCTTTCAATCTGATGATCTAATGTTGGCTTCTCTTTTCCGTGATTTTCAATTGGCATGTTAAGACCAATCGTTAAATGATTCGGTTTAATCATACGACTAAAACCATAATGACTTTGCCAATTCATAATAATATCCTCTCTAATTTACCTAGTTGAGTAAAGATTATATAACACATAGAAGTATGATAGAAAGAAACCTTTATTTCAAAAAATTAGCTTAGCATTACACAAATTGCACATTGTTTGGCAGAACACTTTGAACAACGTTATAATCTGAAGGTAGTAAAAATGCATTCCTGCTGTTAGGAGGATTCCCGTGAAGCACTATAATATACCCGTAGAAGCAACGTTAGATGTAATTGGTGGGAAATGGAAGGTAGTTATTCTTTGCCACCTTATTGATAATGGCACCAAACGGACAAATGAGTTAAAGAGACTAATTCCTGAGATCACCCAAAAAATGCTAACCCAACAATTAAGAGAGCTTGAAGATGATGGAATCATTGAGAGAAGAGTCTATAATCAAGTTCCACCTAAAGTAGAGTACTCCCTGACTGAATATGGTTGGAGCTTGGAAAAGATTCTAACATCTTTATGCTCTTGGGGAGAAGAACACATTGCACAGACAGGCGATGGATTGAAAAAAGAACCAATTGAGTCATAAATCCCACCAAACTTAATTTTGCACTTATTTTTGTGTTTAATAGCCAAACAAAGGACCAAATCACACTAAGATTTGGTCCTTTCTCATAATTAGCTGTCTTTACGATTATATACACAAGTTCCTTTAGTCCACGTTTCTTCAACTGTAATGGATCGCAATTGGAGAGGATCTATTTCTGAAGGGAATTTGTTTAAAAATACAAAATCTGCTTGGTACCCTTCTTTTATCAGACCCTTCCGTTGTTCCTGAAACTCTAAGTGTGCGGGTGTTTCTGAAAAAGCTTTAAAACTCTCGTCAATTGTAAGCTTTTCCTGTGGCATCCATCCTCCTTTAGGATTATGATTGTCGTCCACACGATTTACTGCTGCAAAAACAGAATCAATTGGGTTGATTGACCCAATTGGCGCATCAGAACTAAGTGTAATAGGTATTTGGTGAGTCAGCATCTTCTTAAAAGAATCACAATAAGGTAGTAGCTCTTCTGGACTCCAATTACCTTTCTTGTCCCATTCCGCCATAAGAAATGTAGGTTGTGTTTCTATATAAGCCCCTACCTCTCCTAACCGTTCTAATAGGTCCTCCCCTAACGTTTGGGCATGAATAATGCGATGACGCAATTGATGCGTATTTGCCTCTTCTTGCTCTAATGCAATGAGTGCAGATTCTACAGCTCGATCACCAAGAGCATGCATGGCTACTTGCATCCCTGCCTCAGAAGCTTTGCGGATCATGCGATTTAAGTCCTCTTGCGGATAAATAAGTTGACCTGTCGTTTCTGGCGCATCTGGATATGGTTGTCTCATAGCAGCTGTATGAAGACGCTGTGTACCGTCTAAGAATATTTTGATTGATCCAACCTTAACGTGATTTGTCCCTTCACCTGTTCGAAGTGACATATCTCGTATAAAATCATCTAGATCTTTCTCATCGTACACATAATGATGCAAGAATGCCTCTATATGCAGGTCTCCTTGTGCCTCAACCTGTTCATATGCATCCCACAATGTTTTATAAGAACCAACAAAGCTTCTGTCATCTGAATGTACGGATGTAACTCCATTTTGAAGAAGAAATGGAATCGCTTCACATAAAGCTTTTTTAGTATCTTCGATCGATCTTTCCCATAGGTGATAATTAATAAAATGAACCATTGTATCTTTAAATCGTCCAGTTAAATTTCCTTCTTGATCCCGTTCTTTAAAAACCTCAGGTTGCTTATAGAAATCTTCTTCCTCTTCCAATTTCTTTAAAAGCTTATTACTAATGACACACTCATGTTGGTCATGATGCATAAAGTACATATGTTTATTTACATCAATTTCATTTAAATCTTCTGACGTCAGAAGATGATCAATGTCTGTAAATTGAGCATCATCAAAACCTTTTCCAAAAATCCAATTCTTATCCTCAATCGAAGTGTAATGCTCTTCAACCTCCTGTTTCATGTCTTCCCATGAAGTTACATCAGTAAGGTCGAGTTCTTTTTTTAGTAAACCAAATCTTAATAAATGCATATGTGAATCAATAAACCCTGCTGCAACTGTTCTTCCCTCTCCATCAATTGCCCCTATTTCTCCACTAGAACCTTCCTGAACTTTTGTGAAAACTCCATCTTCAATATGTAATGAATACGTTTTGTCTGGATTGTAAAGACGATCTGGTGAGTAAATACGCACGTTTTCTATAATCATGGTTATCCTCCTATTAAATAAAGTGATCCCAAACTACTTTACCCGACTCTGAAAACCTAAAACGTAAATGGATATTAAGACCTGCACGAACATAGATATAAAGTAGCATGCAGAAAAGGAGGATTTATATGGCTATTAAACTGATCAAAATTTCATCACTCTACTTTTTGATTGCTATTATTCTTGGTTTAATTATGTCTATAACTCATGATTACAGTCTTACACCAGTACATGTCCACATGAACTTATTAGGATGGACATCATTAACATTAGCTGGCATTTTGTATCATTTATTCCCTCAATTAGAACAGTCAATTTCAGGGAGAATTCACTTTTGGCTTCATAACATCGGCCTACCGATTATGATGACCTCACTATTTTTATTAATTTTACTTGAAAACGAAAGCTTTGGTATCGGTGCTGCAATTGGTTCAATCATCACAGTTATTGGAATTATAGCTTTTGTTTGGAACGTCTTCATTCATCTTAAGCGTCCTTCTTAGGTTATTGGCTCTTTTTTTTATGTTGTTACTTTATATAATAAGTTACTTCAAAAATAGGGCAGTACTCTTGAAGACTCCAAACTGAGACACTTTATTTGTTTTAACCATACATCTAGAGAATAAAAGTAAAGCGGATCTCTGCCAGAGATCCGCTTTACTTTATTATACTTCTTTAAAATAATCTTTTTTAAATCCACCCATACGCCCTGTATTGTCTACAATGAAAATAAACTCTTCTGTTTCGTTTTTAACATCGTATACTTTGCCTGGGGTTAGTACTCGGTCAACCACGTATTTTTCAGCATCTGCATGCACACATTCTACTCTTTTAATGGTTTCTGTTTCATACCATGACTTATGAATCATCAAGACAACTCCTTTATGTACAACTATAATTATCTTACTATAGATGAATCATTAGATTCAATATATTCGCCACTTCTATCTTTCTTAAACGAAGACTGGGATCTCTTCCTGCAATGAAATTCCCTCAGGTGTAATCGTTGTTGAATAGGCTAAGAGGTTAACCCCAGTTTGTTTTGCCTCTTGTAAAGCCTTTGCAAACGTTGGATCTATATGATCAGCTGGACGGACAGAATGAAGGCCATTACGTTGACAAACAAATAAAATTGATCCTAGCCAAGCATTTTCCTCTGCTACAATTGATGTTAGCTCCTTCACATGCTTTGTTCCCCGTTTTGTTATTGCGTCAGGAAAATACCCAACCCCTTTTATACCTAAAGAGACACTTTTCACTTCAATTAAATGGTGCAGCCCCCCTTTAGCTACATAAAAATCCCACCTGGAATGACCTTTACTATATTCTCGGGCTTTGTAAGTAAAACGTTCAAAGGTCTTTAATTTATTCTCTTTTAAAGCCTTCTCAATTAGATGGTTCACCAAAGTAGTTTGTAAAGAAACAAGAGTTCCATCTGAAGGATCATGAACTAAAACAGCTGACCATTTTGTTTTACGGTCTTTCTTATCACTATAACGCAAATATACAGATGCACCGTATTGAAGCAATTCTTTCAAACGCCCTGGATCTGGTAGATGGACCCTTACCATTTCTTCTGTGTCGTCAAGTTTACAATGAAGTATAAATCGGTTCGGTCTTTCTAGAAATGTCGCTTTATATAGTTTTTGTTCAAACGGGATAAACATGCTTCTCCATCCTTTAGAAAAAGGATGTTCAGATTGAACATCCTTCTAAGTTTAGTATATGCTAGTATACCATTTCTTTGCTTCTGAGACCTCAGATTCCGTTAAACGATGTCCATAACTCTCCCAGTGCATATTGACTTTTGCTCCCGCTCCTTCAAGTAAACTTTTTAACTCCTTCGTTTCCTCAGGCTTACAGATTGGGTCATTGGTTCCTGCGCCGATAAAGATAGGCAATCGATTCATATTGGGTAAGTTTAAACTTCTGATTGGAACCATAGGATGGAATAGCACCGCGCCTTTTAAAACTTCTTCATAATGGAACAATAGACTCCCGGCAATATTCGCACCATTCGAGTAACCAACTGCTATTACATGTTTACGATTAAAGTCATACTCTAGTGCAGCCCACTCCAAAAAATTAAACAGTTCCTCTGTACGATATACAAGATCCTCTTCATCAAATACACCTTCTCTTAGTCGTTTGAAGAAACGAGGCATTCCTTGTTCATTAATTTGACCTTTAACACTTAGTACGGAGGCTTCACCATCAATCATTTCTGCTATAGGTAACAAATCTTCTTCTGTGCCTCCTGTGCCATGTAAAAGAAGCAATACTGGTTTACCTGCTTCACCTTGCCTGAATAGATGCTTCATATCAAACACTCCTCTTCACTTCTGCTAACAATGTGCCGTTATACCTTTTTAGTTTACATAATATAATTATAGTCACTAAATAACTGTTTTCAAATTTATATTATCTCAGTTTCGAGATAGTGTCAATAAACAAACTCTCTGTTAACATTTGACCTCTTTAAAAAGAGTTTCATCTCTCCCATATATTTTTCTTGACTCCATTACGTAATGGAGTCAAGAACTGAACTACATTAAAAAAACCTCCGTTGACGTATTCAACGGAGGGAGGGATCATTTGAATAAAAATTGTAAATATCCGTAACCTTTTTCTTCTAATTCATCTTTCGGTATAAATTTTAAAGCCGCAGAGTTAATGCAATAGCGTAATCCACCTTCCTCTTTGGGGCCATCATCAAAGAGGTGTCCTAGATGGGAGTCTCCTGTCCGACTTCTAACTTCTGTACGAATCATACCGTGAGATGTATCTAAATTTTCTTCAACGAAATAAGAATCGATTGGGCGTGTAAAACTTGGCCAACCGCACCCAGCATCATATTTGTCCCTAGAACTAAATAAAGGCTCGCCTGACACAATTTCTACATAAATCCCCTCTTCCTCATAATCATGGTATTCGTTTCGAAACGGGGGTTCTGTTCCGTTCTCTTGTGTCACCTTATATTGCATAGGTGTCAGTTCTTGTTTTAACTGATTAGAGTCTTTTTCCATTTTCCAATGATTTTCAATAAAATCTTTTCGACCTGATCCTTGTTTATAGCGCTTATAATGATAAGGTTGTTTTTTGTAGTAGTCCTGATGCTTTTCTTCTGCTGTATAGAAGGTTGAAGCAGGTAAGACTTTTGTAACAATTTCGTCTTTGAACTTACCACTTTCTTCTAACTCCTGTTTTGATTTTAAAGCTAATTCTTTTTGTTTTTCGTTATGAAAGAATATAGCTGTTGAGTAAGATTTCCCTCTGTCGGCAAATTGCCCAAAAGCATCGGTTGGATCAATTTGTTGCCAGAATACTTGTAGGAGGCGTTCGTAAGGGAAAATATCCGGATCAAATGTGATTTGAACAGCTTCTACATGTCCGGTTGTATCTGTTACGACATCCATATAAGTCGGATTCTCAGTGTGGCCTCCTGTATAACCAGAGATCACTTCATGAATACCTGGGCGCTGGTCAAATGGTTCTACCATACACCAGAAGCAGCCACCTGCAAACGTTGCTTTTTCAAGATTGTTACTTGTCACGATGCATTCCTCCTCTAATCAAAACAATCCTCTCGTACCCACTATTGTTTCCTTTTAGAGGAGAAAAATCAAGAATCTTGCTTATTTATATATACATCCGAGGTGTAGAAGGGCCGTTTCTTTCAGGTATTGAATTCGAAACAGATTCTTTCGCGTTTCCTTTACTTTGAGAAGAAGCACTAGTAGAGGTATTGGTTCCTTCTCTCACTCGAGAACCACGCTGCTCGGTATTCTGTCTTGGTTCTTCTTGTGAGGTCGATTCCTCTTCTTCACGCCCCTCATCTGGTTCGTTCATAATCTTCATTAAACGGAACATTGTAGGAATATTACGCATCATTGGGCCATACTCCTGCACCATCGGCATAGCTGATTGAGCCATTTTTAATACCTGTTGAACATTATTTAGCATTCCAGTGGCCCCTCCGCCCGTACCAGCTAACCCTTGTGCAGCTCCTCCTAGTGAAGGAAGACCACCTCCCCCTCCGGAAGAAAGAATTCTAGAAAGCAAGCCTCCTCCACCTCGTGTTTGACTTCCTACTTCCTGAACACCCATATTAGACATTCCAGGGAATCCTTGCATCCCCCCCATTCCATTAAACCTTTGAAAATTCTGAGGAAATGGGCTTTGAAAGCCTTGTGGTCCAAAACGTTGCGGCATTTGAGGGATCCTACTAGGTCCCTGGTTAAACATTCTTCCTAACTGGGGCCTAGGCCCGGGACCAAATGATCTCATACCTTGATTCATCGGTTCCCCTCCTTTATATAATCACTACTTGTAATGTACGTTAAGCAGGGAGAGATGGTGTAGGCGAATTCACTATTTATTTAAAAGCTCTGTTAATGTTTGATGTCGTAATCTTTATAATAGGTTTGTTCAATAATAGGGCAGATTTGTTGAAGGCTCGAAGCTGAGACACTGCGTCGTGTATGTGGCCGTTACGCTTATAAGTGCTAGGGCAGGCTCGAGGACAACTCGCTTTCCTGCGGGGAGCTGGGAAGCCTCCTCAATCGCTACGCGCTTTCCGGGGTCTCCCCTAAGCTCCTTACCCCGCGGGAGTCTCGCAGTCCCCGAGCCTGCCCTAACGTTTATTGGGTGAACGGCCACTCATCATGATTGCATAAAAGCCCCCACCTAACATATTCGGCTCGCTCCCGTCTCTCCCCATTTGGCAAAGGTGGGCCTGGAAATTGCGAGACTCCTGCGGGAGAAAGAGCTAGACGAGATCCCGCAGAGAGCGAAGCGAACGAGGAAGCTCGACAGCTCACCCGCGGAAAGCGAGTGATTTCCAGGACCACCTTACGCTCCATAAAAGTTGACGGGAGCGTTTCTCTATTCATAGCAAGACGAGATCACCTTGAATTCAAGTCTTCCGCATTAGGGGGCATATATGGAACGAGTAATTTTACTAATACGGATAAGTCCTGAATTTACTCAGGTTCATAAGGGTCATGGGGGAGTTGCCAATCTATGGACCCGAGACCCTTTTCTGATAGAAATTCATTTGCTTTAGAAAAATGATGGCTACCAAAGAAGCCACGGTAAGCTGAAAGAGGGCTGGGATGTGGGGCTTTTAAAACAAGATGCTTATTCGTATCAATCATTTTTTCCTTTTGCTGGGCAGGTTTCCCCCAAAACATAAAGACCATAGGATTTTCTCGCTTGTTCAGAGATTTAATAACAGCGTCTGTAAAGGTCTCCCACCCTTTCTTTTTATGTGAATGAGCTTGACCTTCTCGTACAGTTAATACAGTATTTAATAGTAAAACTCCTTGTTTAGCCCAAGGTAACAAGTAGCCATGTGGAGGGGCATTAAAACCAACATCTTCTGATAACTCCTTATAAATATTCCTTAGTGAAGGCGGAACGGTCACTTGCGGATTAACTGAAAAACTAAAACCATGTGCTTGATCTTTTCCATGATAAGGGTCTTGTCCCAGCAAAACGACCTTAGTATTTGAGTAGGAAGTGTAGTGAAGCGCATTAAAAATATCGTGCATAGGCGGGTGAACCGCTTCATTTGCATATTCTATTTTCAAAAAATCTCTTAATCTTTGATAATAATCTTTGTGAAATTCCTCTTCTAGAATCTCTTTCCAGTCATTCTTTATAATATCCAATCTTGTTCACCTCACGCGTATTTATGTAAATAAAAAGCAGGCACCTAAGGTACCTGCTCCGGAAGTATAGCATTCTAGATTGTTCAATTCAATCTGTTGTTAGCTCGCTTGCAATAATTAAAGCAAAGCTACCACTTAAAATACATCCAAATAACATCGCCGTCATCATTGGTATCCCTTCCTTCTCCTAAGTAAATGATCTTCTACTTTTAGTATAAGGGAAGGGGCATCCTTTTGAACGTGTGAGTTATGGCAATTTCATGAAAATACGCTAAGGAATAATCACCTATTTCCCGGGCAAGCGCATGTTTCAACACAACTTTACTATTACTGTCGTTAATTGACGCTATATAACGAAATTAATTGATATATCAAGCGTGTTTGTCCATTCGCCCAAGTCATTTCGACAATTTTCGCTGTCCCTGTCTGTTCAGACTCAGCTGTTCGAGATATTTCCAACAATTCATCCACCGGAAATAAACAGTATTCGTCTAAATATAATTCAAATACATTTTCTTTCTCTTGGACACGCTTTTCTTCACCAAGTGTGATTATTTTCGTAGCTAATGAAAGAGGCATTGTCATCCTCATCCCCTCCATCTCTTCCTTTTTCCTTTATCCTACTCCAGAGAAAGATCGTTGACAAGAAATTTCTACAAAATCCATTGATTCTCAGGCTTCCCCATAAGTGATAATACTTCATTATTTTTTGTATATAAGAAGTCATCATATCTAAGTGGGAAATAAATAGAGTGTTTTTCTAAAATCTTTGTATTACGATCAAATTGCTTTGAATGTTTCTGGTCTCCTGTACAATCAGAAATACACTCTAACAAGCTTTGAAGCGTTTGAAGTGCAGCTGTTACTTCTAGTATCTCTTTAAGAGTGTACTCTTCTATGCCTTCAATAGAAAGGACGCCAAAGTTTTTAAGATCTTCTGCATAACTTCCTGAGAAGAAAAAAGGAAAAAGCGAATCGAAAAAATATGTAATCTTCTCTTTCACATATTCTTGTTGCTCAGGTGTTGAAGCTGTCACGATTTTCATAATGGTAAAGGCCTCCTAGACTTACTACATCATCTATTTCCAGGTTCAAAATGGAATAGACAGGGATTTACTCTATCCATTACTATATCATGTGAAATTGTCAGAATTTAAGCTGTAAATACTTCCAGTAATTTAGTGGAAGGTAAAATGACATGTTGATCCTTTAGGGGATGGCTGGATCTGTAGCTTTGCAGGTATTTCCTGCTTTAATTGTGGAACGTGAGATATGATACCTAGCATTCGATTCCCTTTTTGAAGATCTTTTAGGCAGTCTATTGCTTGTTCTAAAGAAATTTCATCCAGAGTACCAAATCCTTCATCGATAAATAACGTATCCAATTGTACTCCACCAGCGTGAGCCTGAACCACATCAGCCATACCTAGAGCAAGGCTAAGCGCCGCTTTAAAGCCTTCTCCTCCTGATAAAGTTTTTACTGAGCGCTTTTGTCCTGTGTAATGATCAAGTACTTCGAGGTCTAAACCACTTTGAGCTCCACCTTTAGCTCGTTCCTTACTCCGTTCAAGCTGATAACGGTGCTCTGTCATCTGATCTAACCTAATATTTGCTTGAAGGATAATCTCATCTAGAAATGCTGAAAGAACATAACGTTCGAAAGATAACTTATATGCGTTATCCCCTTTAGCTAATTGAGCTAATTCCCCCACATAATAATACCTTAGTTCTTTCTCTTTTTTTTCATGTGAAAGTTCTTGAAGCTTTTTATAAATTCTCAATTGCTCATTAATTTGCAGATGCAATACTTGCTGTTTCTCTGTGATATTCTGGAGTTTCTGCTCTAGAGCTCGTACAATGTCATCGTAGTAGGATAAATCCGGTACTTCTTCATTTTCTAATTGTTTTTTTAGGGCTTCATATCCTTCCATGATCGATTGATACCTTGCGTAAAAATTCTCTACCTCTTTTTGTTTTTGTTCTACAATTTCAGAGTCCATTTTGGCTTCACTGTACTCATCTGTTGACCTAAAGCCCATTTCTTTGATAGTTTTCTCAAAAGACTCTCTAGCAGTTCTAACGTGGCTTCTTGTTTCTTCTAAGAATTGCTTATGACCTTCAACTTCTGTCTCTAACTTCTGTTTTTGTTCTTTTTCTTGTTGATACAAATTAGCCAACTCTTGTAATGCTTTTTGTTGTCTGGAATATTCGTTTTCCATTTTATTCAGTTCTCGTTTAAACGCTTCAATATCTGTAGTAATATCAGCGACTTCTTCTCCTAATTGAGAGAGCTTCGTAGAAACTTGTAGCCATCCGTCACGCTTAGATGAAGATTCTTTACGTGAATGTTCAAGCGAATTACTCCGTTCACTCATCTGTTGACTTATTTGCTCCATCTCATGACGAGCGGCCTCAGATTGCTTAATCTTTACCGATAGCGTCTCTTTTTCTTTTTTTAAACCTTCGTATTGACTTTGCCAATAGTGCATCTGTTCATGGCGACTTTTCTCTAAAAGATGATCCTTTTGTAAATCATCTTGAAGCTCTTTAGTCAATTGATCCGTTATTTGACGTTGGGTTTGACCTTCAGATTTGATCTTAATATAATTTTCCTGTTCTTCAGTAAGTGTCTTTTCTGCTTCTTCTAGTTTTCTGCTTACTCGGTCTATTTCCTCATCCGAGATTGGGTCTTTCTGTGTGTAGGCTTTATCCGGGTGTTCCATAGAACCACAAACAGGACATGCTTCTCCATCATGAAGATGATTGGCTAAGACAACAGCCTGGTTCTGCTGTTTGGACTGTTCCAATTGTTTAAGTTTTGATCTTGTGCTATCTACTTGTTCCTTAGCTCGTTCCAACCGGGTATTTGCTTGATGATAGGTTCGAATCATGGACTGTATTTTTTCTTCTTCTTTTATTAAATGGTGTAATTTATCAATTCTTAAACCGTATTCTTTTTCCTGACTTTCCAATTCATAGAACTGTTTTGTTAATCCTTGAGAATTGTGCGTGTCTTTAGAAAGTGATTGCCATTGATCATTTAATTTCTTTAATTGCTCTTCTAATCCCTTAACAGAAGCCTCAGCTTCTTCCTTCTTCTTTCGTAAGGACACCTCTTCAGTTTGCAACGTTTTAAAGCGTTCAACCTTCTCATAATCTTTCTTCTTTTGCTGTATTTTCAATTTTAATGACTCTAGCTCTTCTTCTTTAGAGAGAGCTTCTTCATAGTTTTTCTTTGTTTGGTCAAATTTATTTTTTACTTCATGAAGCGTTTTTTCCTTTTGAACAAGTTGTTCCTGTTGTTTTTTCTCTTCTCCTTCTCTTTGAAGAACCTGATCTTCATATGGCTTTACGTGTTGTGCTTTTTTAGCAACATACACTTCCTCTTCAATTTTTTTAATAGAAGGCTTCTGATGATCTAACTGACTCACCTCTTTTTCTTGCTTTTCTAACTTAAGGAACAATTGATTTAACTGTTTTTTCTCATAAAACGTTTCCTGAGCGCTTGCTAAAGCTTTCCGTTCATTTTCAATTTTTTCTTTATTGTCTTCAAGTTGTTGCTGGTCTGTTTCTATATCTTTGTGGAGCTTATTCATCACGTCAGCAGAAGAAGTAAGAGAACGACGCGTTTCTTCATCCCATTCTAAACGATTGATTTCATCATCTTCTTTATATTCGATTTCCTGAATAGATTCTTTTAATTCTTTTGACTCCTCTTTTAAACGATCTGTCATCTGCTCATAAACGTATGTTTGAAAGATTTTTTGAAGAATTTCTTCTCTTTCTTTACTATTTTCAGATATGAGACGTCTAAACTCTCCTTGTGGAATCATAATCATCTTCCTAAACTGCTCATAATCCAAATGAAGCATGCTTTCAATTGATTCATTCACTTCTTTGATTTTAGATGCTAATAAATCATGATCCCCATCTTTAATCCTATAAAGTTCAGCTTTAGGCGGCTGTTCTGTGAATCCCTCACCTTTTTCTTTCCTTTTTAATTGGCGTGGGGTTCTCCTAACTTCATAAATGTGTTGTTTTAATTCAAACCTAAACTTCACTTCCGTTTGTTGATCTTCATCAGCAAAGTGGCTACGTAAAGTGTCCTGGTCCCGATCACTCCCACTCGCGCGGCCATATAAAGCATACACCATGGCATCAAAAATACTTGTCTTCCCTGCTCCTGTTGGACCTGTAATTAAAAACACTGTCTCGTGTCCTAACTGTGTAAAATCAACAACCTGGCGTTTTGAATAGGGTCCAAACGCTTCTATTACCAGCTGTATGGCTCTCATGTTATTGGTTCCTTTCTTCTTCTTGAATTTCATTTATAACCGTAGATATCGCATTTCTTCTGTCTTGATCCATTTCATTACCTTTCACTTCTTTATAGAAGGATTCGAAAAGTTCCATATGAGACATTTGCTTCCTTTCCTGTACGCTAGATAACTGTTCCGTGTGCGCCTTTCCAATCAATCCAACGCGTTCAAGACTTAAAACATTAGGAAATTTCTTGCGGAGTTTACCCATAGGGTCAAGGATCTGACCTTCGTCTAACAATTTAATATGAAGATAGTCTTCCATACCTTCTTCATTAACCTCGAGAAGCTCATGTATGTAGCCTTCTTTAACTCTCATATCTCTTTTTGGCTTTAGTCGTTCCTGTCGTATTGAGGATACACCGTTCCCATCTAATTCAACTATGGTTACACCTTTTTTGTGATTGGCCTCTGAGAAGGAATACTTCAGTATAGAACCAGAATAACGAATGGTTTCTTTTTTAACCTTTTGGGGTTGGTGGAGGTGCCCAAGTGCTACATAGGAGAAATCATTGAAGAGTTCTGCGCTTATATATGGCGCTCCTCCGAGCATAGACAAACGCTCCTCTGATTCAGACTCCATTCCTCCAGCTAAAAATGCGTGGCCTACAAATATGTGACGGTCATCAGTCACTTGATCAGCTTTGATACGCTTTAAAATCGCTTCCATTGCTTGGTGGTGTGTTTCAATAGTTTCATCATCAAACTCTTTCCTTACTTCACTTGGCTCTATATAAGGAATTAAATAGAAGTTTACCTGACCGTATTTATCCGGAATACGAACAGGCTTCCAAGCATCCTTAAGTCTCGCTTGTAAATAAAATTGCTGACGCTTAAAAAGCTCACTTCCAAAATTCAATCTGTCAGGACTATCATGATTCCCTGATATAGCTAAAACGGGGATGTTTAAGTCATAGATCAGCTTAACTAGAGTACGGTTTAATAAATCAACAGCTTCTTTTGGAGGTACTGCCCGATCATACAGATCTCCAGCGATAATAACCACATCCGGTTGTTCAGCTTTCACTAACTCTATAAATTGATCAAGAATATATTCTTGGTCTTCTGTCATATGTAATTGATGGACAAGCTTACCTAAATGCCAGTCCGCGGTATGAATAATTTTCATTGTACTTCCTCCCTTATAAACATCGTACCAAATTCCACAACACAATGCAGACTAACAAAATCATGAAAAAGCTATTCATGATTTTAAGCAGGTAAATTCGGATAGGCAGCCAGTATATTTCTCTTTAAAAAACTACGCATTTGATGACGCAAGTAACAATATCCATATACCGAATTTCGATTATAAGATACTACCTTAACTTTCCGCTGTGTTAACGTCCCGTCTTTAGCCATGTAAACAATCTCAACGAAGTGACCAGGTTGTTTCCATACTTTTTGCTCCATAAGTACCAACCTCCTGACCTAATTATATACGAACATGCGTTCTTTTTCTATTGTTTCACAAACACTTGTTCGTTATACTGGATACTGAGGTGAGATATGTGCTACGAGATCGAGGAACAATGAAGTGGACTTCACTTATGTTGCCAGAACACGTGGAAATGATGAAAGAGATGTGGGAAGAAGACGGAAAGCTTCTACCCCCAACACTTGACGAGCAGGCATTAAGTGAGCTTAATGAGGCATGTATAGAGGCATACGAAAACCAAACTCTTGTAAAAATTACAGTGTATTCAAAAGGAGAATTAAAGCAGCTAGAAGGTAAAATTACTCACTTAATCCCTCAAGAGCAATCGCTACGAATATTAACTGTCACAGGAAATACTAAAGCAATAGGGATTAGACACATATACAACATTGATTAATCTTCAAAATTCCGCATATGCCCATCCCAACTCCTCCTTAGTTCCATATAGTAATACTATCTATAATTAAAGGAGGCGTTCACATGAGCTATGGTTACGGAAACAACTTCGTATTAATCGTGGTCCTTTTTATTTTGCTTATCATTGTTGGTGCAACATTCGTTTGTTAATAAAACAAAGGGTGCGTATGAAAAGTGGATCGCCTCACCGCTTAAATTTGTTATAAACAAGCTTGCTATTCTATCAAACAAAAAAACCGCCCTTCTGGCGGTTTTTTCATTAGTATTAAAACGATTTACAAAACATTTATTACATTACTTCTTCCATTTGGTATTGCTCCCATAGTTCATCGAAAATGCTTAAAGCAGATGAGAATGGTATATTCCATTCTAAATATCGGCTGATTTCATCGTAAGAGTATGACTGTTTCGGGAAATTTGAGTCTTCAAACATCCAGTCAGCTAACCGACTTTTGTCATCTGGCACTAATTTACCGCGAAATGTCATCATAAAATGATAAAAAGATCGCATTCTTTCTCCCCCTTGCTCTATATTGCTTTTTACTTTTGTAACATGTAGTCTGTCAAAAAGCAATCATACTGAAAAAAGATACCCTATAATGGGTATCTTTTCAAACGTTATGAATCTGTTGAAATGTCTTCCATTTTTCTCGCTTGCTTTCTGGCCACAACACTTGAAAGAATGATGGATACTTCATAAAGAATGATTAATGGGATCGCCACTACAATCTGTAGGATAAAGTCTGGCGGGGAGATAATTGTCCCTATAATAATTAGTACAAAGTAAGCATATTTTCTAATCTTTCGTAGCAAACCAGGTTCTACTATTCCGAGACTTGTTAAAAACATAACAATAATTGGAATTTCAAAGAAAATGGCAAAAGGTAACGTAATTCTTAGCAGAAAACTGAAATATTTATCAGCAGTAAACATCATCGTAAACATGTCTTCCCCTAAAGCAACCAAGAAATCAAAAATCAAGGGTTGAATAAGGAAATACCCAAATGATAATCCACCAATAAACAACAGAAAAATAGCTGGTATATAGGATAGTGACAGTTTTTGTTCTTTAGGAGTTAGAGCGGGCTTAATAAATAGCCATACCTGAAGACAAAGGATTGGGAGTGTTCCTGCAACTGCAATGATACTTGCCAGAGTAATATATACCCACAGCACATCGAATGGGCCCAATACCGTCAATTTTGTAATCTCATTCCCTAACTCTTTGGATCGTTCCTGAAATCCTTGCATGAAGAATTGGAAGATTTCTTCAATAAAGATAAACCCACCAATAAAGAAGAGGATAAAAACGCTTATCGTTATGATTAATCGCTTCCGAAGTTCCCCTAAGTGCTCCGTTACATTCATTTCTTTATCTATACTATTATGATCTTGTTCCATTGTTGCACCTCCAGATGGGAGCGACGTGTCCTTTTTCATGAAAGAAGATGCAAGAGCGTATGCCTCTTACATCTCCACATTCAACTACTTTATGCATTTTTGTCTTGGTTTTGATCAATCTTCTTGGAATCTTCAGAGTCAGAACTAGTAAGATCTGAAGTAGCTTTCTTAAACTCTCGAAGTGAACTTCCTACTGCTTTCCCTACTTCAGGAAGTTTAGAAGGACCAAACACCACAAGAGCAATCACAAGAATAAGTATTAATCCGGGTACACCAATTTGTCCTAACATAAATCACCACTCCATGTTGTTATTGTTGTTGAGTGTTAGGGGATGCTTGATCTTGGTTAGAAGAAGTCCCTTTTGATTCAATCACTGTATTGTCATCTTCTTCACTCGTTAATTCCCGGGCAGATTTCTTAAATTCCTTTAATGTTTGGCCAGTAGCTTTTCCAATTTCAGGCAACTTTTTTGGTCCAAAGATAATTAGTGTAATTGCAAGGATCAGAATTAACCCTGGAATGCCAATTGTCGATAGCATAGCTTCACCGTCCCTTGTCCAAATGGCAGTTTTAATGCTGCACATTTTTTCTATTTGGATCTATTACCTTGAGTTTCTCACAAAAACAGAGACTCTAAACAGATCCACTACAAAAATATTTAAATACCTAAGGGAAAAATATGTCTTTCGTCTTCGATTGTAAGCCTTTTTATTTGTTTTGTCTATGTTTCCTCATTAATTCTAAAAACTATATTAAAGAGTTATTTCATCTTTTTGTACATGCGTACCTCTCTAATTATAGCGGAGCATTAATTGCTATTTTAACGGAGGGCTTTCATTCATTATTATTATAGTTTCCAAAAACAAGCCTTCTAATGACAATCATTCCAAAAACTCATGCAGGAAAGCTGCATGAGTTTCGTTTAAACTTATTGTTTACGATCGTATTGGCAAAAGTAGTATTCATATGGGTTTTTTTCGTCTTGAACTCCGCGCTCTTTCTTCGTTAAAGTCCACTCATCTTCGTTAAACTCTGGGAAATATGTATCCCCCTCAAAATCTTCTTCAATCCATGTGATATACATTCGATCCGCTTCATTGATCGTTTGTTCAAAGATATGACTGCCACCTATAATAAGGTATTCTGTATTAGGATCTTCTTTCTCCCATTCAAAGACAGGATCTAGACTGTGAATGACATCGCACCCATCTTCTTGAAAGTTAGCATCACGTGTCAATACAACATTCTTGCGATTCGGAAGTGGTCCATTCATGGATTCAAATGTTTTCCTTCCCATTATAATCGTTTTCCCAGTTGAAACCGATTTGAAAAATTTCAAATCATTAGGGAGACGCCATGGTAAATCATTATCTTTTCCTATAAGACGATTCCGATCCATCGCCACTAAAAATGAAATCATATATTCATCCTCCTTTATCAAGTCTACACAGCAACTGGTGCTTTAATACGAGGGTGTGGGTCATATCCGTTTAGCTCAATATCATCGGTTTCTACTTCAAATACAGACTTTCCCTCCATGTTAATTGAAATGGATGGTAGGGGCTTCATTTCTCGAGCAAGCTGCGTTTTAATTTGCTCTACATGATTCGTATAAATATGAGCATCTCCAAGTGTATGAATAAACTCGCCTACCTCTAAATCACATTCTTCTGCAATTAAATGGGTAAGTAGTGCATAACTTGCAATGTTAAACGGTACCCCCAAGAAAACATCCCCACTGCGCTGATATAACTGACAACTTAACTTTCCGTTAACCACGTAAAATTGAAATAGAATATGACAAGGAGGCAATGCGGCCCTCTCTGGAGCAATATCCTCAGGATTCCAAGCTGATACAATTAGACGTCTTGAATCTGGCTTAGTCTTGATATCATGAATAACTTGTTGAATTTGATCAATCCATTCTCCTTGAGAAGACTCCCAATTACGCCATTGCTTTCCATACACATTTCCTAAATCTCCATATGTTTTAGCGAATGAGTCATCTGATAATATACGTTTTTTAAATGTATTCATTTGTTCCTTATATTTTTCGTTAAAAGCTTCGTCCTCTTGGCTACGAAGTCCAAAGTTTGTCATGTCAGGGCCTTGATAGTCAGAACTTTCAATCCAACGCTTGAAAGGCCATTCGTTCCAAATATTATTATCGTGCTCCAAAAGGTAGCGTATATTGGTGTCACCTTTTAAAAACCACAAAAGTTCACTTTTAATAAGACGAAACGGTACTTTCTTTGTGGTTAAGAGAGGAAAGCCTTCTGATAAATCAAATCTCATTTGATAGCCGAACGTAGAAAACGTGCCTGTACCGGTACGGTCTCCTTTATGTTCGCCATAATCCATTATGTATCGACACATATCTAAATACGATTTTTCACTTGTTTGCACAATCTTCACCTCATTTTTTCACTAAACTAGTCCGAGACATTATACCATATCTCAGATTCAAGTAAGATGTTTGATCTCAGTAAAATATAACAATTTTTCTTAGGCGAAAAGGGTTGCTAGACCCTATCACTGATAGAAACTTACAGCCATTTAGTTTGCCCTTAAATCTATTACATCCACTCCTCGTAAAACTCATGAAGGTACGTTTCAAGAAAGTCATGTCTCTTTTGACCAATCTCCATCGCTGAAGGAGTGTTTAGAAGACCTTGAATCTGAAGCAGTTTATCATAAAAGTGGCGTATTGTCGTCTCCTCAGAAGTTTCACTATGTAAAGCTTGACCCTTAGCTCCACCATAGGAGAATGCACGTGCAATACCAATAGCTCCAATAGCATCTAATCGATCAGCGTCTTGTACAACTTTCCCCTCTAGGCTCCGAGGAATGCGATGGCCTGTTTTAAAAGAGACTGCTTCCATTGCCACTAAAATCTGCTCCTGTTCTTCTAGTGAAATTTGACAATATTCAAATAAGTCCATAACTTCTTGCTTAGCTTCTGAAAGATTCTCAGTCAGTTTTGGATCTTGAGTATCATGGAGCCATCCTGCGAGTTCTGAAATAAAAGGATCGCCTCCCTCTAACAAAGCCAATCGCTTTGCCATTTTCGCAACCCTTCTCATATGATAGAAGTCATGTCCAGTAGCGTCATGGCAAAAACGATTGTATATATAGCTTGATACTTGCTCCAACACGTTGTTCTCCATAAATTTCTCCTATTCTTGGAATAAATCCATTTGTCTTGGGTTTAACTGCTCATACTCAATCTGGCATAAGTCGATAAATTGTTTAGCATTATCCGCGGCGTCTCCACCAGAGTTATTGTTGAACAATACCGTTACATGTTCGGATTGTTGAAGTAAATACTCAACATTATCCTTCCATTCTTGAAGTTCTTCATCATTGTAGCGGTACAAAAAACGTACCTCTCTCCAATCTTCACGTCCATTTTTGTTCCACCCATGCACGTTACGACCGTGTAGTCTTACCAGTGTATCTTTGGAATGTGTAGCTTGAAGAACCGTTGGTGCAGATCCCTCACCAGCTTGAGGTTCATCAACAATTCCATGAATCCAGTTTCCCTTTTTCATAAATGATAGAGTTTGTTCTCTATATTTACTTGAGTACCAAGATTGGTTACGAAATTCTAACGCAAGTGGTATGTCTCCCATCAATTCACGAATGACTCTTAGTTTTTGAACATTTTCCTTTGATACAGAAAACCACGGCGGAAATTGAAATAAAACAAAACGAAGCTTACCTGAATCAAGTAACGGTTGGATCGACTCTATATAAGCTTCGAACATCTCTCGAACTTCTTCTGAGGACATTTTTTCTCTTTGGTGGCCAGTCATTTTACTAAAAGCTTTCACCACGAATGTAAAACCAACTGGTGTTTCCTTAACCCATTTTTCATAATTCCGTTTAGGTTGGATTGCATAAAATGCACTATCTATTTCCACAACAGGAAAATGAGAGGCATATACCGCTAATTTATCTTGACTTTTAGTTCCGGCAGGATATAGTTGATCATGATCTCCCCAACCCGTTACGCCTATTGATAAGTTCATATGTACCATCCTCCCCCCCTTATCTTCACCTCTATATTACGAAGGAACGAATTAAACTGTAAAGCAAAAGAGATTGCCCTTCAGAAAGAGCAATCTCTAACACTCAGCTTAGAATAAGCCTACTGCATTTCCAGATGAGTCTATATCCATGTGGAGTGCAGCTGGTTCTTTAGGTAAGCCTGGCATGGTCATAACATCACCGGTCAAAGCCACGATGAATCCTGCTCCAATGGAGGGGCTAAATTCTCTAATCGTAATCGTGAAGTCAGATGGTCTTCCTATAAGGGAAGGATCATCCGAAAGTGAGTACTGGGTTTTAGCCATGCAAACAGGGAGATTTGCCCATCCTAGCTTGTCGTATAATTCCATTTGCTTCTTAGCCTGATTGGAAAATTCAACTCCTTTAGCACCATATACCTTTTTAGCAATTTTCGATATTTTTTCTTCAATAGAGTCTTCAAGGTCATACGTATAAGTAAATGAGCTAGCTTCCGTTTCAACAGTATCAATTACAGATTGAGCAAGATCTAGCCCTCCTGAACCTCCCTTAGAATGAACTTCAGTTAGTGCAACCCGTACATTTCGTTCTTCACACCATTTTTCTATAAAGGCTAGCTCCTCTTCAGTATCCGTAGGGAAACGATTCAAAGCGACTACAAATGGAAGACCAAACGATTGAATCGTCTCCATATGTTTTTCGAGATTGGTGATCCCTTGTTGAAGGGCGCGTACGTTTTCTTGTGCCAATTCGTCTTTCGATACTCCACCATGCATCTTCAAAGCCCGAGCAGTAGCAACAATGACGACGGCGTCTGGAGTGAAATCTCCTGCTCGTGTTTTGATATTTAGAAACTTCTCTGCCCCAAGATCAGCACCAAAACCTGCTTCCGTAATGACATAGTCCCCTAATTTTGAAGCAATTGTTGTCGCCATTACACTGTTACACCCATGGGCAATGTTGGCAAATGGCCCACCGTGTACAATTGCGGGTGTATTTTCAATCGTTTGGACAAGATTTGGCTTGAGCGCTTCTTTTAACAGAAGCGTTAAAGCTCCTTCCATACCTAACTGTTCTACAGTAACGGGTTGATCCTCATACGTATAACCAAACACAATTCGAGCAATTCGTTTTTTTAGATCCACCAAGTCTGAAGCGAGACAGAGAATAGCCATAATCTCAGAGGCTACACTAATATTAAATCCATCTTCCCTAGGAACGCCTTTTAACGGGCCACCTAGTCCTACCACAACTTCTCGTAGCGCACGGTCATTTAAATCTAAAACTCTTTTCCACCCAATCTTTCTAGGATCGATATTCAATTCATTTCCTCTGTGAATATGATTATCTATAAAAGCCGAAAGGGCATTGTTTGCACTAGTAATCGCATGTATATCGCCTGTGAAATGAAGGTTGATATCTTCCATGGGTAAAACTTGCGAATAACCTCCCCCAGCAGCGCCTCCCTTTAATCCCATTGTTGGACCTAAGGAAGGCTCCCGAAGTGCAATTACAGTTTTTTTATTCAGCTGATTCATAGCCTGTCCTAACCCAACAGTAACGGTAGACTTCCCTTCACCTGCCGGGGTAGGGTTAATGGCCGTTACGAGCACAACCTTTCCATTCTTACGTTCTGACAACTTATGTAGTAATGAATCAGATAATTTCGCTTTGTATCGTCCATATGGTTCAAAGTCCTCGTGATCTAGATTTAGCTGATGCGTAATTTCTTCTATTGGTTTTATATTAGCTTGTTGAGCAATTTCAATATCTTTTTTCATGACAGTTCTCCTTCCATTAATTCTTTTATAGTTTAGATGAAATAAGACTAAAAATGCAAAGAACGGGTATTTTAAATGGTGAAGGGCAGAAGATCATTTGCAGTAAGTTGAGAATATACAATTTGTTTTAAAAATTCTCATTACTCCTTGACTTCCTTTATAAAAATAAGCTATATTAGACCTAAGCAAAGAAGATGTGGAATCATGAAAGACGAGGTAACTTCAATAGAAGTGTTCGGGATTTGATGATCCTACATTTCTATTGGAGTTACCCTTTTTTATGTATTCTTACATCGACTTTGTATTATTACGTCTCACGTCATTACGTGAATGTTTTAGGAGGATTTTACAATGCAAAACGGTACAGTAAAATGGTTTAACGCAGAAAAAGGTTATGGTTTCATCCAAGTAGAAGGTGGAAACGATGTATTCGTACACTTCTCTGCGATCCAAGAAGAAGGTTTCAAAACACTTGAAGAAGGTCAAAGCGTTTCTTTCGAAATCGTAGAAGGCGACCGTGGCCCTCAAGCTGCTAACGTTGTTAAAAACTAATTAAATTATAAAAAACGCACGTCATATAGCGACAGCTCTTTAGAGCTGTCGCTTTTTTATTTGCCTCTGTTAACGTGGTGTTATTGAATAGCTTTCACAAGAAAAGGGCAGTAATCATGAAGACTACAAGCTGAGAGAATGTTTCCGTGAACTTTAATTGAGCGTAAGGTGGGTCTGGAAACCACTCGCTTTCCTGTGGGGAGCTGGTGAGCCTCCTCAACCGGCACGCCGGTCTCCGGGGTCTCCCCTAGATTGAAAAGTGCAGGCGTGGTGCCTAGGACCGTACGGATAAGACAGCTTTTTGGAAAAGACGCTTAGGCTTTGGAAAAAAGATGACTTATCACGCTAGGTCCTCCATGCCGGAACTAGACTGGCTCTTCTGCCCACGGGAGTCTCGCAGTTTCCAGACCCACCTTTTCCATATAAGGATGAACGAAAACATGCCATATAGGGTGACATTAGATCTCCTGATGCCAACTTCAGGGCCGTTCACCTCATTAAAGCTAGGGCTTGCCCGGGAACAACTTGCTTTCCTGCGTGGAGCTAGGAAGCCTTCTCACACGTCAAGCTATCTTCCTGGAGCTCCCCTAGAATAAAGAGTGCAGGCGTGATGCCTAGGGATAAAAAGAAGTTCGACTAGGATCGTCACATCCTGTGACAACATCGAACGCCCCCGCCTCGCTTTGGGTCGGATAAGACAGCTTTTCGGAAAAGGCGACTAGCATTTGAAAAAATAGATGACTTATTACACTAAACCCTCCCCGCCGGACCAAGATTGGCTCCTTTTCCCGTGTAATTTTCGCAGTCCTGGGAAAACACCCAGTTAATTTGAATAACGGCCCCACTTCTCAAAAGAGGGGGGAGATCGCCAAGATATGGCAACGTTTTTGTTTAACTCTAACACGGTAAAGGTGGTCCTTTGAAAATACGAGACTCCCGCGGAAAGACGGGCTTCAGAGATCCCGCAGGGAGTGAAGCGACTGAGGAAGCTCTGGAGTTCGTCCGCAGGAAAGCGAGTGTTTTCAAAGGACCACCTTCCTCTTATCAGAGTAAACAACAACGTTATTCTTTACTTTAAGTAGACTCTCAAAAGTACAGTTTAGGCAACATATTGAAAAAAACATCAACACCACGTATAATGGTCTATCGTTATGCATAGCGCAGTTCGAAACTTCCTGCGATATCAAAACTAGAAAGGATTGAAAATATGAACGAAATTTTATGGATCCTATTCGCCCTTATTAACTTTTCAATGTTAACGTTAATTTATAAAGGGTTTGGAAGACAAGGTCTATTTGTATGGATTGGCATGGCCACTGTTGTAGCCAACATTCAAGTTACTAAAACGATTGAGATGTTTGGATTAACTGCAACGCTTGGAAATATTATTTATGGAACAGTATTCTTGGCTACCGATATTCTGAATGAGAAATATGGTAAACAGGAAGCAAAAAAAGCGGTTTGGTTAGGTTTCTTTACTCTAATTAGTATGACAGTTATGATGCAAATAGCGGTTAAATGGTTCACACCTGTAGGTTCAGAAGTCCAAGCGGCTCTTGAAACTATATTTGGATTATTACCCCGCGTTGCTGCCGGAAGTTTACTAGCCTATATCGTAAGTCAGTATGTGGACGTATTCATCTATTCTAAACTTAAGAGTAGGTTTGCTGGCGATCGCTTTCTTTGGGTTCGAAATAACGGAAGTACAATGGTTAGTCAGTTACTTGATTCCTTTGTGTTCACCCTAGTTGCTTTCTTAGGAGAAGTGCCGACAAACGTTTGGTTTGAAATCTTTATTACAACGTATGTTATTAAATTTATTGTTGCTGCTTTAGATACACCTTTCTTATATTTAGCGAAGCGATTTAATAAAGCATCTAACCATTCATAAAGGAGGTCAGCATATGCTTGAAGTATATGTAGATGGCTCTTCAAAAGGAGACCCAGGCCCAAGCGGAGTTGGAATCTACATTAAAAATGGAAAAGACCATCACACCTATTCGATTCCAATTGGGATAACATCTAATCATGAAGCAGAATTTACGGCTCTCATAAAAGCACTTGAAATTTGTAAGGAAATGTTTCCGGAAGAGATCATTAGTGTACGCTCGGATTCAAAGCTTGTGGTCGACTGTATTGAACACTCATCCACGAAGCAAGATCGCTTCCTCCCTCTTTTAAGAGAAGCGGAACAATTAGGAAATCATTTCCCTTTCTTTTTTATTAAATGGATACCAGATAAGCAAAACAAAAAAGCAGATGAACTCGCACGGGCTGCTATACACGCTAATTAAAAAACCACACTCCTATTTGGCTAAGGAGTGTGGTTTTCTTCTTTTGTATAGCCCTTTTTGTTCAATCAGTATCCAAGCATCTCGTTTAGTACGAGGATGGTTTTCTTGTAAATACTCTAATACTCCAATGAAAAAACTTCCATCGAATTTCATTTGAAACTGAATCGTAATTTTTAATGCGAAGATTACGAGCCAGTCTTCAGAGTTCGTATAATTCTTGCCGAAATAAATAAAATGAATATCTTTATCCTTTAATCGAAATCCTTTCGACCATAGATCTTCTATAAAATACCCAAGTGATTTGGATAGCGGCATGTACTACACCCTTTATGTATAATCTGATTAAGAAGAGACAGAGATATCTATCGGATTCTGATCATTGGTAATCCAATCGCTCCAGCTACCCACATAGAGTCGAACTTGCTTAAATCCCGCTTCATATAATGCAAGTACATTAGGTGCAGCTGTAACACCGGAACCACAATAGATAATCCACTCTTCCGGGTTTCCATATTGCAGAAAATGAGTTCTTAATTCCTCTTTAGATTTCCATCTTCCTGATTGATTTAAAACCTTCGTCCATTCTGCATTTACAGCGGAAGGAATATGACCTGCTTTTCGATCTATTGGTTCACTTATACCTGCAAAGCGCTCATAACTTCTTGAATCAAGAATGATTGTTTGATCATCATAGATGTGTTGAGCTACGTAGGTCTGATCCGCTATCATACAAGATTGAAATTCTGCTTTATATAGGGAGCGGTTGTTCACTGGAATTTCTGTAGTCATACCATACCCTTTTTCATCCCAAGCTTTCAATCCACCATCTAAAACATAAGCTTCTTTATGCCCCATATACATCATCATCCATACAAATCTTGATGCCATAGCACCATTCTGATTATCGTAAGCTACAATGATATCACTATTATGAATACCCGCTTCTTGAATAACATCTAAAAAATCATTCATGTTTGGCAGAGGATGACGCCCCCCTGATTGCCCAACAACCCCACTCATATCCTTCTCCAGATCTACGTATACTGCGCCAGGTATGTGCCCTTCTTCATACTCTAATCGTCCTTTGTCTGGATTTTGTAAATCAAACCGACAATCCACCAATCGAATAGAGTCGAGTTGGTCTTGAACCCAATTAACCGAATGAATGTACGTCATATCTATCCATCCTCCCTTCTCTTTAGCCTCTATGTATTAGTATACCGATTTTTGTATCGCTTGAAAACGTTCTACTTGAATTGAACTGATTGTAAGTCGTTAAAACGAACCATATTCTGGGGAGATAAGGACACTAATAACCTAAGATTCCTAATTCTCACCATATAAAAAAGCCAGGTATATTACCTGGCTGATAAAACATCTTCATATTTTCTTTGTTTCGCTTCTGCTGATCTTAATGTATGTCTACCTTTAAACAAATCTACTAAGTACATTGCCTTTTCATCACGAAGCTTAGCTAGTATGCCAACCATCAGTATTGAATATAGCACTACAATTCCCATTATAAGAAAAATCATTTTAGCCCCTCACTTCCGATGATAATGATTTTCATTTCTAAATAGAGTATAGCAGGGTTGAGAAGAGTTTTCAATGAGAATGAGAAATAATTTCAATCATTCAGACAGTTTAGTCAGAGCTCTCTCTTCATGAGGAATGCGAATTTTCATAAGAGCCAAATGAAGTAGCGGAAATAAAACAGCTGACATATAGGCATTAAATAACAGTGGAATTATGACAAACTCTAAACCCACCACTACATAATTGGGATGCTTCATCCATTTATATGGTCCCTTCGCTACAAGTTCTGCCCCTGGTAAAACAATGATTTTTGTATTCCAGAACCTTCCTAGCGAAGTTAAGCACCAGATTCGAAACCCTTGAGTAACAAAGAATGCCCCTAATAAAAAGCCTTTCCAATCTGAGATGACTAGCTCCTTATTCCATGCTTCTAAACCAACTGAAACGAAGAACAACGAGTGTACTAAAACAATCCATTTGTAATGGCCACCAGCAACTTCTATTGCACCATGGCGTAACATCCAGTTCTCATTACGTTTTGCTACTGCCACTTCAATAAGTCGTTGTGCTATGATAAACAAGTATAATACAACAAACCATAAAGTCATTCCGACCACTCCAATCCAACTAATTCAGAGCTAAACCCAGGCCCTAATGCTGCTAGTACGCTAGCTGTCCCTGCCTTTGGAAACTCTTCCATCCAATGTTTCAAAACATGTAATACTGTCGCAGAAGACATATTGCCATGATTTTTTAAAACATCGTATGAATATCTGAATTTTTCTTTAGAACTCCCCAATACTTCCTCATAAGCTTGAAGAACTTTTTGGCCTCCAGGGTGAGCTACGTAGAAAGATAAGTCCCCCTCTTTCTTATTTATACTTCTTAAAAAGTGTTCAATGTGTTCTTTCCAAAACGTTTCAACGAGTGCAGGTATGCTTTTAGCAAAGACTACTTGAAAGCCATCCTCATTCACATTCCACCCCATTACATCAAGAGCTTGCTTTTTTAATTTAGAGCTTGATTGAATCATTTTTGGAGCTGTAGAAGTTCTTTTGGATGCAATTGGAGAATGTTCTCCCGTTACTAATGCTGCTGCAATTCCATCACCAAATAAAGCAGTCCCTATGAAATTGCTCTTTCTTCGATCGCCTTTTTGAAAAGTAAGTCCACAAAGTTCAACGCACACTACTAGAATAGTTGCTTCTGGATACATATGCGCAAAATCCATAGCTCTAGCAAGACCTGCACCTCCGCCAGCGCATCCCAACCCCCAAATAGGAACACGTTTCACATCATCCCTAAAATTTCGTTCATTCATTAGACGCGCATCAATAGTTGGTGTAGCTACTCCTGTACTGGATACATAAAGGATATAGTCTATTGATTCATAAGGGACCTCTTCTGTCAGGAATGATTCATTAGTCAGACAATGATCAACAGCTTCTAAAGAATACTGAAGTGCTTTTTCTTCATATAAATCATTTCGCTCCTGAAAAGAATGCTCTTTGCCAAACCATTCCTTTGGTACAACGAATTGACGTTTTTCAACCGCTGCGTTTTCAAATACAGGTAATAGCCTGTTAATCTCTCTTTCTGATCGAGGAAACACTTCTTTCACAAAAGATTGTATATCCTTTTGCGTTATTTCATATTCGGGAATACTCACACCGACCGATGTAATCCATGCCATACTATCCCTCTTCCATTTTTCTTTTAGCTTGCCTCCCCCTTTGAATATTACTCACAGTTTTATACATTTTAACTATGTAGCTTTTATAATGAATTTGTTTCAAAGGATACTGATACTACTCATCTCTTTAAACCTCAGCATATGTGTTCAAGATGTACTATGAATCGGCAAGCAGTATGATTTACCTTAATCTATATAAATAGGCGCTAGGAGTCATAAAACTCCTAGCGCCAAAAACTACAATTATTAAATTTAAAAATTAAAAACCATAAACACTCATTCCGCCATCTATAAATAAAGTTTGACCAGTCATGTAATTACTACCTTCTGAAGCCAAGAATACAGCAGCTCCCGCTAGTTCTTTTAACTCGCCAACCCTTCCCATTGGTGTGCGCTCTTTTATTTCTTTAACGTATTGTTCATCTTCAAGAAGCTTCTCCGTTAGAGATGTTGGGAAGTACCATGGACCGATTGCATTCACATGAATATTGTGTTTCCCCCATTCTAAAGATAGTGTCTTGGTCATCTGAATCAATGCTGCCTTCGTCATTCCATATACTACTCCTGTGCGAAGGGCTACATGACCTGCCACTGATGAGACGTTAACCACTTTGCCTTCCCCTCGTTTTTTCATTTGTTCACCTGCAAATTGCGCCAAGAAGAAAGCACTCTTCATATTTGTCTGTATGATCTGATCCCACTCAGATTCTGTTACATTAAATGCCTCGCTTCTAATGTTGACTCCAGCGTTGTTCACCCAAATATGAATGTCTTGATAAGGAGTGGTTTCTTTTATTTGATTTATAATCTCCTTATAATTTTGTACATTTCCTACAATAGGGTAGGCAATTCTACCTATTTGTTCAATCTCTTTACAAACTGTATGTACATCTTCTTCGGTTCTTGAAATAACAATAATGTCTGCCCCGGCTTCTGCATAAGCCATCGCAATAGCATACCCGATCCCCTTCGTTGCACCGGTTACTGCAGCAAGTTTACCTTCAAGGTTGAAACTAGGCAAAAACATAAAACTCTCCCCTTCCAACTATAATGTTTGTTTAGTATACCATTCCATTTAAAGAGAACGCCATTTTCACTACCCTCGCAGTGTAAACAAATATACTCTGATTAATTTGTAAAACAAGAAGTGCTTTAAAAACCATTCATTTATAGTCACTTTGTCACTGATTGTTCATGAAATCGGTGTCAAATAAACGTCACAAACGGCCGGATCCATTGATATTAAAGGTTTATTCGAGAGTTTTGAACTATTTGTGAAATGGATCTCCAACTTGTTTCTAAACAGAAAAAATACAGTATGATAAAAATGTAAAAACCAAACAGGGGTAATTTGGAAGGAGTGGAATGGAAGATGGCAAAAACTCAATTGAATGATCCAAATACACAGACAAAAACTCAAGCAGAAGAAGCGGATCTAAAAGGAACGTTTATCGCGGTTTTATTTGTAGGGGCATTCTTGGTCGTAACTTGGTTTGGAGTTTGGGGGATTTTTGTAAATCGGTAAGTCATAATCAGATTTGTTTAAGGGGGAAAGACAATGCATTTACACAAATATGAAAAGATGTGGATGTTAATTGGTGGAGGAGCGTTATTAATCTTTTTAATTATGTTAGGCGTAGGGGCATTTTATCAAGGGACTAAACCACCTAGCTGCTTAACCACAATCGACCCGCAAAATGTAGAGGCTCATGATTCATTTAAAAAAGAGAACTTAGGCATGCAGCAGCTAGATGATAACCGTTATGTAGTGAACGTCATTGCTTCAGCCTTTAACTACGATTTCGGAACAGATGAAGAAGGAAATGTAGTACGTACGATTAGAATTCCTGTAGGCTCAGAGGTCATGTTCCAAGGCACAAGTACAGATGTAGTTCATGGGTTTGAATTAGCAGGCACCAATGCAAATATGATGCTTGAACCTGGTTATATCAATACGGTAGAGACCACTTTTAACAAGCCAGGAACATATACATTTGTTTGTAATGAATATTGCGGAACTGGTCACCATTATATGACCGCTACTGTGGAGGTGTATGACGAATGATTGCTAACCAACTAACAAAGAAAGATTCAAAGCTATCTATGGCCCACATGTGGGTTGCCTTTATTTCACTTCTGATAGGCGGACTAATGGGACTTTTACAAACCCTAGTAAGAACAGGGAGATTCACATTACCATTTGGAATTGATTATTATCAAATCCTCACTGTGCACGGAGTTATTCTTGCTTTAGTGTTAACCACATTCTTTATTATCGGATTCCAATTTTCTTTAATGAGTAAAACGGTTGGTATGAGTGATAGAGAAAGAGTTTGGGCTTGGATCGCCTTCTGGGTAATGCTTGTTGGTACGATTGCAGCTGCAACTATGATTCTGTTAGGTAAAGCAAGTGTATTATATACCTTCTACGCTCCACTTGCGGCTCATCCTATTTTCTACTTTGGCCTAACACTCGTTATTGTAGGCACGTGGATCGCTTGTTTCGTTAATTTTCACCAGTTATATAAATGGAAAAAAGCAAATAAAGGAGAAAAATCTCCATTACTAGCCTTTATGGTCGTTATTAATATGATAATCTGGTTTATTAGTACAATTGGCGTGGCAGCAACAGTACTTATTCAATTTATCCCTTGGTCTTTAGGGATCGTGGATGAAATTAACATCCTTGTGAGTCGTACATTATTCTGGTATTTTGGCCATCCGCTTGTATACTTTTGGTTGTTACCAGCTTACATGGCATGGTATGGAATTATCCCTAAAATTATCGGTGGCAAAATATTTAGTGACGGTTTAGCACGTCTGGCATTCATTCTATTCCTGTTGTTCTCTATTCCAGTTGGATTTCACCACCAATTATTAGAACCTGGTATTGATCCATTTTGGAAATACATCCAAGTTGTATTAACATTTGCTGTTGCCATCCCTTCACTATTAACTGCTTTCAGCATGTTTGCAACTTTTGAAACAGCTGGCAGAGCAAAAGGGTTTAACACCCTATTTGGTTGGTTTAAAGCACTTCCTTGGAAGGATGTTCGCTTTTTCGCACCTATGGTTGGAATGATTGCATTTATTCCTGCAGGTGCAGGAGGTCTGGTCAATGCATCTAACCAGTTAAATCTTGTTGTTCATAATACAATCTGGGTTACGGGTCACTTTCACCTGACATTAGCGACAACTGTTATCCTTACATTCTTCGGGATATCCTATTGGCTCGTTCCTGTATTAACAGGTCGCAAACTGGATGAAAAAACGAACCGTTTAGGAATTATTCAAACCATTGTGTGGGCCATTGGAATGTTCTTTATGTCAGGTTCCATGCATATTGCCGGTTTACTTGGCGCTCCACGCCGCTCCGCCTTTTCTGAATACAATGGCAGTGAACAAGTAACAGAATGGATCGGATATCAATACGGTCAAGCCATTGGTGGATCCATTCTTTTTATCGGCATCATAATCATGATGTACACATTTCTTTACATGACTTTCTTTGCTCCAAAAGGTGTAGAAGAATTCCCAATAGCAGAAACAGCTGAAGATGCTGAACCTACTCCTATGATCTTTGAGAACTGGCGCTTATGGATTGGCATCGCAGTGGTCTTAATTGCTTTCGCTTACACGATTCCATTTATAGACATCATTCAAAATTCACCACCAGGATCACCAACGTTTAAAGGTTTAATAGGTAATTCATAAAAAATAGGAGACCCTTTAAGGGTCTCCTATTTTTATTAAAATTGATACACTTTACTATATTTGTCCGATAAATGCTGTACTAGGTGATTAGCATTTAATTTTTCACCAGTTACATCCTCTAAAATCTCAAGAGGCTTCTTTGATTTACCAAATTTATGAATGTTTTCAGTTAACCAATTCTTTATGACAGTAAAGTCACCTTTTTCAATTGATCCCTCTACATCTATCTCACTCTTCATTGTGTTATGGAACTGAGCTGCATACATATAACCTAGTGCATAGGATGGGAAGTAACCGAACATTCCGCCAGCCCAGTGAACATCTTGAAGGACACCAACTTTATTGCTAGTTGGACGAACGCCAAGGTACTCTTCCATTTTATCATTCCATAACTCAGGAAGGTCCCCTACTTCTATCTCTCCACTGATTAGCGCTTTTTCGAGTTCATAGCGGATCATAATATGGAGACAATAGGTTAATTCGTCTGCTTCAATACGAATAAATGATGGTTTGACTTCATTTACAGCTGCAAAGAAATCTTCGAATGAAACTTCCTTAAAAGATTCAGGTGCATGCTCCAAGAACAAGTCATAATGGTTCTGCCAAAATGCTTTAGTCCTTGAGACAAAATTCTCCCAGAATAAGGATTGTGATTCATGAATCCCCATTGAAGTGCCACCTTGAAGAGCAGTATATGCAAGCTCAGAACTGATATTTTGTTCATATAGAGCATGCCCACCTTCATGAATTGTACCGAAGACAGCGGTCCGGAAATCTGATTCATCATATTTTGTAGTAACACGGACATCCCCTTGGTTTAACCCTGTCGCAAATGGATGTACTGTTTCGTCAAGTCGACCAGCATCAAAATCATATCCCATACGCTTTAAAATTTCTAAACTAAATGCTTGTTGTTGTTCTTTAGGGAAATGACCTGTAAGGACAGAAGCATCAACTTCCACACTTGAATTTTGAATCTTTTGCAGTAGTTCAGTCAGTGACTTTCTTACAGCTGGGAATACCTCGTCAAGGACATCTACAGTTACTCCGGGTTCAAAATTATCCAAGAGTGCATTATAGATATGCTTCTCATAACCCCAATATTCTGCGAATCGCTTATTAAATTCCACCATTTTCTCTAAGTATGGTTTAAACATCTCAAAGTCGTTTTTGTCCTTTGCTTCTTCCCACACAGACTCAGCTTTAGACTGTAGTGCTACATATTCTTTAAACTCATCAGCAGGTATTTTTCGAGCTTGATTATAGTCCTTTTCACATTCTTCTACTGACTTCTGAACAATTTCATGATCAGTTTGACCCTTTAATGTGTCGATGTATTCTTTCATTTGATCAGATGTTTGCATTTCATGTATTTTAGATGAAAGGGTAGCGATTACTTCTGAACGACCTTCTACACCCTTCTTTGGTGCGTATGTACGTAAATCCCATCCCATCAAACCAATAGCTTCACCTAATTGTGTTATTTCTTTCACATAGTCCATAAATTTCTGCTCAATCGGCTGTAATTCTGTTTGCACTGTACTCATTTCTTTCCTCCTCTTCTCCGTTTACAATAAACGATAGATCTCCTACAATTATACTAATTATTCAGTATACTTCAACAAATATATCTTATAGACATAACAAAAAGTCAGGCACTTGCTAAAGGGGTAGCAGTGCCTGACTAAGGTGTAATTTAATATTCTTTCTTCCCAAAATACTGATAGTAATCGATCTTAATAAAGCCATTGTATAACTTACGTCGCTTCGTAGCTGGGAGACCGTAAAGTTTTTCGAATTTTTCATTCGAAGTTATAACATAAACACTCCATGAAGGATGATCACGCATGATTAAACCGAAATCTTTATACATCTGTTCGACTTCTTCCTTGTCGCCGATGCGTTCTCCGTATGGAGGGTTCCCAACAATATAACCATTTTTTTCTTTTGGATTAAAGTCTTTAACCTGCATTTGCTTCCAAGTAATCAAATCACCAAGTCCTGCTTCAATTGCATTCGCTTTTGCAGTTTCTATCATACGACCATCTACATCTAAACCAGTTATATTTAACTCCTGGTCATAATTAGCAGCCTCTTCAGCTTCATTGAAGGCAGCTTCCCATAGATTATAAGGGATGAAGTCCCATGATTCTGAAGCAAACTCCCTATTAAACCCAGGGGCAATATTTTGACCAATTAAAGCTGCTTCAATCGGAATCGTACCAGAACCACAGAACGGGTCTACGAATGGCTCATTTGGGTTCCAATTCGTAAGTTGTACAAGAGCAGCAGCCATTGTCTCTTTTAAAGGTGCCTCACCTTGGCCAGTCCTATAACCACGCTTATGAAGCCCTGCACCACTTGTATCCATTGTAAGTAGAGCATGATCTTTATGAATGGCAATTTCAACTTTATGTTCAGGTCCTGACTCTTCAATACGAGAGGCAAGTCCATACATTTTTCTCATTCGTTCAACGATCGCCTTCTTAACAATTGATTGGCAGTCCCGAACAGAATAAAGTGTAGACTTTACAGATTTACCAATAACAGGAACCGCTCCATCTTCAGGTATATAATCTTCCCATGGCAAAGCTTTCGTTTGTTCGAATAAGTCGTCAAATGTGGTAGCTTTGAATTCGCCAATTACAAATTTTACTCGATCAGCACTTCTTAACCACAGGTTACTACGAGGAATAGCAGATAAATCTGCTTCATAACGAACCCGGCCATTTTCTACAGTAACATCTTCATAACCCAATCCCTTAACCTCTTTAGCTACTATTGATTCAAGCCCCATGGCTGTAGTTGCAATTAAGGTTACTTTTTTTGGTTTCGGCATGCATAAGCACTCCTTTTAACGTAATAAAAAAACCCTTTCTAAGCTCGAGCTTTAGAAAGGGTTTGTGATGAACATTAATTGACCAGATGAATGCTTTGTAAGCCATGTTCTGTACCTTTGTACTGCTATCGGTGGTCAACCTCGTACGAAAGGTGGTAATCATCTATCTACAAGCGTAAAGCTTGTCTCTTCATATTGGTTGAATTTCCTCAGAAGAGTGCCCCTACCTAATTTTGGGTTGCTCGCTCGTGGGGTTTACCTCGTTCCACTTTGATTGTTTCCAATCAAACTTCGTCACTGTGGCACTTTCAAGATCGCAACACCTTATCTATAAGACGTAGGTGTCTTCCCTGCCGTTAGTGTGAACACTACCTTGACTTATGGTTTCGTCAAGCACGAACACTACAAGCATCTCAGCCTGTGCGAGCATGGACTTTCCTCTACATGCTAAAACATGCAGCGATTACCCAAGCATTCATCAACCGCTCAATTATTTTAATCTCTTTTCTTGGTTTCGTCAATCTGTTTCTGCAAATAGTATACCATGAAACCAAGGATACTTCATCAAGTATATTTTTCCATATCCTAAGAATCTGCGTACTTTTTGCCGAAAACAGCCTTTTCTAAATTCGATAATCGTTGTAGAACATCGTAATTAACCTGACCTGTTTGTCTTGTAGGTGCAGGTGCTGCTTCAGAGGAACGAACTCGTTGTTTAGGTGCATCCCCTTGCTTTTTCAACTTAGCATTTTCTTGTTTCAACCGTTCAATCTCTTGATGAAAAGCTTCATAATCTTGGATAATTACATCTAAGAATTGATCTACCTCATCTTGATTATACCCACGAATACCTGTTTTAAAATCTTTATCCAATATTTCTTTACCTGACAATTGAATACGATCTAAACCCATCTCTCTCACCTCAGATTTATACACTTATCATAATTCTTGCAGATGATCCCACGAATGTCAATTTAATCTTTATGAATGATTCCAATACTCTGGGTCCTCCATCTGCATTTCACGGACAGTGTCATCAATATCAAAAGGGGTTACGTAAAAAATAGAATAGTCATGTGCTTCTTGATATTTTTTCGCTTTCTCGAGAAAATATCCCGGACTCCCACCTGTTTCTTCATCATATAGGATAAGACATCCATCTGTTTTGTCTAACAACCATTGATCTTTTGCTCTAAACTGGTAAGGTCCTTCATAGTCTTTATTATATAAGGCTTGTACATGATCAACTTCTTCCGAAAGACGTCGATACTCTTCTTGCTGGGCTTCTGGCCACTTACTTTCCTGGTTATTAAAAGGAGGAAATATGCCAACATGCACATTGTATTGTTCCTTTAAAGCTAATAAAACTTCACACGCCCACAATTCCACCCCCATTTGACCAGAGATAAGAACCCACTCCACTCCTTCTTCAATAAGAGGAAGCAACCTCCTACGTAGCGTTTCTTTAACAAATACAATGTTTGGATCATCGACCTTAAAAATTCCCATCTCCATTGGTTTATAACCTGTCACGGTGATAACTCTCATTAAAAAACTCCTTTAATATATGTAAAATGAGCTGGTAAACCAGCTCATTCACGACTGTATTAATCTCTCCAACAACCAGGACCTTTAGGCCCCATACCCATGCCAGGACCTTGCATTCCTGGTCCCATACCAGGCCCTTGCATTCCAGGACCCATAGGACCTGTTGAAGCACCCATTACTTGACCTCCAGGACCTTGTTGACCCATAGGACCTGTTGAAGCGCCCATTACCTGTCCTCCAGGACCTTGTTGACCCATTGGTGAAGTTGGACCCATGTTTACATTTTGCTCAGAAAATTCGAATACATCAGATTGAGTTTGAGGGAAGAAGTTTTTGTTTACTGTGTTTACATGGTTAACATTCGTAGTGTGTGTAGGGTAAACGTTATTTACCTCTTGTTGAAAGAAGTTGTGCTTAACACATTGCTTCGTAGGGAAAACATTTGTCTTAGCTGGACTCACCATTGAAGGTTGGCAAGGATGACACATTTTCTTGTGATGCATAATCATTTCTCCTTTCTTTATCTTAGGTTCACTAATAACCTATGTCAAAAAGAAGAGACATGTACTAAGACAGATACCTAATTCTTACAAAGTAAACTTACTATCCAAGCCTAATTTTCTACACGCATTCTCTATAAACGGCTGAACAGGCTCTCACAGCAGAGAGTTTTTCAAGCCCACCACACACTCAATAAAAATAGATGGCAATATCCTCAAAGCTTTGGGACTTATATGCTTAATGAACTTGATTAGAGCTTAAATTATGTACACAAATAAAGGGAGAGCGTTCTTATCAGAACCTCTCCCTTTTAAGTCTTATTTTGTAAGATCATCTTGATTAAACGAATATGGCAATAGTTCACGTACAGTAAGGGTTTTGACCTCACCGCTTAGGTTTGTCGTATGAACTTTTGTATCTTGTTCAAAGAATTCACTAATCACTTGACGGCAAGACCCACATGGTGGCACTGGCCGGTTTGTATCTGCAACAACTGCAATCTCTTCAAAATCTGTTTCACCTTCAGAGATTGCTTTAAAAATGGCTACCCGTTCAGCACAACAAGTTACCGGGTACGCGGCATTTTCAATGTTACAGCCTTCATAGACTTTTCCCGATTTCATTAAAATTGCTGCACCTACTGGGAACTTAGAGTATGGTACATAAGCTCTGTTTCTAACTTCTTTAGCACGATCAATTAATTGTTCTGTATTCATTTAAAATGACAGCCCTTTCTGGTCAGGAAAATAGATAAATGGATAATCATTATATGAGATAAATGTCTAGGTGTAAAGCGTTTCCACCAATTATTTTCACTATAGCCGATTCATAATTGACCTATAGTTCAAGGTCGCATATGTTAATATTGTAATATAAACTCTTATTAGAGATGAAGGAGGATACTAATGAATTGGGTGCTTAAATATCGGAAAATTGTGTGGATATTTATTCTTTTACTTATCTTTACAGGCATCTTTACATACGCCCAGCTGCCTAAAAGAGAGATTCCAGAAATTAATGTGAACGTTGCTACGATCTCAACTGTATACCCAGGAGCAACCCCTGAAGAGGTGGAAAGTACGATTACAAACCCCTTCGAAAAAGACATGGAGGATATAACAGGTATAGATACTGTGGAATCGGTCTCTTCAACGGGGTTCTCTTCTGTTACATTAACATTAAGTGGGGACGCAGATCGTCAAACCGTTTTCTCTAAAGTACGACAAACTGTATCTGATGTATCGAGATCTTTCCCTGATAATGTACAAGAACCAAGTGTACAAACAGATTTTAGAATGTCAGCTGTCGCATCTTATCACCTTACAGCAGACGAATTTAGTCAACTTTATGACATTCGCGAGACAGCACAAAATTGGAAAGAATCTTTAACGGGGATTGGAGGAATTGATCAAGTTCAAATTAAAGGCTTACCAGAGCAACAGTTACTTATAGAACTTGATTCAGACTCATTAAACGAACAAGGGGTCTCTCCTTTTCAAATTACACAAAGATTAACACAAGAACTTTCACCTGGAGCAATTGGTACAACGGAAGAAGAAGGAAAGCAATACCAATTGTTGTTGGAGAAAACCGAGAACTGGGAACAACTACAATCTCTAGCAATCGGAAAGAATCAAAACGGGGATCCACTATTCTTAAATGATGTTGGTTCAATTTCTCTTACTTTGAAAGAGACAGAAGACCTTATCACGTATAAAGGCAAACCTTCTCTTTCTTTTACAATTTTAGCTAATGAAGGCCAAAACATATCCGCTTTGCAAGATAAAATTACAGAAGAAGTAAATACGCTTTCTGAAGATTTACCTTCAGCTATCGATGTTGATCGCTTCTATACGCAAAGCACAATCATTGAAGAAGTCTTTACGAGTCTAATTACCTCTTTTGCTATTTCTGTTGTGGCCGTGTTGATTATTATGCTATTTGGCCTACCAATCTCAAGTGCTATTCTTGTAGCTATTGCCATACCAATATCAGTCATTATTGGCTTAATTCCACTCCCTTATGTAGGAGTTGACTTAAATCAAATATCCATTATTGGAATTATTATAGCTATTGGTATATTAGTTGACGATGCAATAGTTGTGAATGACAATATACAGCGCAGATTCCAAATGGGAGACAGTGCTTGGCAAGGAACCATTCAGGGTGTGAAAGAAGTTCGTGTTTCAATTATAACTTCGACACTTATGATTATTTTCAGTTTCTTTCCTCTTACCTTTATATCAGGGTCTAATGGAGACTTTATACGAGCGTTACCTACTACACTTATAACAACGATTATCGCTTCAACAATTATAGCATTAACGTTAGTACCTACTGTTCAATACGTACGTCGAAAGCGTAAAGACCAAGAAGAAGCTCCTAAAAAAGTAGGAATACTCGGTTCATTCTTCAATTGGGTTGAAGATACGTATGCGAATCGAGTGTTGCCTAGAGTAACCAAGAGACCATTTATTTTTGGTTTCTCTGGCTTGTTAGCTTGTGTATTGCTGGCCCTTCTAGTGACAAGAATTCCTTTTGAATTCTTCCCAGAGGCAGACCGACAAGAAGTTACGATTTCGGTCACTTATCCTCAAGAAACAACGCTTGAAAATACTCAGGACCAATTAAACGCCATGGAAACGTTTCTTCAAGAAAAAAGTGACAAGATTGATGAAACGGCTGTATTCACAGGTTCCGGAATGCCAAACCTTTTCAGCTCAGGGTTACAACAAAGTGGAGAGTATACGGGCCAGGTCCTAGTAAGGGTAGACAAAAGCAAAATAAGTGCATCAGAATTCATTAATGAATGGGAACGACCGTTACGAGAAGAATATCCAGATGCAGAGATTTTCTTAGAAACCATCGTTTCAGGTCCACCACCAAGTGCACCTGTAGAAGTAAAGATTCAAGGTAAAGAAATTGATGAGCTTCTAAGCCTATCGAATGAATTAAAAGAGAAAGTTAAGTCTCTTGAATCTACAGAGCTTGTAACATTAAACATGAATGATGAGCAACCTTATATTGAATATAATTTAGATCGGGAGAGAATGGCTGACTTAAACATTTCCGTTGATCAGGTCTCTTCTCAGATCCAAGCTGCAAGCGCAGGGATCCCCTTACCTGCATTTGATAACGGAGTAGAAAATTATTCTATGAAAGTCTTACTTGATGACGGGGACGATGCAGGTGTTAATCTAAGTAACTTACAAATTGCTGCTCCTTCAACAAATCAAAATGGGCCACCTCAAGTTATTACACTTGATGAGTTGATTACAGAGGAAAAAACAGAACAAATCGGGAGCATCCCTCATATAGACGGGGAACGCACCATCACAATGAAAGCCTATGGAGAAGAAGGGTCAAATAGTTTCCAAGAAGATGCAAATCAAATCGTATCTGATTTCGAAGAAACATTACCTTCTGGATACTCATTTACGCAAAGTGGGCAAGCAAGTGCTCAACAAGAGTTCTTTATTGAAGTATCCAAACTGTTTGTTATTATCTTGTTCTTGATTTACCTCGTTATTGCGATTCAGTTCAACTCATTACTGATGCCTTTACTCATTACAAGTACTGTCTTCTTAGCAGTAACAGGTGCGATCATTGGACTCTTTATTTTCAATCAGCCTCTTAGCTTCTTAGCAGTCCTAGGTATTGTATCCTTATCAGGAATTGTAGTCCGAAATTCTGTCATTCTAGTCGAATTCATTGAACAGAACTACCGAGCATCTCAGTCTATTATTGATGCTGTTATTGAAGCAGGAAGAGCGCGTATACGCCCAATTATACTAACGACTTTAACCTCAATCGCAGCACTAGTACCAATTATAGTTAGTGGAGATGTATTATTTAGACCTCTTGCCGTATCAATTGTAGCAGGGCTTGCGTTTTCCACACTCTTAACACTACTATTGCTTCCAGCTTTCTACCTTATTTTATATCGTATACGAAACGGCAAGAAATCATTGTCTTAATAAGTACAGTAAAACCAATTAAAGCCGAGAGACAATTGTCTCTCGGCTTTCATTTTATCTTTATGCTGAATATATCTATTCTCTATGTTTCTTCAATGATAACAGCAGTTCCGTAAGCTATAATCTCGGAAGCCGCACTCGTTACACTCGAAGTTTCTAAACGAACGGCTATAATGGCATTCGCCCCTTTTTCCTTAGCATGTTCTGTCATCCGCCCAATGGCTAATTGACGAGCTTCATCCATCATCTTTGTATAATCTCGTATCTCTCCACCTACTATGTTTTTAAGTCCAGCAAGTATATCACGACCAATATTTTTAGATTGAACTGTACTTCCTCTTACAAACCCCTTCACCTCTTTAATGGTTGAGCCTGTTACAAAATCAGTAGTCACGATAATCATTGCGTTCTTCCTCCTCTTTTAGACGATCTTTCACTAGCATAAACAGGACAATACCAAGAAGCACATAAGACGAGACATAAAGGATGATTCCTGTCTTAACATCAATGAACAAACGAATAAGCCCAATCATTTGAAGTAGTAAGCTTAAAAAGATTAGGCCAGCTCTCATTTCCTTTTCTCCCATAAGAGCTTCTTCATTACAAAAAATGCAACAGTGGGCATAGGAACCTGTACTAGACCAATTAAAGCCCAAAACCAGGGAGCTTTCCCTATTTTTTTAGCTTGTACGAACAAAAAAGTACTTTGACTAACTAATAATAATGCAATGAGACACCAAACTAAGATCGGCACTTCATGAGGTTCAACTTGGGTCATACCGCATCACCTTCACTTTTTCCTTGTAGAAATAAACAGCAAGACTTGTAATGACTCCTAATTGGGACAAGCCGAAAAGAATTGGTGTATAAAAATAAAGGATAGCTAGTAGTGTCAAAATAATCACAGACATCCCCCATAAAAACATTAACTCTTTCCAAATATGTTGATGCCTTTGAATTTGTTCTGTTTGAACAAGATGCAATAGATGATTAAAGTCAGGTTGTTCCACATCAATGGATTCATGAAAATCCTTTAAATCGTTCGTCACTTTATCCTCAAACGTCTGTTTCTCATTATGTTCATTCATCACCCTGCATCTCCTTTCTTAAGAGCTCTAATCCATAATGCACTCTGGATTTAACAGTGCCTGCCTTTAAACCAATCATCTGACCAATCTCCTTATATTCATAGCCATACAAATGTTTCAAAAGGATCGGTATGCGATATGAATCCTCAAGAGAAGAAAGAACTTCCAATGTTTCAGACCAACCATTTTCCATATTTGACTTAAAATCAAATGATCCCTCATTTTCTTTCAGATATTGTTTCCTTCGTTTTTCTTTCCGCTTCATATCTAAAAAAATGTTCGTAGCAATTTGAATAATCCACGTTGAAAACTTGGCCCGTTTTTCATATTTGTGAATAGAATGAATGACTTTCACCATCGTTTCTTGAGTGATGTCCTTAGCCATTTCTTTATTTCCGGTAAGTTGGACAGTATATTTAAAGAGAAATTCATAATGATCTTTTAACACTTCGGCAAGGGCATGTTGATCGCCTTTTTTTATCTTGTTTAAAACTTCCTCTTCCATAACCACTCCCCTTTTATCATCCTTATAGATATAACGAATAAGAATAACAATTCGTTCATGAATATTTAAATTTTTTTCTTATTTTCCATTTAAATTCGTAAAGCATAGTTCATCATCTCCTAAGAAATAATAAATATGAAAGGAGGCGAATGTTAATGGGACGAGGTAAAGGGTATAAAGTCAAACGTCAAAATCACGAAAATGAAAAGCCCCTAACTGCGAAACGGTTTGCAGAAGTGGGAGAAGAAAGACCATCAGAAATGCATACAAAAAAAGGTGGAGCCATTAAAGAATAGCTTCACCTCGTTGCTAGAGAGCACCTATTCATCGGTGCTCTTCTTTTGTAATCCTTCTACTAGTTGATCCAATACATAATGAATCGAATTGTATAATTCCATGAAACGTTTTTTAGGAACGTCAATGTAATAACTGTGAAGAATAACAAGTTCTATATTTTCTTTTGTGTTTTTCAATTGTAACGGGTGAACAGATTGTCCCGGATGGTCCTTTAGGTATTGTTCAGCCTGACTAGCCCATCGATCATTTAAAGTAAAAAGCGGAGCTGTTTCTAGTTTCACACGTTCAAATAAGGCTCGGTCTTTCTTCTCTGCTGGTTTTTCTGATTGTACGAACTGGATTCTTAATCCTTCAAGTTGTTCTTTTATTTGTAGAATATCCTCATATAATTGTGAATTCACAGTTGCTCACTCCCATGTCTACTTTAACATGAATATGAACAACAATCACTTGAAAATTCGGTGCCAAAGTTTTTTTATCTTAGAGGATTGATTGGGTTCCACGATATGGTCTACTACATTCTTTTGTTCCTTTTGGAGCTTCTTAACTTCACTTTGTAGCCGGTATAATTCAGATTGCAAATCTTCAATTTCGTGCCTATGAGCCAATACCATTGTCATAACAACTTCATCTGCTTTTCTTGAAACTTTCTCGTCCACCATTTCAATTCGGTCCATGAGCTCAACCCAGTTTTGTTCAAATTCAAACTTAGATACACCTTTTTGAAGCATTTCAATCTTCTTAGCAGCTACAGCCATTTGGCACCCTCCTCGAGAATTGTTTATATAAGATTTCTCTCTTAGGTCCGATAACCCTCCACACCCGACAAAACTAGAAGAAAAGCTACAAAGAAAGTGAATATCGCCAAAATCCCCCTTGTTTCGTATGATTTTTTTAAACTGTCGCAAACTATTGTCGAGGAGGGATATCATGGGTAAAAAAGGTCGTAATACACAAGCAAAGAAGCCTTTAAAGAACGAGGAACCAAAACAACGCAACGAGAACTTTAAAGGCGATGGGAATCCTAAACTAGACGGTGAGAATCGCCCAGCTACTTAAAGCTAAATAATAATAAAGAACGAGCATCTATTAGTGGATGCTCGTTCTTTATTGTGGACTTTTTAACTGTTGAAACGCCAACATCGCAAAACGCTTAGCATAAAAGCGATGACTTACATCCATATTCGTTTTATAACCCTCATCACGCCACCAGTTTTTCTTCACGGAACGCCCTGAAAGGTACCAATCTGGTCGAATATTATCCCTGTGATGAATGATTGGATACATCACCCTTAGCATAGGAGTTTTCGCAACTGGCAATAGGAAATACTGCTCATACTCTGTTCTTGATCCGATGGGTTCTGTCTGGACAGCAAATTGGTGAAACAAGGGATAAAATTGTGGATGAAATAGTAATTGATACAGCTTCTTACCTAATGAGATTCGTTTCGAAACATTCGTAAAATCATGAACTGAAGCGCCATATAGTTTTCCAGTAGTTGTCGGGAAAAGAACAGCACTTAAATGAAAAAAGTCTTGAGATAAGTACGGTACCCTATGAAATACTCGTTTCTTGAAGAAGGGGTGTTGAATAACAGGCTTTTCAATAACATTTTGTTCATTGATAATGAGTGCTTTGACAAGACGTTTTTTGTCTTTTGTATGCCAAAAACTTTCCCACTCTCTAATCATAAACTGAGATACATTTATCGTTGATAAATGTCGAAATAACGGTTCCCCTTTTTCAATCGATCGTTTATAGAGAAGTAATTGAGGGTAAGCATCTCTGAATATGAGCCAGTTAGCTCGTTCAAAAGTAGCAAATAATTGCTGCCTTACATCTCTAGACAATAAATCCTTCATTGGATGCACTTTAAGATCAGTCATATTCCACCCAGCATTTCTTGAGACCATACTAGCAAGAAATGCCCATTGTATCTCCTTGTTTGTCAAATAGAATTCCTGATAGCATTTTGTCCTTGAAATGTTATCTTTATTACCTTTTTCTGTAGCATTAATGATGTCTTGAATAAAAGAAGGATGCTTCATCTTATTCAAAGGATCACCTCTCTCGTATGTATTCAGAAATGCAATGTTTTAGGGATTTTTCACATTTTTGTTCTCATTTTTTCATCATTTCTGATATGATACTATCATGCACAGGGAGGGCACATTTCATGAATTATCCAAACGGAAAAAAAGGACGTTCCCCCTCTACCGGGAATAAGCGTCCTTCTCAGAAACCGGACTTCTCTAATCGCGGCATGACATTAGAAGAAGATATTAACCAAACAAATAAAACCTTTTTAGAACTAAACCGAGCTGTCATTCATAAGAAACCTACACCCGTACAGATCGTTAACGTAGATTTCCCAAAGCGCAGTGCTGCTGTTATTAAGGAAGCTTACTTTAAACAAGCTTCTACTACAGACTACAATGGAATTTACAAGGGTAGGTATATTGATTTCGAAGCGAAGGAAACTAAAAACAAAACATCTTTCCCACTTGCTAATGTTCACCAACACCAAATTGACCATATGAAACAAGTGTGTGAACATGGGGGAATCTGCTTTTTAATTATTCGATTTTCCACTTTAGGAGAAACATATTTTCTCGAGGCAGAAAAACTTTTTCCTTATTGGGAGCGTCAAAGAGATGGGGGAAGAAAATCGATCCCCTATCAAGAGATTGTAACAAAAGGGTATATCATCCCTCTTAAATATCATATACGTGTAGATTATTTACACGTCTTGGATGACTTATACTTTTAGAACGGAGGAAGATGGGAAATGGCCGAAAACAGCCAATCTCGAGCTGCTAGAAAGAAGCAGCAGAAACAAAGCAAAGAAAAAGGAAAGAAATCGGTAGTTAAACGAATCTTCACCACTTTATTAATTATAGGTCTTGTAGGAGCTCTCTTAGGCGGTGGTCTCTTTGTGTATTACGTCCAAGGTGCACCTAATTTAGATGAAGCGAAATTATCTGATCCGTATTCAACTAAGCTATATGATGCAAATGGAGATCTGTTTGCAGAACTCGGTACGCAGAAGAGAACAAAGATTACGTATGAAGATGTCCCTCAAGTGTTAGAAAATGCAGTACTTGCAACAGAAGATGTTCGCTTTTTTGACCACTTTGGTATAGATCTTCAGCGCATTGGCGGTGCTATTTATGCCAATATAACAGAAGGATTTGGAGCTCAAGGAGCGAGCACCATTACCCAACAGGTCGTGAAACGATCCTTCTTAAGTCCGAAAAAATCAATAGAGCGTAAAGTTCAGGAACAATGGCTCGCACTTAAGCTAGAGCAGAAATATTCGAAAGAGCAGATTTTCTCTATGTACTTGAATAAGATTTATTATGGGAATAACGCGTACGGTGTAGCCAGTGCAGCAAAACTTTACTTCAATAAGGATTTAAATGAATTAACATTGCCTGAAGCTGCATTATTAGCTGGACTGCCGCAGCGTCCATCTGCTTACGACCCATATAAGAACCCTGATCTCGCTCAAGAACGCAAAAATGTCGTCCTTGATTTAATGGTTCAGCACGAAAAGATTTCAGAAGCAGAAGCAAAAGAAGCAAAGGCTGTAAAAGTACAATCCATGCTATCTGAAAAAACGGAAACAAATATCCCTTACGATGCCTTTATTGAACAAGTACTAAAAGAGATACAAGGTAAAGTTGATGATGTAAATGTGTACGAAGACGGACTAAAAGTGTATACAACACTAGATCCTAATGCACAACAAAAAGCGGAACAGCTTTTAGATGAAAACGGTGGAATCTCCTTCCCTGACCAAGAACTGCAAACGGCAGCTACCGTTTTAGATACAAACACAGGAGCAATTAGAGCGATTGCAGGAGGACGAAATACAGAAGGTATTAACGCAACATTTAACTATGCTATTGATGGGGAATCTCAGCCAGGATCTACCTTTAAACCAATTATGGATTATGGTCCAGCAATTGAACATTTAAAATGGTCTACTCACCACCAGCTTAATGACGAACCATATAATTATTTAACAGGTGAGAAAAACGAAATTCGAAATTGGGATGGAAGATTCATGGGGCAAATGTCTGCTCGTGAAGCATTAGCCCGTTCACGCAATGTTCCAGCAGTTAAAACCCTAAATGAAGTAGGCTTAGAAAAGGCTCTGTCCTTTGCAGAAGGCTTAGGCATTGAATTTAATGAAAAAACTAAGGTTGAATCAAACGCCATTGGTGGCGGTGAAAATGTGACAACACTAGAGCTAGCTGAAGCCTATGCAGCATTTGGTAATGAAGGTGTCCATAATGAGGCATTCTCCGTTACCCGAATTGAATTCCAAGACGGATCAGAACCTCTTGAATTTGAACAAAAATCCAATGTGGCAATGAATGATTCTACTGCCTATATGGTTACAGACATGCTAAAGGATGTTGTGAGTTCTTCAATAGGTACAGGTACTAGAGCAAATGTTTCCGGACTTCCTTTAGCAGGAAAAACAGGTACAACAAACGAAGATAAAGATTCATGGTTTACTGGTTACACCACAAATTATACAATATCAGTTTGGACTGGTTACGGTAATGATAAGCGATCAATACCTGACGATAATTATTCAAAGTATATACCACAGCTATACTTCCAAACACTCATGAGCCATATCTCACAAGGGGTCGAAACCGCTGACTTCAAAAAGCCTTCTTCTGTTGTAGAATCAAAAGTAGAGGCTGGCACAAGTCCTGCTAAACTCCCAAGTGAGTATACACCAAGTAATTTAATCCGATACGAGCTATTTGTAAAAGGAACAGAACCAACAAATAGGTCTCAAGCCTATGATCAGTTAAATCCTGTGGAAGGCTTGCAAGCAAATTATGACCAAGGAAAGCAAAGCATCACCCTTTCATGGCAGTATAAACAAGACAAAGATCGTCCTGTAACCTTTACTGTTAAAGGAGCATCAGGAGGACAATCGCCTCAAACCATTACAGAAGGCATCAAAGAAACGAAGATCCAAATTCCTAATGTCCAACCTGGGGAGACTTATTCCTTTGAGGTCACTGCTGTAAGTGAACGAAATAATGGGAATACGAGTTCACCTAAAACCGTTCAGATAGATGTACCTGAGAAAGAGGATGATCTATTAGACGGCTTAGATGGTGAAAACGATAAAGATGAAGAAGATAAGAAGGACAAAGAGGATAAGCAAGACAAAGACAACAAAGAAGATAAACAAGAAAATGACAGCAATAATGATAATGAAAATGGTACCAACAACGATAATGGAAATGGTAGCAATCAAGAGAACAACAATGACTCAGGAAATACTGACGACAACCAAAATGAAGACCAGAATTCAGACGAAGGCACCGATTCAGATGACCAAACAAATCCTGAACAGCCTTCAGACGACTCTACTGAAGAAGAAGAAACAAATGAAGAAAATAACGGTTAAAAAAAGATCGATCCTTATTGGATCGATCTTTTTTATTTACTTGCTTTTTTCATTCTCTTTTGCCCTTCCCTACATAGTTCTAATAAGGGACATACTTCACATTGCGGATTTTGAGCTTTGCAATGATACCTGCCAAAGAATATCATTCTGTGATGAGTAGCACTCCACTCTTCTTTTGGGATTTTACGCATAAGTGTTTTCTCTACCTCAAGGACTGAATCCTTCCATCTGCATATCCCTAACCTTTTAGATACACGTTCCACATGTGTATCCACTGCAATGGCTGGTTCTCCAAAAGCCACAGCACTTACTACATTTGCTGTTTTACGACCAACACCCGCTAATTTTTCTAGCTCTTCTTTGGATGATGGTACTTCCCCGTCATATTCATCAATAAGCATTTGGCTTAACTTCCTGATATTTTTAGACTTGTTTCGATACAAGCCAATTGAACGTATATCTTGTTGAAGTTCTTCAAGAGGAACATCTACATAATCCTCTGGAGTTTTGTACTTCTTGAATAAATCCTTTGTCACCTTGTTGACCAAAGCATCTGTGCATTGGGCTGACAGAACTACAGCAACAAGAAGTTCAAAAGGGTTCTCATGTTCTAGTTCACAATCCGCATGTGGAAACATGTTTTCTAATGAATCTAAAACAATCTTTATTTGGGAACGATTCAGCATCTCCTCTCCCCTTCCTTCTATGCGTCATCATCAAGCCAATTATAATAAATGGAGACATCTCGTTGAGCATTCTGTTCCTCAGAAGATTGATTTGACTTACCTTGTTGACTTCTAAATGATTTACTGGCTTCTCTAGCATCTTGGACAGAACGAATCCCTTTTTTCTTCCATTCGCGTAAAATACGATCTATATACTTGAAATTTAATTTCCCCATTAATACAGCTTCTCTCAAAGCTGCTTTTATGAGTGCGGGCTTTTGTTGATCTTCATCAATCCATATATTTATCGTTTCAATTTCAAATGGAGACAAAGCCCTCCCAAATTCTTGTTCAAACAACACAAACATATTAGGTTGCTCAGGATCATCTTGTTTCGTTTGATACACATCTTCTTGTTCTTCAACAAGTGCTTCCCACAAGCCATTTAAAGAATAAACCTCATTCAGCACTTGCTCATCTGTGTTTTGCTCAATAGATAGGTAGCCCTTTTGAATTAACTTTCTAAGGACCTGTGAGCATTCATATTCGTTTATAGAAAGAAATTCAGACAGTTCAGAAGGGGTAGGAAAATCATTTCCTTCCGTTTGAAAGCGGTGGATGTGTAAAAGGACCATTACATCACTTTCTGTTAATCCTAGTTGTCTGTAATTGGTTAATAATCTCTTTGGTAATGCTAATTGCTCTTTCATTAATGTTGCAATTCCGTTCATATCGTCCTACTCACCTCTACCTTTGTTTACACCGAAGTTATCCATTCACTGATTGTAACATGATTAACGAGTAAAGCCGACAGCCAATGAATGAAAAAGCTCCCAAACTTTGGGAGCTTTTACTACGATGAGTGTATCATCGCTTATTGTCTTATGGGTATAGACGGTTTAATAAACGAGGGAACGGAATGGTCTCCCGAACATGCTCAATTCCTGTGATCCAAGCAACTGTTCGCTCAAGTCCAAGACCGAAACCAGAGTGAGGAACACTACCGTATTTACGTAGTTCTAAATACCACTGATAGGCATCACCAGTAAGTCCATGCTCCTCATAACGTTGTTCCATAAGCTCTAAATCATCTATACGCTGACTTCCACCAATGATTTCACCATAACCCTCAGGCGCGATTAAATCAGCACACAGGGCCACATCCGGACGCTCTGGGTCAGGCTTCATGTAAAAGGCTTTAATGTCTAATGGGTAATGCGTAATGAATACAGGCTTATCATAGCTCTCTGCAATAGCAGTTTCGTGTGGAGCTCCGAAGTCCTCGCCCCATTCGATATCGTCAAAGCCTTTTTCCTTTAGTAATTTAATTGCATCATCATAAGTGATGCGAGGGAATGGCGCTTGGATTTTTTCAAGCTTCTCAGTATCCCTCTCTAGTGCATGTAATTCTAATTTACAATTTTCAAGTACAGATTGTACAACATGTGAGACATATTGCTCTTGGACTTCAAGGCTATCATTATGATCCATAAATGCCATCTCAGGTTCAATCATCCAGAACTCGATTAAGTGACGGCGAGTTTTAGATTTCTCAGCACGGAATGTAGGGCCAAATGAGAATACTTTGCCAAATGCCATAGCAGCAGCTTCCATGTATAGTTGACCACTCTGAGAAAGGTAAGCATCTTCTTCAAAATACTTTGTATGGAACAACTCAGTTGTACCTTCTGCAGATGATCCCGTTAAGATTGGTGGATCAATTTTAGTATAACCATTATTGTTAAAGAATTCGTAAGTTGATCGGATGATTTCATTACGTACTTTCATAATGGCGTGCTGTTTCTTTGAACGTAACCATAAATGACGATGATCAAGAAGGAATTCAGGACCATGATTTTTTGGTGTAATTGGATAATCTACAGACTCATGAATGATTTCAAGAGAACTAACCTGCATCTCGTATCCAAAAGGAGACCTTGTATCTTCCACGATTTTTCCAGTAACGTATAACGAGGACTCTTGCGTTACACTTTTTGCCAGGTTAAATGCTTCTTCCTCTACATCTGCTTTCACAACTACGCCTTGGATAAATCCAGTTCCATCACGTAATTGTAAGAAAGCAATCTTACCACTTGAGCGCTTGTTTGCTAACCACGCGCCGATTGTTACTTCCTCATTAACATGCTTATGTGCTTGAGAAATAGTTGTTTTCACTTTCTTTCCCTCCAAAAAACTTAAGATTGATGCTTCTCTACAAAACGATGAATTCGTTTTGCTGCTTCTTCTAATTGGTCAAGAGATGTAGCATAAGATAACCGAACGTTTTGATCAGCTCCAAAACCTGAGCCCGGCACAAGTGCTACTTTCTCCTCTTCTAAAATTCCTTTTACCCAATCGTCAACAGAATCAAAGCCTGTGAGTTGTACCGCTTCTGAAACGTTTGGGAACAAATAGAATGCGCCTTGAGGCTTCACGCACGTAATACCAGGAATCGCTGTTACCCATTCATAAAGTTTCTCTAGTCGCTGACTGAATGCTTCCTTCATGGTCATCACTTCTTCTTGAGAAGATGTGTAAGCCGCTAAAGCAGCATATTGAGCTACTGTTGTTGGATTTGACGTAGAATGGGAAGCAAGATTTGTCATAGCTTTGATTACTTTCTTACTCCCAGCAGCATATCCAATTCTCCATCCTGTCATAGCATGCGATTTAGAAACACCATTAATAATAACGGTACGTTCCTTTAACTCCTCAGATAGTTGAGCAATGGAAGTATGTGAAACGCCACCGTATATAAGCGTTTCATAAATTTCATCTGAAACAATCATTATATCTTTACGGTTACACACTTCCCCTAGCGCTGTTAGCTCTTCTTTAGAATAAACCATACCTGTAGGATTAGACGGTGAATTGATAATGACAGCCTTCGTACGATCTGTAATAGACTGTTCTAATTGTTCGGGGGTCAATTTGAAATGGTTCTCTTCCTGAGCTGAAACAATAACTGGATTCCCTCCAGCTAGCTTAATTTGTTCAGGATAGCTCACCCAATATGGAGCAGGAACAATAACTTCATCGCCGTCGTTAAGTAATACTTGAAATAATGTATATAGAGCATGCTTAGCACCAGTAGTAACGATCACTTGGTCGGGATCATATGTAAGGCCCTGATCATTTTCAAACTTTTCTACAATGGCCTGCTTGAGTTGTTTAATGCCTCCAGATGGAGTATATTTCGTATGCCCTTTATCCATCGCATTCTTAGCAGCATCTAATATGTGCTCCGGGGTATTAAAATCAGGCTCCCCTGCTCCTAAGCCAATGACATCGTGGCCTTGAGACTTAAGTTCATTTGCCTTGGCTGTAATAGCTAGTGTACTTGAAGGTGTTAACGTTTGAACGCGTTTTGCTAATTCCATTCCATATGCCCTCCTCTTATACGTCTATTGTTGTAAACGAAAAACTTCAAATCGCTTTCCGTTTTCCATTTTATAATAGTCAAATACATAACGGTTGTTTTCATCTCTATAAGTGATTTCCCATAGTGGCACACCTTGGTGTATTGCAGGAGTAATCTCAATGAAAGTGCAATTAGCACATTGGTCCTCCCAAATATTAAGCATTTCTTCTTCAACAACCATATCCGTATTCATAACATATGTTACAGATTCTTCTTTTTCATTTGTTACGGGAATAAAGGCAAATCCTTTTACTCCATTGTCGTCCACGCCTGCTACTATATCATATTGATGCATTCCATGGTAGCGAGAAACTGAATTTACGGACATTAACGGGGTTTCTTTTTGAGCTACTTGTTTAGATGTTGTGTAAGTGTCTGTCTTATCAATCTGAACAGAATAATATAGATAACCCAGGTATCCAAACATCAAAACAAATGCAATAATAGCGATTATAAAAACTTTACCCGACTTATGTTCTATAGATGGTAAATACGGCCGTATTCTCATCATTCTCATCCAATGCTAATCCAAACATTAAATTTTGATCTTTTAGTGTACGATTTAAAGAATCCACGATCTTGTATAAGTCATTGGATTTCTCAACCCGAGTTGTAGACATCACTTCAACCTTTTGTCCTTCCATAATAACCCTCCGTCTGTCTTGTCGATATTTGCATGTGCTTATCAAAATCTGGATCACATAAAACCCTCTTGCGGTGCACATCATAAAAGTACACCAATGGAAAGCACCTTTTTATTATAACAATGATCCATTGACAATTTGATGATAAGCTACACATTTTTCAAAAATTTCTTCCTAACCCATTCTTGCTGCACGAAGTTATATCGTGCAGTTTTTTTTATAGAAAAGGGAAAAAGCCCACAAGAAGTGAGCATTTTTTAAGATAATACTTCATAATCCTCTAAATTACAAAGAATTGTAGTCGTTCCTGTCTTCTTGAGCTGATATACTTCAATCCACGATTCATGCAAACGTTCCAAAAGTCCCTCATTAGGACGTGACCCCTGCAATGGAAACACCATTGCTACATGAGGATCAACCTCTTCTAAAAAATGAAGCGTAGGAGACTGTGTACGTGCATAATCCGCAATCTTAATGACTTCAGCTTTTAATGGATAACTGTCGGCTATTTTTTGCTCTAATTCTAACTCACCGCTAGCTAAATACATAAGCGATGTCTTCCCATACATAAAGAATAAACTCATGTCACTTTCTCCCATTGAAGGCAAGACTCGAACAGACAAACCAGGGTTCAATTCATGAAGTTCTCCTTCTTTCCAAATAACTTCCTTAGCATGATTGTTTGATTTAGAACAAATTTCTTCTAAGTCAGCTCCATGAATAACAGACTCCACGTGATACCTTTCGACAATTCTTGAAGTATTGCCACAGGTTGATTTCTCTTGATTAGTAAGGATGATCGAATCTAATTGATCTACCCCTATATTTGTAAGCTGCGCTAACAGATCATCTTCACTTTCTTTAGAAGCTGTGTTCACAAGAAAATCTTTTCCTCTCCCAGTTTGAATAAGCATGGCTTCTCCGTCTGGAAGTGAGAAAAAAACAAATATCGCTTCATTTTTATCTAATAACATTCTCTCTGCATCTACATGGTGACTAGGAAAAGAGATAACAATGAGAAACATGATAAGCAATATTCTCATACCATTCACACCCTTACGTAAACTATGCCATTAGGATGTGCGTTTTCTCATCACTCTATTATAGCCAGTCTTTAGCTTGCTTGATTAATTTAGTGGTGCTGTCAAAATGTACAGGCAGCTCGGGGATTGAATCCAAGAAATACTTTCCGTATTTAGCTTTCATAATCCTATCGTCACAAACGAATACAATACCTCGATCAGAACTAGAGCGTATTAATCGTCCAAACCCTTGTTTGAACCTGAGCACTGCGTTTGGCAATGAAAGTTCCATGAAAGCATTTTTCCCTGACTCTTTTATGCTTTGAGACTTTGCCTCATAAACTGGATGATCAGGAGGCTGAAATGGAAGACGAACAATAACAAGGGAAGTAAGGTCTTCTCCTGGAATATCTACACCCTCCCAAAAAGAACTCGTACCAAAAAGTATAGCTTTATCAAATGCTTGGAAGTTCTTTTTAAGACGTGTTCGACTTCCACTTGATATCCCTTGAGCAATTAGCATAAATTCTTCTTGATCCATAAAATCTTTCATGACATAATACGTTTTCTTTAACATATCGTAGGATGTGAACAACACAAGCATCCGCCCCTCTGTTACATCTGCTAAAGAATATATAGCTTCACATGTAGCATGGATAAAAGCTTCCTGTTCTCCATATTTCACACTTGGGAAATCATTCGGGATGAGCAACTGAACTTGTTCGTCATAAAGAAATGGTGACGGGATTTTATATTGAATCGTTTCTTCATCTGGTAATCCTAAACGCTTTAACATGAACGAAAAAGAATCCTTCATGGTTAGAGTAGCACTTGTGAGTATGACACTTTCCTTTTTATCAAAGAAATGCTCAGAAAGCATGGATGCTACTTCAATGGGCTCGCTGTAAAGGAAAACTGCATTCTTCGCCCCATAAGCCTCTAGTTCAATCCACTTCACAAGGTTTTTTTGATCTTCAATCAGTAGCTCCTGAAGGCCATTTATAATGGTTTCTAAGCGCTCCATGTACATCGTAATATCCTCTGTCCACCTTGTAGCTTCATTACTTGTTTCCGCCATGGTAATATACTGCTTACATTGGTGAAGGAACTGAATCGCGTCACGCATATAGAACGATACACGATGAGTCATCTCTTCAATCGTATTCCAAGTTGTAACATCCTCTTGATCCTTTTGATAACGATACTGAAAACGACCAACATCATTTAAAGTGATTTCAGCATTATGTTTTTTTACAACATAAGAAAAGATAAACCGAAACAATTCATCTGCTTCTTCCCTTATACGCTGCATATACTTATCCCACTTACGTATATCTAAACGCATCGATAGCTCAGGGTACGCTGATAAAACGTTATGCATCCAATCACCGTTTTGATTTCCACCCATCTCATTGACCAAATACTGAATGGTTACGTAATCTAGTCTTAACCCAAAGTGTTTAGCAGCTGAAGATTCTAAGTGATGCGCTTCATCAACAATAATTTTCTTATAGGAAGCTATAAGACCATTCTGACGAATAATATCAGTGCATAGTAAAGAATGATTCGTTATGATAATGTCCGCCTTCTGCGCACGTTTCTTAGCCTGTTGATAAAAGGACATACGATACCAAAGTGACTTAGGATCTGCATACCCTTCAGCTTCAGCGGATACTTTTCTCCAAAAGATTTGACCACTTGAGGGCAACTGAATTTCATCTCGATCACCTGTAGTCGTTTCAGTTAACCACACCAAAATCATCGCTTTCGTTAAGGCGACATCATAATTGTCAGACGTAGGTGAGAAGAGTTCGTGTTCGAACTTTTTCAAACTTAAATAATGTTGCTTCCCTTTCAATAATGCAGATGAAAAAGAAAATGGTAATGCTTTTTGCAAAAAAGGAAGTTCTTTTTCTACAAGTTGTGATTGCAATTGAGTGGTATGGGTACTCACCACCACCCTTTCCCCTGTTTCCATTGCTTCATAGAGGGCAGGGATAAGATAACCAAGTGATTTCCCAGTTCCGGTTTCTGCTTCAATCATCGCATGAGTTTGTGACTGAAAAGCGTCATAGATCGTTGTAGCCATTTCCCTCTGGCCTTTTCGGTCCTCATACTTATCCATATACTTGTGAAGGTAGCCGCCTTGTTTAAATGTGTTCTCTAAGAAAGGGGCAAAACTTTCTTGAGATGTATGGGAAACCTCATCAAATTCATCTTGTTTACGAACGGCAATGCCTCTGAATAAATCCATTTCTGTATGATCTAAACTGAAAGCTTTTTCATTAACGATTCCTTGTAATAGCTCGCTTACATCACTTTTCAATTTTGCTTCAAGCTGAAGTAAGTGTGATAACGTTTCATAAGGAAGACCTTTAGCTTTATGTAATAATTTCAAGAGGATTTCTCCCGTCACATAGGCGTCCGCAAGCGCACGATGAGGATCTTTGTGTGAAACGTTAAAAAACTCCGCTAGCTGCCCTAATTTGTATCCAGGAGCTTGTGGCATAAGAATACGGGCTAATTCTACAGTATCTATAACAGGCATAGATAGTTTATTACCTGTAACTTCTCTAATAGCATAATCTAAGAAACCGAGATCAAATTCTACATGGTGTGCCACGAAATAGGCCCCATCTAACCGGGATACGACGTCTTCTACAATCTCATCAAATAACGGTGCACCTTGAACATCTGAATCTTGAATGCCTGTTAATTGACTAATAAAGCTCGGAATGGGTTGTTCGGGGTGGACGAACGACTTATATTGATCAGTTATGACGCCATCTACAATCGTTACCATACCAATCTCTATAATTTTGTCACCTTTTTTCGGACTATGACCCGTTGTTTCCAAATCAACAACTACAAACTTCGCCATTTGTTCACCTTCTTTGCTGCATGCTAAATAGTATCTATACTCAAAAAATAAAGAGGCTGTACCACTCAAATGAAGATGCCCCCAATACTTTACCCACATAATCAAAAAACTTATGAATGGGCTACTTGTATAGGGGAGCGATCCTCTTGAAAGGGACACCCTCTACATGATCGTTAATGGTGTTTCTTGTTCGATCATTTCTTCGATTTGGTTCTGGTCATTCATAATGGCTACTTTAGGTTGGAAGGTTTCTAATTCTTCTTCACTTAAAAGTCCATAGGAAACAATTATTACAATATCACCAGGTTGCACGAGTCGAGCAGCAGCGCCATTCAAACAGATCACTCCACTATGCCTTTCACCTGGTATTACGTATGTTTCTAAACGAGCTCCATTATTATTATTCACAATTTGCACTTGCTCATGAGGCAATATACCAACTTTCTCTAAGATATGTTGGTCGATCGTAATGCTGCCCACATAATTTAAATTTGCCTCTGTCACGCGGGCCCGATGAATCTTCGATTTCATCATGGTGCGTAGCATCTCTTCTCCCCCTATATTCCTGTTACTGGTTTACTCTAATATTATCAATCAACCTGGCCTTTTCAAAATGAACAGCCAGAGCTATAATCATGTCTCCACTACAAACTTCTAATGACTCAAGTTGAGGGTATGACAAGATATCAACATAGTCTATTTTACCATGGGTATGAGTTTTAATGAAGTGTGAAACAGCTTCAATAACAGCTTGTGGGGATTTCTCACCATTGTTTTCAATCAGTGATTTACCATGTAAGAGAGATTGATATAAATATGGAGCTTCTTCTCTCTCATGCACATTCAAGTAAACATTCCTGCTACTTTTAGCTAAAAGGTCCTCTTCTCTTACTGTTGGAACAGGAATTAGCTTTACAGGAATATTATAATCCTCAATAAGTGCATCTACAACAGCTACTTGTTGGGCATCCTTCATTCCCATGTAAACATTGTCGGGCATCACGATGTTAAAGAGCTTTGCCAAGACGGTTACAACCCCATCAAAATGACCTACTCGAGACTTGCCACACAGAGCGTTTACTCTTTTATGAACGGTCATTTTAACAGATTGTTCTATTGGGTACATCTCATCCACATGAGGAAAAAATAAAATATCATTTTCTTCCTGCTCTGCTATCTGTTGGTCATGTTTTTCATCTCGCGGATATCGATCGAAATCCTCATTTGGCCCAAACTGTAGCGGATTAACGAAGATACTCGTTACAACAAAATCACATTCTTTCCTTGCTTCTCTCATAAGACGTTGATGCCCTTCATGCAAGTAGCCCATAGTAGGGATAAAACCAATTACTTTCCCTTCTTTAACCTTTTCTCTCATATAAGCTTGCATCTCTGAGATGCTTTTGATTACTATCATTTAGGTGTTCCTCCGTAAAGAGAGGGAATAAGTTCATCTTTCATATTAAAGCTATGGTCATTTGTAGGAAATGACTTATTTTTCACATCTTGAACATAGGTTGATAAAGCATTTGTGATCGTTCCATTAAGGTCAGCATATGACTTAACGAACTTAGGCAACCGCTCCACACCAAACTCTACCACATCATGAAAGACGAGTACTTGTCCATCTGTCCCCTCACCTGCACCTATGCCTATTACAGGTATAGATAATTCTTCCTCGATCAATGCAGCGAGCTGTTTTGGTACACATTCTAACACTAAAGCAATTGCCCCATTCTTTTCGACTTGTTTTGCATCTTCAATAAGAGCTTCAGCTGCTTCTATGTCTTTTCCTTGTACTCGGTAACCACCTAATACATTTACAGATTGAGGCGTTAGCCCGAGGTGAGCTACAATCGGAACTCCAGCCATGGTTAGTTTATTTATAATAGGGAGCACATCTCCAGCTCCTTCAAGCTTAAGACTTTGGGCTCCTGTTTCTTGCATGATTCGTTTAGCGTTCTCCATCGTTTCAGATAAAGATGCATGATAGGACATAAACGGCATATCCACAACCATATAAGTCTCTTTAGCTCCTCTACGTACAGCTTTCCCATGATGGATCATGTCTTCGACTGTAACTGGGATGGTAGATTCGTAACCTAAAACCACCATACCTAATGAGTCTCCAACCAAAATCATATCTACGCCTGATGATTCGGCTAGCTTGGCAGTTGGATAATCGTATGCTGTTAACATGACAATTGGGTCTTTAGCTTCTTTCATTTTTTTAAGCTTGGTATGGGTAAGCATTATTCTTCTCCCCTTCTCCACTTAATTTCTGCTGAATACAAAACATGCTCTTTCCCTTCTTCATCTCTAACCTTAAGAGCACCATCATGCTCAATCCCCATAATTAGAGCATTCCATTCTTGCTGATGAGTTGTAATGGCTACATGCTCACCAATTCGATATCCAAAGGCTTCCCAACGAAGTTTCACACTTCTAAATCCTTCTTCTATAAACTCCTGATAACGTTTTTCGAACGTATTTAAGATTTGTTGAATAAGCGTGTGAATCTCCCAATTCTCTCCTGTTTCAATTTTTAATGATGTCGCTTGGTTCATAATTTCTTCAGGAAACTGTTCTACACTATGATTCACATTAATACCCATGCCAAGTACGATATAATTTATTTGATCTTGCTCGGCTTGGAGTTCTGTTAAGATACCTGAAAGTTTCTTTCCGTTCGTCAGTAAATCGTTTGGCCACTTGATCTGTGGTGAAATCCCACAATATTTTTTAAACACCTCAGCTAAAACTGTAGCAGCTAGGAGAGTGATTTGAGGGGATTTATGGGGCTCAAACTTTGGCCTCAATATTATACTCATCCATACACCGTCCCCTTTGTGCGAATGCCAGGAACGGTTTAAACGCCCTCTTCCTTTGGTTTGTTCGTCAGCTACGATAACCGTACCATGTGCTGCTCCGTCTTGTGCTTCTTGATGCGCAATAACTTGTGTAGATGTTACGCTAGGTTTATGGATCATATCTTGACCTAACCACTTGGTCTTCAAGCCCCAAGAGAGCGTATTCGTACTAACCTTGTCAGGAAAAGTAATAATTTTGTAGCCTTTTCTTGGCGAAGCCTCAATTCCATAACCGTCTTTCTCTAATTCCTTCATATGTTTCCAAACAGCTGGTCGGCTAATATTTAATTGCTGTGAAAGCTTTTGACCCGAAAGATATTCTTCAGGATGGTTAGATAGTATTTCAATCAGCTTTCCTCTTGTTGATTCCATTGCTTCACCCACATTTCAATTGCTTCCTTATTATTCTTAAAATCTCCCAATACAACAGCTCGTTCAATCTTGTCCATATATGCTTTTATCCAAGGACCAGGTTTTTGATCTGGAAACCATTTTTTCAAATCATTTCCAGTAATAGCGAGCGCACTTATAGATGCGATTGGTAAAGCAAGTAAAGTTTCTCTTAACGTCTCAATTGAGTACTCTTTGTTATCTAAAATGGATAATATCCTTTTAAAAGAGGATAAACGCTCTTCCCCTAGTTGATAGACAACCCATTCCAAAGGCTCAATTCTTAACATCTTATAGGCTTTCACTAATACCTCGGCTTCTTTTTTAACTTTCTTTGAACACTTCCACTGTTCACTAAATGAGGAAACAGATAGTTCTTGATTAGATATTACGAAAATCGCAAAAGCCTCTTCTATGCCTTTTAAAGGTTCCCAATCAAAGTCATTACTGTGTTCGATTAAAGTAGGATGGGCACTAAAAACAGGCATGTGTGTGGGGAGATTGGACTTATTCAAATGTTTAAATGAAGACCGAACCCACTCTCCTGTTAAGAACTTTTCGAATTCTATTGCTATACGTTCTACTGCAATTTTTTCCAGTAGGTATGCATATTCCTGAACAGCTCGAAAAGTCGTACTACTTATAGTAAATCCTAATTGACTTGTAAAACGAAGGGCTCTCATCATACGAAGAGGATCTTCTTGAAAACGTTCCGCTGCATCCCTTACTGTTTCTATGGAACGATTAAGTATAGAATCTTTACCCCCGTAAGGGTCAATGAATTCTCGCTTATAGCTCATAGCAATTGCATTCATTGTAAAGTCTCTTCTAGATAAGTCCTCTTCTATTGTAGCTACATATTTTACTTCATCAGGATGACGAAAATCGTTGTATTCTCCGTCCACTCTATAAGTGGTGACTTCATATGGAATACCTTCATAGTAAACAACTACTGTTCCGTGATCAATTCCAATGGGTATTACTTTCTCAAACATAGCCTGTACTTGTTCTGGTCGAGCAGAGGTGGCGATATCAATATCGCCAATCTCCCTCCCCATTAGATGATCTCGTACAGATCCTCCTACGAAATAAGCTTCATGTCCTTGTTTCATTAAAGTAAACAACACAGGCAATGCTTCTACAAAAGGCTTCTCAAGTTGCTTGTTCATACGCTTTCCTCTAGTAAATCTGCATAGACTTGTTCGTATTGTTTCACAATCGTTTCAGAAAGAAATTCGCTACGCACACGTTCTAGACCTTTGTGAGAAAATTCTTCCCACTTATCTTGATCTGAAAGTAGACGTAGCGCATGTGAGGCGATTTGTTCAGTGTCTCCTACCTCACATATATATCCAGTTTCTTCATGTACAATAACTTCTGGTATGCCCCCGATGTTTGTTCCGATACAAGGTACACCACAAGCCATTGCTTCAAGTAAAACAAGACCAAAGCTCTCTTTCTCAGATAGGAGAAGTTTTAAGTCAGATATTGAAAGAAGTTCTGAGACATTTTCTTGTTTACCGAGGAACAATACGTCATCTCTCAAGCCAAGTTCATTCACAAGCTGACACGTTTTATAATAATCTGGTCCATCCCCAACTAAAAGAAGTTTGGCTTTAGATTTTTCACGGATTGTTTTAAAAGATTTTATGACATCAGGGACTCGCTTTACTTGGCGAAAGTTCGAAATATGTATAATAACTTTATCATCGTCTTCTATACCGTATTCTTCTTTCAAATGAGATTCATCACGTTCCCGGTACTCTCGTTCATCCACGAAGTTATAAATAACATCCATTTCCCTTTCAACATTAAGCATCTCTTTCGTCTGATTGACGAGACTTCTAGATACTGCTGTAACTCGGTTAGAGCGTTCGATTCCAAATCGGATCATATTTTGCAAACTCGGATCGACGCCAAGAACCGTAATGTCCGTTCCATGTAAGGTCGTTACAATTTTTACATCATGATGAATCATTTCCTTGGCCAATATGGCACAGATCGCATGAGGCATTGCATAATGAACATGCAAAATATCAATCTTCTCTCGATTAATGACTTCAGCCATTTTATTAGCTAAAGCCAAATCATACGGGGGATATTGAAAGACCGGATAATGCGTCATCTCTACCTCATGATAATAAATATTTGGATAAATCCTTTTTAACCGAAATGGGATATTAGAAGTAATAAAGTGTATTTCATACCCCTTTTCAGCTAACAATTTTGCGAGTTCTGTCGCGATAACCCCAGATCCTCCAACAGTTGGATAACAGGTTATACCGATCTTTGTTCTTTCCATACTCGTTTCACCCTTGCTGCTTATTCTTATGAATGATCTCTCTCCAATGGAAATCACCATGTTCAATGGCTCGGACCATTATTTCTGCTGCTGCTAAATTCGTTGCAAGTGGGATTTGATAGACGTCGCATAATCGCATTAATGCACTAACATCTGGCTCGTGAGGTTGAGCTGTTAAAGGATCTCGAAAGAACAGAATAACGTCCATGTCATTTTGTGCAACATAAGCACCGATTTGTTGATCGCCGCCTAGAGGGCCTGATTGAAAGCGATGAAGAGATAATCCAGTGGCTTCCGTAATTTTCGTACCCGTCGTACCAGTAGCATAAAGGCTATGTTTTTCTAAAATATGTTGGTAAGCTGTAGCAAATTGAACCATATCTTCTTTCTTTTGATCGTGTGCAATTAATGCGATATTCATTACTATCTACTCCCTACTCTAATAAATTTTCTAATCCGTAGATAAATGCGTTCAATTCCATTACTTTCTCAACAGACAATTTCACACCTGTCATAAAGGACTCTCGGTTGATGGAATCATGTTTAATCGTCAGCGTTTCTCCGCTAGATCCAAACATTACTTCTTGATGAGCAACTAATCCTGGCAAACGAACACTATGAATATGCATACCATCTACATCAGCTCCGCGAGCACCTTCTAGTGTTTCTTTCTCTTCTGCATGACCTTGTGTCTTAGCCTCTCGTACTTCCTGAATTAATTCGGCTGTTTTCACTGCAGTACCACTAGGAGCATCCAGTTTCTGATCGTGATGTCGCTCTATGATCTCTACATCAGGGAAGTACTTTGCTGCCCATTTTGAGAATTGCATCATTAATACTGCTCCTAGAGCAAAGTTCGGAGCGATAACGACACCAAGGTCTTTCTCTTCTGTTAATTGTTCTAGTTCCTGGAGCTGTCCTTTCGTAAACCCAGTAGTTCCAACTACAGGGCGGATTCCATTAAGGAGTGCAAGCTTTGTGTGTTTATATCCAAATTCAGGTGTAGTAAGGTCAACTAAAACATCCGCTTCAATCTCGGAAAAGCACTGCTCAATATCTTGATACACTGGAGCATCAGAATCAGGCAACCCCTCTATATCTTTTACTTTTAATCCATCGTTTTTATGATCCACACAGGCTACAAGTGTAAAGTGCTCAGTTTTATGGATCATTTTAACAGCCTCTCTCCCCATTTTACCTCTAGGTCCTGCCACTATGATTTTTGTATTAGTCATATTTAAGTTCCTCCTCTTGATCCCGCTTCGTCCAGCGATCTTTATCTCTTGTCTCAAATTTATTCATTACAGTTTCAAAGCTCTCTGTCATATCAATATCTAGGGAATTTGCAAAGCATAGCATTACAAACAAAAGGTCGCCCAGCTCTTCTTCCATAGAATTCTCATCTTCAGATGATTTCTTTGGTTTCTCACCGTAATGATGATTGACCTCTCTAGCAAGTTCTCCTACCTCTTCTGTCATCCTAGCCATCATACTTAGAGGTGAGAAATACCCCTCTTTAAATTGTGATATATAAGCATCAACGCGTTCTTGCATCTCCTTAGATGTTAGTGCGTTTGAATGTAATTTCATAAGAACCCTCATTTCTACAACTTTCATATGTAATCTCTTATCATGTTAGCTAAAAGGCGGGCTTTTGACAAATTTTTTTCACTATTATTGCTCCATCATCTCTGTTTGACTATAATAGATGGAGTGTGACGAAAGGAGGCGCTTCTTTATGAAGATGGGGGTTAAAATTAAAAACATCCTATTGATTCTACTCGGTTCCGCTATTTTCAGCTTTGGTGTTCTTTATTTTAATATGGAAAACGATCTCGCTGAGGGTGGATTCACGGGTATATTACTTATTCTTGACCACTTTGGTCTAAATATTGCAATTATGAACTTAGTCTTAAATATTCCGGTGTTCTTCTTAGGGTGGAAACTACTCGGAAAAACAACGTTGATCTATTCAATTATAGGAACCTTCGCCGTTTCATTCTTCTTGTGGGTATTTGAGTTGCCTATATTTATGAATCATGTAGAATTTGCTCTAAAGGATGAAATGATAATCGCTTCTCTTATGGCCGGGGTGTTCATAGGGGTTGGCCTTGGTATCATTTTCAGAAGTGGTGGAACAACTGGAGGAGTTGACATTATAGCTCGACTTGTCCATAAATATGCAGGCTGGAGTATGGGACGAACCATGTTCTTATTCGATGCATGTGTCATATTAGCTTCCGTACTGATTTACTTGAACTATATACAAGGTATGTACACCCTTGTAGCGGTCTTTGTAGGCGCGAGAGTGATTGACTTTATTCAAGAGGGTGCATACGCAGCTAGAGGTGCCACTATTATATCTGAACGATCCAATGCTGTATCAGATAAAATTATGAAAGACATGGACCGCGGTGTTACAATTTTAGTTGGAAAAGGTAGTTATACAGGCGAAAGTCGCGATGTACTATACTGCGTGGTTGCTCGAAATGAAATTGTTCGGTTAAAAAACATTATTAACTCAATCGATCCACATGCATTTGTAGCTGTTACCTCTGTTCACGATGTCCTTGGGGAAGGTTTTACATTAGATGAAGATAAAAACCCGATTGAACGTTAGAGTAGCGTGATACAAAAAGAGCTCAATAAATTGAAGCTCTTTTTTTGACTCATTTAAAAGTTATCTTTACGCAAAAAAACGCTTAGAGCACATTCATTGGCTCTAAGCGTTTTATAAGCTATTTATTATTCTTCATTCATCCCAGTGAATAGAAGCACAAGGCGTACTAGTTCAAGAAGAGCTACAAGAGCGCTCGCTACATACGTCCAAGCTGCTGCATTTAAAACTTTCTTAGTCTGACGCTCCTCATTGTTCCGGATGATACCAGTTGATACGAGCTGATTCATAGCTCGAGTTGAGGCATTAAATTCAACAGGAAGCGTAACAAATTGGAACAAGACAGCTAAAGCAAAGAATGCTATTCCAAGCCCAAGTAGCACTTGACTAAAGAAAGCACCAGCGATAATTAAGAATATAGACGCATTTGAGCCAAAGCTCGCGACAGGTACAAGTGCATGCCTAAATCTTAAAAAGGCATAGGCTTCGGCATCCTGAATTGCGTGTCCTACTTCATGCGCTGCCACTGCTTGAGCAGCCGCGGATGGTTCATGGTAGTTCCCTGAAGATAATCGAACAACTTTACTCCGTGGATCATAGTGATCGGATAACATGCCTTTCACTTCTTCCACTCGTACATTGGAAAGTCCGTTGTCATCTAATATTTTACGGGCTACCTCGGCCCCAGTCATATTTGATTCGTTTCGGACTTTCGAATATTTTTTATACGTTTTTTTCACTCTCATTTGCGCCCAAATCGGGATGATAATGATTAAAGCCAAATAAATTAGATATTGACCCATCTATTCATTCCTCCACTAATGTTATCGACCTTTTTATATAAAGATCTTATTAAGGTCAATTTTAGTCAAAAAGCATGGAAAAGTCAACTATCCCGCTCTCTCTTTTTTTCGGTATCATCTGTTTTCTCACCCTTATATTTTCTCCAACCTACATACATTAATGTGAATGAAATCAAACTACCAACAGAACCCATTAACCAAATAAAACCTGGCTCTTCTGTTAAACTTTTTTTACGCTTTACTTCAACCTCTTTCACTTCTTGGGCAAAAACACTAATCTGTTCTTCCTGTAAGTCCTCGTCAATAAGTGCCTGCATTTCGTGCAACTTTTTCATGTGACTTTCTAATATATGAACACTCTCCTTCGTTCCTGAGACTTTTACGGCTGGAAGAAGTCGTTCATATAAAGAATATACATTTTGAAGTCTATCCTTATTTTTTAAAGATTCATTCGTCATTTCCGTTAACAGATGGTCCTTCCAAGATAACCATAGTGGATCTACTTTATTCCATGTCGCCTCATAAAGTAACACAAGCGTTAGACTTTTATGGTATTTCTCCTCTGGAACCACACGTGAATCATTAAGTGCTTGCTGCGTTTCATTTAAAACATCCTGGAATACCACACTATATTCTTTATCGTCGATACTATAATCTCTTCTCAACTTCGTTAATACTGCATCAGCTGCTTCATATCTACCTTCTTCGACATATTGTAAGAAGCGATAGGTTGTTTCTTTCATCTCATCTGAAAAGGATGTTGCACTACTATACCCGATGTGAAACAAGCTAAGTCCAAAGCAGACCAGCAATCCCCATAATATTTTCTTTTGTATCTTTTTCATAACGCTCCCCTCTCAAACCACTCTTGCTTCAATGTATGAGAGGACAAGTAGAATTAGTACAAGTAGTTATAGGTGATTTGCTTGTTTACGTTGATAATGAACAGTTAGCAAATAAGCAATTCCAATCGAAAGTATACTTAGCCAAAAGGTGAAATAACCAATTTCTTGACTGAAGTCACTTAATTTTGAATAGATTGGCATCATGCCAAACACATAATCGATAATGTCATTGTGCAATGTCCAAATACCAGCAATAACGATATGAATAACTTTAATTTTATAAAAAGGAGCATATAGTAAACCTTGTATAGCCATCGCCCCATGAGAAGCAATTAACATATATCCCTGCCATGGAAGATATCCTGTCACAATTAGCGTCAATATGTTCATCACAACTGCCCATATTCCATACTTAAATAAAGTAATAATGGCAAGTGCTTCTATAAGTGGAACACTCTTTTTTATTAAGAAGAAAAATAAGAATATGCAAAAAAACAAACTGGCTGTCGGACTATCAGGTACAAATGGTAAAAAGATCGTTGGAGTGATCTCAAGTTGGCTTTTATACCACCAGTACCCATAAATAGTACCCAGTAAATTCACAACAAGTAAAAGTAAAACAAATGGTTTAAACGTTAACAGATAACGGAGCACGTCATCCCTCCTTTTCTATAACCAGAAAAAGAAGCTGACCACAAAGCCAGCTCCCTTTCATGTACCTTATTTATTCGCTTTCTTCACTTCCAACACCTGTAATGAAGTTCGCGAGTTTGTCTAATTCTTCATCAGAACCTTGGAAAATGTTAGCAGGCATGCCACCAATTCCATTTTGTGCAATATCTTTAATCTCATCTGCAGAATATTCAACACCAATTAGTGCTGGACCATTTCCACCTTCAAGATTGTCACCGTGACAAGAAGCACAGTTTTGCGAGTAGATTTTGTATCCATCTGATGACTTATCAATTTCAACATCTTCTACAATTTGACCTGACTTTGCACGTTGCTCCCAGTCAACATGATCTGCTGCTTCCCATGTTAAGAAAACAGTAGCAGCTAAACCAATTAACATCATAGCGTTCGCAATAGGACGTTCAAATGGACGACGTCCTTTTCCTGTATCTAAGAATGGAGCTAATAATAGCGCACCAAACGCAAGACCAGGAATAATAAATGCACCTAATACTATATATGGTCCACTTGCAAACTCGTATTTCAAGAACTGGTAAAGGAATAAAAAGTACCAGTCTGGTAACGGAATGTAACCAGCATCTGTTGGATCAGCTAGTTTTTCAAGTGGTGATGGAGCTACAACCGTTAGCGTTAAAAATCCAATTAGGAAAACAGCTCCAACCAGCCATTCTTTTAACAAGAAGTTTGGCCAGAATGCCTCTGTTTTACCAGGGTATTCCGAATAGTCTTTTGGTATATTAGGTTTCTTCTCTGCCGGTACACGCGAGTCACCGACAAACTTCATACCTTTTCCCCTATGCACAGCGATCCCTCCTTTACATCAATCAAGTCCTATAGCGGACCAGAAATTCCTTGTTTACGAATCATAACAAAGTGCGCTGCCATTAATCCGAATAATGCAGCTGGCAGGAAGAATACGTGGATAGCAAAGAAACGAGTTAACGTTTGTGCCCCAACGATATCCGGGTCACCAGCCAGTAGTGTCTTCACTTCCGTACCAATAAGCGGTGTTTGTTCGGCGATTTGAAGACCTACTTGTGTAGCGAAGAATGCTTTATTATCCCAAGGAAGTAAATAACCTGTGAAACCAAGACCGAGCATAACAAAGAAAATTAGTACCCCTACTACCCAGTTTAATTCACGAGGTTTCTTATAAGCTCCTTGGAAGAATACGCGTAATGTATGTAAGAACATCATCACGATTACGAGACTTGCACCCCAGTGGTGCATACCACGTACAATTTGACCGTAAGCTACCTCTTTTTGAAGATAGTAAACAGACTCCCATGCGTTTTCAATGTCTGGTACATAATACATCGTCAAGAACATACCAGATAATACTTGAATAACCGTTACGAAGAACGTCAGTCCTCCGAAACAATAAACGAATGCTGAAAAATGATGAGCAGGGTTCACGTGTTCAGGAACTTCGTGATCCGCAATATCACGCCATAAAGGTGTAATATCGACACGCTCGTCCACCCAATCGTAAAGTTTTTGAAGCATGAATTACACCACCTTATTTGGAATGACTTCTCCTAAGTACAGCATGCCATCTTGAATTTTGACCTTGTATTGATCTAGCGGAGCTAATGGAGGTGTACCTGGTACGTTCTCTCCATTCTTCTCATAAAGACCCCCATGGCAAGGACAGTAGTATTGATTCTCGTTTCCTTGACCACCTTCCCATTTCACAATACAACCTAAGTGTTTACAAATTGGTGAAAATGCAATTACATCTCCACTTTCGTTTTTGTAAACCCATGCTGTTTTCGACACTTCAGATACATACCACGCATCCTGTTGTTCGTAAGAGAAATCTACACGAGTTGGTTCTTCTGTAATGTTTTTAACTTCGGTACCCGTAGCGTGAAATTCTCCACCTTCTTTCGGCTGAAGCACTGGATCCACTGCCATTCGAACCATCGGTGAAAGCATAGCCGCTGCCATAAACCCTCCTACACCTGTTAGCGTGTAGTTCAGAAACTGACGGCGGGATACTGGTTGTTTTTTATCGCTCATTGTTTTCCCCCCTCTATCCAATATGATCCAACATTCATGGTAAATATTCACACAGTTTACTAGGACATTATAATGATAGCGCAAACTAATTAGACGGTCAATATTGGAATTGAAATCGCTTTAGAAATTATTCTTGCCAATATGCTGTAATTAATTCGGTTACTTGTTCGATTTGAGATCTAAGTACTTTTTTTGCTTCTTCATTATGTATATCTTGAACTTGAGGGATAGGCATCCAAATTAAAGAAGGATTAAGCTTTCTCTCGGCTTTTTTCCATTGTTGATCAAACGTAAAGAAAAGAAGATGCTTAAAGCCTTCTGCTTCCATTCTCTCTGCCCATTCATTAATACGCTCGATTTCTTTATCAATAGAAGTTTCTTTAAGGTACGTAAAAGACGGGGCCAAAAAAATCCTTCCTCTATATTCTTCTTCTACTTCTTTCATAAATAACGTTAAAAGTTCAGACTGATTAGCCAACTGCGTAAGCTCCTTCTCTGAACCTGATAGTGAATACGGGATTAGTGGTACAATTCCAGTATCCACAAATTCTTTAGATTGTGCATATAGGGACACATCTTGTCCGTTCCATTTCATTGTATTCCCCCCCTTCCAAACGATTCTTCCCTTTCATTATAGCCTCTCGGTATAGAAATCGAAAGGTATAATCATCAAATCTGCCATTGTTTTCTGAATTTACCCTCTGTTAAAAAAATTAACCCCCTAATCAAATTAGGGAGTTACATTTCTCTTGAGTTCATTTAACTGTTCACTTAATCTCTCGAACGTTTCTTTATCACCGCTATCTAATGCTCGGTCAATCTTTCTTCTAAGCTTTTGAGTTTGGTAGTTCGAAATGGACGTCTGCAAAACCAATTCAGCTAATTCTTGATCCTTCTCGGTGATAAAGTAATCTTGAGGCATAAAAGGATTTTCCTCCAAAACGGCTGCATAAGAGGCGCTCTGGTGAGAATTTTTGAAATTGAGTTGGATATAAACAGGTTCATTTCGGTTCAAACGGATATCATGAAATGACTTTTCTGCGTCTGTTGTCATGATTTGATCCTTATAGAAGCGGAAAGGGACTTCATCAACACAGTGAGTTGAAATAACAATACCTCTTGGACAGAACCGTGCTTCTTCCACAAAGTGTACGTTCTCCATAATCGAATCATGATTGATTAAATAGTTTAGGATCCAAACACTTTCCCTGCGCTTTAATTGAAAATGATTTAAAAACCAACGAACAAATTCCTTCTTATCCTCTACCGAGACCGGCATTTTCACTTTTATGCCCTCCTTTTTAAAAAGAGAAATACTATTCCTCGTCACCAGACTGTAAACGGGCCATAAATGTCTCCACTTCTTCATCAGTTGGTTCTATAGTGAGATATCGCTCAAATACACTTTGAGCTTCCTTCACTCTTCCTTCTTCAACAAGGAAATAACCATATTCTTTAAGGAAGTCACTATCATCTTTAAAGGTATTATATGCTTCTTGATAGTCGTTTAATGCCTCATTAAAATGTTCTAATTCATTATTTGCCTGAGCTAGATACCATTTGTACAGCGGTTCTTCCTCATTCATTTCAGAAAGGTACTCTAAAATGTCTTTAATGGCTTCGTAATCTCCATCTTCTTTTAGACGCTCTACTAAGAATAAGGCAGCTTCTTTAAACCCTGGGTCGATTGATATGGACTGCCTTATATGCTGATAGCCCTCTTGCTTCTTCGTGAGACGAAATGCTAACATACCCGCTAAATAAAATAGGTCCTTATTAAATTCATCTTTCTTTAATCCCTTGTTTGCCATATCATAGGCTTCTTCAATCATACCTTCTGATTCATATGCTTCAGCAAGTAGAGGGTAAGCAGATTGATAGAATGGATCTTCTTCAATTAGCTTGTTCCACACGCGAATAGCAATATCCACCCGGTTAGCTTGATAAGCAGTGAATCCATAACGGAACAGAATATCTGGAGTCATTTCATCAGCAGCTTGGAAGTAGTCTAAAGCTTGATCAAAATCACCTTCAATAGCAAATGCTTCTGCAAGACGTAAGGTAATGTCTGTCTCACCCATCTTCTGGTCACGACGTAAGGCTTTCTCGTAATAAGGAATACTCTTTTGATATTCACCAATAGAGAAAGCAAGTTCGCCTAATGCGAAGTCGACAACAGGTTCATTTGGAGAAATATTTTTTGCTAACAACAGCTTCTGTTCAGAAACTTCGAAAAGTCCTTGGGTTTGATAAAGATCTGCTAGTTGAACTAACGCTCCTAAATATTGTTCATCCTCTTTAGGAATTTGATTTAAAAGATCAATCGCCTTTTCATCATCTTCCTGATCTACATAGATTTCAGCAAGTAAAAGCGTTAATTCATGTTCACCTGGGTAACGTTGTTTAAGCTCCTCTAAAACGTCTTTAGCTTCTTCAACCATTCCCCATTGCATAAACATTTCTGCGATTGTATATTTCTCTTCATCACCCGCACGGGATAACTCTGTACGTAGTGTTTCTACAGCTTGCTCTGTTTTTCCTGCATTCATATATTGAATGGCTTGTTCTATGCCTTGCATGTCTACACCCTTTCATCAACTCATAAAATGGTTTGGGATGGAAGCTTTCAGGTAACAACCAACCCCTTCCATATCGTTTACTTCTACATGAGAACGAATAATTTGACCACGTAACACTGTAACACATGGAATAGCTTTATGATAAAACATTTGATCAGGTGTATCAATTTGTGTATGAGTTTGTATCCGAAAAATATTGAAATCCGCATCACCTGAATACATGAATTCTCCCTTATATGGGTAAATTCCTGTCGCTCTTAAATTTTCTTTTGCTATAGGACACTCATCCAAAACCTTAGGTAGCGTACGAACATTATGATAGTTTGCTAAAGTTAACCACTCTTCATAAGAAATAGAGTTTTCCTTCGTTACTACTGGTGCGATTGGCAAAAAAGAAGGGTCTTGCGCTTGTGCAATCCACCCCCATATCTTACTATTCAACTCTTTTTTTGATTGAACCTGAAATAGTAGAAAGGGTACACGTTCTATCCCAAAATACCGTACCATTTCAGGAGTCAACTTTGTAAGAGGTACACGAGGGGCAATCATATAATCAAGTCCAAGGCCATCTAACATACATTTCATCTTTTGGAATTCTTCCATCATATATCTTGTTGAAGTAATGGGACACTGAACAACCAGCAGTGTTGTACCTCTGAACATATAACGCCTTACAAGAGCGGACTGATATTCAGTTTGATAAAGAGGAAACTGTAAGTCTATATGAACTTTACCTGGTGCAACCCATAAAGGATCGATGATAGAGCTAAAGGTGGTTCGGTTTAACTTATAAGGCTGTATCCATTTCCCATCCTTTATCCCAAGAGATAAGGGTTTCCATTCTTTATTTACTAAAGCTTGCTCTGCTTGTATACAATAAGCCTTCATACAACTTGTCCCCTTTACTAGCTTTTGGTACAAGGTATGAAGGCTTTATCTTTGTTATGCTTTTATTATCAATACTGAGCTCTCAACAACTTACTCAATTAGGTTTAGACAAAGCATCTAAGTGATCAAAGAAGTTTGGATAAGAAATCGAAATACACGATGGGTTATCTAGAATGATTTTTTCTTCACATACAACAGATGCAACAGCCACCATCATTCCAATTCTGTGATCGTGATAAGAAGAGTAGGTACCACCATTCAATGGATTTGTAGACCCTTCAATGATCATTCCATCTTTAGTAGCTTCCACCTTAGCACCCATCTGTTTAAGTGTATCTACAACAGCCTGGATGCGGTCAGTCTCTTTGTATCTTAGTTCTTCTGCATCTTTAATAATCGTTTTACCTTCAGCTCTAGAAGCCACAAGAGCAATTATTGGAAGCTCATCAATTAAACGGGGAATTAAATCACCTGATAGTGTAGTCCCATGCATAGGCCCACCCTTCACAGTAATGTCACCTACTGGTTCATCCCCAATATGACGAGTAGTATTTATTGTCATAGATACTCCCATGTTATTAAGAACATCAACGATCCCTGTACGGGTAGGGTTTAATCCCACATCTTTCAATGTAATCTCACTATTTTCTTTAAGAGCCGCTGCACACATAAAGAATGCAGCAGAAGATATATCACCAGGAACTTCAATATCCACTCCTGTCAACGTCTGACCTCCTGAAATATGAATGAGATCTCCTTCTCGTTTTACTTTCACACCAAATGCCTCTAGCATACGTTCTGTATGATCTCTGGTCTTAACAGGTTCCATTACTGTTGTAGTACCATTAGCAAATAGACCAGCAAGCAAAATAGCTGATTTCACCTGAGCGCTATTTACAGGCAAGCGATAATGAATAGGCTTTAACCCCTGACCTCTAATACTCAAAGGCAAAAGGTTTCCATGCTCCCTACCATCAATTAAAGCTCCCATTTCACGTAAAGGATCAACAACACGATTCATAGGGCGCTTAGAGAGAGAGGGATCGCCGAATAAAGTATAATGATTAGGTGTACCCGCTAGTATACCAAGAAGTAAGCGAGTCGTTGTACCTGAATTACCTAAATTTAAAGGAGTCACCGATTCTGAAAGACCATGTAGCCCCTTTCCGTCAATCCTTACCTCATCATCATTCTGTTCAATAGGAACACCCATTGATTGAAACACTTTGATTGTTGTCAAGCAATCTTCACCTGTCAAAAAACGTTTCACTGTCGTTCTACCTTCTGCTAGAGAACCAAGCATAATCGCTCTGTGTGAGATTGACTTGTCTCCTGGTACATGTATTGTTCCATTAAGGGAATGTGGTCTTGGTTTAATTTCCATTTGGTCCATATATTCACTACCTTTATTATTCAATAGTAACTTCATATCCGTTCGATTGTAGAAGGTTTTTTGCACGTTTTTGATCTTTCTCGGTTTGAAAACTTAGACGCAAAGCTCCCGTGATCCCTTCCCTGATCTCTAGTATTTGAATGTTCACAATACTGATTGTTTCCTGTGCCACGATGTGCGTGACCTCAGACAAGGCACCAGGTTGGTCATGAATGTCTACGTACACATCATAAAAAGATGGGATAGCTCCTTTTTGTTTAACAGGGAGACCATCTCGATATTGTTTAGCTTGTTCCAAATATGTATGTAATTCATCATGTTCCAATGTCTCTACAAGTGATTTAAGATGGTTCATCTCATGGATCCAATCAGTAAGGAGCGAAATCATGGTCTCTCGATTTTGGAAAAATATATCATTCCACATTTTAGGATGACTTGAAGCAATTCTTGTAATATCCCTGAATCCACCTGCAGCAAGTTCATGTAAAAATGGATGTGTGCTATGCCATGACCGAGCTTGATGAACAAGTGCTGAGGCAATTAAATGAGGAAAATGAGATATGACTCCAGTCATCTGATCATGCGCTTCAACATCAACTGTAACGAAATAACTCCTGGTTGAGTGTAATAATTGTTCAAGCATGGAGATATGTTTTTCTTCAGCGTTTATCCCAGGGATGAATAAATAATAAGCGTTTTCGAATAAATGGGCCTTAGCTGCTTCTATACCATTCTTATGCGAGCCTGCCATAGGATGGCCGCCTACAAAGACAATCTGTTGGTTGGTTAGTGATTGAGCCATGTCCATGACAGGTTTCTTCACAGAACACACATCCGTCACAAGAACTTCTTTATTCAGTTCCATGTCATCGAGCTTGTGGATATAGGACCTTGTAATCGAAGTAGGAGTAGCAAGAAAGACAATGTCCGCTTGCAATACACCATCCTCAAAGGAATTAGCTCTTTGATCTATGATGTTATTTTCGAGAGAATAATCAATCGTCCTATCATTTCCATCAAAACCTATAATGGTTATATTTTTATTATTTTGAAGATTTAGGGCAATCGAACCACCGATTAACCCTAAACCTACAACAAAAATTGTCGTTTGCTCCATCGGTTAACTATTTTCTACCTTTGCCAATTTTTCTTCCATTGAGTTCATTACTTCTTTCATGTGATCTTTCTTTCCAATCGTTAAACGAATGGAATGTGGAATCCCAAGGGCTTCACCAGATCGAACGATGAATCCATTCTGGAGAAGGTGTTCTGTCATTTCATCCCCTGTAATTGGTAAGTGAATGAGCAGAAAATTCGTTTCAGAAGGGTAGTAACGCAGTCCAAGACGATCGCAAAAGTCTTCTAACTCTTGTTTTGTTTCTACATTTTGTTCGAAAGTTTTTTCGATAAACGCTTTATCTTCCAATGCTAAGACAGCAGCATGCTGAGCAATGACTGAAGTATTAAATGGTTCACGTGCAGGCTCAAGTTTTGTAATAACAGATTCTTGAGCTATACCATATCCAATACGTAAAGCAGCAAGTCCATAAGCTTTTGAGAACGTTCGTGTAATAATTAAATTCTCGTACTCTTCTAATGAATTAAGGGCATTTGGGAAGTCTTCTGTGCCAACATACTCCATATAAGCCTCATCTAGAACAACAAGTACATGTTCAGGGCAGTTCTTCATAAACTGATCAAACTCAGCTTGAGTAAATATGTTACCTGTAGGATTATTAGGGTTACACAACCAAATAACACGAGTTTGTTCATCGATAATCGATAACATTTCATCTAAATCATGATAGCCATTTACTAAAGGTACCTCCCGAACTTCTGCGCCTTCAATAAGGGCATTGTGTCGGTATTGTGGAAAAGTTGGCGTTGCCATAATTGTATTGGTACCTGGTTCTAAATAAGTGCGGCAAATGATTTGCATAATTTCATCAGACCCATTCCCAAAGATCAATTTTGTTTCATCTACATGAAGTTCAGCAGCTAGTTTCGTTCTTAACTTTCTAGCGTAGCCATCTGGATAGATCTCAAGATTCGTAACTGCATCTTGAAGATGTTTTTGCACATGACTTGAAAAGCCGAATGGATTCTCATTAGAAGCTAACTTTATAATTCTCTCTAATCCATATGCTTCCTTTACCTCATCGATTGTTTTGCCTGGGACATATGGCTTTAATTGATTAAAGATTGGTTTTGTTCTCATGATAAACCCTTCCCTTCTTCTTGAATAAGATCCGGACGTAATTGCTTTGCTTCATACTGATAGATATGACGGATATCTCTTTGTTTGGCTTCTGTATTCACGTGCATCATAACTCGAATACAACGTTCAAGAGATTGGGGAACCGGTACTTCTCTCATACACATCACCGGCACAAACGTCCAACCTTCTATCTTCCGAACCGCTTTTGCTGGGAATGTTGCATTTAAATCTTCTGTAGTTGAAATTTGAATCGATGCAACTTTTTCAGGATCAATCTCGTTCTCATCAATCATTTCTTCTAGCAATGCATGAGTATTTGTCACAATTTCCTCTGCTCTATTCTCCTTAACTGTTGTAGCTCCTCTAACTCCTCTAATCATACTTAACTCACCTCTTTGTGATACTCTTTTAATTCTTCTTTAATCTGATCTACTGTAAAGGAAACAACTTCCGGCTTACCTCGCTTGGATAATAACACCAACCTTATTTCTGATTGAATATTCTTCTTATCCCTTGTCATTCTATGTAGTAATTCATCTGTATTTAACTGATCTAATAAAGCAATAGGATAATTATGCTTAGAAATCCATTCTCTAAACCTTTGGCGATTAAGGTCGACATTATAATAAGACTCACTAACTTTAAGAGCAAAGTCCATCCCGATAGCAACAGCCTCTCCATGCGTGACCTTACCGTATCCCAGCTCTGCTTCAATGGCATGACCTAGCGTATGACCAAAATTCAGAAAACGGCGAATACCTTGCTCCCTTTCATCATCAGATACAATTCTTGCCTTAACAGCAATCCCTTGGTATAGGAGAGAATTAATCCAGTCACTTTCCAAATCTGAAAAGCTATTTAATTTATAACATTGTTCTAAAAACGCATGATCCTGAGCAATCCAAGCATGTTTAATAACTTCAGCCATACCTGATCGCCATTCAGTTTTACTTAGTGTCCGTAAGGTTTCAGTATCGTAGATAACAGCAACTGGTTGATAGAAGTGACCAATCAAATTCTTGCCAAGTTCATGATTAATAGCAACTTTTCCACCTACACTACTATCATGTGCGAGTAATGTAGTTGGAAGCTGAACATAATCTATGCCTCGCATATAACTGGCTGCTACATAACCAGCAAGATCACCTACCACTCCACCTCCAAGGGCGACAATTAAAGACTCCCGATCTATACCATTTTCAATAGCTTTAGTATGACAATCATAGAATACAGATAGACTTTTAGATTGTTCCCCAGCAGGAACAACGTAGCTTGATACTGTCGTCTCCTTAGAAAAAGCATCTTTAACATCCTGTAGATATAAAGGGGCGACATGGCTATCTGTTATCACGAAAACTTGCCTATACGAAGTAGGCAAGTAATCTGTGATTGTATGTCGTAAACCTTCTCCAATTGATATGGAGTATATACCAGAGTCATGTTCGACTTGTAGCTGCTCCATTAGAAGCACCTAATTTCTTCTCTGTATTGATCTAAGCTTTCTTTTAATTTAGGGAACTGGTCATGCGGGAATTGTTCTGTTAATGCACGCGCTAATTCCCATGCGACAACATGTTCCATTACCACTGCTGCAGCTGGAACCGCACATGAATCTGAGCGTTCAATGCTTGCTTTAAATGGCTCTTTTGTATCAATATCCACACTTTGTAACGGTTTATAAAGTGTAGGGATTGGTTTCATCACACCTTTTACAATTAAAGGCATGCCAGTAGTCATACCGCCTTCAAAACCACCTAAGCGATTAGTTTTACGGTAATAACCTCTCTCTTCTGACCAAGCGATTTCATCATGAACTTCGCTACCATTGAGATGACCTGCTTCAAAGCCTACTCCAAACTCAACACCTTTAAAGGCATTAATGCTGACAACACTTCCAGCTATGCGAGAATCAATTTTACGGTCGTACTGAACATATGAGCCAATACCTGCTGGCATGCCCTCAACCATTACTTCGACAATACCTCCAATTGAATCCCCTTCTTGCTTTGCTGTATCAATTGCCTGCATCATTTTCTCTTCTGCCTCTTTATCGAGAGTTCTAACAGGTGAAGCTTCTGACATATCCTTACGTTCCTGTAGAGACATCGTTTCATCATAAGAAGCTGTGATACCACCAATTGTATTCACATACCCTGTAATCTTAATATCAAGTTCTGCAAGTAGTTTTTTCGCGATTGCACCAGCTGCTACGCGGGCAGCAGTCTCTCTTGCAGAAGAACGCTCTAATACATTTCGCATATCTCTGTGACCATATTTTAATGCTCCGTTCAAATCTGCATGCCCAGGACGAGGGCGACTAATTGTGCGACGTACTTCTTCATCGTCACCTATAGGATCTTCTCCCATTATATTTCTCCAATGAGTAAAATCATCGTTTGTTAGAACCAATGATATTGGAGAACCAAGTGTATATCCATGTCGAACGCCACCTGTAATATTAATTAAGTCTTTCTCGATCTGCATACGGCGTCCTCGTCCATATCCTCCCTGCCTGCGGATTAGTGATTCGTTAATGTCCTCAGTTAGTAATGGCATGAGGGAAGGGATCCCTTCTACGATTGTGGTAAGTTGTTTGCCGTGTGATTCGCCTGCAGTTAAATATCTCATCTAAACTCTCCTTTTCTCAGCTATACTTTATGAATTTTGTATTACTATATCATATCCATTAGGAACTGTGTTCATCAAATATGAAAAATTGCACAATCTATCTAAAAATCCAAAAAAGTCAGAATATTCACAGTAGTATTAACGGGGCCGATCCTTCTTATCCTTTCTTCTTGTAGAAGAATGTATCAGCAATGTCAAATTGATAGTTATGGGAGTTAAAAATTTGTTCTGTGCTTCCAACAAACAATACACCATCTTTATTTAAGGATTGGCTAAATCGTTTATAGACTTCATTTTTTGCTGGTTCTGTGAAGTAAATTAAAACATTTCTACAAATAATCAAATCAAAATTAGATTCGTAACGGTCAGAAAGCAGATTATGTTTCTTGAATGTTACGGTTTTTTTTATATCATCTGTTACTTCATACAAGTTACCTATCTGCTTAAAATATTTGTCCTTTATATCATGAGGTACTTCTTTTAAAGAGCGCTCGGGATAGACACCTGTTTTTGCGCGCTGCATGACATTCTCATCAATATCAGTAGCAAGTATATGTATATCTCTCAAGGGAAAATAACGACTAAGGACCATCGCAATTGTATATGGTTCCTCGCCAGTTGAACAAGCAGCACTCCAAACTTTCAAAGACTTCTTCCCTCTCATTAAATCAGGTAATAGTTTAGATTCTAGTATTTCCCACCGTTTTTGGTTCCTATAAAATTCGGAAACATTAATGGTCATTCGATCTAGAAATTCAAAAAATAAATCTTCATCTCTTGAGATAGCTTGAAAGTATCGTTCAAAGCTAGCAAATCCTCTTTTATCTCGCAAGGTTGTCAACCTACGTTTCATTTGTCCCTCTTTATACAAAGAGAGATCTACCCCCGTTTTACGCCTTATTTGGTTTATAAACCCATAGTAGTCATCTACCATTTATATCGTTCTCCTCCACTCTAATGCCCATCTCTCAATTTCTATAGTATTAAAAAGTCACACAATGTAAGTATACTTGAAGAACGCGATGTTAAAAAGCTTAATACATCATTTCACATTTATAACAACTATTGCATTCATTCAAGGAGGAATTTGAACTTAAAATAAGCAAGAGGCCGTAATCTAGAAATCGATTACGGCCTCTTGCTTATATCCTTTGTTTCCCTAACTTACCATTAAGAGAAGACCACCTTGCTGAATGATAAGTCTAGTAAAGCCAGTTTTGATCGTTTTTCTCATAGTTAAGGATTTCTTCCCCATTGAAAAACAGACCAATTTCTCGTTGTGCGCTTTCTGGAGAATCGGAACCGTGAATAACATTCTTACCTACCGTTAATCCGAAGTCCCCTCTCACAGTACCCGGCATTGCTTCTGAAGGGTTAGTTTTACCCATCATCTGACGAGCTGTAGCAATAACATTTTCGCCTTCCCATACCATAGCAAAAACAGGACCAGATGTGATGAACTCAACAAGTTCACCAAAGAAAGGCTTTTCTTTGTGCTCGCCGTAATGTTCTTCAGCTAGGCTTGATGGAATTTGCATTAACTTCCCACCAGCTAATTTAAATCCCTTCTTCTCAAACCTATTTACAATATCCCCGATTAAATTTCGTTGTACTCCGTCTGGTTTGACCATAATGAACGTTTTTTCCATTTTCTCCACCTCTTAGTTATGTAGAATTATGAAAGCGTTTAAATGTTTAACCAGATGAAATTCTATCAAATTTTTGGAAAAGTAGCAAACGTTTTCTTAAGATTTTCGTTTGCCAATATATTTAGCAATTTTCATAAAGGTTTGTTTTTCCTTTTGATCAGGTAGAACCTCCAGAGCTTCATATGCTTTTTCTAAATATTGTTCGCTTAAGGCGAGTGATCGCTCAATAGCACCTGAACCTTTAATTTTAGCAATTACCCAAGCCATATCGTCTTTAGTAACCTCTTGTTTTTGAAACAAATCTTTCAGTTCTTGTTTAAATGTGTCGTCTTGATTAATAGCATACAGTACTGGAATGGTAATATTCCCTTGCATCAGATCGCTTCCAGCAGGCTTCCCGAGCTCCTTTTCTGTTGCAGTGAAATCTAAAACATCATCAATTACTTGGTAAGACATACCTACATAATATCCGTACTTAAACAGAGCCATTTCAACCCTTTCATTTGCCCCCGCAGCAACAGCTCCGAGACGACAACTTACAGCGATTAAGAGGGCCGTTTTACGTTTGATTCTACGGAGATAAGTACGAAGATTTTGTTCCCAATTAAACTTGTCCTTAATTTGCTCTATTTCACCAACACAGACCTCTACAATTGTTTTAGAAAGAATCTGGTGAGCCTTTACGTTTTCTAAATTAGACAAACTCTCAATGGCTCTGGCAAATATGTAATCCCCTGAATACATTGCCACCCGATTATCCCACTTAGCTTTAATCGTTTGCTCTCCTCTTCTAAGCTCAGCATCATCTATGACATCATCATGCACAAGAGAAGCCATATGAATAAGTTCTAAAGCTACAGCCACATGTTTGATTCTTTCAATGTCATAGTTGCCAAACTTAGCCGCTAATAAAACAAAAACAGGACGGATTCGCTTTCCTCCTGCCTGTAACAATTGGGTAGAAGCTTCTCTTAAAATACTATGATCAGCCTGAATAGTTGTATTAAGAGTTTTTTCTATTTTATCAATATCTTGTTTTAAGTATGGATAGATCATCGCTAATTTCATTGGAGTCACCTTTATATCATTTTCTTACTTCAACGGCTTTGTTCCGAGATGCATCGCAGCAACTCCACCCGTGTAACCTTTTACTTCAACATCTTTCAATCCAGCTTGTTCAAACATCTTTTTTAATTCTAGTCTACCAGGAAAATCTTTCGCAGACTCCTGAAGCCATGAATATTCTTCATAACTTTTTGCAAACAGGCGACCTAAGAAAGGCATAATATGTTGAAAGTAGAAATAATATGCTTGCCTAAATCCTAAAGCAGTGGGCTGAGATGTCTCTAAGCACACAACTAAACCTCCTGGCTTTACTACCCGAGTCATTTCCTTCAGGACTTGCAAATAGTCTGGGACATTTCTAAGCCCAAAACCGATCGTAGCATAATCAAAACTATTCTCCTCATAAGGAAGTTCCATTGCATTTCCATGTTTGAAATCGACGTAATCCAGGCTCAGCTTGTTTTTCTTCTCCACTCCTACACTTAGCATATTTTCGCTAAAATCAAGACCCACGACTTTACCCTTTTCTCCAACTTTCTCTGCAAGTGCTAAAGTCCAATCGCCTGTCCCACAGCAAACATCGATTGCACATTCTCCTTTTTGAACGTTCATCCGATTCATTACATCCTTACGCCATGCTTTATGACGTTGAAAGGAAATAATTGAGTTCATAACATCATATCGGTTATAAATTTTCTCAAAAACATGATGAACACGTTGTGATTTCGTTTGTTGATCCATTGTTTATCCTTCCTCCACTGCTTGATGTTTCAAATAAAATGAATGGTATATATGATGCTGGAGGTACGTTTTTAGAGTACTAAAGCTACCTGGCAAATGAGTCAGAGATTGCTCAACTGAAACCATTTGGTTCTTCATGTACTTCTCTATTGTTCGCAGTGCTTGTGCTCCATTTTGATGAACAAGTGTGCTTTTAATAAGTAATTCAATCAATGGGGAATTTTCACGTTTTCGAAAACGACGATCTTCATATTGCAATCTTTTGGCTAAAAGCCAATCTCCTGCTACCTTATTCATCATTGGTTGGTTTACGAATTCAGCTACACGTTGAATTAATAACGACTCCACTTGTTTTAAAGCATCCATTACTTGAGCAATAGAAGGAAAATCTTGATTGTAAATCTTCATTTTCAATTCATTGATCTCTTTAATGGCAGAAGCTAGTGTATGAATCATTGGTAAATCCTCTATTTTAGACAAAAGGTAATAATATAACCCACTGTAATAGTCACCAGCTAATACGGTAAGCTGACGACTCTTTGTTACATGGTCCTCTTCGTTCATTGTTGAAGAATTCACAAGTTCATGAGTATCTAAAGCTATTTGTACTAGCATCGTTGAAATTATATAATGCTTCTGCTTGTCTTCACTTAGATCTGTATCTTGCAATAAAGACGTTAGAAACATGAGTTTATCTTCACAGATTACGGGATCAGATATATATTTGGCTAAATAAGGATGTTGGATTTGATGTTCAATACTAGTTCTTAAGTGTTCAATATTCACATTTGTATTATTCACTGACATCACCCAAAACCTTTCGTGCCGTATCTCGGCTAACTCTCGTCTATTATAGCATATCTAACAGTCTCAACACATTTATGAGTACCTATAGTGTGCCCATTATTTCTAAATGATTATATGTATAAAAGAAAAAGCAGAGCGTTCAGGTCACTCTGCCTCGGTGTTCATCTCGCCGTGACTTGTCTGAATTACTGCTTTACCCCTAACTTTAACCGCTGAGGTATGTTCTGTGAACTGGGCAATCATAACCTCACCAGTATCGAGTTTCTCGGAATGATGGAACCGTGTATCTGTACCCCTAGTGAGGCCAATTACATTGACTCCATCCTCAAGCGCTTTAATCACAAAAAAATCTCCGCTAGACTTTTGGTTGCTCATCTCAATCCTCCTAGAGCTAATCTTTATTTACTATCTCTTAAAATAACATGCGTGTCAATTCATATACATCGAGTTAAGTGTCTAAATGTGAAAATAAGGCTGACCCATAAAATTGAGTCAGCCTTACTCATTATGCCCTATATGTAATTACTTTACGGAATCCTTAAGGGCTTTACCTGGTTTGAATGCTGGTACTTTGCTAGCAGAAATCTCGATTTCTTGGCCAGTCTGTGGGTTACGACCTTTACGAGCCGCACGCTCACGTACTTCAAAGTTACCAAAACCAATAAGTTGTACTTTATCACCGTCTTTAAGCGTTTCAGTGATTGAATCAAAAACTGCATCTACAGCTTTTGTAGCATCTTTTTTAGAAAGATCACTTTTCTCTGCAACTGCATTGATAAGATCTGTCTTGTTCATGCTATTCACCTCCTCCCAGGAAATGGTTACGCATTCATTTGTGCCAAGTTGGAAACATGTTGTTACCTACATTTGTGCACATTTTTGTAACGTCTTATACCTATTTTCACCAAGAAAACTTGATGACAAGCCTTATATTAAACGATGAGGAGCGTGATTTCAATAAAAACCATAAACTTTCTTTAACAAAAAGACTGATATACCAAGACTTCAAGCCCTTTTATGTATATAAAACATTTGTTTTTTGAATTATCAGACAAAAGCTACACCCCTTGATATGAAAGGCTTTCATTCATATGGATAAGTTTTCTATTTTACATCTATTAGGGAATTACCCTCTCTTTAAAATTTCTTTAAAAAAAATAAAAAAAAGCGGTGGTTAACCGCTTATAAAATAATAGCGATTAGCCCTCCGCTGCCTTCATTAATAATTCTTTCGAGCGTTTCTTTTAATTTATATCGAGCATTTTCTGGCATTAATGCAAGTTTAGCACCAATTCCCTCTCGTACAATAGAACTTAACGAACGACCAAAAATATCTGAGTTCCAGATTGATAATGGATCTTCTTCAAAGTCCTGCATTAAATATCGAACTAATTCTTCACTTTGCTTTTCAGTTCCTATAATCGGTGCAAATTCAGACTCAACATCGACTTTCACCATATGAATTGATGGCGCTACTGCCTTCAATCGAACCCCAAATCTTGAGCCTTGACGTATAATCTCCGGCTCATCTAAGAACATATCTTCAAGAGCTGGGGCTGCAATGCCATAACCTGTCTGTTTTACCATTTGAAGAGCTTCTGACACTTGATCATACTCTCGTTTGGCATGAGCAAAATCTTGCATAAGTTGTAGCAAATGATCTTTGCCTCTTATTTCTTCCCCTACAATTTCTTTTAGTACTTGGTCATAAAGATAATCTGGTGCTTGAAGGTCAATCTCAGCTACCCCTTCACCCATCTCCATACCAGCTAACTGAGCCTTGTCAATATAATCATAATCCGAGAATTGACCGACCACTCTGTCTACGTCTCTCAATCTCTTAATGTCTTTCACGGTGTCTTGAATAGCATCCTGATAGTTTTTACGTAGCCAATGTCCTTCATTCAGAACCATTACCCAGCTAGGTAAGTTAACATTAACTTCTAGAACAGGGAATTCGTATAATGCTTCACGAAGAACATTGTAAACATCGCTTTCTCTCATTCCCTCTACACTCATAGAAATTACAGGTATATCATATTTTTCCTGTAATTGTTTTCTTAACAACTCAGTGTCCTGATGATGAGGGCGAACGGAGTTTACAATCATAATATACGGCTTTCCGACTTCCCTTAACTCTTCAACCACTCTTTCCTCAGCTTCCACATAATCTACCCTCGGAATTTCTCCAATCGTGCCATCAGTAGTAACGACTACCCCAATTGTAGAGTGCTCTGTGATTACTTTTCTTGTTCCAATTTCTGCGGCATCATGAAATGGTATAGGTTCCTCATACCATGGAGTATTAATCATCCGAGGCCCATTTTCATCTTCGTAACCTTTGGCCCCTTCAACTGTATATCCAACACAATCTACAACTCTGAAATTCACATCCAAGCCTTCGTCCACATGCACTTGTACTGCTTGATTTGGAACAAACTTCGGCTCAGTAGTCATGATTGTCTTACCAGCTGCAGATTGCGGAAGTTCATCCTGGGCTCGTGCACGTTCACCTTCATCTTGGATATTTGGAAGGACAACAAGCTCCATAAACTTTTTAATAAAGGTTGATTTACCTGTTCTCACCGCTCCTACAACACCTAAATAAATATCTCCATCAGTCCGTTTAGAAATGTCTTTAAAAACATCAACTCTTTCCAAGTGATCCCCTCCCGATCCATTTACTTCGCTTGGACAAACAAATGATGAGTGCTAACGAATCTTTGCATTACAAGTCTATGATGTTGTCCTACTGTTTTATGACTTGTTTTTAAAACCTAGCTAATAGAATCTAGTCCAGTCAAAGGTTACTTCCTTTTGACCTACTACTATTGTTACTATATAAAAACTAAAGACTGATTATGCTATAGTTTTGCAGGTTGACGTAAATTTTCTATACCTTGTTCAAGAATAGGGCAGGATTGTTGAAGACTCGAAGTTGAGAGAATGTTTCCGTTTGCTTTGATTGAGTGTAAGGTGCTTCGGGAAATCACTCGCTTTCCGCGGCGAGCTGGAAAGCCTCCTCGTTCACTAGCGCTCTCTGCGGGGTCTACCCTAGTTTAAAGGTGCAGGCGTGGTGCCTAGGACCGTACGGACAAGACAGCTTTTTGGAAAAGGCGTTTAGCCTTTGTAAAAAAGATGACTTGTCTCGCTAGGTCCTCCACGCCGGAACTAGCAAGGCTCCTATTGCCGCAGGAGTCTCGCAATTTCCCGAAGCACCTTTGCTATATGTAGAAGGGACGGAAACATGCAGTAAATGAGAGGTCTTCGGTCCTCCCACACTTAAGCTGTGGGGCCGTTTTATAAACTTTAAACAGGGGGGTCTGGGTAATGGGGAGACTCATGCAGGAGAAAGAAGTAGACGAGACCCCACAGAGAGAGTAAGCGAACGAGGAGGCTCTAAAAAGAAAGGAGAAGTTCGACTAAAACCGTCACGTCAATAGCCAACGTCGAACGACCCCACATCATGTGGGGCCGCTTGCGGAAAGCGAGTCGTTCCCCAGATACTCCCAGCACTTAACAAACGTAACGGCCCTATCCACACAATAGCGTCTCAACTTCAATTTTTCCATATAAGGGGGCTTAAATAGAAAATATAATATAAAAAACCTTTCAACTAAGTTGAAAGGTTTTTTTGGAGCGTTATGAAGGGTTGTCTGCGTCAACACCCCTAAAGACAGGTTCGCCGTCTTTAATTGTATAAGGAAGAGAGTGAGAAGGCACAATAGGAGAATCTTTCACAAGTATGTAGCGGATGTCATCTCCACTTGTATACGAATGCTCCTTCTCTTGTAAGGCTTTGTAGAGTTCTTGACGATAATCCAAGTATATTTTCCCTTTGGCATCCATCACAACTGGGAGTTGCGTGTCTGAGAATGGGCTTTTTATAGTAGGACTCTTTTCTAAACCGATCTTCTGATGATCAATTTTATAGACGTCTTTCGCAATTCTTTCTCCATAAGGAGCATATTGATGCTCATTTCGATATGCTGTTATGCGATTATTAATTTTTTGTAGTTCTTGAGTGGCTCTTAAATCCATAACTTTTACAGTTGGATCGTCTTCTACATCAATTAACACATATTGGTACACGCCACCACGTTCGAATGAATTACCTGGCGCCTCTGATATGAGGTTCTCTTCTCGTAATCGTTTATACTCAATCGGATACTTCTGGAATATATTTGTATCTTGATCTCTTGTCTTAATTGGCAGAGAATAAGGATTACTTTTTTTATATTCATCGACAGCTGATTGAAGTGATTCTAATTGTACTTGATTAGGAATTTGATTCTTGGATAAACGCTCGTCCGGGTACAAACACCCAGTTAAAATGAAGGCAGCTATTAAGAGCACCGTCATTTTCTTGATATACATGAGTCATACCTCCACTCCTTAAGATGTCGGTCCACTAAAGACGATATAAAAAATGATAAGACCTGCTAGTATCATAAATATGTACGCTAAGAAAGCAGTGATTCCACTTAAAATCCCCTTTAACTTATGACGGCTAAGCATAATTAAACCGATCGAAAGGAACATAAATATAATACCCGCAAAAGAAATATACATATTTAGCATCGATTCAGACAACGTATTCAGCTCCTTTTGCATATGTCTACATTTCACGGCATTTATTATACCATAATTTTTAACCTTACCATATGCTAGCAAGAAACCCAATTCATTCTTTCACATACCAAAAAACCGAGGCGAATGGGGCGATTTCACCTCGGTCTGACTAAATATTACCCTTTACATACAACTCTAGTTGATATCCTGCTGCGTTTTATAGTATGCAATCGTTCATGTATTGGTATACTCATGTGCCTATTTGTAATTATTTTTTAAACATTTGATTTAGTTGGTTCATATCCATATTATTATTCGTTATGGCCTTAACAATTTTATCTTCTTTCTCCTTAGACACAGGTTTACCTGCCATTTTGGATAACTGCTTCACAAGATTACGAACTGTTTTCTCGTCTTTAAAGTTCGCATTCTTAACAGAGTCAGCAACTTTCATGATTTCATCAGGAGAGATATTGGCTTTATTTTGAAGATGCTCAAATGCTTTCTTTTGGAATCCGCTCACGTAACTTCCTCCTTATAATAAACTTTCAACACATTATATGCGGAGGAAGTATAAGCGTGAGGTGTTCAAAGAAATTTAATCACTTAATACGTTCGTTAAATCTTCCATTTCATGTCGACGACCTCTTGTCATTAACTGATCGACAACGTCTTTCGCTTCAGCACCTTGGAATAAAATTTGCTCAATTCCAGCAGTAATAGGCATCTCAACGCCTTGTTCTTTTGAAAGTTTATAAGCGGCGTTCGTAGTTCTAACACCTTCTACTACCATACCCATATGCTCTAAAACGTCTTCAAGGTCTTGACCTTGCCCCAACATATAGCCTGCTCTGTAGTTACGGCTGTGTTGACTTGTACAAGTTACAATGAGATCCCCCACGCCTGTTAATCCGGCAAATGTTAGAGGACTTGATCCCATAGAAGTACCTAAACGCGCAATTTCTGCAAGCCCACGAGTAATGAGAGCAGCCTTTGCATTATCTCCATAACCTAAACCATCTGAGATACCAGCACCTAAAGCAATAATATTCTTTAAAGCACCGCCTAATTCCACTCCAACAATATCAGGGTTTGTGTAGACACGGAAATGCTCGTTAATAAAGAGATCCTGCGCCAATTCGGCTGTTTTCATGGTTTCAGATGAAACGGTAACAGTAGTTGGTTGTCTTAGCCCTACTTCTTCTGCGTGTGAAGGGCCACTTAGAACAACAACATCATCATAAAAATCACTAGGCATTTCCTCAGTGATCATTTCAGAGACACGCTTTAAAGAGTCAGGATCAATACCTTTAGTAGCATGGATAAGCGTTACTTTGTGATCTAACACCTTTTGCAACTGTCTACATACGTCTCTAATCGCTTTAGTTGGAACAACTAGCACAATAGCAGTAACATCTTGTACAGCTTCCTTTAAATCTGTGTATGCTACAATTGATTCTGGCAAAGACACTTCTTTCAAGTATTTCTTATTCATGTGTGATTCATTTATTTCATTAGCTTGTTCTTCTCGGTGTGTCCATAAACGAACATCATGGTGGTTATCGGCTAACACAATGGATAGAGCTGTTCCCCAGCTTCCTGCCCCTAGTACGGCTACATTTGCCATGCCTTCACTCTCCCCTTATTTTCGTCTACGTGCATAAATCTTTATTGGAGTTCCCTCAAAACCAAATGCGTCACGAATTCGGTTTTCTAAAAAGCGTTCATATGAAAAGTGTAATAAATCTGGGTCATTTACAAACACCACAAAGGTTGGTGGTGATACAGCAACTTGCGACATATAAAAGACTTTAAGCTTCTGCCCCTTCAATGACGGCGCCGGGTTCATCGCTAAAGCATCCATAATTACTTCATTTAGTATATTGGTTTGAACACGTTTCGTATGATTCTCACTCGCTTGTAAAATGCTAGGCAATAAAGTGTGAACGCGTTTTTTAGTTTTAGCTGATAAGAAAACAATCGGCGCATAGTCAAGGAACTGAAATTCTTGACGTACTTTATCTTCAAATTTTTTCATTGTTTTATCATCGCGGTCAACTGCATCCCATTTGTTTACAACGATGACAACTGCTTTCCCTGCTTCATGAGCATACCCAGCAATACGCTTATCCTGTTCAATAATTCCTGACTCACCATCGAGTACAACTAACACTACATCTGAGCGTTCAATAGCTTTAAGCGCTCTCATGACACTATATTTCTCCGTTGTTTCATACACTTTACCCCGCTTACGCATTCCAGCGGTATCAATAATAATGTAATCTCGATCATCTTTAGTGAAAGATGTATCAATGGCGTCCCTTGTAGTGCCTTCGATATCACTGACAATGACACGCTCTTCTCCTAACATCGTATTCACAAGAGAAGATTTCCCTACATTAGGTCGTCCAATTAAACTAAAGCGAATTGTATCATCATCTACATCAACTTCTTCACGCTCTGGGAAGTGATTAACAACTTCGTCAAGCATATCACCTAGTCCAAGACCGTGAGTTCCTGAAATCGGAAATGGCTCTCCGAATCCTAGGGAATAGAATTCATAAATCTTTTCTCGCATCTCTGGATTATCAATCTTATTAACAGCAAGAACAACAGGCTTATTTGACTTATAAAGAAGCTTTGCAACTTCTTCATCAGCTCCTGTAATTCCATCACGGCCATTTACCATGAAGACAATGACATCTGCTTCATCAATAGCAACCTCTGCTTGTCCTCTCATTTTCACAAGTAAAGGCTCGTCTCCTTGCTCTATTCCACCTGTATCAATTATATTAAACGTGGTATTCAACCATTCTGCTTCTGCATAAATACGGTCTCTTGTTACACCTGGCGTATCCTCTACTATGGAAATACGCTCTCCTACTAATCGGTTAAAAATTGTGGATTTCCCCACATTCGGTCTACCGACTACGGCTACTACAGATTTTCGCATGAAAGGTTCACCCTTTCTATATCATATTCTTATTTTTACAACTTCACATTAGATCATTTTCATACATCAAGTGTTACTGTTATGTGAAATTGTAAATGAATAAGCAAACCCTTCTTGTCAAGTAAGAAGGGTTTACTCTTAACTTTTTCATTTTAGCAGAAGGACTTAAAACTAACAATCCTTTTCTCTTACAAATAGGACTTCACAGCCTTAAGGAGTTAATGTTTAACTATTATATATAACTCATCACTTAAGGCATGAGAAATACCATCCAAAATCGCTTCTAGATTCGCAGCTACTTTATCCATTTCTTCTTTCGTATCACATATAAAGATCGGGGATCCCCCATCAACATTATCTCGCTTCATAGTAATAGATGCCAATATCATCTTTTCTACTTTCATTTGAGGTCCTCCTCACCTTTATTAGCTTTAGATTCAGATGGCATACGAATCGCGTTCTCAAGGACCGGAACTGCACCAATAATTTTAATAGCTTTTTCTTTATCCCTCTCTTGAGGCAAAACAAATACACCAATCCGTCCATCATCAAGATCCCTTTTTATTAATGGCACTAATGCAGGTGTACCACTATCACGGAACACCCCCATAGAAATCGATATATCGTGCAGGATCGCTTGTCGTTGACCCAAATTCGCAATGGTTGATCGTACATTGAAATTTTTTGGAGTTAACACAAACCCCATTCCATACTCGCCAATCTCTTCTTGCCTTTGAGGCAAACCAATATTCATGATATATATATTATCAACATATAATCCCGCCCCTTCAAAATGAGGTTGAACATATTCAATTTTCACGATGTCCTTAAGTGTCTTTCCACTCATGAACTTACGAACAATAAAGAAGCAAACGAAGGAAACAGCCAGCCCCACCCAAATGTTCCATACCAGAAAGCTAAGGGTAGCTAATAAGGAAGTAAAGATAACAAGGTAATTCCGCGCTTCAAATGCTATAGCAATTCCTTCTATATATGTATTCCCTCTTGGTACCAGTTCATAGGCATCTAATTCCGTTAATGTATTTCTTTCCATATTCCTCACTTCTCTAAACTGCGAGGCTGCAATCGTAAGAAAGGTAACAGCAGTAAATTCGAGTTCCATAATAGCTGGTACAGCAATTGTTCCAAGGGAAGCCGCTATGAAACCAAGGGAGATATGGATCACCTTACCATGCAGATAAGTAGGGTATTGGCGATAATCAGCTCTCAACATTACTAAACGTATCGCAACACCTATAATCACTCCAAATAAAATAGGATAAGTATATTCATTCATGACCGAAATCCCACCTTTCTTTTGATTCGATTCGTCACTGTTTGTTCAAAGATTTCACTTACTTTAACCAAGCCACCATTTAAAATAACTAAACTACAGACTAAACTATACACATCAAGGTAAGCCCAGTCCCCAACATCTTCAGTATAACCATATCCACTTAAGATCAATGCGTACACACATTCGCCTACAACTGAAGCAAATCCCCACACCGCTATTCTTAAGAAAGTGGATTCTATCAATATGCTCACAACTACAAATGAAAGAACTCCTAAAATAACGATCCTTGGCATCATCACCCAAACTGGTACAACTTTCTCAAAGAAAAGCATTCCAGTGTACCCAATACTAACGAACAGAGCTACTAATGTTGGATACATAACCTTTTGATAATTCAAAATAAGCAGCATTGAAAAAACTAAAATGACTACTACAGCGTAGCTTCCAGAATGTTGGAGGAAATCCCAAGAAAAGCCTGAACTAATTAAAAGTATCAATAAATACATACCTGTAACGAAACGCATACGAGTTTTAGACATTAGGAAAGTCACTACCACCCATAATCCCCAGCAAAAAAAGAAAAAAATTAATCCCTGATCCATTCTATCCACCTTCCCTTTTTTAATTATGAACAATTGTAAGATTTCTAATCATGAATAACGTTTTGAATCAGGAAAATACTATTTTAAAGAGGAGGTGGTTTTATGGGAAAAGACCGTCAGCAAAAGAAGCTAAAAAAAGAAAATCGTGTAGAAAGTGATCGCGACACACAAAATCATCCAAAAGGAAGTACGTACTTAGACACTCCTGAACAAGCAAGAAAAGATCAAAAATTATAAAAAAAGCCCATTGCTTATTTTTAAGCAATGGGCTTTCATTCTCTATAACGTTGTAATTCTTTGCTCTAACCAAGACTTTGTAGAACCAGTATAAATATGAGGTTTCCCATCAAGTTGGTATGTTTCTTTAGCTCCTAAGAGCATCATAGCAATCTTAAATTCCTCATGAACATGATCTATCTTTTTAATTAGCGTTTCAAGATCGTCTTTCATTAACGTTCTAAGAAGCTGACCAGCCATACCAAATGCGTTAGCACCTAACACGAATGACTTCGCTCCATCTAAGCCATTACGCATTCCACCAGAGGCAATTACATTACATTCTGGGAAGACGCTTTTGACTTCCTTGATAGATGTTACAGTTGGAATTCCCCATCCATTGTAAGATTCAAGAGGTTGTCTTCTGCGTTTATTCTCAACATTAGAGAAGTTTGTTCCTCCCTTACCTCCAACATCAATATAGGAAACTCCTATTTCTTTCAACTGACGTGTAGTTTCCTGAGATATACCAAACCCAACTTCCTTTAATATAACCGGAACCTCTACAGATTTTACAATTTCTTCAATTTGCTCTAGTCGAGTTGTAAAATCCCTATCTCCTTCCGGCATGATCAATTCCTGCAACACATTTAAATGGATCTGCAACGCATTGGCTTCTAACATGTCAATAGCACGTTTAGCCTGATCAAGTGTTGCTTCACTTCCTACGTTCGCAAAAACAATGCCTTCAGGGTTTTCTTGTCTTACTACTTGATAACTCTTCATTTCTCTTTCATCTTTAAGAGCAGACATTTGCGATCCAACAGCAAGGGCAATTCCCGTTTCCTTTGCAGCTATAGCAAGGTCACGGTTAATGGCTTCTGTCTTCTCACCGCCTCCTCCAGTCATTGCATTTACAAAAAGAGGCGAACTTAAAGTAAGTTCGCCTAATTGAGTCTGCAATGAAATATCGTCCCAATGAATGTCCGTCAAACTCTGATGAATAATTTCCATCTCATCAAAGCTATTAATACCAAGATCCTCACGGGATAATGCATGTCTAATATGCTCTAGTTTTCTTTTAGATCGACTCAATAATATCACCGAATTTTGTAGTTTATTTTAGTTTGTTTAGTTTGTCACCGATAAAGTCACCTAATTGAAAGCCACCATCGTCATCTCTCGTATATTGTTCTACTTGTTGACGATCTTGATCAGCCTCAATTTCTTTAATACTGAGTGAAATCCGCTTTTCATCTTCATTCACATCAAGTACTTTCACTTTAATGTCTTGACCTTCCTCAAGAACCTCTTGAGGTGTACCAATGTGCTGCTTAGAAATCTGCGAAATGTGTACAAGGCCTTCAACTCCAGGCAGAAGTTCTACAAAGGCACCAAAGTTAACCAAGCGGCGTACTTTACCTTCTAGAATATCTCCTGGGCGAATCTTTTCTCCCACCTGATCCCAAGGGCCAGGAAGTGTATCTTTAAGAGAAAGTGAAATCCGCTCATTATCACGGTCTACAGAAAGAACACGTACTTGAATTTTCTGTCCTTCCTCTACCACATCAGAAGCTTTATCGACATGCTCATGAGCTAGTTGGGAGATGTGTACAAGACCATCTACTCCACCAATATCGACGAAAGCACCAAAATCAGTTAAGCGTTGAACAGTACCATCTAATACTTGATCTGCTTCAAGTTCCTGAAGTAAAGCAGCTTTGCGCGCGTCTTTTTCATCTTCAACAACGGCACTATGAGAAAGGATTACTCGATTTTGTTCTCGGTCTAGCTCAATTACTTTGAGCGTAAGAGTTCTACCTTTGTAATCATTAAAGTCTTCAACATAATATGTTTCGACAAGAGAAGCTGGAATAAATCCACGAAGACCTACATCAACTACAAGACCACCTTTTACAATGTCTTTAACTTCAGCTTCGAATACTTCTCCACTTTCTAATTTTGCTTCAAGGTCTTCCCAAGCTGATTCAGCATCTACCGCACGCTTAGATAAGACAATTTCTTCATCATCCATTTTCTTTACTTTTAGCGTTAACTCGTCACCTTCTGATACCACATCAGCTGCTTTTTCTACATGTAAACTAGAAAGCTCACTGATCGGAACGATGCCTTCAACTTTGTAACCGATATCGACAAGTACCTGCTTGTCTTCAACTTTTACAACCTTACCCGTAAGTACATCGCCGACTGAAACGTTCGGCATTTCTGACATTTCTTGGTTCATTTCATCCATTAAAAAGACCTCCTTCAGTTCCGCCACAACCAACCATAAATATATCCTTGGTTCTAACTTCTAATATTTGAAGCTTTTTGTCAAGCAAAAGACGCCTACTAGCGTTTTTTGTCTAAAAGCTTTTGAATATCTCCCATTATAACATCTGTAACCTCTTGAGATGAAGCCTTACGCTCTCTTAATTCTGCCATGGGTACAGGTTTTCCATAGATTACCCGTAATGGCTCCTTGCCTTTATAGGAGCCTACGATTGCACAAGGGATAACAGTTGCTTCAGATCGAAGTGCAAAAAAACCAGCTCCAGCTAGACCTTTCTTTAATTCTCCGGTTTTACTTCTAGTCCCCTCTGGGAATAATCCTAAAACCTGATTCTCTTCTAAAACGCCCATTGCTTTACGAAGAGCCTGACGATCTTTCATCCCCCGCTTCACAGGAAAAGCATGAATACGTTTTAATAGCCCACCGATTATTTTATTTTCAAACAATTCCTCTTTAGCCATAAAATAAATGTCCCTTGGGGCTGTGATTCCAACTACAATTGGATCGAAATTTGAAATATGATTTGAACATATTACAACAGGACCTTTTTCAGGTATGTTTTCCTTTCCTTCCACCTTAATTCGGTAGCGAGGGTAAAAGATGGTAGCACAAATTGACCTGGCTATCTTATATAACGCCATGATTATTCACCTCTATCTAATTTATCGTGAACAACACGTAATATTTTTTCAGCCACTTCTGTAATAGATAAAGCTGTCGTATCAATTTCAATTGCATCTTCTGCTTTCAAGAGAGGAGAAACCTCACGCTCTGAATCTAATTGGTCACGTCTTCTGATCTCATCTTTTAATTTCTCCAAATCCGAAGAAAAACCTTTTTCGAGATTTTCTTTATGACGACGTTCTGCTCGTTCTTGGACCGAAGCAATCAAAAAGATTTTTACTTCAGCATCTGGTATAACGTGTGTGCCTATGTCACGACCATCCATAACCACACCTCGCTTTAAAGCTAATTCTCGCTGTCGTTTAACCATCTCGTGTCTAACTTCCCCATGCTTAGCTACAATGGATACTTGGTTGGTTACTTCTTCAGTACGAATATCAAGTGTTACTTCTTTACCATCTAAAATAACTTTTTGGCCGTCTGTTGATTGCTGAAGGTCAATAGTCGTATCCGTTAGCAAATTCATTAACGATGTTTCTTCCTCTAAAGAAACACCTTCTTTAATAGCTTTATACGTAAGTGCACGGTACATAGCACCAGTATCTATATAAACGTAGGTTAACTTCTCTGCTATAATTTTGGCTACTGTACTCTTACCAGCAGCTGCTGGTCCATCAATAGCTACTGCAATATTTTGTTTCATCCTAATCCCTCTTTCACTTGCAAAAATACAATATGACTAACCAAAGGCTAGTTCAAACAGTTTGGTTCAACTCAAGGTCAATAACGTTTCCTTGCGTTATGTATTGGTATCATTATACTTCAAAAGGATAACACATCACCAAAGATGCGGTCTATTGTTTCTACTATATTGGTTTCGAGCCTTTTACCCACACCAAAATATTCGTAGACCGGTTGTACATATAAAGAAAAATCGGTATAAAGCATTAATGCCTGAAACACGACTAACAATATCGCATGTACTAATACTAGTGTACAAAGCCATTGTTCAAAACGTTTCATAGTATACAGCCTCTTTTTAGCTAATAGCGTATCCTCTCTAATCATCTTTATACGTTATCTTACTCTACTTCTTCTCCAAAGCAACTGACGTTCAAAGCAAAAACGAATCAAAAGCTCTCTATCACGGTGATCAATATGTGTGAATTCAAGAGATAACTGGTCTCGCTTTGTAGATTTCTCCTGAAAGATTCGAACAATCCTTGAAGTAGTTTGAATATAATGGGTTTCTCCTGAGGATAGAGGAATCACAAACCATACCTCAACTTGGTCCTCCTCATGTAATTGATGATGGTCCGGCGGTATTACAGCTGCCCCTCCCCCACTAATATCAAGAGTTATGGTCGTGAAAGGCTCCTGACGTCCTTCTAGCCCTTGTACACTTACATCAACTGCTGTTTCTACTCTGACATATTGACGCCGTTGTATCCGTATCATTTTTTTCTTGCCTGGATTATGTATAGCTAAAACAGGAATTTGTAGCTTCTTACGTTCCTTCACTTCTGTGGTAAACATATATATAGATTGATCTTCTCCGACAAATGTTACTTTAAACTGTGTACCCTCAAAGAAAAAGCCGGTTCTACCAGTCTTTTCATTTACAGGATAATCAATGTAAAACATTTGATTATCTTGTTCTACGAGCTTGCAATAAAACGTTTCTGGCTCTTCATCAGTGTCCTGATTTGGTTCAAGTGTTAATGACATCCCAATTTTTATCACTTTACGTTCCTCTCTCCCCCACAACATGGTCCTAAGGTCTCATATTTATTATGTCAAAAAAAAGCAAAAAGGGAAAGATAGATCTCTATCTTCCCCAAAAATCTCCTATTCAAATTTCATTTCTGCTTGCTTTAGTTTTTCAACTTTTTCTTCTATACCATCGTTAGCATTAATAAAAATACGATAGGTACTTTCCCCTAAAGTACCTAGGAATTCATAACACAAAACCTCTTCGTTGAGATCATTTTCAATAATTGCCATATGTTGTTCTTGTATTTTAACGTTTGGATTTACATTGCTCCTAGCTTCTTCTTCAGATATTTTTGGATCTTTAATGGACCGCTTATGATGATTCATAAGAAAATCTCGAGCTGACAGACCGAGGATATCGCCATTATCAAGAGCTACCTTTACTTGTAAGGAATCTGGATAAATACGGACATCATCTTGAACGTGTAAGAAATTGTACACTCCAACTTCATCGTATTGTGTGCTCTGGAAGTTCTCCATCTGCTTATATTTATATTTCTCCAGAAAGTCTTTAGCCTTTCCAGAACCTTCATATAAACCTAATTTAGCTTCTTTAAGGTCCCTTTCAACTAATATACTTATTGGATGTCCACCTTTCACAGACATGTCCATATACCCATTCTTCTTATCACTTCTATAGGATAGGCTGTAAGTTGGGACTTCAGCGCCCTTCCCACTTTTAGTCATTGTTACTTTAGCACCTTGCGGGATCTCGAAAATCTTTTTTGTTTTTTCTCTAGCTTTTTCTTCTGAGAGGTTTTCACCATTTAGGAATTGATATTCATGGTTCTGCTGAGAGGCACCAGTAAAAGTAGGACCTAAATCACCTTCAGCATACCCTTCCATATTCTTTTCCACCGTTTTAAAACCATCAATAATAGTATTATCGGTTTTGTCATCACTTGCTAGAGCTAGTTGTACGTCCATCCAACGTAAGTTATCATTTAGAACCATATATTGAACTTTTCGTAATTCTTTCTCAATCTTTCCTGACTCTTTGTACAAGTTTTCTAACAACTTAACCTCATCATCTGTTAAAGGGTTTTTGTTTAAATCTCGAATTGCTGTGCGATAAGTAAACTCCCCTATATCTGAGAGAAACTCTTCAGTCTTATTAAAAGGGAGGAGGGCAAGTGGTAACTGGCCCACATCATTATGCGCTTCTGATGTAATCCTCCAAATATCGGCTAATTGAGGTGATAATTGTTTTTGTGAATTCATTGCTAAAACCGTTCCAATTTTATCATGTAACAAATTCGTATGGTAAGACAAATCATGGAAAGCTCGTTGGTAGGAGTTTTCTGCCTGAACAAGTATGGCATTCTTCTCCTGGTGTTCCTGGTACCCCCATACAGCAGTACCTGTAACGCCAACAGCTAACACACCAATAAGGAGCCAACGTATCATAACAGTTCCACCCTTTCTCTATTTAGCAAATATATGCTTGCCTATTTTTTTAATCTGTGGTCGACTCCAAATCCAACCTGATGTAGCGGTATTTGGATTAAAATAATAGAGAGCATTTTGGGAAGGATCCCAACCGTTCATCGCATCCATAACCGCTTTCTTAGATGTTTCGTCTGGCTCAAGCCATATTTGACCATCACTTACTGCCGTAAAAGCTCTCGGCTCAAAGATGACCCCAGAAACACTATTTGGAAATGTTGAACTTTCTACCCTGTTTAAAATAACAGCAGCAACCGCTACTTGGCCCACATAAGGTTCTCCACGCGCTTCTCCATGAACCGCATTCGCCATGAGTTGAATATCATTTTGAGAATAACCGGTTGGAACGTTTACGGATGTAGGTTCTGATGGTCCATCATCTTTCTTTTTATCTCCACCTTTTGGAGAAGGCTCAGTTTGCTGTTCTTTAGGTGTCCCCCCATAGTAGGTAAAATCTTTTCCGGAATTAATCTGTTTTTTTACGTATTGCTTATCATAATTAGTAGCATCTATTAATTTTTGTTTCGCTTCCTGTCCAGCCAATCCATCAACTTCTAACCCGAATTCTTTCTGAAAGTTTCGAAGCGCCCAATAAGTCCCCCAACCAAAGACTCCATCAATGTTCCCTTCATAGAATCCGATATACTGAAGCCTTGCTTGTAATTCAATTACATCATCACCAGTAGAACCTTTCTGTAAAACCCTTGGACTAAACGCATGAGATGTTTGATCAACACTAGATGATATGGAGATCGTTAACATACAAACGATCAATAAAATTGACAACACTCGCAACCATTTCATATCCCGTATATCCTCCTGAACTATAGTCTTATGAACTGTAGTTTCTGAATCTAATGGGATTTTATACATGAAAGAAAAGCGCAGGCGGGGTGGTTAGGGGCGTATGGATAAGCAAATTAACAGAAGTGGCGTTAAGCCACTGGAGTTAATTTACTTATCTCACTAGCCCCTCCCCGCTGGAGCTAGACAATAAGAAAAGCGCATCAGGCTTGTTCAGAGGCGTACGGATAAGACCACCCATGGAAGTGAGCTTGCTCACTGTAATGGATGGTCTTATCTCGCTAGCCTCTAAGCCCCAGGAGCTAGACAGTAGAAAAGCGCAGGCGGGGTGGTTAGGGGTGTAAGGATAAGCAAGTTAACGGAAGTGGCGTTAAGCCACTGGAGTTAATTTGCTTATCTCACTAGCCCCTCCCCGCTGGAGCTAGACAATAAGAAAAGCGCATCAGGCTTGTTCAGAGGCGTACGGATAAGACCACCCATGGAAGTGAGCTTGCTCACTGTAATGGGTGGCCTTATCTCGCTAGCCTCTAAGCCCCAGGAGCTAGACAAGGCAAGGCATCAATCTACTGCGATAACCTCTCTCAAACTAAGAAATGTCTAACAAGTACTTTTTAAAAGAGGATAAAAATAAAAAAACCGCTCCTAAAAAGAAGCGGGTCTCAAGCTTTCCATTTATTTTGTTCAATTGGAATTACATCAGCAGGTACCATATTGGCTTGTTTCACTTTTCTTAAAGCAATAAGCCATAATATGATCATAAATGGTGTCAATGTATACTGCCATGTCGATTGCCATATTTCTAAGATATAATCATATAGTCCGTGAAGTAAAATAGGCGTTGCTAGTGCAAGCCAAACTACATAGATCGAACCTCTTTTCCGATCCGTTTTCCCCTTACCTAGATAATACCCCATGATCACTCCAAATAAGGCATGAGAAGAAACTGGGAAAAGAGCTCTTAAAAAGGCGACTTCTACACCATTGGCTAATAAATACAATATGTTTTCAACAGTAGCAAAGCCTAGGCTAATAGAAACACCATAAACAATCCCATCATAACGTCCTTCGAAATGGTCTTGTTTATAAACCGCATACATAAAAATAAACCATTTGAAGAATTCCTCTAAACCACCGGCTAGAAGGAACGATTTTGTAGCTGGATATTGTAACACGCCTTCTGTTTCAAAAGCGTACTGGATAAACATAATCGGAAACACTAATAACGAGCCCATCACAAAGGTCCTAAAAACAATTGAGAAAGGCTTAGAGTCAAAACGGTCTTTCAAATAAAAAAACGACATGAGCGCAAAGCCCGGTGCCACTGCTGCTGAGAGTATTGTAAACACGACCGTTCCTCCTCTTTCAATTCAATCTATTTCATCGTATCATGAACATAATGGAAAGAAAATACTTGAAATAAGAAGGTGTTTATAGTGAAAAAGATTATTGTATTACATACAGGCGGAACAATTTCCATGAAAGAAGATAAAAATACAGGGACAGTTGCACCAGATTTAGATCATCCTCTCTACGAAATGCTACCATCCTTGGCTACTTCCGCAAATATTGAAGATGAAGTAGTCTTCCATTTACCCTCTCCTCATATGACGCCTTCACATATGTTAACTTTGGGGCAAAGAATACATGAAAGACTGGCCACTGAGCAAATAGATGGTATTGTTATTACCCATGGAACAGACACTCTAGAAGAAACAGCTTACTTTCTAGATTTGTACTTACAAACAAGGAAACCAATCATCGTTACTGGGGCTATGCGTTCTTCTAATGAAATTGGTTCAGATGGTCTTTACAACTTATTAACATCTGTTCGAGTTGCCTGCTCTGATGAAGCACAGGATAAAGGTGTTTTAGTCGTGATGAATGATGAAATTCATAGTGCAAAGAACGTTACAAAAACATCAACTAGTAATGTAGCGACTTTTCAAAGTCCTCAATACGGCCCTATAGGTATAGTCACTAAAACGGGTATAATGTTTCACCATACATTAACATCACATGAGTCCTACCCAATCCAACATATTCAAAAGCGTGTTACCCTTATAAAAACATATGCGGGAATGGACTCGGAAACAGTAGAAGCTATACGACATACTAAACCGGACGGACTAGTCATAGAAGCACTTGGACAGGGGAATGTCCCACCGCAAATCGTTGAACCACTAAAGAAATTAATCGAAGACCGAATTCCTGTAGTCCTTGTATCCCGATGCTACCAGGGTATAGCTCAAGATGTATACAGTTATGAAGGAGGGGGGCGTAAGCTGAAAGAAATGGGAGTTGTATTCTCTAACGGTCTCACCGGCCCTAAAGCTCGTATTAAACTTATGATCGCTTTAGAAATGACACAGAACCCTTCCGAACTCGTTCATATCTTTGCATAATTCATTTTAGTTTCTAAAAGAAAATTACCTTATTACATAAAAAGGTTCTACGCACTCCTATGCGTAGAACCTTTTCTAACTTTTATTTCTCACTACAGATCGCTTCAGCAATATACTCACCATGATGACGACCATTTTCAATAAAAATTTCATTATTGTTATACCCTGCAGCAATAACTCCAGCTATATATATACCCTCAATATTGGTTTCCATTGTATCTTTGTTAAATGTAGGACGTCCCGTATCCTCTTCAATCTCAATACCCATCTTACGTAAGAAACTATGGTCTGGGTGGTATCCAGTCATAGCAAATACAAAGTCATTCTCAACTTCCTTTTTCTCTCCATGAACCTCATAATAAACTTTATCATAGGTAATTTCAGTAACAGTAGCATTAAATTCCATTTTAATTACTTCTTTGTTAACTAGAGCTTCAAATTCAGGAAGAATCCAAGGTTTTACACTCTTAGAATAGTCAGACTGACGATACAGAACCGTAACATTCGCACCCGCTTTTACCAGCTCTAAAGTAGCATCGACAGCGGAGTTCTTCCCTCCTATCACCACGACATCTTTATCGAAATAAGGGTGAGACTCCTTAAAGTAGTGACTCACTTTATCTAACGTTTCACCAGGGATCCCCATGTGATTCGGATGATCATAGTATCCTGTGGCAATAATGATCTGATTAGCTTGATAAGTTACTTCCTCACCATTGTTTCGCTCCGAGCACAAGGTAAAGATCTCATTATCCTTTGTAACGCTTGTTACTTTTTCATAAGCATTTACACGAAGATTCTTTCGCTTAGCAACCGCACGATAATACGCAAGAGCTTGGTTACGTACTGGCTTTTTCATTTCTGTAATAAAAGGCATTCGACCAATTTCTAATTTCTCGCTTGAGCTGAAAAAAGTCTGGTGAGTCGGATAATTATAGATCGCATTTACTACATTTCCTTTTTCAATGATAAGAGGGTTCAGACCTCTTTCTTGAAGTTCAATCGCAGCCGATAAACCACATGGCCCTGCTCCTACAACAATTACATCTTCCTTCTGCAAATTTCCTTCACTCCTCTATCAACAACACATATCACTATTCATAAGTATCATTTGTCTAAATTTTGATGTATATCATGTTCTTTAAAAATAGGCACTTGACTTAGAGAGCTGTTAGCTTTAGCTGAGTCTAAGGTAGGCCTGGAAACCACTCATCAAACGCAGGAGGCCCCTTGCCTGCTTAAGTATCTCAGTAGTGAGTACTCCACATCAGGGAGTTATATAAAACAACTAAACATCAACAGAGCCCAAAACAAAAAACATCTCCTACCCACATAATGATAGGAGATGCTTGCAAAAGATTCAACCTATATCCATCCACGGAAGCGTGAAGCCTCCGCCATTTTACGTACACCAACCATATAAGAGGCCAAACGCATATCAATACGACGAGTTTCCGCGGTATTATATACGGCATTAAAGCCCTTAACAATTACTTTATGAAGCTTTTCTTCAACTTCTTCTTCAGTCCAGTAGTAACCTTGGTTGTTCTGCACCCATTCGAAGTATGATACCGTTACTCCTCCGGATGATGCTAATACATCAGGAACTAATAAAATCCCACGCTCTGATAAAATACGCGTTCCATCTAGTGTAGTTGGTCCGTTTGCAGCTTCAACAACGATGCTTGCTTTAATATTTGCTGCATTTTCTTCCGTAATTTGATTCTCAATTGCTGCAGGAACTAAAATATCACAATCTAGCTCTAATAGTTGCTGATTGGTAATTGTATTCTTAAATAAGTTCGTAACGGTTCCAAAACTATCTCGACGATCGAGAAGGTAATCAATATCTAATCCTTCTGGATCATGAAGAGCACCTTGTGCATCAGAAATTCCAATCACTTTTGCCCCTTTATCGTGCATAAACTTAGCTAAGAAGCTACCTGCGTTACCAAATCCTTGAATGACCACACGAGCTCCCTTAATGTCGATATCTTTCTTTTTAGCAGCTTCTTCAATACAAATTGTAACACCTTTAGCCGTTGCAGACTCACGACCATGAGATCCGCCCAATACAAGAGGCTTTCCAGTAATAAAACCTGGGTTATTGAATTCATCAATACGGCTATATTCATCCATCATCCAGGCCATAATCTGTGAATTCGTAAACACGTCAGGAGCTGGAATATCCTTTGTAGGACCTACAATTTGACTTATAGCTCGTACATAACCGCGACTAAGCCCTTCTAACTCACGGAAAGACATTTCACGTGGATCGCATACAATTCCGCCTTTTCCCCCACCATACGGAAGATCAACAATCCCAGCCTTTAAACTCATCCATATGGATAAAGCCTTTACTTCCTTTTCAGTAACGCTTGGGTGGAATCTTACGCCACCTTTTGTAGGTCCCACTGCATCATTGTGTTGAGCCCGATAACCTGTAAAGATCTTAATTGATCCATCATCCATTCGAACCGGGATTCGAACTGTCATCATTCTTACAGGTTCTTTAAGCAATTCAAACACTTCGGATGGGTACCCTAATTTATCAAGTGCCTTATTAACCACAGTTTGAGTTGATTTTAATACGTCTAATTTGTCATGATTTTCATTCGCAGAATCTGCTGCTTTGTCGGCTACCATGAACTTACCTCCCATGAAAATTCGGTTCAGTCAATGTACATTCCATTTCTTCAGAAATTAGTATACAACTTCTTAAGCTTTATGGAAACACGAAAATACATATTTTGATGAAAACTAAACCTTTTGTAATGTAAGCGATTTCATTATAATGGGGTATTCGAATTTCTGCAATTCTTTTCCCCCTATATTTATTATTCTGTTTTATCGTAACATGTTCATAGAAATCCTTCTAATATTTACATAAATATTTTTCTTGTTCTATATAAAAAATGTTTTCAGAGCTATGATATGTATATGACTAATTCACAAAAAAAAGATCGTCCGCTTTTATGGACCGATCTCTTCTTTACTGAAAATAGGTTGTGATTTCCTGGACTGCATTTCCATTTAAAATCGTTTTCCCATACTCATTTAAACGGTAACTAGTAACTGTACTTGGTGAGCCAAACTCAGAAAGAATAGCAATTAAGTCTTCACGGTTCAACTCTGCCATATCCTCATCAGAAAGTTGCATATAGTAGTGGTCCATATAATAAACGGATCCACCTTTAATGCCTAACTGAAGTAAGTGGTGAGCCACTTGAATTATGTCTTCAAATGCATGGAAGTTGAACATCATTTCTTTACTCTCATCAAGTGTAACTTTCATTTCAATATAGTCTTCATCATAATCTTCATTCGTTTGATCACTTTGTGTAACCACAATGAGCATGCCCTGAGCCTGCATCAGGTATACCTGAACTTGGAGCATCCCCTCTAGTTCCATTCCTAATTCGTCTGTAGCCTCGTACATCATGTCATGAAATAATGCGTGAACAGCAGGTAGGTCTTGCCACAGATCCTCTCGTGATATCCCACGATCAAGCAAGTCATCAAACGTTAGAAATATTTTAAATTTATTACTAGATAGCCTTTCAAGACGCATTCACTCGTCCCCCTTTGAATGCATGTGCGATGCCTTACCTTAGTATATGTTTTTTTTGTAAGTTTGGTACTATTTTTAAAGTATAAATTGGAATAGGCATAGCTACAAGAAATTTATTTAAATCATGCTATTTAGGAAGCAAAAGACTCGCGCCTAAACGCGAGTCTTAAGAATGATTGGACAGCCACTCTGACCAATCCGAACTATTGCTACCTATGATGTAAGGTTGTATGGGTTCCTTATCCTTTGGTGGTAAGGTATCTAATGCGTAGCCCCCTAGCCCAATCGCCAAATCTGGATAGCGTTCTTTTAAAGCATCAGCTATGTGTACTGTTGCAGGAATATTCTTCTTCATTGTGCAAGACATAAACAGATACGATGGCTTTAGTTCATTCACGATCACTTCAACATCGCCTGGAGCGATACTTTGACCTAAATAAACAACATCGTATCCTTGTCTTTTTAGATAAAGACTGAAAATCAATATACCTAATTCATGCTTCTCATTAGGACCACATACACACACAGCTTTCGGTTGCATATGATTAACAGGCATTGAGATCAACATCATCCCTAATCTAGAGCGTAGAAAGTTACTTGCAAAATGTTCATGCACACTAGAAATTTCATTCGCTTCCCACAAGTTCCCAATCTTAACTAATATGGGACCCACTACATCAATTGCTACTTTTTCTGGTGAGAATAAGCTAAATGCATGATCTAGTTTCATCTGAGCATCTCGTTCATTAAACTGTAACAACGCATCTAATAATTCGTCGGACATCGCTTCAATATGACTTTCTTTTGAAGAAACATTTTCTTCCTCAACGTTTGATTGATTGTTCTGATTGTTCTCAAGCAAAGAAACCGCTTGAGATATAGTAAAACCTCTATTCACTTTATCTATTAACCATTTCAATACTTTAATATGCTCATCTGTATACAAACGATGACCAGCCTCATTACGTGTCGGGCGTATCATTTTATACCTACGTTCCCATGCTCGAAGAGTTCCTGATTGAATTCCGAGCATTGTAGAAACGGCTTTGATGTTGTATTTACCTTGAGTGCTGGACATACCTTATCCCCCATAAATCTATTTGATCTTATTATAAAAAAGAAAGCGCTTTGTGTAAACTATGTATGGGTTTTGGATATGCTTTGCACAAATTATTATCGATAACTTAGAACGATTTACTCTTAATACTCCCTTTTTGTTGCTCTTTCCCCTTCATGGAAAGAATACCATAGATGACAGACATACAGAAAACAAGGGCCACAACTTTTATAGAAAAAACGACCAGCACAGCAGGACTTAACCATCCTAACAAGGATAATACTTTCACTTCTGTACGAACGTTCGTTTGTACTACGGCCCGAAACAACAAGCCATGGTTTATACAAGCCACAAGCAAACACAAGCTTCCAAATAAGAAATCAACCGGGGCTAATATGGCCAGTAAGAAAAAATCTGACGAGAGCGGTACTCTAGCAAACGGAAGCCAATATATAGAGAAAAAGGTTGCAAACCAAGCTACACCACTAATGATTAAAGCACTAAACAATAAAAACCCCTCCCCCCACCCATTATATGGATGTGAGGCTGGGTCTAGTCCTGTTTAATCTTCTTTAATATCAAGGATTCTGAAGCCAGAACGTTCTAGTTTCTTAGCAAATTTCTCTATATTATCTTTCTTTTCAATTTTCAACACGATTCTTCTTGTAAGTTTAGCAGTTTCATCAAAAGTAGCTAAAGAAATGATATTTTCATGATATTGCTTAACAATTTCAGCTAAACGAGCAATGCGGCCTTCAGATTCCTCTGAAGTAAATGCAATTCGAACCCCTTTCTTCTTCATACCAAAGGCACTTTCAAACTGCTCTAAAACATCGTAACGTGTAACGATACCTAAGAATTTGCGATGATCCCCAATTACTGCAACTACAGAAAAACCTTTGAAAGTCGTTAGTGTTTGTTCAAACACATCGCTTTCCGTAATGTAGAGATCCTCATAAGCCATCGCATCCCCAACTTTTCGTTCAGCTAAAAAGGAATCTTTTGTCATCCCGCTCTCAAAAAAGTTCTTATAGATCAGTTCTTTTGAAACCATCCCTCTAAAGGTACCTTCTACTACGACTGGCATCCCTTGAATATCATTTTCATTAAGCCTATCAATTACTTCTTTTAACGGAGTATCTACAGACGCCGTCCAACATTCATGAGCATCTTTCATAATTCCCTTTACAAACATCGTCTTCACCTCAATTTATGTAATGATATAACAGTACCCTTCATAAAAATATTCGATTAAAAAAACAAAATCCCTTCTTTGAGATAAGGATTAAACTTGTAATAGGATAAGGTTTAACAAAATATCCATAAATAGTAGTGGTATGAATGTAAGTTCAACAGAAAGGAGTTAATGGTGATGTTCACTCAAGTGAAGTACTACCAGCCCTATAACAGCCCACATGACCCCTGCCCGCCTATTCGTGTAAAAAGTTACCAGACGCCACCTCAACTTTATATAGGGTTCCAACCCCAAAATTTACAACAGTTTAGTCCTAAACAAGCCCTTTATTGCGGAACCCTTTGGCCAGCTTTTTACAGTCCTTACCCAAATCCTGACGGGAGTGATGACAAATGAACCAGCCCCTCCCACCTTCATATTACGAATTGCTAGAGGAAATTCAAGCTGTAGATTTTGTTCTAGTTGAACTTACTTTATATTTAGACACTCATCCTGAAGATTATGAAGCAATCGGACAATTCAATCAGTTCGCTCAACAAAGTAAGAAGCTTAAGAAGCAATATGAACAACAATATGGGCCTCTTCGACAATATGGGGAAAGTTATTCAGGATATCCTTGGAATTGGAACAGTGCCCCTTGGCCATGGCAAGTGTAAGAAGGAGGTAGAGTATGTGGTATTATGAGAAAAAATTACAGTATCCTGTTAGGGTAAGTTCCTGTAACCCGCAACTTGCAAAATACTTAATCGAACAATATGGTGGAGCTGATGGCGAGCTTTCTGCAGCTCTAAGATATCTAAATCAGAGGTACACCATCCCTGATAAAGTTGTAGGTCTCTTAACTGATATCGGTACAGAAGAATTCGCCCATTTAGAAATGATTGCGACTATGGTATATAAACTTACAAAAGACGCAACACCAGAACAGATGAAGGCTGCTGGTTTAGGTGCGCATTACGCTAATCATGAGCATGCTCTTTATTATGAAAACGCTGCCGGTTCGGCGTGGACCGCCACGTACATTGCCGCTAAAGGGGATCCTATTGCGGACTTATACGAGGATATTGCCGCAGAGGAAAAAGCACGTGCTACTTATCAATGGATCATAAATTTATCTGATGATCCTGACTTAAATGATGGGTTAAAATATCTAAGGGAGAGAGAAATCATACATTCACAACGTTTCCGGGAAGCAGTTGAGATTTTAAAAGAAGAGCGAGATCGCAAAATCTTTTTTTAACAAGTATAGATAACGAAGGGGAACACCATAAAATTAAGAGGTTTAGAGTCATCAAACTCTGAACCTCTTTTTGAAATTCATTCTTTAGCCACTATTTTATAGCACTCACATTAGTCATGCCTTGAATAACTTTCTAAAGGGCATTTTGAGCTCATGTTTTCTTCTAATTTACAAAAAATAAAGTGGGAGAAGTACTATTAAACCAACAAAAAGGAAAACTAATAATCGAATGAATGGATATTTTATTTTCCATTTCACTTTAGTTGACTTCCCTCTATGTACCTCACTTCTAGATGGAAGGTTATAAATAAGTCCACTTGATCGTTCTTGACTAACTTCTTGCAACACACTTTTGTCTTCTTTCATTCTTCGTCGCAAATTCTTCGCTTGGTCATTGTGGCTATGGGATTCTTCCAACTTTCTTCACCTCAGTATACGATATCGAATCATGATTCCTAACACGAGATCAATAATGAAATGGGCAAATATCGTAACCCACAAATTCTCTGTAATTTCGTACATCCATCCAATATAAAAACTGATAGCTATAACCGAAACGAACAATACAGGTTTGTTCAAATAACGAATGTGAACGAGCGCAAATGATATACTAGCAGCCAAATACCCATATTCTGTTTGAATTACCCCACGAAATAATAATTCCTCCGCTAAAGCTACAAAAAATGTCAAACCAACAATCTCTAGAATAGGAAGGCTTCTGAAAACTTTTTCATTAATCCCACCGTCGTCATAAAAACGTTTTGGCATAACCGACATGAGCAATACATCTAAGCCTAGTATAAGAAGAGCTGCTGATCCACCATAATATATAATACCTTCAATGTTCCAAGTGAATAAATCATACCAATCTTTAATGGAGTCAAATAAAAACCAACTACACACTAGAGAAAGGGCTAGAATGATGATTTGAGTGATGTAGAGCTGGGTTACGACTTGACGATCTGTCATTTTTTTTATTAAGTCAGCTTGATTCATTCAGACCCCCCCTGTAAAAAAATCCTTTGGAGTTCTTCTTCCCAATTTAACATCTCGGTTCGCTGATTGAAGTTATTGTTTGTTTCCCATAAATCAAATGCAAAGTCACAGCGATCGCAACAAAAACCAGTAGGTTCTTTTAATGTGGTTTGAAATGAACGATATAAGCTAGACCTTAAACAGTTTTCTGAGTGCACCCAATGTAGGAGTTCCGCTAATTTATTTTGTTTAATCATGGTTCTCTCATGAATAAACCTAAGGATTGAATAATAAGCGTCTTCCCAGCCGCTTTGATGCTTGAGAATATTTTTCCCTTTAATAAGCCCATGCTTCTCAAATTGATAGGATAAAAAGCGCCATTGAACCTCACTAAGTTGTAATGTTTCTTCAATATCCTCTGTTCGTTCCGGGATACACATACCTTTAGAGGATAATGATTGTAAGTAACGCATCGCGTTTGAAACCATCTCTTCAGAAGGTAGTTCTGTCTCTATAAAACGCTTAGGAATTTCGCCATCTCCTGGGCTATAGAGGGTTAAGCTAACACTTTGAAATCCATCTCGCCCTGCCCGACCTATCTCTTGCAAGAAAGATTCAACCTGCGAGGGAATATGAGCATGCACAACTAGTCGTATATTCCCTTTGTTAACACCCATCCCAAAAGCGCTAGTGCAACAAATCACATCTAATTGGTTATTCATAAATTGTTGTTGGATCAGTAAACGATCTACCTGATCCATTCCACCATGATAATAGGCAATCCTTAAATCCTGTACACGTTGACTTAATTCATGTGCCGCTTTTTCAGTCCACTGTCGACTTGAAAAGTAAATCATGGTCGGTACTGAATGTGTATTTAATATATCCGCCAAACGTTGCATCTTCTCTTCCATACCAGTAACATGTTCTACTGAAAATGCAATGTTTTCTCTATCCATGGGATAAATGTGCTTACGCATTTCTGGCCGATTAATTTGTTTCAAAATATCATCTTGGACATGCACAGGAGCAGTAGCACTTAAAGCCAATACGGTTGGTTCTTTTAACTGCTTCAGTGTTTCATCCAACTTTAAATAATCCGTTCGAAACTCATGCCCCCATTGTGAAATACAATGCGCTTCATCCACTACTAGTAACGAAACCGAAACTTTCTCTTTCAAAACCTGTAGGAACTGCTCATTTTGAAGCATCTCTGGTGAACAATAGACTAATTTGTATTGATCAATATGAGTATACACTTGTTGCTTTTGTTGTGGATTCAAAAAGCTGTTTATGGCCACTACGCGCTTCATACCCTGTTGTTTTAACTGCTTCACCTGGTCAACCATTAATGAAATTAAGGGACTTACCACGATTACAGTTCCCTCTAGCACAAGAGCAGGCAATTGATAACACATTGATTTACCAGTACCAGTAGGTAAGATGCCTAAAACATCATTCCCCTTTAGTAAATCTTCGATAATCTCTCTTTGACCTTCTCTAAATTGTTCGTATCCAAAGTTATGATACAGTAGCTTTTCAAGTGTTTCGTGATTCATGATTTGACACTCCTTGTGACGCTGCTAACACAAGCCGAATTTCAAAATAAGAGTAATCTCCACTCAGCTCATCTCGAATTGTTTTCAATCGATTCGTGTTTAATACATTTGCTGTATGGGAAATGTTTTGTGCCGCTTCTTTCGTAACATAGTTATCAATACGAAAATGCGGATTCACTAGAGCAATTTCTACAATATGGTCTTGGATGGTACTCATTTTTAATTTACGAATCCTCGCTATGTTCTCGAGGGAATGGCCTTTCTCAATCCATTCAAACGTTTTTTGAGCAGAATGAGTAAGAGGATAGGTCACTTGAAGGTCTTCACACATTTGAAATAAGTAAGGATAGGTGCTTTGATGATCTAAAACCCTCTGTAACAAATAATGAATAACAGCTTGAAGGGTAATGGTGACATCATGAACAGAAAGATTATAGCGCATAGCCAGCTGATCTTTACTCATTCCATAGCGATGGTAAGAAGACAAACGATAGGTTGTAAATTCAGCAATCCATTCAGGCATCCCTTTTAAAAGACCATACAATTCAGAGTATAAGCGCTGTAAGTATTCACGCAGATTGGATTGTTCATATCGATACTTTACTTTCACCCAGTTCAAAACCTCTTTTCTGTCGTCAACTGGAATAAATTGATGCTGACCTGAAGCGATATTAGAAGCCGTCTGTACGAATACTACTAAACGACCCCAAAATTGCTGATCCATATGCTGATATGTAGTACCATTCAGCCAAGCTAAGGGTGTATGTTCTATTGGTTCTTTGTTAAGAATCTCCATTCCAGCTTCTGTTAATCGAATTTCTCGTTCTTTTGTAGTGATATAATGTAGAGCCTTTAAATTTCTTAACTCTTGCATTAATTCATCTCGAGTGATCGTGCGATATATCCCAAAAAAAGTTGATAGTTGATATGCGTAAACATCTTGGAATGTCTGTGAAGATTTCTTACCTGTTAGCATATGTAAAATTGCTGAAGCACTTCTTTCACCTTGTAATTGTTGAATGCTGTGAAGTAATAAAGTGTTAAACATGGAATCCCCTTTCTCTACCCTTCAGAAAGCTATTTGAAGGGCCACGTCAAGCTTAGGTTGCATAATGAATTCGCCGATTTTTAGTTGAAATGTTAAAAGAAGAGCTTTACAATATGTATTAGGCGAAAATGTTTCCAAATTAGGATACTTATATATGTTATAGAAGATCCATACCAGGGTCTTAAATATTTTAGGAGGGTATGTGACATGGCTAAATATACAATTGTCGACAAAGAAACATGCATAGCATGTGGGGCTTGTGGGGCTGCAGCTCCAGATATTTATGATTACGATGATGAAGGCATTGCATTTGTCATCTTAGATGATAATAAAGGTACTGCGGAGATTCCCGAAGACCTTCATGAAGATATGGAAGATGCTTTCGAAGGTTGTCCTACAGATTCCATTAAAGTTGAAGACGAACCGTTTGACGGCGATGCATTAAAATTCGAATAAACTATCTTCCTAAAAAGATCCCTTCATATTAATGGAGGGATCTTTTTTATATCGGATTTTCCCCTAGCTCAGCCAATTTCTGACGTGCTTCTTTAAGATCAAAGCTGCTAAAGTACCTATAATAATTCCCATCAATTATCCTATAATGTAGACTTAGAACATTTTGTTGTATCATGTATCCATTATGCTCATCTACTGATGTCCACCATACCTTACCACCAAGCGTGCGCTGTTTAGGGCGATTTACAGATTCATGGGCAATCGTCTCTAAAACTTCTAGAGGATCTTCTCCCAATGTATTTTGTATGACTTCACTATCTCGAAATAAAGCAACCATAGCTACTAACGTTGTCCAACTAGCTAATATTCTACCCTTTTCTATTTGGACAAGGGTCTTTTTAGACACACCGAGTATCAAAGACATACGTTCCTGCGTATAGCCCCTTTCGACACGGACAAGCTTAACTTTTGGGGAAAGTTGCTCAACTAAAGAATGTTGGTCCATTTATCATCAGTCCTAACATACGTCGATACCTTTATTTTAACATGTTCTATGCTTTCCTTCCTAGCTAAATGTTGATATAATATAAATCTGCAAGAACATACATACTATTGTCGAATAAGGAGGCATTCATATGGCTGAAAATAAAGTTATTGATGTGTTTATTGAAATTCCAACAGGAAGTCAGAACAAATATGAATTTGATAAGGAAAAAGGTGTATTTAAACTAGACCGCGTCCTTTTCTCTTCTCAATTCTATCCTGCCGAATACGGGTATATTGATGACACGTTAGCACTAGACGGGGACCCGCTTGATGCACTTGTGCTTGTTACAAACCCTACTTTCCCAGGTTGCGTAATTGAATCTCGCGTAATTGGTTTCTTAAACATGATTGATGATGGGGAAGAAGATCAGAAGTTGATCGCAGTTCCTACAGAGGATCCACGCTTCAAGGATGTTCATACACTAGATGATGTACCTCAGCATAAATTAGAAGAAATCTCTCACTTCTTCCAAACGTACAAAGATCTTCAAGGTAAGAAAACGGAGATCGGAGAATACGAAGGTGTAGAAGCAGCTAGCAAGCTAATTGATGAGTGCTTAGCACGTTATGAAGAAAATAAATAATGTAAAAAAGCTCGCCAATTGGCGAGCTTTTTATTTATGGTGAACTCTGCTGTAAAGGCATAGGATTAACACTATATGGAACAGAAATGGGTTTTGTTAAATCATACTTCCCTATCTCCGAATGGGGAAGGTTGTTGAACTTAATTTGAGTAAAGCCAAATTGCTTAGATGTCATTAGAATAGATTCAATCATTGTAAGCATCTGCTGCTCCCCATCAATAGTGTTAGCGACATTAAAATTAACTTCAAGAAACTCACCATCAGGTTTTACGTCTATAATCTCCAATTCTTTTGGAATGGTGCCTTCAATAGTGAATGTTGGCTCATCGACTTTAAGTTCGTTTAATGCTTCTTCTACCGTTAACCCCTGACTGATAGGAATTGAAATAAATAGTTTCGGACCATTTTGTGGAGTATATAACTTGTAGAGAGATTCGCCATAAATGTCAATTTCCTCTAATCCCGTATTGTTACCAAGATTAACTCCTGGTTCACCGTCTGTCTCCAGTTTAATAGTAGTCACATCAAGCGGACTAAACATTTCTTTAAGAGACATTATAAAGATGTTCTCTTGGGTAGAGGATTCAGGAAAATCATAATCCTCAGGGAAATTCACCAATACGACCCCTTCTTCTTCGTTTATATCAAATGAAACAGATGAAAACTGATACTTTCTCACACCCCAAACTTCTTCTTCGAATGCATCAAGAGAATTATACAATTCGTCGATGCTTTTCACTTCTTGTGTTACAGAGAATGTAATTGGAACAACGTATTGACCTTGCAGATCCCCAAACGCTGCAATAGCATGTTGTTCTTTCTCATTATCTTTCACAACTCTTGATATTAGAGAAGATTCCGTAGACATAGCATCACGGAAATTGGCTTCCGTCTTTTCAGATGAAGCACTTTCTTCTTGTGCATTGGTGTTTGATGAACGATCCATCTCATTTTTATTTTGTGCTTTATATTCTGCTTGGTCTCTGCTTACTTCTGCTGATTCATCAGAAGATGAAGTATCATAAGCTTGCTCTTGAGTCATAGAGGGCAAAACAGCGATGAAAAATAGAATCGTTGCAGCTACTGAGGCGAGCCCTATTCCCCATCCAGTAGCCATTTTCTTTCGCTTGGATCGTCTTTGTAATTCTTTATTTCGCTTGTCAGAGATTTTACGATACAGTTCTTCAGAGTTTTGGCGGTCTTCTACATTAGGCATACTTTTCAGGAGATCTTTTATGGAGTCACTACTGTGATTTTTATTTCGTTTCACTTTTGATCCCCTCCTCGTCTTCCTCATTCATATAAGTTTGAAGTGCTTTCATCCCTCTATGTTGAGTGGTTTTCACTTTACTAACAGTCATTCCTAAAACTTCAGCCGTCTCTTGTATGGACATAGACTGAATATACCTCAATATGATCACCGTCTTTTGATCTGTCGTACATCTTTCTAAACAATGGTACATCTTTTGAATTTCTTCATTCTGCAACGCAATTTCTTCAGGGATGGGCTGATCATCTTGTATTAAATGACCCTGCTCCCCCCAGTCAAAGAATTCCATGATCCGATTCCTTTTCCGCTTTTGCTTACGGAAGAAATCGATTGTAACATGACGGGCTATTGAAAACATCCATGTTTTTTCACTACTATCCCCTTTAAATCGATCATAAGAATTCATGACTTTAATATACACTTCTTGAACGAGATCTTCAGCTTGCTCCCGATTCTTTACCATGTAAAATATAAATTGAAAAACATCTTTATGATATTTCTCATAAAGATCTTGAAATACGGAATCCATTCGTCAACCTCCCGTTCATACCATTAGTCGAAAAAATATGTAAAACGTTTCACTCGTTTCATACTATAAATTATTTCCAAGCGTTTGAATAGACCATTTCCTACCAAAATCGAATAATATCTAGTCTATGTTAAATAGTATAGCTTCTATCACAACTCTTCCATATAAGGGACTTATGTGGAAGAGTTAGAGTTGGATATTTCAGCAGGAAAGGGCCGCCTGCGTTTATAAGTGCTTGGGCTTGATCGGGGACTACTCGCTTTCCTGCGGGGAGCTGGGAAGCCTCCTTTTCCCGCGGGAGTCTCGCAGTCCCCGATCAAGCCCTGGCTTTAAAGAGGTGAACGGCCCCGCAATTCGCACCAGTAGGTCCGATGTTACCCTATATGGCATGTTTCGTTCACTCTTGTATGGCAAAGGTGGGCCTGGAAACTGCGAGACTCCCGTGGGCAGAAGAGCCTAGGTGAGACCCCGGAAGACGGCGTGCCGGCTGAGGAGGCTCACCAGCTCCCCACAGGAAAGCGAGTGGTTTCCAGGCCCACCTTACGCTCAACTAAAGCTAACGGAAACATTCTCTCAGCTTCGAGTCTTCATGATTACTAACCTTATCTTGAAAAATTCTAATACAATCAACTACAAAAAACACCCCAATCAGTTCATTGACTGATTGGGGTGTTTAAAAGAATGTATATTTTTGCTTTCATATTGTTTAAACAAACGAGATAATACTGGATATAGTACGATCATGAATACAACATTACCAACAGCGTGATACGTATCAAACGGGAGACTGCTTAGCCAATATGCAAAGAAATGGTTCCCTACTTGACCGTATGTAACTGCCATCATAAATCCAAAGAAATAACCACTTACACCTGCAAATGCAGCATATACATACATCGGAATGACATGCCTATACTTACCTAACCAACCTGCAAGGAGGCCAATTAATGACCAGCTTACTATTTGAGGCAAGGTCCATATTCCCATGCCTAACAACATATTTGATAATATCGTAGTCACCACAGCTAGCACCACAGAATAGAAGGGACCCAACCAAATCCCACAAATAATTATAATCGCTGTGACAGGCTGAACGTTTGGGTAAAAACTGAATAAGAATCTTCCAACTGTGGCAAGTGCAGCAAGCAATGAGATCAATGTTAGTTTATATAAGTTCATCATTATTACTCCCAGCTGTGAAAATCAAATGAAACAGTGTCCCCAGGTTCTAAAGTATATTCCTTTGCTCCGACCATAGCTTCTTCTCCATTAACGGAATAAAACCATGCTTTCTGCTCTCCATCTTTAGGGGCTACACCTTCTATTGAAGTAATGAAGCCACCATTACTTCCCGTCTCTATATTGAAATTTGCTTTCATTACTTCCATTACAGTTGCTCCGTCTTCAATCTCAATTTCTCTTTCAGCTATAGCTTCTTCCCCGTTATTCGTTGTAATTTCCACTGTTACAAGCTGTTCTTGTTGTTCCTGTGTAGATTGATTATTTTCTCCACTATTTGCATCCTCTGTTGACTGACCACAGGCAGCAAGTCCTCCTAATACAAATATAGTCGCCATTAGCATTTTCATCATTTGTTTCATTTCATCCAACCTCTCCATAAAATATGTAGTTGTTTCGTTGCGATACGAAGAGACGGAACGAAGACAGACCTTTTGTAACGAAAAAAGACTCTTCCTTTTAATGGAAGAGTCTTTGAGCATGACGGATCTCGTTTATAAACAATGACAAGATAGGTCTCTCAAACGCTCAATCCTCGAAGCTTTGAAACGGTTAACCATGGCAGGTCTACTGACTTGTGTATCGATCTACTCGAGAGCCTTCCCTTATAATTATATATAAAGTGGCATTTCCCTTTCGTCCACACGTACAGTTGCGAGGACAGTTCTGGATTCCAACCAGATTCCCTATTCAGTTCTCATATGAGAACACCATAGTTAAATTATGAAATTATATTATGTTTGTATCGTAGCATAGTTACTTTAGAAAAGGAAGTACTTATCTCTAGATGGTTTCATAGGAAACAAGATTGTTCGTCATGATTCGAGATCATTTGGAAGCTTGAACAAGAAGGTTGTCCCTTCTCCTTGCTTACTATGAACAGAAATGGATCCTTTATGAGCTTCTACTATATTTTTAGCAATAGCAAGCCCTAATCCAGTTCCTGACTTTCCTCCTTCACTTCTCTTACGTGACTTATCCGCCTTATAGAAACGCTCGAACACAAATGGTAAATCTTCATCTGCTATCCCAATACCTTGGTCGTGAATGGAGAATTGAACATCTTCTTCTTCAATCACCTTTACAAAAACTTGCTTTTCTTGTTCTGTGTGTCGAATAGCATTATCAAGCAAGTTCGTCAGTACCTGTTCAATACGGTCGTAGTCTAAATACACTTGCTTCAAGTCATCATCTACTTCTACATGAATCGTGATATTCTTTTCATTCGCTAATCCTGAGAATTTCTTCACGATTCGTTCAATATACTCATGGATATTAACGAACTCTCGATTTAGTTGAATGTGCCCGGCTTCCATTCGTGCAAGATCTAGTAATTCATTGACAAGCCTTCCAATCCTGAGAGACTCGTCATAAATGATTTTAGCTAATTCATTTTTATCTTCTTTGGATTCAGCAATATCATCTACAATGGCTTCACTATAGCCTTGCAACATAGAAATAGGCGTTCTCAACTCATGAGAAACATTTGCAATAAAGTCTTTACGAAGTTTATCCAATCTTCGTTCTTCTGTCATGTCCCGAATAACCGCTACTGCCCCTCTCACATACGTTTTATCGTATAGAGGAGTCATGATCACTACGAAACTACGCCCTTGAACCACTAGCTCTGTCATAATTTCTTTCTCTTGCGTAATAACTTCTTGAAGCATATCCTGTAATTCACCTGGCAAGAGATCGTGATTGGGCAATCCATTTTCATGTTCATAGAACCAAGCATCTATAAACTGATCAGCAGGAGGATTAGTGACTAGCATATGCCCTTTTCGGTTTAGAGTAATAACACCATCAGCCATAGACCGAAGAATACCTGATAACTGCTCTTTCTCTTGATTTAATGCATTTATATGAAACTTCAACTGTCTCCCCATGCGATTAAATGCCATGGCCAGTTCACCAATTTCATCATGGGTCAAGATAGGAACTTTTGTGTTAAATTCACCTCGAGCTAATTCGAATGCACCTTCTCTCATTTTTATAAGAGGAGATGTAATTCGTGTCGATAAGAAAAACGCGAAAATCGTTGTTAAAATAATCGCTATCCCTGCCCCTAAGAATATGATCTTCGTCGTTTGAGACGTTGTTTGTTCAACAAAAGCAAGGGATTGATATACGAAAATACCTGAACCACGTTCTGCAAGAGGGATCCCTACGATCATTACATGTGTGTCTGTTTCAGGGATAATATCTTCTTTCATGACCGTTTCTTTTGAATCAAACACGGTCGATAATGACTCATCTTGGTACAACCACTCCATCGGGACAACTGGTACATCCTCTTTATATGTGGGGGAAATCCAATGATCTTCTTCATCAAACGCTACTACAATCCTGCTTGAAGGATCAATAATTTTCTCAGCTATGGAAAGGGCTAATGATCGCTCTTCATACTCATCAAGAATATCTTCAACCTTTTCAGCAGTTTGCATTAATTCCTTTTCAGCTTGATAAATATGGTAACTTTCAAAGAATTCAAGTAATAATACCGTTAATATAAATAATACAAATGATACTAAAAGTAGTATGGTAAACCATAACTTACCTACTACACTTCGCCAGAACATTAGTCACCAACTACCTCAAATTTATATCCTACGCCCCATACTGTTACAATCATCTTGGCAGCGTCTTTCGATACTTTACTTAGCTTCTCACGGAGACGTTTCACATGTGTATCGACTGTACGCAAATCTCCGAAGAATTCGTATTGCCAAACTTCCTTTAAAAGTTGCTCACGGTCAAAGACTTTATCAGGAGCTTGGGCAAGGAAAAGAAGAAGTTCATACTCTTTAGGTGTTAAGCTAACATCCTTCCCATCAGCTTTTACCCTATGTGCATCATTATCAATTGTTAAATGATCAAACACCAACACATCCCTAGCCCCTGTTTCTGTTTGCAAGAATTTGGTGGATGAGGAGCGCCTTAGTAAAGCTTTAACCCGAAGCACCACTTCTCTTGGACTAAAAGGTTTTACGATATAATCATCGGTCCCCGCTTCAAAGCCTTGGACACGATTCGACTCTTCCCCTTTGGCCGTCAACATAATAATTGGAGTTGCCTTTTTTTCTCTTATGTCCTGGCACACTTCAATCCCATCTTTTCCTGGCATCATTAAATCCAAAAGAATGAGATCAAAATCGTCACCAATAGCAAGTTCTAGAGCCTCTTCCCCGTCTTCAGCTTCTACAACTTCGTAATTTTCTCTCTCTAAGTACATGCGGATTAACCGACGAATACGTTCTTCATCATCTACTACTAAAATCTTTCCACCCTGGTCCATATTCCTATCTCCCTTCTTTTTGTGCAACAAAGGCTACAAATCTTAAGATTAGCAGCCTTTGTAATGTATTACGCGTATGAATGTAGTCCTGCTAACACTAGGTTAACAGCTATTAAGTTAAACATGATTATGGCAAATCCAATGACGGCTAGCCATGCAGACTTCTCCCCATGCCATCCAGCACCTAAACGCAAGTGTAAAAAGACAGCATAGAACAACCAAGTAATGAGAGCCCAAACTTCTTTCGGGTCCCATCCCCAAAAACGGTTCCATGCTATTTGTGCCCAAATCATTGCAAAAATCAGTCCACCAAGTGTGAAGACTGGGAATCCAATTGCCACTGCACGATAAGAAACTTCATCTACTAAAGAAGGCTTCACCCGAGACAATTTGGGTTGAATCGCTGCAGCAACTCGCTTTCTTAATATAAGACGAGCTAACACGTATAAGACAAGACCTACTAGAAGGGACCAAATCATTGTATTTAACTTTCTTGCGGCCTTTTCGCCTTGCATCCATGAAGGAGCTTCTAATAATGGTCCAGTGGCACCCTCAGTTTGCAACGTGCCATCTGTTGGGCCAACAATAGGAAGCAATGTATAATCAACTGTACTAGCTTCCATTGCCTCTCCTTCTGCAGGAACTTCAAAGGTAACTTCATAACCACCTAAGCGGAATCCGCTTGTGATAACAATAAATCCAATGACGGCAAAAAGAGTGTAAATAATAAACTCTAACCATGCGTTCTTTTTAGTTCTTTCAGTTTGATCTAACGTTTTAATTAAGTATAAGAGACCCGCGCCAAAACTGACAGCTAGTATTGCTTGACCAAGAGAAACAGTAGACACATGAATATACAGCCAATGTGTATTTAGCGCTGGAATTAATGGTGAGATCTCACTAGGAAACATACTCGCATAGGCAATAATTAATAAAGCAATCGGTAATACGAAAAGCCCTAGTACATTTAATCGGTATATAAAGTATATAACGATGAAAGCCAGCACAAGCATCATACCAAAGAAAGTCGTATATTCAAATAAATTACTTAGAGGGGCATGTTGGCTAGCAATCCAACGGGTTATAAAATAGCCTACTTGTGCTACAAATCCAATAATGGTAATGGTAATACCAATCTTACCAGCCTTAGACTCTTTCTGTTGAGCATCTTTCTCACGTATCGTACCTCCGAAGAAGAAAGTAGCGATTAAATAAAGAAAGAAGGATGCATAGAGTAAATTACTACTAATTGTGCTTAATTCCAACTTTATTCCTCCTTACCCTTCAAAATATTTCATGGGTTTACTCTTTTAACTCCTGTTGGTCTTCTGGTGGTTCCACACTAGTTCCATCTAATGCTTTCTCTAAGTCTTTCTTAAGACCAAACCAGTTCTTATTTGTGTGACCCGCAACCCAAAATCCTTGTTCTTTAGGTTGAATCCATATGCGTCTGTGGTTCCAATACATTCCTTGTATAACCCCAATCATAAAGATGGCGCCACCAATACCTAAAAATGGCAGTGTATAGTCTTTGCGAATGGTTAATCCTGTCACATCTCGCATTTCTAAATCGGTAATACCAATTTTATATTGATTCTCTCCACTAGGATCTAAATTGGAGCCAATCGCCAAAAAGTTTACTTCAGGCTCTTCTTGCCCTGGTGGATAGACATGGAACACGAACGCAGGATCTTTCGGGTATTTGGAGAAAGAGCTTGGAACCCCATCTTTCATTTCAAATTCAGGGTAGTAATCATAAAGCTCAATTCGATATCCATTATCTAATGTATATTCAGATTTTGGATCAACTAGGTTAACTGTAAACTCACCGATTGACTGTTCATCGGCATCGCTTCTTTCATGAAGCTTAAATGTCATTGTCTTGAATTCATTTAGCTGATAGGTTGTCTGATAAATAGCGAAACCATCAATTTTCAAAGGTTCATTTACACGAATCTCTCCTTCTTTTACTTGCTTCAGTTCAGGATCTACACCTGGAAGAGATTCATCTGTTCTTTGATAAAGAACCGCATTCGTTTGATAGTTTTTTGGTACAGAACCACCTTGTTTTTCGATTGATTCTTTGTAACGTTCATCATTTTCATCATACATTTCGACAATGAAATCTTCATTCTTGATGTAATATTCCCCTTCAGTTCCTTCTAGCATTTTTGTTTCGCCTTCACGCACCCATACGTTGGCATCTACATACATAGATGGAACAAATCGCAATAAAGCACCTAAGAGGAAGATAATTAACCCTATATGATTCACATAAGGGCCCCAACGTGAGAAGCGCCCTTTCTCCGCAAGAACATGACCATTTTCTTGAATTACTTTATATCTACGTTCTTTTAATTGATCAATAACTCTATGGTAATCCTGTTCAGAAGCATATTCAGCTTGGCCAAATAGACGCTGTCTCTTCATAAATGTCTCATGACGTTTTGGCTTTTGTTTCTTTAATGACCGGTATAAAGGAACGACACGATCAATACTTGCTATAACTAAAGAGACTCCAATTGAAGCGATTAAAATCATATACCACCAAGAACCATATAAATCATGAAATCCAAGTTGATAATAAATTTGTCCTGCCATTCCATAGTTCTCTTCATAGTATTGTTCAGCTGGTAATGGAGATTGATTATTCATTTCCTGTGGAAAGATCGTTCCTAATGAAGAAGCGATTAATGTAACAGCAATTAACCAAACCCCAACCTTCACAGAAGAAAAGAAATTCCAAATTTTATCAACTATTGTTTTATTATATGTTTTAGAACGTCTTGCACTTCCATCGTATCGCATGTTCAATAGTTTGTTTTCATTGTTCCCATCAATATGCTGATTCTCTTCAACTGGCTTCCCACAAGCTTCACAAAGAACGGTCCCCTCCGGGTTAACATGACCGCACTCACATTTAATTTTGTTCATGTAAAAACCTCTCTATCCCTTGGCTCGTTTAAGACTCAGGTGTGATGTCTTTTAAATACCCTTCCAGACGATCAAGCGTTAATGGTCCAATAATTTTCTTTTCAATTGTACCGTCTGGGTTAATAAAATAACTAGCCGGTAAGTAACCTACCCCATATTCCCCCATGACTTGGCCTTTTTGATCATGAACAATTGGGAATGATATGCCATATTCTTTAAGAAAACGTGTAACGACAAGTTCGCTCTGGTCAAGGTTGACTGCCAGAATTTCTACGTCTTTATCCTTGTATTTCTTATATAACTCTTCCATATAAGGCATTTCATCTTTGCAAGGTTCACAGTATGTAGCCCAAAAGTTCACCATTACACCCTTACCTTCAAAGTCTGATAAGGCCAGAGTGTCTTTCTCATAATTAACCGTTTTCAATTTAAAATTAGGGGCCGTGTCCCCTTCTTTTAAAGCAGCCTTCTCGCCATCTGTAAAGGAGGAATAGAGCGCAAACCCAACGGCAACCGCTAAAATAGCTAAAACTACACTTCTAAAAATAAACCTTTTTTTCTTCTTATTCGCCATGTTTGTCACTCCTCCCGCACATTATACCATTTTCCATAGTGGTAAACTTTGAAAATTTAGTTACAATTTTATTCAGATGCCTTTTTCAGTAATTTCACTTCATGTGGAGTCATTTCACGACATTCCCCTGGCTGTAGGCCTTCAGTCGATAAGAAACCGTAGCGCTCGCGCTTCAACTTATCTACAGGATAACCTAACGCATCAAACATTCGACGTATTTGTCGGTTCTTCCCTTCATGTAGTACCATTTGAATAATGGATGTATTCTTCTTGCGGTCACTAGACAACATTTTAGTATGAATAGCTTTCAAATGTTCACCATCTGATTTGATCCCTTTTTTCATGCTTTGCAATTCTTCTTTAGTAGGTATACCTTTTATCTTTGCTACATATACTTTATCGATTTGGTGTTTCGGGTGCATGAGTGACTGAGCAAAGGATCCATCGTTTGTTAAAATGATTAAACCTGACGTATCGTAATCAAGGCGCCCTACTGGATAAACACGTTCATTAACCTCTGGTAAAAAGTCAGTCACAACTTTTCGGTCTTTATCATCACTAACACTTGAGATAACCCCCCTAGGTTTATACAACAAGTAATAGACAGGAACTTCTTTTTCAAGAGGTACCCCATCTACTTCAACAGTGTCATTTGGGCCAACTTTAGTTCCAAGCTCATTTACAACCTTCCCATTCACCTTCACTCTTCCATCAACAATATAAACTTCCGCTTTTCTTCTGGACGTTACTCCACTTTTCGCGATTACCTTTTGCAATCTTTCCTGATGATTTGCCATTTCCAAACTCCTTTTCAATCTATATTATGTAGACCGTTTATGCATAACAAATGCGCTAACATGAAGATGTTAACGCATTTTCATCTTAACGCTTTTGTTAACCAAATACAATCGACACAACGATGATAGAGGCAATTATACCAATAAAATCAGCAATTAGTCCAACTTTCAATGCATCCCCCATCCTCTTAATACCAACAGCACCAAAATACACAGTAATAATGTAAAGAGTCGTATCCGTACTGCCTTGCATAGTAGACGCAAGCCTTCCTAAAAATGAATCAGGACCGTGAGTACCTATAATCTCCGTTGTCATTCCAAGAGCAGCAGTCCCTGAAATGGGGCGCACTAGAGCTAGAGGAACAATATCGGATGGAACACCAACAAGCTGTAATAAGGGGGAAAATAATCCGACAACCGCTTCCATGGCACCAGATGCTCTAAATATAGCAATCGCCACCATCATACCTAACAAAAAGGGAATTAAACTCACAGCCATTTTAATTCCTTCTTTGCCTCCTTCAACAAACGTCTCATATGTAGGAACTTGTTTAATTGTTCCTACAATTAGTACGAGTAAAATGATTAAAGGGATCATCCATGTACTTACCGTTGTTAACCATTGCATTACTTAATCCTCCTCTCGCGCAGCGAGTAGAAAAAGCGATCTACCAAAATAGCTCCAAATGTGGAAATCAAAGTAGCTACTATAGTAGTAGCTACAATCTCGGTAGGAGCAATGGATTCATATTTCATACGAATAGCAATAACGGTTGTTGGGATTAAAGTGACACTAGAGGTGTTAATAGCCAAAAAAGTAATCATTGATCGACTTGCCTGATCACTATCGGGTTGTAACTTCTTCATTTCTTCCATTGCTTTAATTCCCATTGGTGTAGCAGCATTACCAAGTCCAAATAAATTAGCTGAAATATTAGATAAGATATAGCCCATAGCGGGATGATCGTCAGGTATATCTGGGAATAGCCGTTTAATCAATGGGCGAAAAAGGCGGGCTAAAAGTTCTAATAACCCCGCTTTTTCAGCAATTTTCATGAGCCCTAACCAAAAGACCAATACACTCATTAGACTAATACTCAGCATCACAGCATCATCCGCAGTTTGAAATAGCTCTTCATTTACATCCGCCATTGTCCCATTAAACATAGCAAAGATAATTCCTCCAGCTGCCATGAAAACCCATATTAGATTAACCATCTACTTAGCCCCAATAAGCTCTTTAAATAAAGAGAAAACAGTCTGAGCAAAGCTCTTTGTTTGATTGGCGGGCATTGGATTTGCCATGACAGGAGCTGTTGCTACCACCTCTTTGTTCACTTCGAATAGTGCTTGGCCTAATACGGAATTGACAGATTCATAATCTGAAGGTTTTTGAATTTGTGTTTTGGTCACTAATTGCATATACTCCTCATCTGTTAATGGAGCTTTAACCTCACCCCATAAGTAACCAGTCGTTGAATCAAGAGATTGTTCTCCATCTTTCCTTAAATCTCTCATTTTGAAATTTTTAAATCCCCAATTAAACGCATGGATATGATCATTCCAATCATCAGGTCCATTCAATGTAACCATGATAAGATTCATTCCATCTTTTTCAGCTGTAGACACAAGTGTACGCCCTGCTGTTTTTGTGTAACCCGTTTTTCCTCCTGTACTATAGTCATATAAACGAGTGAGCAATTTATTCTTATTACCCCAAGCATACGTTCTTGTCTCAGACTTATAAGTGGTCGTACCCGCTATTTTCTTGTACACGTCATTTTCCATAGCGTACCTTGTTAGAAGCGCCATATCATAAGCGGTAGAATAATGACCATCCGCATCCAGACCATGAGGGTTTTCAAAGTGCGATTGATTCATGCCAATCCACTCTGCCTTTTGATTCATAAGATGGACAAACCCTTCCATACTTCCTCCAACGTGCTCAGCGATTGCCATGGCTGCATCATTACCGGAGCGAAGCATCAAACCATAGACGAGGTCTTCTAGTTTCATTTCCTCCCCTTCTTCTAGATAAATAGATGATCCTTCCGTGTATACAGCACGTTTAGAAGTTTCAACTGTTTCGTCCATCATCCCAGATTCAATCGCAATGATCGCTGTCATAATCTTTGTGATACTAGCGATATTTCTCTTCTCATGAGCTTGCTTTTCATATAACACTCGTCCTGTTTCTTGCTCCATCAACACCGCATTACGCGCTGAGACTGAAGGTTTAGCATCCACCTTTAAAGGAGCTAACACTAAACTTAAACATACACATATTAAAACGATCCACTTCAGCTTCAAGGGGAGTCCTCCCATTCAATAAACTTTGTACTAACATATGCGAAGCTGACAAGCATATGAATCATTTTGGAAAGCCTATTTATGAATAAAAACGTTAAGAAGCCGTGATCATAAGGTCTCACGGCTTTCTTTTACTAATATAGGCTCCACTTTAAGTCTTTTACAGATATAAACCTTTCCTCAACATCTTTCCAGTTCACAATATTCCACCAATTCTCCACGTAATCTCCACGCTTATTTTGGTATTGCAAATAGTAAGCATGTTCCCATACATCTAATGCTAGAAGCGGAACTACATCCCATAGTGAGACATTTTGGTGCTTTTCTACTGTTTGAATGGCTAACCTGCCGGACCGCATTTCCCAAACTAGTAAAGCCCATCCAACACCTTCTACAGATTTAGCTGCATCTGTAAACTGTTTCTTAAATGCTTTAAAACTACCAAAATCTTTATTAATTTGCTTTAATAGTTCCCCTCCTGGCTTTCCTCCTCCGTCCGGAGACATATTAAACCAAAATATGGTGTGTAAGAAATGCCCCGATCCATGGAAAGCTTGTTCTCTTAGCCAGTGTTTGATAAGGGTGTCTTTTCCGTTCTTTCGAAGTTTTTCTAGCTCAAGTTCAGCTTTATTTAAACCATCAACATAACTTTGATGGTGAACATCATGATGTAGACGCATGATTTCTTTTGAGATATAAGGTTCTAGAGCATTATACGAGTATGGGAGCGGAGGTAGTTTATGTTTGCCAATTGGCACACGTCCCGTTTCCCTTTTAGCTTCAACATGATCTTCTAAGTGATAGATGATCCTCTCCCCTTCACGTACAACATCTTCCATATCATCAGCAGTAATTTCTTCTTTACGAAGGGTGTTTTGTATCATTTCCTTCCACTGTTCAAAATCTCCCATCCATGCCTCAAGCTTATCTTTTTCTATGGGCGCTTGTTTTAAAGTCCCCTCTACTTCATCAGCCCAGTTCAATAATGATCGTAAGTATTGTCTTCTTTCTTTTTGCATACGATATCACCTCGACGTATCGTATGCCCCTCGCCTAAAAAAAGTGAAAAGCTCCTCTTTATTAAGAGGAGCTTCTTTGGTCTTCTTTCATGACCATCTTAGTATGATAATCAGTTTCATAATAGGCCAATTCTTCTCTCATTTGCTGAAAAGCTTTCTCAAGTTCTACGATTAATGTACGAAACGACTGCGGAGGTTCATGATGATACTTAATTGCATCTTTACCAGTATAAGCTGCCCTGCTATCCTCATACCATATATCCCCTTTTGGAGAAAAGAATTCCATAATACATTGATGATAAATCCCATAAAGCGTTCTTTCCGCTGCAGGTTTACGGAATGTTTCCGAATTCAAAATAACTTGCACAGCATCATAAGCTTCATCACAAAACACCTCTAAGCGACGTAAAGCTTTCAATAATAGCTTATAGTATTCCTGATCCTTGCTCCCCTCTTCAAGAAGCATGGCCCCAATGGATTGTTGATTTAAATAGTCATTCGTATCCGCAACAGACTTCTTTAAGATCCCTTTTACCTCTTCCATCTGCGCACGAACCATTTGATTACTCATTTAAAGACCTCCTTAATTTAGGTCAATCATAAAAGAATTAGAATACACATAGCGTGGCTCACAGAACTCATCTATGAAATCTATTACTATGTTACATACCTATTCGACACATCCCTCACAATGTCCTTTTTTCAATGATTGGTAGAATGATTGAAATATTGTTTTGAGGAGACGGAAACGCGCCATATATTGCACTCTAGGCAGTTAGAGCACTTATAATACTACAGCGGTCCGTTCAGCCATTTAAAATTAGGGCTTGCTGTGGGACGACGAGACTCCCGCGGGGTGAGGAGCCTATCCAGTTCCGTAGTGGAGGACCTAGCGAGATAAGCCATCTTTTTTACAAAGGCTAATCGCCTTTTCCAAAAAGTTGGCTTATCCATACGGTCATAGTCACCACTCCTGCACTTTTAATCTAGGTAAGACCCCGGACAGAGCGACAGCGAAGGAGGAGGCTTACCAGCTCCCCGCAGGAAAGCGAGTTGTCCCACAGCAAGGCCTAGTCCCCACTAAATAACGGACCTAACCCTGTCTTAAATAAAAAACCTTCCTGTAATTAGGAAGGTTCTGATGAATCGTCAAATGTCTCTTGGAAAGATTCAAAGAATAAATCGGCTTCATCTTCCATATCTAACTGCTCAGCACCTTCTGGTAAAGGTGGAAGTTCATCAATAGAAGTTAAGCCAAAGTAAGTTAAAAAGTCCGTCGTAGTACCATACAGAATAGCTCGACCGCTTCCTTCTTTTCTGCCCCGCTCCTCAATTAAAGAGCGATTAATCAAGGTTTGAATCGGTCGCTCACTTTTTACCCCTCTTATTTCTTCAACTTCCGTCCGTGTAATAGGTTGTTGATAAGCAATAATAGCAAGTGCTTCTAAAGCTGCTTGGGATAAACGGGAAGAGTGCGGAGCATCTTTTAATCTCTGAAAGTAAGCGGAGTGCTCTGGCTTCGTAGTTAAATGAAAGAAAGCTTTTGATTGCATAAGAGAAATCCCTCTAGATGACTGATCGTAATTTTCTTTAAGTTGTTGCAAAATCTCTTCAATTGTTTTAGGGTCTTCTTCTATAATTTCAGCAAGTTGTTTCTTTGTCATACCTTCGTCCCCTGCCGCAAATAGCAATCCCTCTACAATTGCTTGTAATTCGTTCGTTTCCATAAATCACTATTCCTCCATCTTGTATAACACGAGTTCATCGAAGTGGTTTGATTGTTCACAGTATACTTCTCTATTTTTCATAAGTTCTAAGATTGCTATAAAGGTTACAACAATATGGGTCCTTGTTGGAAAAGGAAACATTTCAAAGAAACGCACACCGCTCTTAGAATTGGTGATCACGCTTCGCACTTCATTCATACGATCTTGTATAGGAATTTCTTGCCGCTGTATTCGAGTTTCTAGAGGCTGTTCCCATTTCTTACGTTGAAATAGCTTTTGCATCGCCCCGACCATGTCATAAATAGATACATTGCCCTGTGTAGTAACTGATTGCTGCTGTTCTTCCTCCCCCTCTAAACTCATCGGAGGTCTAGTGTATATTTGAGTCGCTTCTTCTCGTTCTTTCAACTCATCAGCAGCCTCTTTGTATTTACGATATTCTATTAATCTGCGCATTAGTTCTTCACGTGGGTCTTCTTCATCATATTCCTCATCTTCAACTTCAAGTTCCTGATTTGGAAGAAGCATTTGGCTTTTAATTGCTAACAGTGTAGCTGCCATCACAAGATATTCACTGGCTATATCCAGTTCTAGTTTCTGCATCGTGTGGATGTAGGCCGTGTATTGCTCTGTAATGGTAGCTACGGGGATATCATATATATCAATTTCATAGCGGTTAATCAAATGAAGCAAAAGATCCAGCGGACCTTCAAAAGCATCAATTTTTACCGTATAGCTTGTATTCATACTTTAACCCTCTCTAAAACGCATAAAAAGTAATCCACTTACATGGATTCTAAAAAAATATCCAGTACCGGTATAAACGCCCATACACAATGGAGTGATTCCTCATAATGTATACCGTAAGATAAATGTTATCAAAAAAACATTTATCCGTTAACAGAAAATAAGGAGGAATTCAATATGAGTTATGGTTATGGTGGCGGATTTGCGTTAATCGTTGTGTTGTTTATTCTATTGATCATCGTTGGTGCTAGCTGGTTATACTAATCAGTAGCGTCTACAGAGGGAGCTAAAAGATAGCTCTCTCTTTTTACTTATTCACCTCATTCGCGTCGATGTTTCCTCATATGATACACTTACCTTATTCAATATGATTTGAAAGGAGGCTGCCCTTTGTTTGACCAAGCCTACATTGATTATCTAGCACATTTCCATGGCACGAGAGATTATTTTGAATGTCATGAACTTCTTGAAGAACGCTGGAAAGAAGATACACCACTAGACAAGAACGCGGTTTGGGTAGGCCTCATCCAGCTAGCTGTTTCCTTGTATCACCATAGGCGTAACAATTTCATTGGTGCTAAAAGAACCATTGAAAAAGCAGAAACCATTTTAACTAGCCATTACAACATCCTCGGTCAATATGGTTTAGATGCTAAGGCTTTACTATCTAAAATTGATTTAATTCGTGAACGAATCGACCAGCACAAACCTTACAAAAGTATAGAGCTACCCATTCTGTCTCCTGAATTAAAAGAAGCCGCCTCATTAAGATGTAAAGAATGGGGAATTTCATATAATACCCCTAGTAACCTAGATGACGTTTCTATTGTGCACCGTCATTCTATGAGAGACCGTTCAGATGTTATACAAGAACGAAAAGATGCGTTGGTAGAACGGCAAAAAAATCGTTAACTAACGAAAAAAGCCAGCTCCTCCTTACAGAGGAGCTGGCTTTTCTCATTTTATAACCGAAGTTTATGAGCCACAGTGGTCTACAAATGCCTCAGTATATTCATTAGAACATACATCATATCTTTCACCCAGTTGTTGCTTCACAGCATCTACCATTTGCTTTCCAATGCCTGAATTTCTATGAGATGGATTAACCGTTACATGCTGAATAACAGCTTTCGATTGATTATCAAACTGAATACCAATTGCACCCAGGATATCTTCCTCTTTCCAAAGATACAATTGCCAGTTCTCATTATTCTCATATTCCCTAATTGTTTGCAACAACTTCTTTACGTCTTTTTCTTCTGGCATGAAAGAAAGTAGACCCATGGCGATTTTTTCAAAACTTTTCTTATATCGAATTAACATATTAACCCCTCATTATGAAAATAACTTTCCAATGATTGACAACAAGATGATTATAGAAAATTTATTTTAACTTCCTATTCGAAGTGTTTATATACAAAACTATTTAAAGTTAGCATCTTTGGACTTCCAAATTCGACAAACTTCCTTACTTTATCACAAAAAGGATCCAATATACGACGCCCCATATCATACTCACTCCGAGTAAAATAGAGAAAAGGGTCCAATTCTTTTTCTTCACCTTTTACTCCTCCCTTATTATAACGACATTCGTTAAATATGCAAGCCTTTCTCCACTCTAAAACAATTAGTACCATTTATCCTTGATTAAACTGGCAGCGTCTTTCATAACTAAATACCCATCTGACTGCTTACCCCTGATACTAAATGGAATAAGGTTAATAATAAATAACCAACAATTAAAAACCATCATGAATGAAATAATTGGATAAGGAGCATAGAGGTAGATTCCCCACGAAATCACTGCTCCTCCTAAACTAAATAATGGCCCTCCTAATGATATAGCAATTCGATCCCCTGGATAGAAACCTTCCCGCTTATCATAAGAAACCATAGCACCCAAGAAATACCATAAACCGATATGTATGCGATAGGACGGGTTCACTTGAATTTTTAGAGAGGGCCCACTTCCTAAAAAAACCTCCACACGCTCCGCACCAGCTATCCTGGCCAATAAGGAATGGCCTAACTCATGCAAGAGCAAACAAAAAGGTGCAACTATAAAAACAAACCATGCAAATACTACCATCTAAAGGCTCCTTCTCTCCAAATCTATACATATTCTCCCCCTCTTCACCGAATATTGCAAGTCTACTGTTAAAAACCCCCACCCAGAATTTTCAATTTATTCTTCTGAAGGGCGAGATTGTTTAAGGATCGAAGCGGAGACACGCTAGTGCGAATGGAGCCGTTATGATAATGAGAGCTAGGGGTGACTGGGGAACGACTCGCTTTCCTCCACCTTAGACTCAACTAAAATTAACGGAAACATTCTCTCAACTTTGTATTTCCCATATGGGGGTTAATACGGAATATAAAAAAGACTGTTCCATTTACATGGAACAGTCTTTAAAGAAAATATTAGTCTTCCCAAACTTTAACTTCTTGCATCACATCACCTGGATGAATGCGTAGTACAGTATCCATACCGTCTGTTACTTGACCAAATACTGTGTGCACACCATTTAAGTGTGGCTGCTCTTCGTGTACGATGAAGAACTGGCTTCCACCAGTATCTTTACCTGCGTGAGCCATGGATAGAGAACCCGCTTGGTGAGTATGTGGATTTCCTTCCGTTTCACATTTAATTGTGTAACCTGGTCCGCCTGTTCCATTTCCTTTAGGACAACCACCTTGAGCTACGAAGCCTGGGATTACACGGTGGAATGTTAAGCCATTATAAAACCCTTCGTTCGCTAGCTTTGCAAAGTTTTCAACTGTGCCTGGTGCTTCATTTGGGTAAAGATCAAAATGGATCACTTCACCATTTTCGAATGTAATTGAACCTTTATTCATGTATAGTTCCTCCTGTAAATTATGTTCTCTATTTAGATGCCGTCTGGAGGAGTGTAAGGTAAATCTAATCGAGTCATTTCCTGATAAGATTCCCGTTTGATAACCAATTGATGAAAACCATTTTCTACGAAAACAACAGCTGATTTCGGAAATCGGTTATAATGATTACTCATAGAATACCCATAAGCCCCTGTACTAAATGTAGCTAAAAGATCCCCACTCTCCACTTCAGGGACATCTATATCCCATATTAACATATCTCCGGATTCACAGCACTTCCCTGCGATAGAAACAGTTTTGATCTTCTCTTGATTTAGCTTGTTAGCAACAACAGCTTCATATTTGGCTGAATATAACGCCGGACGTAAATTATCAGTCATACCCCCATCTACTGCAACATATGTACGCACCTTTGGAATTTCTTTAATAGATCCAATTGTATATAGAGTAACCCCTGCATCTCCAACAATAGCACGGCCAGGTTCAATCCAAATCTCAGGCAAATCAAATCCATAATGCTCCACTTGTTCTTTCACTTCTTTCACTAATTGATGCACATAGTGAGAAAGTGGCAGAGGCTCATCAGATTCAGTATACTTAATTCCAAATCCGCCTCCAAGATTCAACACTTCAGGATAAAATCCGTACGTTTCTTTCCAAGAACCTAAAGCTTCGTAAAGTTTACGAATGGCCATGATAAAGCCATCTGTCTCAAAAATTTGTGATCCAATATGACAATGCAAGCCTTTTAAATTCATATGATGCTGATCTTGAAGTAGATATTTAACTGCTTCTTCAGCTTGCCCATTCCATAAATCAAAACCAAACTTTGAATCTTCCTGTCCTGTTAGAATATAATCGTGTGTGTGTGCTTCAATTCCCGGGGTCACACGTAATAATACATCCATAGATGCATCCCTTTCAGCCAATAGTCCCTGTAACAATTCCATCTCCCAGAAGTTATCTAAGACAACACAGCCTATTTGGTGCTCAATCGCCATTTCTAATTCAGGAATGCTTTTATTGTTTCCGTGTAAATGTATTCGTTCAGGAGGAAACTCAGCTTCAAGTGCTGTGTGTAACTCACCTTGCGAAACTACATCAAGACTAAGACCCTCATCTTTAGCTACCTGCAGCATTGCTATAGAAGAAAATGCTTTTGAAGCGTATGCAACTTGCGCTTGAACCCCTAAATCCTTAAACGTTCCTACAAAGTTACGAGCATTCTCCTTAATTTTATTTACATCATATACAAAGAGCGGTGTACCATATGTTGAAGCAAGTTCAACTACGTCTACACCACCTATTTTTAAATGTCCTTTGTCGTTCATATTGTATACCATTCTTTTTCACTCCCATTCTACCCAAAACCATTAAAAAGAAGACAGAAAAGGCTGCCTTCTTTCATTCATTAGAAGATTAAAATAAATTTACCACACCAATACACGTTATTCAATAAACAAATGTTATTGGCGTTGGTTGTTTTGAGGTTTTACAATGCTTGGCCTATTCTTAGATAGAGGCACTGCCACGCGGAAAACAATTTGCATTAGAGCTCCAAAATTAAATGGAAGGAAAGGCCATAGATACGGTGTGTTCAACGAATTTGTCCGAGTTAGCAGTAGAATGTATAGTGTAAATCCTATTACAAATCCTTTTATTCCAAAGGCCGCGGTAATTAACAACAATATAATCCGGCTAATTTTATTGGCAACACTTAGTTCATAACTAGGTGTTGCAAACGATCCTATGGCACTCATAGCCACATACAAGATGACTTCAGGTATAAATAACCCTACATCAATTGCAATTTGGCCTATTAACACAGCAGCAATTAGTCCCATTGCGGTTGAGAGAGGGGTCGGAGTATGGATGGCTGCGATCCTTAAGAACTCAATTCCTATATCTGCAATTATTAATTGTGCAAATACCGGGATGTTACTCTCATCGTGAGGACCAATAAATTTTAGGGATTGAGGTAATAAAGTAGGATCATCAACCATTAAGAGCCAGAAGGGCAATAAGAATACAGACATAAAGATACCTAAGTATCGAACCCATCTCACAAAAGAACCAACCATGGGCGCTTGACGGTACTCTTCAGCATGTTGCACATGGTGGAAAAATGTAGTCGGAGTAATAATCATACTCGGCGAAGTATCTACCATAATTAATACATGACCTTCAAACAAATGAGCAGAAGCTACATCAGGCCTCTCAGTATACCTCACAAGAGGAAAAGGATTCTTTCCTTGACTGACGAGATATTCCTCGACAGTTTTATCTGCCATAGATAATCCATCTATATCAATATTCTTTATTTCTTCTTTAATGAGATTAATTAAATCTGGATCCGCTACATCTTGTAAGTAAGAGAGACAAATATCTGTCTTGGAACGTTCCCCCACTTGAAATATTTCATGGCGGAGTCTTTCATCTCTTACCCGCCTTCTTGTTAAAGAAGTATTTTCGATAATATTTTCTGTATATCCATCACGAGACCCACGTACAACTTTCTCGGTATCTGGTTCACTTGGTGACCTCCCAGGGTACATACGCACGTCTACAATAAATGCTTCGCTATATCCATCAACAAACACAATGATTAAACCAGAGAGGAGCTGAGTCGTGGCTTCACCTAAATCTTTTACCTTTGATACTTGTTGATGCACTAAACGGTTCTCTACGATGGAAAATAATTTAGACTTATTATGCCGTTCAACATCGTTAATCTCTACTAATTTCTTCATTAATTCAATAATATATTGGGTATCACACATACCTGTTAAATAATAAATATCAATATCTTTTTCAAACACTTTAATTTTCCGAAACCCCAAGTCAAATGAGATTCCTACTCCAACGCGATCTTTAAGAAACTGCTCATTTTCTCTTATTTTGGAAGAGATCGGTTGACTACTCCCTTTCTTCATTTTCATCAGCCCTTTCCAAAATCAGTTCAATTGCTTTTCTTGTTATTGGCACTCCCTTTTTTAAATCATCTTGACCATACATCTTGCCGATATCTCCAATAGCAACTACTGTTGGGATGTCCAGCTCATCAAGGGAATAAACCGTATCACCGCTAATCCGTCCGATTTCCATTTCCCTCTCGCCTTCTTTATCAACACCTTGGGCCACGATCTCCCCCTTACGATCAATTGCAAAAGTAAATCGAGACCACTCCCTATAGCGAGTATGAGAGGCCACTGCGATCGCTCCTATAATGGTAATAGATGATTCTTTCGCAAGATCGAGTAACACACGTTCCCCTGGGCCCACACCTTGAATCCCTGCATCGTCTAACAAAACATAAACAGGCTCTTCTTTAGCTCTATTTACCGCTTTTATAATTTCTTCTGAAGAAGCAGTAGTTGGGTTAGCAGAATATTGAGCAAGAGAAGTGCCCCCAACCTCTCCCGCAAGGTAATCAATGGCTTTCCTGGCATACTCGTCTCCATCTGTGATGACAATAACTTTTTTGGAAAGCATATACATCTATCCTTTCGGTTTGAATATGAGAGCTACTAAAAAGCCAAATAATATGGCAGAAGCGATACCAACAGATGTTAAGTGAAAGATCCCTATTCCAATACCTAAAAGGCCGTTCTTGTCCGCTTGTTCCATAGCGCCATGTAATAAAGAATGCCCAAAACTTGTGATTGGAACGGTAGCCCCAGCTCCTGCAAACTCAATTAACTTGTCATAAATATTAAACCCATCAAGCACGGCTCCTGAAACAACGAAAGATGCCATGACATGAGCGGGGGTCAACTTGAATACATCCAGTAAAATTTGCCCTATAACACAAATCGCACCACCGACCACAAATGCCCAAACGTAATCCATTATTGACCCTCCTCTCTCATTAAAACGACCCCATGTGCAATTGTTGGAATCGATTCCTTCTGTTGAACCATTGTCGGGCTCATTAGAGCACCTGTAGCTACAACTAATATACGCTGATATTTCCCTTTTTCTAGAGCTTGAATTAAATGGCCATATGTTACGACAGCCGAACAAGCACAACCACTCCCGCCCGCAAAAACTTCTTGATCACTGTTATATATCATTAATCCGCAATCATTGTGCATTTGATCTACATTGTATCCATCTTCTTTCAACATATCTTTTACAATAGGACTTCCTACGCCTGAAAGGTCTCCCGTTGCAATAAGGTCGTAATCAGATGGTAATCGCCCCATATCTTCTAAGTGCGTCTTTATTGTGTCATATGCAGCAGGTGCCATAGCAGATCCCATATCAAATGGATCCTTCGCACCGTAATCCATTACTTTACCAATCGTAGCTGCTTCAACCCTTATACTTGATTTTTTCTTACTTATTAATGCAGCTCCTGCTCCTGTTACTGTCGAAGTAGCCGTCTTTGGCTTTTGTCCTCCATATTCAGTCGGATAGCGAAACTGCCTTTCAGCTGTAGCATTATGACTACTTACAGCTGCTACTATATGGTTAGCAAACCCTCCGTCCACAAGTGCACTACCTACCGCTAACGTTTCCATTGAAGTTGAACAAGCTCCAAACATACAAAGGAAAGGAATAGATAGGGATCTGGCTAAATAATTTGACGTTACATTTTGATTTAATAAATCTCCAGCCAAAAATAGATCTACTTGTTCTTTGGTGATGTCTCCTTTTTCTATACATGATTGCACTGCAGTTTCCATTAACTTACGTTCAGCTAACTCCCAGTTGCCTTCATCACAATGAAGGTTTTCAAAGCTCCGATCAAATGTTCCAGCTAAAGGTCCTTTTGCTTCCCTAGGACCAACAGCTGTACCTGTAGAATTAATATATATTGGGTTTTCATAAACCCACGATTGCTTTCCTTGTTTACGCATACAGAACACCTCCTAAATGATGAGTTTGATAACATATCGGATAATACCTACTACATAAGCTGCTACAACTCCAAAAACGATGACCGATCCAGCTAATTTAAACATATTCGTTGCAACCCCGAGCACGATTCCTTCACTTTTGTGTTCAAGAGCTGCACTTGTGATTGAGTTAGCAAATCCAGTAACAGGAACTGCTGATCCCGCGCCTGCAAACTGTCCGATTTTATCATAAACGCCAAAACCCGTAAGTAATGAAGCGATTAAGATCAACGTTGTTACCGTGTAATTTCCAGCTTCCTTCTCGCTTAGACCCATAACGTTCATGTAGAGTTCCGTCAGCACCTGACCGAACGTACAAATAAGTCCACCTACTAAGAATGCCTTCATACAATTCCCAAAGAGCGCCGGTTTAGGTTGGTACTCTTTGATCGTTTTGTTATATTGCTCCTGATTAAACTTTTCACTCATTATAGTCACCTCATTTATTTAACGAAAATCGTCCATTGAAACAATGATCCTGTTATTTTGCCTAACACGATCGCCATTAAAAACCATAGTAAGCTCCGTTCTAACCCTATACGTCTCGCTAAGATTGGAAAAACATTTAATACTTCTGTAAGGGCAGCTGCTAACATTCCTATAAACACACCATGGAACAAGCCCCAAACAGAACTCAGTAAAACAGGAAAACTAAAAGGGACATCATTAAACGTTAAAAACGTTCCCATTAACACCCCAAGTACAACACTTGCTTCATACCACTTTGTATATCGGGCACTTTTGCTTAACTGAATGAGTCTGGGAATAATACCAAGTACCGTTAAGAAAGCAACAAATCCCGCTCCTACCGCAAGCCCACCTGCTAATCCAATAAAAAGTTCAATCAGTTGAGTCATGGTTCTTGTAGTCCTGATTGATTTGGTTTTCATGATAAGATACATACTGATCGAGATCCTGCTGGTATTTGTGCATCTCAATTTCAAGGGGGCTTGGCTCTTCATTAATTCGCTTCTTAAACAAGTGGTTAAAGAACAGAATCATTCCTACACCTAACCCGACAGAGTATGGAATTTGAAGCCATAGTGGGTGTTTTAGTTGATCACCCGTCAGTAAAAAGTGCAGGTGTTGGTGCACTTCCTCCATACTAACGTCAAAATGGAAATTCATAATTGCCATACCAGCACCAATGAACAATAATAACCAAATCAAAATGACATATAAAAAAGCAGGTTTCTTTCGTTTAGATGGGATCATTACAATGGTTTGATTTGGGCCCATAGGTTGAAATTCGGCATCTTTGAACGTTTGACTTAGTTCATAGATAACCCGAAACACATCAATAATGACTATGTTCTTATCTTGTTTCGAAACGGTGTGAATCACCACTCGGTTTAGCTTTTCAGTTAACCTCTTACTAGCAGAAATGAGCGCTATATCAGATAAGTAAATAACCTGATGAGGATATCCGTTTATTTTTTGCCGCATCCTTATATAAACGACCTCGCTCATCTTCCACCCTCCTTAACAAGAAATATTTATAATTAGTATGAGTTTCTCGCACTAGAATCATGCGTTTACATGTTATGTAAAATGAAAGCAAATAGAAAAGGTGTCTCCTCATGATGAGGAGACACCTTTTTACTCGTTCATTTGATTTTTTATGAAAGCTAAAATTTTCTTTTCAAGCCTTGAGACTTGTACTTGTGATATACCAAGTCTTTCAGCTACATCTGATTGTGTTTGATCTTTGAAATATCGTAAGTAAATGATTAGGCGTTCCCGTTCGTCTAAGGATCGAATCGCCTCCTCTAAAGCCATCTTATCAAACCATTTTGTATCCTGGTCTGCAATTTGATCAAGAAGGGTGATCGGGTCACCGTCGTTTTCATATACCGTTTCGTGGATGGAATGCGGAGCTTTTGAAGCCTCCTGAGCTAACACAACATCTTCTGCAGAAATATCTAGTTCTTTGGCTAGTTCCTGAACAGTGGGAGCGCGCCCATAAACTTTAGTCAGTTCATCTTTTTTCTTCCTGATTTTATTTCCTGTCTCTTTTAAGCTCCGACTAACTTTTACACTGCCATCATCACGTATGAAACGCTGGATTTCACCGATAATCATTGGAACTGCATAAGTGGAAAACTTAACATCATAGGAAAGATCAAACTTATCTACCGACTTTAACAAACCAATACAACCGATCTGAAACAAATCATCTGGATCATAACCCCGATTTAAAAACCGCTGTACAACCGACCATACTAAACGCATATTTTTCTCAACAAGGATATTCCTCGACTCCTGATCACCTTGTTGACTTAATGCAATATACGCTTTAACTTCTTGATCCGATAATTGTTCATGCTTTTTATTTTGTTTTAATTCCACATCCATACGCATGACCCCTTAATTACATAAGGTTTTGCTTTTTTTTAGGTGCTTAACCAACCGAACTGTCGTGCCTTTGTCAGGAATTGATGTGATATCCACTTCGTCCATAAAGTTTTCCATGATTGTAAAACCCATCCCAGAACGCTCTAATTCCGGTTTTGATGTATATAGAGGTTGTTTGGCTTCGTCTACATTCTCAATTCCCATCCCCTCATCCCAAATCGAGATAGAAACCGTTCCTTCTACTATTTCACAATCAATGTGAACCAACCCTCCCGGATAGCCATCATAGCCGTGAATAATAGCATTGGTTACTGCTTCAGAAACCACTGTTTTAATTTCTGTAAGCTCATCCATTGTTGGGTCTAATTGTGTAATAAAAGCCGCAACGGTTACACGTGCGAACGATTCATTCTCACTTAAGGCAGAGAATTGGATATGCATTTCATTCTTCATTAGGAAGCCACCCCCAACGTTTCAAGTGCAAACGCTTCGTTTTCTTCTAAACGAATAATTTTAAACAAACCCGACATTTCAAACAATCTCTGAACAGCAGGAGAGATTGAACAAACCACCATCTCGCCACCCTGTTGCTTAACTTCTTTATATCTTCCTAAAATCACACCTAATCCTGAGCTATCCATAAAGCTTAGCGCTTCTAAGTTCAGAATCACGTGCTTTAGATTTTGCTTTGATAAGATGTCCTGCCAGTCGTTACGTAAATTTTCTGCTTCATGATGATCAAGCTCACCAGATAAGCGAACCAATAAAACATGCTGTTTAGTTTCAAAGTGAACTGAAAGACTCACTGGTATTTCCTCCTTGTTAATGGGTTAATGAGTCTTTCTTCTTTTTTATGCCTATTTCCTGCTCCGTGACAAAACTAGTCTTGGTTCGAGTAAAGGTCTTATATTTAGCGTTGTTTCACCATTTCACTCATGGAACGTTTAAATAACGTCCACACCCCTGCTTCTTCAACCGCTTCATTTACAACTACGTTCGTTTTAGATAACGGTTTACCATTACTTGTAATCGTAAGTGTCCCTACTGTTTCGCCTTTTTGAATAGGTAACGTTAAGTTCTTGTTATACACTAATTTTTCATCTACATTCTCAATCGTTTGACCTTTTTTCTTCAATACAGATACAGATTCACTTGTTACTACATCAACTTTCGTTTTAGCCGCTCGTATATTTTTAAGTGTATCGACTGGTTGATGACGTTCATATAATGACTCCGTTTCATAATGATTAAATGCATAGTCAAGCATTGCGGATATATCAGCATTTCTATCTTTCGGGGTTTCAGCACCCATAACCACTGCAATGACTCTCATATCGTCTTTCTTTGCAGTTGCTGTTAGACAATACATTGCTTCTCGTGTGAAGCCAGTTTTTAAGCCATCTACACCAGTATAAAATTTAACGAGTTTGTTCGTATTCACAAGCCAGAACTCGTTATCTGTACCTTTTCTTAGGTAATCTTCATAAATACTTGTATATTTTGTAATCTGTTCATGCTTCAACAATTCTTTAGCCATCACAGCCATATCATGGGCGGTACTGTAATGATCATTAGCTGGTAAGCCGGTGGTATTTTGGAATTTTGTATTTGTAAGACCAAGTTCTTTTACCTTTTGGTTCATTTGCTTCACAAATGCCGCTTCGCTACCAGCAATCCTCTCTGCTAACGCAACAGAAGCATCATTACCGGAGGCCACTGCGACTCCTTTTAGAAGTTCTTCTACTGTCATTTCTTCACCAGGCTCCAGGAAAATTTGCGATCCTCCCATAGATGCAGCATATTCACTTGCACGCACTTTTTCGTTTAACTTTAGCTTCCCTTCATCTAAAGCTTCCATTATAAGAATCATCGTCATAATTTTTGTCATGCTAGCAGGAGGAAGTGACTCTCCTGAGTTTTTCTCATAAAGAATCTCACCTGTATCACGCTCTAACAGAATGGCTGACTTTGCACTTTCTACCAATTCCGGACCTGACTCTTCTTTCGCATTAGAGACAGGTGCAAACATTGTCATTATCATCGTCATCAAAATGAACCAGACACCTATTTTTTTCATAGAGGTCCCTCCAATCTTTATGTTAGCTATTTTTTCCAATGGAGCAAAATATATAACAACAAAACCAAAAAAATCTTCACCTCACCTATTTAAAGTACTAAATAGTGCCAGGCACCATTTAGCGCTTTAAAGTGATATAGCGCATAAAAAAAGCTCAATGCTAAGGCACTTGATATAAGTGCTCTAAAGCATTGAGCTAGTTTAAGAATGGATCTTATTTATTTTTCTGTTACCATGTCGTGAATAAGAGTTGGGGCTTCTACTTTATTCGTTGTGATTGTAATATTCTCATAAAGCTTCTGTTTTACGTCTTCTACATCCTCTTGGTTCGAATGTATAGTTAGAAGTGACTCTCCTACTTCTACATAATCGCCCACTTTTTTATTTAAGTAAAGACCTACTGCTAAGTCAATTTCAGATTCTTTCGTCGCACGACCAGCACCAAGCATCATTGCCGCTGTACCAAGTTCATCTGCTACGATTTCACTTACAAACCCAGCTTCTTTGGCCTCAAGTTCAACTTTATACGAAGCCTCTTTCATGACACTTGGATCTTCAACAACACGCTCATCGCCACCTTGAGATTGTAAGAACGTCGCAAACTTCTCAAGGGCTTTGCCGTTGTTCATGTTCTCTTGAAGTTTCTCACGCGCTTCATTTAAGGTAGCAGCTTTACCTGCTAATACAACCATTTGACTGCCTAGAGTCAGGCAAAGTTCTGTAAGGTCTTCTGGACCGTTTCCTTTAAGTGTCTCAATCGCTTCATTTACTTCTAGCGCATTTCCGATTGCACGCCCAAGAGGCTGGCTCATATCAGAAATAACAGCCATCGTATTGCGACCTACACGGTTACCAATTGCTACCATAGCTTCTGCTAAATCCTTTGAATCCTCTAAGCTCTTCATGAATGCACCAGCGCCTGTTTTAACATCTAATACAATCGCGTCTGCACCAGCAGCAATTTTCTTACTCATGATCGAGCTCGCAATTAAAGGAATAGAGTTAACGGTAGCTGTTACGTCACGCAGACCATAAAGCTTCTTATCAGCAGGTGTTAAGTTACCTGTTTGACCAATTACAGAAACTTTGTTTTTATTTACAAGCTCAATAAATTCACTTTTATCAATTTCTACGTGGAATCCTGGCACTGCTTCAAGTTTGTCGATTGTACCACCTGTATGACCCAGACCACGTCCACTCATTTTTGCAACAGGAACATCAAGTGATGCAACAAGAGGTCCTAAGATCAGGGTTGTTGTATCGCCTACACCGCCAGTAGAGTGCTTATCAACTTTAATCCCTTCAATTGCGGATAGGTCAATTGTATCCCCACTCTTCACCATTTCCATCGTCATGTTAGCACGTTCTTCGTCATTCATATCTTGGAAGAAGATTGCCATGCAAAGGGCACTTGCCTGGTAGTCAGGGATATCACCATTCGTATATCCTTCAATGAAAAACGTGATCTCTTCTGGTGTTAACGCTTGTCCATCGCGTTTTTTAGCAATAATATCATACATTCTCATGTTTATATTCCCCCAGTATCGTCTTCACTTTTTACAGTGATTTTGTAAGTTCTTTAACAAAGTTTAAAAAGTCCTGACGCACTTGTTGTGTTGTTTCAATTACCTCATCGTGCGTTAAAGGCTGATCCAATATACCAGCTGCCATGTTAGAAATACAAGAAATGCCAAGTACATTCATTCCAGCATGATTCGCTACAATTACTTCTGGCACAGTTGACATACCAACAGCATCTCCCCCCATCGTACGTAGCATGCGCACTTCTGCGCCTGTTTCGTAAGAAGGTCCTGTGTTTCCTACATATACACCTTCTTGCACCTTAAGACCAAGGCGATCTGCACAAGCTTTCGCATGATTTGTAAGCTCTACATCATAAGCTTTTGACATATCTGGAAAACGTGCACCAAGTTCATCATCGTTCTTACCGATAAGTGGGTTGTCCCCCATATTATTAATATGATCCGTAATAATCATAAGATCTCCTGGTTTAAAGCTTTCATTAATTCCACCTGCGGCGTTTGTAACAAATAGCGATTCAACGCCAAGTTGTTTCATGACGCGAACCGGGAATGTCACTTGCTTCATATTATAACCTTCGTAGTAGTGGAAACGTCCTTGCATCGCAATAACTTGCTTCCCTTCAAGCTGGCCAATTACTAATTGCCCTTTATGTCCAGCTACTGTCGATTGAGGAAAATGAGGAATGTCACCATAAGGTATGGTTACAGCACTCTCAATCTCGTCTGCTAATACGCCAAGCCCAGATCCAAGGATCATCCCAACAATCGGCTGTTCGGATAACTTTTGTTCAATAAATTGTGCTGCTTCTTTAGTTTGTACTGCGTTCATGTGTACGTCCTCCCCTTACTTTAGATCTTTTAAGAAACTCTTGCCGTGTTCAGGCATTTTAATGTTAAAGTTCTCTGCAACTGTAGCACCAATATCAGAGAATGTTTCACGTAGGGGTAACTCTTTCCCCTTTCCAAACTGCTTGTTATAAACAAGTAGTGGTACTAACTCTCGCGTATGATCTGTGCCATGGTGTATTGGGTCATTACCATGATCCGCTGTGATAAGTAATAAATCATCTTCATTTAGTTTGTCTAGAACTTCTGGTAGACGTTTGTCAAATGCTTCTAGAGCTTCACCGTACCCCTGAGGATCACGACGGTGACCATATTTCGCATCAAAGTCAACAAGGTTTAAGAAGTTTAAACCAGTAAAGTCTTTATCCATGGACTGTACAAGTTTATCCATACCATCCATGTTATCTTTCGTACGAATCTCTTCTGTAACACCTTCTCCATCGTAGATATCAGAGATTTTACCCAGAGCAATTACGTCATAATTCTCATCTTTCATCTCATTCATCACAGTACGACCGAATGGTTTCAGTGCGTAATCATGACGATTAGAAGTACGTTCAAATTTGCCTTCTTTTCCTACGAAAGGACGAGCAATAACCCGACCAATCATATATTTCTCATCTTTCGTTAACTCACGTACCATTTCACAGATTTCATAAAGTTCTTTAACAGGTACTACTTCCTCGTGAGCAGCAATCTGAATAACAGAATCTGCAGATGTATAGACAATAAGAGCTCCTGTTTCCACATGCTCAGGACCCAATTCGTCTAGTATAGCTGTTCCTGAAGCAGGTTTGTTTCCAATTACTTTACGTCCGCTTCGCTCTTCAATCTCATCGATCAACTCTTTTGGAAATTCCTCAAATGTTCGGAACGGGGTATCAATATAAAGGCCCATAATCTCCCAATGCCCTGTCATTGTATCTTTCCCATTAGAAGCTTCCTGCATCTTCGTGTAATGAGCTAGCGGTTTTTCTGCCGGGTCGATCCCTTGAAGAGGACGGATATTGCTAAGACCAAGTTTGGCCATATTCGGCATGTTGAGTCCCTTCATATGTTCAGCAATATGTCCTAACGTATCAGCGCCCTTATCATTAAATTGCTCTGCATCTGGTGCTTCACCAATCCCTACTGAGTCTAATACGATTAAAAATACACGTTTATATTGTTCCATTAATTCGATCCCTCCTATAAAGTTTACATTCCCTTAATGAACAAATCTATGCAGTTCAGGAAGAGTGGTATGATGTCAGACATCAATTTTTTGGAAAAAATTACGCTCTTGGATGATAAGAGCGGTAAATGTCTGTTAGTCTTGCTTTTGACACGTGCGTATAAATCTGTGTCGTAGAAATATCAGCATGTCCAAGCATCTCCTGTACAGCTCGAAGATCTGCTCCATTCTCTAATAAGTGCGTAGCGAAAGAATGACGCAATGTGTGAGGTGTAATTTCTTTTTCGACTCCCACTTCTTTCGCAACCGCTTTCAATATCTTCCAAAACCCCTGTCTAGACAATGGGCGACCATGATGATTAACAAACAACTCATCTGTTTGGTTTTGCTTTACGAGTTCAGATCTCGAACTAGATAAATAGATTTCCACCGAATTTTTAGCCATGTTACCAAGTGGAATAATTCTCTCTTTTGAACCTTTCCCTAAGCATCGAACAAACCCCATTGTTAAATGAAGGTCACTTACTTTTAGAGATACTAGTTCTGTAACTCGTAGACCTGTAGCGTAAAGCATTTCTAACATAGCTTTATTTCGAATCGATAAAGCGTCCTGCGCGTTCATAGCCAGCAAAGCATCTACTTCCTTCATAGATAAAATCTTCGGAAGTTTCCTCTCTTTCTTCGGTGTTTCAATATGTAAGCTAGGATCTGACTGAGCTAGCTGTTCACGTACAAGAAATTGATGGAAAGCCCTAACAGAAGAAAGCGTTCGAGCGATAGTAGACTGTGAACGGTTAAGATCATTTAAATGGTGCAGGTACTGCATAATATGCGTGCGGGTAATCACACGAACGTCCGAAATCTCAGTATTTTTTTGTAAAAAGGTGACATACTGAGTAAGGTCTCTTTCGTAAGACATAAGGGTATTCTGAGACAACCCTCGTTCAATCTTTAGATAATGAAGGAAATCTTTACGCTCATCTTCCATAAACCATTACTCCCCTAACCGGAAAAAGATCGATAAACGATCTACAATTTGTTCTTCTTCCCATTGAAATACTTTAACAGCTTTACCTTCAGGCTCATCATAACGATGAATCTGTTCGTACTCATCATTCATCATACGTAAACCAAAATAAAATAATAAAGTACACGCTGTAAAAATCACAAAGATTTTTATTGTATCTTTTATTAGTTGTACTAAACGCATCCGCACATCTCCTTTAGTGCTTATGTCCTTTAGTACAAGATATGCCAGAAATTCGGTAAAATATACGAGAAATCTAGTAAAAAAAAGAGAAACACAAGATAAAAGTAACCGATTTCTTTTCATTTGTAAATAGAAATAAACGGATTGGCGTTTTTTATATGCGATAATAGGTGAATCGACGATGGACCCAAAAGTTAACGATCATCTTTTAGAGATTGCAAATAAAAAACCTTTCTTCCAATTGGAAAAAAGGCATTCACACATTATGATTTTACTGTTACAACCTGGCATTTCTTACAGATACCGTGAAACGTAAGTCTGTGGTCCTTAACTTGGAAACCCCAATCACTTTCAACCTGTTTCTCTACATCGATAAGCAGGTCTTCTTCAATTTCTTCAACAGCACCGCATTCCACACAAACAAGATGGTGGTGAAAATGTTCCGCCCCTTCTTTACGCAAGTCGTAGCGAGAGACTCCATCTCCAAAGTTGATTTTATCGACGATCTTTAATTCAGATAATAATTCTAATGTACGATAAACCGTAGCAAGCCCTATTTCAGGTGCTTTTTCTTTTACGAGGAGGTAAACGTCTTCTGCACTTAAATGATCCTCTTCATGTTCGAGCAAAACACGAACGGTTGCTTCACGCTGCGGCGTTAGCTTATAGCTCTGGGAATGGAGCTGTTTTTTAATTTTCTCTATGCGTTGTTCCATGACTGGTCCCTCCCTCGTATATCCATCTTTCATTATAAGCAGATATAGAGAAAGTGTCAAATTATATTCATTACAATCTATTAATTAGAATGATTATCACCTAAAAATCTTAAGATCCATAGATAAATTCTACTACAGCTTTCAACGCACCAGGCGATACATAGGACTCTATAATCGATGCAATACTTAACACCCCAAACAGAATAACAAATATTGCACCGTACCTCATCAACGGAGGCAATAACGGCTGATGCCCTTTCTTTGCCATGAGTTTTTGAAGTAATGTAAAAGAAAAAATCATCGCAATGCTACCTGCCATAATATAAACAGGAATGATAATCAAGTTTTGAGGGGCAATCGAAGCCGCCGCCATGAACAATCCTTTCCACCCCATTTGATTAACAAGAAAACCCACCGAAAACCCTACCACAATCCCTTTCATGAATAACAAGATCCAAATAATCGGCATACCGATCACTGACATACCAAGAATGAAAATGAGTAGCAAGTATTTCAGATGGTAAAAGAAACTACTCTTCAAAAGACTTTGGGCATCACTTACCGTCCCGCCCATCATTTGTTCAAAGAATTGATCAAGATAAAAAAACAAATCCTGCTTTTGAATAACGTTCATACTATTTACAATGACAGCTCCAAAAACGATTCCTATTAAAAATAACAAGCTAGTAAATACGTATATACTAGCATTTTCACGAATGTGTTGAGAGGCAGCGTGTCCTTTGGCGTACATGAGAATCCCCCATTTCTAGCGATCTGTTCTAGTTATTAGGTATTCTATGAAGGATTCTCTTAATATAGACCAAGTAAGAGAGATACTTTTCTATCTCTCTTTTTTTATTCTTCCGTATGTACCTCCACCACCTGCTTCAACTGCTACATGCCCTGAACGGTTTTGTACAATTGTATACGCTAGTGAGGATGGCACGATCGTTTCTAACTCATCTTTAGAACAATGATGGAGAATATTCATTTCTGTACCAAAGGCTTTTAATAACTTCTCCAACGTTTTTGGCCCGAGTTTCGGCAAATACTCTAGTGGAATTTGATGAATATAGGGAGGCCTCTTCCTTGGGTGATCCCCCTCCTTCTTCAACTCATCAATCCGGTCCGCCACACCTTTTACTACAGACGCTTCCTCACAGTGACAATTCTCAAGGGCTTCTGAGCACGTAATGCAAACGGTGGTGTAGTATTTGCCAAGTAGAGGATTCATCCCATAATTTGCAACTATTCTTCTCCCGTGTTTTTCGTGAAGGGAGAGCAACAACTCATTAAACGTACATCTTTCCATTTTAATGCTCTGGTACTCTCGAGCGATTTTAGGAAGCGAATGGGCGTCTGAATTTGTTAAAAAGGAATACGGAGAAAGTTCTTCAATTCCTCCAGCCATCGAGCTATCCGCACTTAGACCAAGTTCAACGCCATCAATCAGTCGGGGATCAAATACTTCCTCAAGAGACTCTACAACCCCTTTCCCATACAAACTTTTAAAAGGGGTAAAAATGTGTGCCGGAATAAATATCCCCCCTTCTGCTTTTACATAATTCTGAAGGTCTCTTGCAGTTCCATACATTCGTTGAGAACTTAACGTTATGTTCGTCACACGCTCACTAAGCCAGACCGTGAAGCGTTGCATAGCTACCATGGTGGGAAAATAACATAAAACATGGATTGGCCCCTGACAGTGCTCATCGTACACCTCCACCTCACAACCTAAAAGAAGGGTTAAAGGACCATAACGAATACCACCTTCTGAGAGCTCCACCGCCTTCCCTTCCTTAATAAGACGAAGGATTTCTGATTGTACATCAGGTACATGACTGTCTATTACCCCTACCATGTCTAATCCTTTTTGATAAGCAGCATGATCCACAATATTTGTAAGAGTTAATTTGTCAGATGCAGTAATTTTAACCGGATCTCCGTATATCGTTCTCCCAATATGAACATGAAGATCTGCAAAATACGTCCCCATTACGACATTAAACCTTCTAACTTCACATAGAGAAGCGCATAAGCTGTTTTCGCATCCCAGATTCTCTGTTCTCTTTCCATTTCTTCAGCTTCTTGCAATGATGCTTCAATCAACTCTACGAATTCATCGTCATCTCCATCCAGTTTGTTCTCTGCTTTCTTCAAATCTTTTGCTAGATATAAATGAACGATTTCATCTGCAAATCCAGGTGATGTAGAGAATGAGGTAACAAATTCAAGGGATTCTGTAGTATATCCCGTCTCTTCTTCTAACTCCCTTTTTGCTGTCTCATCAGGATCTTCCCCTGGCTCTAGTTTGCCAGCCGGGATCTCTACCACTGACCGCTCCAACGCTTTCCGATATTGCTCAACAAGGACCATTTTCCCCTCTGGGGTAATAGGAATAATCGCTACAGCACCAGGGTGTTTAATGAGTTCTCTTTTCGATGTATTCCCATCGGGCAATGAAACATCGTCTACTTGAAGAGAAATCACCTTCCCTTTATAGATTGATTCAGTATGTACGGTTTTTTCTTCGAATTTTTTCATCAATGTAGCTCCTCTCAAGAGTTGTAAGCGTATTGCTTATTTTAACTTTCCCTATTTTAGGGAAAAGGTGTAACAGTTGAGTCTTCCAAAGAACCATTTTAAAATGAAACTACCTTAGCCAGAAAGGATGATAGATTTTGAATAAACGACAACTAGGTTCTTCTAATTTGATGGTATCAGAAATCGGATTAGGTTGCATGACTTTAGGAACAGATGAAAAGAAAGCAACAGACATCGTCAATCGCGCCCTAGATGCAGGGATTAATTATTTAGATACGGCAGACTTATATAACTTCGGTCGTAATGAAGAGATCGTCGGTAAAGCTTTAAAAGGAAGAAGAGATGAAATTATTTTAGGAACAAAGGGAGGCAACCACTTTGACCGAGACAAAGAAGATTGGTATTGGGACCCTTCAAAGTCCTACATTAAAGAGGCGATAAAAAATAGCTTACATCGTTTAGGTACAGATTATATTGACCTTTACCAGTTGCACGGTGGAACGATTGATGACCCAATTGACGAAACTATAGCCGCATTTGACGAATTGGTCCAAGAAGGGCTCGTCCGTTATTATGGAATCTCTTCTATCCGACCGAACGTAATTCGTGAATATGTTAAGCGTTCAAATATTGTGAGTGTTATGATGCAATACAGCCTATTGGACCGGCGCCCAGAAGAAGAAATTTTGGATTTACTAAACGAAAATCAGATTAGCGTACTGGCTAGAGGTCCTTTGGCTAAAGGAATGCTAAGTAATAATGGCCTCGACAAAGTTCATGAAAAAGCTCAAGAAGGCTACTTATCCTACTCTCAAGAAGAAGTGAAACATATGGTCGAGCATTTATTAGGACATTCTTCTGAAGAACGCTCATTACAAGCTTTAGCTTTACAATACGTCTTACAAGATCCTACTGTTTCAACTGCTGTGTTTGGAGCAAGTTCTGCTGAACAATTAGAGCGAAACCTTTCTATGTTAGAAGCTCCTCCTTTAACAGAAGATGTATATGCGCAACTTCAACAGATTACACGACCAATTGTTTACCAGAAACACCGCTAACTAAAAAACAATTCTATTTCAAGAAGCTCCTCACATTTTGTGAGGAGCTTCTTTGTTAGTAAGCGTGTACCTTAATCCTTTATCTTTTTATATTCTGGTTTATTAAAAAGGATATTCCCTGTACTCAGATTGAACACTAATCCATTTAACGGTTGTAAATTTATCTATAGCCCATTCACCACCGAATCGGCCAATTCCAGATTGTTTCTCCCCACCGAAAGCCACATGACCTTCATCATTAACGGATTGATCATTAATATGAATCATCCCCGTCTCAATACGCTTGGCAACTTCAATCCCTCGATATCGATCAGTTGTAAAGATTGATCCGCTTAAGCCATAAGGTGAATCGTTCGCAATTTGGATAGCTTCTTCTTCGTCTTTCACCTTAATCAGTGCAGCCACCGGACCGAAAATCTCATTCTTAGCAATTGGCATATCGTTCGTCACGTTAGACAACACCACTGGATGCATAAGGTTACCTTCTACCTTACCTCCTAGTAACTTTCTTGCTCCCTGATTCACGCTTTCATCGACATCTTGTTGAATGCGCTCCACAGCTTCCTGGTTAATCACAGGACCAACTACTGTATCATCATCAGCAGGGTCTCCTGCTTTTAGGCTCTCTACCTTATTCTTAAAGGCTTCTGTAAACTTATCATATATGCTCTCATGAATAAGGATACGATTTAGTGACATACATATTTGCCCTTGATGCAAGAATTTACCGAATGCAGCCGCTTGAACAGCCCGGTCAATATCAGCATCCTTTAACACGAGCATTGCATTATTTCCGCCTAATTCTAAAGCAGTGTCTTTCAAATGTTTACCTGCTAATTCCCCAATATGACTACCTACTTCAGTGGACCCTGTAAAGGAAATTAATTTTGGAGTTGAATGTTCAACGAATGCATCGCCAATTTCAGAGCCTCGTCCCACTAATACATTAATAACCCCTTCTGGGAACCCTGCTTCGTGGAACAAATCTGCGATTAATAATCCAGATGTAACGGGTGTATCAGAAGCTGGTTTTACCACAACCGTATTCCCCGTTGCAATCGCAGGAGCTATAGAGCGAAGCGCTAAGTGGAACGGGAAGTTCCATGGTCCAATTACACCGATTACTCCTTTTGCAGAACGGTGAACATAGTTGTCTTTACCAGGGACATTAGACGGAAGGATTGTCCCTTCCATACGAGTTGGAAAAGAGCTGGCTTCCTTCACAATCGCAAGAGCCGCTTGAAATTCCACCTGTGATTTAATTTTTGTACTCCCAGATTCTTTAACAAGCCATTCGACGATTTCTTCTTTTCGATCATTCATAATCTTAAGCAAACGATCAAAATAAGCTTGCTTCTCCGCAGGCTTTAATGCTGCCCAACCCGATTGCGCCTTCTCTGCATAGTCGTATGCCTCATTTAAATCGTCTTCATTTGCCGATTGAATCGTTTGAATTAACTCGTTTGAATATGGATTATAATTTTGTACGGTTTTTTCACTAGAACCCTGTTTCCATCTTCCATTTATATATTGTTGAGTAAATGTTGCTGTCATTGTATTGCCTCCTCAAAATAGACTGCTCTCTTGGTTTATCCATTTTCCCTCGAATTAAAACCATTTTGAGCCTATTCATCCTTTTGAGAGAATGTTTTCGTTAACTTTAATTGAGCGTAAGGCGGGCCTGGAAACCACTCGCTTTCCTGTGGGGAGCTGGTGAGCCTCCTCTCCCGGCAAAGCCGGGATCCGGGGTCTCACCTAGGCTCTTCTGCCCACGGGAGTCTCGCAGTTTCCAGGCCCACCTTTGCCATATCGGAATGAACGAAAACATGCTATAAAAGGTGACACCAGACCTCCTAATGCAAACAGCAGGGCCGTTCACCTCTTTAAAGCCAGGGCTGGCTCGGGGACTGCGAGACTCCCGCGGGACAAGGAGCCTAGGGAAGACCCCGCAGAGAGCGAAGCGTTTGAGGAGGCTTCCCAGCTCCCCGCAGGAAAGCGAGTTGTCCCCGAGCCAGCCCAAGCACTCATCAAATGTAACGGCCCCCCTTTCAGCTGAGGTCTTATGCAGAAGAGTCACCTCAGCAATTGGAAAGATAGGGTTCGTTCCTTTGACCCACTTCAAAGGAAACCACTAGCGTTCTTATGTACTAACGACAAACACCTTAAGTATGGTATAATTAGGAAAGATCTCGTCTCTCTATATGAAAAGGGTGGTCGGCTAACCCCTATCCGAAAGGGGGTGATGCCTATCGACGCATATCAAGTAATCATGGTGATGTTTTCGTTTGGTATGTTCGTCCTTTCGCTTCTTAGCTTTGTTGTGAAAATCGTGACAGAGTTATTAAAGCATAAAAAATAGACCTCCCTTCACACGTTTATGCAGGAGAGGTCTATTCATATGGGCCGATCCTCTTAAGTAGAGAGAACGTAGATCATACGACCACAGTTGCAGCTGTGGTCGTTTTTATTATATGCTTTCTACTCTTATAATACCACATCTTTACAGAATGAAAACACGTATTTACCGGTTACTTTTTAAAACTTTTCCAATCAAGATTGCTATCGTTCAGTAACTCTTCAAAGCTTTTGTTTGCTTCACGTTGTTTCCGTTCCTCAATTCTCTTTTGTTTTTCTTCTTCTTTCCGCTCTTCTTCTTGTTTCTTCAAATCAGCTTTTTTAGATTGAAGCTGCTTAACAAGATCATCTTGAAGCAGATCTTTCAATGTACCTTCTTCCTCTTGTCTCTGCCTTTTCTTACTCAACAAACTCCACTCCTTTTTGAATAACTCTAGAAGATAACGAGGCATTTAGCATTTGGTTTGGACTCTTTAAGCGGAACAAACGCCCTGTCCATTCTAGCTTCATCTCTGGTTCGAAAAAGGTTTTTTGCTGTTCGTCTATAACGATTTTGTACTGGTCATTCTCTACCACTTCATCATGTTGTGTTGTTTCATTTGTGAAATACATAATGCGCACGCCATTTACTCCGCATCCACAACCTTCTATATCATAATAAAGACGTAAGATAGGATGATCTTCTATTTGTAATAATCGTAATTGTTCTAATGCTTCGTCCATTATTGTTAATTTCATTTTTAATACCACCTCTTGTCTCTTTTTTATCTTATAAAATCATAACATGTTGAGCAAGAGTTTCGATTGTTCTGTATAAATCGCCTACATTCTCGATTTAAGTTTTGTGCGTACTGTACAAAATACGAATATTTCCTCCCGAAAGAAGGGTATAGCATAGTAAACGCATAATTATGATAAAGGAAAACAGAAAAAATTTCAGGAGGAGATAAAGATGAAATTGCAAGTGCAAAAACCAATCTTTGCAGAGTCTGCAAGTCTTTTTGTGAATACCATGAGTGAGTACGAAGATACAGTGCTACTAAAAAAAGATCATTGGGTAGTGGATGCTAAAAGTCTTCTTGGGGTATTAGCCGTATCCTTACAACCAGGTCAAACAGTTGAACTCGATGTTCAAGGAACTAACGAAGAAGCAATTAAACAATCTCTTATTGAAAAAGAATTGTTTAAGGAAGCATAAGTAAATAATTGATTAAACGAAAGTGACCCTTATTGGTGTGCCATTCATCAGCACTCCCATATAGGGCCACTTCTTTTTTAATGGGGCATTTTGTTTGACAGAGTCTTTTAATAAATTGAATGGGCTACACGTTTCAGTGAACACTCCCCATCAGCCTCTTGCCTACTCTGCAAAATGGCCTCCTACAAGCTTACTGCGATGCTTAGCTGTGCCAGCTTTAGTGTAAGAAACTGCTCGTAAAAGAGCGTCGTTTCCATATTTGTTCCGAATCTCATCCATAACGTAACCAAGGTCCCTCTTTTTATCACGATCTTGCTCAAATAAACTAAGCTGCATGGCTTCATCTTCTGTAATGTTCGAAAGACTTATGGAAATTTTACGAACTGTCTGGTGTGAGTAAAACTCGTCAAACAACTGCATACACACATCATACATCTCTGTCGTAATATTGGTGGGAGAGGCAATGGATTTAGAACGATGAAATCCCCCACCCCCTTCATCTTTACTATATCCAAGTCCAAGACTAATTGTTCGACCAGCTTTACGGTAAGCACGCGCCCGCTTTGCTACTTCTTCACACATTTCTAGGATTACGTAACGCACTTCTTTCGGATCCGGGTAATCTCTCATGAGAATTTGACTTTTCCCGAAGCTGATCTGCCCTTGCATAATCGGTGCACCAAGCTCAGAGAGATCTACCCCATTGGCGTGATAATAAAGTTGGTTTCCCATTACACCAAATCGCTTCTCAAGTTGCTCTAGAGGAAAGGTAGCAAGCTGCCCGACAGTTGTAATCCCTAATCGATTGAGTCGCTTCTCCATCCGAGATCCAATTCCCCACATTTCACTTAAAGGGGAGACAGGCCACAACTTTTTCTTTACATCTTCATACCCCCAGTGAGCTACTCCCGTTTTCTTCGCTTCCAAATCCAGACATAGCTTTGAAAGAAGCATGTTTGGGCCAATACCGATCGCACACTGAAGGTGGAAGGTTTCGAACAACTCTTTTCGAATCATTTGAGCTACTGCTTTTGCATCCCCCCATAACCGCTCCGTTCCCGTTACGTCGAGAAAACTTTCGTCCACACTGTACGTATGAATAGCTTCCTTTGGCACATATCGATTAAAAAGTCGTGTGATTTCTGTAGAGATATGCAAATAAAGCCTCATCTGAGCAGAGACTAAGTGGATTCTTGGATCATCTGGAATTTCAAATAACCGACTTCCTGTTTTAATACCAAAGTCTTTTTTTAGAGCTGGAGAAGCCGCAAGCACTACACTTCCCGGCCGTTTCAAATCTGCCACCACCGCCAGATGTACCTTCATTGGATCTAAGCCTTTCATTATAGCCGCACAACTGGCATAGAAACTCTTCATATCCACACACAAAATACTACGATTTGGAAACGATTGATAATCAATCATCGCATTCATACGAGGTCCTCCTACCATGAAATTGAATGTTTGTTCGCGTTATCTGTTACTCTTATTATGCGAATGTTTGTTCTCTTTTTCAAGTGGTGATGTTTTCCTTTTTTCGACATTCCCTCTTTTTCCCTATAAGTCACCTTATATGGAAAACTTGAAGCTGAGGTATTTTAATATGGATAGGGCCGTTAACCACGTTGAGAGTTCGGGTGTCTGGGGAACGACTCGCTTTCCGCGGGCGAGCTGCCGAGCCTCCTCCTTCACTGCGTTCAGTCCGGGGTCTCGTCGACCTCTTTCTCCCGCAGGAGGCTCCCCAGCTCGCCGCGGAAAGCGAGTAATTTCCCGAACCACCTTAGACTCAATTAAAGCGAACGGAACCATTCTCCTCTTCAACAATCCCGCCGTTTTCTTGATTAACCCATAGAAACAAGTTCACTCAATAAAAAAAACCCTCACATATGTGAGGATTTTATTTCTTCTCAAATTGTTTACGCATGAGTTTCTCTGTAAGGCCGGGCATGAGTTGGTATAGCTTAGATCCAGCTTCCATCCAAGAGGGAAGGTTGATCTCTCGTTTAGAGGTAAATAAGTGCTTAACTACTTTGTGCGCTACGGTGTCAGGGTCTAACATAAATCGTTCTACAGATTTCTGATAGTTTCCTTCAGGGTCTGCTTGGTCGAAGAAGTTTGTTCGCACAGGGCCGAGGTTTACTCCTGTTACATAAACCCCTTTAGACTTCACTTCCAACCGTAAAGCGTTCGTAAATCCTAATACCGCATGCTTTGAGGCTGCATAGCCTGATGCTTTAGGAGTAGACATCTTTCCGGCTTGGGAAGCGATATTTATAATGTGACCTCCCCGAGCAATGAAAGAAGGAAGGATTGCTTTTACGCATTGAATCAGACCAAGTACATTGACTTGAAACATTGATTCGTACTGATCAAGTTCTGTCGCCTCTACAGATTCAAAAATACCAAAGCCAGCATTGTTAATTAAAGCATCTACATCTCCTACCGCTTCTTTAATCGCATGAAATGCTCTATTAATGTCTGCCCGGTCAGATAAATCACATGGATACGCATACCCTATAACACCTGTATCCTTTTCTATTTGTTCGACAATTTGCTTCAATCGTTCTCCCCGGCGCGCTAGTAATATAGGAACTCCTCCCTGCTTAGCCACATGCCAAGCTATACGTTCACCTATTCCACTTGAGGCGCCAGTAATAATAACTGTCTTGCTGTTTAGCGTGTTTGTCACATGTATCACCTATTTTGCTTCATAATAATAGATTCCATCTTCTAAGTGTACACGAACACGACCTTCTTCTTCCAGGATATCAAGTTGCCCTACTGTTTCAGACATGGTTAAACCAAACTGTTTCTTAATATGCTTTGGAAATAACTGTTTACACACTTGAAATGGAGTAAGAGGCCCTCCTTCTAGCATGTGATAGACCTTATTGGAACGGTACTGTTGCTTATTTAAACGTTCTTTAATAAGCTCCTTCGGATGAGCAAAAATTGGACCATGACCAGGATACACTTCTCCAATATCCATATGTAGACACCTTTCAAGTGTCTTTTGATACGTGACAAGCGGTCGAGGTCTTTCTTCCCTTGGCTCTCGAGGTGGCTCTAACAAAGGGTTAGAGGAGATGTGATATAGCAAGTGATCTCCGGACATCATAGATTGGTCAGCAGACCGGTAAAACGACAAGTGACTCTCTGCATGACCTGGTGTTTCAAGACAAACCCAATCTGAATGTCCTGGTATATGATCACCTTCTTGAAGAGACTGAGTTAAGGTCCCCTTCGCTACATACTTAAGTGGATCTTGCAAATGCTTAAAGAACGCTTCATAAGATTGATCTACACCAAACTGTTTATATAGCGTATGGAAAAAGGTTTGAAAACGAGAAAGAAATGCTTCATCTCTTTCAAGCCAATTCCTGTTATCTTCATGCCCGTAAACCCCTTCCAAATGGTCAAAACGATCAACTAACCCGATATGATCAGGGTGATGATGCGTCAGAACAATTTGCTTGATATCTTTTGGACTGTAGCCAAGAGAACCCAATTGTGACTCTAACGCGTTCCAGGCTTCTTCTGTTTTGACCCCCGCATCAATTAAAGTTAGCATTTCTCCTTTTAATAAATACGTATGAACATCACCTACTGCGAAAGGCGTTGGAATTGAGAGCTGATAAATCTTATCTGTTGTTTGAACCATAAAGAACCCCCACACACTGAATGTTCATTCAGTTTTTCTTCTATTGTACCCTTTTCACCCAAATTTGTCATGAACTTGGAGGAAAAAGGGAATGAACACCTCTTCTTTTTGAAACAATAAAACAGCCAACAGAAAAAAATGAAAAAAATATTTTCCTTTTAACTACCTGATTCTCCACGTCCCCCTGTCCACACCAGTGCGATAAGGAAAAGAAAAATCATGTCTCACTACTCACGACTTTTCGCTACCACACCAATGCGTTGATGCGATAAAGAATAAGCGGGTTTACCTCCTTGTGTACATATGGAGCGGAAAGTGTGTCTTACATAAAAATGGGATCGGTTGTTTTTTGATTTTTATCAATATTCGACAAATTGCGCATTTTACAATATCCCTTTAAATCAGGCATAAGTTTTTCTATACTTCTTTAGTACTCAAAACGATAAAATAAATTGTTTGAAAAATCACAAGAAAAAGAAAGGGAGATCCAACTATGGAGGATACTCAAAAACGCGGTTGGGTAACTAAGGCCCTCGATGTCATCGAGCGCGTCGGGAATAAACTTCCCCACCCAGCAACACTTTTTGCTATATTAGCAGGACTAATTATTGTAGTCTCAGGAATTATGGCAGCCATTGGCGTGACGGTAGAAGACCCTATTAAAGGTGAAACCGTTACTGTCTTCAACTTAATGTCTTCAGAGGGAATTAAGTATATATTTGAGAACTTTGTAACGAACTTCACAGGCTTCGCACCACTGGGAACAGTTCTTGTAACGATGCTTGGTATTGGCGTTGCAGAACGTTCCGGCTTGATTAGCGCTATGCTTCGCGGCCTTGTTACATCTGTACCAAGCTCCATGATTACAGCTGCACTAGTATTTGCTGGTATTATGTCTAGTATGGCAGCTGATGCTGGTTACGTTGTTCTTGTTCCTTTAGGGGCTGTCTTATATGCAGGTCTAGGACGCCACCCATTAGCAGGACTAGCAGCAGCATTCGCCGGTGTTTCAGCAGGTTTCAGTGCGAACTTATCGTTAACAGCTCTAGATCCTTTACTTGCTGACTTAACAATTGAAGCTGTTAAAAACTCTGCTTTCCCTGAGTACGCTGGTCAAATTCAATACACAATGAACTACTTCTTCATGTTAGCTTCTGTAGTTCTGTTAACAATAGTCGGCACATGGGTAACAAACCGATTTGTTGAACCTCGCCTTGGCAATTACCAAGGGGAAGTCGAAGAAGAAATCAATTACTTAACAAAAGCAGAGAAAAAAGGTCTTATTCTTTCATTCCTATCTCTTCTTGTTACGTTAGGCTTGTTATCTTTACTGATTGCATTTGAGTGGTCCCCGCTTCGAAATAACGAAGATGTTCTGATGTCACCATTCTTCTTCAACCTTGTTCCAAGCATCTTCTTGGCTTTCTTTATCCCTGGCCTTGTATACGGAATTGTTACGAAGAATATTAAAAACGACAAAGATGTAGCAAATCAGTTAAACGAAACAATGGAAACGATGGGATCATTCATAGTTCTATCCTTCTTCGCTGCTCAGTTTGTTGGATTCTTTGCAAAAACAAACCTTGGACGCATCTTAGCCATTAAAGGTGCCGAATTTTTAGACAGCACAGGCATTAATGATTTCCGCGTTGTAATCCTATTTATTATTGTTGCTTCTCTCATTAACCTTGTTATGGGAAGTGCATCAGCAAAATGGGCCATTATGGCACCTGTATTCGTACCTATTATGATGCGTATCGGATATAGCCCAGAATTCACGACCCTGATTTACCGTATTGCGGATTCAACAACAAACGTTATTTCACCACTTATGACATATTTTGCAATTGTAATTGCCTTTGCTCAAAAGTATGACAAACGCGTAGGTATTGGAACACTAATTTCTACAATGCTCCCATACTCCATCGCATTCTTTATTGCTTGGCTAATCATGCTTATTATTTGGGTTGTTGTTGGTATTCCAATCGGACCAGACACAGGCATTTACTTTGACGGAGAAATGTGGAAATAAAACACAAAAGTTCAGCTCAATAAATTGAGCTGGACTTTTTTATATGGAAAATGCAATAGAAAGAGTAGATTCATTATCGATCCTTTAAACTAACTAAATTATGATTTCAATAAAGTATGAATAGTTTCAGATATAATCTCTGGTAATTGTTCAAAGCTGTAGGATAGCTCCAATCGCTCAGACCACTGATGAGGATCCTTCCCTCTTGGACCTACATTTAAAATGGGCATCCTTAACATCGATAGCCGTTCATTTGATAATTCGAACCCATTACCATGTAAAGGCATATTTTCGAGAAGTGTATTTAATTTAGTCTCAGAAGTTGGAGGCCCTATAAAGCTAAGGTCCGATAATCCAGGAAAGAACTCTACTTCTTCTAACTTTATTTTAAATTTGGCTTCTGTGTAATCCTTAACATGCTGAAGAGTATCTTTGATATACTTATCTTCTTTTGAAGACACAGATGGGTAAAACGGAGGGCTATAAAACAAGACAATCATGGGTGCTAGATCCTTACATAATGAAGCTAGTTCTTGAACTAATAAAGTTGAAAACTCCCGATCCCCTTTATCTCTTTGACTAATAAGGAGGTTCCTTCTTCTCTCTACTTCTTCTTCCCCAAAACGCTGCACCGCCTCATCATATAATTCTTCATACGTAAAAACTCGAACAGGTCTTTCTGGTATATGAATCCCTGGTTTCTCTTTTAAGAAGGCTCGTGCTTTAGAGTTAAAATGCTCACTTGTTTGACTACTTGCCCGATGGGCGGCTTCTAGTAACTTATTATGGATGTCTTTGGTCGACTGCTTTAAGTAAAGAACATTGTACATGGCCACGGCTGCTTGAGGAGTCTGAACAGAATATTCATCTTTTAAATCCCGTTGCATTAAAGATATAGGAGGGGGAGTTGTTTCCTCACCTACTGTTTCAATAAAAGCTTCATTTAATTCCAATTCTTGAGCGAGGTAACTCACCATTAAGTTTGCGTTTAATCCTGCGAAGGGCTCTCCAACATGTGTCTCCTTTCCATAACACAAGAAGCCAGGAAGGAGCTTTCCAATAGACCCTGAATACACATATTGACGTGGGTCACCAGGATACTGACTAAACATTGGCTCTCCATTCAAACATGCTTTATAATTCAAATTCTCTTGTTTCTGAATTTCTTGAAGTGCTGGTAACGCCTGAAGCATTCCTAATGAGTTAACCTCCTCATCCGGAACGGTTAAAAGGAGTACGTTCCCTTTAAACTCTCCCTCCATTGCACGTTCAAGCATTGACATATGCAGAGTAAGCCCGGCTTTCATATCCATGATCCCCCGACCAAAAAGCCATTCACCATTCTTTATATCTTGTTGAATAGCTTCTGGGAGCTCATCCTGCATTCGCTCATATTCTTCCGTTAAACCGCGTGGATAGAAAGCTAAAGGTTTTTTAGATCCGAAATCATCTACACCAACAACATCAAAATGGCTTAGTAAAATGACTGTATCTTGTGTGTTGTCTTGTTTCACAAGTGCCGTCACTAATTCCCGACCGTCTGGTAAAGGATGGAGCTTTACATGACTTGGGTGTTCTTTGAAATAAGGTTTTTCCATAAAACGCTGGTGGATATGCTCAGCGAGGGCTATTTCTGCTTCACTTCCAGTAATACTTGGATACTCAACTAATTGACAGAGTAGATCGACAAGCTGCTGCTTTGATTTCCAATCTGACATGATCCCACTCCTCCCCTACTTGGGTAAATATTTATTCACTATTCAGATATTTACGCAATCTTATCATAATACATTCTTTCACAGAAACTAAATTGACTTTTACAATTAGATGGAACACAATCAATATGGACTCTAATTCAGGAGGTGCTACTGTGCAAACTTTCATATTTGCTCACAGAGGTGCAAGTAAATTGGCCCCAGAAAATACAATGGCCGCATTTACCTTAGCTCAAAAGATGGGTGCAGATGGGATTGAGACGGATGTCCAATTAACAAAGGACCAGGTACCCATCTTAATCCACGACGAAACACTTCATCGAACAACTAACGGTACTGGATATGTAAAAGATTACACATTCGAAGAATTAAAGAAGCTAGATGCCGGAAAGTGGTTTAGTGAAAAATACGCAGGAGAAAGGCTTCTCGGATTAGAAGAGTTTCTAGAGTGGGTCTCAAGTACATCACTTTCTCTAAATATTGAATTAAAAAACAACATTATTGATTATAAAGATATTGAGGATAACGTACTTGAGCTTATAAAACATTACGGTGTTGCAGAAAGAACTATTATTTCGAGTTTTAACCCTAATAGCATTAAACGTTTCAAACGATTATCAAAAGAGATTGAATGTGCTTGTTTAACGAGCAGACGACCGAAAGATCTTAAAAGTCTTATTGAACAAACAAAAGCCAACGCGCTACACATAAACTATAACGCTTTAAGTAAAGGATTAATGAAAGAAGCAAAGCGCCTCCATCTCCCAGTTAGAACCTATACGGTCAATCGCCCCTCGAGGTTAATGCGTGCCTACAAACTTATGTTGGATGGCATTTTTACAGATGTTCCCCATTCTGCCATTGAATATAGAGAATTATATTTACATAAACACAAACGATAATAAGTGAGCGCTTAGCTCACTTATTTTTATATGGTTTAATCTTGTTAATTATTTTAAATATTTAATAAAACATACAGAAAACGCATACAATACATTTATTAGAATGATGTTACATATTTTACTAATAAATCCGTTTAGGAAAGCACTTTCATTGATATATCAGTGTTTATGTTTTGCAATATTCCTTAATCAATTATAAAATAACATACAGTGAAGCATCTTAATAAAGAATTATTAAATTTTTTATCTACCTGAAGTAAACACTGAACCATAAAGGAGTTTTACAAGTGAGTACAACTACAAATGAAATGATCAAAACATTACTAAATGGAGAATGGAATGTAAGCGAATCAAACGCAACTGTTGATATCTATTCTCCTTCTAATAAAGAATTAGTCGGAAGCGTACCTTCCTTATCTCAAGAAGAGCTAAATACTTCAATTGAAACTACCTCTAAGGCTCAAATCGCTTGGGCAGAGCGTTCAGTACAAGAACGTGGAGAAATTTTAAACAAGTGGGCAGATCTTCTGGAGGAACGTAAAGAAGAAATCGGCACCGCAATTATGAAAGAAGTAGCGAAGAACAAAAAGTCTTCTGTATCTGAAGTAGAGCGTACAGTTGATTACATTCGTCATACAGTAGAAGATGCTTATCGCTTAAACGGCGAAGTAAAACGCGGAGACGGATTTAAAGGCGGTTCCCGCTCTAAAGTAGGTTTAGCTGAGAAAGCTCCTCTTGGAACAATCTTAGCAATTGGACCATTTAACTACCCAGTAAACCTTTCTGCCTCAAAGATTGCACCAGCTCTAGTTCAAGGAAACAGTGTAGTCTTCAAACCGGCTACTCAAGGTGCTATTAGTGGCATTAAAATGGTTGAAGCTTTAATCGATGCTGGCCTTCCAAAAGAACTTGTCACAGTCGCAACAGGTCGTGGATCTGTAATTGGTGACTTCCTAGTTCAACACCCTAAAGTGGACATGATCTCCTTCACAGGTGGAACTAGTACAGGTCGTCATATTGCTCAACTATCTTCAATGGTTCCTCTTGTTCTTGAACTTGGTGGTAAGGACCCAGCAATTGTTCTTGAAGATGCAGACCTAGATAAAGCAGCAAAAGAGATTGTAGCTGGTGCTTATAGCTACTCCGGTCAACGTTGTACAGCCATCAAACGCGTCTTAGTTCAAGATGAAGTTGCAGATGAACTTGTGGACCGTATAGCTCATAAAGTGAAGAGCCTTTCTGTTGGTATGCCAGAAGATAATAAAGATGTAACTCCATTAATCGATAACAAGAGCGCAGATTATGTCCAAAGTCTGATTGATGACGCAAAAGATCAAGGAGCTAAGGTTGTTTCAGGCGATACGCGTGAAGGAAACCTTCTTCACCCTACTCTTCTAGACAATGTAACAACAGACATGCGCGTAGCTTGGGAAGAGCCATTCGGACCTGTTCTTCCAATCATCCGTGTATCGAGTCAGTCTGAAGCCATTCAGATTGCGAACGAATCTGAATACGGTTTACAAGCGAGTATCTTCACGAAGAATATCGACAATGCCATGAGCATCGCCGACAAATTAGAGGTTGGTACTGTTCAACTGAACGGCAAAACATCTCGCGGACCGGACCACTTCCCATTCTTAGGTGTAAAAGCATCTGGTCTTGGTGTACAAGGAATACGCGAAAGCCTCCTTTCTGTGGTACGTGATAAAGTTACTGTTATCAATATGTAATAAGCGAATCAACGCTAAAAAATCTCAGAGTGTATCTACACTCTGAGATTTTTTTATATTTCGGCTCTGTTAAAGTTTAATGTTGTTATTCTTTATAACAGTGTTTCCGTTTGCGTTATTAGAGTGGGAGGTGGTTTGGGAAATCACTCGCTTTCCGCGGCGAGCTGGGGAGCCTTCTCAATCGCTACGCGCTTTCCAGGGTCTCCCCTAGTTTAAAAGTGCAGGCGTGGTGCCTAGGACCGTACGGACAAGACAGCTTTTTGGAAAAGGGCGAATAGCCTTTGTAAAAAAGATGACTTGTCTCGCTAGGTCCTCCACGCCGGAACTAGATTGGCTCTTACTGCCGCAGGAGTCTCGCAATTTCCCGAACCACCTCAGCCATATATGGTGCAACGGAAACATGCCATATGCGAAAATCCTGCAACTTTCATCGCCCATAAGATGCAGGGCCGTTCGTAAAACTATAGTCAGGGGGGTCTGGGGAACGGGGAGACTCCTGCGAGAGAAAGAGGAAGTTCGACTAAAACCGTCACCTCCTGTGAAAACATCGCACGACCCCACGTCGTGTGAGGGCGCCTTCGGAAAGCGAGTCGTTCCTCAGATACCCCAAACACTCAACGGCCCTATTTACACATAAGAGTGTCTCAGCTTCAAGTCTTCCGCATATTTTGTTCCTTCTTCATCAAATCAACCACGTGTTCTTTTGGTGTCCAACAATCAAACTTCCACCTTGGGTCAGTTTCATAGCCCAACCGTTCACAGAATCGCCTCGATTTCCCATTTTCTTTAAGGATCCTGAAGTGAACACATGTTGCGCAACAATGAAAGTCCTTCACCTCTTTCACCCCCCAATCCATAATGAATTAAGAATAACACAAGGCAAACGCCTATTTTCACATTTCCTCCTAGAACAAAGACCCACATAGGGTTAAAACGGCATATCATAACAGGAAAAGATAAAGGAGGAGGAAATGATTATGCATTACAACGAATATTCTTATTCCACAAACCCTCACTATGAGGACCATAATGTATATAGAGCAGATGAACGAATTTTTGTTGGAAGACGTCCTTTTGGAGGATTCGGGCGTCCTTTTGGGTTTGGACGTCCGTTTTTCGGAGGGCCATTTGTAGGCGGACTTGTAGGGGGACTTGTAGGTAGCGCTCTTCTAGCACCATACGGGCGCCCTCCTTATCCGTATTACCCACCATACTACGGATACGGATATGGCCCTGGCCCCTACCCTTATTATGGAGGATATGGTTACGGAGGATATGGAGGTTACTAATATACTCATCTCCTAACCCTATGTAAGTTAGAATTAAATTTGACATGAGGACAAAATCAGTTATGATTTTGTCCTCATTTTTCATACATATGGGTAAGGGGAATAAATCATGATTCTCATAAACAAAAAATGATACCGCTATCAAAGTTTCAAACTGGTTACAAGTGGAATAGTACCTCCGAACCTAAAAATAGTTTTGCGCCATAATAAGGAGGACTCTAGATGAATCGTGATGACTTAATGCAAGATGGACCAACTAAACAAGAACAAGAACGTCAACCAGGATACGAAACCCAAATGAACCCTTCCCCTCTTCAAGCTGACGAAGACTATAAGAGCGGGAATAAACTTAAAGGAAAAGTAACGTTAATCACAGGAGGAGACAGCGGCATCGGTCGTTCTGTAGCCATTGGCTACGCTAAAGAAGGCGCTCATGTTGCAATTTCTTACTTAGATGAACACGAAGATGCAGAAGAAACCAAGAAGAAGGTAGAAGCAGAAGGCGTTCAAGCTTTACTTCTACCAGGTGATGTTGGCGACGATGCAACATGCCGTGATATTGTAGCGAAAACAGTAGAGACATTTGGGAAACTAGATGTGTTAGTGAATAATGCAGCAGAACAACACCCGAAAGACGCAATCGAAGATATTTCAGTAGAACAAATAGAAAGTACCTTTAAGACAAATATTTTCTCTATGTTCCATATGGTGAAAGCAGCACTTCCACACTTAAAACAAGGGAGCGCCATTATCAATACAGCTTCCATCAACCCTTATACAGGAAACGCTGAACTAGTCGATTACACAGCTACAAAAGGTGCAGTGGTCGCCTTTACTCGATCTATGGCCCAACAACTTGTAAACCGCGGTATCCGAGTAAACGGTGTAGCACCAGGACCTATCTGGACTCCTCTTATTCCTGCAACCTTCCCTGAGGAAGAAGTAGATCAGTTTGGAACAAACACCCTAATGGGACGACCTGGACAACCAGTTGAACATGTCGGAAGCTATGTGCTTCTTGCTTCTGATGACTCTTCTTATATGACAGGTCAATTCATTCATATTAATGGCGGCTTATATACATCTAGCTGACCGTTTCAAAAAAAAGCAGCCCTTCCCTTCCAGGAAGAGCTGCTTTTTTTTGAAACGACAGGGTCTAAGCCTCGTTACTTTAAAATAGGTCCTGTTAATGTTTAATGTTGATTTTCATATAATCCATATAAGCAGGTCCGTTCACCTAATTAACGTCAGGGCAGGCTTTGGGACTGCGAGACTCCCGCGAGATGAGGAGCCTATCTAGTTCCGGCGTGGAGGACCTAGCGAGATAAGTCATCTTTTTTCCAAAAAGCTGTCTTATCCGTACGGTGCTAGGCACCACGCCTGCACTTTTAATCGAGTAGGAGGAGGTGACTAACCTCCGTCCTCTCACACCACCGAGCGTACGGACCCGTACTCGGCGGTTTCCCTAAGTTTGACGTAGAAATTTATATCGATGAGATAAACTACGAAGCCCTAG
>NZ_BMIN01000002.1 GCF_014642405.1 Pontibacillus salipaludis
TAAATCTTTATAAGTCGTCATTTCACTCAAATAGCGTACCGCGATGTCTTGTTTCATAGCTGATGTAATAGTATTCACCATCGCACCTCCTGTTTTTGATTATGACCAAAAACAAGGGTCCACTTCATAGTGAAGGAGGAGGCTCGACAGCTCGCCCGCGGAAAGCGAGTCGTTCCCCAGCCACCCCAACCACTCAACAAGGATAACGGCCCCATCACACTAAAATAAAACGCCCCAGAGTTTACACTCTGGGGCGTTTTAAGGTTAGTCTTCTTTGTCGCCTAGGGCGAACATGATTTCAGCTTCACACACCGTTTCACCTTCGATGGTTTTGGCTGTGGCTTTTCCTTTGCCGATGCTTGCTTTAGCGCGGATGATTTCCACTTCTAAAACGAGCGTGTCTCCTGGGCGGACTTGGCGTTTGAAACGACATTTGTCGATGCCTGTGAAGAATGCAAGGCGACCTTGGTTTTCTTCCTTTTTCAGCATCGCCACTGCGCCCACCTGAGCAAGGGCTTCTACAATCAAAACGCCTGGCATGACGTTATAGCTTGGGAAGTGACCTTGGAAGAAGGGTTCATTTGCTGTTACGTTCTTTTTCCCGACAGCGCGTTTGCCTTCTTCTAGTTCTGTAATCTGATCGACTAGAAGAAAAGGATAGCGGTGCGGGATGATGTCTTTAATTTGTTCGATATCTAGCATAGATAGGAAGCCTCCTATTCAGTTTTCGTTACGATATCTATAATATGTTGCCACGTTTCAAGTTTCAAGACGTTTGTTGGAGTTCCGTCTCCAATTACACCGTATCCAATCATGGCGCCACCGACTAAAGCAGCTGCACTAATGACCAGAACGACAATAATTCGCAACCAGATTGGAAAGATCCGACGACGATAGCGTTTTTTAGACTTCTTTTCTTTGTCTTGTTTTTTTACTTTATCGGTCTCTTTCGAGGCTTGGCTCTTCGTCGTTTCTTGATTCTGTTGTTGTTTTTGTAGTTCGCGTCGTTCACCGCGACTGGTTGGCTCTGTTTGTTTCTTTTCTGGCATACCTACAGACTCCTTATCCATTCGTTTGGCGCTACTACGCGTTTAACGTAACTGGTTCACAAGTCCCATCATTTGGTCGCCCATGGCGATGGAACGACTGTTAAACTGATAAGCGCGTTGCATCGTAAGCATATCTGTCATTTGCTTTGACATGTCTACGTTCGATGTTTCAAGTGCTCCTTGTTTTGTATTAATGTCTTGTGGAGCAACTGCTTGGACGATTTCATTTACTGGTATATCTTCTATTCCCTCTTGTGGAATACGAAACACATTTTGACCGGCAGCTTCTAATAAACGTGGGCGTTCTGCATTTACAATGGCTAAACGTCCCGCTTCATTTTGCTCACCGTTTTGGGTAAGGAAAATGGAACCGTCTTTTCGTATCGTCATGTCATCAAACGTATCGTCCATCACAATGGGGCCATCTTCACCAAGAACAGGATTCCCATTTGACGTTACAAGCATGACTTCACCATCGTTTACTGGAGAAAATGCGAATGAACCGTCACGAGTATAACGGGTCTCCGTTTGGCCGTTAACAGTTACTTGAACTTGGAATAGATGCTTCTCATCTTGCAGAGCTACATCTAACGCTCGGCCTGTTTCTTTAATGGAACCTTGAGACAGATCTATATCCGTATGAGCCAGTTTAGCACCTGAACCCATGCGCAGTCCATCAGGTGTTAAGCGATTCGGGTTTTCACCTTCATCCTCTAAGTTATCGATCTGTTGATAGAGAAGGGAGGCAAATTCAGAGTTTCGTGTTTTGTAACCTGGTGTTTCCATATTGGCTAAGTTATTTCCGATTAAATCAAGCTTCTGCTGAAGTTGCCCCATCGTGACAGCCGCTTGCATTGACGATCTTAGCATTTCTTGAGATCCCCCTAACGAACTCTCGCAATTTCATTAACAGCCTTGTCCATACTTTGGTCATAAGCTTTCAGTACTTTTTGATTCGTTTCGAAAAGACGGTAAGAATTCATCATCTCTACCATTGTTTGAGAGGTATCGACGTTGGACCTCTCCAGGAAGTTTTGTTGAATCGAAAAGGTAACGCCATCTGCTGCGCGTGCATTTAGAACAGCCTGACCCTCTTCTCCTTCAAATCGGAATAAGTTGCCGCCATCTTTCACCATTTGGTTCACGTCGTCCGTATATGTAATACCGAGTGGTGTAGCTTGTCCACCCGCTTGTAGCACACCATCTTCAGTAACATTGAAATCCATGCCACCCGTTTGAATACTGTTGCCGTTAGAATCGAGTACGTAGTTTCCAGACTGAGTGGTTAGGAAGCCTTGTCCATCCACGGTGAAATTCCCGTTCCGAGTGTAGCGCTGTTCGCCGTCTGTGCCTTGGACGGTAAAGAAAAGCCCTCCTGCCTCATCTGGGAGGTTCCCGTTTACAAGCGCCATGTCGGAAAGGATTCCTGTTTCTCTAATATCGCCCTGAGCAAAATCCGGAATCTCTTCTTGAACATATACGCCAGTGTTCATACTTCCGATATCCTGGTTCACAGGTAGCTTGAGACCACCGGATTGCGTGGGGATCTCTTTGCTGCCCATTTTTTGCATTAATAGTTCTGGGAAAGCACGCATCGTTGACTGATCGGCCTTGTACCCAGGTGTTGTCGAGTTGGCTAAATTATTGGAGAGCGCTTCTTGCTGTCGCTGCTGAGCGAGCATGCCTGAAGCTGCTGAATAGAATCCTCTTAACACGAGACTTGTCCTCCTTTAGGTTTAGACAATGTTGTTTTTCGGTAATTTATCGATGTTCTCAAGCATGATCCCTGTGCCTTTAGCAACACAGTTCATTGGCTCTTCTGCCACAAGAACAGGAACCTTAAGTTCTTCAGCTAGCAGTTGGTCAAGTCCGTGAAGCAAAGCGCCACCGCCTGTTAGAATAACACCACGATCGATAATATCCGCAGATAGTTCAGGAGGAGTACGTTCTAGCACTTGTTTAGCTGATTGAACGATGACTGTAACGGATTCTTTCAGTGCTCCCTCGATTTCTTCTGAGTACACCGTAATAGTGCGCGGCAGACCAGAAACCATATCACGACCACGAATGTCGATTTGTTCTTTACGAGATCCAGAGAAGACCGTTGCGATATTTACCTTAATATCTTCTGCCGTACGCTCACCAATAAGGAGCTTGTAGTTTCGCTTGATGTATTGAAGAATCTCATGATCAAATTTATCTCCGGCCATTTTAATAGATGAGGCGGTGACAATGTCGCCCATAGATAGAACTGCGATATCCGTGGTCCCACCGCCGATATCTACTACCATATTACCGCTTGGTTGGAAGATGTCCATGCCGGCCCCAATTGCAGCAACTTTCGGCTCTTCTTCAAGAAGAACGCGCTTTCCGCCGCTCTTTTCAGCCGCTTCTTTAATAGCCTTTTGCTCAACTTTCGTTATGTTCGTCGGGCAGCAAATCAGCATACGAGGCTTAGACAAGAACCCTCGTACGTTAATCTTATTGATAAAGTGTTTAAGCATTGCTTCTGTTACGTCAAAATCAGCAATAACCCCATCTTTCAACGGGCGAATTGCTTCTATATTCCCAGGAGTACGTCCCACCATACGACGGGCTTCATCCCCCACTTCTAACACTCTGCCACTGTTGCGATCCATCGCTACAACGGATGGTTCATTAAGTACGATACCTTTACCTTTTACGTGTATGAGTACGTTCGCCGTACCCAAGTCTATTCCGATATCTCTTGCAAACATGAGATATTGATCCTCCCTGCTCTTCTGATACTTCCGAAAACAGATTTCTTCTAATGATATATTTTATCACAAATTTCCACATTTTTAGTCATAATTAGAGAAAAAAGTTTCCATACCAAAAGAAATAGGTCTTTGGGAGGACCACACTTTTATCCGGCCGTATTTGCCGGTTCTTCCTGACTTGATTTCGTTTTATACTTCTTCTTTGTTGCTTCCCCTCCACGAAGGTGACGAATTGCTTTATGATAATCCAAAATCCCCTTTACCTCGCTAGCTAATTCAGGATTAATCTCCGGCAACCGCTCCGTCAAATCTTTGTGTACAGTACTCTTTGACACTCCAAATTCCTTCGCAATGACTCGGACGGTTTTCTTCGTCTCCACGATATATTTCCCAATCTTGATTGTTCGCTCTTTGATGTAATCGTGCACACCACTCGCCTCCTGATGATTGGATGTCAAAGGTGTGAAATGAGACAAGGCACTAGGTTATAAGTATATGTTTAGTATGCAGCTTCTAAGATGTAGGCTCTTCTATGTGCGTTAAGATAAACCTCTAAAGACTCTCACCCCAAACCTTTCTATAACTCGGTTTGTAACAGAATATGTTTCACAAAAACCCTTTATGCTTAAAACATCACAACGGACAAGGACTTTAGCCACATTTCTTTCACAAATCACCCAAAACCACCCCTTTAAAGCAAAAAAGCGTGTCTGACACCCTTTAGTGCGGTAATGCAGTGACGGGTGTCTGGCACGCTTTCGCACGCTAATGCAATGATGCGTGCCTGGCACGCTGCTGTTTGTTAACGTGTTAAAGACAAAACGAAACCGAACATCGGCTGTGGAAGTGCCGATGTTCGGTTTCGTAGTTTGGCTATTGTACGATCTCCATATCGAGATTACTCATGGCTCGAAGTGGGAGTCTGGCGAAGAAGTAATGACTCAGTTCATTGACAAATCTAAAATAGGAATCTAACAATATAGACTTGTCCTCTTTTGCAAGGCCAAGGTAATAGAGCTGAAAAGGAGTAGGCTCTTGAATACGTTCTAAAATACTGATCGCTTTATCCTTCTCCCCTCGAGCTATGGCCAGATGAGCTATTTCTGAAGAGTCTAGTGTAGAGATCCCTTCCACTCTTCCGTTTACGGCTGATATGAATGGAATATTATGATTCTCTAATGCAAATTTGAGTGCATGTATATTATAGTGTTCCGCAACCGCTTGCGCTTCCGCAATATGATAAAACGCGGCGTCATACCCTTCAAAGAGGTAGGTAAGGGAAAGGGATGAATGAATCTTTCCTATTCTCTCTGGTGAAAGGTCTTCTTGAAGAAGTTTAAAGGCATATTTACGGGCAATGATTAACTCGTTGTTTCTCCAGTGATAACGAAATAACAGATATTTATGACGTAAATCCAGATAGTCTTTCAAAAGGGAGGGCTCTAATTCACTCAATTTGTCTTTAAAACGATCTATGTATACAGCAAACATACTAAAACGGTGAGAATCAAAGTAAAGAATCGATTGAATTAAATCTACATAACACTCTTGTTCACCTGTTACCAATACGATTGAGTTTAAATGCTCGAAGGCTTCGGAAACGTTTATTTTCTGTAGTTTATAATTAAGGTAAACATCATACAACTGCCCCCATGATCGATCCATGATATCCGTAGAATGCTTGTTTTCGTGGATTAACCACTTCAGCTCAGTAAACAAGTCGTTAACGAATAAAAACTCCATCCCGTGTTGACGCGTTTCGGGAGTTTTCCTTTCCAAACAAATTTCTTTAAGGATATGTAGTGCAGAATCTCTACCATGAATCCTATACAACGTATTCTTTAACATATGTAAGGAAATATTTTTTGAAGACAGATCATTTATAATCGCTTTAGCAGTCACTGATATACCCCTCCATTCTGAACAATTTGCGACACCCACAAACAAGGTCAAACTAAAATTACCAAATTTTCTAATTAATTTATACCCTTTCTACAAAACAAGAACTAAATCGACAAAACCTCCATTTCAAACGCCTCTTTACTGCTCTGCAGTAATAGTGCGTGCCTGACACCCTTTAGCGCTCTACTGTATCAGTGCGTGTCTGGCACCCTTTAGCGCTCTGCTGTATCAGTGCGTGTCTGGCACCCTTTAGTGCTCTGCTGTATCAGCGCGTGTCTGGCACCCTTTAGTGCTCTGCCGTATCAGCGCGTGCCTGGCACCCTTTAGTGCTGTAATGCAAAAAAACCACCATGTAATGGTGGTTTTTTGTGTTCTTTATGCGTTTGTCATAGAAATTGAGGATTCTTCGTCGTCTTGGTTTGGTTGTTCTGTTTCAGGTTGTTTGTCTTCGTCAGTGTCAGTGGACTCTCCATCCTCTTCACCTTCAGTACCGTCTTCAGTTTGACCTGGCTCTTCAACTTGCTCTTGGTCCTCACCTTGGTCTTGGCCTTCGCCTTCTACCTCAGCACCTTCTTCTTGATCCGCTTCAGCATCAGCATCCGTTTGGTTGCTATCTTTAAGTTTGCTTAGTGGTTGGAAGAAGTAATCTTCTGGGTTAAGAGCTTGGTCGCCGTTGCGTACTTCAAAGTGTACGTGTAGGCCACTTGCCTGACCTGCTAGACTACGTCCAGATGTTCCAATAACATCGTCTTGATTAACTTTAGCGCCTACTTCTACAAGCACATCACCAAGACTCATGTAACGCGTTTTAATGTCGTCTTCGTGAGTGATTTCGATGTATTTGCCATATAGCGCATCTTCTTTTACTTCCGTTACAGTTCCAGTTGCAGAAGCTACTACATCAAAAGATTCGCCATCTTCTCTTGCAATGTCAATTCCGTTACTTTGGTAAAATTTGTTGTTGAATTGAATGATGGCCTGTTCTTTCTCTTCGCTGCTGCTGTCATGATCGTAGAACTTTGTTTTGATGACAGCTTGGTCCTGGTTTAGAACTGGCATATTTAAGTTCTCTTTCAGGTCCATAACCGGTACGGAATTGTCATCCTCGTAAGAGTACTCAATGCCACCTTCTTGTTGGCCTTCTTCAGGTTGTACGTTATCAACACCTGTGTTCATACTTTGGAAAACAAGTACTCCTGTCAAAATCAAAGCTGCAGCAACTAGATAAACACTTGGGAAAAACCATTTTTTGCGGAAAACACGCTTCCAATTGTTTTTTGAAACGTTTTTGTTTTCTTCCTCTCTCATTTCATCATCACCTCAGGAATCATTCTGATCAGAAAGAGGAAGAACTATACATTTTTTATAAAAAATTTTTTAAACTTATTTTTCGACAAACTGAAGATCTTATACGCTTTTTTTATTTCGCTGCCATTTTAGGCAAATAAGAATCCACTTCTTCTATGGCTACGCCTTTGTAAAAGTGGGTTACTATCTCTTTATAGGACTTACCCTCTTGCGCCATACCGTTCGCTCCGAATTGACTCATGCCTACACCATGGCCATAGCCTTTCGTCGTAAAAACGAAGTGACCATCTTTATGTTCAACAGTGAAATCAGAGGATTGAAGATCTAATGATTCCCTGATCTCTCTGCCTGTAAGAGTTTTGTCACCAATCGTTGCTTTTGAAATACGATTACTCTCTGTTTTCTCAACATTTGCTAAAACAGGCTGGGAAGAATCGATCGTTACGGCTAACAGTTGCTCCATCTGTGCTTCTGAGAACACCTTCTGATCTAAATACTTTGGCGATGTTTCATCCCACGGACTTGCGACACTCCGTAAATAAGGGATTTCATTTTGCCAGTAATCTTCAGAGTTTTCCGTTTGCCCGTTAGAGGTAGAGAAGAATGCAGCAAAGATCGGATCTCCTTCAAATGTTAAGATCTCACCCATTGTTTCTCCTACTGCTTGACGAATCTTAGACATCTTCCATTCGTAGTCTCCTCCCCATACTTGGCGCAGTTCTGCATCATTCTTATAGACCTGATGCTGCACGGTGTCTGTGACGTCCGCACCGCCCTGTAGCTCCTCTCCGCCTTCTACAAGGTATCGTACAATATAGGTTCGTGCCGCCAGGGCTTGTGCCTTCAATGCTTCAAGTTCAAAGTCTGCTGGCATTTCAGAGGCTACTACACGCGAAACATACAGCTCGAGCGGTACCTCTTCAACTTGATTGGCTTGATCGCGAAGGACTGATACGACGAAAGCCGGGTTCCCCTCCAGATTGTACTCATCTGTTGCTTCAGTCGACGCCGTTTGGTCTGTGGCTACTTCCATCGGTTCATGTTGGATAAATGGTACGACAATTAACGTCGGGAGTACGAGGATCATAAGAATTAATCCACTTATGAATATAAAACTCGGCCCCTTCCACATCTTCATTAAGAAGCCCCCTTTTCTAGTTACTCTACTATCTAATCTATACAGATTTTGCCTTTAGTAGAACAACACCTATAAAAAAAGCTACAAGTTTATGTGTTGACTAGAGCTATGGCTGAATATGGTGGAGTGATGAAGGTGTCATGGAAAGATTATTGAGAGGGACGGCCGAATAGCGTGCGGGTACGGACAGTTTATTGGCGAGCACGGCTGAATTATGTGCAAGTACGGACAGTTTATTGGGCAGCACGGCTGAATTGTGTGTGAGCACGGCTGAATTGTGTGTGAGCACGGACAGTTTACTGGGGCGCATGGCTGGATTGTGTGCGAGCACGGACAAATAAGGGGGTGCTACGGCAAAATCGAAGTCCAGCCAGATTCCACCAAAACATAGAAACTACTTACCATAATAAAAAAGAGACTACCTCAACTTGTGAGGTAGTCTCCTAGCTATTTGATATCTAATTAAGAAGATAAGGATGATTTAACGTCAGTTTCTGGATGGTCTTCTTCTACATCAATTTCGTCATCAATGCGTTCAACATCTGCACCAAGTGCTGCTAATTTGCCTTCAAAGTCGACATAGCCGCGGTCTAAGTGCTTCAAGTCGGTGACGCGTGTGTGACCGTCCGCTACTAAACCAGCTACGATAAGAGCAGCGGCTGCGCGAAGATCTGTAGCAGATACTTCTGCACCTTGTAAGGATGAAGGACCTTCTACAATAACAGAACGGCCTTCAATCTTCAGGTTCGCGTTCATACGACGGAATTCCTCTACGTGCATGAAACGGTTCTCGAAGACTGTCTCTGTAATGACACTTGTGCCTTCTGCTTGCAGCATAAGGGCCATCATTTGTGACTGCATATCTGTTGGGAAGCCTGGATGCGGCATTGTCTTAAGGTCAACGGCTTTTAGCTTTTCAGGTCCAATAACACGCAGACCTTCGTCTTCCTCTTCGATAATGACACCCATTTCTTCCATTTTGGCCACAAGGGACCTTAGATGCTCTTGTTCAGCACCTTTTACGAGTACGTTTCCTTTCGTAATCGCAGCAGCAACCATAAATGTTCCTGCTTCAATACGGTCAGGAATAATGTTGTGCTCCGCGCCTACAAGTTTCTCAACACCTGTGATGCGGATCGTTTCTGTACCTGCACCGATGACTTTTGCTCCCATTTTATTCAGGTAGTTCGCTAAGTCAACGATTTCTGGCTCTTTGGCGCAGTTTTCAAGAACGGTTTTGCCTTCTGCTAAAGCAGCGGCCATCATCACGTTCTCTGTTGCACCAACACTAGGAACGTCAAAGTAAATACGGGCGCCTTGTAGACGGCCTTCGGTATAAGCTTCAATGAAGCCGTTTCCGACATTTACTTTTGCTCCCATAGCTTCGAACCCTTTTAGGTGTTGATCAATTGGTCGAGAACCAATTGCACACCCTCCTGGTAGTGCTACTTTTGCATGCCCATAACGTGCTAATAATGGGCCTAATACAAGGACAGAAGCTCTCATCTTGCGAACATACTCAAACGGTGCTTCTGTTGTCAGCTCTTTTGATGCATCAATTGTAACAGTGTTGTTTTCTACATTTACGTCGGCATTCATATATCGTAAAACTTCACTAATTGTATGAACATCAGCAAGAGCGGGTACGTCTTTTAAGATACTTTTTCCTTCACTAGCGATTAAACCTGCTGCGATGACAGGCAGAACAGCATTCTTTGCACCTTCAACTTTTACAGTGCCTGTTAACTTGCTGCCACCGCGGACGATGATTTTTTCCAAGGTCATTCCCCTCCGCGTCCATTTTCTCTATATTAATATTCACTCGTTATTATCGGCGTTCCAAATATGAGGGTTGTCTTTGCGCCCATTCCTTGCCGAAGGGCATACTGAACATTCATCGCCCCATTGTCCGAGTAAGGAAGCGCCTGATTCCATTCATTTGTAAATCCGGTTACTGAAATAAAACCTGGTTCTGTTATTGTTTGTAGTTTTTCGATTTCTAGTCTTGTACTAAATTTTTCAAGCAGTAAAACACCATTCATTTTATCATTTTTATCCGCTTTCACACAAGTAAAAATTGTGGTATTTTCTTGAAAATAGGCAGTTTTAGTCTGATTAAGTCGACGTGTAACGAACTTAGCTGTTTCTTCGTCCCATGTTTGGCCAGTCATTTTATAAATGATCTCCGCATACGGGGCTGCCTCTTTAGACACAATCACTATAAACTGTTCGGATTCAAGCATTGTTTTTTGATGGTTCTTTGCGACTATTTTACTTGCAGCTTCCGTTTCTTCTTTTGAAATGGTGAAATTTGATTGCGTTTCTTTTAGCTGTTTCATAAGGGTAGGAAGGTGTTTCTCCTGAACTTTTTCCTTCATGACAATTTCCCAATGTGTCATTGAAAGCCCCTCTTCAGAGAGAAAGGTGGATATATCATGGAGTGGTTGCAATGGCGACTGGGGTCTCCCGCCAGCACTTATTTGAGAAACGTATGAGTTCAGTGTAACTGCCAATAAAATGACAATAAAAAATGGTTTCGTTTTGTTTAACATTACAACCTCTCCCCTTCTGAAAAAAATCATATTTCCAGTATCAACAGGAGAGGGCCCAAACATACTTGAAACCCTTCGACAGTTCTCGAGAGAAAAACTGCCTCAAGCGGCAGTTCTTCTTATAATAAAAACTTTAAATTCTGAGACCATTGCAAGTAATCTAAGAAGAAGTTACTTACAGCTGTTCCAATCGTAATCGTAAGGAACATAAGCAGCACTCGCGCTTCGAATATCCGTCCCTTCTTGATTATGCCATCTAAGTTGATTGCTTGTAATAGACGCCACGTAATCAAAATAAAAACAATATGGGAAATCATGTTCGTAAGCGATTGATACCCTACTAAATCCATCTGTTGTCACACCTTTCAAGACCATTCAATGCTTTGTCATTTAAACTGTGACATTCGCATTGATAAATGTCAATCTAGGGGCGCGACTAGGTATACCATTCCTTTTTCCGAAGCCCTCTAAACCTATTAGGCTCGAGAAAAGTTAATTCCCCTTCACTAATATCGGATGTCATGTTAAGATTTTGAAGTTTTTGGTACTTATTACTTGGAATAACTGAGACATTTTTGTATGGATGGGGCCTATACGTTTGTAAAGTGCTTGGGGTGTATGGGGAACGACTCGCTTTCCGCGGGCGGCCCCACACGACGTGGGGTCGTTCGACGTTGGCTATTGACGTGATGGTTTTAGTCGAACTTCCTCTTTCTTTTTCGAACCTCCTCCTTACTACGTTCAGTCCGGGGTCTCGTCGACCTCTTTCTCCCGCAGGAGTCTCCCCGTTCCCCATACACCCATTGCTATAATGTACACACGGCCCCGCCGCTAAAGGCCAGTAAAGGTTCCATATATCTCTCTTGTTTCCGTCAACTCCCTAAATGGTAAAGGTGGTTCAGGAAATTACCAGCTTGCTGCAGTAGTTAAAGCCTCGCTAATAAAGCCGAAGGTAGACTAAGACCCTCACTTCAATACACAAACTCGAACGCCCCCAAGTGGTTTGGTGCTGTGGAATGCCGGTGATTATATTGAATCACCTTTGCCAAATAGAGAGAAGGAAATGTGCCATGTATGGTGGGCTTCAGAGCACTTATAATACGCGGTCCGTTCACCTTATTAACGTCAGGGCTTGCTGTGGGACGACGAGACTCCCGCGGGGTGAGGAGCCTAGGTAAGACCCCGGACTGAGCGCCAGCGAAGGAGGAGGCTTACCAGCTCCCCGCAGGAAAGCGAGTTGTCCCACAGCAAGCCCAAGCACCTACCTGGTAACGGACCCTACCTATGTTGCCTCAGTTTGTGGAAAAAGGAGGACAAGAAAAAAAGTCTTAAGCTAACATCTTGTCAGCTTAAGACTTTTCTAATAGATCTAATCGGTTGAGGGCACGTTTTAGTGCTAACTCGGCTCGGACTAGATCGACGTCATCTTGTTTGGAGTTTTTACGGCGTTCAGCACGTTCTTTCGCTTTGCGAGCACGTTCTACGTCGATGTCTGTTGGAGTTTCCGCTGATTGGGCAAGGATTGTTACCTTATCAGGGCGAACCTCTACAAAACCTCCGCTTACGGCAATCATCTCAGTGGATTTGCTACCTTTTAGGCGTACTGCACTGATTGCTAATGGTGCAACTAGTGGTATGTGCCCTGGCATAATCCCTAACTCGCCACTTTCCGCCTTACAACTTACCATCTCAAATGAGTCTTCTAAAACCGGGCCATCAGGAGTGACAACACTCACAGTTAGTGTGTTCAAGATTACCCCCCCTTTGGGCTGGAATGAAGCGGCATTTGTTCGTAACAAAATGCCGCTTTTTTATTATTGTTCCATTGATTTTGCTTTTTCAACTACATCTTCAATGCGTCCAACTAGGCGGAATGCGTCCTCTGGAAGGTCGTCGTACTTACCTTCTAGGATTTCTTTGAATCCTTTAACAGTTTCAGCAACTGGCACGTAAGAACCTTTCTGACCTGTGAACTGCTCAGCAACGTGGAAGTTCTGAGACAAGAAGAACTGGATACGACGCGCGCGGGATACAGTCATCTTATCTTCATCAGATAATTCGTCCATACCAAGGATTGCGATAATATCCTGAAGCTCTTTGTAACGCTGTAATGTACTTTGTACTTGGCGTGCTACTTCATAATGCTCTTCTCCAACAACAGCTGGGTCAAGGGCACGAGATGTGGAAGCAAGTGGGTCTACGGCTGGGTAGATACCTTGCTCAGAAAGCTTACGCTCAAGGTTTGTTGTCGCATCTAAGTGTGCGAACGTAGTGGCTGGTGCCGGGTCCGTGTAGTCATCGGCAGGTACGTAGATCGCCTGAATAGAGGTTACGGAACCTTTTTCAGTTGATGTGATACGTTCCTGAAGTTGACCCATCTCTGTTGCTAGAGTTGGCTGGTAACCTACGGCTGATGGCATACGACCAAGTAGGGCGGATACCTCAAGACCACCTTGTGTAAAGCGGAAGATGTTATCGATGAAGAATAGTACGTCCTGACCTTGCTCATCACGGAAGTACTCCGCCATTGTAAGACCAGAAAGCGCAACACGCATACGTGCACCAGGTGGTTCGTTCATCTGACCGAATACCATGGCTGTCTTCTTGATAACTCCTGAATCTGTCATTTCGTAGTAAAGGTCGTTACCTTCACGAGTACGCTCTCCAACACCTGCGAATACGGAAATACCACCGTGCTCCTGTGCGATGTTGTTGATTAACTCCTGAATTAATACGGTTTTACCTACACCGGCACCACCGAATAGACCGATCTTACCACCCTTGATGTAAGGAGCTAGTAAGTCTACAACTTTAATTCCTGTTTCAAGAATTTCTGTCTCTGTAGATAGTTGTTCAAATGTTGGTGCTTCACGGTGAATTGGGTCACGACGAATACCTTCTTGAAGTGGTTCGTCTAAATCAATTTTGTCACCTAATACGTTAAAGACACGTCCAAGTGTAACGTCACCTACTGGAACGGAGATTGGCGCACCTGTATCAACGACTCCTAGTCCACGAGTCAGACCTTCTGTAGAAGCCATCGCTACTGTACGAACCGCATTATCTCCAAGGTGAAGTGCTACTTCTAGCGTAAGGTCTACGCTACTTTCGGATTCATCTTTTGCTTCGTGATGGACCGTTAAGGCGTTATAGATCTCAGGCAAATGGCCATCTTCGAACTGAACGTCTACAACGGGTCCCATTACCTGTGTAATGCGTCCTTTACTCATGATTTCCCTCCTAACTTACTTTCACGTTCATCCAGGGCTCGCCTACTCTAAGGCTGCAGCTCCACCGACAATTTCGGTGATTTCCTGGGTGATGGATGCCTGACGTGCACGGTTGTAGGATAACGTAAGATCTCCGATAAGATCGTCCGCATTATCTGTTGCAGCTTTCATGGCTGTCATACGAGCAGCATGTTCACTGGCTTTACCGTCTAACAAGGCTCCGAAGATTAAACTTTCAGCGTATTGAGGAAGAAGTGACTTCAAGATTTGATCCTGGTCTGGCTCATACTCATATGAGCTTAGCTTCTTACCTTCTGTTGAGATATCTGTTAATGGAAGTAGTTTCGTTTCCGTTACTTCCTGCGTAATTGCACTTACATAATGGTTGTAGTAAATATACAGTTCATCAATAACGCCGTCGGTATAAAGTTGGACTGCTTCGCTTGCAACATCTTTAATGTCAGCAAAAGCTGGCTGGTCCGCCACTCCTGTAATCTCACGCTCAACTGGCATATTGCGTTTTGAGAAGAAATCACGACCTACACGTCCCATTGGAATGACTGTATATTCATCCTTTGAGCTATGTGTATCTTGAATCTTTTGATACACCTTACGAAGCACGCTACTGTTGTAAGCTCCTGCAAGACCACGGTCTGATGTAATCACAAGGTAACCTGTCTTCTTAACAGGGCGTGTGTTTAACATCGGGTGACTCACATCACCACCACCATTTGCAATAGAAGCCACAACTTCTTGAATCTTATCCATGTAAGGATTGAACGACTTTGCGTTTTGCTCAGCCCGATTCAATTTAGAAGCTGAAACCATCTCCATCGCTTTTGTGATCTGCTTCGTTTTCTTCGTAGAACTGATCCGATTCTTTATATCTCTAAGGGATGCCACGCTGTTTCACCACCCTTTCTTCAAAGGTTGCTTATCTGATCTTCAAAGTAGCCCATTAGGCCACTTTGAAAACCGGTTAAATTATTGTTCAGATACGACGAATGTCTTTTTAAAGCCTTCGATCGCGCTGTTGAAGTCTTCTTTTTCAGGAAGTTTTCCTGTTGTGCGAATATGCTCATAAAGTTCTGGATTGTTCTTGCCAATCCATGTTTGAAGTTCATCTTCAAAACGCTGGATGTTGTCAACTGGAATATCATCAAGATAACCATTAACAAGTGCGTAAATAATCGCAACCTGCTTCTCAACAACAAGTGGTTTATGAAGACCCTGCTTCAGTACTTCTACCGTACGCTCACCACGGTTCAGTTTCGCTTGTGTTGCTTTATCAAGGTCAGAACCGAACTGGGCGAATGCTTCAAGCTCACGGAAGGATGCAAGATCCAGACGAAGGGTACCTGCAACTTTCTTCATCGCTTTAATCTGGGCAGAACCACCAACTCGGGATACGGACTGACCAGCGTTGATCGCTGGGCGTACACCTGAGAAGAACAAGTCAGATTGTAAGAAGATCTGTCCATCTGTGATGGAAATTACGTTTGTAGGGATATAAGCTGAGATATCGCCTGCTTGTGTTTCGATAAATGGAAGGGCTGTTAATGAACCGCCACCTTTTGCATCACTAAGCTTCGCTGCACGCTCAAGTAAACGAGAGTGAAGGTAGAATACGTCACCAGGGAATGCTTCACGGCCTGGAGGACGACGAAGTAGCAAGGAAAGTTCACGGTATGCAGCCGCTTGTTTAGAAAGGTCATCATATACAACAAGAACGTTCTTACCGTTGTACATGAATTCTTCACCCATAGATACACCCGCATATGGAGCAAGGTAAAGAAGTGGAGCTGGCTGTGAAGCACTTGCTGTTACAACGATTGTGTAATCTAGCGCTCCGTGCTTGCGAAGTGTTTCAACCGTACCACGTACTGTTGATTCCTTCTGACCAATCGCTACATAAATACAGATCATATCCTGATCTTTTTGGTTAATAATGGAGTCAACGGCAACCGTTGTTTTACCCGTTTGACGGTCTCCGATAATTAACTCACGCTGACCACGACCGATTGGTACAAGAGCGTCAATCGCTTTAATACCTGTTTGAAGTGGTTCGTCAACGGATTTACGATCCATAACACCTGGTGCTGGAGATTCGATTGGACGAGTTTTGCTTGTTTCAACTGGTCCTCTTCCGTCTACAGGTTGTCCAAGTGGGTTAACAACACGTCCTAGTAGTTCCTCCCCTACTGGTACCTGCATGATACGTCCAGTACGACGAACTTCGTCACCTTCACGAATTTCTGTGAATTCACCAAGGATAACGATACCGACGTTGTTTTCCTCAAGGTTCTGGGCCATACCCATAACGCCGTTTGCGAATTCAACGAGCTCACCAGACATGACGTTATCAAGGCCATGGGCACGAGCAATACCGTCACCAACCTGGATGACTGTACCTACATCGTTGACTTCAATTTCAGAATCATAATTTTCAATTTGCTGCTTAATCAGCGCACTGATCTCTTCAGCTTTGATGCTCATGCAATTTCACCCCTATCATCATTTGTTTGCAGAAACCAATTTCCGCTCGATTCGCTCTAACTTGCCACTCACACTGCCGTCATAGATCCGATTCCCGATACGTAGCTTAATGCCACCAAGTAAGGATGGATCGATCACGTTGTGGATGCGTAGAGACTGCTTGTTCAGTTTCTTAGAGAAAACATCTTGAACCATTTTCTCTTCATCTGGACCTAACGCTCGAACTGAATAGACTTCCGCTTCTGCAATCCCGCGCGCTTCGTTGGTTCGCTCAATAAACGCATCAACCATAGCCGGAATCATGTCCTCACGGTGACGATCGATTGACATCTCAAGCGTGTTCGTCACTTCTTCGGAGTACCCTTGAAACACTTCGCTAAGAAGCTGTTTCTTCTTATCCTTCTTAATACGCGGATGCTTCAGGAAAGAATTTAGTTGCTTATTGTTACGAAAAACTTCACGAATGGTACGAAGTTCTTCTTCAAATGTTTCTAGTTTCGATTTTTCTTGTCCGAGTTGAAAAAGAGCCATTGCATAGCGTTTTGCCACTACTTCGTTACTCATCGCTCTTCTCCTACTTCTTTAATGTACTCATTGATTAGTTTCTCTTGGTCTTGTTCAGATAATTCTTTTTCAATTACCTTACTTGCAATGCGTACGGACAAGGTAGCCACTTGATCTTGAAGGGCTTGAATCGCTTTTTCTTTCTCAGTCTCAATTTCTTGACGAGCTGATTCTTTAATACGCTCACCCTCAGTGCGGGCAGCTGTAATAATATCTTGTTCCTGCTCTTTAGCAGTTTTCTTAGCATCTTCGATAATTTGATGTGCTTCTTGACGCGTCTTCTTAAGCTCTTCTTGAGCTTCATTCGACATACGCTCAGCATCTTGGCGGTTCTTTTCAGCCGTATCAATTTCATTGGAAATGTGATCTTGGCGTTCTTTCATAACGTTCATTAGTGGTCCCCAAGCAAATATGCGAAGAAGGACTAAAAGGATAATGAACGTGAAAAGAAGCGTGGCCATATCTCCCCATGCAACGCCGGTAGCTTCTGCCTCAGCGCCTAGAACTAAAAATCCAGTTAATGACTGCACACCATTCACTCCTTTCACACTTATCTGTAACAGGCATTACATTAGAAAAACTCGGCTTTTTACTCCCCATAAGGGTGAAAAGTCGGAGTTTTTCTATGTATCTTTTATTCTATTCAATTCTTTAAAGGTATAAGGAATGGCGAAGACAATACTGGTCGTACTCCGCCATTTGATTCAAAATCTATTAGCTTCCCATTACGATAAATGCGATAACAACGCCGATGATTGGAATCGCCTCTACTAGTGCAACACCGATGAACATTGTTGTTTGAAGGGCACTACGTAGTTCTGGTTGACGAGCGATCCCCTCTACCGTACGACTTACGATTAATCCGTTACCAATACCAGCACCAAGTGCTGCTAGACCTACTGCGATTGCAGCTGCTAAAGCTCCCATTTGAAAATTCCTCCTCTAAGATATTAGATAATGCATTACTTAAATTTTATAAATTAATGGTCGTGACTCACTTTGTGAGACATATAAACCATTGTTAACATAACAAAGATAAAGGCCTGAATTGCGCCGACGAACACACTGAATCCTTGCCAAGCAATCATCGGAATCAGTCCGCCAAAGAATCCTCCTATACCAGAGGTCATCAATCCTGCCAGTAAACCTAAAAGAATTTCACCAGCGTAAATGTTACCAAATAAACGGAGTCCAAGTGTTAAGGTGTTAGCAAACTCCTCAATAATCTTAAGTGGTGCCAAGAAAGGCATTGGACGGAGAAAGTCTTTCCCGTACTCTTTTACCCCTTTGATCTTGATCCCGTAGTAGTGTGTAAGAACAACTACCATTGTTGCGAGTGTAAGTGCTAATCCAGGATCCGCGGTTGGAGATTTCCAATAAATCGTGTGATCAACACTAATCATTGTGATAACTCCAAGCATGTTTGAAACAAAGATGAACAGTAGCAAAGTTAATCCCAAAGGCAAAAATTGCTTCCCTGTCTTCCAGTCCATGTTGCTTCCAATGATCCCCTTCACGAAATCAATAACCCATTCCATAAAGTTCTGCATCCCTGTTGGCTTTCGTTTTAAGCTGGACGTTGCTGACACAGCCAAAATGAAAACGATAACAGCGCTGACAATAATCATTAGCACGTTGGACATATTGAAATCCAGCCAGGATATGCCAAGTACATCCGTAACCATAGGTTGTTTGTGATCCAAATTCTTCACCTCTCTTCCTTGGGCTAATCTTGTGTATCTCTAAATCTAGAGATTAAAAATTCTATCATAATAACAACGTACGTTGTCATTAATCCAATAACGACTGCAATTAAGTGGAAATGTTGTGAATATTGAAGTGCGATTAGAATGGCTAGACCTGCAGCAGCAAACCTTGAAAAGGTTCCTAAAGCCCGACTAGTTCGGTTCTCTGAAGCAGCTTGTCCCATATGATTAATCTTACGCTGCATTAGCCAGAGGTTAAAAAAACTAATAACAGCTCCAAGGAGCAAGCTCAAAAAAATGACCTGGTAGTCCGTAAACCCAGCACCGAGTACAATCAATGCGAGAAGGTATAACATCCATTTTCTTTGGCGGGTAATCATCTGTTGGAATTGTTGTGGCATGTTTAATCTTCTCCCGTGTATTTTCGCACTAAATAGATCGTGCCATATGTACCTGCGGCTAGTCCGGTGAAAAGACCTAGGATTAAAAAGAGTGGTGATGTGGTAAACTGGTTATCAAGCCAACGTCCAAAAAAAATTCCTACTAATGTGCATCCGGATAGTTGGGATAAGATCCCACTCGTTAATGCCATTGCTTTAAATGGATTATCGTTCGAGGCCATGAAAACAGCTCCCACCTAGTTTTCATAGATATCTTAAAAATTTTGTCGATTTATGAAAACCTTATCATTCCGCTTAAATTAGCATACAATAGGGGTTTTCTATTGTCAATCCGTTTGTGAAGAAAAGTCATCGCTGTAAAAATATGTGAGAACACATTCTTAATATCACAAATTCATTATTTCACAAGTGCACCCGTATTGTACACAAATCCCTTGCGGAAATCAAAAGTATTTTTTGGTTATGAAACGCTTACTCACTCTTCTATTTCGATACTGGTTACTTTGTGACGTTTTTGTGAATTTTTTTAATAGAGGCTGTTCCAAAAGTTACTACTAAAACTTTTGGAACAGCCTCTTTTTTATGGGGTCTATATTATATGGTAAAACACGTCGGAATTAGACGAATTTTGTTTTGGAGTTTTCTTCGTTCTTTTGGTGGTGAGTGACTGGACTTCGGATCGTTGTCGTGCGCTTTCTGGTCATGCTGGGTTGAGTTTGGGCCGTGCGTTCGGGCTTTCTGGCCGTGCGGAGATGGATTTGGGCCGTGGCGGCGAGTTTTCTGGCCGTGATCGTATGGATTTGAGCCGTCGCGGCGAGTTTTCTGGCCGTGCTCGCATGGATTTGAGCCGTCTTAGCAGATTTTCTGGCCGTGCTCGCATGGATTCAGGCCGTCGCGGCGAGTTTTCTGGCCGTAATCGTATGGATTTGAGCCGTCCCAGCAGGCTTTCTGGCCGTGCGGAGATGGATTTGAGCCGTCGCAGCAGGCTTTCTGGCCGTGCTCGCATGAATTTGATCCGTCCCAACAGGCTTTCTAGCCGTGCTCGCTTGGATTTAGGCCGTCGCGCCGAGCTTTCTGGCCGTGCGGAGATGGATTTGGGCGGTCCCAATCACGATCCGGCCCTTAAGTGAACAAAAGAGTCCCCTCCCCTCTTATTAAGGAAAGGTTTGACCAATTGTTATTGGTGTATCGAATGACTGTGTTACTCCGTCTTTTTTAACTGTTACAACGGCTAGGTAGGTTCCGTCTTGCCCGACTTCTTTTTCAGTAAGCGTTCCTTCTACTACGCCTCGTTCGACATCTTCGTTCATAAATAGCGGTCTAATATAGCGAAGCGTTTCTGGATCATATAAGTCCACTTCTAGGACGTCAGCTGCTAATGGGAGATAGAGTTTGTACTGATATTCTTCGTCTGAGAACGGCTTAAGTGTGAATTCCAGTCCCATGGCGCGTGGAAATTCTGCTTTTTTAGTTAGGGCTAAGTAAGGTAGTTGATAGGTTTTGTGATTATCTTTTAACTCAAGCCATCCTTGAACAAATGATTCATCCAGTTGTAAATTCCGCTGGTGGATCGATAATGAAATAGGGACGGTTTTCTTTTCGCCTGGTTGAAGTGCAAAACTCATGGGCAGTTGGAAACGGACTCCTTGTTCTTGTTTCGGGATCGTGAATCGGTAATCTTGTGTTTCGTCACTTGCATTTTCCACTGTAATTGTGGTTTCCCGCGTTTCAGTGTCGTCGAGTATTCGACCAAAGGCTAAACGACCATTATAAAGAATGGATGAAGGCTTGATCGCTTCAAGTGGTTCAATGCGCCCCATTCCTTGTGAAATGGGTTGAACGTTCTCACCGTTCTCTTCTTTTAGAACCGTAGCGGTTGAAAGGAGGGCTGCTTTTAGTTTTTCAGGGCCCCAATCAGGGTGCGCCTCTTTCAGTAAAGCTAGCGCCCCAGCGACATGCGGAGCTGCCATACTTGTGCCCTGCAGGTCTTTATAACCTCCTGGCACGGTGCTAGAAATGGCAACTCCCGGTGCGACGATATCGGGCTTAATGTCCCAATTCCATGTTACAGGTCCTTTTGAACTAAAGCTTGCAATTGTATCTTCATGCGTCTGGTACTTCGTATCGAGCCAGTTATTTGTATCCGCAATTTTTTTCTTGAGCCATTTGCCTTGTTGTTTCGTTAGAGAAGCGACAGGGATGGTCACTTCTCCTTCGATTGCCCCTTGTAGTTTCCCATCTTCATTATTGTAGATGAGGGCTGCTACGGCTCCGGCTTTTTGAGCCATCATAGCTTTTTCAGTAAACGTGATCTCTCCACGCTCAAGTAAAGCGATTTTACCACGAAGGTTGTTTGAGATTTGGATGTCAAGACCGGCCGAAGCAATCGAGTACGTTTTTTTAAGATCCCATGGAACTGAACCCATCATTGGTGCAACGGGGATTGCTTTACGGGAAAGAGAATCATAGAGGTATGGAATTTGAATGGGAGGCGTCGATGCTCCGACTGCAATGGACTTAACTGCTGTCGCGGGGGAACCGACCGTCCACTCGCCAGGACCTGAGTTGCCGTTTGAAATGACCATGGCCACGCCCATATCTACAGCTTGATTTACGGCGATACTTGTAGGCCAGTCTGGACCGTTCACAGAACTGCCCAGGGAGAGGTTGATAATATCCATTCCGTCTTCAACCGCCTGTTCGATCGCTGCAATAACTTGAACGGAAGAACCAATGCCACCCGGACCAAGGGCACGGTATCCATAAAGTTCGGCATCTGGAGCCATCCCTTTAAGCTTTCCATCGGCTGCAATAATACCTGCAACGTGTGACCCATGAAGCGTTGGCTCCCCTTGCGTTTCTAGTGTTTCCATCGGATCTTCATCAAGATCAACAACATCATATCCGCCTTTATAATTCTTCTTCAGATCAGGATGCGTGTAATCAATGCCTGTATCAATTACCCCAACCTTAACTCCTTTACCGGTGTAGGAAGTGGACCGAAATGGATCTTTGTCTTCTAAAACGAAAGGAACACTTTCATTGATATGTACCTGATAGGTTTGCTCAGGGAAAGATTGCTCTACGAAGTCTGACTTCTCTACCCGTTCTAAGTCACGAACCGTCCCTTTAAGAGCTAAGCCTTGAAGAAGCGTATCGTACACTTGAATGACTTCGACACGAGGGTGGTACTTTTCTATATACTCTTTCCACTTGTGTGCATCATCTTCGACCTCGATAATAATCGACTCCAGCTCACGCTTTCCTAACGCGATCTCGCCTGGAATATTCATCATAAATAGACCTGCAAGCATCAAAACCACAACAACCCTCTTCACAATTCCACCACCCTTTTATCCTATCTTCTGAAAGAACCCTCCACTTCATACATACAAAAACACTTTTGTGCTGTGCAGAGCTGCAGGGTGCCTGGCACGCTTTAGTGCTGTGCTGTAGTGCTGGGTGTCTGGCACGCTTTAGTACTGTGCAGTAACACTGGGTGTCTGGCACGCTTTAGTGCTGTGCTGTAACGCTGGGTGTCTGGCACGCTTTAGTGCTGTGCTGTAATGCTGGGTGTCTGGCACGCTTTAGGTGGGTAAAGAAAAAAGCAAGGGGCGCTTAGCCCTCTTGCTTTTTTGGTTAGTCGTCTTTGGTTGTGAATGGTTGTGGTTTTTCTTCTTGGTAGTTGAAGAAGTAACGCATGGCTTCGGCGATACGCGCTGATGCTTGGCCGTCTCCGTATGGGTTGGAGGCTTTGGCCATTGCTTCGTATGCTGTATCGTCTGAGAGCAATTCGTTTGCCATAGAGAAGATGTTTTCTTCGTCTGTTCCGGCAAGCTTCAATGTACCTGCTTTAATTCCTTCAGGACGTTCAGTTGTGTCACGAAGGACAAGGACTGGTACACCAAGAGAAGGCGCTTCTTCTTGAACGCCGCCACTGTCGGTCATGATCAGGTGGGATCTTGACGCGAAGTTGTGGAAGTCGATTACGTCTAACGGTTCAATTAAATGGATACGGTCATCGCTGCCTAAGATTTCGTTGGCTGCTTCTTGAACCGCTGGGTTTAAGTGAACCGGGTAAACCACTTCAACATCTTCATGTGTATCAACTAAACGCTTGATGGCTTTGAACATACCGCGCATTTTGTCACCTAGGTTTTCGCGACGGTGAGCCGTCACGAGCACAAGACGTTTATCTTTTGTCTTCTCTAGGATCTCATGTGCATAATCGTCTTTAACGGTTGTTTTCAGCGCATCAATCGCTGTGTTTCCTGTAACAAACAAGCTGTCTTCAGGTTTATTTTCATCCAATAGATTCTGCTTGGATTGATTCGTTGGTGTGAAATGAAGGTCGGCCATAACGCCTGTTAGCTGGCGATTCATTTCTTCTGGGAATGGAGAGTATTTATTCCAAGTGCGAAGTCCTGCCTCTACGTGCCCTACTGGGATCTGGTTGTAGTAAGCGGCAAGGCTTGCTGCAAATGTTGTTGTTGTATCACCATGCACAAGCACCACATCTGGCTTTGTTTCCTTCATAACGTTATCTAAACCTTCAAGCGCACGCGTTGTAATCTCTGCTAGAGTTTGACGCGATTTCATAATGTTCAGGTCGTAATCAGGGGCAATGCCAAAGATGTTCATCACTTGATCAAGCATTTCACGATGCTGGGCTGTCACGGTTACTATTGGTTCAAATTGGTCTGAACGTTTTTTTAGTTCCAAGACAAGAGGCGCCATCTTAATCGCTTCAGGTCTTGTCCCAAAAATCGTCATCACCTTAATTCGTTGGCTCATGTCGTTCACTCCAAACAAAACTTATTTCGTTCCGAACAGACGGTCTCCTGCGTCTCCTAAACCTGGTACGATGTAACCTTTTTCGTTCAGTTTCTCGTCCATTGCTGCAAGATAAATGTCTACATCAGGGTGTGCTGCATGAATTTCTTCTACACCTTCAGGCGCGCCTACTAGACACATCAGGCGAATTTGTTTAGCTCCACGCTTCTTAAGAGAATGGATTGCTTCGATCGCAGAACCACCTGTTGCAAGCATTGGGTCTACAACGATCATTTCACGTTCTTGAACGTCGCTTGGAAGCTTCACGTAATATTCAACTGGCTTCAGTGTTTCCGGATCACGATAAAGTCCTACGTGTCCTACCTTCGCCGCTGGAATAAGGTCTAAAATACCGTCTACCATTCCTAGTCCCGCGCGTAGAATTGGGATGATCGCAATCTTCTTACCTGAAATCACTTGAGATGTCGCTTCTGAAACGGGTGTTTGAATCGTTACTTCTTCTAATGGTAAATCACGTGTAATTTCAAACGCCATTAAAGCTGCTACTTCATCTACAAGTTCACGGAATTCCTTCGTTCCTGTTTCTGTCTTCCGTATGTACGTTAGTTTGTGCTGAATAAGAGGATGATCAAATACATATACCTTACCCATGAGCCGATCTCTCCTTTAATTGAATAGTTTGCATCCTTAAAATTGTACTGAATTATGGGATGCGTTTCAAGGTGATTTACACAATCTCTCGACAAAACATTCTAAAAGTTATTTGGCATTTGTGACGGTTTTGTGAATTTTTTCTACTATTAAATAGGCGATACATTTTCCTTCTTAGTTTACCACAAGGTTTACTGTTTCATGAGCGAAAAGGTTCCTCTATAATTTTGTAATAGAATAGGAATAAAAAGGAGAGAACTGAATGCCGATTACTCAAGCTAACCCTCAAGATGCAGAAGCCATTTTACGATTACAGAAAGAAGCCTATCTTCAAGAGGCTAAACGGTATAACGACTATACTATACAACCCCTTACTCAAACGCTTGATCAAGTGAGAGCCGATTTTGAAGAGGCTTTTATTCTAAAGTATGTACATAACAATCAAGTGATCGGTTCTGCTCGTGCTAAGAAAGAGGGAGGAACGTGTCACATCGGAAAAGTCATGGTTCACCCTGATTTTCAAAAACAAGGCATCGGACGTGCGCTTATGAACGAGATTGAACGTCAGTTTGCAGGCTGCACGTTTGAACTATTCACAGGGAGTAAGAGCCGTGAGAATATTACGTTCTATGAAAAGCTTGGCTATGTAGGTTATAAAGAAGAAAAGCTTCCACGGGAAGATACTGTCTTTTTATTTATGAGGAAGTAGATAACGCTCAAGAAAATACCAGGCGCCAAAGGATAGTACATCAACACCCTCCCCTTCTCCCCATGAGCAACTAAAAGCACTCCAACTCTATAGAGTTGGAGTGTTTCTCGTTTCTATTCTTCTGTTTTGTTTAATAGTTTCTGCGCGAGGCCTGATAGGTTGTCGGTCGTGCCATGGATATCTTGGATGGCATCGACAATCAGATCGAGGTCTTCTTTATTTCGGTTGAACATGTCTACGTACTGGTTCATTTCCATCTTCACAGTAGCCAATCCGTTCGTTACTTGCTTCATATCTGTTTGAGACTGTTTCGTAGAGGCATTCATTTCTTGCATGGAAACTTGGAGCGTTTGAATGTTTTCGTTGCTTTCGTTTGTGATCGTATTAATTTGATTACTCATTTGCTTTGAGTTCTCCGCTAATTTACGAACTTCTTCAGCCACGACAGCGAATCCTTTCCCACTCTCCCCAGCACGAGCTGCTTCAATCGATGCGTTTAAAGCAAGGAGGTTGGTCTGATCGGCAATGCCCTCAATTTGGTTTGTGATCGACGTGATCTGTTGGGAAAGATGATCAAGCTTCTCCATCGTTGCCATGCTATTGTTAAACTGTTCCAAGACAGTTTGGAAAGAAGTAAGCATTTCGTTGACCTTATTGTCGTTCATTTCCGTTAACGAGATCAGATTCTGACTACTCTTCTGCGTATTCTCCGTGTCCTTACGAATGCGATCTGCTTTCTCAGAGGTTTCATTCATTGATGCGTCGGTCTGTTCCACAGAAGCAGCAACCTCCTGGCTGATTGCAACGAGTTCTCTGCGCAGAAGTTCATTTCGATCGTTCGCTTCATTCGCTTCTACCGCTTTCACAGCAAGGTAGTGATCTACGACGAGTTGACTGTCCAGGTTCATAATATTTGTTACGGCCACTAGGATATCCGATAGTTTATGAGGCTGATCCTGATAAGACTCAACCACTTTTGGAATAAGTAGATTGCTCAGTGCCGAATAGGTAGCTAAGAACCACGCGACCGGAAGCTCCACCCCGCCATGAGTACGTCCAATTCGCTTCCTCATGTTCAAATAGGCTTCATCTATGTTCCCAGAAAATGCACTATCAAAATACTCTACGAATACTTGCTTCAACCTATCGTGAGAACTATGATTCGTAGCAATCGCATTCAGACGAGGATGTGCATACAAATGCTCCAACACTTTATCTAAAAGTTGATCACTGAGCGCTAATACATCTGGTTTTACTTCCTTTAGCGTAGCAAGTTGCTTATCTGTTAAGCTCATATAACTTAAACGCCCAGCCAAGTCTTGATCCTCAACTGTTACTGGTGTGCCCATATCTGAATAGGCATCAATCGCCTCGAACCGTGCTGCTTGTCTCTTTTTTGTAAAAATACTCATCGTAATTCCCCCTTTATTCCTTCTTCTTATATCGGCTTTAGGTGGGGGAATCTTAATCATGGTTGCACATTTGGTATGGTGGGCCTGCGGCTGGGGGTTTTGTGAAAGTAGGTTTAGTTTTTTGGTGATGAGTACGTTGATTTTTGGTAATTGGGGGAGCTCTTTCGTAACTTTGCTCTCGGTTTGGTAAGTGTTGCTTCTGGTTTAGTAACTTCTCTTGAGGTTTTGGTAACTTCGAGGTCCTTTTTGGGAAATCCAGCCTCGCTTTAGTAAGTGCTGCGTCTGTTTAGTAACTTCTCTTGAGGTTTTGGTAACTTTGATGACCTTTTTGGGAATTCCGCTCTCGCTTTAGGAAGTGCTGCGTCTGTTTAGTAACTCTTCTTGAGGTTTTGGTAACTTCGAGGTCCTTTTTGGGAAATTCGTTCTCGTTTTAGTAAGTGCTGCGTCTGTTTAGTAATTCCTCTTGAGGTTTTGGTAACTTCGATGAAAGTTTTCGTAACTTCTCTCGACCTTTTGATAACTTCGAGGTCCTTTTTGGGAACTCCGCCCTCACTTTAGTAACTTCTATCACCTCTTTAGTAACTCCGCCCTCACTTTAGCAAGTTCTCCCCCTGCTTTCGTAACTGCTCCACCCTCTTCAACCATTAAAACTAAAACCGCCTCTCCCAAAGGGAAGAGGCGGTTCATTCATTTAAGCGTATAACTCAAAACGAGAGGTTAGGGCGAGCACGCGGTCGCGGGCTTCGGCTAGTTTGCCTTCGTCTTCGTGGTTGTTCAGGGTGAAGGCGATGATGGATGCGATCTCATCCATTTCTTCTTCTCCGAAGCCACGGGACGTAACGGCTGCTGTTCCGATGCGGATGCCGCTTGTGACGAATGGGCTCTCCGGGTCGAACGGGATTGTGTTTTTGTTTACTGTAATACCGATGTCATCAAGGGCTTGTTCAGCGACTTTACCAGTAAGGTTTAATGGACGTAGGTCTAGTAGAAGCAAGTGGTTGTCTGTTCCACCTGATACAAGACGGACGCCTTCTTTTTGCAGGGATTCGCCTAGGCGCTTGGCATTGCTGATGATGGACGCGGAGTAGTCCTTGAAATCATCTTGAAGCGCTTCTTGGAAGCTTACGGCTTTTGCAGCGATGACGTGCATGAGTGGGCCGCCTTGCATGCCCGGGAATAAGGATTTGTCGATTTTCTTAGCGTACTCTTCTTTACAAAGCACCATTCCACCGCGTGGGCCGCGAAGGGTTTTGTGCGTTGTTGTTGTAACGAAATCAGCATATGGAACAGGATTCGGATGATGGCCTGTAGCCACTAGTCCAGCAACGTGCGCCATATCTACAAGGAGGTAAGCTCCTACTTCGTCTGCGATTTCGCGGAATTTCTTAAAGTCGATGGAGCGAGGGTACGCAGAAGCACCGGCTACGATTAGTTTCGGTTGTACCTCGCGCGCTTTCTCGCGTACCGCTTCGTAGTCGATTTGTTCTGTTTCTTGGTCAACGCCGTAGTCCACGAAGTTGTAGAGTTTCCCACTGAAGTTGACAGGGCTGCCGTGTGTTAAATGGCCGCCGTGGTTTAGATTCATACCAAGGACAGTATCGCCTGGTTCTAACACAGCAAAATAAACCGTCATGTTCGCCTGAGCGCCGGAGTGTGGCTGAACATTGGCATGGTCTGCTCCGAAGAGTTTCTTCGCGCGGTCGCGAGCAAGATTCTCGGCGATGTCTACGTGTTCACAGCCGCCGTAGTAGCGTTTGCCAGGGTAACCTTCTGCATATTTGTTCGTTAATACAGATCCTTGAGCTTCCATAACCGCTTCAGAAACAAAGTTTTCTGATGCAATCAGTTCGATTTTCTCCTGCTGACGCGTTTTTTCGAGTTGAATGGCCTCCATAATCTCTGGATCAACTTGTTTTACGTGCTTCATGTGTACGTCCCCCTTTAAATTCGTTCGCCCTTCCTAATCACAGGTTACGGACGATTGTTGTTCTATTGTGTAAACTGCCCGGTTGCCACCAATTAACTTCGGACGTGATCTCACGGATGTCACGTGAGCCTCTCCGATTTCTTTTTGCTTAAACCTGACAGGTACAGCCACTTTCTTAATGTGCATGCCAATGAATGTGTCTCCAATGTCGATGCCGGCGTTGGCTATGATTTCTTCAACCACGACCGGATCATTCAGGTGATGATACGCATGCGTTGCCATCGAACCGCCTGCAGAACGGACCGGTATAACTGACACTTCTTCTAAACGGTGCTCGCGCATGACGTCTCTTTCTAGAACGAGCGCTCGATTGAGATGCTCACAGCACTGAAAGGCTATGTGAATCCCGCATTGCTCTTTGAGGCGCATGAGTTCTTCAAAAATATCCTCAGCAATACGTGCGCTTCCGCTTGTTCCGATATGTTCTCCTGCGACTTCGCTTGTGGAACAGCCCACAACGAATAGGTCGCCCTGTTTTAAGTATGAACTGTCGATCCACTCATCGACAATATGCTTTATGTCCTCTTTAACAGTTGTAGCCATGGAAGAATCACTCCCTTTAGTAGGATATCAGAGGCACAAAAAGGAGAAGTAAAAACACGTATGCTTTTCTTCCCCCTTCTCTCACTTTATGCTTCGTATTCAGTAATTTTAGAGACGCGGTTGGCGTGGCGTCCCCCTTCAAATTCCGCACTTAACCAAGTCTTCGCAATCTCGCGCGCAAGGCCTGGCCCAATGACACGCTCACCCATTGCAAGTACGTTAGAGTCATTGTGTTCACGCGTTACTTTAGCCGTGAATAGGTCATGAACAAGCGCACAGCGCACGCCTTTTACTTTGTTTGCAGAAATGGACATACCAATGCCTGTTCCGCAAATTAAAATGGCACGATCAAATTCGCCGTTGGCTACGCGCTCGGCTGCCGGAATTCCGTAGTCTGGATAGTCGACAGAACCTTCACAGTCACATCCGATATCTTCAAATTCAATGTTCATTTCTTCTAATAGACTTGTTACTTCTTTACGAATGTTCACGCCTCCGTGATCTGACGCTACGATTACTTTCATGGTGATCATCCCTTCTCTTATTCTGTAATTCGAAATCGATGGATTTGTTGCCTTAATCCGTCCGCTTGTTCACCCAGTGCATGAGCGATTTGATCAATTGATTCAATCAACTCGGTCTGATGCTGTACTGTGGAACTGGCTTGGAGTGTTCCGGCTGAGGTTTCTTCTGCGATGGCTGAGACTTCCTGAGATTGAATGGCTGTCGATTGGAGCGATGCCAGCTGTTGATCAACGAGTGCAGAAATCTCTTGAACCGCTAGTGCTACTTCATTTACAGACGTAGACATATCCGCAATTGTCCGGTTCGTTTCCTCGCCCCTGTTTGCTTCCTGGCGAGCGAATTGAACCTGGTTGTTAATTTTATGAACGACCTGGGAGACGTCTTTTTGCATCGTTTGAATGAGATCTGATATCCCTTTAACTGCTTTCCCGCTTTCATCAGCAAGTTTCCTTACTTCTTCTGCTACAACAGCAAAACCTTTCCCGTGTTCTCCTGCTCGTGCTGCTTCAATTGAAGCATTTAATGCAAGTAAGTTCGTCTGCTCGGCGAGGTTTCCAACAAGGGAAATAATGTCTTCTACTTTCTTCGCGTTCGTTTCCATTCGTTCAACCGCTTCTAAAGACAGTTCCTGTTCCTCTGCAATCGACTGAATGCCTTCAACAAGAGAATACACCACTTTCTCGCTTTCATTCAATGTCGTAATCATGTGAGTGGACATATCTTGAGAGAGCTTGGCCTTGTTTTGTACCATGGTTGCAAGTTCTGTTGTTTCTTCAATCGCTTCGGCGGTTTGCTGAATGGCTACAGAAGAGTTCTCGGAGCCTTCAGAGATTTCATCGATCGTCTCCGAAATGAGCCGCGCTTGGTTCGTCGCTTGCTCGGTCGCCTCTTTAATGGCTGTTACCGATTTGTTCGTTTCGCCAAAATTGTGGTCGATATTATGTACCATGCCTCTCAAATTGGTCATCATCGTTCCAAAAGCCGTGCCAAGGGAGCGGATTTCATCGTCTGATTTAGATACAGCGACTTCGTCCGTGATATCCCCAAGAGCTGCTTTGGCTGCGATCTGTTCCAATTTAAGAAGAGGCTTTGTGATAAAACCTGCCGCCACATAGGCAAGGATCCCTGACCAGAGAATGCCTAAAGCGAACGTGATCAACGTAAAAGGAACGACAGAAATGCCGATGGTATCCTTAATCCGATCATAGAGTACATAGATAAACCACGCACTCGTTGAATACGTAATCACCGCAAGCGTTGTAATGAACACAACGAGCTTTAACCGAAGACTAAACCGATATTTCTTTTTCTCCTCCAAACCTGCCATCCCCTTACAAATCCTTTGTCCTACTTATTGTCTAATTTTTTGATAAGAAGTTCAACATGTTTTTCAATTTCTGTAAGCGTTTTTTCATACGTATCTATGTCTCCTCCAAATGGATCGGAGATGTCTGAATTTGGGAGGTTGGCTTCAATTTCACGAATAAGCGAAATCTCTTCATTTAAGTGTTGGATAAGGGCTTGTTCAAGCTCTTGTGGCGAGTTATATTTTTCACGATTTTTTTGTAAAAAGACGGCCTTTTTATCTTCTAACGTAGAATAGGCTTCTTTCAATTGCTGCCATTGATTGTGATCATTTTGAAGAACATATTCCTTTAACGTGAACACGTTATCTTCATAGCGTGGATATTCCATCACGACGCTTTGCTTGTGCTGAGCGGTCATTGTCAGGACAATATTTGCCCATCTCATCAGGTCTTCAGAAAGAGGTTGCGATTCATGATTCAACGCAATTCCTTTCTTCTTTAACACCTCTTCGGTACCTTTAGAAGCTTTCGAGCCCTTGTGAGCAAAGATCCCAGCAGATCTCACTTCAATGTCTTCATGCTTTTCTCTTAACAATGCCTCTGCCATCGGACTTCTGCACGTATTCCCCGTGCACACAAACAAAATATGCTTCATTCTCAAACCTCCACTACTTGTGCTAATCTTACCTGCATTATAACATATCCACCCGGCTCTCGTCGGTGAGAGAAATCTTTTAAAAACACTCCTTTACTCAGCCAGAGTAAAGGAGTGTTTTTAGGTACGAAGGTTAAAATTCGTGAATCGTTTCTCCGTTTTTATTTTTGTACTCCAATGTATTACGGCGCCCGTCTCCTCTTGAAGGGTTGTCGACTCTCTTGATGGTAAGCCCGACTCCTTTATAAAAAGGAAACGCAGCCACAAAATTTCCTTCAAGATCAATCTTCCAGTTCCCTTCTGTATCAATAAAGCCATGCTGAATCCCTGTAAATGCGTGAGCTAATCCATCAACATACCAGCTAATCTTATCAAATTTCATATCGACTACCATATGACCACCTTTGTTGATGACCCCGCATTTCTGATCCATACAAACCGTAGCATGCCCGTCATGGAAAGGGAAAGCTCGGTCATATTGAGGTTCGATCTTCATGGTGCCCTCTTTGTCGACAAAACCATATTGTCCATCCACGCTCACTGGAGCTACGCCCTCCGAGAAGCCATATCCCTTTTCAAACGTTTGCCCCATGACCTGTTCCCCGTTCGTATCAATATACTGGTACTGCCCATTTTTTATCACAAGAGCCACGCCATCATTAAAGTGGTAGGCTTCATCAAGGGTAGGATCAATGACCATGTCACCGCTTTTGTCGATATATCCCCATTGATCATCTTTAAAGACAGGGGCATACCCATCTTTAAAATCTTTTGCAGATCGGTATTGAGGGGGGATGACAAGTTCTCCTTCTTGGTTAATAAAGCCATGTGCGCCTTCGGTATAGACAAGGGCACGCTCGTTGTAAAATGGACGAGCTGCATCAAAGGTTGGTTCAATCGCCCACTCCCCCTCTTTATTGATAAACCCAAAAGATTTCGGTTCACCAGGCTCTCCTGTTATTACGGGAAACAGGACTCCATTAAAATAATAACTTTCCATGAGGTGTTCTGGACCTCGGCCATATATCCCAGCATTCGGTTCAATTTGAGACATAAGATAGGCACCATCATATTCGGTCTCTAGAACCAACTCACCAGCTCCGTTCACGAACCCTAATTGAGATTTCTCATCCAATGTAAAATAAAGCGTGTCCTTTGAAGTAATCTGGCTATAAATGAAAAATGCAGCGCTCATCAGGACAACTAGAATCCCGGCTATGAGCCATGTGATCTTTGGCCGTTTAAAGCTTTTTCGTTCCGTTTTCTCCGAAAATAAAAACGGATCCTCTGACTCCGCTTCTTGCCGAATAGGGAGTGTGGGCACACTCTCTACCGTTGTTTCGTTTGATGGTTCTGGACTTGTTTCTTCCTGCCTCTTTTTAGGTGTTTCGTATGTATGTTGTTGAGGTTCAAAATCGAACATTGATTCTTCGTTTTTATGTTGTATGTATTCCTGGTGCTGTTTACACTTCTCACACGTCTCCCCCTTTTCAACCGGGGTACCACAGTTCTTACACTCTCCCACCACTTCACCTCCACAATTTTCCTATGTCTATTACTATTGTAGCAGGAAGTGGGGTGCTTTTTCGAAAATTATCCTCTTGTAGTTGTGCAAAAAAAGGGGGGGCGTACGTTAAATGAGCGCTCGGGGGTGTCTGGGGAACGGCTCGCTTTCCGCGGGCGAGCTGTCGAGCCTCCTCGTTCGCTAGCGCTCTCTGTGGGGTCTCGTCGACCTCTTTCTCCCGCAGGAGTCTCCCCATTCCCCAGACACCCCAGACTGTAGTTTTACGAACGCCCCACAAATTTGAAGACCAGTGGAAGTGACAAAATTGCTCCATATGGCATGTTCACGTTACTACTAGAAATCGCAAAGGTGGTTCGGGAAATTGCGAGACTCCTGCGGCAGTAAGAGCCTCGGGGAGACCCCGGAAAGCGCGTAGCGATTGAGGAGGCTCCCCAGCTCGCCGCGGAAAGAGAGTGATTTCCCGAACCACCTTACACCTAATCAAAGCAAACGGGAACATTCTCTCAGTTTCGAAACTTGCGATAAAAAAGCCGCCCGAAACTAGTTCGGACGACTTCATATATTATACAGCGCAGCGGTTTGGACCGACTTCCATTTCGCGTCGTTCGTCTGCGTCTGGTTGTTTTTTACCCATGTTTGTTTTACGGATTTCTTCGTGACTGTTCGGCTGAGGCGGAAGGTTATCCGTTACGAGATGACGGAATTCACTTTCATCCTCAACTTGTAGACGATCATTTTTCTTATAAAGGTCTTCAAGCTTGGCTTGAACAGTACCTTCTTCATTGATCTCTTCCATCTTACCAAAGTGAGCCGGGAGCACGGTTAGGTTCTGGGAAACCTCTTTGTAGCGGCTGTAAAGCGTTTGGCGAAGGTCTTCTACCCAGTCCTCTGCTTTCCCTGCAAGGTCTGGACGTCCGATGGATTGAACGAACAAAATGTCTCCCGTTAGCAGGTATTCCTGATCAACGATGAAGCTTGTGCTTCCGATTGTGTGGCCTGGAGAATAGAATGCAGCAATCGTGACATCGCCGACTGAGATTTCCTTGCCATCTTCTAGAGCGCTATAAGAAAATTCAACTCCTACATCATCCTGTTTCGGGAACCAATACGTGGCACCGTTATGATCAGCTAACTCCTTACCGCCTGAGATGTGGTCAGCGTGTAGGTGCGTATCGAGTACATGTTTAATCGTGACATTTTGCTTTTTAGCGAACTCTTCATAGTGACCCGTCATGCGGTTCGCATCGACTACAGCAGCTTCTCCGTTCGCAATGATCATGTAGGATAGGCAACCCTTTCCAAGACGAAGGAATTGATACAGTTCACCTTTTCCGTTAAGGTCACCAATCTTGACGGGTTCAAGGTGTTCACTCCAAGAAGTCATGCCTCCTTCAAGGTACGTTACTTCCTCAAGACCTGCTTCTTTTAGAATGTCGACTGCTTTTTGTGAAGATATACCTCGGGCGCAGACGACGTATACAGGCTGATCGTTTGGAAGCTTCTCTTTTACATCACCTGGGTCGCTCTCGAGCTGTTTGAACGGGATATTCAGACTTCGAACATTGCGGCCTTCAACGGCCCACCCTTCGTAGTCTTCTTCTTTTCGAATATCTAATAGAAACACTTCTTCATTGTTTAAAATCTTCTTCGCTAATACATCGACTGTCAATGGTTGTAGTGCCATTTAAACCCCTCCTGTTCATAATTAGAAAAGAATGTCCCACCAAATTTTGATGGCTGTACCGATAATGAGTACGGCAAGAATCGTTTGTAGCACTTTCGTATTGGCTTTCTTCCCGGCTTCTGCTCCAAGTTGAGAGGTGATGATGCTCGCAATAGCTATTGACAATGCGGGCATGATGGGGACATCACCAGAGAACAGTTTGCCTGTCACAGCACCGATGGATGAGATGAATGTGATCGCCAGTGAGGAAGCAATCGTCATCCGGGTCGGTATGTGAAGGATGCTTAGCATAATCGGAACGAGCAAAAATGCCCCACCTGCTCCGACGATTCCGGCTCCAATTCCGACAAGAAAGGCGGAAATAGAGGCGATCCATTTGTTGAAATCAGGATGATCGCTCCCCTCTTCCTCTTCGTGAGTGGGGATGAACATCATCGCTACGGCTATGAGGGCAAGGACGCCGTAGACAATATTGACGACTTTTTCAGATAAGTAAGAGGCACCAAATCCTCCTAATAAGCTACCGAGGAGGATGCTTATTCCCATGTAGAGAATTAACTTCTTGTGAAGGTAGTTCCCTTTTCGGTACCCCCATACGCCCCCAAATGATGCAACGAAAACCTGAACAGCGACAATGCCCGCGGCCGCATGAGCGCTAAATGCTGCAAAACCGAGAAGTGGCGGGATGTAAAGCACCATCGGATAGTTAACAATAGCGCCACCAATGCCTACTAAACCAGACACGAAAGAACCTACAAGTCCAATAACAAATACCGTGATCAATAATGACCATTCCATACAACTAGCACCTCTTTACCTGCCACAGCTTCTCTCTTAGTCTGCAATCCCCGTCCACTTTTTATCCTTAAAATTACCTTCCCAATACCTATACCACCACAAGTACTCACAAAACATAAAAAATACCCTCCACCGCTTTAACGCAATGAAGGGTGTCTGGCACGCTTCTTTGCTTTAGAGCAGTGCAGGGTGTCTGGCACGCTTCTTTGCTTTAGAGCAGTGCAGGGTGTCTGGCACGCTGTGGGGCTTTATTGTACTAAAGAAGCGCGCGTTTTATAGGATGAGTTGGAGTCCGAATGCGCAGAGGATGCTGCCTCCGAACATTTCGGAGTATTTGCCGAGGAGGCCTTGGACTTTTTTACCTAATAAAAGTCCACCCCATGTCAGTACGGTGCTTGCGAGACCGAATAGAATTAACGTAACGAGGGTTCTAGCCCCGGACATACCAAGGCTTAGCCCTACTGAGAAGCTGTCTAAACTAACGCTTAGGGAAAATATAATGAGGCCAAAGCCTACAGGTGTGAAGGCAGGCGTTTCGTCTTTTTTGAAGGACGAATAAAACATCTGAGCCCCTAGTACGAGAAGCAAAACGCCACCTGCCACCGTGGCTACTGAACCTAGTTGAGCAGATAAAAATCGCCCGAGCACCATGCCACCAAAAGGCATAATTACGTGAAAGATACCTACTGTGAGTCCAATGGTACCTATTTTACGAAGGCGAAGTGGGATCATCCCCATACCAAGTCCTATTGAAAAAGCATCCATGCCTAGTGCGATCGCCATCATGGCAAGGGTGACGATTTCTCCAATGATCGTTACCGAATCCATATAAAAACTCCCCCTCGGGACATGCTAGTTCAGCATATGCGAAAGAGGAGGAGTTTAGAAGAATCTATTTATCTTGAGTAATGACTTGTGTCGCAGCTTTCTTCAACCGGTTCATGACCGCATAGCCCATTCCGTGTTCCGGAAAACTCTCACATAGTATGACATCGATCGTATCTGTTGAGAACGAACGAAGCGCGCTATATAAGTGGACGGCGACTTCATTTAAATGGGCACGTGAGCCACAGACCTGAACTTCATCGGCTTGAATCTGTTCTGCATGTTCCTGACTAACAATCACGCCCACACGCTTATCGTTTTGCTGAAGTTGTTCGATCTGACGCTGCAGAAATGCAAGGTCGCCTTCGACTAGCCACAGAGGAGCTTCTGGAGCATAGTGGGTATATTTCATTCCTGGTGACTTCGGCTTTTCCTCTTGATTGACTAAGGCTGGATCAAAATCCGTCGGCCCTACGACTTCCTCAAGATCCTCTTTTGTAATTCCGCCTGGTCTTAAAATGACCGGCCGAGCACCTGTACAGTCCACAACTGTTGACTCAACGCCAACACCTGTAGGGCCACCATCTACAATTCCAGCTACACGACCATTTAAATCTTTATAAACGTGCTCAGCTGAAGTTGGACTCGGACGACCTGATCGGTTTGCACTCGGAGCCGCAAGAGGCAGGCGACATGCTTGTAGCAAAGCTCGCGCTACAGGGTGATCCGGAATACGCACCCCAACTGAGGGTAATCCAGCCGTTACATTAGAGGCACAAGAACCGTTACTTTCCAAAATAAGAGTCAACGGACCGGGCGTGAAAGCATCGATTAACTTGTGAGCCATTTGCGGAATATGGGTTACGACTTCTTCAATCTGGTCTTTATCAGCCACATGAACAATAAGAGGATTGTCCGCTGGACGGCCTTTAGCAGCGAAAATTCCTTGCACCGCTTGTTCGTTCAGCGCATTTGCACCAAGTCCATAAACGGTCTCAGTCGGAAAGGCTACCGCTTGATTATCTTCTAGGAGAGCCGCTGCTTCTTCTATTTGTATTGAATCGACGTTACTCGGGTCGATTGTCCAAAATTTCGTTTCGGTTGTACTCAATTGTCGAGCATCCTTTCTTGTTTGCCAACATTATTCTCTTATTATGAGCTTTCTTATCCCTTTTCCGCAAGTCTTCTACACATTCTTATGAGTAAGATCCAGATTAAACGGGTAGAGTGTAATTGTGAAGCAAACAAATGTATGGAGGGATTATTCATGAAAGTACTTTATACAGCAGAAGCAACAGCAAAAGGCGGCCGCGAAGGTTCGGTCTCCACGTCAGATAACAAAGTTGAACATAACTTGTCTACGCCTGAAGGTCTTGGCGGGCCAGGTGGCGAAGGTACGAACCCTGAGCAACTATTTGCTAGTGGTTATTCCGCATGCTTCGATGGTGCGTTAAACCTTGTTGCGGACCAGTCTGGTGAAGATATTGAATCCAAGGTAACGGCTAAAGTTGACATTGGTAAAGGCAATGACGGCTTAGGTCTTGGCGTGCAAATCTACGTTGAGATTAGCGGTGTGGATCAAGCGAAAGCTGAAGAGCTTGTGAATAAAGCACACGATGTATGCCCTTATTCAAAAGCGACACGCGGTAATATTGAAGTATCTCTAGAAACGAAGGCTGTGTAAAGCAGGCTTAATCGAACGCAGGAAGAGGCTATCCTTTTTGGATAGCCTCTTTTTATATAGCAAATGTGAATAAAAGGGGGGTTCATCCACATGTTTGCACAAGTTATTAACAGTCTTTATCCACAAGTGTGAATAACTATACAGCTTTTGATGTATAACACCACCAGTTCCCTGTTTGGACTGGTCGATCTTCATCTTTTACGGGGACGTCGGATGAGTCGATCTGTTGGTATTGATACGTTTCAAGTAAAGGCTCGAGCGTCCTTTGGTGACTAAACACATAGAGTTTATCAAGCCCTTGTTCTTCTACATGCTGCTGGAGCACTTCAAAAAGCGTCAGGACCAGTTCTGGTCGTACACCAGATTGAAAATAGAGTGATCGCAGCCAAATTGAGCCTTCTTCAACAGGAACAAGCGCTACAAACCCTTGTTGTTCTCCATTCAACGTTACGATGTGGCCGTGTTCCATCAGTCTTTCCCGATCGGTAAGTTCCTCCATTTTATCCCCAAAGAAGTCTTCCATTGTGGATGGTTCATAATCTTTTATATGAGTTAATTCAATCATTTCCATTCCCTCCCTAGCGTTCTTATTACCATCTATATGAGGTACTAGAGAGGATATGATAGATTTCTATAAAAAGTTGAACCATTCAGACAAGAAGAACTTTACTTCCACTTCTTCTCGCTCAGCCTTTGCATTTGATTCTACCTCTGTTTCTTCGATTTCTTCTGAATCACTAGACTCTTCAGATTGGACTGGTTCCTGTGACTGCTCAGGTTGGTCTGTTGTCTCAGCAGCTACCGAGGTGCCATTGTTAAAATCAAGGAAGCAAAGTGGCGGGAATAGAACACACCACCAGTTGGCGCCATCTCCTTTTCCAAGTGAGATGAGAATAGCTTCATACTCACCAGCAGGGTATAGATAAGTCCCGTATAATTTAGCTGGGAACTTGACTTGTTTTCCATAATCCACAGTATAGGTTTGATGAATGCTCTCTTCTTTCAACACGTTATCCACAATGTCTTCTAATTCACCTAATCGACTTTGGATTAGCTCACGAGCTGCTTCAATAGACGTTAACTCTTCTACCCATACGGTAATTTCAGCGTTCACAGCATCTCGTACTTTTCGCTTAATGGCCTGATCTTTATCCCCATCACTATTTGCTAGAATGCGTAAACGAATCGCTTGATCTGGAATAACTTGAATATCCGTACCACGGTCTGGCGCTTCATTATATCCTTCAAGCGTGTAAGGAAATAAAACTGCACCAAGCACCACCAACAACACAACGCCAATTGCCTTCTTCACGTTCACCTTCTTCAACATATTCATATCCCCCGTCCCCTTTTTGTTTTGCTTCGTCCTTTTCTCTTACAAACAGTATGAACACCCAAACCAAACCCTATACACACAAATCTACTAAAAAATAAAACTATTACTTTAGTAAACTGAAGGGTGCCAGACACGCTTTCACGCTGTGCTGTGGCGAAGGGTGCCTGGCACGCTTTTGTGCTTTAAAGCGAAGGGGAGAGATAGAAAAAGCCTGGCTTGTTTAGAGCCAGGCTAGGATAATTCGGTCTTTTTGATTGATGTCTTGTAGGACGCTGACTGTTGCATCAGGGAAGGTTTCTGTAATGATAGTCGATACGGCTTCTCCTTGGTTATGGCCGATTTCGAAAGCTAGGAGAGCTTCTTCTGCTTTCACGCGAGGCACTTGACTCACAATGGTGCGATAAGCGGCTAAACCGTTATCTTCTGCGAACAGCGCTAATTCAGGATCGTGATTGATGACGACATCTGATAGCGATGAGCGATCTGATTCTGGAATGTAAGGAGGATTAGACACAATCACATCCATTTTCTCCCCAGCTTCCATAATCGGTTCAAGGAAGCTCCCTTCATAGAAGCAGATGTCAGCTTTATGGGTTGCCGCGTTTTGCTTTGCAACGTGTAACGCTTCAGAGGACAGATCCACAGCTCGCATCTCTACATCTGTTAGCTCTAACGCTAGTGTAATGGCGATAATCCCACTGCCTGTTCCTACGTCCACCATATTCAATTTGCGCTCGAGCCAAGCTTTCTTTTTCAAATGCTCGGTAACGGCGACAATGAGTTCTTCTGTTTCAGGTCGTGGGATTAAGACGTGTTGGTTCACTATAAACTCACGACCGTAAAACTCCTCATGTCCAATCAAATGCTGAACAGGAACGCCTTCTTCAGCATGGGTATGGATATCTCGCTGAAACTTAGTGAAGATCTCTTCGTCTACTTCATCTCTGCCGTTAGCTAAAAGCTGAGCGCGACCGCACTGCAAATGGTGCATCAGTAACAAGTCTGCTACATTTGTTTCTCGATTGTATTCCGTTAAAAAAGAGGAAGCCCATCGACGGGCTTCCCAAATTGTGTGTTTCGCCATTTTATTCTCCGATAGAAGCAAGCGCTTTTGTCTGTTCTTCTAAAATAAGCGCTTCTGTGATCTCATTTAAGTTTCCTTCTAGAATCTTATCAAGCTTCTGAATCGTTAAACCGATGCGGTGGTCCGTCACGCGGTTTTGTGGGAAGTTGTACGTACGAATACGCTCTGAGCGGTCACCAGAACCAACTGCAGATTTACGGTTTTCATCGTATTTCGCTTGCTCTTCCTGTTGGAACTTCTCATAAATACGGGCACGCAAAATCTTCATCGCTTTCTCTTTGTTCTTAATCTGGGATTTTTCATCCTGACAAGAAGCGACAATACCAGTTGGTTCGTGCGTTAGACGAACAGCAGACATTGTGGTGTTTACACTCTGTCCTCCTGGTCCACTTGATGCGAACGTATCAACGCGGATTTCTTTTTCATTGATATCCACTTCTACTTCTTCTGCTTCTGGCAAGCAGGCAACGGTCGCTGTAGACGTGTGAATACGACCACCAGACTCCGTCTGAGGAACACGTTGTACACGGTGTGCACCGTTCTCAAATTTAAGCTTCGAGAATGCACCACTACCGTTGATCATGAAGATAATCTCTTTATAACCGCCTACTTCACTTTCGTGCGCTTCAATGACTTCTGTCTTCCATCCATGTGCTTCTGCATAACGAGAGTACATGCGGTATAAGTCACCAGCAAATAAAGCGGCTTCGTCTCCACCTGCAGCACCGCGGACTTCCATGATAACGTTTTTCTCGTCATTTGGATCCTTAGGAATAAGAAGGATTTTCAGGCGCTCTTCCATCTTTTCTTTCTCCTCGGAGAGCTCAGAGATCTCTTCTTTCGTCATTTCTTTCATTTCTTCATCAAGATCTTCTTCTAACATGGCTTTAGCTTCATCAAGCTGTTCTGAAGTATCTTTGTATTCACGGTAAACTTGAACCGTTTCTTCAAGTCCCGCTTGCTCTTTCGAGTATTCACGTAGTTTGTTTGAATCACTCACGATTTCCGGGTCGCTAAGCAATTCATTTAGTTTTTCATACCGATCTTCTAAGGTTTGAAGTCTTTCTAACACTTGCATCCACCTCTTTTTTGTCCATAACATTCTAATTATAGTATAGGCGATAATGGGAGTCAAAAGAAGTCATAAACGCACATTTTTTTAATCCCTGCCCATCAAGCCCATCTAACTATGTAAAAAGATCAGCTATAAAACAGCTGACCTTCGTAATTCGCTTTATTACTATAAAGTACTAAATGGTGTCTGGCACCCTTTAGACTGTTAAAGTTAATCGACGATCTTGACGCGAATGTTGTAACGAGGGAGTGCACGTTGAATGGCGGTTTTGATCTTCTTAGCTTTCACCATTCTTTCATCGTTGCTCTTGATTTCCTCTTCTACTGTCACTCGAACGCGCACAACATCTTTATTGAATGTAACACGCCTGACCGTTACGCCTTCTAGCGTATCGACTGCTTCAAACACTTTTTCTTTATCTTTCTTTAGTCCCCAAGTTTCGCCTACTTGGTTGATCTGCATTGGATTATCGGATTGTAAATTACGGGAGCGTTTTGGTTCGTGTTCCATTAATGAATCCGTATTCTTTGCGAAAAACTGCACATCACGCACTTCATCTGTTCCTTGTGGGTTTGAGGCGCAAGCACTTAACAACGTCACTGCGGCTAAACCTACTGACACTAAAGCTGCTCTCATGGAGAAACCTCCTTCTCGGCTTGTTTCTTTTAGCTTCTCCTTAAGCAGTCGGACTATGATACATCTCACTAGGTAAATCGAGGAAGAAAAGGGAACTGTTCTTTACTAACGCAGTAAAGGGTGCCAGACACCCTGCATTGCTCTACTGCACGAAAGCGTGCCAGACACCCTGCACCGCTCTACTGCACGAAAAGGGGTCTGGCACGCTGGGTGGCTTTATAGCGCTAAAGGTAAAAAAGCCCTTTCCCGCGGTGCGGGAAAGGGCTTTTGGTTATGATTTTTGGGTTTGGGTCGCTTTTACGACGTGGCTGGGTTTGTTGGGTACTTCATGGTGATGACGGCAACGAGGTTCATATGATTCAGAAGCTCCGACTAGAATAATCGGTTCGTCATATGAAGCTGGGCGTCCATCAATTAAGCGCTGCGTCCGAGTCGCTGGGGAGCCACATACAGGGCAGATCGCTGATAATTTTGTAACGGATTCACTGACAGCCATAAAGGTTGGCATACATCCAAACGGTTCTCCACGAAAATCTAGATCCAAACCGGCTACGATGACGCGATGGCCTCGATCAGCAAGGGTTTGGGCAACCTCAACTACATGCTCATCAAAGAACTGCACTTCATCAATACCTACAACATCTACATTTTCATCCACAACATCAAGAATATCCGTTGAATGTTCCAGTGGTCGAGCTAAGACAGACGTTCCATTGTGAGATACGATGGAATCCTCTGCATAACGGTTATCAATCGCTGGTTTAAATACTTTTACGGAAAGGTTTCCGTATGTAGCACGGCGGACGCGGCGGATTAGCTCTTCTGATTTCCCAGAAAACATACTCCCACAAATCACTTCAATCCACCCGCTGTGTTTCATCACATGCACAAGCCGGTCTCTCCCTTCTCTTCCTCGTTCCTTTTTCTTATCATGTACCACTTTCGTGAGTACTATCAAAACTCTATTTCAAAAGGGAAATCACCTATAATTTAGGTGATTTTTACCCCCTGTAGCTATTCATGGCATAAAAAAACAGGCAAAAGGTTAGACAATTTGCCTGTTTTTTATCTCCAAAAACTAAGCGACGAATCGCAACTTAGCCAAGGTTGTATTTTTTCTTAAAGCGATCTACACGGCCACCAGCTTTGTCAGCTTTTTGCTTACCTGTGTAGAATGGGTGTGAAGCTGAGCTAATTTCCACACGGACTAGTGGGTAAGTGTTGCCATCTTCCCATTCAACTGTTTCATCGGAATGTAACGTTGAACCCGTTAGGAATTTGTAGTCAGAGCTCGTATCTAAGAATACGACCTTACGGTAATTCGGATGAATTCCTTCCTTCATGCTTTTCCACTCCTTTTTGCCCTGAGTCCTTTGGAAACAGAGTTATTCCAAGAGCTTTTAATTGGCTGGATCGACCCAGCCGAACTTAAACTCACATAAAAAGATTATAACAGTAGCCCTTCCTAAATGCAACAGCCATTCAAAGACTTAAAAGGACCTGTTTTTTTTCGTAATTGAGGCTAAAAAATCCTTGCTATGAACGACGTGAACTTGTCTTCCCTTTCATTTCTTCATCCATGAGTTGGAAAAATTCGTCGTTATTCTTAGAAGATTTTAAGCGACGTAAGAAACGGTCAACGAAGTCGTGTTGGTCGCCCATCGTTTTCCGGATTGCCCATATCTTCTCAAGGTGCGATTTAGGCAATAGCAATTCTTCTTTACGAGTACCTGAACGTTTGATGTCGATCGCAGGGAAGATGCGGCGCTCTGCAAGAGAACGATCCAAGTGAAGTTCCATATTCCCGGTACCTTTGAATTCTTCGTAAATAACATCATCCATACGAGATCCTGTGTCGACAAGGGCTGTCGCAAGTATCGTTAAACTACCGCCCTCTTCAATGTTACGAGCCGCACCGAAGAAACGTTTCGGACGGTGGAATGCAGCAGGGTCGATACCACCAGAAAGCGTACGACCGCTTGGCGGGATAACCAGGTTATACGCACGAGCGAGACGCGTGATACTATCCATCAGGATAATAACGTCTTTCTTGTGTTCTACAAGGCGCATCGCACGCTCTAATACAAGCTCCGATACTTTGATATGGTTTTCTGGCACTTCGTCGAACGTTGAACTAACAACATCCACATCAGGTTGCACAGAACGCTCAATATCGGTTACTTCTTCAGGGCGCTCATCCACTAGAAGAATAATCAATTTGGAATCAGGATGATTTTTAGAAATGCTGTTTGCAATTTGCTTTAAAAGCATTGTCTTACCGGCTTTTGGTGGTGCTACCACAAGACCACGTTGCCCAAAACCAACCGGTGTCATTAGATCAATGATTCTAGTTGATAGCTTTTTGGTCTCAGTTTCAAGTCCCATCATGCGATCAGGATATAAAGGCGTTAGAGCCGGGAAGTGTACACGCTCTTTTGCTGAATCCGGGTCTTCCCCATTCACCGCATCAACGTGAAGAAGGCCATAGTATCGTTCATTTTCCTTTGGTGGACGTACTTTACCAGATACTTTATCGCCATTTCTAAGGTCAAAGCGACGGATTTGTGACGCTGAAATATAAATATCTTCTGCACTTGGAGAATAGTTAATTGGACGTAAGAAACCAAAGCCTTCAGAAGGAATAATTTCTAAAATTCCGTCCATGAATAGGAAGCCATCTTTTTCAGCTTGCGCCTTTAAGATCGCAAAGATTAATTCTCGTTTCGTTAGCTTCGCATAATAAGAGACTTTGTATTCACGTGCTAAGGAGTATAATTCCTTAAGATTCAATGTCTCTAGATGCGAAATGGATAGTGAAACGGACACAATATCACCACACCTATGTTTATTTATTTTTATAATCTATGAAAGGAAACAGTTCGAATATAGCTTCTGTAATGGGTAATAAATGGATCTTTTAATTGAAGGAAGTCTTTAGAAGCTAGAATAGAAGTTTGCCAACGGGGTTTAAAAAACGAATATATTTATGGATGCTTTTTAAACAACTATCATTTTAACCCTAATCCATCTGTTTATTCAACTCTAGATTAAAAAAAATGACTGCACCCTTTTTAAAGCTAAGATGATCTCGGTGAAAGAGGATCTAAAGAAAGGTTCATGAATAGGTAAGCGACTACTCATACATGATGAAGCAGTCGCTTATTCTATCCTCATTTACTGGTTTGATTTATGGCTTAATCACTAGATTTGGTTTCTTCTTCAGAGAATGATCACCGTCAATAAAGCGAACCGTTCCAGACTTCGCTCGCATAACAATCGTTTGAGTTGTTGCGTGCACACCTTTGAACTGTACACCTCTAAGCAACTCCCCATCCGTTACGCCTGTTGCGGCGAATATGGCATCGTCTCCTCCACAAAAGTCATCCATATGTAACACTTTATGAATATCATCGATGCCCATCTTCATACAACGCTCTTCTTGTTCTGCGTTCTCCGGGAGTAATTTCCCTTGTATTTCTCCACCTAAACATTTTAGAGCGGCTGCTGCTAAAACGCCTTCAGGTGCTCCTCCGCTTCCGAACAAAATATCAACGCCTGTATGATCGAATGCCGTATTGATCGCAGCGGCTACGTCCCCATCTGATATAAGCTTGATGCGCGCGCCAGCTTGCCTAATCTCTTCAATCAGACCTTCATGTCGCTTACGATTTAGCACAATCGCTACAACATCTTCGACATCTTTGTTCTTTGCTTTTGCGACAGCTTTCAAATTCTCTTCTACGGAAGCATTAATATCCACTGACCCCACTGCTTCCGGCCCTACGGCTAGCTTTTCCATATACATATCTGGTGCGTGAAGAAGTTTACTATGATCAGCAACAGCGAGAACAGATAGAGCGTTCCACGTTCCTTGAGCAACAATGTTCGTTCCTTCTAAAGGATCGACCGCTACATCAACACGTGGTCCGTATCCATTTCCGAGTTTTTCTCCAATGTAAAGCATCGGAGCCTCGTCCATTTCCCCTTCGCCGATTACGACAGTACCTTTCATGGGAATCGTGTCGAAAACGTCACGCATGGCACTTGTAGCAGCGTCATCCGCTTCGTCTTTCTTTCCTCTTCCCATCCAGCGAGCTGATGCTAGTGCAGCAGCCTCCGTTACGCGTACTAACTCCATTGTTAAACTTCTTTCCATGGTAATTCCTCCCCTTGAATGTAAACGTGAGCGGCGAAGAAGCTCCCTCCCACAAGAGCTCCTCCTTCACGTTTATGCGATGCTTATTTCCCACATCTCCATGGAACACACTTTATGAATTTTGAAATTGTTCGATTTCGGCCTCAGTCATTTTTTCACGCCAGATCACAGCGCCAAGATCAGATAGCTTCTCAACTAAATTCTCATAACCTCGGTCAATGTGCTCAAGACCTGTAATTTCTGTTACGCCGTTCGCCATTAAACCAGCTGCGACTAGAGCAGCGCCTGCTCGTAAGTCACTAGCTTTTACCTTTGCCCCTTGAAGAGTAATCGGTCCATTCACAATGGCCGAACTCCCTTCGACTTTGATGTCTGCGTTCATACGTCGCAGTTCATCAATGTGTTTAAATCGTGCTTGATAAATCGTATCGGTTACAACGCCTGTCCCAGTTGCCTGTGTTAAAAGAGACGTAAACGGCTGCTGAAGATCCGTCGGAAAACCAGGATAGACAAGCGTCTTAATATCCACACTTTTGAGAGGGTTTGAACGCCTGACAAGTAGCTGGTCATCACGTGTTTCAACCACTATGCCCATTTCTCTTAACTTCGCAATCAAGGACTCTAAGTGAAGCGGTATGACATTATCAATAATGACTTCTTCACCTTTAGCAGCAGCCATAATTGTGTAAGTACCTGCTTCAATTCTGTCCGGAATAATCGTATGTTGGCACCCATTTAAATGGTCCACGCCTTCAATACGAATAACGTCTGTACCTGCGCCTTTAATCTTTGCACCCATACTCGTTAAAAGGGTTGCGACGTCTATAATTTCCGGCTCTTTTGCCGCGTTCTCAATAACAGTTCGTCCTTTTGCCTTTACAGCAGCAAGCATGATGTTTATGGTAGCTCCTACACTAACCACGTCGAGGTAAATGCGTGCTCCACGTAATTCCTCTGCTCTCAGGTAAATGGCACCCTGCTCGTTTGTCACTTGAGCTCCAAGGGCTTCAAATCCTTTAATGTGCTGATCAATTGGACGAGGGCCTAAGTGACATCCCCCAGGTAAACCGATAACGGCTTTCTTAAAGCGACCTAGCATCGCCCCCATAAAGTAGTAAGAAGCACGAAGCTTCTTTACTCGTCCGTTTGGCAGGGGCATAGAGATCATGTCTGAAGGATCGATATAGATATCTTGGCCACGCTTAGAAACGCGTCCTCCGATTTCTTGCAGCAAGTGGCTTAGAGTGTCAACATCAGATATATTCGGTAACCCCTCAATGGTAACAGGCGATTCAGCTAGTATAGCGGCAGGTAATAAAGCTACTGCACTATTTTTTGCACCACTGACACGTACCTGACCCTTGAGCGAGTGACCTCCTTCAACAAGTAATTTTTCCATGACGGACTCCCTTCTTTCAGTAAAGCCTAATTTTTAATAGGCTTATTTTGCACAATATTTCCAAGTTCATGCACGATTTATTTATTCCAATCGTTATTGAACTTTTCAATACCTTGATCAGTTAATGGATGTTTCACTAACTGATTAATGACTTTCAATGGAATGGTGGCAATATGAGCCCCATGTAAAGCGGCTTCTGTTACGTGCATTGGATGACGGACAGAGGCAGCGATAATTTCTGAATCAATGCTGTGGCGGTCGAAGATCTCTGCGATTTGCGCGATTAAGTCCATGCCGTTTTGGCCAATATCATCTAAGCGACCTAAGAATGGTGATACGTATGTGGCACCCGCACGCGCAGCTAAAAGCGCTTGGTTGGCATTAAAGATCAGTGTAACGTTCGTTTTGACGCCCTTTTCAGATAATTTTTTAACAGCTTTTAGTCCTTCAAGCGTCATTGGAACCTTAATAGTAATATTCTTTGCGATCTTTACTAATTCCTCTGCCTCGCGCAACATTCCTTCTGCATCTTCAGCCATTACTTCCGCGCTAACAGAACCTTCTACTTCATCTGTAATTTCTTTTAAACGGTCATGAAACGATACGTTTTTCTCTTTCGCAACTAGTGAAGGGTTTGTTGTAACTCCTGCTAGGATTCCTAATGCGTTTGCCTCACGGATTTCGTCAATGTTTGCTGTATCAATAAAAAATTTCATGTCGATTTCCTCCCCTAATGATGTGCATTGTTTTTTCCCTGTCCACGCGCCATTTCGTGAACAGCATCTTTCATTTAGCTCTAATGAACTAGTACTTTCGATCAGTAAAACGTTTTCATTGTATATAAAAGGAAACCGCCGATTTCACGGCGGTTACTCTTTTGTTTACTATGCCTTCTGAGAAGAACCGAATTCGCGCATTTTGCCGATTACAGTTGCTTTAATCGCATCGCGACCAGGGCCCATGTATTTACGAGGGTCGTAAAGGTCTGGCTTTTCAGCAAGAACTTCGCGAATCGCTTTACCTTGGGATACTTGGTTCTCAGTGTTTACGTTAATTTTTGCAGTACCGAAGGAGATTGCTTTTTTGATGTCATCAGTTGGGATTCCAGTACCACCGTGAAGAACTAGAGGCTTGTCTACAAGACCCATGATTTCTTCCATACGGTCGAAGCCTAGGTTTGGTTCGCCTTTGTAAGGGCCGTGAACAGAACCTAGTGCTGGAGCGAATACGTCAACGTTTGTTTCGTCAACAAGTTTCTTACACTCAGATGGAATTGCGTATGCTGCTTCAGCATCGTCAACGATGATATCGTCTTCTTGACCACCAACACGGCCAAGTTCTGCTTCAACAGATACTCCGTGAATGTGAGCTAATTCAACAACTTTTTTCGTAACAGCGATGTTTTCTTCTAAAGGATCATGAGAAGCATCGATCATTACAGATGTGAAACCAGCGTGGATTGCTTCCGCACACTTTTCGAAGCTAGAACCGTGGTCTAAGTGAATCGCAACTGGAACTGTTGTACCGTAAGATTCCATAAGTGCTTCTACCATTGATACAACAACTTTGAAGCCACCCATGTAACGTGCTGCGCCTTCAGATACACCTAAGATTACTGGAGATTTCTCTTCTTCAGCAGCCTGAAGAATCGCTTGAGCGTACTCCAAGTTGTTTAGGTTAAATTGGCCAACACCATAACGGTTTTCTTTAGCCGTTTCTAACATTTCTTTCATTGATACTAGCGGCATGGACTAGTCCTCCTTTATATACTTTCACAGAATCTCATCGTATAGTGTTTACACCCATACACGTTCCGATTCTCTGATATAGGAATTTAACACCTTTTCCATGTATAGCATACCAAGTCCGTACCACTGGTGCAACAACACAATCAAACGTTAGCGCTTACATTTAAAAATTTCCCGCCAGCCCTGTTTTATCGCAAAATATTCAAAATAATCTCTCTAATTTCTTGTACATTAAAAGGCTTTCCAACAACTGATTTCACAAGAGCATGAGAGTGAGCTCCCTGCAGATCGTCCTCCGCTAAACCGCTCATAAGAATTGCAGGAACTTGATAGTCTTCTGACTGCAATTCATTTAATACTTCGAGACCATCTTTAATCGGTAATTTATAGTCCAGTAGCATAAGGTCTGGGTGTTGTTCTTTGACGAAATCGATCGCTTCTTGCCCAGTTTTAGCTTCCGTTACGTTATAGTCTAGTGTTTTAATGACTTCTTTTAATAGCATGCGTATTCCAGGTTGGTCATCAACCACTAATACGGTCTTCGTCATAGTTCCCCTCCATCCGAGTAATTAATCCTTTTTTTTTTTTATGTATGGCCTCTACGTTATGTAAATTCTCCTATAAGATCGTTAATTCCTGCCTCTTTTCTAGAAAACCCTTATATTCCCTTTACAGCAATTATTTTACCCATGGCGAAAAACTCGATACAATATGAGCGAGTTCAAGCAAAAGGAGGTCATGCCGGTGCTTAAAATGTTAGCGACTCAAATTACCGGCCTTTTCAGAGGTATTCATGAAAAGGAAGAATTTCAAATAGAGGATGTCGCTCGTTCCCTTTCTCAAGCTGTTGTGGGAGATGGAGCGATTTATGTGAAAGGCTTCGGAGAAATGGAAGCAATCGAGTCAGAAGTGCGCTCGGGCCCTGAACCATTACCGAAGCAATACGTGTATGAACCATCTGTTCCGTTAAGTCACTTAGACCGGGTTATTGTTGCTTCTCGATTTGCCGATGATGAAGCGGCTTTATCTTTTATTCAAAGCGTTCAAGAGCAGGGTGCAGAAGTAATCCTTATTGCAGCAGCAACGAAAGAAGGCAACCCAGCTAAAGATCAGGCTGATTTCTTTATCGACACGAAAGCAAACGGGCCACTTCTCCCATTTGAAATGGACCGCGTTGGATTCCCAAGCACCATTGCCATGCTCTACGTTCACCACGCCCTCTTCGTCACCGTCAAAGAAATCACCGACGAATACGACCTCGACTAATAGAGCTTTACCACTGTAAAGCGAGAGTGCGTGCCAGACACCGTTTAGCGCTCTACCGTACTGAAGGGTGTCTGGCACCGTTTAGTGCTTTACCATAGTGCAGGGTGTCTGGCACCGTTTAGTGCTTTACCATAGTGCAGGGTGTCTGGCACGCGTTGGTCTTTTGGCGTGTTAAAGTTAGTGGGGAATAAAAAAGCCTGCCAGGGAACTGGCAGGCTTTTTTGGTATAGTATTTCGTTTATTTCTGACAAGCTCCGATGAAGCCGTGGAATAGGCTTTGTGGGTTTGTCGGGCGTGATTTGAATTCTGGGTGGAACTGAGATGCAACGAACCAAGGGTGGTCTTGAAGTTCAATGATCTCAACAAGGCGGCCGTCTGGGCTTGTCCCTGAGAATAGGAAGCCTTGGTTTTCCATTTCTTCACGATACTGATTGTTAAATTCGTAACGGTGACGGTGACGCTCATAAATCACTTCTTCGCCATATGCTTCTTTCGTACGTGTGCCTGCTGTTAATTTCGCAGGGTATACACCTAGACGAAGCGTTCCGCCCATATCTTCTACGTCCTTCTGTTCAGGAAGAAGGTCAATGATTGGATGAGCCGTTGTTGGGTCAATTTCAGCAGAGTGTGCACCCGTATAACCTAGTACGTTACGGGCAAATTCTACTGTTGCCAGTTGCATACCTAAGCAGATGCCAAGGAATGGTACTTTCTTCTCACGTGCGTAACGAATAGCTTCGATTTTTCCTTCAATGCCACGGTCACCAAAGCCGCCTGGCACTAAAATACCGTCAGCGTGAGAAAGTTTTTCCTCAACGTTTGAAGGTGTCACTTCTTCAGAGTTTACCCAGTCAATTTTAATATCGCTATCAAATGCATAGCCTGCGTGTTTTAGTGCTTCAACAACTGAAATGTATGCATCTGGAAGTTCCACATACTTACCGACTAGCGCAATTGTTGTTTCCGCTTTTAAGTTCTTCACGCGATCTACAAGACCATTCCATTCTGTCATATCCGCTTCACCGCAGTTTAAACCGAAGTGATCACACGTGATTTGGTCAAGACGTTGTTGTTGAAGCATAAGAGGTACGTCGTAAAGTGTCTCTGCGTCCCCTGCTTCAATAACAGAGTTCTCATTAATATCGCAGAATAGTGCAATCTTGTTCTTCATATCCTGGCTGATTGCGCTCTCTGTGCGAAGAACAATCACGTCTGGTTGAATTCCAAGTGAACGCAGTTCTTTTACAGAGTGTTGCGTTGGCTTTGTCTTCATTTCTCCTGCCGCTTTAATGTATGGCACAAGCGTACAGTGTAGGTACATCACGTTTTCTTTCCCAATATCACTCTTGATCTGGCGAATGGCTTCTAAGAACGGAAGAGACTCAATATCCCCTACTGTTCCGCCGATCTCTGTGATGACTACGTCTGCGTTTGTTTCTTTACCAGCACGGAAAACACGCTCTTTAATCTCGTTTGTGATATGAGGAATAACCTGTACCGTTCCTCCTAAGTAATCACCGCGACGCTCTTTCTTGATGACAGTAGAATAGATTTTACCTGTTGTAACGTTGCTGTATTGGCTTAGGTTAATATCAATAAAACGCTCATAGTGACCAAGGTCTAAGTCCGTTTCGGCACCGTCTTCTGTTACGAATACTTCACCGTGTTGATAAGGACTCATCGTCCCTGGGTCTACGTTAATGTATGGGTCAAACTTTTGAATCGTTACCTTCATTCCACGGTTCTTTAATAAACGACCAAGTGATGCTGCTGTAATCCCTTTACCAAGTGAAGAAACAACCCCACCTGTTACAAAGATATATTTCGTTTCTGCCATTTCGTCATCCCTCTTCCTTTATTTAATCCTTAGGAGGTCTTCGATACTTATATGCTACACATTTCATTATCTTTTTATAAAATAGAAAAGCGCTCCCGTTAAATCTAACGGGAGCGCTTATTAATTCCGATCTCTTTTAGAGAGCCCAAATAAAATAATACTGACTCAGGGTAAGAAAGTCAAGAACGCTTATAAATCTTTGTTCTCTTCTTCTTCCTCTTCCTCATCATCATCTTCTTCATCGTCATCATAGAGATTCTTTTCTTCATCATCATCGTAACTTGGATCTGTATCTTCGTCTTCTGCTAAGTCGAAGTCACTATCTAAGCCACTGTTCTCTTCACCGTCTTCGTCAAGGTCAAGTTCTTCGTCATCAAGGTCAAGATCGTCTTCAATCTCATCCTCTTCGATGTCTTCCTCTTCTTCAACAGCAGGAGCTGCTGCTTTTTTCTTCTTAGAAGCGGCTTTCTTTTTCTTCTTAACTGGAGCTTGAATTTCTTCTTCCGCTTGTTCTACAGGGTACCAACGCTTTAGTCCCCACATGTTAGAACCAATTGTAAGGAAACGGCCATCTGTATTTAAATCCGTATAGAATTGTGCAATACGCTCCGTTTTCTCATCTTTGGAAAACCCTTTAATTTCGCCAATTTTATCAAATAGGTCTTGAAAATCCAGCGCTTGCTTTTCGTCAAGTAGGATCTCATGCGCGATTTCTAGCATAGACATTTCAGCAATTTCGTCGTGGCTATAGTTTTTAAAGCTCACGTACAGCACTCCCTTTATATCAAATATTTACTCATCATAACATAATAGTATAAATTCTACGTTGCTCGCTTTCAACCATATCATACATTATAAACAATTGAATATTGTTTATGCTAGAGTTTCGCTGAGTTTTTTCACAATAACCCCGTCATGCCCTTTAACACACTACAGCGCCGCAGGGTGCCAGACACCCTTCAGCTCACTACCACACTACAGCGTGCCTGGCACCCTTCACCCCTCTACCGCACTACAGCGTGTCTGGCACGCTTTACTTCGCTAATGCACGATAGCGTGAGAAAGGGGAACCTCATAGGTTCCCCTTTTTGTTACATGTTGCGGCGGTATTGGCCACCGACTTCGTATAGGGCGTTGGTGATTTGGCCGAGACTTGCGACTCTTACGGTTTTCATGAGCTCTTCAAAGATGTTGCCACCGCTTGCGGCGACTTGTTTCAATTGGTTCAATGCATCCTCTGTATCTCCTTGATGCTTTCCTTGGAATTCTCGTAGAGACGTAATCTGATGCATCTTTTCTTCTTTCTCCGCTCGGGCAAGCTGCATAGAGTTAATGTCATCTTCTGATGATGGGTTCGGATTCAGGTACGTATTCACCCCAACAATCGGTAACTCTCCACTATGTTTCTTCCCTTCATAGTAGAGTGATTCTTCCTGAATCTTACCACGCTGATACTGACGCTCCATCGCGCCAAGCACCCCTCCGCGGTCGTTAATCCGTTCGAACTCTTGCATAACCGCTTCTTCGACTAAGTCCGTTAGCTCTTCCACAACGAATGATCCTTGCAGTGAATTCTCATTCTTCGTCAGACCGAATTCTTTATTAATGATCATCTGAATCGCCATTGCCCGCCGTACCGATTCCTCAGTCGGTGTTGTAATTGCTTCGTCATATGAATTCGTATGAAGCGAGTTACAGTTATCCTGAATGGCGATTAATGCCTGAAGTGTTGTACGAATATCGTTAAAGTCAATCTCTTGCGCGTGCAGAGAGCGCCCTGATGTTTGAATATGATATTTCAGCTTCTGACTTCGTTCATTCGCTCCGTACTTATCCCGCATGACAATAGCCCAGATGCGACGGGCCACTCTGCCTATCACGGTGTATTCCGGATCAAGTCCATTCGAGAAGAAGAATGATAGATTCGGAGCAAACTTGTTAATATCCATGCCACGACTTAAGTAATACTCCACATACGTAAATCCATTAGCCAGCGTAAAGGCAAGCTGCGAAATCGGGTTCGCCCCAGCCTCTGCAATATGGTATCCAGAAATAGAAACAGAATAATAGTTTCGCACCTCATGATCAATAAAGTACTGCTGAATATCCCCCATCATCCGTAAGGCAAATTCTGTCGAGAAGATGCACGTATTCTGTCCCTGGTCTTCTTTTAAAATATCTGCCTGAACAGTTCCGCGAACGACGGATAGCGTCTCTTCCCTGATCCTCTCACGCTCTTCAACGGATGGTTCTCGACCTTCGCGCTCCTTAAACTGCTCAAGCTGCTGGTCAATTGCCGTATTAAAGAACATAGCAAGAATAATTGGAGCAGGTCCGTTAATGGTCATGGACACAGAAGTTGTCGGCTGACATAAATCAAATCCATCATACAGCTTCTTCATATCCTCAAGCGTACAGATTGAAACGCCGCTCTCGCCGACCTTCCCGTAAATATCCGGCCGCTCATCCGGGTCTTCTCCGTACAACGTCACCGAGTCAAACGCTGTACTTAAACGCTTAGCTGGCTCGCCTTCTGATAAGTAGTGGAAGCGTCGATTTGTGCGTTCTGGGGTCCCTTCTCCAGCAAACTGACGAGTCGGGTCTTCTCCTTTACGCTTAAACGGAAACACTCCGGCTGTAAACGGGAATGCGCCTGGTACGTTTTCCTTCAGCATCCACAGTAACCGGTCGCCCCAGTCCTGATAATGAGGGAGCGCAACTTTCGGAACCTTTAATCCTGACAACGTTTCCGTATTTAAATCCATCGTAATTTCTTTATTGCGAACTTTAAACGTCATCTGATCTTGTGCATAACGTTCCTTCGTCTCATCCCAATTTTCTAGCATCTTCTTGAAATCTGGTTCGAGCTTTTTCTCATAGAAGGCTGCCATTTCATCTACTTGTTCCCTTAAGTCTTCATTTTCTAAGACGCTCACGGCACCTTTTAACTGATACCACTTCCTGGCCACTTCACTTTGCTTATGAGCCTGTTCGTGATACCCCCTCACAGACTGCACAATGTCACGTAAGTATTGGCGACGCTCTGGTGGAATAATCAGGTTTTGCTTCTCAACATCTGTCACCCGTTCAAAAGATGTGCTCTCCTGCCAATGATGGGTTTCATTAAGTTTATCAACCACCGCAGCAAACAACGTGTTCGTGCCTGGATCATTAAACTGACTCGCAATCGTCCCATACACCGGAAACGCTGATGGATCCTGGTGGAACAAACCGTGACTTCGCTCATATTGCTTCCGGACCTGCCTTAACGCATCAGCGGATCCTTTTTGTTCAAATTTATTAATGACGATAAAATCAGCAAAATCAATCATATCGATTTTCTCAAGCTGAGACGGCGCACCGAACTCCGCTGTCATCACGTACATGGACAAATCGGTTACATCCGTAATTGCCGCATCACCCTGACCAATGCCGCTTGTTTCAACAATAATCAGGTCAAAACCAGCCACTTTAACCACATCAATCGCTTCTTTAATCGACTTCGACAATTCACTTCTAGAGTCACGTGTTGCAAGTGAGCGCATGTATACTCGATCCGAGAAGATTGCGTTCATGCGTATGCGGTCTCCAAGCAGCGCCCCGCCGGTCTTTTTCTTTGTTGGGTCTACGGAGAGAATCGCTATCTTTTTATCTGGAATCTCATTTAAGAAACGACGAATCAGCTCATCGGTAAGAGAACTCTTTCCTGCTCCTCCTGTACCCGTAATCCCGAGTATCGGCGCCTGTGAAGGTTTTTCTGCTAGCAATTGCTCAACAGCTGAAGCCACTTCCTCATTCGCGTTGTCGGTGTTCTCCACATACGTAATAAACCGGGCGATGGCCTGTGGACTGCCATTTTTTAAACTCGCAAGCCCTTCATCTAATTCAAGCGGTGTGACAAAATCACACTCTTCAAGCATTCTATTAATCATACCTTGGAGTCCATATTGGCGGCCGTCTTCCGGTGAGAAAATCCTGGAAACGCCGTATTCATGAAGTTCTTTAATCTCTCGTGGGATAATAACCCCACCCCCGCCTCCGTAAACGCGGATATGACCGGCACCTTTTTCCTGAAGTAAATCCACCATATATTTAAAATACTCGACGTGACCACCCTGGTATGATGAGATGGCAATCCCTTGCGCATCTTCGTGAATGGCCGCATTTACGACTTCTTCTACTGAACGATTATGTCCGAGATGAATAACCTCAGCCCCGCTTGCCTGAAGGATCCGGCGCATAATATTAATCGACGCGTCGTGACCATCGAACAAACTAGAAGCCGTTACAAAACGAACGGCGTTCTTCGGCTGATAGATTTGTGCTTGTTCCATTTCATTTCCCTCCTACTTAGATAGGCTCTGACAATGATAATCCTTGAAACAAAAAATGCATCTGTCGTTCGGTGTACGATTGCAGGGTAAATTCCTTCTGGAGTACCCAGCGCCTGAATCCCCACATCTGTCCCTGAACGAAGATGTTATTGGCCAAAAGCTTTCGGTCTTTCTCATGAATCGGTTCCGGAAGGCAGTTCTCGATCACACATTCAATCATATGGAGCATGTCACGCTCCTTTTCGAGGACGTAATCTTGTGCATCCTTCGGAAGAGACTTTACTTCCTGATACATCACTACGACCTCATCTTGCATGTCATCCATGAGTTGAAAATAAGATCGGATTGCGCGCTCAAGACTGTCCATCCCTGTTTCGTTCATATCAATGACCGCTTCCATTCGTTCCTTAACATGTTCATAGATGAAGTCACAGACGAGGAACAATACATCTTCCTTCGTGCGGATGTATTCATAAAGCGTTCCGATGCTGAAGCCAGACGCTTTGGCCAGTTCTCGTGTTGTTGTCTTATGAAAGCCTTTCTCTTTAAACAAGGCAACGGCACCTTTGATCATCTGGTCGCGCCGCTTCTTAATCAATCGTTCATCTTTAATGGATGATGGCACCTTTTTCGTCACGAACTCCCCATCCTTCCCCGCTGTTTCTTCCATTCTTCAAGCCAGGCACTTGCCTGTTCATACGGATCGAGATTCTCTTCTTTTAGTTGCTCCTGCTTTCTCTCATCCGACTCAACGAATGTCTGCACGTCTTTCCACAATTCCTCTCGCATAAGGTCATAGACCTCAAGCTCAAGTTGGTTCTTCCGCTTTTGCCTGCCCGCTTCGGTTTCATCTAAATATGCGCGATGCTTTACGAACTCTTGCCAAAGCGTATCAATTCCTTTATTCTCCGTTGAAACCGTCTCAATGATCGGATTCACCCAATCCGTATGTCCTGAGATCATTAACAGTTCTTCAAGCTGCACCTTTAGCTTTCGGACACCAGGAAGATCGGCCTTATTCAATACGAATAGATCCGCGATTTCCATAATGCCTGCTTTAAAAATCTGCAAGACATCCCCACTATTCGGTGTAAGTACAACAGCCGTCGTATCGACCACTTTCATAATATCGAGTTCTGACTGACCCACTCCTACCGTTTCAACGAGGACGACATCGAATCCGTAAGCATCGCAAATCCGGATAGAATCCTTCGTGGCTCTTGATAATCCACCAAGGCTCCCCCGAGTCGCCATACTTCGTATAAAGATACCGGGGTCTGTGAAGTGCTGCTGCATGCGGATCCGATCTCCAAGGAGTGCCCCTCCACTAAACGGACTTGTTGGGTCAACAGCAATCACTGCTACTGTTAACCCCCTATCCCGCAAATGTGTAAGCAGACGATTAACGAGCGAGCTCTTCCCCGCACCAGGTGAGCCGGTAATGCCAATATAATGAGCCTGTTTCTTAATCGAAAATACATCGCTAAGGAGGGCCAATTTGTCAGGATGATTGTTTTCCACCAATGTAATAGCCCTCGCCATCGCTCTGATATCCCCTGCCTGAATGCGTTCAGCTAGCTCGTGCATCGAACCTTCCTTTCTATTCTTTCGTCAACATCCGTCCAATAACGAGACGCTGAATCTCGTTCGTGCCTTCATAGATTTGTGTGATCTTCGCGTCACGCATGTAGCGCTCGACCGGATAATCTTTCGTATACCCATAGCCTCCGTAAACTTGCACCGCTTCAACGGTAATACGCATGGCTGCGTCCCCTGCAAACAGTTTCGACATCGCGGACGCTTTCCCGTAAGGCTTTCCTTCTGATTCAAGCCAAGCAGCCTGGTACGTAAGAAGTCTCGCTGCTTCTACGTCTGTTGCCATATCAGCTAGTTTGAAAGAAATCCCCTGGTTCTGGGCAATTGGCTTTCCGAACTGTTCTCGTTCTTTTGCGTAACCAACGGATGCATCAAGCGCTCCTTGCGCAATTCCAAGTGCTTGCGCGGCAATGCCATTACGCCCACCATCTAGCGTCGTCATCGCAATCTTGAATCCTTCCCCTTCAGCTCCAAGCATATTTTTCGCAGGAACTTTACACTCTTCAAAAATTAATTCTGTTGTAGGCGAGGAACGAATGCCTAACTTTTTCTCCTTCTTACCGAAAGTAAATCCAGGCGTACCTTTCTCGACGATAAAGGCACTAATCCCTCTGTGTTTTGCGTCTACATCCGTTTTAGCGAACACGATATACGTATCAGCAACACCACCGTTTGTAATCCATACCTTGCTTCCGTTTAACACATAATGGTCTCCGTCTTTTTTCGCTGTCGTACGCATGGATGCAACATCAGATCCTGCCCCTGGTTCAGAGAGGGCATAGGCGCCAAGCTTCTCTCCTCGCGCTAGTTCGGCTAAGTATGTTTTCTTCTGTTCTTCGTTTCCGTATTTAAATAACGGCCAGCTTGCAAGGGAAATGTGGGCGGAGAGCGTTACTCCTGTTGAAGCACAGACGCGTGAGAGTTCTTCTACCGCAATCACATAGCTGACGTAATCAGATCCAATCCCTCCGTATTCCTCTGGCCAAGGAATCCCCGTGAGTCCAAGCTCTGCCATCTTATCGAAAATCTCACGGTCAAAACGTTCCTCTTCATCTCGCTCCGCTGCTGTCGGTTCCACTTCGTTCTTCGCGAAATCACGAACCATTTTACGAAGCATTTCTTGTTCTTCTGTTAATTGAAAATTCATCCTCGTTCCCCCTCCGTTACTTAGCTAGTAAATGTTTGCTAATCACCATACGCTGAATCTCGTTGGTGCCTTCGTAAATCTCACATACTTTCGCATCGCGGAATAAGCGCTCCACGTCGTAATCTTCTGTATATCCATAACCTCCATGAATTTGGACGGCTTCAATGCTTGCTTCCATTGCTGCACTTGAAGCGTAGCGTTTGGCCATAGAAGCCTCTTTGCCACAAGCAATGCCCATCGATCTAAGAGATGCGGCATGATAGGTTAATAGTTTGGAAGCCTCAAGAGATGTTGCCATATCAGCCAATTTAAATGAAACACCTTGTTGCTGTGCGATCGGTTTGCCAAATTGCTCGCGCTCTTTTGCATAGGCAACAGATTGTTCAACCGCTGCTTCTAAAATGCCGAGAGATTGAGCAGCAATGCCGATGCGTCCTACATCGAGGTTGGCCATGGCAATCTTAAACCCTTCTCCCTCTTCCCCTAAAAGCTGACTCTCGGGAATGCGGCACTGGTCGAAATTAAGCTGCACTGTACCTGACCCGTGCATGCCCATCTTCTTTTCTTTCTTACCGACTTCAAATCCAGGTGTTCCTCGCTCTACGATGAAAGCTGAAATTCCCTTGGACCCAGCTTCAGGATCAGTTCTTGCGAATACGATAAATGTGTTGGCATCCGTTCCGTTTGTGATAAACACTTTGGAACCATTCAGCACGTAGTAATCGCCGTCTTTCTTGGCTCGCGTGCGAAGTCCACCGGCATCAGAACCTGCCCCTGGTTCTGTTAAAGCGAAGGCGCCGATGTATTCTCCGCTTGCAAGCTTTGGAATATAGGTTTTCTTTTGCTCTTCTGTTCCAAAATAAAGAATCGGATTGGTCCCGACTGACGTGTGGACGGACAATATGACACCAACCGATCCACTTACCCGGGACAGTTCATGAATGGCAATAATATAAGAAGTAAAATCCATTCCTGCACCGCCATATTGCTCAGGTATCGGAACCCCCATCAACCCGAGTTCTCCCATTTTCTCAATGAGTTCTGTCGAGAAACGATCTTCTCGTTCCATTCGCTCCACAGCAGGAGCCACTTCACGTTCGGCAAAGTCACGGACCATTTTGCGCATCATTTCTTGTTCTTCTGTAAATTGTAGGTTCATGATTTAACCTCCTAGCTGTACTGATAAAACCCTCGTCCGGACTTCTTGCCAAGCCATCCTGCTTTCACATACTGACGAAGCAGCGGACATGGCCGGTATTTGCTGTCGCCGAATCCTTCATGAAGTACTTCCATAATATATAAGCACGTATCAAGGCCGATAAAATCAGCGAGCGTAAGCGGACCCATCGGATGATTCATGCCAAGCTTCATCACATCATCAACCGCTTCAGGTGTGGCCACGCCTTCATACACGGTATAAATCGCTTCGTTTATCATCGGCATTAACACGCGATTTGAGACAAAGCCTGGGAAGTCATTGACCTCTACAGGTGTTTTGCTTAACTGCTTCGTAATTGTCTCAATCGCTTCATAGGTTTCATCACTTGTTTGCAGTGCTCGAATAATTTCAACAAGCTTCATCACGGGGACAGGGTTCATAAAGTGCATCCCAATAACTTGAGATGGCCGCTCTGTGACTGCGGCGATTTCAGTAATCGGTAAAGAAGATGTGTTAGAAGCTAAGATGGCATGAGATGGTGCATGTTTATCTAGTGTTTGAAACACATTCGTTTTCACGTCCATATTCTCTACTACCGCTTCGATCACAAGGTCACAGTCATAGCTATCTTCTAGCTTTGTTGTTGTTTGCAGACGCTCTAAAGTGGCTGATGCTTCCCCTTCAGATATCCGTTCTTTCTCAACTGCTCGGGAGAGTCGCTTCTCGATCCCGCTTCTTCCTTTCTGAAGAGCGTCTTCAGAAAGGTCGTTCAATTTCACTTGAAACCCAGCCTGCGCAAAGACCTGGGCGATGCCGGCTCCCATTTGACCGGCTCCAATAACCATCATCGTTTTCACATTCATACCTCGTGTCCTCCCCCGTCTTACTGTTTCGGTACCTCAATCATGATGGCATCGCCTTGGCCACCACCGCTACAAATTGCCGCAATACCCGTTCCGCCTCCCCGACGCTTCAGTTCATACATAAGGGTTAAAATAATGCGCGCTCCACTCGCTCCAATCGGGTGACCTAAAGCTACAGCACCACCATTTACGTTTACTTTCTCTTCATCTAATCCAGCAATTTTCCCACTCGCAAGGGACACAGCAGCAAAGGCTTCATTCACTTCAAATAGATCAATCTCATCAATGGACTTGCCTGTTTTCTCCAAAATAGCATTGATGACGCGTCCCGGTGTTTCCGGGAAGTCTTTTGCTTCAACTGCCACTTCTGCGTGACCGATCACCGTAGCAAGTGGTGTGTACCCGTTCTCGTTTGCATACTCATCTGACATGAGAAGCATGGCACCAGCCCCATCATTCACACCAGGTGCGTTTCCTGCTGTGATCGTTCCGGTTGGATCAAATACAGGACGCAATTTCGCTAGAGCCTCAACGGACGTATCTTTACGAGGAGCTTCATCCTGGTCGACAACAACCGGGTCGCCTTTACGCTGTGGAACTTCAACTTTAGTAATTTCTTCAGCCATCTTGCCTTCTTCCATGGCTTTAACAGCTCTTTGATGAGAGCGATAAGCCCATTCATCCTGCGCTTCACGGCTCACCTCGTACTTCGTTGCTGTATTGTTGCCGTAGTTCCCCATATGAACGCCCTCGAATGAACAAGTCAGACCATCATGCACCATCATATCTTTCACTTGCTGGTCACCCATCCGGAAGCCCCAACGTGCTTTCGGTAGGAAATACGGTGCGTTCGACATGCTTTCCATACCTCCGGCCACAATAACCTGTTCATCTCCTAAGCGAATGAGTTGGTCGCCAAGCGTTACAGAGCGCATACCAGATGCACATACCTTATTAATGGTTTCTGTCTTTACTTCCCACGGAATGCCAGCGTGTCGAGCAGCCTGACGAGACGGAATCTGCCCTTGCCCACCTTGAAGAACCGTTCCCATAATCACTTCGCCCACGTCTTCTGGTTTAAAATTCGCTCGCTCTAGTGTCGCCTTAATCGCCGTACCACCAAGTTGTGAGGCTGTTAATGAACTAATCGATCCTCCCAATTTTCCAAAAGGTGTTCTTGCTCCTGCTACAATCACTGTCTTCGCCATACTTTATTCCTCCCTCTTTTTGATAACGCTTTCAAAATTCCCAACAACTTTTCTTCATTCGACAATGGAGTCCCACCTTGACTGAACGCTCGTTCAACATACACTCATAAATAAACGGAACAGGCCTCCAACTACCATGAACCTGACCCTAATGAACCGCTAACCAAGGCTTACTATGAACAGAATGAGGAGGCGTCCAGTTCAATGGACGCCACACATCCTTTATAGTCACTCTATTTCGACAATTAAGCCGTTTGTTCCTCTTTTTCTGAACCAAAAATGGAACGAGCTAAGATTTCTGCCACATCTTCTGTTGATACATCTTCTTCTACTTCTTTCGCTTTTGTTCCGTCACTAAGCATCGTTAAGCAGAACGGACAACCACTAGAGATCGTCGTTGGTTCTACTTTCAGCGCCTGTTCTGTTCTGGCTACATTCACGCGGTTTCCTGTCTTCTCTTCTGACCACATTAGACCTCCACCGGCCCCGCAACACATACCATTTTGGCGATTTCGCTGCATTTCAACGACCTCAACTCCCGGAATTTGCTTCAGGATATCACGAGGTGGTTCGTACACTTCGTTATAACGACCAAGGTAACAAGAATCATGGTACGTAATCTTTTCTTTTACTTCGTGACTCGGCTGTAAGCGACCTTCTTTCACAAGTTCTGCTAATAGTTCTGTATGATGGTACACTTCGGCTTCAAAACCAAAGTCCGGATACTCATTTTTGAATACGTTATAAGCGTGCGGATCGATCGTAACGATCTTCTTCACTTCTGCTTTCTCAAATTCTTTAATGTTCTTCTCAGCAAGGTCCTGGAATAAGAATTCGTTTCCTAGACGGCGGGCTGTATCCCCTGAGTTTCGCTCTTTGTTACCGAGTATAGCGAATTTCACACCCGCTTCATTTAACAAGCGAGCAAATGACATCGCAATTTTTTGTGAGCGATTATCGTAAGAGCCCATTGAACTTACCCAGAACAGATACTCAAATTCTTCTCCGTCTTTTTGAAGCTCCTTCACTGTAGGGATGCGAACAGATTCGTTCTCTTTCTTCCAGTTTTCGCGCTCTTTCTTAGAAAGTCCCCATGGGTTCCCCTGGCGCTCAATGTTCATCATTGCACGTTGAGCATCTTGATCCATCTTACCTTCCGTTAGTACAAGATAACGACGAAGGTCGATAATCTTATCAACGTGTTCATTCATAACCGGACACTGATCTTCACAGTTACGACACGTCGTACAAGCCCAGATCTCTTCTTCTGTAATGACATCACCGATTAGGCTTGATGTTTCAACATTCTCTAAGCTTGCCGCTGTTTCATTCTGAGAAGCTTTCGCCATTTGAGCCAACTGATTCCCGTCTGTGTTCGAGAATGCATAAGTCGGTACCCAAGGTGACTGACCTGTTACGGCAGCTCCTTTTTCTGTTAGGTGATCACGTAGTTTAATGATTAAATCCATCGGGCTCAGCATCTTCCCTGTCCCTGTTGCAGGACAAGCATTTGTACAACGGCCACACTCTACACAAGCATATAGATCAATCATTTGCAGATAAGTAAAGTCTTCAATCTTGCCCGCTCCAAAGGTGACTTCTTCTTCATCTTCCCCTTCGATGTCGAAGTCGATCTTCTCAAGCTTCCCAGCACGTTTGTCCTTCGCCATGAACACGTTCACCGGTCCTGCGAGTAAGTGAGCGTGCTTGGATTGCGGTACGTAAACAAGGAATGTAAGTAAAATCAATAAGTGGACCCACCAGGAGATAAAGAATATGGCGGCAGCTGCCGTTTCGCCAATCCAGCTAAATAGGAAGGCAATGCCTGAAGCGACTGGCTCTGACCATGTTAACTCTTCCCCGTGCCAGATAATCTCCATCCCATTACCAAGTAACACAGAAACCATTAATGTTCCGATAAAGATTAGAACCAGACCAGCTTTTAAGCCACGTTTCAGACGAACGAGCTTCTCGATGTAACGACGATAAAACGCCCACACCACCGCTGTAATAATGGTTAAGGTCACAAGTTCCTGGAAGAATGTAAAGCCAGGATAAAGCGGTCCAAGCGGCAAATGACCTTCTTCACTAAGACCTTTAATAATAAAGTCAATGGCACCAAATTGAACTAAAATAAATCCATAAAACATCATGACGTGAATAGCGCCTGATTTCTTATCTTTTAACAACTTCTTCTGTCCGAACACGTAGACCATAATATCCTTGAGACGTTCTGTTAATTGCAGGTCAAAGTCCATTTTCTTGCCAAGTTGAATGTAGGCAATGCGCGTTCTAACAACTCGTACAAACAAATACAAACCGTAAGCGGTTACAATTAAGAACATAATCCAATTTAACAACAGTAAATCCATTCACTGCGCCCCCTTTGTTTATATGCGTGTTTCCTTTTTCCTTCTCCTAACCCCTTAAAAACGAAAACAACAAAAATATTCTGACATCTATATCTTTATATTACAGAATGAATGAACATTCAGTCAACATCTTTCCATCTTATTTATGTTCAATTTTATATAATTCAGGGAAAGATAAAAGTATGCTTACATATCTGAAAGCCTTGAAAGGAGCTTCTCTCCGTTTATGATCTTTATATATATTATTGTAGCTATTCTTTTATTAATCGGTTTGCTATTATTGGATTTCTCTTTAGGTAAAAAAAATCACCGAAAAAACGTACGCTTTCTCGATTTTGAAAGCACTACAGGTGATTATCAAATATACACCGCCGGAGATCCTTTGTTTGAAGACCTCTTCCAAGATCTAAGACACGCTAAAAAGAAGATTGATATGATGTTCTTTATCATTAAGACCGATGAAATCAGCCGGGAACTATTGGAGATTTTAAAGCAAAAGGCAGAAGAAGGTCTTCAAGTTCGATTACTCCTTGATCGGATTGGCAGCTATCGCATTAATTCCAAAGTCATTAAGGAATTAAATCAATCAGGGGTCGAGTTTGCCTTTAGCGAAAAGCCAAAATTTCCGTATTTCTTCTACCGCTCACAACGAAGAAATCACCGCAAGATTACGATTATTGATGGTGATGTAGGGTACATAGGAGGATTTAATGTCGGGCGTGAATATTTAGGCAAGGATGCTGAACTTGGCAACTGGCGAGATTACCACCTTCGATTACTCGGAGATATTGTACAGCACCTTCAATCTACTTTTTTCGATGACTGGTACCTAGCGACGGGGCATCATGATGAAGAGCCTGTCCCTACTGAAACTGAAGGAGAGAAATGGATTGAAATTGCCGCAACAGATGGTGTACAGCTTGAAGATGTCTTTGAAAGCTTAATCTGTCAGGCGAAAGAGGAAGTATTTATTGGTACGCCTTATTTCATTCCGAGTGAACGTTTGTTTAAATGCCTGACTGATGCTTTAGAGCGCGGTGTGAATGTAAAAGTGATTGTGCCTATGAAGGCCGATCACCCGCTTGTGAAAGAAGCAGGTCTTCCTTATATGATGCGCCTCATCGATGCAGGTGGCGAGGTGTATATGTTTGATCAGGGTTTCTATCACGCAAAAGTGGTTATTGTGGATCAACAGTTATGTGATATCGGAACAGCGAACTTTGACCGCAGAAGTCTGTTCTTAAATAAAGAAGTCAACACGATTATTCATAACCCGCGTTTTGTGATGGATTTGCGCTTGGCCTTTTTAAAAGATGTACAAGACAGCGAACCTCTCAACGATCATTTGATCCAACTCTTTACCATTCGAACTAAAATTAAAATAGGAATCGCTCGCTTTTTCCGCCCCCTACTATAAGAAAGGATGACATTCATGCGCATACGCTTTGGATTTGTTTCCCACACGCTGTCTCTGTGGGAGGCGGTCCCTGCTAAGACTTTAACATTTAAACGCTATTCAGCCATGACTAAAGAGGAGCGCAAAGATAAACTTTTAGAGGTTACAGCTAAAAATTTATACCATACGAAGCGTGCACTCTGGTTTAGCAGAGCAGCTGAAATCCCGCTTTACCGATTCTCCTCATCCATCGTCCCCTTGGCTACTCATCCTGAAGTAGCATGGGATTTCGTCACCCCTTTTAAAAAAGATTGGAAAGAGATTGGTGATATTGTAAGAGCAAGTGGTCAGCGGATTAGCTTTCACCCGAATCAGTTTACGGTATTTACAAGTGACAAACCACACGTCACCGAAAATGCTGTAACCGACATGGTGTACCACTATAAAATGCTTGAAGCGATGGGTCTTGAGGAAGAAGGGTTTATTAATATCCATATCGGTGGAGCCTACGGGGATAAAACGTCTGCTTTAGAGCGATTCCATCAAAATATATATGAGATGCCAGATGAAGTTCGTAAACGGATGACGATTGAAAATGATGATAAAACGTATACGACCTCGGAGACGCTCGAAGCTGCCGAGCAAGCTGGACTTCCTGTTATGTTTGACTATCACCATGAAATGGCGAATCCAGGCAAGGAGAATTACGAATCTCTCCTCCCTCGTTTGTTTCAGACCTGGTCAGGTACTGGCTATCCGCCTAAAGTTCACATATCTTCACCTAAATCAACTGAGAAGTACCGGGCTCATGCGGACTTCGTTGATCCAGAATATGCACTTCCGTTTTTAAAAGCGTGCAAGAAAGAGACAGACGTTCTTGATGTGATGATTGAAGCAAAAGAAAAAGATCGCGCCCTCCTCCAGATTATAGAAGATCTGAGTGCGATCCGTGGCGTGAAACGTGTACGTGGTGGTGAGATCGAGTTTTGATTATTTGAACCAAGATTCGATTAATGGACTTACCTGCTCATAGGCTTTAAAGCCCAGGTAAATCCCTACAATGCCTGTTACACCTGCTAAGGCCGGTGGCGCTGGTATGGGCAGTTTAAAAAGAGCAAATATGAAGCCAACTAAAAATCCTGTAATAATGGAAAGAAAGATTACTTTCATAACGACGTGCCCCTTTGTTGTTATAAGTTGGTTTTAGTATAGTCTTTTTTCCAGTTCGTTATCAAGATGATTTGTGCATCGTTGTCTCTATTAAAAGCTTTGTTATAGCCGAGACACTTTATTTGATTTTAGGCCGTTCGCGTTTATTGAGAGCTAGGGGGTCTGGGGAACGACTCGCTTTCCGCAGGCGAGCTGTCGAGCCTCCCGTGGGAAAAAGAGCCGGTCTAGTTCCCACAGGAAAGCGAGCGGTCTCCAGGCCCACCTTACACTCAATTAAAGCAAACGGAAACATTCTCTCAGCTTCGAGCCTTCATAAGGGGCTTATATAGATTAAATGAAATTCAATAATAAATACTAACAGAGCCATATTAAAAAAAGGGATCTTCTCCATGAAGATCCCTTTTTTCCGTACACTTACATTCTTTCTGGAGCGGATACTCCAATTAGTTTCAGTGCGTTTTCGATTGTTTGGCGAGTTGCTTCCATAAGCGCCATACGTGCTTGTGTGCGTTCTACTTGTTCTGTATCTAACACTTTCTCTGCGTTGTAGAAGCTGTGTAAGTCAGATGCTAAGTCGAACACATACTGCGTCACGCGGTGTGGCATGCGCTTCTCAGCAGAATCAGCCACTAGTTGTGGGAAGTCGCCAAGACGCTTCAATAGCGCTTCTTCTTTTTCTGAAGAAAGATGTGTGCCATCGATTTCTTGAGTGAATTCGAAGCCTTTCTCTTTCGCAGAACGAAGCATGCTGCAAATACGTGCGTGCGCATACTGAACGTAATAAACTGGGTTATCGTTTGACTCAGATTTCGCTAAGTCCATATCAAAATCAAGGTGAGAATCACTAGAGCGCATGCTGAAGAAATAACGCATTGCGTCGATTCCGACTTCATCCATTAGTTCACGTAGAGTGACAGCTTTCCCTGTACGCTTACTCATTTTCACTTTTTCACCGTCTTGGAACAAGTTCACCATTTGAATGATTTCCACTTCAAGTGTACCCTCATCATTCCCAAGAGCTTGGATCGCTGCTTTCATACGAGGGATGTAGCCATGGTGGTCTGCTCCCCAAATGTTAATGAGTGTTTCGTAGCCACGCTCTAATTTATTTTGGTGATAAGCGATGTCTGGAGTCAGGTACGTGTAGCTGCCGTCATTTTTAATAAGAACGCGGTCTTTATCATCACCAAAGTCTGTTGTGCGGAACCATGTTGCTCCGTCTTGTTCGTAAACATAGCCTTTTTCCTTTAACGTTTCAACGGCTTGTTGGACTTTTCCAGAATCGTATAGAGATGTTTCAGAGAACCACTCATCGAACGGAACGCGGTACATCGCTAAGTCGTCTTCGATTTTCTTCAGTTCATATTTCAACCCGTATTCGCGGAAGAACTTCAGACGCTCATCTTCTGATGTGTGCTTCCACTTGTCGCCATATTCCTCTACAAGGCTGTTACCAAGCTCGATAATATCTTTCCCGTTGTACCCGTCTTCAGGCATTGGGAAATCTTCGCCAAGCGCTTGCATGTAGCGGGCTTCCATGGATGTAGCCAGGTTGTTGATCTGGTTACCGGCGTCGTTAATATAGTATTCGCGAGTCACATTGTATCCTGCTTTGTCTAGGATGTTGCAAAGCGCATCCCCTACAGAGGCACCACGCGCGTGGCCAAGGTGTAGATCACCTGTTGGGTTTGCGGATACAAACTCTACTTGAATCTTGTGGCCGTTTCCAACCTGACTAGAACCATAGCTTTCGCCTGCTTTCAGGATGGTTGGGACAAGGTCTGTTAGGTACTGATTGTCCATAAAGAAGTTAATGAAACCAGGACCTGCAATCTCCATTTGTTTAATCGATGCTTTCGATTGGTCAAAATTCGCCACAATATCTTCTGCAATCTGACGTGGCGCTTTACGTGCAACACGAGCTAGCTGCATCGCCATGTTCGTCGCATAGTCGCCGTGACTCTTATCTTTCGGCGTTTCTAACACAACAGGGGGTAATTCACTTTCACTTGCTAATTCGGCTTTCAATACGGCTTGAATAATCTCATTCTTTAACTTTTGTTCCGTTTGTTCAACAATATTCATGATTGGCCCTCCTCTTTAAATCGTAAGGATAAACGATGACGTTGTTTCTGTTGTCCGTTCACTTCTAAGTCGTAATTTATTTTCAGCATGCCCTTCAAGACGTCATTAGATTCTTCGAAGGATATCGTTTTCGTTGTGGTTTGCAGGTGAAACTTTCCGTACTGATGATGATACACACTTTCCGTACTTTGTTTCTCACGGAATACCTGATTCATTCGTATAGGACCCGTCCGACGAATGATGACTTTGTCCGGATGAATCGTTACAAGGTTGTCCACTTTCGCCTCATCCTCTGTCTTCTCTGTGAAACGAATAATGTGAGCATCCCCTTTCTGAACATAATCCCCGGGCTCGTCTACAACAATGTTTTGCTTCTGATCCTCATCTTTAATCTCAGTCTCTAGTCGAACACGTACAAGAGTACGATCCTCCGCCATCATACGTCACCTCTTCTTTCTAACCAGTCGTCAATCCCGATCTTCTTAACTTAACCATTATAAGAATTCCAGACGAAAAACTCAATAGATGATTACTAGAAAAGCGCAGGCGGGGTGGTCAAGGGCGTACGGATAAGCAAGCTACCGTAGGTCTGCGCAGCAGACTGGAGGTAGATTGCTTATCACGCTAGCCCTTCCCCGCCGGAGCTAGATCCAGAAAAGCGCAAGGGGGCGGAGTCTGGACACTTTTATTGTGCGTCTCGACACTTTTGGCGCGCATTTAGACACTTTTGTCTTTTGTCCGGACACTCTTAGCGCTCGTTCCGACTCTTTCGGCTCTCGTCCGGACTCTTCAACCTCTCATCCAGACACTCCTCCCCTCATCCGGACACTATCCGCCCACGTTCCGACACTTTCCCCCAGCTTCCCGACGCTCTCCCCCACAAGGAAACTGTTCAATAAAAAAAGACCCGGCATCAGCGAGTCTTTCACAGTAAAATTTTCCAATTATAACTTCTTCAATTCACTTAACGGAATTCTAGCGAACAGATAATGCCCCTGTCGGATAAAGGCTTGGTGAGATTTTGTAAGAAGTTCTTTATCTTTCTTCGCTTTACCTAAGTAATAATTCTGGAACGGGCTTCGGTCTTCAATCGGTTCGAGTATGTTGATCGCGGTTTGACGATCACCTTTAGCGATCGCTAAGTGAGCTTGTTCAGATCGATCATTCGTTGTAATTCCTTCATAAATTCCATTTAAAGCTGAAACGAAAGGAATGTTATGATTTTTTATACTTTCAAGATAGCGGGTGTCACCCGCCTCTTCGGCAATACGCAATGATTCATTTACATGATACATCGCTTGTTGATAGCTATCGAGTGCATAACTAATAGCCAAAAGGTTATGAACAAAGGCTTTCTTTCTCTGATTAAATGTCTTATTCAATACTTTGAAAGCGTATTTTCGACCTAACAGCAGTTCGTTCTTGGAGAAGTGGTAAACGAAAAAGGCTTCATCCAGCCGCTCCTCATAACAAAGGAACAAAAAGGAATCACGAACCTGTGACATTTCCTCTGTAATCGCTTCTACATCGTTCCCCATCTTGCCATATTGGTTTAAATCTACATGAGCATACAATTTTAAGAACAGCATAATAACGTGAATCTCTTTACTAAGTGGTTTGATTCGGGCTAGCTCCATCAGTATTTCATTGGGGTCATTATAATGTGTCTTTCGTTCTAATACGATTCTGTAAACCTGTCCCCACTGCTGATTCAAAGGGTTCGAGCTGGCTTCGTTGATCTTTATTAGCTTCCCGCAGTCCTCATGAGCCCCTATAATATACAAGAACTCTAAGCCTTTACGCTGGTTTTCTTCACTTTGCGACGTTAAACAAAAATGCGTCATGTATTCTAGCACTTGGGCTCTATCATACTGACGCGACAGGATTTTATATACAGCAAAAATCGGCGCCTCTTCCGGCTTTTGAAAAGGGCTAATAATGGCTTCAACATTTATACTCTCATCCACATCTCCACTTCCTTTATCGGCGTCTACCTCAGCTGTTGCCTTACGAACGTTTGCACAAAAACCATTTTTTCACAAATCGAACAGACTATCAAGAAAAAAGCGCGCTTTACTACTGTACAGTATAACTGCGTGCCAGACACCCTTTATTGCGGTGAAGTGAAGCAGGGTGTCTGGCACGCTTTAGTTGGGTAAAGTTGTGAGTGTGAAAAATCCCCTTCTCTTGTTAGGGAAGGGGATTTGGTTTTTTATTTGGTCCATCCGAGGAGGATTTCGCGAATCATTTTGCTTGCTGTGATTTGGGTTTGTTCAGATGGGTCATAGGCTGGTGCGACTTCTACAAGGTCTGCGCCGATTACATTGATGTCTGAATCTGCAATCATGTGAATGGCTTCTAGCAGCTCCTTCGAAGAAATGCCTCCTGCTTCTGCGGTTCCTGTTCCTGGTGCATAGGCTGGGTCGAGTACGTCGATATCAATCGTTACATATACATCTCGGCCTGCAAGCGTCGGGATGACTTTCTTTAAAGGCTCCACAACATCGAACTTTGCCATATGCATACCGCTTTCTTTTGCATACTGGAATTCTTCACGCATGCCTGAGCGAATCCCAAATGAATAGACATTCTCAGGACCTATCAAATTACAAATCTTTCGCACAGGAGTCGAATGGGATAGAGCTTCTCCTTCGTATTCTTCACGAAGATCCGCATGAGCATCAATGTGGATCAAAGCCATATCGTTGTACTTTTTGTGAACGGCTTGAATGATTGGCCATGTTACTAGGTGCTCTCCGCCCATACCGAGCGGGAATTTCCCTTGATCAAGAATCTTCGTTACATAATCCTGAATCATATCCAGGCTACGTTGTGGATTTCCAAAAGGCAATGGAATATCGCCAGCATCAAAGTACGTGACCTCTTCTAGGTGCTTATCGACATAGGGGCTATATTCTTCTAGACCAAGCGATGCTTCGCGGATTCGGTTCGGTCCGAAGCGAGAACCTGGGCGAAAGCTAACCGTCCAGTCCATTGGCATTCCATATAAAATAACGTCCGACTCTTCCACTGTTGGTCGGCTCATAATAAATACTTTACCTGAATAGGCTTCATCAAAGCGCATCGTATCTCCCCTTTATTTCGTTAAGTCTTGGACGAACTTCGGAAGCACAAAGGCCGCTTTGTGAAGCTCTTTTGTATAATATTTTGTATCGATTTCGTGGAAGCGCTCTTCACTCACTTCTAGCGGGTCGTGTGTTTTACTTCCTATTGTAAACGTCCATAATCCGCTTGGGTACGTAGGAATATTAGCCGTATATAGACGAGTAATCGGGAAGATTTCACGTACATCACCCATAACCTGCTGAATTAAGTCAGCTTTAAACCAAGGGTTGTCCGTTTGTGCAACAAAGATTCCGTCTTCTTTTAATGCATTCGAAATGCCTGAGTAGAATCCTTTCGTGAACAAGTTCACCGCAGGTCCAACTGGTTCTGTTGAATCTACCATAATGACGTCATAAGCACCTTCACTCTTTGCAATGTGCATAAAACCGTCATCCACTTTCACTTCCACACGAGGATCATCAAGCGCGCCTGCGATCGAAGGAAGGTACTGTTTAGAGTACTCGATGACTTTCCCATCAATCTCTACAAGCGTTGCTTTCTCAACACTTGGGTGCTTCAATACTTCACGAATGACTCCGCCGTCGCCTCCACCTACAACCAAAACGTGCTTCGGATTTGGGTGAGTAAATAATGGGACGTGTGCCACCATTTCGTGATAGACGAACTCATCTCGTTCCGTTGTCATCACCATATCATCAAGGGTTAGCATATTGCCCCACTCTTCTGTCTCTAGCATTGCTAAATCTTGAAATTCCGTCTGTTCTGTATGATGTGTTTTATTAATCTTCGCTGTAATGCCGAAGTTTTCTGTTTGCTTCTCTGTATACCAAATACTCATGTATTCATACTCCCTTCGCGAATCGCGTTGTCTTTTTTTATTAAAGTTCGATTATCAAAATGTCCCTAACATTATACCATTCGATGCGTTTTCCAGTTGTACCTTCTTCATTTATCTTGCACGGATGAAAACCTTTCAAACAATCAAATTATAGAGAAGCCCAGGAAAAAATCAAGTCTTTTTTACCCTGTCTTTCAAGCCAATGTTTAAAACGGCCTCCCCTAACCCATACTGATTGTAATAATAGGTTCGTCTATTTATAAGGGGAGATCGTTCCATGAAACTACGAATACCTCAAATTCTATTTGAAAATAAACCATTAAAGTGGATTAGTCTAACGACTGCATCTCTTATTACGCTTTTTGTTACAAGTTTAATAGGAGTTCTTTTGTATTGCTATATCGCAGGGCCTCCACCATTGAATAATGAGCAGAATACGATTTTTTACGCCCAGGATAAGCGTATTATTGGAGAAGAGCATGGCGGGGAGAATCGCTATTGGGTTGAGCTTGAGGAAATGAGTCCTGCTTTTATCCAAGCCACCCTTTTAACAGAAGATAAACGTTTTTACGATCACTTCGGATTTGACGTAAAACGAATTGTAGCAGCTGTCATTCAGGATATAAAAGCCATGGCGAAGGTTCAAGGAGCCAGCACCATTACACAGCAATATGCCAGGAATTTGTACTTATCACATGAAAAAACATGGACGCGTAAGATTAAGGAAGCACTTTATGCAGCCCGTTTAGAAATGTTTTATGAGAAAGATAAGATCTTAGAAGGATACTTAAACACCATTTACTATGGTCACGGGGCTTACGGTATTGAAGCTGCTAGTCGGTATTATTTTGACAAACACGCTGATGAAATTACTTTAGCCGAGGCCGCCCTTCTTACATCCATTCCTAAGGGGCCTTCTTACTATTCTCCATATGCAAATCTTGAGAATGCAAAAGCAAGACAGTCTTTGATTTTACACAATATGAAAGAGAACAACGTGATAACTGAAGATCAATATGTGACGGCTTCACAACAATCGATTAAGTTAGCTCCTCAATCCGAGACGGTTGTGGCTCAGGTGGCTCCTTACTTCCAGGATCGCGTTATGCAAGAGGCGTCGAGAATACTTGAGCTAGACGCTGAGTCGATTCGATCTGGGGGATTTCATATATACACAAGCTTGAAAATTCCGATGCAGGAAGAATTAGAGAAGACGGTTGAAGAAAAAATAGATCCTAAATCAGACATTCAAATCGGCGCGGTCAGTATTCATCCAGAAACAGGTGGGATTCTTGCAATGGTCGGGGGGCGGTCTTACACGGAAAGTCCTTATAACCGTGCCGTGCAAGCCAAGCGGATGCCTGGGTCTACTTTCAAACCATTCCTCTACTATGCAGCGCTAGAGAATGGTTACACACCTGCCACAACCTTATTAAGTAAACCGACATACTTTGAATTAGAAGATGGATCCGTTTATGAACCAAGTAATTATATGGGTTACTACGCCTATGAGCCTATTACGTTAGCTCAGGCCATTGCCCTTTCGGATAATGTGTACGCGGTTAAAACAAATGTTTTCCTTGGTGAAGAGACACTCGTTGAGACAGCAAAACGTATGGGGATCTCGAGTGATCTCCCAGCTGTCCCTTCTCTCGCACTCGGTACTGCTTCTGTTTCTGTGCAAGAAATGGTCGGAGCTTACAGCGTGTTCGCCAATGGTGGCGCTGAAGTGAAGCCACATACCATCGAGAAGATCACGGACGCTTATGGACATGTTGTTTATGAACGTAAAAAAGGAAAAGAAAAGCAAGTAATCGACAGGGATAAAGCGTTTGTGTTATCTCATCTAATGACTGGCATGTTTGATGAATCACTAAATGATTATATGACGGTAACAGGTTCTTCAATAGCGGACCAATTAACGCGTACGTATGCTGGAAAGTCAGGAACGACCAACACAGATAGTTGGATGATTGGGTTCAGTCCTCAAGTAGCAACAGGGATTTGGACAGGATACGATGAGAATAAACCAATCACAAAGATTGTTGACCACCAGTACGCCAAAGAGATATGGGCTTCGTATATGGAATCGGTCCACAAAGATCGTCCATACAAGACCTTCTCTCCTACAGATGATGTAGTCGGTGTGTATATTGATCCAGATAGTGGTCAGTTAGCTACTCCGTATTGCCCTCATCAACGACTCGCTTATTTTGAGAAAGGGTCTGAGCCAACGACGTATTGTGAACACCACTTCCCAGGGGATTCTCCTGAAGGAAGATTACCGAATCCGCCAGACTCTGAAAAAGAGAAAGAAAAGAAGAGTTGGCTTTACGATTTATTCTTTTAATATTGCTCTATTGAAACTGAGCTAGAGATGTTTTGCGGTAGATGGACAGAGGTTTCCGTCAGCTTTAATGGAGCGTAAGGTGGGCCTGGAAATCACTCGCTTTCCGTGGGCGAGCTGTCGAGCCTCCTCGGGAAAACCACCCTGCGGGGTCTCGTCGACCTCTTTCTCCCACAGGAGTCTCGCAATTTCCAGGCCCACCTTTTCCATATTAGGGTGAACGGAAACAAGTCATATGAGGAAAAAGATTACTTGGTGTGACCGTGGGGCCGTTAACCTAATTAACGTAAGGGCTTGCTCGGGGACTGCGAGACTCCCGCGGGAAAAGGAGCCTATCCAGTTCCGGAGTGGAGGACCTAGCGAGATAAGTCAGCTTTTTTACAAAGGCTGATCGCCTTTTCCAAAAAGCTGACTTATCCGTACGGTCCTAGGCACCACTCCTGCACTTTAAATCTAGGGAAGACCCCACAGAGAGCGCAAGCGAACGAGGAGACTTCCCAGCTCCCCGCAGGAAAGCGAGTTGTCCCCGAGCAAGTCCAGGCACTCATCAAACGTAACGGCCCCTTCCAGCTAAGATATCTTAGCTTCGAGCCTTCTCCATAATGGAGCTTATGTATAGTAAAATCAAAACCAACTATTAGAAGTTCCTGAAATATAGAAAAAGGTCGGCTGTGTGGGCCGACCTTTTTCTGTGTCCTAATAAACATGTGTGGTATCCATGTGATTCATATTTTACAAATTTCTATCAAAATACTCAAGATTTTCAATCATTATTCAAACACTATTCACATTTTTTACTGTTCAGCCGGAAGAGAAGCCTTTAAATCATCAGAAGAATTCGCCCACATATCTGCATTGTGAGAACGTAAAAAGTCTCCTAGGAGCTGCTTTGATGGATCATCCATGTTCTCTACGACCAATTTACCTTTTAGCGATTTATCCATATTGTTAACGTGCTCCGGAAGCGACTTATAGCCGCGGCGTGTCTCATGATCAATGACCATTTCACAGCCGGTTACACCCGCATAATAAGGGCCATTCTCGTTATGAGCAACGGTTACCCAAACAATCCAGAACGTCTTCCCGTTAGGAGCGATTTCACGGTCTGGCTTAAACTTGATTCTTCTCTCAAGCTTACTACGTGCGTGCATAGCACCCATATCAATGTAGGCTTCTCCCTCATTTGGATCGATCATAACAGGCGACATGTTCTCTAAACTTACCGAACCTACACCGTAACCACCATGACCATCCGTTGAGTCATCCTTTAAAATTGTAAACTGATTCTTCTTCTTGTTATTAGACTGATCATTTGAACTCATCGCGTGATCCTCCTTCTTCTTACCCGAAAATATTTATTCCCTTATTCTAACACAACCACCCACTCCCCATCACCTCCCACAACCACAGCAACACACTAAAGCAACAACGCGTGCCAGACACCCTGCACCACTTTAGTGTGTTGCAGGGTGTCTGGCACCCTTTAGTGCTCTAGTGCATAAAAAAAGACCCTTGCGGTGGCAAGGGTTTGGTTAGTTGAGAAGTCGGTCAATAAAGCTCCAGGCTTGTTGAAGTTCTTCTTCTGTATAATTCATCTTTTTCTTTACGGCTCTGACTTTCTCCTCGCATTCATCGCGCGAGAGTTGATCAAAGTAAAGCATCGTTGAAACCAGCTCCAAGAAACGGGAGCTTTCTTCGTTCATATTGTGAATATGCTCAGTCATATCCTCAAATGGCATGTTCTCATAGTGAGTTAAAAATTCTTCTCCGCCCTCTGTTAAGCTATAGCGATACTGGTGGTAGTTGCTCTTCTTCTCATGGGTCTCATTAAGAAAGCCAAGGTTACACAACTCCTCCACGCGTAGCGTAAGTTCCTCGGAATACGGTCCGTAAAAATGGAACTCATAACGCTCTTCAAAGGGATACCCTGCCTTCTTTAAAATATAAATCATTTTCTGTAGTCGCTTACGGCCGACAACTTCTTCACATTGTGAAAAAAACCGAACCAGCTTGGCGTGATTATTTAACACAACGGCTCATCTCCTATCCGTACAAGATTTCCAAAATACGTTTCTTCGTTTTACTCCGATTGGATAACCCTTCAATAAGATCTTTAGGGAAATATAGCTTGTGATCTGTACGTTTCTTTCCTGAAATGGATTCTACGATGTCTGACTGTCTTGACAACTCTTTTAATTCTCCGTTTGGTCGCAATAAGTGAATCGGTAAACGTTCCCCTTCTTCCCCAGGACGATAAAAGTCATAAGGAAGGTCCGACGAGGAGTCTACTACGAGATAGTAGTCAGGATCAATGCCTGCTTTTTGGAAAAGCTTATGCAATTCCATCCATTCACTCATTTGCTGGTTTGGATTGAATTCAACGTATTTGAATAAATGACGATCCACAAAGCGTTTACACAGATCGCTTAAAACCGGGTCTATCTCATCTTTCCAAATTTGGAAGTAATACATGACAACATTTTCATCTAACTTCAAATAATCCTGAAGGTCCACATCACCTGCAAAAAAGGACGTGAAGTGATAAGGCTCCAGGTAGAACGAGTACTCGTTTTCATACAATTCTTTCGCTCTATGTAAAATCTTCGTGAGGATGACTTCCGCACTTCTTGTTACTGGGTGGAAGTATACTTGCCAATACATCTGATAGCGGCTCATTATATAATCTTCGACAGCGTGCATACCACTTTCCTTCACAACGACCTGATCTTCCATCGGTCGCATGACTCGAAGTATGCGCTCCATATCAAAGTGACCATAGCTGACACCAGTAAAATAGGCATCTCGCTGCAAGTAGTCCATACGATCCGCGTCAATTTGGCTCGAAATTAAACTCACAACAAGTTTGTTTTCGTACGTTTTGTTAATCACTTCTGCCACTTTGTGGGGAAATTTGGAATCCACTCTTCTTAATATGGCGTTTACCCCAGTGTCCCCAAGAATAATCTTTCTTGTAAAATCTTCATGATCAAGCTTAAAAACTTTCTCAAAGCTATGGGAAAATGGGCCATGTCCCAAATCATGGAGGAGCGCTGCGGCCAGACATAATAAGCGTTCATCTTCATTCCAATTTGGTCGGTTTTCAAAATTATTAATGATACGGCGAACGATTTCATAAACCCCTAGTGAATGATTAAAGCGACTATGTTCGGCCCCGTGGAAGGTTGTATAGGACGTCCCGAGTTGCTTTACTCGTCGAAGGCGCTGGAATTCAGGAGTCCCGATCAGGTCCCAAATGACGCGATCTCGAACGTGTACATACCGATGAACAGGGTCTTTAAATACTTTTTCTTCGTGTAATTTTTCGTCTTTATACGCCATAACATTCTGCCCTTCCTATTCCCGACAATATTTGTTCTATTATATACGATAATTTCCAATTCATAAAGCATTCTGGCGATCTTTTGTCCTCTACCCATTCTAGATGCTACCTCCACCATGAACAACCCCGTAATATGTCGAATCGATATATTTATGAGGAGAGGCCGTTACGTTTGTTGAGTGATTGGGGTGTCTGGGGAACGACTCGCTTTCCGCGGGCGAGCTGTCGAGCCTCCTCGGGAAGACCACCCTGCGGGGTCTCGTCGACCTCTTTCTCCCGCAGGAGTCTCCCCGTTCCCCAGTCACCCCTGGCTATAGTTATACGAACGGCCCCGCATCTTCAGGGTGGTAAGAGTTGCGGGATTTCCAAATATGGTATGTTTCCGTTATCCCCATATATGGCAAGGTGGTTCGGGAAATTGCGAGACTCCTGCGGCAGTAGGAGCCTAGGGGAGACCCCGCAGAGAGCGCTAGCGAACGAGGAGGCTTCCCAGCTCGCCGCGGAAAGCGAGTGATTTCCCGAACCACCTACGCTCAGATGAAAGTAAACGGAAACATTCTCTCAGCTTCGAGTCTTGATGATGCATGTGGGTGGATTTTTGGTATAATAGGTCTGTTAGTTTAGCACGTAAAGGAGACCGATCATGCAAGAGATTCATGAACTATTACAAACCAACTCCTATCGATTTATAGATCAAAGTGAGCTTGGGCCTACTTTCTCTGCGCTTCAGTCGTTTGCAACGGATGATGCGTTAGCGATGAGTGTTGGTCAGGGGCGCTCTCCGGTGACGGCTCGTTTGTGGGTGCATCACCAAACGGTTGTGTTGGGGATTCCTGATGCTCGCCTTCCTTCCATTGATGAAGGTTTGAGTTTCTTGAGTGAAAAAGGATATCAAGCGATTGTCAGAAATTCGGGCGGTTTAGCTGTGGCACTTGATGCAGGGGTTCTCAACCTATCCTTTATTTTCCCCGATGCGAAGCAGGTTGATATTCACGACGGTTATGAAGCCATGGTTTCGTTTATTCAGAAACTGTTTGAAGAAGAAGGATTTCCGATTGAAGCTTTTGAAATTAAAGGCTCTTATTGCCCTGGTACGTATGATTTAAGTATTAATGGGAAGAAATTTGCCGGCATCTCTCAGAGACGTGTCAAAAACGGTAGCGCTGTCCAGATCTATTTATGTGTAGAAGGAAGCGGCTCTGATCGGGCAGAACTTATCCGCCAGTTTTATGAAATTGGCATAAACGATCAAGAGACCACATTCGATTATCCTACTATTGAACCTGAGACGATGGCTTCCCTATCTGAATTATTCGGGAAAGAGCTTACTGTTCAAGATGTACGAAATCGAATTCTGTACCTTCTCTATAACCTAAGCGGACATGTTGATACAAGTCCCTTGGATGATACAGAAATGGGCTGGTTTGATAAACGGTTTGATCAAATGGTTGCCCGCAACGAGAAAGCACTGCGCTCCCTTAAATAAGGGCTCGCAGTGCTTTTCTGTTTCAAATTTGGGGAATTGGTGCGTTTCCGTTCCAAGGTAGAGTGAAAGGTGGTCCTGGAAAACACTCGCTTTCCTGTGGCCCCACACGATGTGGGGTCGTTCGACGTTGTCACAGGACGTGACGGTCTTAGTCGAACTTCTTCTTTTATATCCCGAGCTTCCTCGTTCGCTACGCTCTCTGCGGGATCTCGGAAGCCCGTTTTTCCACGGGAGTCTCGCATTTTCCACGACCACCTTTGCCAAATGAGAAAAACGGAAACAACCTATATGAAGCGAGAGCGCTCTATTATTCTGGGTTGAAGATCGTTCATATATTTATGAGGTGGGCTGGCTGGAGTACTTTTACCGTAACGAACCTTCCTAAACAAATAAAAAAAGGAAGCCAATTTGACTTCCTTCTTTAGTAATGAATATTAAATTATAGAGACTGTGCTGCTGTGATTAGAGATAGCTTGTACACATCGTCTGCGCTACAGCCGCGGGATAGGTCGTTTACGGGTTGGTTTAGTCCTTGAAGAACTGGGCCAACTGCGTCGAATCCGCCCATGCGTTGTGCGATCTTGTAACCGATGTTTCCTGCTTCTAAGCTTGGGAATACGAATACGTTCGCGTCTCCATTAAGCTCAGAGCCTGGTGCTTTCTTCTCTGCAACAGATGGAACGAATGCAGCGTCGAATTGGAATTCTCCATCAAGTGCAAGCTCAGGGTTTTGTTCTTTCGCGATTTTAACAGCTTCTGTCACTTTCTCTGTTTCTGGAGATTGTGCAGAACCTTTTGTTGAGAAGCTAAGCATTGCAACACGTGGGTCGATATCGAACAGTTTCGCTGTGTCCGCACTTGCTAGAGCGATCTCTGCTAGATCCTGGCTGTCAGGAGAGATATTGATTGCACAATCTGCAAAAGCGTACTTCTCTTCGTCTTTTACCATGATGAAGATACCAGATGTTTTCTTGATGCCTGGTTTTGTTTTAATAATTTGAAGAGCTGGGCGTACTGTGTCTGCAGTAGAGTGAGCCGCGCCACTTACTAGGCCGTCTGCTTCTCCCATGTAAACAAGCATTGTACCGAAGTAATTTTCATCTTTAAGAATTTCGCGTGCTTTCTCTTCTGTCGCTTTTCCTTTACGACGTTCAACGAAGCTCGCTACCATTGCGTCAAATTGGCTATAATTATTTGGATCTAAAATGTCAGCATTTCCAAGATCCAAGTTTAAATCTGATGCCTTCTGTTTCAATTCATCAGGGTTACCTACTAGTACAGGTGTAACAGCACCTTCTTGAGCGAGCTTAGATGCCGCTTCTAAAATACGCTCATCAGAACCCTCTGGAAGCACGATACGCTTCGTTGTATTTGATAATTTATCTCGTAAAGAGTCGAACAAGTTACTCATAATGTTATCCCTCCAAGTTCATATCTGTACTATATGATAAATCTTTTTGTGTGCAATTGAAAGGAAAGAGGAAACCATATTAAAATTTCTTTATTTTCAGACGAATCCTCCTCTATTCCCACCCCACACACCTGCTATCTTCAGCGTTTCCATATTGTAAAGAAGTTATGTTATAGTAAAAAACGGAAGAAAAAAAATCATGAACTCATTTATATAAAGGAGAGAGTGTCCATGCCAGAAGCAGTTGAAACCTTAGACGGTTGGTATTGTTTACATGACCTTCGTTCTATTGATTGGACGTCTTGGAAGCACGCATCAAGCGACGAGCGAGAGTCTGCTATCCATGAATTCCACCAACTTTTAGAGAAGTGGAACCAAACGGAACAGAATAAAGAAGGAAGCCACGCTCTTTACACCGTTGTGGGCCAAAAAGCTGATTTCATCTTAATGATCTTACGCCCAACAATGGAAGAATTAAATGCGATTGAAACGGAATTTAATAAAACAAAACTAGCTGAATACACAGTTCCTTCTTATTCTTACGTATCCGTAGTGGAACTATCCACTTATATGGCACGAGGAAAAGACCCTGAAACCGACCCTGAAATCCAAGCTCGCTTGAAGCCAATCCTTCCTAAGTGGGAGTATATTTGCTTCTATCCAATGGACAAACGTCGTGAAGGGGATGACAACTGGTACATGCTTCCGATGGAAGACCGCGGGAAACTTATGTATTCTCACGGTATGATCGGCAGAAAGTATGCCGGCAAAGTCCGCCAGATCATAACCGGTTCAGTTGGTTTCGACGATTGGGAATGGGGCGTAACCTTATTCGCTCACGATGTTCTTCAATTTAAAAAACTTGTATATGAAATGCGCTTTGACGAAGTGAGCGCTCGTTACGGAGAATTCGGCTCCTTCTATGTAGGGAACCTTCTGAAACAAGACGAGATCAATTCGTTCTTAGCCATTTAACGACCTTCTCATTAAACGATCCTGAAAGTGTTAACTAACAACTTTCGGGATCGTTTTTTATTTCTTCAAAAACCGTATAGCGCATAAGGGCGACCAGCTCAAGATACTCGTCACCCTCATCCAACTCCGCCTAAACATCCCCTATTCTTTTGTTCATATCTATCTTCATCATTACATAAACATGTTTCTAAGAGGATTGTGAGATTTTCAGATCACAAGAAACAAATCCTCACGTCTGGTCGTACGCTTACTTCATATGCTTTTGAAATACGTAAGTATATGGCCGTCGTTCCTAACAGGCGATCCAACCGGAACGACAGAATGGTGTGTAAAAGTCAGGGGGATTTGAAGCAATTCATAAAATCTTTTTTATCAACGGGTTTGTGAGAATGATACTTATTACCGAAAGGAGTGCAGGCTTACATGGCTAATCAAAAGCAAGGCGGTTCTTATGGTTCAGGTCAAGGTGGTCAAGGCTCATATGGAGGCTACCCTATGCAAGGCATGCAAGGAATGCAAGGGGGGCAGCCGATGATGTACCCCTATTACCAAAATCAAATGGGAATGGGAATGGGGCAAATGCCTCAACAGCCAGGCGCGCAAAGTGGTCAACAGCTCCCTCCTTCACAAAATGGTGGGAACTTACCACTCGAGGAAGAATCCTATATTGAAAACATTCTACGATTAAATAAGGGCAAGCAAGCGACCGTGTATATGACTTTTGAGAACAACGACAACTGGAACGCCAAAATCTTCAAAGGAATCATAGAAGCCGCTGGCCGTGATCATATTATTCTGAGCGATCCAGAAACCGGCATACGATACTTACTGCTAATGGTCTACCTCGACTACATCACATTCCCTGAAGAAATCAACTACGCCTATCCATTTGGAGGGAATTCAAATAATAGACCAAGGTAACAAGCGAAGGGGATAACGAAAAACATTCTGTCATAACCCTCACCCGCATTTGCAAGTGTTATACGAGTCTGTCTAGTCCAGGAGCTTTCACACAAAAAACGGCTGACCCTGCATAGGGTCAGCCGCATTTTCTACTAAACGAAAAGGAGCGTTTGCTATGAAACATCCGTCTCAAAAGTTCGCCCAGCTTCAATATTTGATGCTTGCCTTGGCAATCTTTATAGGCATTATTTCTCTCATGAAAGATGGATGGTCCATTTTAACGTTATTGATGTTTTACACGCTTGCCTTTAGTTTTGTATTTGAAGGAATGGCCCATTTCGCTCAAAGAAATACAGCTGTATTCATCGAGCAAGCTTTACGAGCAGCCATCATTTTACTATTCTCTACGATCCTCTACTTTTAAATGTAGCGGATTACAGCGTAACCAAGAATGACCCACCCGACTAAGAAGGCAACGCCTCCGAATGGTGTAATCATAGCGAATAACTTAATGGAGGATACACTATAAATGTACAAACTACCGGAAAACAACAGAATCCCTATAAAGAAAGCCCATCCAGCAGACGCAATATTTCCGGTGACTTTGGTAAATAAGAGGCCAACAACTAATAATGCCATCGTATGGAACATTTGATAGTTAACTGCCTTCTCCCATGTCTTAATCATTTTCTCCGATATACGACCCTCAAGGCCATGAGCTCCAAAGGCCCCTAGCGCTACTGCAAGAAATCCGTTAATGACACCTAAAAGTAAAAAAACTTTCATGTTCCTCTCCCCCTATTTCCTATTAAAAATCAAATAACGAGTTCCCGTTCGCCTCTTCGTGATCTATTTCTGGTTCTGGTTTAGGTGCAGCCTTCGGTGACTCCACCGTCCTTTGTGGTTGGACATATGGTTGCGGGGTTGCTTGAGTATAGGAAGCAGACCCTTGTTCATCTAATATTAAATCACTTAGCAGTTTAACCGCTCGAACATGTTCTTTCACTTTCTCTGGATTTCGTTGTCCAAGGCTTGCTTCTTGAACCTCTTTCATCATTTTCTGCAAAATTTGATCATATGAAACGGACATACCGTTGCCTCCTTGCACGTTCTATTTCTAGTTATTGTGTGCTTGTTTCTCTCAAAAAAGTATAACACGGATTCCTTTTATTCTCTCTACCTGTCACAAAATCTCCAACGTCCCTCTAATAAAATCTAGACTCGATACTGAGGGAATGTTTCCGTTAATGATAGTGTGTTGTAAGGTGGGCCTGGAAACCACTCGCTTTCCTGTGGGGAGCTGGTGTGCCTCCTCACCCGGCAAGCCGGGCTCCGGGGGTCTCACCTAGGCTCTTCTGCCCACGGGAGTCTCGCAGTTTCCAGGCCCACCTTTGCCATATTAGGATGAACGGAAACACGTCATATAAGGAAAAACAAGATTACTTGATGTGATCTCAGTGTCGTTAACCCATTTAACGGCAGGGCTTGCTCGGGGACTCATAAACGCAGGCAGCTCTTTATTCGGAAAAGATACACATGAAACGCCAGCAGAGCTAAAGTCTAAGCATCGATCTCTATGATGAGATATTTTGTCATATTTCCGGGGAAATACGGGAGTATGATCATCAAAGGTCGATTTTAGTTTTAACTCACTAGCTTTTCTATGAGCAAGTGTTTCATCTGTCTAAGGGGCAACTTCTCCTCATAAAAAAGAAACCGCTCGGGCTTCGAACGGTTCCTCTTTATCTTACGCTTTCACTAACCTTACTAATTCGATGCCTTCTTCTGTCATGACAGAATCACCTTCATAGTGAAATCCATATTTCTCATATAATTCAATGGCGGGTGTGTTATTTCTCCCGGTCATGACTTCTAATGGTAATGGCACTTCTCCAAGTAAATGTTCAAGCAAACTAGAAGCGATTCCTTGTTGCAAATAATCAGGATGGACTGCTAGCCTGGCTAGGACATTCACTTCACGTAGTTCTTCACAACCGATGACTCCTAAAAGTCTGTCCCCTTCTCGAAAACCGAAAAACATCTCATTCGTATTTTCAATTTGCTCGGCTGTGTCTGCCATCGGAGGTAGCTCTTTAACACCAAGAAGTCTAGCCTCAATGGGATAACTCCTTTTCTGTAGCTCAATAATCTCCTTAGCTACATCAGGGACGGTGTTTTGTAAACGTTCGATCACTTCATCACCTCATTACAGGATCCCGACAGACGATAAGAAGATAATCGCAATACAAACGGGCGCTACAAATTTTACTAGAAAACGCCAGATGTGTCGAATAGGTCCTGCAGAAGCCATATCTGTTGCTTGGAAAGCCTCTGTCTTTGACCAGTGCCAACCCACGAATAACGCGATAATTAAACCACCAAGCGGCAGGAAGACATCCGAGGCAACAAACTCCATTGAGCCCATAATATCTCGATCACCGATAAGTGTAACGTCGGACCATCTTCCCATACCAAGAGACGCTGCAACTCCGAGAAGATACATGATCGCACCAAGAACGGCACTTGAAAACGTACGTCCCCAGCCAAACTTTCGCATAAAGTAAGCGACAGGCACTTCCAAGATTGAAATAGAAGATGATAAAGCCGCTAAACAAAGAAGGAAGAAGAAGACAAGTCCCACAACCCCTCCAAACGGCATCTGTTCAAATACACTCGGAAGCGTAATAAATACAAGGTTCGGCCCAGATTCAGGTGATATATTAAATGCAAACACGGCCGGGAAGATCACAACGCCCGCAATAATGGCAAAGAATGTATCCATTAAACCGATCCCTAAGGTTGCAGACGGCAGCGACTCATCTTTTGACAAATAGCTTCCGTACGTCAACATTCCTCCCATACCAAGACTTAATGAGAAGAACGCTTGACCTAACGCAGCTAAATAGACGGAAGGGTCTTCAAGAATTGACCAATTAGGCTGGAACAAGAATTTCAAACCCTCAACAGCCCCTTCTAGCGTAACGCTATAAGCAGCTAGCAAGACCAACAACACCGCTAGCGTCGGCATAAAGATTTTACTAGCGCGTTCGATTCCATCCTTCACTCCTGTTAAAACAACAAGAATCGTGATGGCCATAAACATACCATGCCAAAACAATGGGGATATAGGGTTCGTTATAAAGGTACCAAAGGCTGCCTCATACCCGCCACTAGGCGCTGTAAAGAACGAAGTATTTAGATAATTCCAAAAATAATACAGAGACCAGCCCGCTACCACGCTATAAAAGCCTAGTATGAGAAACGAACAAATTAAACCCATATAACCTTGAATAAACCAGGGCTTTTTTGGTGCTAATTTTTGATAGGAGCCTACCACATCACTTTGGGCCTCTCTTCCGATACTAAATTCAGACAATAGAACCGGAATTCCAATCAGCAGAACAAATGCTAAATATAATAATAGAAAGGCTCCTCCTCCATTTTCTCCTGCTACATAAGAAAAGCGCCATATGTTACCCAGTCCTACCGCTGATCCCATGGCAGCTAACATAAAGCCTAGTTTCGACTGCCATTTCTCTCTTGCCATAAACACAGAACTCCCTTCACTCATTTTCTCTCTCTTTTTCTCTGAAATACGGAAAACTATATCACAAATCTCAAGGATTAGCGATATAATTTCAGACATTTCAAATCATTAACATTTTACAGACGAATATCAAATCTAGAGTTTGAAGACTGCTGTGACGAGGGTTGATTAGCTTTCTTTTGAAAAGCTCTACAAGAGGAGCCGGTCGTCTTCTCTACAAAAATAGACGGAATTTCTTTCGTCTTAAATCCATACGCTTTACATCCCCTAGGAAAAGCGGGATTCCACGTAGTATAAAAATGCTCACACTGAAAACAATTTGCTTTTTTCTTCACCTATTTTCCCCTTCCCTAGAATTGCTATACTGCCGCCAACCTGTCCTTGTGATAAAATGGTGAAAACCCGGCTTAGAGAGGAGTGACGCTATGGGACGTTGGTTTAGCAGTGAGGTTCATCAACCATTTGAGCCGCTGATGACGAGTCATATTATGATCCTTAGCCTTTTCTTCGCAGGGCTCTTAACACTTTTATTTAGTTACCGCCTATTCAAGCGCTCTAAGCGCTACACAGCGTTTATCAGATGGACGTTGTTTACCATTTTACTACTATCAGAACTTACTTATCAGCTATTCGCTATTTCAAACGATATCTGGAGTACGAAAGAATTCGTTCCTCTTCATTTATGTGGAGTTGCTTCCATATTAGCAATGGTTGCTCTTATAACAAGGAACAAGCCCCTTATCCAATTTAATTTCTTTATAGGCATTATACCAGCGTTTCTGGCTCTTCTCACCCCAGAATTGCCCAATGCTTTTCCTCATTATCGTTTTCTAAAGTTTTTCTTTCATCATATGGCAATTTCTTGGGCCAGCTTGTTCTTAATCCTAACATCAAATGTCACCATTACGTTCCGCTCCCTCCTAGGAACGTTCGGAGTGCTCAACATGTACGCTATTTTTATATTTTTTGTTAATAGAGAGATTGGATCAAATTATCTATTCCTTTCAAGTGCCCCGACAGCGGAGACACCATTGGACTTATTAGGTTCAGGGGTATGGTATTATATTAATTTAGAGCTACTCACTTTTTCCGTTTTCCTTCTATTATATTACGTTTATCGCGTGACCCAATCTAGAAAAAATCCTTTTAAAGAAGCACTCATGGAATGAGAGAATGTTTCCGTTAGCCTGATTGAGCGCAGGGTGGTCCGGGAAATCGCTCGCTTTCCGCGGCGAGCTGGGGAGCCTCCTCAATCGCTACGCGCTTTCCGGGGTCTCCCCTAGGCTCCTTCTGCCGCAGGAGTCTCGCAATTTCCCGAACCACCCTTGCCATATGTATAAGGAACGGAAACATGCCCCATAAAGAATCACGAGTGTTAAATCAGCTGGAACTGCGGAGATAGAATGAGGAAGCTCTATAAAGAAAGAGGAAGTTCGACTAAAACGTCAAGTCAATAACCAACGTCGTGCCAGACCGCCTACGGAAAGCATGTCGTACTCAGACCCCAAAAACACAACGGCCCCTGCCACACTTAGAGCCGCAACCTTCAACATTGCTATCCAATTCGTTCTTTTACCCAATTAAAACCGCCTAGGAGGAGGATCCCAGGCGGTTTTTTGATTTGTATCTATTAACTTGTTTGCTGTTGTTTTTGTGGTGTTCTAGAGAATACTTCTGGATATCCGTAGCTTCCGTGCTCACTCATATCAAGACCAAGAAGTTCTTCTTCTTTGGATACACGTATACCGCCCATTGCCTTTTGAATAATCTTAAGGAAGACAAAAGAGACAACGAAGGCATATAGTCCACTAGCTCCTACACCTAGAGCCTGAACACCTAATTGTTCAAAACCTCCACCGTATAAGAGTCCTGCACGACCACCATTAGCCGCTGCAAGTTCAGGAGTAGCGAAGAAACCAGTTGAAAGAGTTCCCCAAACACCTGCTACACCGTGTACAGATAGAGCGAAGATTGGATCGTCGATCTGCTTCTTCTCAAAGAAGGACATGCTATAGTGTACAATTACACCTGCAATAAGACCAATGACTACGGCTGCCCAAGGAGCTACAAAGGCACAAGATGCGGTAATAGCAACAAGACCAGCCAGGGCTCCGTTTAGCATCGTTGTGATTTGCGCTTTCTTCGTAACGATCATTGTAATAAACATAGCAGCAACCGCCCCTGCCGCTGCAGCTAGCTGAGTATTTAATGCAACATATCCAAAGAACGCCCCATCAACTGATACCGTACTACCTGCATTGAAACCGAACCAACCGACCCATAGTAGGAGTACAGCGAGTGAAGTGTAGACCTGGTTATGACCTTCGATTTCATTCACGCTTCCGTCTTTATTGTACTTTCCGCTCCGAGGCTTTAAGATCATCGTAGCTGCAAGAGCTGCCATGGCACCCGTTAAGTGAACAACAGTAGATCCTGCGAAATCCTGCTTACCGTGTTCAGATAACCAGCCTCCTCCCCAGATCCAATGCGCCACAACTGGATAAATGAAAACAGAGAATAATACAGCAAACCAAATATAAGATGATAGCTTTGCTCGTTCTGCAAATCCTCCGAATGCGATCGTTAAAGCAATTCCCGCAAATGCTAGCTGGAATACGAAGAAGACTGTTTCAGCTAAATCTCCCCCGGCATCAATCGTACCACCATAGAAGAAATTAGATAGCCCCACAAATGCGTTGCCTTCTCCAAAGATCATTCCATACCCCACGGCCCAAAAGACCAAAGACGAAATCCCAAATGTAAAAATCGTCTTTCCGGCAATGTGGCCAGCGTTTTTCATACGGGTTGAACCTGCTTCTAAAAGAATAAATCCACCAATCATTAAAATAACCAAAACGGCAGATACCATCGTCCACAAACTGTTCATCATGCCTAATTCACTCACTGTAACTCCTCCTTAACGTTTTATGTTAGGTTTTCTAACATGTTCATGTATATAATATTACAAGTTTTCAGATAATTGTCAACAATTTAAACAAAAAAATAAGAAACGCTTGATTTATCAGCAATAAATTAAGCGTTTCCATTGTTGATTTTATTGGATTTATTAGGTACACGAAAATTTGAAAAAATAGGCGCGTCGGGATGCTCCCCTTTTACAATGAAGTCCCTAATCAATTCCGCTGCGATGGTACAATACATCGTTCCATTGCCTCCGTAGTTTAAAGCAAAGAAGCTACGAGGAAATTCAGGTTGAGGTCCAATAATCGGAAAGCCGTCATGTGTACTGCCAAATACCGCTCCCCAGTAATAGTCAACGTTAATCCCCTCTAAATCTGGGAAAAGGGAAAGTAATGATTGAAGAAGGTGATCCCGTTTCGATTGCAGGTGCCGTTCTCTTTGATCTTTCTTTATATATGGCTCATCTAATCCGCCTATAATAATACGATTATCTGCAGTTGTCCTTGCATATAAATACGGTCGAACAGTTTCCCAAATTAAACAACGATCCTTCCAGCCCGGGAAGTGTGATACTGGTTCTGTCGCAATGGCGAAAGAAGTTCCCAAGACAGCATTAGGATTTCTCTTCATTTGCTGCGCTTCGTAGCCCATCGCATACACGACAAATTTGCTACGGATCGTATAATCCCCTTTTACAAGAAGAGTCACCTCATCTTCTCCTTCACGGTGGTCTACCACTTCCGTGTTTTCAAATACTCGAAGGCCTTTTCCTGCATTCGCCTCAATTAGCCCCACCGTTAACTTAAATGGGTTTACCTCAGCATCCCCTTTCGCATATATGGCCCCAGGCTTAGAGAAAGAAAAAGACTGTTCCACATCACCTCTGTGCATGTAGTCTACATTAAAACCATATTTCTTTAACGTTTTATATTCTTTTTGAAGAAGGGGAAGGTCTTGTTCAGAACTAGCAAAGTATAAACTATCGCGCCTAACAAATTCAGGTTCTATTGAACATTCCCGAGCTAAAGCCTCTACTTTTTCTACCCCCTCTAAGCACAGGTGATAGTAACGAACACCGTGTTCTACTCCGTACGTTTCTATACAAGAGGTTAGGGTTTTATCATTTGAGAATTGTAGTAACCCCGTATTAGCTGAGGAAGAACCATGTCCGATTTTTCGTTTATCCACTAAAATCGTGTCTAGCCCTGCTTTTATAAGTTCATGCGATATAAGGGCACCGGACTCCCCACCCCCTACTACCACTACATCGCAACTTAGGTTCTGAGCTACACGTGGATATGATTTTAAATGGTCTACGCTATCTAGCCACAATAACGATCCGGATTTCAAATCCATAGTTATACCTCCGCTTCTTTTTTATGGCTTTATTAAAAGTGAAATGTTGTTATTTCTTATAATAGGTTCTTCTAAAAAAGTGTAGGGTTGTTGAAGACTCGAAGCTTACACATGATAGTGTGGATGGGGCCTAATTAAATCTACATGTCCTTATTTCCGTTTCAAATAAACATTAACAGAGCCTTTTATAAGAAAAATGGTAGGGCTAAATAGAGGACTGCTGCTACTCCGGCTGCCATTGCGGCTGGCTTAAACTTGAACTTCGCATAACGCACGGCGTTTAAGTTTAAAATGCCTGCTGTTGTATTGGTATTGTCACTAAGAGGAGATGAGAAAGCTCCAAATGTTCCACTCGCAAACACCGCTCCGATTACGATCGGCAATGAACTACCACTGACAGTAGCAATCGAAACTCCTACAGGCATTAAAATGCCCCATGTTCCCCATGAAGAACCAATGAAATATGACAGGGCGCATCCAATTAGGAAGACGAGCACTGCGACGAAAGAGGCCGGTATCCATTGAAGGGACTGAGATATAGTTTGAGCGAAATTAAGTGCTTCTGATCCTTTACTTAGACCCCAAACCATAGCTAGTAATAGGATGACACTCATCATTTCATTGCCACCTGTCACTAGTTCATTCATTTGTTTCCTTAGAGGGTAGGACCTTATTTTTAAATAAATGATAAACCAGGTAATGGAGATCACTACCGCTAATACCATTGCATCTAGAACACTGGCATTTATTAATGCTTCAAACCCTTCAGCGCCCTCCTTTTTCACACCGAGCATATACATAAAGAAAAATGTAAAGATGATAACACTAGCTAACGGAAGAATGAGGTGCCAATAGTTCGAAGGAAGGTCTTTCGATACAGATGGATGGCAATCTTCCCACTGATCATCATCCTCTTCCCCCTGCTGTTCAGAATCTTTATTTTCAGCATCAGTGGCTTGCTTTTTGCTCTTATGGAAGAAGCTCAAATAGAAGCCAATGAGAATCATTGAGATAGCAAAGAAATTAAAGGGGATACTCCGAAGGAAAAACATATAAGGGTCTCCCTCTATCCCGTTTTGATCCATTGACAAACCAATAACAGAAGACATGTAGCCGACAAAAGCTGTCGCTACTGGAACGAGAACGACAAAAGGAGAAGCCGTCGTTTCGATGACAAACCCGAGTTCCTGTTTCGTCATCGGTAATTTCTTCACCATCGCTTTCATCACAGGGGCAATCGTTACAATTCGAAAACTAGGAGCACTGAAGGTCCCTAAGGCGGATAACCAAGTAAGGGCAAAAGCCCCTTTACGCCCCGATATCTTCTCTGTTGCCGTTTGCACAAACCCCTTAATACCACCTGAGATTCGAACGAGCCCTATAAGTCCTGAAAAAGCATAAAGGAAGATAATAATCTTTAAGTTATTCGGATCAGATAATCCTTTAATTACAAATTCAAGCGCCTGTGTCATACCACCTAACCAATCCGGGGTAACGAGGTATCCGGCGACTACCACTCCAAAGAACAAACTAGGAATTACCTGTTTGGTAGCGATGGCTGTTATGACTACAACAATAAAAGGAATAATCGAGAACCAGTTCATACACTTCTCCTCATTTCTAGACATGCTGTTCATAGCATGTGAGAAAGACGTTATTTTATGCTTGAATTCATTAGTGATCGATAATTGGCGAAGGCCGTTACATTTAATGAGTGGTAGGGGGGTCCGGGGAACGACTCGCTTTCCGCGGCCCCACACGACGTGGGGTCGTTCGACGTTGTCACAGGATGTGACGGTCCTAGTCGAACTCCCTCTATCTTTTTAACAGCTTCCTCGGGGAAACCACCCTGCGGGATCTCGTCGACCTCTTTCTCCCGCAGGAGTCTCCCCGTTCCCCGGACACCCCTTATCATAAATTTCATGAACGTGCACACAATTCGAATATCACTAGGAATATTCAAATAAGGTGCTGCAATATGTTCTGGCTTGCTAGCATAATAAGGTATTTTTTACCAAGACTCAAACAAAACAAACGGATAGATTCCCACGTAGCTATAAGCTTGTTTAAAATATTTAGAGAGTAAAAGCTATTATGCACTGAACCATAAAAAAACCTTCAAAAACGTAATTACATACGTCCTTGAAGGTTTTATTTAAGGAATATAGTTAAAATTCTCACTATTGTTTCACGTGTAACTTTTCGACAGAATCCTTGATGTGTCGGCATTTATTGATGTTTTTTGCATATAAAAATAACCATTTATACCTTGTGTAACCATTCTTTCTAGAACAAATAGGGTCCATACACGAATGTAATAATGAACACCCATATGACATCAACGAAGTGCCAGTAGTAGCTGAATATCTTCTGCTTTTGTCCGTAACTTGTAGTAGGGATTCGTGGGTATTGGTAGCATAGTAATACCATCCATCCGATTCCGAATAAAACATGTGCTGCGTGGAGTCCTACTAGAATGTAGAAGGAAGATAAGAATAGGTTTTCTGTTAGCGTGTACCCTTCTGAGGCGTATTTATAGAATTCGTGTATTTCAAATCCCATAAAGGCTGTGGCTAAGATGAGGGTAGAAGTTAACCCAATCCAAACACCTTTTCCTTTCCCCTTTTCAAACGCCTTCTCCGCATAGTGGATCGTCGCACTACTACTAAGGAGACAAACCGATGTAATGATTACCGTCCTAAGCTCAAATGTCTCACTTGGGGTCGGATTTATAGCAGAGGGTGTAAATAAAAAGTACGTTGCAAACAACGTTGCAAACATGATGAGTTCACCGATTAAATAAAGCGCAAATCCTAGCTGCTTATCACCAAATTGGTCACTTTTATACGTTGTCATGATTTTCACCCTCTTTCGCCAGTCTCGTGTGTTCATCTGTTAACGTACGAAGGGCGAAAAACGCTAGCACCATAACCCCTGACACGATTTGTAGCCACGTCACGTGGTAAATGAAGGACAATGAAAATAGCATGATCACCCCATAGAAGCTTACAGGTTGCCAAGACGTAACATCAATCGGAGCTGACCTGGATGTGTTTGCAACCGGTAGCTTGCCACCCCGGTTTCGCTTTGCTTCCCATAATGGATCAACCGTGTTTACCTGTGGCATTGGATCAAATGGGTGCTCTGGAGCCGGAGATGGTACGCTCCATTCAAGCGTCCGTCCATCCCAAGGGTCATTTCCGCATTTGTCCGGGTCCTTGAAGCTTTTATAGATATTTAAGACGAAGAACAAGGTACCAATCCCCATCATGAAAGCTCCGATTGTACTAATGAAATTAAAGATAAAGATATTATCTTCTGCCGTATAAGTATATACTCTTCGAGGCATTCCATTAAGTCCGGCAAAATGTTGTGGAAAGAAGGTAATATGAAAGCCAATTAAGAATAACCAAAAATGAGCTTTTCCAAGCCCGTCTTTCAATTTAAAACCAAACATTTTAGGAAACCAATAATAGATGCCCGCGAAGGCTCCAAGTACCGTTCCACCCACCATGGTGTAGTGGAAGTGAGCTACAACAAAATACGTATCGTGAAACTGGAAGTCTGCCGCGGCCACAGCAAGCATGACCCCAGTGACACCCCCTATTACAAAAGTGGGGATAAAACCTGCAGCAAAAAGCATTGGTGTGCCTAAACGAATAACACCCTTTCGCATTGTAAAGAGCCAGTTAAAGATTTTGATACCTGTTGGCACAGCGATCAGCATTGTTGTAATCGCAAAAACGGTATTCACAACTGGACCAAGGCCCACCGTGAACATGTGGTGCACCCATACCATGAAACCGAGCAATCCGATAATGACGATCGCGACAACCATAGAGGTATAACCGAACACTCGCTTCTTGGAGAAGGTAGAGATAACATCCGAGAAAATTCCAAATGCCGGTATGATTATGATATAGACCTCGGGGTGGCCAAAAATCCAGAATAAGTGCTGCCAATATATTGGCGAACCTGACTCCCCTGAGAAAAATGAGGTCCCAAATAATCGGTCAAACATTAGAATATAAAGGGCTATTGTCAGGACTGGGAAAGCAATAAGAATTAGAAAAGCTGTTACAAGAGTCGACCATGCAAATAGGGGCATGCGGGTCATTTTCATGCCTGGCGCCCGGTGACGGACAATCGTTACTATCATATTAATAGCAGCTAAAATCGTTCCAACCCCTGACACCTGTAAACCGAATATGTAGTAATCATTCCCCGCTTCTGGTGTAAATTCAGCAGTAGATAAAGGGGCATAAGCTGTCCATCCAGCGTTTGGCGAAGCTGTCATGAAAAAGCTCATGTTCACAAGGATCGCCCCGGCCAGAAACAGCCAAAAGCTTATCGCATTCATATAAGGAAAGGCCATGTCTTGGGCTCCAATTTGGAGAGGAACCGCCACGTTCATGAGTCCAATTAAAAGAGGCATCGCTACAAAAAAGATCATGATCGTTCCATGTGTCGTAAATGCTTCATTGAATTTATCTCCTTGAAAGACCCAGAAGTCATTTTCCGGCACAGATAGTTGCATCCGGATAATTAACGCTTCTATTCCTGCTCTCAAGAAAAAAAGTGTCGCCGAAAGCAAATAAAGTACACCGATCTTCCGGTGGTGAGTAGTTGTCACATAATCTTTAATCACAGACCATTTATTCGCTCGATTTACTAGATACAACACCCCTAAACCGGTGCCTATAAGTACTATATATGCAAATAAAACGTCCGTAGCTATAAAGAACGTCCGATTAAAAAGCTCAAATGTCATCTAACCCATCCTTTACTCAATTTTCTCCTTCATATCCTCTAACCACTGCTCGTACTCTGATTCTTCCATAACGGTTGTAGTAAACCTCATCTTCGTATGTTCACGTCCACAAAACTCCGCACATTTCCCTTGATAGGTCCCGGTCTCTTCAGGGGTTACAATCATCCGCCTCGTCTCACCTGGTATGAGATCCTTCTTCCCGCCGAGCTTTGGGATCCAAAAGGAATGAATAATATCATCTGAACGTAAGGTGAACTCTACAGGTCGATCTACAGGCAAGCGTAGATCATTTACGGTTTCTACTCCGTTTTGATAGGAGAAGGTCCAACTAAACTGTTGACCCGTTACCTCAATTAGGACTGCATCAGTCGGCGTAGATTCTGTTTGAGCCGATTGTTCAAAGGTTATAGATACAGTCGGAACAGCCAGAATAGCTAACAAAATAAAAGGGATGACGGTCCAAGTAATTTCGAGCCATGGACTTCCTTTTTCATCAGCAGGTATGTAATCCTTGTTTTGATCATTTTCACGATATTTCGATAAAAACCAAACAAAAAGTATGATAACGATTGCAAATACGATCATCATTAGAGCAAAACTAAACTGAATAAGAAAAGACTGATCACGCGCTGTTTCACTCTTAGGATCCAACACTCTTAAATTGCACCCTGTTAAAAAGATGACTAACGAAGCCATTAGTAATTTACATTTATTCATAGATTCCCCTCACTTTTAGAACAGATGGCGATTTCTTACTCTATAACCCTCTCCCCACCGAATCAAACTGAAACTTACATAAATGTGTAAAACTTCCTGGAAGATAAAAGGCATCATAGATTTACTTCTTTTTTCAAAATGATTATAATGATTTTTAGAAAATTGAACTTAAATGGAGGATTGAAGTAGACTATGACACATCGACATCATTACTCTTTCTTTCAAGCACAATTGCAAGCTCATTCATCTTTGATCGCCTCTGATATTCTAGATTTACTAGAAAAGCATTATCCGAAAGAATATAGCGGATTGGAAGCCAAAGACCGTGAACAACTGATTTCGTTCTTAAACAAACTCGTAGGCATGATCGGAGAGAATGTCGTTGAGAAAGGGAATTCTATCCAACGTGCGACAGATCTTGGGGAGAGCATGGGGGAAGCTGTCAGCAAACGAGAAGGAGTCTTATCTGATTACATCGAGAAATTAAGTCTGTACAAAGAAGCCATATGGACCTTTGTCGAGAACCAAACGCGCGGGAGAAATGAATCTTTTAAACAGCTAATGGAAATTGTAAACCGCATTGATACGTTATTTAATTATATTGTGCATGGATTTACGATGGCCTTTTCTAAGGCCGACCAACGAAAAGTAAATGATTATGAAGAAAAATATTTGAAGTTATCGACCCCTATTGTGCCGATTATGGATCATGTGGCCATCTTACCTATTATCGGGGAAATTGATGAAAAACGCGCCAATGTGATCATTGAGGAAACATTAAGGGAAGCCAATGAGCTGGATATTGATTGGCTTGTTATTGACTTATCCGGGGTTTACCAGGTGGATGACCTTTTCATGAGCCACTTGGAGAAACTACTTACATCTCTTGAGATCCTCGGCCTTAAACCGATTTTAACTGGTATGCGTCCTGACTTAAGCATGCGGGCGGTTCAAATGGGTCTCGTTTCTAAAACAAAAGAGGATGTCATTACAAAAGCTACGTTAAAGCAAGCCGTGGCGATGCTTTACCATCAAACTTCAAAACCAAAACAAGCTTGAAACACAAACAACCATCCCTTTTGACTCCGATGTCTTAGGGATGGTTGTATTCATGTAAATAACCATTTAACTGAACCCTAGCTCTTTCATGATTCGGTATACTTTCTTATGATTGACAGTGTGGCCTCTATTTTCTAGTTCTTTTTGAACACGTCTATATCCATAACGTCCCTCATATTCAAAATAAATAGAAGAGACAAGCTCTTTTAACTCAAAGTCAGGATCAGGCTCATTCATCTTCGTCCTTGTATAATAGTACGTACTACGCGGCAATCCCGCTACCTTTATTAAGCGATTAATTGGCCACTGATATTCCTGACTTAGTTCATAAACAGCTTGTGCTTTTTCCCTCTTCGATAAGGTTAAATGATCTGAGCCCATACTATCGATTTTCTTTAAATATGCCTCCTTCATCTCCTTATCACCATCACCCGAAGATTTTATAGGTTGTCCTTCTTCTGTTTCCTTTCGCTTAGATACCAACACAATACCTTCCTTCGTATTTGCTTTTTACTATTCAATAGTTTATATAAAAACTGCCTTATCTATTTAAAGAGTATGTGACTAATAACCAAAAATAAAGCTCAAACCATGATTGGATGAGCTTTACTTTCTCCTATGACCATCACACGTAAGGGAGCAGATTCTTATTCCTCTCCTGCATCCGTTGAGGTCTCATGCAATTTCTCTAACTTTTGTACACGTTCCTCAAGTGCATGGTATTCTTCTTTCGTCACGAAGCCGAGATCACGGATTTGCTCGCGGAAATAAGCTTCTGTTTGAGCATTCCACTTTTCGTTTTGAGCTTCACCTTTTTCGCGAAATTCACGAATGGCTTCTTTAGCTTCTGTAGGACTCATCTGTCCTTTTTCCACCATTTCGTTATATACCTTCTCTACTTTCTCTTTACCATTTAACGCAGCACCAATCCCGATTAAAAACCCTTTACGTAGCAAATCACTCACCCTTATTCCTCCTATCTTTTGTCGTAATTTTAATGGTTCTGAAATGAACACTTGCCACTAGTATGAAGGCGGCAAGACCCGTAGCTCCTGTTATAAATCCAATATACATGTACAGTGATGCAAGATTTTCAAAGCTATATAAAGCAAACACACCTCCACCTATAAATAAGAAGAAGGATAGAAACGCATAAAAGAAGTAGTAATGGTGAAACATTTGCCTCTGTTGCTTTCTTTCCTCAAAAGCTCTTTGCCTAGGGGCATCTGTTAAGTATTCATTCAAGCTTTTCGGTAAGGAAAGGAGGGGTTTCGCTGTGTCTTTAATCACTTCTTTATAGAGGCTTGCATCTGATTCTCCACCAGATACCCACTGCTTAATAACAGGTTTTCCCCACTTCATTAAATCGATATCCGGATACACTGTCGTTAAAACTCCAATTACGATCGATGCGGCTCTACCAAGGAATGCATAGTCCGCTGGCATTTGAATAGGTTGTTCTTTCACAAACTCCTGGAGGTCTTTCATAATTTGATTCAGTGCTTCCTGGTCAAATTTCTCAAAGTCCCCCTGCAAGTACATATCAGCTGTTTCTTTTAATAGTCGTTTCACCTTCTGACGATTTGCGTAAGGAAGCAGGAAATCCATATCTTCTAAAGCGCCAATGACTTTATCGTAATCATCCATAATAAACCCTTGAATGATCATACGAATGTAACTGGCATCTTCTTTACTAATTTCACCAACCATACCGAAATCAATCATGACAATGGTGCCATCTGAACGGACCATTAAGTTCCCTGAGTGAGGATCCGCATGAAACATGCCATCAGAGACAAGTTGCTCGACAAATAGATCAAATACTCGCTTAGCCAAATCTTCGCGCTTCAAATTGTTTTCTTGTATGAATGATTCGTCTGTAATCTTTACTCCTTCAATCCATTCCATCACAAGCACTCGCCTTGTTGATAGATCTTCATGATAATCAGGGACATATACTCCCTTAAATCCAGAGAAACGCTTCTTAAAATAAAGGGAATGCTTTAATTCTTCAGTGAAATCTAGCTCTTTCCCCATAACGTAAACCAGTTCACGATATAATTCGCCAAGATCCGCTTTTTTTCCAATGGAAGTTAAGCGGGCTAGTAACCAGAATACGATTCGAAGTGCCTTAAAGTCGGTATGGAATATTTTTTCCACTCGGTAGCGCTGGATCTTCACAGCTACTTCCTGACCATTATGGAGTTTACCTTTATACACTTCACCGATCGAAGCGGAGGCTACAGGTTCATCTCCGATTTCCTGAAGATGCTTAGAAACATCTCCTCCCCATTCTCGCTCTAAAATTTCTTTTGATTTCTCAAACGGAACGGGCTCGACTCTGTCAACTAACCCTTCTAATTCCTTCAAAAACACAGGGGGGAGAAGATCGGCACGTGTACTTAAGAATTGCCCGAACTTAATAAGCAACCCCTCAAGCATTAGCGCCTTCTTCCTATATTCCTTTGCTTGTTTTACTAAGAGGTCTTGCCATTTATCTCTTGTGCGTTCATCCCAAATACGATGGAAACGTTGAAACCAAAAGATCTGCCAGAAAAATTTTAAAGCCATTGCTACGATAATAGTAATTCGATAAAGTGCATTATACCTCAACTGCTTCCCTTCCCCCTCTCTCATCTCTCTATAGTATTTGTACCCTTTTTCAGCACTCACAACCCTCTCGTTTGGGGTAATGTATGTATTTTGGTATGGTGAATAGAGACCATGGGAAAGATGTTCCCTATATGAATAGGATCCAAAACCTAAATAAATGTTAGGAGGACTCAGGTGGAAATTCAGACTCTACAAAATGACCAAATTACCCCCCTAAGCGAGTGGCTAGCCCAATTAAACGAACAAGACGTTCACTATATTGCTTGGTTGGAATCAGAAACGAGTGCAATTGAAGCACAACTTGGAACGTTACTCCAATTCCAAGAACCCCATGCTTTTGTCGCTTTGGAGGAAGGAAGAATAAAAGGGTTTATAGGGCTTGAGCCGTTTGAAGGTGAACAGGTTGGAAGGTTGCTTGGCCCATTTGGCTACGGAGAGGATGCCTTAAGCGTGATGGAAACGCTATGGGAAAAGGCGATCTCTAAATGGAAGGGCACATATACGGAGCTGAAAGTTGCTTTCTTTGAGCAAAACCAAAATGTTCTTCACTTTTGTGAATCACAAGGCTTTAATCTTTATAACCGGGAGAAGAACTTGATTCTCCCTAAACAAACTCACCTCCACACTCCTCTTAGTAAACATATAGTCCCTTACGAGGGGTCCTTTGACAAGTTGCAGAAGTTGCACCCAGATGCGGCCTATTTTAACGCAGCAGAGATGACTCACTTAATCCAAGATCCGCATTTTTCATTATGGTGCTATAAAGAAGAGGACACTATAAAAGGGTATATCTTCTTCGAACAGATTGAAGGGATGGACGAAGGTGAAATATGCTTTCTGCAGGTGGAAGATAGCGAACAAGGTCAAGGCATTGGTTCAGCATTAATCCAGTACGCTTGCCACCAGGCTTTCCTAGAGCAAGGTCTATCCGTTGTCACAGTACCGGTAAGGTCTACGAACCCTCAAGCTGAGAGGTTATACAAAGAACTTGGGTTTCAGGAACACACGACTATTGTCGCTTACACAAAAACAATTCGATAAACAAGTGATGTAGAAGCCGCTCGTGATCTGTGAAAAACTGCTTCATAAGAGAGTCATGGGCGGTTTCTTCAAGTGCGTAAAAAAGATTAAATTTTCCAATTTTACAAAAAATATTGCAAAACGTCTTGATTTTGTTGCGAAATCGCTTACAATTATATTAAAATCGTTAAAAAACTAGATTTGTAGGTGACATAATGAGTACGTCTATTAAACAGGCCACAATTGAACAGTTTATGAAAGTTCGCTTACAGAATCGCAACCATGATTACTTACATCCATCCTATCTGATGGAACGCCAACTTCTTGTCGCTGTCTCACAAGGGGACCCTAAAAAAGCCCATCAACTCTTACATTCTATAAACGAAGAACGAGCGATTATATCACCAAATCCAACCTTGCGTTCCGTTAAAAATGTCCTCGTTAGTTCTTGCACCCTTTTTACGCGCACGATTATTCATAGCGGTGTTCAACCAGAAGATGCATTCCGTTTAAGCGATCAGTACATGGAACAGATCGAAAGAATCAACGATGTTGATGACCTTTTTCAACTTGAGAAAGACATGCTGACGAAGTTTATTGAGCGCCTCAACAAAGAAGAGACTCTTCCGTACAGTAAAGTGGTTAACCAAGCGATTGCATTTATTCATGACCGCATTTTAGAAGATCTCACACTCGATTCCATTGCCCAGAACAGTCTGGTCAGTCCAAGTTATTTATCTCACTTGTTTAAGAAAGAAGTAAGCGTATCTGTCGTGCAGTATATCAATCAAAAACGAATTGAGGAATCCAAATACTTTCTTCTTCACACTACTACTCCTATTTCCGATATTGCTACCCTCTTTCAATTCTGTAACCAAAGCTACTATACCTCCTTGTTTAAGAAATATACAAACGTCACGCCAAAAGAATTTAGAGAATCCCATTCTAAAGTTGGACAAGAAACCGCTCTATCTTAAGAGCAGTATGCATGTAAAAAGGACCCGGGAGTAAATGCTCCGGGTCCTTTTCTATCTTATTGTTGCGCCAAATCTACAATGCGCCCTTCTACTTCTGGCGATACGGTCTCTTGTTTCATGAAATACTCTTCCACAACGTTATAAATGGTGTAACCTGTATTAAATGATTCATTATCTTTAAACACTTCATATCCATCGCCACCTACAGCAAGGAAATCATTAGTTGCCAGCTTGTAGGTAACCTCTTCTTGAAGCGGCTCTCCTCCTACAGTTACATCTTCTACTCGCTCTCCTGCAGGTCTATCTGAATTATAGGTGAATGTCATGCCGCTAATTTGTGGGAATCGACCTGCTCCTTCTTCTACTTTACTGACTCCATTCTCTAGTGCTTCTTTTAATTCTGCACCCGTTACATCTAAGATAGTTAAGGTGTTAGGGAATGGTAGTGTATTGTAAAGCTCCATTTTTGTTACTTCACCCTCATTAATTTTTGCACGGATCCCCCCGCCGTTCATTAACGCTACATCTGCTTCATAGCCTTCAATGGATTGGGTTTTCTCGCGCAAGATATCAGTAATAAGATTTCCTAAGTTCGTTTCTTTTGATCGAATATCCACGCGATCACCATTCAGTGGTACAGTGGCTGTTGTAATGACTTCATTCATTTTCTCATCCACTTGACTTGTAATGTTCTCGACCATTTCTTCTACTTCCGGATCTGCCTCAACTGATGGATCATAGTCGACTAATCCGCCTTTGAATCGGACAAGTTTATCGTTCACGTAATATAGGTCCGCTCTTCCAAGCGATTTCCCGTACTCCCAGTCCTGAACGATATACGTATCATTTACACGTTCCGGCTCTTCAAGAGGCGTATGAGAGTGCCCGCCTACAATGAGGTCGATTCCGTCAACGGAGGCAGCAATTTCGCGGTCCACATTTATCCCTACGTGAGAAACAACTACGACGTGATCTGCCTTCTCTTGTACTTTCGGAATCAAGTCTTGTGCGACTGTTACAGGGTTTTTAAATGTTAACCCTTCTACGTTATCCGGATGAGTTAAGACTGGCGTCTCCTCCGCAACAAAACCAACGAACGCATATTTCTTTCCTGCCACTTCTTGATAATGAACAGGTGCTAATAGAGTACTTCCATCTTCTAATTTAAAGACGTTAGATGAAATCATAGGGTAATCTAATTGGTCTTTTAGATTTAACAATTGCTCGTACCCAAAATCAAACTCGTGATTCCCTGCAGCCATAACGTCATAATCCAAATAATTTAATATTGGGAGGACCGTTTCTCCTTGGAACTGATTAACGAAGATTGTCCCTTGGAACGTGTCTCCTGCATCAAGTAAAAGAAAGTTCTCACTTTCCTCACGCCACTGTTTAATAAGTGTGGCCATTTTGGCATAGCCAAACTCACCGTTATAAGAATCTTCTTCGATGTGACCATGGACATCATTCGTGTGCGCAATCGTTATATGGTCTATAGTGGCATCGCCAAAGGTTTGCAGGAATTCCCCACGAGTAACTAACCCATTTTTAGCGAAAGATAAGTCGAACCCTAATTGCTCTGCCATTCTGGTTAATTCTTTAGCATTTAATTTCTTACCAGGGTTGTTTAAATGTTTCTTGTCTGCCACTCCTTTTTCGTAAGCCCATAGCAGATACGGATCATTAAAGCGCTCTCCTACATGATCTTCCGGCACTTTAACTTCTAACGTGCGAGCCATAATTCTAGCAGCCTCCGCAGCTGTAATGTTACGATCTAAGTTCAGGTCACCCTCAGAATCGCCTTTTAAGATTTCTCCCTCGACCATTAATTCGATATAATCATTTGATGTAAGTGGCTCCGCTTGTACAGCTCCCCCAAATAACGTAACAGATAATAGAACTGTAGCCAGAACTTGTCCAATCCTTCTTAATACCACATTGCTTCTCCCCTTTTTCATTATTTTGACCCTTTCATACTAAAACATTACAATTGTGATGTTTGGTCCTTATGTAAGTTGATTTAATAAAGAAATGTTTTGTCGCTTCCAATTTTATTATAAAGAATTTTCGATCTTTTTCTACCTTTATAGGAAGTTTATGTTAGAACAGGTCGATTGTAGGATAATGAATAAAACATATGAACTACTAGGGAGTGAAGTAAATGAAGGAAATAAATCAAATTATCTATCATTCATTAGAAACCCTTGGAGACACGTCTTCTATTAAAGAGACAACACCGATCTCTGGAGGTGACATCAACCAGGCTTTCTATGTTCGCACAAAAGAACAAGAATACTTCGTCAAAACAAACAAGGACGTTCCTGAACACTTCTTCCGCGTCGAAGCAAAGGGACTTGAATACATTCGTGATACGAAAGCAATCCGTGTACCAGAGGTGTATCACTATGATGAACCAAAAGGAAATGAGCAAGTTGCACTCGTGATGGAGTGGCTAAAAGGAGAACCTACTGGTGATACCGAAGAGCGATTAGGACGCGGGGTAGCCAACATGCATAAAGCCTACGGAGAAAAATTTGGTTTTGAAGAAGATACTTTTATCGGCTCGCTTCCACAGCCGAATCGCCTTGTAGAAGACTGGACGACATACTATCACGACGATCGTCTTGTTCCTCAATTCAACATGGCTGCAGAAAAAGGTCAGTTACCACTAGAAAGGAAGCAAAGGTTAAAGAAGCTAATGGAACGCTTGCCTCAGTGGCTCACTCATGAAGTGAAACCTTCTTTACTCCACGGAGATCTATGGGGCGGAAACTGGATGGCTGGCCCAAATGGTGATCCATGTTTAATCGATCCTTCTGTTTTTTACGGTGATCATGCTTTTGAAATGGCGTTCACTGAAGTATTTGGAGGATATTCTGAAGGGTTTTATCGAGCGTACCAGGAAGAAATGCCTTTACCTGAGAATTATGAGGATATCAAGCCTCTTTATCAGTTGTATTACTTGCTTGCTCATTTGAACTTGTTCGGTGAGGCCTATGCCGGTAGCGTGGATCGTATCTTGAAGCGTTATGTTGGATAATTATCCATATAAGGCCGCTTATATGGAAGACTCGAAGCTGAGAAAGTTTCCAAAGTTTCCGTTAATTTTAGTTGAGTCTAAGGTGGGCCTGGAAACCACTCGCTTTCCTGTGGGGAGCTGGTGAGCCTCCTCACCCGGCAAAGCCGGGCTCCGGGGTCTCACCTAGGCTCTTCTGCCCACGGGAGTCTCGCAGTTTCCAGGCCCACCTTTTCCAAGTAAGAGTAAACGGAAACGCGTTATATGTGAGATTCAAGGGGCTTGAAAATATCTATAATAATATAAGAACCTGGTCCTTTCATCCAATTAACGTCAGGACTTGCTGGGGAACGACGAGACTCCCACGGGGAAAAGAGCCTATCTAGTTCCAGCGTGGAGGACCTAGCGAGATAAGTCATCTTTTTTACAAAGGCTAATCGCCTTTTCCAAAAAGCTGTCTTATCCGTACGGTCCTAAGCACCACGCCTGCACTTTTAAATCTAGGGGAGACCCCGGAAAGCGCGTAGCGATTGAGGAGGCTCCCCAGCAAGTCCTAGCCCCATACGGTAACGGACCAACCATAAGCCCAGCACCTTCGAACCTTAATCAGCCCAAAAAGCGCAGCTGGGATTGCCAGCTGCGCTTTTATTTGGATGGGATATATTTTGCTTCTTTTTGTAAGGAAGAGAGAAAGCTGTGGAGGTTTTTAGAGAGTTTTCTCGCTTCTTCATGGGAGATTTTATGGAAGTTAATCTTTCCACCTGGTGGGAGCTGGGCGATTTTCCATAGGTCGGCTCGAACGATATTACCGATGGTGACATAGCCTCCTGTTGTTTGACTGTCAGCCATTAATATAACAGGCATTCCACTTGAGGGAACTTGTACGGTTCCGAATGTGACTGCTTCAGAGATAATGTCTCCTGTATCTTCAAAGGTCATGGCTTCCCCGTCTAGTTGAATGCCCATACGGTCTCCTGTCGAGACTGTATACGAGGTGTTAAAGAATGCTTCTATACTTTCTTTTTTTATATAGGATTGGTGTTGGCTTCCAACAAGCCGAACGTCAACTTCTTTATCATAGGATGGGCGCTTGTCATGACTCAGTCCTATCCTCTTACGATCAACTTGGTTTGAATAGCTATATAGTTGGTCTCCTGATTGAATATGACGCCCCATTTGTCCCCGTTCATAAACGGACTGACTTCCTAGAATTGATTCAGAATCTATTCCTCCTTGAACCGCTATGTAAGCTCTGATTCCTTCTACAGGGCCTTTAAATGTAAGAGTGGTTCCTTTTCTCCATATAAATGTAGACCATAGAGGGGCTTTTTTGCCGTTCAACTTTGCATCTAAGTCTGCTCCTGTTATGGCAACAAGGTGGTCATGGGATGCTTTTAGGGTGGTGCCTCCCATCGTCACTTCCAAGCAGGCAGCACCCAAATCGTTTCCGACTAACCCATTCCCAATTTGAAGGGCAACCTTATCCATCGCTCCTGATATTGGTACACCGTAGTGTTGATAACCAAAGCGGCCCAGGTCCTGAATGCTTGTTAATATTCCTGCTTTTTCTATCGAACATAAAGGGTAGGACACGTTTAGGATCCCCCCACTTTTTTTACGTCAACACTGTGATGTTGTAAGACGTTTTTAATGTGCTCTGCATGATGATAGGCTGAATCTCCATCTCCATGAAAACAAATCGTTTGAGCCTCTAATGGAATTTGCTTTCCATCAAGAGACGTTGTGCACCCATTTTGTACAATTGAGAGAACCTGTTTCTCTATTTCTTCTAAACTCGTAAGCACAGATCCCTCCATTGAGCGCGGAGCAAGGTATCCTTCTGAAGTATAGGCGCGATCGGCGAATGCCTCTTGTGCCACCTTCAGCCCTTCGTCTTTACCTGCTCGAACGAGTTCACTATTGCTAAGGCCAAATAGGATAAGGTTCGAATCAAAATCTCGTACAGCCTTGGCGATTGAACTTGCCATCTCATAGTCTTTGGCTGCCATATTATATAGGGCGCCATGCGGTTTCACATGCTGAAGTTCTACATCCTTCACTTTACATACTCCAGCTATAGCACCGAGTTGATAGGTGATTAAATTATAGATCTCTTTAGGACTCATATTGAATTCACGACGACCAAAGCCAAATAGATCTGGAAAGCCCGGATGCGCTCCAACAGCTACCCCTTCTGATTTAGCTCTTTCAATCGTATCTGCAATAACGTTGTAATCCCCTGCGTGAAAGCCGCAGGCCACGTTTGCCGAAGTGATTACTTTCATTAATTGCTCATCTTCCCCTACTTGAAAGGCGCCGTAACTTTCTCCAAGGTCTGCATTTATATCTAGTTGCGTCATCATTACGCCTCCTTGTCTACGATTTCAATGGTGTATGATCCATTTTTAATACGTTCTTTAATATCTTCATATTCTGTATGTTGAACAGGACGAAAACGAATATAGTCGCCCATTTCTATCAGAAAAGGTTCTTCTCTTGTAAAATCAACTATTGGGACAGGCGTTTGTCCGATAATATTCCAACCACCTGGTGAACCAATAGGATAGACCCCTGTCTGGCTACCTGCAATCCCAACAGACCCTGCTTCTACCCGAGCACGAGGCTTCTCTAGACGAGGAGTAGCAATACGCTCATCCATCCCCCCTAGATAAGGGAAACCCGGTAAAAAGCCAATCATATACGTTAGGTAATCTCTCGAAGAATGAAGGTCAATGACTTCTTCTGCTGAAACGTTATTGACCGAAGCAACTTTCTCCAAATCCTCACCTACACCTCCACCGTAATAGACAGGAAGGACGACAACTCTCGATGAGGCTGTTTCCTCCTTCGTATCTGCAGAAGCCCATATGCTTTCTAGTTTTTCTTTCATTTGATTGAAAGAAATCAGTGTCTCATTAAAATAAACCGTCAGTACTGTATAGCTTGGAACAATATCTGTAATGGATTCTACTGCATGGCGCTTGATAGATTGGTAAAGCTTGAGTATTCGCTCATGTATTTCTTGTGAAATATGATTTGGAAAAACGATCTTTATCCCGTTTTCTCCAAACGGTACGTACTGTATATCTCTCATCATTATCACCTGCTATTCTATACTCTCGATACATGTTCTAACACCTTGAAGCAAGTCACGATGGGACCAACTAGGGATCCGTTTATGCTTGATAGCTAATTCGTGAGAAGCAGGGATATGAATAAATCCTGCCTGGGTATTCAAATTGTGAGATTGTATATAAAACAAGGCTTGATACATGACATTATTGCACAAATATGTACCTGCTGTATTAGAGATATCAGCCGGTAGTTCTTGTTCTGTTAATTGGTCCACCATCTTGCGAATCGGCAAAGTGGAGAAGATCGCATCAGGACCATCCTTTTCGATCCACTCATCACGCGGCACTCTCCCTGAGTTATCAGCATCTCCATCATTACAGTTAATCGCAATTCGTTCTGGTGTGATCTTGTATCGACCACCTGCTAGTCCAAGAGAAATTACGGCATCTGGTTCAATTTCTTGAATATGATGAACCAGTTGTTCTCCAGATTGATTAAACTCTACCGTTAAAATCTTCCCTACTATTTTATATCCATTGATGGTTTGTCCATCAAGCTCTTCAACGATCTTCATCGTTGGATTAACTGGAAAGTCTAAAAACGGCTCAAAACCGGTTAAAAGAAGTTTCTTCATCGTTGTCACCCCTCCTCAAGTGTGGAATAATCCACTCCTAAACCCTATTCCATACGCCCATATAAAAATCCTGCCACCATAAACCGATGACAAGAAATCCTTTATCTCACTACCAAAACAGCGCGTGCCAGACACCCTTTAGCTTGCTAAAGGGTGTCTGGCACGCTTTACTCTGTTAAAGAGCTGCTTTTATTTAGCTTGATTTGATTTGTTAGTATCCATAAAGAATGTGGTTAAGGTCATTAGTGCAAGGAAAATGAGTACGACGCTGAAGCCGCCTGTTTTGCCAAACATTTCTGATGCAATTCCGACAATATAACCTGCAATACCGCCACCAATTCCTGCTGCGATATAGATTAAACCAAGAGCTGATCCCCCAGCTTTTGAAATAGATGTACCAAACGCTGTACCGGTCGGGAAGAGCGTGGAGAAGAAGAACCCTGCACCAGCGAATAACCAAGGAAAGTCATTTGCGAATAGGAAACTAATTCCGATCATAACAACAGAACCTATTGAGAAGACGATTAGAATAATACGTTCATTTATCCAATTCGTTAGATAAGCTACCCCTAAACGTCCAATCATAAAGAAGACGGAGAATAAGGATAGAATTCCAGCCACCATTGCTTCCTTATCAGCCGTTGACATGCCTCCTAAATCAAGACCTTTAAGGTAGGACGGGAAGAAGTTCATAAAGGATACTTCTGCTGACACTTCAAGCATTAAGAAGACCATCAAGAACACAAACTGTGCGTCTTTCAGCATAGGGATGAATGCTTTAATATCAATTTTCTCAGCACGACCATCCGGGAAGTTTGTAGACGTTACATAGATAATAACTGCTATTAAGCTGGCTGCAATTCCGATATAGAAATATCTCCATGAAGCGAATTGGAATAGGAAGTTTAAGAACTGTGGAAATACTACCATTCCCAGACCATAAACACCCATGGCTAAGTTAAACATTCGGTTTTGTTTATCGGGATAAGCGGATGGAATAATGGCATTTGATGCCACACCAAGTGACCCAAGCCCAAAACCAACGATCATATAGAAACCTAAGAAGAACGTAATATTAGGAGCAAAACCGGTTCCGAGGAACCCAATCCCCATGACGATTGAACCAATAACCGTCATAATACGTAAACCTTTTTTATCGGTATAATAACCTATTAGTACACTTGCTAATGTAAATCCAAGCTGAAATATAAATACGACAAGACCAAACTGACTCATATCTAGACCAAGGTCTTTCTCTACTTGGTCTAACACGATCCCCTTTGTATTTGTTACACCACCAGATATAAACTGGGTAAACATTAATATGACCAGGGCGTGTATGCTTTTTCCTTTTGTTGACATCTTTCAGGCCCTCCAACTATTTCGGTATAGTTTTAGTATGTGATTCTGATGGAGTGATTCCCACCATACATTCTTCTAAAACTTCCAAAATCAATGACAACGTTTACCTATTCAAAAAATTTTCTCCTCGCCCATATTCTTTATCACAATAAAGGGTGCCAGACACCCTTCTTCACTGCACCGCAGTAAAGCCTGAACGCGTGTCTGGCACCCTTTACTTTTATACAGCACAAAAGCGCCCTAAGGGCGCTTTTGTGTGTTTATGTGTAGGCTCTTCCTTTGCCTGAGTCACTTATTTCAACGAGGTCTTCGGGGTAGGGTTGGAAATAGGTTTGTTCTAATAAGTAATCATCTTGAAAGCGAATCACCCAAGATTTTAGTATACCGAGCACCGTGCTAAGAGGAATTTTTTCTTCATAATATTTATCTAGCTCGTCCAGGAAGTATTGCTTCTCTCCTCTTGTCAGCTCGTTTTTGAAATATCCCGAAATATGCTGACATACATTTACGTTTGATTTTCGGCTTGGTGCTCTTCTTAACATCCAACCTAATTTCTCCTCATAAGCATCAAGAACTTCTTCCATCGATAATTGATCATGGTTGGCTACAATTCGTCCCATTTCTTTCAAGGTCTTTTGGTTGTAAGACATAAATAAGTATTTGTTTTCAGAATGGAAAGCGACTAGCTTCTTCATAGATGGCGTTTCCTTCATTTCACGAAAGCTTGCTAAGGTAAAAAGTTTGGTAAAGAAATGCTCCCTGATACGGAAGTTCTTAAGTCGCCCTTCTTCTTCAATCGCTAAAGCTTCATGTTCATTCAGCACTTCTTGAGCGAAGAGACCTTTTGTCTTTCCGACTACAGGAGACTTCTCTAACTTGTCATAAACTTTTACATCCTGAATCCCGCATGTAGGTGATCGATTCTTAAGTAAAAAACCATCTACATCCGGCAAAGAACGAAGGAATCCTTTAGCAAAATGAGTCATGGAGTCTGTTAAATCCTCTCCGCTTGATGGTTGCATAAGGCGCTCTTCTTCCCCATTTCGTACAATACGAATAACATCACGGGGAACGCCCAGTCCGATTTCCATCTCTGGGCATACAGGTATAAATGTTACATATGGCGTTAATCGTTGTACGACTTTGTCTGGTATACGTTCGCCGTTATACCGCACATGATCGAACTCTAAGCATTTACTCACGACAAGTTTAGGTGTTGCAAAAGTGCGCATAGTAATATCCCTCATTTTTAGAAATAGTGTACGTTCATTGTAGAGTCCATTCCCGTTCTATTCGAATTTGAATAGTTTCTATTGTTTCCTTGAACCGTTTATTTCATGACTTCTCTTTTAGTCCGATGATATTTTATAATAAAATTGTAACCGCTTTCTAATTTATACATAAAGGAGGAGATAAACTATTCATCTTGAACGGTATACATATTTACCTAAAACTATATCGGTTCTATTAGGATAGGAAGTTATGAATGATGATTCAGCGGCCTCTCATTATACGCATATCTATTCACTTCCATAAATTTTTATTAGCATTTTGTTCATACATGTATTAAAATGAATTTTGTTGTATTTTTATGTCGGAAATTCTTTGTACCTGGAGGGTTCGTTCCCATGAATTCAAATAATAAATTCCCATTCAAACCAATGAATCACTTTCTATTTATTATTCCATCCCTTATAGGGATCTTATTATTTATGACACCGATTAAATTCGGAGATAGCATTACCATTCCAATTGCACACTTTGCATCCATTCTTCAAGAGGCACTGCAAGCTCAGTTACCTGCCATTATGACGTTCATTATTACCGTTACAGCTATATTAACGCTCATCGCGAAGCTGACAAATGGACAGGCTGTAAAGAAGTCACCTTTCTTTACAGGACTTTTATTCATCCCATGGTCTTGGACCATCATTCGTGTGTTCGGCGCTGTCTTTGCCATTATGACCTTTTACAAGCTAGGCCCAGAACAAGTTTACTCAAGCGCTACAGGAGGCCTCCTGCTAGGTGGAGAAGGTAGTTTGTTACACATTTTGTTTACAGTCTTCCTATTTGCAGGGATGTTCCTACCATTGCTTTTAAACTTTGGACTGCTTGAATTTTTCGGGATTATACTAACGAAAATTATGCGTCCACTCTTCACTTTACCTGGTCGCTCTTCGATTGACTCCTTAGCGTCATGGCTTGGTGACGGTACGATTGGAGTACTTTTAACAAGTAAACAATATGAAGAAGGACATTATACAAAGCGTGAGGCTGCTGTCGTAGGGACAACATTCTCAGTCGTTTCGATTACATTCACCTTAGTTGTAATCGATCAGGTGAAATTGAGTGATATGTTTGTTCCATTCTACGGAACTGTTCTTTTAGCGGGTGTCATTGCAGCGATCATCATGCCCCGCATACCACCACTATCAAGAAAAGAAGATTCTTATGTTAGTGGCGAAGAAAAGAAACCTGAACCCGGAACACCAAAAGGCTATAACGCTTTCTCATGGGGCTACTACAAGGCAGTCGAACGTACGAAGCAAGCACCGAGCCTTCCCCAGTTTATAAAGCAAGGTTGTCAAAACATTTTAGACATGTGGATGGGTGTTGCACCGATCATTATGGCGATCGGAACCGTCACCCTCATTATTGCAGAACATACGCCGTTCTTCTCATGGATTGGAACGCCTTTCATTCCATTACTAGAATTGTTGCAAATACCAGAAGCAGCCGCAGCGTCTGAAACGATTTTAGTAGGATTTGCTGACATGTTCCTTCCAGCTCTGCTCGGAAGTTCAATCGAAAGCGAAATGACCCGCTTCATTATCGCTGCTCTTTCTGTTACTCAGCTCATTTATATGTCAGAAGTCGGTGGAGTTGTATTAGGGTCTAAGATCCCAATCGACTTTAAAGAGCTGTTCATTCTCTTTATTGAACGTACTCTCATTACGCTTCCTGTTATTACACTTGTAGCTCATTTCTTATTCTAAGAGTGTTATATAAAAACCCCCTAAAAGTTGCGCAACTTTTAGGGGGTTTTAAATTAAATCTTGGCTCTGTTGAAGTTTAATGTTGTTATTGTTTATAACAAGCTTGTTCAAGAATAGGCCAGGATTGTTGAAGACTTGAAAATGAGAGAATGTTTCCGTTTGCGTTATTTGAGAATAAGGCGGTTGGGGAAATCACTCGCTTTCCGCGGCGAGCTGGGGAGCCTCCTCAGTCGCATTCGCTCCCTCCGGGGTCTCCCCTAGGCTCCTAATGCCGCAGGAGTCTCGCAATTTCCCCAACCACCTCTGCTATATATGGTGTAACAGAAACATGCCATATGAGGAAACCTCTCAACTCTCACGCCCCTTAAGATGTGGGGCCGTTCGGAAAACTATAGCAGGGGTGTCTGGGGAACGGGGAGACTCCTGCGGGAGAAAGAGGTCGACGAGACCCCGCAGGGTGTTTTCCCGAGGAGGCTCGACAGCTCGCCCGCGGAAAGCGAGTCGTTCCCCAGACACCCTTACCACCCCAAAAGAGTAACGGCCCTATCTACACAAAAGTGTCTCAACTTCGGAGTCTTCCGCACAAAGGGGGCTTATACACCGAGCCTAACTATTAAACATAACAAAAGGCAGGGGATGAGTCCCCTGCCTTTCTCTATAAAACGTATCCCCCTGAAAGGCAAAGCTGTCATTGGGTTACGGTTTACACATTATTGACCAAGTTTTTGAACCACTTTTCTAGCCGTTGCTAAGCTTGATTGTGGGTTTTGTCCTGTTACGAGATTTCCATCGGCTTCAACATGTTCCGTATAATTTGGTTCAGCCATGAAATTAGCTCCAAGCTCTGTAAGTCGAGTCTCTAGAAGGAATGGTACCTTGCTGTCTAGACCTTGGTCCTTCTCTTCTGCATCTGTGAAGGCTGTCAGGCGTTTCCCATCAATAAATGACTTACCATTTTGATCCGTCACGCCTACAAATGCTGCTGGGCCGTGACATACGGAACCAATTACTTTGTTTTGTTCAAAGAAAGGTTGCAAGGCGTTTTTAATGGCTTCGTTATCAGGGAAGTCTACCATCGTACCATGTCCACCTGGCAGGAATACCCCAGAATATTCATCAGGATTCACGTCGCTAAGGACTACGGTATCCTTTAGAGGTTCCATTACCCCTTCCCATTCATCAGGCTCCTCACCTGAAATGCTGTTTGGATCAATCGGAATTTCGCCACCTGCCACGCTTGCTACGGTAACGTCATATCCTGCTTGTGTAAATTCCATATAGGGTTCAGCAAACTCTGAGAGCCATAAGCCTGTTTGATGATCATCGTCAAGCACACCTGCATTCGTTACGATCATTAACATTTTATTTGCCACTTTTACACACTCCTTTAATTGAACACGCTTTTATCTTCGTCTCTACTTACATAATTTACACTAAATAAAAATTTCTAAACGTCATGTTGCATATCGTATACATGTTTAAGACTATTGACTTTGGGAAGGTAACACATAACCACCCAGCAACCTACTACACCTCTTTCTATAACAAAAGAAAAGGAGAGTTGAACAGTTGAAACAAACACGTCCGTATTCTGTTCATCGCAGGCATTTAATCATATTTTTTCAGACTCAAGAATTGGTGAAAAATTGGCGTGGTGCCAGAAAGCCAAGTATCCAGACCCTTTCCCTTTTCACTGGATATTCTGAGGAAAGTATTATTGAATCGATGGAATTTGGCCATCCTTCTTTAATTGAAAGAGGGCCAGAATTCCGACACTACGTAAAAAGGAAAACAATCGTGTAATAGGTGGTTGCTGGGTAACTGTCTGATCCCTTTTAAGGAAGTCCTTTACATGACAGGCAGGCATAGAAAAGAGGCATCTCTATTTAGAGACGCCTCTTTTTTTCAGCATATATAAGCAGCACATTCTCTATGAAGAGCCTGAATGCATCTTCATTGGGTATTTCTTCACCTTCCAACCTACTGATTTCCATTGAATAATGGGAGAAACCAAGGATACGACAGGTCTAGAAACGAAGAGGCCCATTAATAAAAGGGAAAACGTTGCTAAATACACTAAGTCAAAAGGGGAATAGACGGAAATTAAATCATGCTCACGAATAACCTGAATGACGAAGCCATGTAATAAATAGACATAGAGAGTATAAGCTCCGTACTTTGTCCATGTGTACGTTTTTGTGGGGATCCATGATAGTACACTTAATGCCATTAGAACACTTACAATATAACTTCCAAATCGAACGAAACCTCCCCACTCTGGCATTCCAAGGGTTACATACGATTTTGATCCAAAGAACCACTCAGTTTCATATGATGGTCCAAATATAATAGCTAACGCTACAGAAACCATGACACCAAGAGCTAGCACCTTGGTCCTTGTTTCACGAAGCCACTGTAACTCCTCTGTGCTTATCCAATGACCAATAAGGAAGAACGGGAAGAACACAAATGTCCTTGAAAGGCTGAACGAATGATCAATCCCACTCATATATCCAACCAAAACCCCGATTTGAATAGAAATAAATATCGCTACATGCTTAGGTAAGCTTCTATACCAATAAAGCATAATATGCCAACAAAACAGGCTGACTAAGAACCAAAGCGCCCACTGTGGTTCAAACGGTGGTTTCCACCATCCCGACTTTCCAATTAGAGCATAATAGATAGTATAAATAGCTTGAAAACTTAAATATGGAAGCAGGAGTTTTTTAAATAATTTCCCTACATACGCTTTGTTCAGCTTTGCTTGAGCGAAATAACCTGAAACTATAATAAATGCAGGCATATGAAATGTGTAAACCCATTGATAAAGAACACTATATACATGTTGATCCTTAAACGGCTGAATGACATGGCCGAATACCACAAGGAACATTAAAATCCATTTCGCATTGTCGAAATAGGCTTCCCTTTTCAATGTAACCCCCTCCTTCAGAACGGTTACTATAGACGTTCGTCAAAGGTGGGGGTTTTAAGGAGGATGTTACCAAATTGTAAAATGCAGAACATAAAAACGTAATGTTTATAATCAGGAGGTTTTCTTTGAAGTTGATTTCTTTTCGTTTCCTGTTTTAGTGGATTTCTTTTTCGTTGCCTTCTTTTTTGTCTTCTTCTGATTCTTATCAAGTGACTTCTCTAACGCCTCCATTAAATCGGTTACATTGTCTGGTGTTGGTTTTGGTTCAGCAGTCGATATATCTTCATTATTCTTCTTCGCTTCTATAAGATCTAATAATGCTTGTCGATAATCGTCCTTATACTGCTCAGGATCAAAGTCACTTGTTAGCTGTTCGACGAGGGTTTTAGCCGTTTCTAATTCCTTTTTCCCTAACTCTGTTTCTTCGGGGACATTCGGAACTTCTTTCACATCTCTTACCTCATCCGGATAATGGATGGTCTCCATGACCAATGTGTTCTCATACACTCTGACCATGGCTAACTGTTCTTTGGAACGAATGATGATCTTAGCCACTCCGATTTTCTCTGTATCTAAGAGGGTCTGTCTCAGAAGTGAGTACGCCTTCGTTCCACCTTCGTCTGGAGAAAGGTAATAACTCTTTTCAAAATAGATGGGATCAATGTCAGATAGTTTTACAAAGTCCATAATTTCAACAGCCTTATCTGTCTGTTCCTTCCTTAACTCCTCTAGTTCTTCATCATCTAACACAACAAACTTATTCTTTGCATATTCATACGCCTTCACAATCTCTTCTTTCTCAACTTCCCGTTCGCATACCGGGCACGTACGTTCATATTCAATAGGTGATTTACACTCTTCATGGAGCTGACGTAGACTAATATCTTTGTTTTCTGTTGCGGAGTGTAATTTGACTGGGATGTTCACAAGTCCAAAGCTAATGGTTCCTTTCCACATTGTGTGCACACGCTTCACTCTCCTTTTTCTTTTAGCGTTTGCTAATGGGATGGGTTTTATGTTGAGTGTGAGTAAATCATCTTGGCTTACGTACACTACTATAGATGGAGGTACGTTTTCGTTGATTTTGCTGAGAGTAAGGTGGGCCGGGAAACTACTCGCTTTCCGTGGCCCCACACGACGTGGGGTCGTTTGACGTTGTCACAGGACGTGACGATCTTAGTCGAACTTCTCCTTTCCTTTTGAAGCCTCCTCGGGCAAAAACCGTGCCCTGCGGGGTCTCGTCTAACTCTTCTTCCCACAGGAGTCTCGCAGTTTCCCGGCCCACCTTTTCCATATCAGGCGTAACGAAAACGCGCCACATATGGGTATTGAGATTCTCATATCTAAGGAGGTCCGTTCATCCAATTAACGCCAGGGCAGGCTTGGGGACTGCGAGACTCCCGCGGGATAAGGAGCCTAGGTAAGACCCCGGACGCAGCGTCAGCGAAGGAGGAGGCTTGCCAGCTCCCCGCAGGAAAGCGAGTTGTCCCCAAGCCTGCCCTAGTCCCCATACGATAACGGACTCAGCCCTGCCACTGCTTTAGCAAAGCCGCAAAACCATATAAAAAGGAGGTTCTTATTTTGCAGCCAATGCTTCCTACGCTTTTAGATGACATACCTACAGGTGCCAATTGGGTTTATGAGGTGAAATATGATGGATTCAGAGCATTGCTTCATTGGACGGAGGGTGGTGTGAGGTTGATGAGTCGGAATGGGAATGATTTGTCTGAGCGTTTCCCAGAGGTTATTCGTGAGTTTTCAAGTCAGACTTCTTCTGTGAGGGAGAGCCTTCCGCTTTTATTAGATGGAGAGATTTGTATACTAAATACACCTTTTCAAAGTCATTTTCCCTTGTTGCAGAAGCGAAATCGAATGAGGAGTGAGCAGTCCATTGCACAAGCGGCTGAGGAACGTCCTGCGACTTTTTTAGCATTTGACCTCCTCAAGGAAAAAGGAAAATCCTATACGAACTCTCCTTATCATGAAAGGCGAGAAATGCTTGAGAAGTGGAAGCGTTGTGTACATGTTGTGGACAGTTATTCGAACGCTCGAGAAGTACAAGATCTTGTCTTTTTACATAGGGGAGAGGGATTGGTCGCTAAAAATAAAAAGAGCTTATACAAACCTGGTGAAAGAAGTAATGATTGGATTAAAATCAAAAATTGGAGAACAATTCAAGCTTTCCTCACAGCTTATAAGTCGGAGAATGGGTATTTTACAGCTTCTGTGTATAGTGGGGATACAATTGTGGATATAGGATCTGTTAAGCATGGTCTGTCCACAGAGGATCAACAAACTCTTCAAACTTTCTTTACAAATAAAGGGGAGAAATCCGAGGGTGTTTATACGCTTGATCCGAGTGTCTGTGTAGGGATTCACTGTCTTCATGCACAGAAGGACGATTTACGGGAACCCATGTTTTCTTCATTTTTACTTGAGTTATCCCCAGGAGATTGTACGGGGGATCAAGCTGAGTGGGATTTAGCTCTTTTTCCACATGTGGATTATACAAATACGGAAAAAGTATTGTGGAAAGAATCCCATTTCAAAAAAAGACATCTGCTCTTGTATTTAAGAAAGATTGCTCCTTACATGCTTCCATTTTTAAAGGACAAGAAGTTAACGGTCATTCGATTTCCTGATGGGATTGACCAAGAGTCTTTCTTCCAGAAGCACTTGCCAGACTATGCCCCAGACTATGTAAACCGTATAGAAGGATCTAAAGAAACTTACATGGTTTGCAACGATTTGAACACGATCCTCTGGCATGGTAACCAAGGAGCGATTGAATATCACATCCCATTTGAGACTTCACAAGCATCAGCCCCAAATGAGATTGTATTTGACCTTGATCCTCCTGAACGCGAATCCTTTTCTCTGGCTATAAAGGCTGCCACCCTTCTTAAAATGATCTTTGATCGACTTAATCTTAAGGCTTTTGTGAAGACGAGCGGTGGAAAGGGAATGCAAATCCATATTCCGATTCAATCAGGAAGTTTAACATATGAAGAAACTCGCTTATTTACTGAGCATGTGGCACAACTACTCATTAGCCAAGAGCCAGACCTTTTTACAGTAGAACGGTTAAAGAAAAAGCGAGGAAACCGACTTTACATTGATTACGTCCAACACGCAGAAGGGAAGACCATCGTTTCCCCCTACTCACCACGTGGCCGTGAAGGCGCAAGCGTAGCAACACCTCTCTACTGGTCAGAAGTGAATGAATCATTAGACCCTTCAGACTTTCACATTGGAAACGTTTTGGAACGAGTGGAAACTAGAGGGTGCCCATTTGCCTCTTATCAAGAAGTGCGTGAAACGCAGGATTTACAATTGGTGAAAGAACTCATCGAGGAAGATTAACCTCCTTTCATCCAAACTGAGACAATGTTTCCGTTTACGTTATAGTAGCGAAAGGTGGTTGGGGAACGGGGAGACTCCTGCGGGAGAAAGAGGTCGACGAGACCCCACAGAGAGCGCAAGCGAACGAGGAGGCTCTAAAAAGAAAGAGGGAGTTCGACTAAAACCGTCACGTCCTGTGACAACGTCGAACGACCCCACCTCGTGTGGGGCCGCCCGCGGAAAGCGAGTGGTTTCCAGGCCCACCTTACGCTCCATTAAAGCTGACGGATACGTCTCTATCTCACTCAAAAAAAGACCTCGTGTTGGAATGAACGAGGTCTTTCTACTTTTATTCACTTACGGCTACTTCACTCCGGGTTCTGGTCATTGAAAATACGGCTGTGGCTAGAGCGATTACGATGAAGATCCCGCCGACTGTTGCATTGTGTTCTACGGATGATCTTTCAATGACAATACTACCAATGAACGATCCAAGGGCAATCCCTAGGTGAAGTGCTGAGTTGTTTAAGCTCTGTTGAATGTCGGATGATTCAGGAGCTGATTCGATTAGATAGCTTTGTTGCGCTGGTGTTACCGCCCAGCTGAGCATACTCCATATGACCATTACGATTAAGAAGAGCGGGAACGAGAATGTTGTATAAGGAATTAAGAAAATCGAAACAGCAAATACGGCAATGATCCCTAGTACAGAAGGCTTCGTGCCAAAGCGATCAGCTAGCATACCACCGACGCCCCCACCTAGCACGGCTGCTACACCAAATATAAGGTAAACGATACTTACCCATGTTCCATTCAGACCCATTGTTGTTTTTAAGAAAGGGGTTAAATACCCATACAGCGTCAAGTGACCTGCAAGAAACAGAAAAGAGGTCATTTGCGCAAATAAGATTTTGTTATCTTTCAACGTTTTCAATTGATCTTTCATCGGGATAGAGGGTTTAGGTGCGATCCGTTCCATAAAGAAATAAACTCCGGCCATTGAAAGCAATGTTAAACCTGTAATCAGGATAAAAGGGGCACGCCATCCAAACGCGTTCCCAAGCATTAATCCAAAAGGAACACCTAATACGAGCGAACCGCTAATTCCCATAAATACAATCCCGATGGCTCGGGCACGGTAAGCTTCACTTACAATATTCGATGCAAGCGTCACACACAGGACGACAAGCAATGCACCACTAGCAGCTGAAATCATTCTAGCTGCCATCAAAATTGAATAAGACGGTGCAAAAACAGCGATTAAATTCCCTACCAAGAAGACAACGAGCGTCCACAAGGTTAGTTTCTTCCGTTCAATTTGAGAAGTTAAGGCTAACAGAATCGGGCCAGCAATAGCAAATACAACTGAAAAAATGGAAATTAAAAGGCCTGCTTTCCCTACTGTAACTCCAAGGTCTCCTGCTACTAAATCTAAAATACCACCTATAATAAGTTCGACCATGCCTACGACAAAGGCTACGATCGTCAACAGATATACACGCTTATCCATCATGTCTCGTCCTTTCCGTTAAAGTTACCACCATAATGGTAACTTTAAAATCATGAAAGCACAAGACCCAAATCTCCCCACCTATGATTTAAAATTTTGTAGACAGAAAAGGTCGATTTATACCACAGCTTCTCGTGTAAAACGAAATCTTGCGCTTGGTATGCTAAGATAGAACTAACGACTAGAACGTAAGGAGCTAATGAATTATGCTTCAACCATTTGGATTTACACAGTATGAAAGCAAAGTATATGAGGCACTCATATCTGTGAATGAGCCCTTGGACGCCACTGGCATTGTGAAGCGGTCAGGCATTCCTCGCTCAAAGGTATATGAAGTGCTTCATCGCATGAGTGAAAAAGGAATGATTTTAGAGTCAACTGTTGATAAGAAAAGACAATACACTGCCTTACCTATTGAATCCACAATCGACAAACTAAAATCTGACTTTGAAGCCAACGTCGAGCATTTAAGAAATATTCCTATAACAGAGGCTCCCTCGGATGATCGAGTATGGACGTTGAAGGATGACCAATCCATTCAAGCTGTTCAAAAAGAAATGATTCAAGGAGCAAAGGATTCCATTATCATTTCAGGCTGGGCAGATGATTTGCGTATTCACCTCCCGATTCTTGAGCAATTTGACCGAAATGGAGGACAGGTTGAAATCCATACGATTGGTGAATTGGATACAAGCATTGCTAATGTATCGATCCTGGTTCCAAACTCTATGCACGAAGCATTAGAAAGAAGTCGTATTCTTATTATCGATAATCAGGAAATGATGTTTGCTGGTATTGAACAAAACGCATGGCAGGCTATACAGACTCAATCTCGCCCTCTTGTGACCTTCTTCAAAGAATTTTTCTATCATGATGTTGCTTTAACAGAGATCACTAAAAAATATAGTGATACCATCCTAGAGGACCCTTCTATTCGAGAATTACTATTAAAATTGCGCTATTAACCAAAAAAGCTCCGTCCATTTTCTAATGGACGGAGCTTTTATATCTGCTTTACTATTTTCTTGAAGCGATCATTCTACTAAAACTTAATCAACCCAACCGCGTGCGTACATGGCATCACCTAAACGCTTCACCGCTAAGTAGAAAGCAGCGTGGCGCATGCTTTTATCAATGTCTTCCTTCATGTCATACACTTCTTGGAAGGCGATGGACATGTCTTTCTCTAACCGTTCATTGACGACCTCTTTTGCCCAATGGTCGTGCATATCGTTTTGCATCCATTCAAACGCAGAGACCATGACGCCTCCTGCGTTACAAAGAATGTCAGGGATAACAAACACGCCATTTTCGGCTAAAATATCGTCCCCTTTTTCTGTAGTCGGTCCATTTGCTGCTTCGGCCACTACCTTTGCTTTTATCTTTGGCGCTGTTTCTTCCGTAATCTGGTTTTCAAGCGCTGCAGGAATGAATATATCACAATCTATATCAAAGATCTCTTTCGGGTCCTTTTCTTCTGCGTACCCTTTTAGAGACTGGTTGTTTTCCATATATTCAAGCATGTCAGGGATATCAAGTCCATTTTCGTCATAAACAAGGGTATCCACGTCAGCTACGGCGGTGACCTTCATGCCCTTTTCTGAGAGTGATTTTGCTGTAACGGAACCTACATTGCCGAATCCTTGAATGGCGACTTTAGCCTGATCAGCGTCCATATCTAACTTCTTCAAGGCTTCTAATATATTAATAACGACACCTTTTCCGGTCGCTTCTACACGCCCTTCAGACCCACCTATGACGGGGGGTTTCCCTGTAATAAATCCAGGTATATTACGTCCTCTTAATTTAAAGAACTCATCCATCATCCAGCCCATGACACGTCCATTTGTATTGACATCAGGTGCTGGGATGTCTTTCTGTGGACCTATAACAGGTTCAATCTGCTGGATGTATTGGCGGCTTAGTTGTTGGAGCTCGCGTTTAGAGAGTGTACTAGGATCAATTTGAACGCCACCTTTTGCTCCTCCAAAAGGAAGTTTTAGAATAGCTGTTTTCATTGTCATCCACATTGAAAGGGCAACAACTTCCTCCTCACTTACATTCTCGTGAAAGCGAATGCCACCCTTACCTGGCCCAAGTAGATCGCTATGAACAGAGCGAAAGCCTGTGTAGGTTTCTACAGTACCGTCATCCTTCTCAAGGGGAATCGATACTTTAATGCAGTGCTTCGGTTCTTTCAAGATTTGGTAGACAGAAGAGGATAAATCCAGCTCTTCTACTACCTCGTTGATCTGTTTGTTTAACCAATCTAATGTACTCACAGAGGTCACTCCTTCGTCTTAGTCTATAAGACCTCTTCCCAAAGGAGAGTCCCCTAAAACCAAATTATGGTGTTCTTCTTAAGAAATTAAGAAAACGCTTCACTACATTCCCCTTCGGCGCTGGCTTCTGTTGAGGTTTGTCTTCTTGTAAAAAAATTTCTTCATGATCGACGGCATGCTCGTAAGTAAGGACTGCTCCCAAATCTGAATCTGCCTCTCTGTTATTAACAACTGTATACTCCAGCCCATGTTTCAAAGCTACGTCACGGTAATTCTTATAGTATCGTGAACTGATCTTACCGTTTATCAAAAGATGTGCACCTTTGTTGTTTGCTATCTTCTCTTCCATATCTTGTACACCTTTTTTCTTCATAACCTGACCTTTCGTAAGGGCGAATACCACACGTTCGCGAATCGTTCCTAAAAAACGCTTTCTCTCCGATGGCTTCGTGTCAGGTGTGCCATAGATTCCATTTTGCAGATAATCTTCTACTTGTTTATCACTCATGTTCCTCATCCTTTGTTTCTGTTCTGGTATTTAGATTCCCCGAATATTCGGGAACCATGTGAGACCTGTCACTATATAAGTTGAGAGTATGCTTCCGTTTGCTTAATTGAGCTTAAGGTGGTTGGGGAAATCACTCGCTTTCCGCGGCGAGCTGGGAAGCCTCCTCGTTCGCTAACGCTCTCTGTGGGGTCTCCCCTAGGCTCCTACTGCCGCAGGAGTCTCGCAATTTCCCCAACCACCTTTTCCATATTAGTAGTAACGGAAGCATGTCATATCTGTCCTGTTCTGAAACGAATCTAGTATAAAATTAACACTTAACTTTAACAGAGCCTAAGGAAATGAAGAGAAGAAGAAAAGCCCAAACGCGGGGCTTGGGCTTTTTCGTTTATTCTTTATTCAAAATCGATGGCCCAGTTTCCGTTGCGGAAGATTGGCTCGGTGGTGCCGTCTTCATAGACACCGTCGATATCCATGTCGGATGAACCCATCATAAAGTCTTCGTGTACCATGCTTTCGTTTACGCCATGTTTGGCTTTCTCGTCTTCGCTCATGTTAGATCCGCCTTCTACGTTTGTAGGGTAGGCGCCGCCTAGGGCTAAGTGGCATGACGCATTCTCATCATATAACGTGTTAAAGAAGATCAGTTCTGATTGTGATATTGGAGAGCGGTGGGGTACTAGTGCTACTTCCCCTAAGCGACGGGCTCCTTCGTCTGTGTCGAGAAGTAGTTTTAGCGTCTCTTCTCCCTCTTCTGCCTTAAAGTCTACAACTTTTCCATTATCAAATGTAAGGGTGAAGTTTTCAATGAGATTTCCTGCATAATTTAATGGTTTCGTGCTCGTTACGGTACCATTTATGCCGTCTTTGTGCGGCATTGTAAATACTTCTTCAGTAGGCATATTCGGATTAAACTTCACTCCGTCCTGAGACTTTGTGTCTCCTCCATGCCAAATGTGGTTATCAACGAGCTGTACAGATAGATCTGTGCCAGGAGCTTTGTAGACAAGCTTTTTGTACTGCTTTTCATTTAAGTAAGCACGTGCTTTACGTAACGTCGCGTTATGCTCTTCCCAAGCTGCGATTGGGTCTTCCTGGTCGATTCTTGTAATCTTAAAGATTTGATCCCACAACTGATCCATTGCTTCTTCTTGAGTAGCATTAGGATAAACCTTCTTCGCCCAGTTTACAGTAGGAACAGATACTATGGACCACGTAATCTTATCGTTCATCACATACTGCTGGTATTCTTTCATTGCCTGTCCACCAGCTTTATTAGCTGCAGCAACACGAGCTGGGTCGATGTCTTTTAACAGGTCAGGGTTAGGAGCATAAATCGAAAGAACTGAAGCACCGTCTTTTGCATAACTCATTACTTCATCTACTTTCCATCCTGGTACATTTTCTAATACTTCCATTGGAGCATTCTTCATTTTCAAGTATGTTAGGTCCTCATCAGACCAACGAACGTGTACATCTTTCGCTCCTGCTTCATACGCTCGCTTGGCTACAATACGAACGAATTCAGCATTCTCCACGCTAGAATTAATCACTAGTGCTTGTCCTTCTTGTAAATTAACACCAGTATGTATCGCGAGATCAGCATATTTTTGAAATTGTTGTTCTGTTGGCTTCATCGTTTTATTCCCTCCATGATCGCTTTTTCTTTTTTCTTATTATTTCATATTTTCAAAACCTTGCCTAGTCAAGGGGACTTAGGCAAGGGGTTCTCTAGTTAAACAGTTTTAACTATCATCGTAGCTTCTGATACGTTAGGAATCTTTTTGCTTTTCAAAGACTTCGATTGCCCGTTTGCGCATTGTTTTATGGTCGACACTTGGTTCAGGATAGTCTTCTCCTATTTTGCAATTGTATTGCTCCTGCTCTTCGGCTGACATCTTAGAAGGTTCATGGATATACTTCTTAGGCACATCTTTTAGTTGAGGAAGATAGGATTTAATGAATTCTCCTTCTGGGTCGAAACGTTCAGATTGACGGGTTGGATTAAAAACGCGAAAGTACGGCACAGCGTCTGTTCCTGTAGATGCCGCCCATTGCCATCCCCCGATATTTGATGAAGCATCATAATCAATAAGACGTTCTTCAAAATAGCGTTCCCCTTTTCGCCAATCCACTAGATAGTCTTTCGTCAAGAAGGAAGCTACGACCATCCGTAGACGATTGTGCATCCAGCCAATTGTATTCAATTGCTTCATGGCTGCATCTACGATCGGATAACCTGTCTCTCCCTCTTTCCATTTCTCAAAGTAATCTTCATCCTGATTCCAATCGATGCCTTGATACTGCTCACTTACTTCCTCATGCTTACTGTTTGGATAAATGTAGTGAATCATATTATAGAAATCACGCCAGGCAATTTCAGAGATGTATGTTTCCAGCCCTTTCGATTCTCCTCCATTTTCTTCTATCACTTCCATCGCTTTATGATAGACCGTGCGGGGAGATAGAACGCCATTTTTTAAATATGGCGAGATCATACTCGTAGCGTTCTTTGCAGGGAAGTCCCGATTTTCTTCATAATGGTGCACCTTATTGTGGAGAAAGTGGGCCAACCTCTGAATGGCTGAGCGTTCTCCGATATGATTCCATTCTTTCGTGCAGTTTGAGAGTAAGTCTCGGAAAGCTTTCTCTCCTTTTTGAAATTGATCTGTGAAATCCGTACCTAGCTCTGAAAGCTTTTTCTTATCAATAGAATACACAGCAGGCTTATCTAAAGAGGACCACATTCGGTAATACGGCGTGAATACTTTGTAATAGCCACCATCCTTCTTATGAACTCCTTCAGCTCCATGAATGTGAGCATCTACAAAGCTTTCGACCGGTATGTCCTGGGCTTCAAGCCACTTCGTAACCGATTGATCACGCTCTCGGCCGAAACCTACTTCATCTTTATTATAAAATACGGATTGAACCGTAAAGTCTTGATCGAGCAAGTGTTGAAACGCTTCCTCAACTTCTCCTGAAATAAAATGAATGGGAAACTGTTGCTCAGCAGCCTGGTTCACAAGATCTTCTAATGTTCGGAAGAAATAATCATGCCGAACTGTAAATGAATCGTTTAGAGATGGATGTATATGAAACAACCCCATCACTTCTGCCCCAGATTGTTCAGCGTCTTTAAGTGCATAATATAACGCCTTATGATCACTTAAACGTAAATCCTGTCGAAACCATACCACATTTACCTTATTCATAAGGCACCTCCTATACCAATCTATACCCTCATCCTAACCAATCCATATCCCCCTCATAAACTCTCAATGCGTCTCCTAGCACAACAGCCATACCAATTCCCTTTAAAGCAGTAAAGCGTGCCAGGCACCCTTTACCTTACTAAATCAATAAAGGGTGTCTGGCACGCTGTTGTTCTGTAGTGTGGTGAAGGGTTTTAGGTGTTGGATTGGATGAGTTGTTGAAAGATGGTGGTGGCTTTGGTGTGCATAGGTTTTTGGCGTACTAGAATGGAGAAGCTTCGTTTTAGCGTGGCTTCTGGTATGTTGATGATCGCTAGGCTATCCATAGCAATCTCTTTCCGTATGGTCCATAACGATAAGAAGGTTACACCCAGTCCTGCTTCAACAGATTCTTTAATAATTTGGGTGCTACCAAACTCCATACGCTCACTTGGTGATATGGAGAGATTATGAAACATTCGTTCTGTTGCTTCACGCGTTCCTGAACCGATTTCCCTCGTAATCCATATAGCTTCTTCTACCTCACTCAACGTTACATGCTCTTTCTGCGCCAAAGGATGATCGTTTGAGGCTACGATTTTCATTTCATCCTCAGCAAAGGGACGAGTATCAATAGAAGGCTCATCCACGTCACCCTCAACTATTCCGATATCAAGCTCCCTGTTTGCTACTTGCTTTGCGATATCTTGCGTGTTCCCGATATTAACCCTTGGGTGAATAGAAGGATACTCTTTGCGCATTTTTGCAATAATACGAGGTAGAACATATTCTCCAAACGTGTAGCTCGCCCCAATCGATAGTTCACCTTTTGGTTCATTAAACAATTCATGAATTAAATGGTGCATCGTGTCCTGATGACCAATAATTTGCTTAGCGTGCTCATACACGATCTCCCCTGCTTTTGTCGGAACAATTCTTTTATACGTGCGGTCTAATAACTGTACACCCATTTTAGATTCAAGGGACTTAATGTACTGGCTCACTGCAGGTTGTGTCATATATAAGGATTCAGCCGCTTTGGAGAAACCTCCTTGCTCTACTACAGTAATAAAAACTTTAAACGTATCATTCACTTTCATCACCTCCATATTATAAGTGTTTACTTATAACCTATATTAACATGATTTATTTAACTTATACCTATAAGGAGCGTAACATAAATGAACGGAGGTGCACGTTATGTATACATTCTTATCCCGTTATCCATTCTTCGGTGGAATCGGATTTACTTTCATATTAGCTACAATATGCGTTCTTCTTGCAGGGCTTCCAGGGTTTCAATATATAGGAGCTTTAGCTACGTCCATTCTTTTGGCCATTGTGTTTCGCCAGGCATTTGGCTATCCCACTGCCATCCACTCTGGTCTACAATTCTCAACGAAGAAGTTGCTTCGTGTTGCCATTATTTTATTTGGCTTAAAGCTCAATATAGATGTTGTGTTAAATGAGGGACTGGGTTTACTTGCCAAAGGAGCTGGCACGATTATTTTCGCTATTGTCGTAACGATGGTGTTATCTAGATGGCTTAAAGCAAACTGGATGATTGCTATGTTACTTGCAGTTGGTACCGGGGTGTGCGGTGCTGCAGCTATTGCTGCTGTATCACCCATATTAAAATCAAAAGAAGAAGATACCGCATTGAGCGTTGGAATTATTGCTCTTGTAGGAACAGTGTTTGGTATTGCCTACACGATTGTCGGGCCTTTTCTTCCGATTACAGCTGAACAATACGGTATTTGGTCAGGGTTGAGCTTACATGAAATCGCACACGTGGCCCTTGCCGCAGAACCGGCTGGTGAAGATGCGCTTGGTATGGCGCTACTTGCAAAGTTAGGACGGGTTCTCCTTCTGATCCCTCTTTCCTTCATTCTTGTATTTTGGATGCGACAAAAGCGGCACGATGAGACTCAAGCACAGGTCAGCTTCCCATGGTTCTTAATAGGTTTTATCATTATGAGTGTAGTGGGAACGTACGTGTTAGGTGATGTGATCCCGACTTCTGACGCTTTCTTAACAGGTGTCTCAAACGTCACTACTTTCTTGTTAGCCATGGCGATGAGTGGCTTAGGATTAAATGTTAGTATGGCTAGTATTAAATCAAAGGCGATGCGACCGCTTGCGGCGATGCTTATTACATCCGTACTTTTATCCTTCATGACTTATTTTGCTTTATAAAATGGAACCGGGACATTCGCCCTTCCTCTTTTGATGAAAACGCATATGGTATGAAAGAGTACTATATTTCAATTTAAAGAGGTGGAACACATGTCTCAAAATTATGGTGGAGGATTCGCTTTAGTTGTAGTGTTATTTATTCTTCTTATCATCATCGGTGCTGGCGCATTTAGCGGCGGATACGGATACTAAAATGAAAAAAAGCGGGCGCCCCTTACTAAAGGAGAGCCCGCTTTCCTTATGATCCGTCTCCACCGCCAGCTACCACGGCTGAGCTACTTGCAAGAACAGCAACCATAGCAGCCTGTTGAGCTTGAACGATCGCTTCTAATGCTGTAAATAAACTCGTCTCCGTTACATTTGTATTTCCTGTAATCTCACTGACAACTATATTCGTTGTGATCTTTACGTTCATATCCGGATACCATTTAAACAACTTCCTTTCATCAAGCTGACTAGAAAGCTGTTTGACCGTATTCACATGCTTTTCTCCATTTTCTATTAACGAAAGCATCCCCATTTCCGGATAATACGCTTGCTTCCCTTTTAAACGTAGATCAACAAAAGTGGATTTCACCTTTTGAACCCGCTCCACTATAGCTTTCTCAGACTCTTCTGAAGGCAGGGCAAGGATATGACTTAGAAATTGCAGTTGATTCCCTTTCGTAAACCCATTATCATCCAAATGTGCATAAAAGGCCTCCACGTAATTAATTAAGGCGTCTTCCTCTTTATCTACTTCTCCTAACAGAACAGACAGCGGGTAATCCATATTCGTTGTAAGAAAAGGGTGTTCTACGCGCATTCCTTTATAGATCGACCTCGCACGCTGAACAAGCGGAAGATTAAGTTCCCTATGTTTTAAAAAATGAACCATAGCTGCAATATATGTGAATACCCCTCGCTGGAATCTCTGATCCACGAAAGCCTCATACACTTCTAAATAGTTATGAAACATTTCTTTAGGCGCATCAAAATGAATATCAAGCATCGCAGCAGTTGTAAACCTAGCCTGAGATTTCAAGGTCGAAAACAACCCTACTTCGCCTTTAATATACTCACTCACCTCTAAGAATCGATCCATATTAAACTCTTTCTCATTCACGACGTACATGGATGCAATCATCATATAGGTTTGATTGTTTGAAACAGACCACTTTAGCTTCCTCTTCAACTGATTCACGATCTCTATGTATCTCTCCATTTTGCGCTCTAAACGTTGCTGATCCATTCAAACACGCTCCTTACCGTTCGGTTACTACTATAATGTACGAGCGTATTCTGGATTTTGTTTCAAAAAATAGAAAAAGGAGGCCTATAGGCCTCCTTTATTCTGTTCGATTTATTGTTCAAAAGCCTTATTTAATGTTGCCATTTCAATGGCCGCAGTTGCAGCTTCCCATCCTTTATTACCAGCCTTTGTGCCAGCACGTTCAATGGCTTGCTCGATGGTTTCTGTGGTGATTACACCAAAGATAACCGGGACTCCTGTTTGCATAGAGGCTTGCGAAACGCCTTTTGCAGCTTCTCCGCACACATAATCAAAGTGAGGAGTGGACCCTCGAATAACAGCCCCTAACGTAATCACTGCATCGTACTTACCTGTGTCAGCCATGCGTTTAGCGATCATTGGAATTTCATATGCTCCTGGTACATACGCTATGTCCACGTCACTTTCTGCCACACCATGACGTTTTAGTGCATCTTGAGCACCTTCGTTTAGTTTACTTGTGATGAAGTCGTTGAATCGACCAACAACAATCCCAATTTTTAATCCTGTTCCTACTAAATGTCCTTCAAATGTTTGTCCCATGTATGATTCCTCCTCGAATTAATAGTGAAATAAATGCCCTAATTTAGATTGCTTTGTGCTTAAATAGCGTTCATTTTCTAAGCGTCGGTCCATTTGAATTGGAACCCGGTCAACTACTTCTATACCATACCCTTTTAACCCTGTAATTTTCTTAGGGTTGTTCGTGAGTAGATTTAATTTGGTAATGCCAAGATCTTTTAAAATTTGGGCTCCTATCCCGTAATCACGGAGGTCAGCAGCAAATCCTAATTTTTCATTTGCCTCAACTGTATCAAGGCCTTGCTCTTGGAGCTTATAGGCATGCATCTTGTTAAGAAGCCCAATTCCCCGGCCTTCCTGACGCATGTATAGCAATACACCTTGGCCAGCTTCATCAATTTGCTTTAAGGCAGCATGTAACTGTGGACCACAGTCACATCGGTAAGAACCAAATACATCACCGGTAAGGCACTCTGAGTGTACGCGAACCAAGGTAGGCTCGCCGGGCTTAATGTCCCCTTTTACAAGAGCAACGTGTTCTTTTCCGTCGATCTCATTTGAATACCCAACAGCTCTAAACTCACCATATTCCGTCGGGAGGTTAATTTCAACTTCTCGTTGAACGAGCTTGTCTTCACGATTTCGATATTGGATAAGATCTTGAATGGTAATCATCTTTAAATTATGCTCATCGGCCATCTGACGAAGATCTGGTACACGTGCCATTTCGCCGTCGTCTTTAATAATTTCACAAATCACACCAGCGGGCTCTCCGCCTGCCAATTTAGCCAGATCTACTGCCGCTTCTGTATGACCAGCTCGGCGAAGAACGCCTCCTTCTTTTGCAAGGAGAGGGAAGACGTGTCCCGGTCGCTTGAAATCTTGAGATTTTGCTTCTGGATTTAAGAGCTGTTGAACCGTAACAGAACGCTCTGCGGCTGAGATTCCTGTTGATGTTGTTTTATGGTCAATGCTTACTGTAAAAGCTGTTCCATGTGGATCGGTGTTTCGTTCAACCATCGGGAAAAGCTCTAAGCGGTCAGCCAGTTCTTCTGTTACAGGAGTACAAACAAGCCCCTTCCCATACGTAATCATAAAGTTGATCACTTCAGGTGTTGCATGTTCAGCAAGGGCAATCAAGTCGCCCTCATTCTCACGATCTTCGTCGTCACAAACAATGACGACTTTACCTTGTTTCAAATCGTTTAGCGCATCTTGTATTGAATCGAACATATTCGTTCACTCCATTTTTTATGGATTATTTAAATCCGTTTTCTGCTAGAAATCCTTCTGTAATGGATGAGGATTTCGCTTGTTGCTGTTGCTTGGATAAGAAATTAACAACGTATTTACCAAGCATGTCAATTTCAATGTTTACACGGTCGCCTTTGCCTTTATCACCAAGAACTGTGTGCTCTACAGTGTGAGGGATGAGTGAGATGGTGATGGTGTTTTGATCTACACCAAATACCGTCAAACTTGTACCATCAACAGCAACTGAGCCTTTATAAACAAAATAGTCCATTAAATCTTCAGGAAGCTCAATCGTATAATAAATAGCATTAGAGTCTTGTTTTTTACTCGTAATTGTTCCCACACCATCTACGTGCCCTGAAACCATATGACCGCCAAAACGTCCATCTGCTTTCATTGAGCGTTCCAGGTTCACCTTGCTTCCCGTACTAATCTCACGCAAATTCGTTGCGTGAAACGTCTCAGGCATTACATCAAACCGCGCTTCTTGGGAAGTAAACTCCGTTACCGTTAAGCATACGCCGTTAACGGAGATGCTATCCCCAAGATGGACATCTTCTAAGACGGTCTGAGCTGTTACCGTGATTTCCATTGCTTCTTGTCCTTGTTTGATCCCTTTTACAGAACCCATTTCTTCTATAATTCCAGTAAACATCGTTTCACCTCTAACGGTTAGGTTTAGATACGATTTTCAAGTCGTTGCCAATATGAACAACCTCTTTTATGTGAAGGTTCAGAGCTTCTTTGAGCGCCTTTATTCCTTGACCGCCAACTGGAGTCGGAGCGTCTTGACCTCCGATCATTTTAGGGGCGATATAGGTAATGACCTGCTGTACAGAACCGGATCTCAAGAATGCATCATTCACTGTCGCTCCTCCTTCTACATAAATGGAGGTAATCCCCTTTTCTCCAAGCAGGTGGAGAGCCTCTTCAACAGTGACATGTGAGCTTGCTACAGTGAGGATATCCACATGTGGAAAAGCTTTATATTTTTCTCTCTGTTCTTCTGAAACGTTATTCCCTGCTACTAGCCAAGTTGGCGCATCGGGGTTTTGAATGAGGGGTGTTTCAACAGGAGTGCGCAAATGCGTATCCAGCACAATACGAACAGGGTTCTTTCCTCCATCAGGTAAACGCGTGGTTAGCCGAGGCTGGTCTTTTATCACTGTGTTCACACCTACTAAAATGGCATCATGTTTATGACGATCTTGATGGACATCGGCTCTTGCCTTCTCACCTGTTATCCACTGGCTCTCACCCGTAACCGTTGCAATCTTCCCATCTAAAGACATTGCGTTCTTAAGAGTTACGTAAGGAATTTTCGTTGAAATATAGTGGTAAAAGACTTCATTCAAATCGTCAGCTTGTTCTTTTAAAACATTGGTGACGACCTCAATGCCTGCTTGCTTCAGCTTCTCCACACCACGCCCAGCTACCTGCGGATTCGGGTCAAGGGTGGCAATCACAGCTCGTTTAATGCCTGCTTCTACAATACGGTCTGCACATGGTGGTGTTTTCCCGTGGTGACTGCATGGCTCAAGTGTGACATAAATCGTCGCGCCCTCGGCATGGCTACCGGCCATATTTAATGCATGGACTTCAGCATGGGCATGGCCTGCTTTTAAGTGAGCCCCCATACCAAGCACCTCTCCATCCTTAACGACAACAGCTCCAACGGCTGGATTTGGTGAAGTCTGGCCTTCGGTCGCTTGAGCCATTTCAATAGCTGTTCTCATATACCTCTCATCCTGATTCACATTTCCACCTCCTGTCTCATTCCATATAAAAAACCCTGAGGAAGATACACTTACCCCAGGGTCTCAATTGAGTGTTAAAAAAACGGACGCACGTCCAGAATTTTCTGACTACTGCTGGTTTTACACTTTGCACCAGTAAAGTCTACTCCTATTCCTTCTCCCATCCGGACTTTAACCGTCGGCTCTGGTTTCTCACCAAATCAACCGCAAGAGCATACTCTGCGGGTCGCGGGCTAGCAAGACGAAGCTTGATCACCGCCGGTTGGGATTTTCACCCGACCCCGAAGGAATTATTCGATTATCAAAATTCTATTGTACACTTACACTATAATTTATTTTAGAATCTCACGCAACGAAAAAACACTCACCTATGCTTTATCACACTAAAGTTATAGAGCGTGCCAGACACCCTTTCATACTGTAAAGCCTTACAGAGTGTCTGGCACGCTTTCGCTCTGTAAAGTCTTACAGGGTGCCTGGCACGCTTCACTCGACTAAAGTGCTTTTTATTGGATTGATAGTGTTGGATCCAGAGAGATCTTCACATTGCCTTGTACCGCTCTTGAGATCATGCAGCTTGATTCAGCCTTTTCAACAAGCTTCTTGAGCTTCTCAAACTGAGCCTCTGTCGCTTCATTTTTCAAAGAAACGACAGGACGGTGAATGATTTCGTCGTATGAAATGACACCTTTTGTTACATCTACAATACCTTCTGAAGTCATGCTCATGTCATGAAGAGGAAGTTCTGCACGTTCAATCATTGCACCAAGTGTAATGATATAGCATGTCGCTGCCGCTCCAAGAAGCATTTCATCAGGGTTCGTACCGACTCCTGGTCCATCCATCTCTGGCGGAATCGAAATCTCGGTTTTCAGACGATCTGTCTCTATTTGACCAACAGAATTGCGCCCACCGGGCCATTCTGCTGTAAGGTTGAAATGATGCTTTGGCAAGATAATGCCTCCTTTAACAAGTAAATCCTATCTACACCCAACGTACCACACCTCCCCCTCAAAACAAAGCCACCCGCTTTACTACAGTAGTGAACCGCAGGGTGCCAGACACCATGCAGTTCTCTAAAGCACTAACGGGTGTCTGGCACCCTGCAGTTCTCTAAAGCATCAACGGGTGTCTGGCACGCTTTAGCCTACTACTGTAAGACAGTGGGGGGAGGGTGCTGTATAATGGTGGTACTATGTTTGGAGAGGGTGTGTGGTTATGAATCGGTATGATGTGATTGTGGTTGGCGCTGGATTTGGGGGATTAACGTCAGCTGCAATGCTTGCTAAAAAGGGGTATTCAGTTGCTGTGCTTGAAGCCTCTAATGAGCTTGGAGGTTGTGCTGGTAAATTCGATCGTCATGGGTACCGATTCGGTGCTGGTGCGACAGTTGGAATGGGCTTTGAAAAGGATGGTGTATTAAAGCGAGTATTCGACGAGCTTGAAATGGATTTACCTCCTATGACATCCTTAGAAACGATCATGAACATTTACACATCAAATGACACGATTCACTACTACCAGGAAACAAGCCGTTGGTATCAAGAAGTCGACAGAGTATTCCGCTCAAACAGCCAACAAGTGAAACGTTTCTATGAAGAGGTCTTTAAAGTCGGCTCTCGCATTGACCAGCTCCTCTTAGATCTACCTGTATTCCCACCAAACCATTGGAAAGACTGGCCAAAGCTTCTCAAGTACGTAAACTCCAATTCAATCGCACTTACTCCATACATGACTCAAACGGTGATGGATCGGCTTAAATCTTATAACCTTCATCAAGATGAAACATTTTTGTCCTTCTTGAATGGGCAGCTGATGGACAGTGTTCAAACGACTGCAGACCAATGTCCGGCTTTCCTTGGATATGCAGCCCTACAAACGTTTCATAAAGGCGCTTTTTCTGTACGAGGCGGACTTGCTACTATAGCTGAGAGGTTAGCAGAATCAATCAAGGCCAACGGCGGGGAGGTTTTACTTAGAAGACCCGCTATCCATATTGCTCCACAAGATGGCCGCTGGGTGGTCAAAAGTCGCAGAGACCGCCAATATGAAGCCTCTAAAGTCGTGTTGAATAACTCTCTTCATAACTTCCACCAACTATTCGACCAAGAGGTTCATAAGCAATCTGCCATCAAAAAAGATGACCTTACATCTTCCTGGGGAGCGTTTATGCTTTATATAGGAGTAGATGACGTCTTTCCAGAGGACGTGTTATATCACCAAATCATTCAGGATAAAACGAAGCCACTGTCAGAAGGAAACCAGTTTCTTCTCTCCCTATCAGGTAAAGGTGACACTCAAATGGCTCCTCACAATAAAAGGGCGATCACGATCTCCACTCACACAGAAGTTGCTCAGTGGTGGAAGCGAGATGACTATGAAGATTTAAAAGAGCGGTATACCGAACGAATACTAGATGGCATTGAAACCCACTTTCCTGACTTTAGATCTCACATTAATGTCTTAATGCCAGGCACACCTGTAACATTTGAAAGATTTGTTAAACGAGATAAAGGTCGTGTGGGAGGCTATATCCCGAATGGAAGGTTCAGTTGGTTACAACACCAATCTGTTTATACAGGTCTTACAGGCATTTATGCATGCGGAGATACCGTTTTTCCAGGAGCAGGAACGCTTGGAACTTCTCTATCTGGATGGATGGTAGCTGAGGAAATTCAAAAAGGCTAACACTTGCTAAAAGCACAAGTGTTAGCCCTTTTTACTTGTATCTAAGGATAACCAGTTCACGAGAACAAGGAGAATACATAAAGCAGAAAAACTATAATAAATAACTCCTGGCATTTCTTTCATCATCACAGCAATTATAGGAGGTCCAGCAGCTACCCCAACAAAACGAATACTACTATAAATTGATGTAATCGTGCCCCTTTCCTCCTTAGGGACACCCTCTGTAATGAAAGCATCCATACATGGTAAAGCAATCCCGATCCCAGCCCCCGCTACTGACAAAATAACTAAAAATAGAGCTAACCCGGTGTTGTCACCAACGAATAAGAAACTCAGCGCAGCGATGCTATTGCCCGCTACAATCAACCACTTCATCATGACTTTGTTTTCTCCGATTTTACATCCTGACGTGTAAGATGCAATGCAGAGAAACAGAAGAGGAACGGCTAAGTATAGACCTTTTGCATATCCCAGCTTCTTAAAATCATCTTCCAAAACACTTGAGAAATGAAAAAGCAACCCAAATAATATAAACATAAGAACGCCACCCGTAGCGAAAACGGAAAAGATCCAGTGCTTATTTTCCATAATTAAATCTTTCGTATTCTTTATAAACTTGCGCAGCGTTGACTCATGTTCTTTTTCCTCTTCTTTTGGAACCTTAACAAGGAAAATGACTAGTAAAATGGAAACCAAAGACAGAATCGGTATAAACAAGAACGGAAGGTACCACACAACAACAGCCAAAAAAGCCCCTAAAACAGGACTAAGAACTTTGCCGAATGTATTGGCGGTTTCAATGATCCCAAGCCCTTTACTTATCTCTTTTTGATCTTTGAACATATCTCCAACCGTCGGGATGACAACAGGAAACGCTCCAGAAGCTCCAATCCCTTGTATGAACCTACCTACTAAGATCAGCCAATACGGATTCGGTAACGACCACGCGGCAAATGTTGCAATTCCGCCTCCTATCGCTACCGTAATAAGACTCGGAATAATCACTTTTTTCCTCCCCCATTTATCGGAGAAATATCCGAACACAGGAATAAGCGGAATGGCGATGACTGAATAAATTGTGATCACTAAGCTAGACTGAAACGAAGTAATATTCATCTCGCGCTCCATAAGAGGAAGAACAGGAATTAACATAGAATTACCCAGGGTCATCATAAGGGGAATCGATGCTAGAGCCAATAAGTCCCACCGTTTGTCCTTCATACACATTACTCCTACTATTAAGAAATTGTCCTTACAGCTAATTTGTGTAAAAGGCAATGGGTTCAATACCCATCATTTATTGGAAGTTCTCGATTTTGTGTAACGCTATTCACAAGGCGAACAAACTAGAGAGATGATACAATGGAGGAAAAGGAGAGGATTTGCTTGAAACAATTAACACACGAAGCATTCAAAAGAGCTCGTAACTGGATCATGATGAAAGGACGCCCCCTTGAACAGGCGCTTTTTGCCTACGAATTTGAAGATGGAACAGCGGATGATGTCTTAAACGCTTTACACGCCTATCAAAATGTAGACGGCGGCTTTGGTCAGGGACTTGAACCAGACATCCAGCTTCGGGACTCATCTCCTATCGCCACTTCTGTTGCACTACAACACCTAGTTCGATTTGCAGATGAACCTAAAGCAGACACGATGATCCGTGAAGCCATTAGATACTTAGAATATTCGTTCTTAGAGGAAAGACAGGGATGGCTGGCCGTACCTGAAAAAAGCAATGACTATCCCCACGCATTCTGGTGGACCGTTCACAAGAATGGAATGTCATGGATTGATGAAAATTGGGGGAATCCAAGCGCTGAATTAATTGGATACTTATATTTATTCGAGGAGTACGTAACGGCCTTACCTATTCCAAAGCTTATTGATCAGGCCATGCAACACTTCCTACAATTAGATTCGTTTAAATCGGAGCACGAGATCTACTGTTATTTACGCCTATTCGCCATGATCCCGTCCCAGCGCACAGAAAAAGTAGAACGACAATTAACGAAAGCCGTACAATCTCTTGTGAAATTAGACAGGGAGAACTGGGAGAAGTATGTACCTTTCCCGCTTAAATTCATCCCGTCACCGGACTCACCAAAATTCGGGATTCCGGACTTTAAACTTGAAGACAATCTAGATTTCTTTGTAGAGAAGATTGAAGAAGATGGGAAGTTAACCCCGACTTGGGAGTGGAATGATTACCCTGAAGCTTGGGAAAAAGCAAAGCAGGAGTGGAGCGGCATCCTTACAGAAGGCACTCTTAGTGCTCTGAATCGTTTTGATCGACTTTCAAACTAAGAAGTTTGTAAACGGCACCGTAGCTTAAGCATGATCGTGTTGAAGTGCTACGTATACGATCGAACCGCTTATGCTCAAGCATATGCATACATAATCTCAGTTCTCACGATTACCATCCAACCTCATAGAAAAGCCCGGTTTTGCCTTAGTGGCGAAACCGGGTTTTCTTTATTGTGTAATGATCATGCTCGGGGCTTCTGTAAGGTATTCCATAAGATTATCTACATCTGCTTGGACCTTTTGCCACTGTTCGGAAGATAAGGCTTGTTGTAATATTTCTTGGTTATCAAATTCAATTTCTACGACTAAGTAAACATTTTGCTTTACATTAATCGTTTCTCCAACAGAATGAATCACTACATTCTTTACACCCTCCACAGCATTCACTAAAGGCATGTGAACTTCTTCGTGTTGATCTTTAAATCCCTGTTTATCCGTTGGATGTGGGTACATGACTAATATTTTGGCCATTGTTAAATCCCTCCTGCCATCTTACATTCCCAATTAAACGAATCGACAAACGACTAGTAAACCATATTGGGACCATCCCCAAATCCATGCATAATTTCCAATCGGGCACGGCATAACTAAAAACAGATATGAAACGAATAATGAGGTGAGTAGTGGTGGATACAGTTATGCTTGCACGTGCTTTATTTGGCACGTCGATGGGCTTTCACATTATTTATGCCACCATCGGGGTTGGCGTTCCCCTGATGATCATTGTGGCTGAAATCATGTATGTTATAACCAAAGATGAAGACTACAAAATTATGTCGAAACGATGGACGAAGGGCTTTGCCATACTCTTAGCCGTTTCCATTGCCTCTGGCACGATTGTCGGGGTTTTAATTTCGCTATTATTCCCTGGTTTTATGCAAATTGTTGGCCAGGTTATTGCACTGCCTTTCCAAATTGAAATCTTTGCCTTCTTAATTGAAGCTGTGTTTATGTCCATTTACCTTTATGCAGCGGATCGTCTGCCAACATGGCTACGTTTAATTAGTATTACTTCCGTTGCGATTGGCGCTGCTGCGTCTGCTATTTTAATTACAGATGCGCACGCGTGGATGAACACACCAACTGGATTTGAAATGAATGCCAATGGAGAAGTAATCAATGTTGATCCTTGGAGAGCCTTCTTCAACCCAAGCTTTGTCGTGACCGCTATCCACGTCACGGTTTCTGCTTATATGACGGTTGCCTTCTTGGTTGGATCTATTGCTGCAGCTCGTCTTTTAAAGAGCAACATTTCAGATCAGGAACGCCATTATCATAAGAAAAGCATTACACTTGCGATTTATATCGGCGCAATCATGTCCCTTTCTACTGCAATTAATGGACATGAAACAGCTCAAATGCTTCATGAATACAACCCTAGAAAATTAGCTGCAGCTGAGGGGTTATTTGAAACTACTACACACGCCCCCCTCTCTGTTGGAGGCTGGACGTCGCGTGAAGATCAGGAAGTAAAGTATGCGATCGAGATTCCTTACGCCTTAAGCTTCCTCGCCGGAGATCGATTCGACACCGAAGTGAAAGGACTTAATGAGTATCCTGAAGAACTGTGGCCCCCTCTATTCGTCCATACGTTATTTAACGTCATGGTCGGGATTGGTACCATGCTAATCGGCCTATCTTTCCTGGCAATCTTTTGGAGATGGATTTTAAAAAAAGAGCTCCCTGGATGGATGCTTGCGCTATTTGTAGGCGGAGGACCTTTAGCGATTATTGGAATTGAGGCTGGGTGGTGTTTCAGCTGTATTGGCAGACAGCCATACACGATTGTCAACGTCTTAAAGACTAGTGACGCAGCCACACAAGCTAACAATGTCGGAATCCTTTTCGCTTTATTCGTAATATTATATGCGATTCTCCTTGTCGTTACTGTAGCTGTGATGGTCTCCTATTTTAAGCGTCATCCTGTTGAAACAGAACTTGTCGAGAAAGGGGTATAAGAAATGGAAGAATCCTTACTTGCAGTCGCCATTCTTTGGAGCATTCTTTTCCTTTACTCCATAACGGGATCCATGGACTTTGGAGCTGGTTTTTGGGGGATGGTTTATGGAAAGAAAAAAGATTCCACGGCTTCTAAAATCGCCAACCGATTCCTATCCCCGACATGGGAAGTAACCAATGTATTTCTCGTCTTATTTGTTGTTACTCTGGTTGCTTTCTTCCCTTTTGCAGCCGGAATGTTAGCAACTGTTCTTTTGCTTCCAGTTGGTTTGGGTCTCATTTTACTGACCATTCGTACAACGTTTATGGTCTTTGAAGGAAAAACAGAGCGATTTAAAGATCTTCTACGTATCACATCTGGAGTAACAGGAGTGTTACTTCCCTCTTTACTTGTAAGTATCTTGCCGATTACACTCGGAGGATTTATTGCTTTTGAAGAAGGGTATCCTCAGCTCTTATACGGAAAGCTCTTATCAAGCGTAACGGTATATATGCATATTGCCTTTGGACTCAGTACAGCCTTGTTTTTGTCAGCGTTATTTCTTGCCGACTACGCAAGTGAGGCTGGAGATGAGTCGGCCTATCAAACGTACAGACGGCACGCCATTTGGCTTGGTCCTTTGTCATTAATCATTGCTGTTTTAACCATCTTCACCATGCCACCAGAAGCATCCTGGATCGTTGATAATTTCCGAGAAAATCTTTATGGCTTCGGCATGTCTGTTACCCTATTTTTAATCGGATACGTGTTACTGTTTGTGAAGCGACCAAATGGGCAAATTGGATATTCACGATTATCTGTCGTGTTCGTTGTGCTTCAGTATGGATTTGCGATTTATGCATACGGCTCTGCCCACTTGCCTTATATGGTATATCCACACCTAACCATTGAGGAAGGGTTCACAAATCCAACGATGTTTAACCAGCTGCTGATCGCCTATATCATTGGTCTTTGCATCCTGGTCCCGGCTTTCATTCTCCACTGGAAGCTGTTCCTGAAAGATAAACGATATTTAAAGCAAGATTAGCTAAAAAGCAGTACTAGTGCAGATGGCCTCATCCGCACTAGTACTGCTTTTACTTTAGCAATGCATTTATTCTGTTTCCACGTTCCTTTCCCCGGCAATTAAAATATAGATAAGCGGTCCTAACAACGGAATAAACCCTAGTGGCCAGTAGCTTCTTAATGAGCGATCATTTTGATAATACGCATGATGGGAGATACCGAGTAGAGAAAGGAGCGTCAGCATCATAAAATCAATGGTCATTGTATGTACAAAACGCGATTCCCAAAAGGCTTGTTGATAGTCTAAAAAGCTTCCATAAACCAGGCCATATAGCATTAATAATATAGTTATTAACAAAAGGGTGAGCGGAAAAGAGGTATTCGTTACGATTTGATAAAGCCTTTGTGACGTTCGGTTCGTTCGATTTCGCTTCTCGTAGTGAAATATGAAATATGGAAATAGAGCAAAAGCTCCTAAAGCGAATGAACCAAGTACAAACGGCCACGCTGAAATGGTCGCTTTGTCTTTTGAGAGTAGAAGAATTCCAAACACCATTGGCCAAACTCCTAACAGACTAAATACGGCTACTAGTAGCGGGTCAGGTGAATCCATTGTAATGATTTGCTTGAGATAGTTCACCTCTCCATCATCTATAGGAGCTAAGAAGAAGGCATACACAATAAATAGAAGCCAGATCGCTAACATAATTGATTTTAGTTGTCTCATTAGCCTTCAGCCTCCCAGTCTTTCTTAAACCGTTCGACTTTGCCTTCAAGATCCTTCATCATTTGTAAAAGACGATCCAAATCTTCGGCTTCTGCATCCGTTGAGTCTATCGATTCAACGACTTGAGACAATATTTGAAATCGGTTTGTTAAATATTGAAGCTGTGATGCTTTATCTTGTACTGATTTGCCCATAGAATCCCTCCTCCCTATTCTTTTCTCTAAACCCTATCAGAGTAAACCTTTTACTAAATCTTTGCTCCAACTCATATCCCTGATCCTGTTCATTTAAAGTTTATTACATAAATGGACAATGTGAAATATGTTCACAAGTTAGTTCCTCTTATTTCATAAAAATGTGGGCCGAACTTATAAAAAGAAAAGAGAAGTCCTAAAACGAACTTCCCTTTTGAAGGAACTATGAATGTTGGGTTGAGGATTCCTCTGCTTCTTCAGAACTTGATAAGAACCACCCACCTAATGCAATGAGTACCAACACGCTATAGAAAATAGCCTTCCACAATACGGAATGGGCAAAATCATGCGAAAGAACGTGTAATGATGGATGAGCTAGGACGGTCACGACAAGTTTCACGCCAACCCAACCAACAATTACGAAGGCAGCGGTTTCTAACCCTGGCTTACGCTTCAGTAAATCTACAAACTTGTTCGCTGCAAACCGCATTATGATAATCCCGATCATTCCACCCGCTAAGACAACAAGAAACTTCCCACCATCAAGACTGCCGATGACTGGAAGAGGCGTTTCAGGTAAAGAAACGGCAAGAGCAACAGCTGCTAAAATAGAATCAACCGCGAAGGCCATGTCTGCTAACTCTACTTTGAAAACCGTCATCCAAAAACCGCTCTTCTTTCCTTCTGTTTCCTCCGTGCCCTCATCTAACTTCTTCCGCTTCACCTTCTGTTTCCAAAGATGGTTGATTGAGATGAAGATGAGGTATGCTGCTCCAATTGCTTGAACTTGCCATACATCAATAAGAAACGAAATAATAAATAACGACCCAGTTCGTAAAATAAACGCTCCTGCTAACCCGTAAAATAATGCTTTCTTTCGCTGCTCTTCAGGTAAATGCTTTACCATTACCGCTAGCACAAGAGCATTATCCGCTGCCAAAATGCCCTCTAATAGTACCAATACAAGCAATACCCATCCATACTCAAATAACAACTGAAGTTCCATGTCTTTTCTCCTTTATCTCACAGTATAAAAAAATAGCCTTTACCACATGTGGTAAAGGCCATCAAAAAAGACCTTTACACAGGATTGTGTAAAGGTCTTGCTAACAACGTGAACGTTGCCAATAAAGCCGGAGATCTCTCTCGCAATGACGACTTTATTGTACAGCTACTCCCCTTTAGGAAGGAAACGACTATTTAATTACCTTTATCATATTCTGCCCTCGCAGTTTTGTCAATAACATAATAGTCTTCACTTGTTGTTTGTTAGCATACACCTTTACAATCAGCTGTGATTGACCACTCTTCGTGCGAAGAAGAGCACAATCTTACCCTTTACCTTACTTGTTTTTACTACGCATCCATTATCCCTTATTGCAAAAAGAGTTCATTATAGATATCAGTTTTCCCGACTCAGAAGCAGGTATCCTAAAAACAGACATAAAAAAGACACCTGTTTTCCACTTAGGAAAACAAGTGTCTCACCTATTACTTCACTGAGCCTTCAATGACACCTTCCATTTTAGAAACCATTGCTTCTTTCAACTCATCCAAACGCTCCAAGCTTGTTTCGTAAGCATCTGTTTTCACACCGAAATAACACTTGATCTTCGGTTCTGTTCCAGATGGGCGGAGACAACACCAGGCGTCTTCTTCTAAGACGTATTTTACTACATTTTCCTGAGGTAGTTGAATCACTTCAGATTCACTTCCGTCTAAAAATGTACGGGTTTGATCCGAATAATCTTCTACAGCCACCACACGATAGGAACCAAACTGAGTGGGCTGATCTTGACGGAAGCGGTCCATGATTTGCTGAATCTTTTCTGTGCCCTCTTTCCCTTTTAACGTAAGAGAATGCAAACCTTCCAAGTAATAGCCGTGCTGCTCATATAGACCTGTTAATGCTTCATAAAGCGTCTTACCTTGCCCGCGCCAGTGTGCAGCTAATTCACTTGCTGTGATCGCTGCTTGAACCGCATCTTTATCACGAACATACTCGTCCACTAAATATCCATAACTTTCTTCAAAACCATACAAGAACGTTCCGGTTCCGTTTTGGTTAAAGGATTCAATTTGTTCTGCAATATATTTAAAGCCTGTTAATGTTTCAATCATACGAGCATTGTAATACTCCGCAACTTTACGCCCCATTTCAGTCGTAACAATTGTCTTGATGACCGTAGCATCTTCAGGAAGAGGCTGCGTCTCTGAAAGAAGGTAGTCAATCGTTAGTGTACCGAGCTGATTACCCGTTAACACTACATACTCCCCTTCTTCGTTCTGAACGGCTACCCCTAAGCGATCGGCATCAGGGTCTGTAGCAATCAGAAGGTCTGCCCCTTTTTCTTTTCCTAGTTCAATTGCTTTCGCAAAAGCTTGGTGTTCTTCAGGATTTGGAGAAGAGACTGTAGAGAATTCTGGGTCTGGCTTAGCTTGCTCTTCAACAACATGAACATTCTTAAAACCAGCTTGCTCTAGTCCTTCCAATACAGGTTGATACGCCGTTCCATGAAGAGGTGTGAAGACGATCGAAATATCCGATTGCTCTTTAATCATTTGTGGATTACGAATAATTCCAAGCAAACGATCCGTGTAGGCTTTGTCTACATCTGCCCCGATCCATGTCAGCAAATCGGATTGTTCGATTTCTTCCTGCTCACGTACCTGTACAGTCAATTCACTCTCTACGTCATTCACATAGGATATTAATGTATTTGCTTCTTCAGGAGGCATTTGTGCCCCTTGCTCATTATATACTTTAAATCCATTATATTCTGGTGGATTATGACTAGCTGTAATCATAATTCCGGCTGCTGTTTGAAGGTGACGAACAGCAAACGAAAGATAAGGGGTAGGGCGAAGCGACTCATATACGTATGCTTTGATACCATGGGCTCCTAAAACTCGGGCCGCTTCAATACTAAATTCTTTTGACTTGTAGCGAGAGTCATAAGCGACAGCCACTCCCTTATCACGAGCTCCCTCAATATGATCAAGCATGTATAAAGCAAGTCCTTCTACAGCTTTTCGAATGGTATATGTGTTCATTCGGTTCGTACCAGGACCCAGCAGGCCACGCATTCCACCTGTTCCAAACTCAAGTGTTTTATAGAAAGCATCTTCTAGTTCTGAAGGATTGTCTTCTACTTCTTCAAGCTTCGTTCTAAGATCTGTTTCTAAATCCTCATATTGCTTCCATTGTTCAAATGTTGTTTTCCAAGTCACATGGATTCCCCCTCATGGTTTTAATGTCTTACGAATGTAGGATTCAAATATCATATCTAAAAGGAGTGTTAGCGTTGATCTTGTCGTTATGTCAAAGCCTGCAAATGAGGTCTTAGGCACCCTGGCATTAAGGGATTGGGAAGTAAGCTGGGCTAGGGAACTAGAATTCGCATTGGTAATAGCCACAGAATGGATTCGACGAGCATTCAACTGCTCAATTAAATCAATCAATAACTCTACTTCACCACTCGAAGAGATGCATAGCACTAAATCGTCTTCTTCAATCCAGCTCGGTAAAAGGTGAATCATATGTAGCTCGTACAGATACGTCGAGGTCTTATTCATCTGCATAAGTTTCTTACTTACGTACTCTCCAAGCGGTTTGGTTAATCCAATGGCCACGACAACAATCCTTGCCGACTTCTTCATTGCATCAGTGACTTCTTCAATGGCATTAGTATCAATTGCGCCTAACGCGTGCTCCAAAACGTACTTATATTGGTCTACTATATTATCAGCTCTTCTAACAGAAGAAGAATGATGGTCTCTGAGTACATATTTTAGCTCAGCAAATCCGTTCAGTCCCAGATGATGACACATTCGCACAACCGTAGTCGTACTCACATTGTTTTCTTCCGCCATTTCTGTCAAAGACATGCGCTTTGCATTCGTTAAGTGGGCTTCAATATAGGCTAGAACGTGACGCTCAGCATGTGTAAGCAAATGTACTTTGTCTGTAAATAAATCAACTGGTGTCTTCATATTCAGGCTCCTCTGTGGGCATTCGTGTTAAATTATAACATAATTCAGATAAGTAATCGCGCATATCTTGGTGACAGATCACGACAAAAATCTTATGGATACCTGATACCTTTCTTTTCTTATGCACAATGTAAAAACTATGATCTTGTATAGCTATACTCCTCGTAAATCATTAATAAATCCTGGGCCCATTCAATAGCATTACGATACTCCATAAACAACGCCCCTTGATCTACACCTAGTGAAAGAGAAAGGTCACGAATGCCTTGCCAGTCTGCAATTTCAATCGATCTACATAATTCCAGAGCATGTCCATAACGATTAAAAACCCCGTTAAGAGCTTCTTTAATATCACGATGAAGAGGTAGGTCCTCTATGCTTTCCTCCATTGACCGTTGTAAAAATACATCAATAAACGATAGCATCCCTGTTAAGAAAAAACTAGAAGCCTCTCTTTCCTCTCCTACTAAAAAGGAAATCCTCTCACATAACCTTGCCCGTATGTAACATAACTTCATCACTTCATATGGAGCAGTATCAGCTTTTGCTCCCATCTCTTTCAACATTAGTACATATGACCACTTTTTCACTTCATCAAACCCGAGTAACATAATGGCTTGGGCTATAGATTTTATAGGTTCAATGCGTCTGTACGCTACCGAGTTTATTAGTTTCAATAATTTATAGGATAGGGAAACATCGTTCTCTATTTTTTCAGCAACAATTGAAACATCTGGTTGAGGACGAGCCAATTCTTTCATTAACTCAATATGTTGAAACGATTGGAATGATGTATCATAAGAAGTCATAATGACAGGTTTGCTAAAAAAGTATCCCTGGTAGTATTCAAACCCCAGTGATTGGCATTGTACGAACTCATCGTATGTCTCTACCTTTTCCGCTAAAAGTTCAAGCGTATAAGGAGCTATTTGTTCTATGAGTCCCTTCATTTCTTCTAGAGAATACTGACGAATATCTACCTTCACTATATCTGCATACCGAAGCAAATCTTCTGTATATGGATTATGTACTTGAAACACATAGTCGTCTAGAGCAATTTGATACCCTTTATTCTTCAACATTCTGCACGTATCAACAAGTTCCTTTGTGAGCGGAATGTTTTCTAGTAATTCAATGACAAGTTGACTCTGAGGAAAGCAAAAGGGTAGTTCACTTTTTAAAAGGTTCTCCGTAAAATTCACAAAGCATTTCTTCTGACCCGATATGTGTTTAAACCCCATATTATAAAAACTGTTCATAACAACCTCAGCAGTAGCCTGATCCCCATCAATCCCCGCAAAACTTTGACCTGACTTAGAACCCCTATATAAAAGTTCATAAGCCATTACATTACATTCATTATTAAGTATAGGCTGTCGCGCTACATATACCTCCACAGAAGCACCCTCTTCTTACATACTATATACTCAAATATATCCCATATTTTACAAAATAGGAACCATATAGGAATAATTGCTTTCATTTTAGCAAGAGGCTCTGAGAATGAGACAACTAGATAAGGATAGGTCCGTTATGTTTATTGAGGGGTGGGGGTGTCTGGGGGAGACCCCACAGAGAGCGTAGCGAACGAGGAGGCTTCCCAGCTCGCCGCGGAAAGCGAGTGATTTCCCGAACCACCTTACCCTCAATCTGAGCAAACGGAAGCATTCTCTCAACTTCGCGTCTGACAGACAAAAGAGGTAGCAATTCCACGAATACCTAAATGCGAAAAAGGGAATTTCCATTTTGTATCGAACATTCTATAATTAGGATAAGACTTAAATAAGAAAGTAGTGGTCACGAATGTACCATAAGAAGTGGTTTCAAACCTTAGTGGGGATCATTTTGGTTTGTTTGCTTTTTTGGCTTTTAAAACACATTGAATATGTATATCAACCGATTTTTACATATGTAGGAGCAATCGCCTTTCCTCTTATTACAGCAGGGGTTCTCTATTATATCTCAAGACCCATTGTTCACCTTTTAGAAAGGTACCGGGTACATAGAATCTTGGCGATTTTCTGCGTGTTTATTTTATTCGTCATTACTGTCTATTTAATTGTGACGTTTATCGCTCCAATTGCACAAGAACAATTTACACGCTTTGTTGATAATTTACCTGCCATGATTCGTGAAGTAGAAAGTATTATTAACTATTGGCAAAGTAACCAAGAAATTATTCCAGACCAGTTCTCTGCAGCGATTACAGATGCTCAAAATGAAGTATTCTCGAGAGCGCAAGAAATAACTGGAGCTCTTACAACCTTTGTAATAGGAATGGTCACATCACTGGTGCAATTCCTATTCTTGCTCATTCTAGTTCCGTTCTTCCTTTTCTACATGTTGAAAGACGGAGAAAAGCTGCAGCCTTTCTTGGCTAAGTTCTTAAAGGATAAAAGAGCCGCAAGTTTAACCCGATTGTTTAAACGCATTGACCATACCTTATCTTCCTTTATTCAAGGACAGCTAACAGTCAGTTTCTGTGTAGGTATACTATTGTTTATCGGTTACACAATTATTGGACTTCAGTATTCATTATCATTGGCCTTATTCGGAATGGCTACCAACGTCATTCCTTTTGCAGGCCCATATTTAGCAGTCATTCCAGCAATTTTGGCTGCCTTTTTCCAAGATCCATTCATGATTTGGTATGTGATTATTATTATGGTTGTAGCTCAGCAAATCGAAGGGAATTTAATCTCGCCGAATGTAATGGGTAAAGCCCTTAGCATTCACCCGCTTACAATTATCACGTTAATATTAGCTGCCGGAAGCATCGCAGGGTTTCTTGGTCTATTATTCGTAATCCCGTTCTATGCGGTTATAAAAACGATTATTGGTCACTTTTATGAAGAAGCCTTTGATGGTAGAGAGATTTAAACACATTACGTATGAGATTATGGAAAAGCCCTAACACCTTCTAGAAAGTTGTTAGGGTTTTTTATGAGCTCTTTTCCGTTACCTTTGTTAAAATAGACATGTTTTACACATACTACTGACCGAGGAAAGAAGGGGTTAAATGACGAATCAGCCAGAGAAGTTATGGAACTCATCGTTTATCTTTTTAATTCTAGCCAATTGGTTTACTTTTATGAGTTTTCAAATGCTCATCCCTACTTTACCTCCTTATATGGAAGAGCTAGGTGGTTCAAAATTCCAAGTAGGTCTTGTGACTACACTCTTCTCCATTGGTGCAATCCTTAGCAGACCGTTTATTGGCCATTTATTGCAGACGCAATCTAGAAAACGGCTCGTTCTCTTTGGATCCGTTTCCTTACTAATCATTACGTTATTGTATTCTTTCACCACAGCTGTGCTGATCTTTTTGGCCTTCCGTTTCATTCATGGCTTAGCATGGGGATGGTCGTCTACGACGAATGGAACAGCCGCAGTTGATTTAGTACCTAAGAAACGTATCGGAGAAGGCATGGGGTATTTCGGACTGAGTGTCACAATCGGCATGATTATAGCTCCTAGTCTTGGTATTTATCTCTATCAAAATTTTTCATTTTCAGCACTCATCTATACTTCCGTTAGTTTAGGCACGATTGCATTTGTTTTATTTTCTCTAACCAAGTTTAAAACCCCTGACAATATTAAAAACAAAACGCTTAAAGACGAACGCTTTACGTTTTGGGGCTCGATGATTGAGAAACGAAGCTGGTACCCAGCCATGATCTCGTTCTTTAACACATTTGGTTATGGCTCTATTGTTACGTTTATTGTTATATTTGGTCAGGAGCAAGGGATCGAACAGATCTATTTGTTTTACCTTTTTAATGCTGCTTTAGCTACAATCATGCGTCCCATTACTGGTAAATGGTTTGATCGTAAAGGACCTTGGCTACTCATTATGGCTTGTTCTGTCCTTGCCTTCGCTGGTATGTGGACAATTGCCCTTGCAGACAATTTCTATTATATTATTGCAGCAGGTATCCTGTTTGGAGCTGGGTTTGGTTCTATGATGCCCGCCTTTCAAGCCTGGGTTATTTCTAAAACCACACAAGAGCGAAGCGGCATCGCTAATGGCATGTACTATTCCACAATTGATCTTGGAATCGGCTTAAGCGCCCTTCTTCTTGGTGTCATTTCAAATTATGTTGAAACAGCAACCCTTTTTAAGATCTCTAGTGCGTCTTTTGTCATTGTATTGATTTTAACCTTTTTAGATTATCAGAAGAACAAAGATGTGGAATGGGAAAGTGAACAAACGTAGACACATCTCCATTCTTTGTACTTTTTATCTTTTATTTCTAAATTTTTTAACAATTTCAAATTGACAGGTTTATAGAGGTGTTGTTACGATAACATCAGATTTTGTAGAGTGTTGTGACAGTTCATAAAAATTTGTCGAAACTTTCATTCTAACGGTTGCATCACATAACGCATATGTAGTAAACTTTGTAATGTTTTTGCCGTTACCTTAAGCAAATTGCTTATTTCTACGTATTGGTCTAAATTTTCGAAAAATTTTGTCATATGGAAACTGTAACGGTTTTCTGACTCGTTGGACGTCTCAACGAGATTACAATCGACACCTACATGAGAGGAGAACCATATATGACGAAAAAAGATACCGTAACCATAGGTTTTATGCTTTTTGCTCTTTTCTTTGGTGCTGGGAATCTCATTTATCCCCCGCAGCTTGGTACAGAAGCCGGATCTTCTTACTGGTCCGCCATCGCAGGATTTATTATTACAGGCGTAGGCCTTCCGATATTAGCTGTAACAGCCATTGCATTTGTAAACGATGATGCAAAAGCTCTTGGAAGTCGCGTACATCCATGGTTTGGATTACTGTTTACTTCTTTGATTTATTTAGCAATTGGTCCTTTCTTCGCAATCCCTCGTGCTGCTAACGTAGCATTCGAAACTGGGATTAAGCCGGTAGTTGGCTCAGCAGGGCAAGGATCTTCTGCATTACTGATATTCTCAGTTATTTTCTTTGCTTTAGTATTCTGGATTAGCTTGAATCCTTCTAAAATTGTAGACCGAATTGGTCAATGGTTAACACCGATTCTATTGATCGCTATGGTCGCTTTAAGTATTGCAAGTTTCCTTACGTTTGACGCTCCTATGCAACAACCAACAGGAGATTACAGTTCGACTCCTTTCTTTAGCGGGTTCTTAAATGGATACCTGACTATGGATGCTATTGCTGGGCTTGCTTTTGGAATTATTGTAGTGACTGCGTTGAAAGAACGCGGCGTAACCGATCGCAAGACCACGATTAAACAAACCATTAAAGCTGGCAGTGTTACTGCCATTGGCTTAATTGTCGTTTATGGATCAATCGGTTGGATGGGAGCTAAGATGGCTTCTATGGGTTCCTATAGCAACGGCGGTGAAATCTTAGCGGATGGAGCTAACATTCTATTTGGCTCATTCGGCGGTTTGTTATTAGGTACCATCGTAGCTCTAGCTTGTTTTACAACGTGTATCGGTCTGACTGTTGCTTGCTCTCAGTTCTTCTCTAACACATTTAAGAGTGTAAAGTACACGCACGTAGCGATTGTATTCACATTAATTAGCTTTGGGTTTACGAACATGGGGCTAAGCCAGATTATCGCCTACTCTGTGCCGGCTTTGGTATTCATTTATCCGTTAGCAATCGTATTAATCGCGCTATCGTTCTTCCACAGACTATTTAATGGATCGAAACATGTTTACCGTGGAGCACTGATCCTAACAAGTGTGATCGCCATTTATGATGGACTTAAGGCCTTCCTAGGGGCAGATCAAGTTCAAGCCTTTACAAACGCTCTCGACTTCCTACCTCTCTTCTCTGAAGGTCTAGGTTGGGTTGTGCCAGCTATTGTAGGTGCCCTTATTGGAGGAGTTATCGAGATCTACACGGTCTTTGCTAAAAAAAAACGTAACGTAACTATAAAAGACGCAAGCTATAAAGCTTCTTCTTAAAAAGGAAGAGCCTCAATTCCGCTACTGGAGTTGAGGCTCTTTTTTATTGTTCATGATCTATATCTGTGTTTGTGAGTGCCCATATTTGTTGTCTATGGTACTGAAGCAGCTTATAAAAGTGATCAAATAGCGGCTGATCCAGATGTTGATATTGTCTTGCCAGCTGTTCAAATATAATAGCCTGCCTTGAATGAAAATCAAGATCCTGCATAGCCTCTCCTCCTCATCCTTTCTACATCCATTTATCATATGTAGATATGGGCTTATCTAATACCATTTTTCTATAACGAGTTCGTTGTCCATAATCTTGATACAAGAGGAAAGATGGGAGTAAAAAAAGAGCATGGAATAGATTCATCATTCCATGCTCTTCGCTTCATTATGACTAAAGACAGATTTACTTTTTAGCCTCATTTTCAGTTTGTTGTTCATTTAACTTACTCTGGATCCTCTTAAATTCTTTGCTAGGTGGCATAAGACTCACTAAAACATCTCCATTCTCGCCTTTAGGCTGAGACTTGTGAGTATAGAAAACAATCTTGCCAGAAGGCTTCAGAATATAGAGAAGCAATGTCTCAGGATGTCGTTCTTCTAAATATTTAGCATAGGTGTATTGCTCCGTAATATTTGTTTTTCTAAACACGAAGCCACCATCAATCTTTTCATTAAGACGCTCCCAGGTTGCTCTTTGGTTAAAGAGCAAACGGCCTCCAATGGTGTTCCCCATATCCTCAAGGTCGTCTCCACGACTATTATGAAGTGTTAATTGGAATAAGTTACTGCGTCCAATCTCAGGTACAAATGTATTACATACAAGTGCGTTATAAGAATCAAGTTCTGACGCGGCAACCATATATTCATATGGCGTCATATCAAGATGGTACTCGGTTTGCTCTGAAAGAATTTCTTCTTTCATAAACGGAATGCCCTCTTTTCTTGCCGTAACGAGACGATGCCATGAAGAGTCTGTAATTAAGACAGGCACTTTCAGGTCTTGAAGAGATTTCGCAAGTCCAGTTGTGAAGCTTGAGGCGCCTACTAGAAGCACTCCAGGCTGTCCATCTATAGATAAGTCTAGTTTCTTCGCTAGCCATCCTATAGAGAAACCATGGGCACAAACGGTCGCAAATACTAAAGCGAACGTTAGAGATGTCAGGATTTGAGCATCCTCAAATCCAGCTTCTAAAAGAACGTTTGCGAAGTAGCCTGCCACAGTTAGAGCGACAATTCCTCTTGGTGCAATCCACCCAACAAGAGCGCGTTCACCAAATGAAAGATCCGTTCCAATCGTTGAAAGCCAGATCGATATCGGTCGAACTACAAATAACATTAGTAGAACGAATGCAATAATTTGAATATTGAAGATTTCCATTAACGTTTCAACTGTTAGTGAGGCTGTTAACATGACAAATATAGCCGATACGAGAAGAACGGAAATGTTCTCCTTGAAGTTCCTCATATCTTCTATTGAGGATATGTGCATATTAGCTAGTGTCATCCCCATAGCCGTTACAGCTAATAAACCTGTTTCGTGAGCTATTTCATCTGCTATCGTAAAACAAAAGATGACGACAGTGAACATCACTGGGGACTTCAGAAACTCAGGCACGTGTCCATGTTCAAACATCCACCCTAATCCTTTTCCGAGCACATAACCAATAACACCAGCAAATGCGGAGGCTGCGAAGAACATGAGTAACGCATTTCCGGTTACGTCATCCGCCATAAGAAAATCAATAATTTCAAAGGCAAATACAGCGAGCAAAGCTCCAAATGGATCTACAATAATTCCTTCCCATTTCAGAATAGCCGCTGGACGAGGCTTTAATTTTGCTTGCCTCAGAAGTGGCAAGATTACCGTTGGCCCCGTCACGATAAATAGGCCACCAATAACAAATGCTACAGCCCAAGAAAGACCTGCAACATAGTGAGCTGCTAATGAACCTAACAACCAAGCCAAGAAAGCTCCAATCGTTACAATTCGAAAAACAGGCCTCTGGAGACCTTTCACCTCTCGGAAATCAAGGCCTAAGCTGCCCTCAAACAAAATGATTGCAACTGCTATTGAAACAATTGGCTTAAATAATTCACCAAAGTCATCTGCTGGCTGAAGCACTCCAAATATCGGGCCTACTAACAGTCCAACGATAGACATAACCACAATAGCAGGAATTCGGAACCTCCAACCTAACCACTGTGAACCGACGCCAAGGGCGCCTATTAGCATAAAGTCAAATAATATCGAGTGAAACATAAGTTCGCTCCTTTATGATCTTGTTGAAGTACATATATAGATTTCGTTATCTTTCCCATTCTTTCATACGGACGATTCAAAAAACACAGATATAAAAATATTCTATACGCGCAACGTTCATCTGTAAATGATTTGGTTTGTAAAATTATTATGACAAAAATGGAACAATAGCATAAGTGCCCATTTAGCAACGTATAGACTGGACTGAACCGGAGTGAGATCAAAGAAACACGAAGAGCTTGCGAATCGATGTTGACTGATCGACTGGAGGTGAGGGAAGTCTACTAGTTGCTGGGCACTGGAGCTAGATGAACAAAAGCATAAGTGCCCGTTTAGCAACGTATAGACTGGACTGAACCGGAATGAGATCAAGAAATTATGATAGGCTTAAGGGGCAGGTTTCGAGGTCAAAATTAGATAAGATTACATAAAAAACCCCGTTTCCATCTGAAACAATCTTGTTCAAATGGAAACGGGGATACTTCTTTTACAATTTAACAAGCAGAAGGCTTCATCTGTATCACAATTTTGCCTTGAGCATGGTGGGTTTCACTTAATTCATGTGCATCCTTTAACCCTTGTTCACTAAATGGGAATTTATGACCGACAATAGATTTTACTTTCCCTTCAGAAATCAAGTGAGCAATTTGTTGAAGTTGCTCTCCTTTAGGATTTAAAAAGACGTGCTCTGCTTCAACTCCATACTCTTTTGCCTGATCTTCATCCGGCACATCTGTAATGGAGACTAGTTTACCACCTTTTCGTAAAACTTGATAACTTTGTTCTTGAATGTCTCCTCCAAGGGTATCAAGCACGACATCAAATTCATCCAGGACGTCGTAGAAGTTTTCTTCCTTATAATTAATGAAGTGATCAGCGCCTAAAGCTTTCACTAATTCTCCATTTTTTCCACTTGCGGTGGTGGCGACATAAGCACCTGCCCACTTAGCAAGTTGTATAGCATAGCTTCCTACACCGCCTGAACCGGCATGAATAAGAACCTTGTCTCCTTCTTCGACGTTGGCTGCATCAAACAAACACTGCCATGCTGTTAAACCTGCTAAAGGAACTGCAGCAGCATCCTCAAAGCTAAGACGCTCAGGCATATGCGCTAACAGATCTTGTTCAACAGCAACATATTCTGCATAAGTACCATTTGGCGTGGTAGCCGGTCGTGCAAATACACGATCACCAACTTGATAACCTTCAACTTGGTCACCAACTTCTTTAATTGTACCGGATACATCCCAGCCCAAGATAATCGGGAAATTCCAATCCAACATTTCTTTTAAATATCCTTCACGAACTTTCCAATCAATTGGATTAATAGAAGTTGAATGGATCTCAATTAAAACTTGTTCTTGATTTATTTCAGGTGTAGGCACCTCTATTTCATTTAACTGTTCTTTTCCACCGTATTGTTCAATAACAACTGCTTTCATGATAAGTGATGCTCCTTTCAAGAATATCTTATTTACTGTACCCGGATATTCACGGATGTACGCATGAAAGAGAATATTGAACGGTTATGCTTGTGCCACTCCCCGAGATCCTCTTGTATTGAGGGTAATCGAGAGCAATGGCTTGAGCCGGTTTTCGGTTAACTTGAGCCATTACCTCCGTATTTGAGCCAATATGACTTGACTTAAGCTGGCTTGGCTCATCTTGAGTCGTTATTTTTTGTACTTGAGCCGTTCTGAAGAATTTTTGAGCCGTTGTTGACTTAACTTGAGCCATTCCCCCAGAACTTGAGCCGGTTCTCCACATCTTCAGCCGCTCCCCCAGAACTTGAGCCGGTTCTCCACGTCACCAGCCGCTCTCCCAAAACTTGATCCCCCAACTCAAACACCATTACCTCATAAAAAAAGATCGCCCGAAGGCGATCTTTCTCAAAACTTAGCGAAGTTTTTCATCTTGATATAGTTCTTTCGATACCTTAGGTGCTAACCAAATGATCGGGAAGAGGAAGATGGATACAGGTACGGCTGTTACTACAATGAATGATTGTAGTGCGTTAATACCACCATCTCCACCGCCACCAATGAAGAGTAGGATCGCAGCAATCGCACCCATTAGGATAGACCAGAATACGCGTAGGGAAACTTTCGGATCTCCTTCACCGGAAACGGCCATTGCGATTGTATATGACATTGAATCTCCAGTTGTAATAACGAAGATAATAGTTAGTAATAAGAATAACGGAGAGATAATGCTTGCAAGCGGTAGCTGTTCTGTAATAGCAATCATCGCAGCTGGCATTCCGCCTTCAGTTAACTGTTCTGAAACCGATCCTGCTACATCCATTTCGTAAAAGATTCCAGCGCCTCCGACAACTGTGAACCAGAACGTTGTTACTAGTGGTGCAATCACACCAACAGCTAGGATGATCTCACGGATTGTACGACCTCTTGAGATACGGCTTACAAGAATCGCCATCATTGGCGCATACCCGATAAACCAACCCCAGAAGAAGACTGTCCAGCTACCTAACCAACCAGTATCTGCTCGGAAGGTACTCATCGTAATAAAGTTCTCTGCGTAGAAACCGAAGGACGAAATAAATTTATCGATGATAAATCCACCAGGACCAAAGATAACTACGAATAAAATAAGTCCAATAGCTAAACGAACGTTAAAGCTACTAAGCGCTTGGATCCCTTTATGGATTCCAGTAATCGCTGAGATCGTTGCAACAACGACTAGACCAATAATAATGGCAAGTTGTGTTGTGTACGTATCGGGAATACCGAATAGTGCTTCAAGACCATAGCTTGCTTGAAGACCTAGGAAACCGATTGGGCCGATTGTTCCCGCTGCCACGGCAATAATAGCTGCAGCATCAATAATTGTACCCACAACGCTAGTACGAAGTTTCTCGCCGAATAACGGGTAAAGAAGCGTTCTTGGCTTCATTGGCATTCCTTTATGGTAATACCCATACATCATTACAATGGCACTTAATGTACCTAGGATCGCCCATGCTAGGAAGCCCCAGTGCATAAAGCTTTGAGCCAATGCTGGCATAATCGCTTCAGGTGTCATCGCTTCAATGCCACTGTTAATTGGTGGTACTGTCATAAAGTGATACATAGGTTCAGCAGCGGCCCAGAATACGCCCCCACCAGCTAATAAAGTAGCCATAATTATGGATAGCCACTTAAATGTATTCATTTCAGGCTTCTCCATATTTCCTAGCTTTACTTGACCATATTTAGAAAATGCTACATAAAGTGCAACAATAAAGTTCAATAACATTAAGACTTGCCAGAAAGCACCGAAGTACTTAACAGACCAGGCAAACCCTTCGTTTACAAATGTTTTCACAAAATCCAGATTAATAATTCCGGCTATAACGAATGCGACTAGTAGTCCGCCACTAATCCCAAAGACGGGCCAGTCTATTTTTGAGGTTTTTTCCTCTTGTTTACTCATTTAGGGTACCTTCTCCTTTGAATTTTTTTACCTTGCAAACACAATGACATACTATCTCATACATAAATAGGTCATGTAAAGGAGGAAACTCAGTTCATTCTGAAGAATAGTATTTGCAAGGCATTCCCCTCCTATACACGAATTGACGATTCATCTTTCTCTCCCCGTCACCATACAGCTCAAAACGGAATCTCCTCATATCCCATTTTTTTACGTAAATTTATGGTACATTTCCTTTTTCTTCTTAATGCTGCTCCCTACCCTACTTTCATCTATTTCCGCAGCTTCTTTCTCATGGTAAGATGGTACAAGATTATTTCGCATTCGTTTAGTACACCTATAAAGGACGGTTGTCTTATGATGAAAAACGCACATCGCGTTTTAGAACAGTACTTCGGCTTCTCATCATTTCGTTTTGGACAGGAGCCATTAATCGGGCATGCATTAGAGAGAAAGAACGCTCTTGGCATTATGCCTACAGGCGGTGGAAAGTCGCTTTGTTATCAAATTCCCGGCCTTCTTCTGGACGGAACCGCTGTTATTATCTCCCCTCTTATATCTCTAATGAAAGACCAAGTCGATTCCTTAAACTCTCATGGTATAGCATCTACTTACATTAACAGTTCTCTCTCGTATGAAGAGCAATCCCAGAGAATGTTTGACGTACAGCGAGGTCGATATCAGTTTGTTTATGTAGCACCAGAGCGATTTGATTCTGAAGGGTTTATCAGCTCTCTGCGTCGCACAAAGTTATCCCTCATCGCCTTTGATGAAGCGCACTGTATCTCACAGTGGGGGCATGACTTCAGACCAAGTTACCGCTCAGTGGTCGGACAGATCCAAAAGCTTGGGAACCTGCCTGTTGTAATGGGACTCACCGCTACAGCAACTGAAGAAGTAACAAAAGACATTCAGCAGCTTCTTTCTATTGAAAACGAACATGTTGTAAATACAGGATTTTCAAGGGACAACTTAAATTTTCAAATTGTAAAAGGGAAAGAGAAACACGATTTCATTCAAGATTATATTAAAACCCGTCCTAAAGAATCGGGAATTATCTACGCAGCTACAAGGAAAGATATCGATCGTCTTCACCAATGGCTCAGTCGAGAAGGTGTGAAAGTTGCCAAATATCACGCCGGTTTATCTGAACAAGAGCGAAAATCCGCTCAAAATCAATTCATCAAAGATGAAGTAACCGTCATGGTGGCTACGAACGCTTTTGGAATGGGGATTGATAAATCAAACGTCCGTTACGTTATCCACTACGCCCTCCCCATGAATATCGAATCGTACTACCAGGAAGCAGGTCGTGCCGGTCGTGATGGAGAACGCAGTGACTGTATCTTGCTCTTCTCCGCTCGGGATATTCAGCTCCAGAAGTTCCTCATTGAGCAATCGTTAATGGAGGAAGAAAAGAAAACAGAGGAATACCAAAAGCTCCAACAAATGGTGAATTACTGCCACACAGACAAATGTCTTCAGGAATACATGCTGACGTATTTTAAAGACCCCTTCCGTCATGAACCATGCGGAATGTGTAGCAATTGCTTACACACAGGAGAAATAAGAGACATTACAAGAGAATCACAAATTATCTTATCTTGTGTGAAACGAATGCATGAGCGCTATGGGTCAGGAATGGTGGCTAAAGTAGTAAAAGGGTCTAAAAGTCAAAAAGTGATGGAAACCCGGTTTCATAAGCTGTCGACTTATGGCCTCCTCTCTGATTTAAAAGAGAAGGATATCACGCAGATGATTCAATTCCTTGTGGCAGAAGGATATCTTGCTGTTGAAGATGGAAAGTTCCCCCTTCTTCGACTGACTCAAGAATCATTAGCTATTCTTAAAGGGGAAAAAACCGTTCAAATGATTATCGAAAGCGCATCAAAAGCCCATCAAGAAATAGATGTGAACGAGGATCTATTTGAAAACTTGCGTATGTTAAGGAAACGACTCGCGGAGGAACACAAAATCCCTCCATATGTTGTCTTTTCTGATGCTACGTTGAAAGAACTTTGCCAAGCAAAACCTCAAACAAAGAGTGAGATGTTACAGGTTAAAGGTGTGGGTGAGAAGAAGTACGAGCAATACGGAGTGCTTTTCCTTGAAGCTCTGCAGGAGGAAACTCATCAGTATTCGTAAACGTTTCAACGAAAAAGCCTAGGATTCATTCCTAGGCTTTTTTAGTAATTTAAAAACTCCGATTCTACTGGAGAACCGGAGTGAGTATTGGGCTATGCTTGTTCTGCTACTTCTTGGACGAAATTGTGAATTTCTTTTCTAGAATAGTTCTCTGGAACGCCTGGTTTTTCGTATAAATAGTTTGTAATACGCTCCACATCCTGAGTATAGGCTTCCATAAATCCACGAATTAACATGGCCAGGTAAGGTGTTGATGGTCTTGTTATCGTCATCTCGCTTAATGGTTTTGGGTTCGTAAAAGTGAAGATCGGATACCCTTCTTCATCACCTGCATAGAGAAGATTTCCGTAGTATGACCCTTCATCAATAACAAGAGAACCTTCCTTCTTCACTTCTTCAATATCTACCGTCATATCTTCAACACCATTTTCCTGACGAACAACGTCCTCGAACTGCTCCTCAGTAATCAAGTACATTCTGCCCCATGTCTCAGCTTGTTCATCTTTAACTGTATCAATAAACGCGCCTGCTCCATCCCAGCGATCCGACCATCCTGAGAAATAAAGCTTATACGGTAAACTGACCGGACTATTCTTAATCGGAAGTGTACAATCTCGACTCCCTACCTCTCTTCTATTCGAACCAGGAGGCTGGCCCCCTTCAATATAACAACGAAAACGATCTTCAAATAGATTCGAGCCGAAACTGGCATACCATACGTAGTTCATTTGTTTACTCATTAAACCTTCCCCTTTTTTCTGCGATAGCTGCAATTAGTTTGTTATAGATACTCCGATTATTCTAACAATTCTTCATCTTTAAAAAAAGTCTCCACTACTTTAGGAGCGGAAATATGAGACGCGATGTAGAGAGAATGTTTCCGTATGCGTTGTTAGAGATTAAGGTGGTTCGGGAAATCACTCGCTTTCCGCGGCGAGCTGGGGAGCCTCCTCAATCGCTACGCGCTTTCCGGGGTCTCCCCTAAGCTCCTACTGCCGCAGGAGTCTCGCAATTTCCCGAACCACCTTTGCCATATAAGGCGTAACGGAAACATGCCATATGTGGGAATATTGCACCTCTCACGCCCTTAAGATGTGGGGACGTTCATAAAATTATAGCCAGGGGTGGCTGGGGAACGGGGAGACTCCTGCGGGAGAAAGAGGTCGACGAGACCCCGGACTGAACGCAGTGAGGGAGGAGGCTCTAAAAAGAAAGGGGAAGTTCGACTAAAACCGTCACGTCCTGTGACAACGTCGAACGACCCCACATCGTGTGGGGCCGCCCGCGGAAAGCGAGTCGTTCCCCAGCCACCCCAAGCACTCATAAACGTAACGGTCCCATACACATAAAAGCGCTTAGAGTTGATGAACTCTAAGCGCAATTGTCTTATTTATCTGCGGTCCCAAGGGAAGTCTGTGCCGAATTTATTTGCAAATTCTTTTGATACACCGCGACGTGCTTTACGCTGTGTAGCGCGATCTGCTGCACCATCGTGTAACCACTTCTCTTGTTCCGTTTCTGGGTAAACCTGAGGTACTTTAGAAGGATTATTATCCTCATCAACAGCGACCATTGTTAAGAATGACGTCGCACACACTCTTCGCTCACCTGATAATAGCTCTTCTTTCACGGCTTTTACGAACACTTCCATAGATGTGTTTTTCGTCCATGTCACAAATGCTTCTAAACAAATGGCGTCGCCTGCGTTAACAGGGTATAAGAAATCAACTGAATCGGTGGAAGCGGTCACGACGTTACATCGAGCATGACGGGTAGCTGCGATTGCAGCCACGTCATCGATGTAAGCCATTAACTGACCACCAAACAGCGTTCCGTGATTATTCGTGTCTGTAGGTAATACGTGAGAATTTTTAACTACTAATGATTCAATACAAGGTTTTTTATCCATATCCACTGCCTCCTCTAGATCTCCATTCATAGTATACCAACAATATTTCGTTCTATGTTTAGGTGTTTAAAAGTAAAGAAGATAACTTATATGAGAACGTTCCCTGACGGACTCATGTTCACACTCCTTTTTATCAATAAAACGCTTCCAATCACCTAAGAAGATTAACGTAGTAAAAGCTTTTCTAACCCAAAAACGCTTAGAGCATGTAACTCTAAGCGCAGTCCTTCAGCTATTCATTTAATTATTATTAGAAGCGGATGTTACTCAAGCGGTTTCGTATCATAACTCGATCCCGTCCAGTCTGTAAGATCAGAAATCGTCTGCCACAATTTTGGATAGAATTCATATTTAACTCCCCGCTCCAAGGCTTGAGCAGGAATTCCTTTTAAGCTTTGGGTGTTTAACCCGATCATGCGGCGTACAAGTTGAATGTGAGAATGCCTAAAGGATTGAAAGTTCTCATCAAATCGGATCAGTGCCTGTAAGAGATCGAATAAAGCCTTGTGTGCATCTGGGTCTTTATGAACATCAAGCGGGGAAAGCCCTCTCGTCTTTAACAACTGCTCACAAGGTTCCCAAAGTGTTGGACCTAAACGAAGCACTTCATTAAAGCCTGGGGAATCCTGGCCACTTCCCTGACCTAACGCTAAACGAATGGTATGATAATCTTTTGGACTGATGACTTTTACCATGTCAAAAACATTCGGTAAATGATCAAGGTGCATATTTACTCTTCTTAGCTGGGCGGTGGCTTCTTCAATCTTCTGATGTTTCATTTGAGCATCTGCTTCATGTATATATTGAATCATCAATTTAAAATGAAGTTCTGCGATTTGGTGAATCATTTGAAAAGTTAATTCGTCCTGACAAGCCAAATCATCTTCTGTTTTTTGAAGGTTTAATAATTCCTCTGTGCGAATGTATTTCTCGTAATCCGTTACCACTTTCCCTTTTGAGTTACTCATACATCTATCCCCTTTCTCAACATAGAAAGATCATAATGTCTGTTAAGCGATGACACCTCGTTTATTCTCGTACTGCTCATAAAGCTTTTGTTCCATAATATTTTTTAACACTTGCATGGTTTCCCATACTTCTACATAGGAGGTATAAAATGCGATTGGCGCTAAGCGAATAACATTTGGGGAACGAAAGTCAGGTATAACCCCCTTATCTTTTAAAGCCTTACAAATGCGCGCAGCTTCTTTGTGTTCGAGACAAACATGCCCGCCACGTCTAGCATCTTCTAGAGGGTTTCCGATTGTAAAACCATATCCTTGTAGTTCATTGCTTAATAAATCCATCATGTACTGAGTAGACTTTAAAGACTTACGGCGAATCGCTTCAATACCCGCTTCGTTAAACAACTCAAGGGAACCAATGAGAGGAGCAACGCTTAATAAATGTGGCGTTCCGATTTGATAAGCCCCAGCTGTCTGAGCAGGCTGAAAGGTATGATCCATATCGAATTGCTTATCTTTATCAGATCCAAACCAACCACTTAATCCAGGCGTTTCATGGAGATGCCGCTCATGTACGAATAAGCCGCCCACCCCGCCTGGCCCACTGTTTACATATTTGTAATGGCACCAATAAGCGAAATCCACACCCCAGTCGTTGAATTGATGGGGAACAACCCCTACAGAATGACATCCATCAAAACCAATTAAAATCCCCCTCTTATGCGCTTCATCTGTTAAACGCTTAATGTCAAGGAGCTGTCCGCTTCTATAAAGGACGGTTGGCAAAACGATAAGCGCAATATCCTCTGTCATTGCATCAATGACATCGTCTTCTTTTATTTCCCGTCCGTCACGGCTTTTCACTTGAACGAGGTGTTCGTCAGGGTCATATCCTTTTAGTTCAAGCTGACTCTTCAGTGCATAAATATCGGAAGGGAAATTCAATTGGTCTGCTAGTATTTTAGTTCGACCGTTTTCTGGTTTATAAAAGGTAGCAACAAGTTGATGCAAGTTGACGGTCGTAGAACCCGTCACAATGACCTCTTCCTTCTTTCCTCCAACCAAACTTGCTGATTGTTCACCAAGTTGTTCAGAGAGGTAGTACCAGGGGTGTTCTCCTTGTGTCCAGCCATCAATGCCTAGTTGCTTCCAAGAATCTAGTATTTGAAGGACAGACTGTTCAGCACGTCTAGATAATAGACCAAGAGAATTCCCGTCCATGTACAGTGTGCCTTCTTGTATGTAAAATTCATCGCGAAAATGTGATAACGGATCTTGGTGATCTAAGCTTTTGGCATATTCTTTTGAGGTGTCCATGTAACCATCTCCTTTTTTCATTATAATAAGCCTAATCGATTTATGAAAACGCTGTCAATTCTACTATTCCCTTTTATTCTATTTGGATCGCTGGCCATTTTATTTTAAGAGTATAGTGCTTCTGTTTATAAGTGAAATCTAGATGCCCTTGCCTTTTTTGAACAATCGATTGTATAGAAGTAGCGCCAAACCCACGTTCTCCAGCTTTTGTGGTTGTAGCCGGAACCTTATAGAGTCGATCTAATATAGTATCTGGCACAGGTGGTGTGTCATTACGTATAATCAATATATAAAAAGCACTTTTCTTTTGTAATTTAACCGTTACATGTCCTGTTTCTCCCTCTTCGTCTTTGTAATGTTCCGCTGCCTCTAACGCATTTGATAAAGCGTTACCTAGAAGCACAACGATTTCTTCTTGCGGCATTGGAAGTGTGGAAACAGGGACTTCAAATTCGTATGTGAGTTCAATATTAGCTTTCTCAGCCTCACGACTATGCCAGTGCAACAAACCTGCGATCGCGCTCTTCTCACCAGATAGTGATGCACTGAACCTTTCAAATTCCCCAACCAGTTTCCCCATATATTGAGTTGCTTCCTTATACTCTCCTTGTTCTAACATATACTGTAAGCTTGTAATATGCTTCAAGTAATCATGACGCTCACGTCGCAAATCAAGGAGTACCTGATTGGTCTGCTCCACTGTTGTATGCTTGGTTCTTAGCTTTTCATGCCACTCTAGGTGACTCTTCTTCCAAGAAAAACGACAGTACTCTATAAGTGACACACTTGCTAACACTCCTAAAACCTCAAACCATGACAAAGACAAACGATATGAGAGTAGGAGGATGAAAGAAAGCAGGGTGAGTCCCCATACTCCTCCAGGTTCTTCCTTCTCTACATAAGCACGGAACGAGCGGGGCTTTTGGTACAAGACTAGTAGAATAGCCGTCACTAAAATAAGAGGGAGAATCCATAGGACATGTAACAGTTGAAAGGATACAGTCATATGAACCATTCCTAGACAAATAGCAACCAGGCTGTTTATAGATATCTTCACGTATTTCACACCTAAAAATAATAGTTTTGTATATAGTCTAATTGGTCCTTCGTAATCATTGCCTTTTCATCAGTTCCATCAAACGAAACCGTATACGAATTCTTGGCATACAACGAAAAGTTGGTCACGAAATGAATATTGATGATAAAAGATCGATGAGAACGAATAAAATCCCTTTCTCTTAGTTCCCCTTCTAGATCTCCTAGCGTTTGGTAGGTTTGAACAGCTTGCCCCTTCGTATAAATCGTGGAAGAGCGACCTGTCCGTTCTATAAAAATGATTTCCTTTTTCGGTAAGATATGAATCTCAGACTTTTGCTTAATAAAAAGACGGCCTTTCATTTCTGTAGAGCGTGTCTTCTGTATATAACGTTCTAACGACTGCACCAACCGATCCTTCCTATACGGCTTCATGATGTAGTCATGAACGTTCAACTCAAAGGCATGCACGGCGTACACACTATTAGCCGTAACGAAGATCACATCAATATCAAGAGCGTGTGTATGAATTAAGTCTGCAAGCTCGTACCCAGATAATTCCGGCATCTCTATATCCGCTATCAGCAAATCAATCGTTTCTTGCTTTACCTGGCGATACGCTTCTTCAGCCGATGTAACAGAGAATACGATTTCCGTGCCGTCCACTTGTTCAACAATGCTATGTATTTTTTCTAAATCGATCGCCCGATCATCTACTATGCCAATACGTATCATGTGGATGTTCTCCTTTAAGAAAATAACAACTTAATTGTAACATCTTCCCATACCATATAGAACGTTTCACGACTGAAAACGGCACTTTCACGACATAATGACAGAAATGGTCCTCTCTATCTTTTATGATAAGTATAACGATTAATGACGAGGAGGACGATTATGATTGAAATGAACGATGTAACGAAAAAGTTTTCGACAAAGAAGACGAACGTCACCGCCTTAAACCATGTCTCTTTTACAGTACCAGCCGGCAAAGTGGTGGGATTATTAGGTGAGAACGGAGCAGGTAAAACAACATTATTACGCTGTATCGCTACGTTAATCACCCCTACTAGTGGGACGATTACGGTAAATGGATTTTCAACAACAAAAGAACCTAATCAAGTTAAACGAAAAATTGGAGTTTTGTTCGGGGGTGAGACAGGTCTTTATGACAGACTGACAGCACGTGAGAATCTCACATACTTCGCTAACTTGTATGGATTATCTAAGCATGAAACAAAAGTTGCCATAGAAGAGCTAGCTGTGAAGTTCGGAATGCGAGAATATCTTGATAGAAGAGTAGGAGAGTTTTCAAAAGGGATGCGACAAAAAGTTGCCATATCGAGGACCATCATACACAATCCAGATATCATTCTTCTTGATGAACCTACGACTGGCCTTGATATTACGTCTTCTAATGTTTTTCGACAAATGATCCTTCAACTCAAACAACAAGGAAAAACGATTCTGTTCTCAAGTCATATCATGGAAGAAGTTCAAGCGTTGTGTGATTCAGTGGCCATGATTCATAAAGGACAGCTCGTTTATCAAGGAAAACTTGAAGCCTTATATCATGAGGAAGATACGCAAGACCTGAATTTTATTTTCATGTCTAAACTAGCGCGAGGTGAAACGGCATGATCTGGAACATGTATGTAAAAGAGATGAAAGATGTGTTTCGAGATCGACGTACGCTCCTGATGGTTGTGTTCCTTCCTCTTATTTTACTAAGTGGACTTGTATTCTTTTACGAAAGCTTAATGAGCGATGATAAAGAAGAAACCTATACAGTAGCCATTCCAAATGAATTAAGTGAAGAAGGCCAGTTATTCTTTAGTGATATGCCCAATTTGGAAATGGAGGTTTTCGCTCGACCAAAAGAAGTGGTTGATGAAGGCGAAGCAAGTGTGGCTCTTTTAGCTGAGGATGGATTTTTTGAATCCCTTGGAGAAGAAGGGATGGCTGGAGTCACCTTATACGGAGACTCCATGAGCCAAAACGCCTCGTATGTCATGAACATGATTGAATCTAAATTCGCTCAAGTGGAACAGGGAATTGTAAGTTCCAGGTTAGAAGAAAAAAACGTCGAAGAATCTATATTAGAAGCTTTCACCGTAGAGCGCGTAGAACCTAGCTATAATGATGAAAATGGAGATTCATTAGCTTTAATCTCTATGCTCCTCCCCATGGTCTTCTCCATTGCCATTGCATCAGGCTCCACTTCAGCTGCGATGGACTTATTCGCAGGGGAAAAAGAGAGAAAGACAATGGAGTCTTTACTTATGACTCCTGTCGACCGAAATAAAATTCTGATCTCTAAATGGCTAACCATCTCAACATTCGGGGCCATGACGGGCATTCTTGCCGTCGTGCTCATTGTGATTGAAACGCTTTTCTTCACAGAGAAGATGAAGGCAGCCTTCTCCATTAATGAAGGTATGTCAATCGTAATCATCATCACATTAGCTATGACCCTTCTATTCGCACTATTTATCGCAGCTCTTCTCATGCTTATAAGTATTATTGCCAAATCCATTAAAGAATCCCAAAGCTACAGCACACCAGTTTCACTATTAACCATCGCACCGATGTTCTTCATCACAAGCATGGGAGTAAAAGAATTTACGTTCATAGACTTCATCTTGCCATTCATGAACCTATACGCGATTTTAAAACAACTCCTATACGGCATCATCGACATCACAAACATCGCCCTAACCCTAGGAAGCACCGCTATCTATATCCTGATCCTATTCGCTATAGCGAGAGTGCTCTTTATGAAGGATCGGTGGGTGTTATAAGAAAAGCGCAGGGGGCTCGCCCAGGGGCGTACGGATAAGCAAGCTGCTGCAAGTCTGCCTAGCAAACTGGAAGTAGATTGCTTATCTCGCTAGGCCCTCCCCGCCGGAGCTAGATCGAAGAAAAGCGCAGGCGGGGTGGTCAGAGGCGTACGGATAAGTAAAATGCCGGAAGTGGCGATTAGCCACTGCAGGTAGTTTACTTATCTCGCTAGCCTCTCCCCGCCGGAGCTAGATCTAGAAAAGCGCAAGATGGTTGCGCAGAGGACCAAACTGCAACCCAGTATCTGTGACCTTTCTAGGTTTTTCTACTAATAAAAAGTCAGAGATACAAGCATTCTCTTACCTTTTTAAAGTTCATTCATATAAAAAGGTTACAGATCCGCCGTTTCTCTTACCTTTTAGACACCCTATCAGTGAAAAAGGTAAGAGATTGGCCATTCACTACTCGCCGACCAATCTAAACAAACACTAAAAAAGCATGGATTTTCGATAACGAAAATCCATGCTTTTTATCTTTATTGCTTCGATTCTTCAATAATTGTCGATAACTCTTCCCAACGCTCCATTGCTTGCTCAATTTGCTCTTCTAACTGTTGCATTTCATTCATCAATTCTTGAGCACGAACCGCGTCACTACCTGTTTCGGTAATTTCATTTTGGACTTCTTCATAGCGAAGTTCTAATTGTTCAATTCGGTCCTCAATGGTATTCCATTCTTGCTGTTCATGGTAGGAAAGCTTGCGGCGTTTTTGGCGCTGATGAGGAGAGGCTTTCTTTTCCTCTTTTGCCTTTTGACGTTCCGCCGCTAATGCTTCGCCTTCTTCTTGTTTACGAATCTCGAGATATTCTGTGTAGTTCCCTTGAAATCTTCGGATACGCGTATCTTCGAAGGCAATTAAATGATCGACCACTCGATCAAGGAAGTAGCGATCGTGGGAGACTGTGATGACTACTCCAGGGAACGAATCAAGGTATTCCTCAAGTATGGTTAACGTTTGAGTATCAAGATCATTTGTTGGCTCATCCAGCAGTAAGACGTTTGGTTCTTGCATTAAAACGCGCAAGAGATACAAACGACGTCGCTCTCCACCTGAGAGCTTAGAGATATATGTCCACTGCATATAGCGAGGGAACATGAAACGCTCAAGCATCTGTTCAGCCGTAATCGTATCGCCCTCAATGGTTTGAACGACTTCTGCCTCTTCTTTAATGTACTCGACTACGCGTAGAGATTCGTCCATTTCTTGGTGATCCTGTGTGTAGTAACCGACTTTGACGGTTTGCCCCGTAGAGATCACGCCAGTATCTGGCTCGACCTTTCCTGCAATCATATTCAGTAATGTCGTCTTCCCGCTTCCGTTTGGCCCAATAATACCAAGACGCTCTCCTGGGACCACCAGGTAACTAAAATCATCGACAACGGTGCGGCCTTCATAAGATTTATTAACACCTTCAAGCTCAAACACATCATTCCCTAACCTGGTTGAACCAATGGCGATATCAACTTCTCCACCCGCTCGCTCTACTTTTTGATCACGAAGTGCTTCTGCGCGATCTTTCCTAGCTTTTTGCTTTGTACCACGCGCTTTCGGCCCCCGTCGCAACCACTCAAGCTCCCTGCGAAGCGTGTTTTGTCGTTTTTGTTCATTCGCTCTTTCTAGTTCTTCCCGCTCTGCCTTCTTTTCTAAAAAGACTTCATAGTTTCCGTCGTAAATATATAGATTACCTTTATCCAATTCGTAAATACGATTTGTTACACGATTTAAGAAATAACGATCGTGTGTCACAACTAAGAGAGACCCCTTATATTGAGTTAGGAAGCTTTCCATCCATTCAATCGTTTCATTATCCAGATGGTTAGTCGGCTCATCAAGAATAAGCAAGTCAGCTGGTTGAATAAGCGCTTTTGCGATGGCTACACGCTTTTTTTGTCCACCTGATAAGGCACTCACAGATTGGTCAAAGTTACGAATACCAAGCTTTGTAAGAATGGTTTTCGCAACCGTGTTCGCCTCCCATGCATCATGCTCATCCATCTTTTGTTGAGCTTTGTATAGGTGTTCTTGCTTCTGTTCAGACGTAGGCTCTCCTTCTAACTCACGTAACGCTTGTTCATAGTGACGCATCGTTTTCATAATCGTGGATTCACCGTAATAGATTTGCTCAAGCACCGTAAGATCGTGATTTAGCTGTGGTTCTTGAGGCAAGTACTCAATATGAAAGTCATTGGCATGATCCATAGTCCCTTTCTCAGCAGTGTCTACGCCAGCCAATACTTTTAAAAGCGTTGATTTACCCGTTCCGTTCACACCAATTAATCCTATACGCTCTCGCTCTCCGATCGTAAAGGATATTTCGTTAAAGAGATCTTTGTCTCCGTACGTCTTATATAAATTTTCTACTGATAAAATGCTCATATGTAGCCCTTCCTTTAACTAGACGTTTCCGATTAATAAACCTTTTTGACACGGCCTACTTGTCCGTCTTCAAGTCTTACTTTAATACCATGAGGATGTGAACTTGATTTAGTCAATAAATCCTTCACAATCCCGTGTGTTACCTTTCCTGTACGTTGGTCTTGCTTCAATACTATATCCACTTCTTTACCTGGTTGAATATCTTTTCGATTCTGTCCGTTCATCATTCGCAACTCCCATATCTTTTTAGTACTACCTATTATAAAGGATTTTAATGATAAAAAACACAAAGAGCCATTTAGCTACCAAGGTGAGCACTTTTCTTTTGAACAAGTCATCACCATGGTATAACTGTACTCACGGTTTAACAAACCACGACTCGCATAAATATATGAGAGTAACTTAAACTAAGATGCATTTACTTCAAGGAGGTTTTTATAATGAGTAATAAAAAGGTTCTAATGGTCGTAACAAACCATACGAAAATCACTGATGATCATAAAACAGGGTTATGGCTTGAAGAGTATGCCGTTCCTTACAATGCATTCAAAGAAGCCGGATACGACGTGAAAGTCACAAGTATTCAGGGTGGAGAAGTTCCTCTCGATCCTAACAGTATTCCAGAAGAAGAAGTAAGCGAATGGGCAGAAGCTCAGGAGCTTCTAAAAGATACAGCTCAATTATCAAAAGAGGACGCTCAAGGATTTGTCGGCATCTTCCTTCCAGGTGGACACGGTACTATGTTTGATTTCCCTGATAGCGAAACTCTTCAATATGTGCTTCAGCAACATGCTGAACAGGGCAATGTCATTGGTTCTGTTTGTCACGGTCCAAGCGGACTAGTCAACGCCACTTACGAAAATGGACAACCGATTGTAAAAGGAAAGAAAGTCACTGGCTTCACAGATCCTGAAGAAATCGGCATGAATTTAGATCAGCATATGCCATTCATGCTTGAAACAGAATTGCGTAACAAAGGGGCTAATTTCTCTAAAGGGGAAGACTGGTCCGTTCACGCTGTACGTGATGGGAACCTTGTTACTGGTCAAAACCCAATGTCTAGCGAAAGTGCTGCAGAGAAAATGGTTGAAGCTTTAAAAGAACAATAACCTTTATTCTTTCTCCACAAATTGAAAAGCGCAACTCCTATAGAAGGAGTTGCGCTTTTTATGATTTAAATTTCTTTAACCTTGTATACTTCACGTGTTGCTACTAAATCTGCCGTATTTTCCCTATACGTTTTGTAATGATCTGATTCAATATGGTGGTTCAACGCATCCATATTTTCATATTGCTCATGAAGAACAAGCGTCTCATCTTCAATCGACTTATGAAGATCGTACTGCAGGCAACCTTTTTCTTGCCTTGAAGCTTGTTGAGCTTTCTTTAATTCTTGTACCATTTGTTCCTCCGCACCTTCTTTGGGTGTGAAGATGGCTGTAATCGAAATCTTATCCATACGAATCACTCGCTTTCTTTTCTAACATTTCCTAACCTACCACACACTATTCCCATTTCCTATAAATCCGCTTACTGGCTAGGAGATGATGGGAAAATAAGGCGGAATACCGCACCACCCTGCTCTTTATTACTCACATGGATTGTGCCGTGACTCCGTTCAACTATGGCCCTTGAGATAGCAAGACCTAGCCCTGTTTCTCCTTCTTTCCCTTTCACAAATCGATGGAATAGTTGAGGGAGCAACTCATCTGGAACTCCTTCGCCGTCATCTTCAATTTCTAAGATGAACTGGGTATCTTCCTCGTAAGCACGTAAGTTCACTTCAGATGCTGCGTGCCTTATTCCGTTCCCTACAATATTAATCAGTGCTTGAAGCATTTTTTCCTCATCAACGTAAAGCTGTCTTTGTTCCTCCACTGTAACGTTTAATGAAATTCCTTTTTCTGAAGCAAGGAAATGCATTCGTTCCTTTGTATCTTCTAAGAGTCGTTGGATAGGTGTATAGACTGGATTATAAATTCCATCCTCACTGTCGAGCTTGGCTAATAAAATAATTTCATTCACAATCTTTTTGAGCCGATCACTCTCTTTAACGATAAGGTCTAAGCTTCGATCAGCTGCATCACCTTCAAAAACTCCATCTTTCACACCTTCTGCATATCCTTGAATGGTCATAAGAGGGGTCTTCAATTCATGAGAAGCATTTTGGAAGAAGTGCTTCTGAGAGCGGATGTACTGGTCCAATTCTTTGGCCATATCCATGACACTCTGTTCAACTTCTCCAATTTCACCACTGGCATTAACGGGCTTAATTTCGCTGAATTGACGATTCTCAATCTTTTTTACTTCTCTCTTTAAACGACTTAGAGGTGTAACAAGACGCTTTGTTAATAAGTAACTAAATAATATAGCTATGGCAATTCCAATTACAAAGACAATCATCATGCGTACAGCAAAGATGGACTGAATTGCCTGAAGTTCTTCTACAGGTGTAGCTAAAATGAGCAGGTATTCTTGTCCCTGGAAACGATAGCCAAGCTTTGATACTACATAGTTTTCCCCGTTCATTTTACGAAGACCCTTTTGCTCGTCTTTCGTTTCAAATTCAGACGCCCAACTTCTGGCCGTTGATTCCGGAAGGTTTGTAGCCAACGGAGAGTTTTCATCAGGATCCATAATCAAAATCTTATAATCATTACTCTCAATTAGTCGACTCAGCTTGCCTCTTCCGGATGGATCTTCATACAAGAAATTTAAGATTAAATTTCCGTTTGTTTGGAGCTCATCCTGCTGGTCTTGAATAAGGATATCTAGCAATAAGGAATAGATAAAAAAGGCTGTAACAGACATGATTATAATCAACAGTGCCGTAAAAGCAGCATTTAATTGATAAAGTAACTTCATTGTTTACGCCTCACGTTCTCGTAAGCGGTACCCATAACCCCAAACGGTTTCAATAGGAACATCAGCGAACTTTTTTCGAAGTCGTTTCACTAAATCGTCAACAGCCCGATCACTTCCAAAATAATCGTCGCCCCACACTTTATGGAGGAGTTCCTCACGGGAAAAAGCCCGATTCGTTTGGGAAACTAATATTTGAAGTAAGCTGAATTCTTTAGCCGTCACTTCTACTTCTTCCCCCTGCCAAAATACCCTTCGTTCTTCAATAGAAAGGGTGAGGTCACCGTTCTTTAAGGTTGAGTCGCTTTCCGTTCCCTGACTTTCTTTATCATGGTACTTCTCCCATCGCTTCACCATTCGATTCACACGTGCTACAAGTTCACGAGGGCTAAATGGTTTCGTTAAGTAGTCATCACTTCCAAGCTCTAAACCCAGTACTTTATCAACCTCTTCATCTCGAGCTGAAATGATAATGATTGGAACATCTGATTCTTGGCGAATACGGCTACAAAAGTCATACCCATTCATCCCGGGAAGCATAATATCAAGCACCCACAGATCAGGAGGCGTTTCCTTCCACATATCCCACGCCTTCTCGGCTGTATCCACACTGTTTGTCTTATATCCTTCCTTATGTAAATAGGCCTCAACGATTTCTCGGATATGAGGATCATCTTCGACAATTCCAATGGTAGCGTCCTTCATTCCCATTCCTCCTTCAGTCTACTCTTTCCCTTTATTGTGCCACATTAGAGAAGTGGAGGCGACTGGGGAGTGCGTTAGGCTTCTTTAAAAAGGTTAACCTTATTTGTAATATTGCTATTTAGCCCCAAGAGACGTAGGGGCGTTGGATGTTGGTTATTGATGTGGCGGTTTTAGGGGATCTTCCTCTTTTTCTGGGCGGCTTGTCCTTTACTTTTCGTGGGGTCTAGCTGCGGGCCGCAGACACTCGGGACATAAGCCACTACCCTCTGTGAGGAAGAAACACCTCACAGAGGGTAGTGGCTTATGCCTGCCGTGTCTAAGCGGCGGCCCTCCGCTTTTCTTTGTGTCCAGCTGCGGCGGGGAGGGCCTAGCGCGATAAGCAAGCTACTTTCAGTCTGCTATGCAGACTTACAGTAGCTTGCTTATCCGTACGGCCCTGGGCACCCCGCCTCCGCTTTTCTTTTGTCTTACATACTTTTTACACATTTGTTCCGAAGATTTGCCAAAGGTGTTGGTTAGAATATGAAGTACAAGATATTTAAAGAAATCATTTTACAATATAGAAAGGTGGTTACTTGCATGAGTGAGCAGTTTAATAATGAGCAAGTGGAGAGGCGGAAGAGTGATCAGCGTAGTTATTATGGTTGGTTAGTTCAGTTTGCTTCTACTGCTTTTATCGTGACGCTTTTACTTGTAGGTGGGGCTTTTGCTTTGTTTAAGTTGAACGTGTTGCCACTGGAGTCGAATGTTGCTGCGCAGGATTCTGCTGAGAGTAATGGGGATAGTATTTCCATTGAGGAGTCTAAGTCTGAAGGGGATACTTCAGATGTCGTCCAGGCGGTGAGTAAGGCCTCTGATGCTGTGGTTGGGGTAACGAAGTATGAACAGTCCCAATTGTTTGCTGAGAATAATAAAGCTGGTACGGGTTCTGGGGTTATTTATAAGAAAGAGAACGGTGAAGCGTATGTGGTAACGAATCATCACGTTATAGAGAATGCACAATCTATTGATGTAACATTAAGTGATGGTGAGAAGGTCGAAGCTGAGCTTTTAGGTAGTGATTCTTTAACAGACTTAGCTGTATTAAAGATCGACGCTGAACATGTAAAACAAGTTGCTGAATTTGGTTCTTCTAGCAATCTGCAAGTTGGAGAAACTGCAATTGCGATCGGAAACCCGCTTGGTTTAGAATTTGCAGGTTCTGTAACGAAAGGAATTATTAGTGGTCTTGAGCGTACGATGCCAGTTGATCTAAACAAAGACGGGCGCGCTGATTACCAGACAGAGGTTCTTCAAACCGATGCAGCGATCAACCCTGGTAACAGTGGCGGCGCATTGATCAACAGTGCAGGTCAAGTTATTGGAATTAACTCTATGAAGATTGCTCAGCAAGAAGTAGAAGGATTAGGGTTTGCCATCCCTTCTGAAACGGCGAAGCCAATTATCGAAGATTTAGAGAGAAACGGTGAAGTATCACGCCCATTCATTGGTGTATCCACAATGGACCTTTCATCTGTTTCCGCTTATCACATCGAGAATACTTTGAAGCTTCCTGGCGATATTAAAGGCGGCGTACTTGTAGCCGATGTTGAACAAGGTTCTCCTGCAGCTCAGGCTAACCTACAACAATATGACGTTATTGTTGGCGCCGATGGTGAAGAGATTTCAAACCTAGTTGATTTACGCAAATATATGTATGAAGAGAAAGAAGTTGGCGATTCTATGGAACTCTCCTTCTATCGTGATGGAGCGAAACAGTCAGTCACAATCACGTTATCTAAATAATAAAGGGGTTTTACGATGATGAAAAAGAAAGTACTCACATTTTGTGTAGCGACGCTGGGAGCTCTAACGCTCTCGGCCTGCAGCAATGCTTCAGCAGACGGCGATGTCGTTGCTGAAACGGCAAACGGAAACATCACTAAAGACGAATTTTACAATAAGCTTGTTGACCAATACGGTGACGCCGTATTAAAAGAAATGCTTTATGACACTGTTCTTTCAGAAGAGTACCCTGTTTCTGAGGAGGAAGTTCAAGCTGAGATTGATAAAGTGAAAGAGTCTTACGGTGATCAGTTTGAATCTGCTTTACAGCAAAATGGATTTAAAGACGAAGCTCAGTTTAAAGATTTTCTAAAAACGCAACTCCAAAAAGAGAAAGCCACTACTCAAGGGGTAGAAGTTACCGATGAGGAAGTGAAAGAATACTACGAGAATATGAAACAAGAAGTACAAGCCAAGCATATTTTAGTGGAAGATGAAGAAACAGCAAACGAAGTCATAGAGAAGCTAAATAATGACGAAGATTTCGCTACCCTAGCTAAAGAATATTCCACAGATTCTTCATCAGCTGAAAATGGTGGTAACCTTGATTATTTCTCAACAGGTGACATGGTCTATCCATTTGAACAAGCTGCCTATAATCTTGAAGTCGGAAACATTAGTGAGCCTGTTCAATCGGAATATGGTTACCACATCATTAAAGTAACCGATAAACGCGAGAAAGAAGACACATCTTCTCTTGGTACGTTTGATGAGATGAAAGATCAATTAAAGACAGAGCTTCTAAATAGACAAGCTAACACGGAGAAGCTCTCAGACATTATGAATAACGCGGAAATCAACATTAACAACAAAGATCTTAAAGAGAAAATCTCATTCTAAGACAAACTAAAGAGTGACTGGTTTATCATAAATAGATTCTAGAACAATCCCCTTCCCCCCTGAGGCTGCTTATTCTATAATAAGCAGCCTCTTATTATGCTTTAAAGCAAAAAAGCGTGCCAGACACCCTTTTATCCTGCTAAAGGGTGTCTGGCACGTGTGATTATTCCCAAAGGCTGATGCCTTCTTTGTTTTTAATTTGGTCTTTGGAGAACTTCGTTTTATGTTCTTTCTTCCGATCGCTGCGGTAATCTAGAAGAACTTCCTTAGCCACCCCAGAGAGTCGGACAATTGCATATAAGTTGATAAGTGCCATGATCCCCATTGTGATATCTGCTAAAAGCCATACAAGATCAAGCTTGGCCATAGCTCCAAAGAAGACCATCGCTAGAGCAGCAAGGCGATACCAAAAGATTCGTTTTGGACTGTTTTTAATAAATTGCATGTTTGTTTCGCCGTAATAATAGTTTCCAATAATGGAACTAAAGGCAAAGAACAAAATGGCAATAGCAACGAATGTATTCGCCCAGGAGCCAATATGAGTTTCAAATGCTTGTTGAGTAATTTGAATTCCGACTGCGTTTTCTTGATTCATGTAAGAAGCCGGATCCCCTGAAGAGATAATAATAAAGGCTGTGGCTGAACAAATTAGAATCGTATCAACAAATACACCAAGCGTTTGAATAAGTCCCTGTTTGGCCGGGTGAGATACTTCTGCAGCTGCTGCTGCGTTTGGTGCACTACCCATACCGGCTTCGTTAGAGAATAAACCACGCTTAATACCGTTTAGGATTGCCGCACCAAAGGCACCCCCTGCAACTTCTTCAATACCGAATGCATTCTTGAAAATAAGTACAAACATATCTGGAATGGCGCCAATATTTGTAATCAATACATAGCCTGCTAAGATCAAATATAAAATGGCCATAACTGGAATAAAGATCTGTGTTACTTTTGCAATACGTTGAATACCACCGAAAATTACAGCCGCTGCCCCTATTACCAGAACGGCGCCTATTAGCACTTTATTCACTGAGAATGACTCTTCAAATGCTAAACGAATCGTATTTGACTGAACGGCACTAAATACAAGACCATACGTAAATGTAATAATAATGGCAAAAGCAATACCAAGCTTTCGATTATTTAGCCCTTTCTCCATATAATAAGCTGGGCCACCTCGATACCCTTCTTCATCTTTTACTTTGTAAACTTGAGCAAGAGTGCTCTCTACAAAACTAGTGGCAGAGCCTAATAAGGCGATAATCCACATCCAAAAAACAGCACCAGGTCCACCAACGGACACGGCTAAGGCTACACCACCTAAATTCCCGGTACCAACACGAGAAGCCGTACTAATCGTGAAAGATTGAAAGGCAGAAGTTCCACGACCATCATTTTTTAGTGACTCTTTCTCAAACAAAACACGAAACATCTCACCAAATAAGCGAAACTGAATAAAGCGCGTGATGACTGTGAAATAGAGTCCAACCCCAAGTAAGACAGCAATTAAAATATAGCCCCACAAGGCTGTGCTGATGTTACCTAAAAAATCCATTAACATAGGTTTTCACTCCAAATTAAGTATTTCTGTAAAGTTCTTTCGGTTTTTTCTATCTTTTCATTATACGTAGCAAGCTTTTCAGAAGAAATAGTTTTTAAAAAATTGAGGACTTCTTCTTTATTCCATATGATCACCATCCTATTTACTGCTGTATTTCCTTTTGTTTACAATTTGAAACATCAAAATTGTTAGCGCTTTCATTTTTGGGCACTAAGCGGAAAGAGACCGTTATGTTTGATGAGTGGTTGGGCTAGCTCGGGGACAACTCGCTTTCCTGCGGGGAGCTGGGAAGCCTCCTCGTTCGCTATCGCTCTCTGTGGGGTCTCCCCTAGGCTCCTTACCCCGCGGGAGTCTCGCAGTCCCCGAGCTAGCCCTTGCGTTTACTAGGTTAACGGTCCCGCGATTACTCCAAGTAATTTTGTCTCTTCTCACATGGCTTGTTTCCGTTCACCCCAATAAGGAAACAGGCCATATGTGGATTCAAAAATACACCAAAATACACTATAACGCTCAAGCAGGGGGCCGTTAAATATAATATAGCCAGGGGTTTCTGGGGAACGGGGAGACTCCTACGGGAGAAAGAGGTCGACGAGACCCCGGCTCTAAAATAAAAGAGGAAGTTCGACTAAAATCGTCACGTCGTGTGACCACGTCGAACGACCCCACGTCGTGTGGGGCCGCCCGTGGAAAGCGAGTCGTTCTCCAAAAACCCCTAACTCTCAATAAACGCAACGGCCCCCACAAAAGAAAGTATCTCAACTCCGAGTCTTCAACAATACTGACCTATTCTGGATGAATCCATAAAAAAAGACTTGGAATCCAAGTCTTATAACTGTCTCACTAAACCACTTACATGTCGTCCGGCGGCAATTCCAGAGCGAAATGCACTTTCAAATCGAGTACGGCTTGCTTCATCCTCTTCGTGTAAGAACGTATCTCCGGCTATATATAAAGGAAGTGCTTCATGTAAGTTCAAAAATGGTTGATGAATAATGTTTGTTGATTGAGCATACCGCCATCTTTTCACCTGGACTGAACGGATGCTGTTTATGGAAACATAGTCCTTTATCTTTTCTTTCATCTGATGAATGATTTCACTTTCTTCTTCCTCTAAATATTCCTTACTCCATTCTCCATCCATGTACATGCTTATAATCCGAATATCTGATATTCCTTTTTTATAGTGGTCGACGATTCTTTCTACTCCAGTTGGGAGATTTTCATCTTTGTGCCCTGATGGGGGAAGTGACGTATTTGACGTTACTTCAAATAGTCCTACAAAGGCAGGATCGACGTTTATTTGTTTGACCTGATCTAAGACATCAGAACCCAATGTCACAGTACTTTCTTCGAGTAAAGCAATCGTTTGAGGTAGAGGGGAGGTGATAATAAGAGCACCCGTTGTACAGGTTTCACCAGACTCTGATGTAAGCTGGAACCCACCAATTGATTCTTTTATTGTGGTGATACGTGTTTCAAGCACTCGGTCGAGTCCTTCCGCGAGTCTTTTGGCTAATGCATTCATCCCATCTATGCTCGTATATCTAGGATAAGGGTCACCAAACCAGTGTTTGATCCACCCTTTTTCTAACCAGTCATCTACGGATTGTTGAAGTTCGTTTGAACGTACAGTAAAGAATTGGGCTCCATGATCAGCTTTGCCGCCTTCTATCCTTCGTGTAGCCAGGCGACCTCCTACACTTCTTCCTTTATCAATAAGCTGAACATCCTCTACACCTCTCTCAACTAATGTTCTAGCGGCCATAATTCCTGATAGTCCTGCACCTATGATTGTTACTTGAGCATCTCTCATGTGAACCCTCCAATATCTCATCTACTGCCCTTATACCCCATTTTCCGAGTTATTATGAACGACTCAACATATCTTTAGCCCATCGGATAAATCTTCTCGTATCTGTTTATGTTAAACCTTAAAGGAGGTGAAGGAAATTGGCTAAAAGACGTAGTCAGCCTACCAATGTAAACGATGTAAAATCCAAAAACGCCCATTCAGGCATGAGTTATCGAGAAGTTGAAGAATACCTCGCTAATACAACAGGTGGCCAAGATACGAAACAATACAGCAACACAAACCCAGCCACTGTTCGAAGAAAATTAGAATCAAAAAACTCTGAAAGCAACCCTTATTAAATGAACATTTCACCGCTTTAAAGCAACTAGACGTGCCAGACACCCTTTACTTGCCTAAAGCGTGCCTGGCACCCTTCACTAATTTAACGTGAAAAAGCGCCCTCTGATGAGGGCGCTTTTTAGGTAGTTGTAGATGGTTGGGCTGTTTCATATAGATCCGTTTCTTCTCCGTCTTTTGGTTTAAAGAAGAGTTCACGATCTTTATAAAGAAAGAATACGGAGAGTATAAACGCCAGCAAATCTGACAATGGAAATGCCAGCCAAACGCCTATTACACCCATGTTAAATAGATTAGGGAGTATTAGGACAAGTGGAATGAGGAACATCACTTGACGAGCAACGGATAAAATAAATGCTGGCTTCGCCATACCGAGAGCTTGATAAAGCCCTCCACTGACCACTTGAGCTCCGATTAAAATAGCTAGGGCGAATATAATTCGCATCGATAGAGCACCAGACTCAATGACAGCAGGATCCCCTGTAAATATCTTCATTAATAGTTCAGGGAACGCCATCATGACTACAAAAACTACGAGGGAAATTACCGTTGAAACCTTTAAACCGAGCCATATAATTTCCCTGAGACGTCCATACTGTTTAGCTCCATAGTTATAGCCAATGATCGGTTGCATGCCTTGAAGAACTCCAATCATAGGCATAATGGCAAGCATGGTAACCTTTTGGACAATACCGAAGACACCCACCTCAAATGAGCCGCCATAACGAATTAGCATTGCGTTAATGGCAATCATCATCGCACTTCCGCCTACTTGGCGAACAAAGGCCGGGAAGCCAATTACCAGGACTTCTTTCATCAAATCAAAACGTGCTTTAAAGTATTCTAATCCAACATCAAGTGAGCTCTTTCCTGAGGTGAAATAGCGAAGCACGACAAGTGTTACGGAAGCTTGAGAAATAACCGTTGCAATGGAAGCACCTCGAACCCCCATGTCTAATCCAAAAATAAATATTGGATCGAGAATCGTATTTAACACAGCCGGAATGATCATCGTAATCATCGCAAAACGTGAATTTCCTTCTGAACGAATAATATTGTTAGACGCAAAAGCAAATCCAAAAAAGATCGATCCAAGCATTATTGGGAATAGGTACTCTTTGGCATACGGCATGATATCTGGTGTCGCACCGAACAAAGCAAGCAAAGGTTCCATAAACGTAAACGCGCCAACAAACGAAATAAGACTGACAACCGAGATCATGATCACGAGGTTACCGAGCACCTCGTTCGCATCTTCTTTCCTCTCTTCACCGAGGCGCCTGGAGATAACGGAGGCACCTCCAATACCAACAGCAGCAGCAATTGCCATAATAATCATCATGATTGGAAAGCTAATACTTACGCCTGCAACACCGTTGATTCCAACACCACGCGCTATAAACAACGTATCAACAACGTTGTATAGCGCCATAACAAACATCCCGATCATGGCGGGTACTGACAAATTAAGAAGCAGCTTTGGAATTGGCTCTGTGCCAAGACGTTGACTTTGCTGTTTCATCCCCCATTCCTCCTTTAGGTTACTCTGAATAAAGTGACTCTACATTATGCTTCATCTTCTTAAGCCAGGAAATGATGACTTGTTGTTCTTCCGATGTAAAACCTTCTCCGAGCTGTTTCTCAATCCCATCAATTAAACTCCATAATTGACCCTCAATTTCATTCCCTTTGTCGGTTAAAGAAATAAGCTTTGTGCGACGGTCTTCTGGACTTTGACGCTTATGGATTAACTCTTTCTTTAACAAAGAGTCCACCAACCCATTCATGGAAGACCCTTTGATATATAGGCGCTTCTGCATGTCTCCCTGCGCTTGTTCTCCGTGTTCAGACAAGAAGTACAAAACCTTTGATTGAGCCATAGTAAGGTCATGCTCTCTAAGCTTTTGATTATATTGATTTTGTATAAAATGTGAGACAACATTAATATGATAGCCTAATAAGTTCTCAATATCTCGCTTCATTACTTAGCCTCCTAAGTATTTCTAATTATATTTCGATACCCGAAATTTGTAAAGGTATTTACAAATTAATTCCCACATTTATGCAGTACACTCTCTTACCTTTATAGAGATCCAAATTAACCAAGTGCTCATTCTCCGCATTGCCCTTCTCATACAAAAAAAGAGCCACCAAAAGGCAGCTCTTATTCACTCATTTTATTCACTTTATTCGTACACGCTTCCATACCAGCTAAGAGGACGCCCCTTAACCCTTCATCTTCTAAACGAGCGACCGCTTCTATTGTAGAACCACCAGGAGAACAAACTTCATCTTTCAATTCCCCAGGGTGTTTTCCTGTTTCTTGTACCATTTTAGCTGCACCAAGTACGGCTTGAGATGCCATGCGGTAAGACTGTTCACGGGTTAACCCTTGACGAACCCCACCATCTGCCATAGCTTCAATAATCATATATACATAAGCTGGTGAGGAGCCACTAATAGAAGGAACAGCTTTCATCTGACCTTCATTTAAAATCTCCACCTCTCCAAAGCTTTCTAAAAGTTGAACAACAACAGAGAGTTCTTCTTTCGTTACTTGTTTGTTAGGGGAGATCGCTGTCATTCCTGCTTGAACAAGAGATGGCGTATTTGGCATTGCCTGAATGACCTTTACTTCTCTGCCAAACGCTTCTTCAATATCACTCGAGGAGATGCCAGGAGCAATCGTAATGACAATCGCTTCTTCTTTCACAGAATGACGCACCTCGTGAATAACAGCCTCGTATGAGTACGGCTTCACAGCAAGTATAAGAATATCTGCCACTTCTGCAATTGCTCGGTTATCGTTATTCGTTTGAATCCCGAACCTCTCAAAGACATGATCAAGGGTAGCGGGAGTGAGCGCGCTTGCAATAATCTGATCTTTCGGAATCACTTCTGATCCAACCATACCACCAATCATCGCCTGAGCCATTTTACCGGAACCAATAAATCCAACTGTTTGCTGCATTACTGTTCACGTCCTTTTATTTCGTTCATTACTACATATTCAGTATTTAAGCGTAACAAGCTCTTCAAAAAAAAGCAACGCGGTTGTTTTGTATGGTTACCTAGAGCAATCCTCGAAGCTGAGGCACTCTATTCTGTGTGGGGCCGTTATGTTTAATGAGTGCTAGGGGTGCCTGGGGAACGACTCGCTTTCCGCGGCCCCACACGACGTGGGGTCGTTCGACGTTGGCTATTGACGTGACGGTCTTAGTCGAACTTCCTCTACTCTATCTTTTTAACAGCCTCCTCCCTCACTTCGTTCAGTCCGGGGTCTCGTCGACCTCTTTCTCCCGCAGGAGCTCCCCGTTCCCCAGACCCCCCTTATCAGAAGTTGTATAACGTCCCCTTAGCTCGAGTATGGCAGGGCTTCAACACTCCCCCCTTATCAGAGTCATCACATAAGTAGGCTTACATGGAACAAAATCAACATAAAACATTAGCTATAAAAACAGCCAGTCATCTTAATTCCCTAAAAGAAAGAAACAGGCTGTCTACTACTGCGCTAAAAAACCTCGTGCTTCAAGTGCATCAATGGCTTCTTGGAGGTGAGTTTCATTTTTTGAGGTAATCGTGTGCATATGAATCCCTCCTGTTAACTCCAACAAGTAAGAAGCTTTTTTTGAAGCTACTTTTTGTACGAAATCTTCCACTTCTTTTCGATTGGATATTCTGAGGGTAGCCGTCAAATCTCCATACACAGGGTGTTCAACTGAAACATCTTTCACTACAACTCCGTGGTCAACAAGTATATTTAATTCTTCTTTCGTTTCCTCTGGTGAGTGTACACACGCAACTGTTCTTTCGTAAACTTCACTGGGTGCTTCTTTCATGTACAAATACCCCTGGCTTGTGGCAATAATTGGTTCGTTTTTCGCTTTTAAAAGAGAGATATCACCGACTATAACCTGACGACTTACATTAGCTCGCTTTGCTAGTTCCCCGCCTTTTATAGGAGCACCTGTCTCCTTCAATATCTCTAATAGAAGGTGTCTTCTTTCTTCGCCTAGAATCTTTCGTTGTTCGCTCATCTGCTTACTCCTTCTTTTAACTTTGACGTTATTGTACCACAGTAGCGGTCCTCTCCTCGATCACTCCACGCAACCAGCCAGCCAGCTCTTTCACGTCTTCTGTTGTATGATCCCTTCCAAATGAAACACGAATAAAGGTTCTTGCCTCTTCTTCCGTTTTCCCAATAGCTAAGAGAGTAGCAGACGGTTCCTGTGCTCCCACCTGACAAGCACTACCCGTTGAAAAGTGAAAGCCATTCCTGTTGCCTTCTAACATTAACCATTGGCCTTCTATGTGATGGATCAGTAGACCTATTATAGGAACTCCGACACTAGATCTAACAAAATCGAAGCTGTCTGAAAAGCTTGTAAGCTCATTGACGAAGAGACGCTTCCATTCTTCAATCCTTTGCTGATTCTTTGAAAGGTTTTTCACACTTTTCTCTGCCGCTACGGTAAACGCTGCAATTCCAGGGACGTTTAGTGTTCCAGCTCTCATGCCAGACTCATGAACACCATTTGGCAAAAAAGGTTGGTACGTATTCGCGGTGGATAAGTAAAGGCCTCCCACCCCTTTTGGTCCGTAAACTTTATGGCTTGAAAGCGTAAGACTATCTACATAGCGAGTTACCTGTTGCACGTCAAGCTTTCCGAATGATTGTACACAGTCACTATGAAGGAATGCTCCTGATTCCTGACAGATGCGTGAGATCTCTTTTATAGGTTGAGTGGTTCCAATTTCACTATTTACATGGTGAACGGAAACGAGCGCTGTATCGGTTGTCATAATAGATTTTAAGATTTCAAGATCTACAACCCCCGATTCTTTAAGGGGGAGCTTTGTAACCCTATAGCCTTCCGCTTCATATTTCATTGCGGTGTTTTTGACAGAAGAATGCTCTCCATCTGATAGAATGATCTGTTTTCCAGAATGGGCCGACAAAAGCGCTTGGAAAGCTAAGAAATTTCCTTCACTTCCTCCGCTTGTAAAATAGAATCCTTTTGCTTCTCCCCCTATTAGATCAGCCAATGTTTCTCGGCAGTGCTCCAAAAGGCGGTTCGCTTTTGTCCCTTCATCGTGCAAACTTGTGCTATTTGCGAAATACTCCCTCGAAGCTCTCATATAGGTTTGGAGAGCCTCTTCATCAATCGGACAAGATGCAGCATAGTCAAAATAGCGTTTCAATGTTCTCACCCTTCCCAAAATCCATACAAAACTCTTGTCATTAGTTTAAAACTGTGTAAATATAAGTGTCAAGACACCTGTTAAAACAGGAGGGGTTAACACGATGGAACATACTGATGTATTAATTATTGGCAGTGGAATTGCTGCCCTACAACTAGCTACATGTTTGAGCAAGGATATGAATGTGATTGTTCTCACAAAGTCGTCCATTGGGGAAGGAAATTCTCCTTATGCCCAGGGTGGAATCGCTGCTTCACTGGCGCCTGAGGACTCGCCTTTTCATCATTATACAGACACCTTAGAAGCTGGAAGGTTCATCAATCAAAAAGAAGCCGTGTTACAGCTTGCGAAAGAGGCTCCAGAAATAATAAGTGATTTAGTAAGTCGAGGCTGCAACTTTGACCTGGATGAAAGCGGTAACCTCCTACTCGGTATGGAGGGTTCTCACAGCCATAAGCGGATCGTTCATGGTGGAGGCGATCAAACTGGAAAAACCATTGTGGATTGCCTGCGCCAGCATGTTGGCGATCATATCAACATACGGGAAAATACGATGGCCTATTCACTCCTTCTTGACCAGGATGGAGCTTGCTGTGGTGCAAAAGGACGTGGTTCAGACGGAACAACGCATACATTTCTTGCCTCTCATACCGTTCTTGCAACAGGGGGATGCGGTCAGCTTTATACGTTTACCTCAAACGCAGCTTCTGCAACAGGAGACGGCTTAGCCCTTGCTTATCAAGCAGGCGCAAAACTTACAGACATGGAGTTTATTCAATTTCACCCAACCCTTCTTTACAAGGATCAAGAGACAAAAGGTCTTGTCTCAGAAGCGGTTCGAGGCGAAGGTGGGTTCTTAATCAACGAGTCCGGGGAAAGAATTATGGAAAATGTTCATCCCTTAAAAGACTTAGCCCCTCGCCACATTGTAGCCCAGACCATCTACAAGCAAATTGAGAATGGGCACGATGTATACCTCGACATCAGTGGGATCCATGGGTTTACTGAGCGCTTTCCGGCCGTGACCCGCCTTTGCCTTGACCACGGTATTCAAATCGAAGGTGGGAAGATCCCCGTAGCTCCTGGTTGCCATTTCATAATGGGCGGTGTTCATACCAATGAAGTGGGTGCTACGACTGTTAAGGGGTTATATGCCATTGGAGAAGTGGCTTGTACAGGAGTACACGGATCTAATCGTCTGGCTAGCAATTCATTATTGGAAGGACTGGTATACGGAAAACGGTTAGCCCTCCATCTATCCAGCACTACCCTATCAGCTATCCGAAAACCAGTAGTGAAAACACCACAACCATTACCATACGTTGATCTGCCTTCTATTGCAGACATTCAACAACGAATGATGCGGGGGGCAGCCATTGTTCGAACGAAAGAAACGTTACGAGATGTAAAGCAGTGGCTTGAGGATTTCGAATTTGAAGCACAGCTAGAGCACACTGTAGAATCTTGCAGCGCGGAACAAATAACTAGACTGTTTATGCTAACGACAGCTTGGCTAATCACTACTTCAGCACTTCAACGAGAAGAGAGTCGTGGTGGTCATTTCCGAAGTGATTTTCCATTTGAGAAAAAAGCATGGGAATCCGTTCATATCAATCACACCATGCCAATAAAGAAAGGGGAACGAGATGAATACAGTAAAGCTACGGCCATTACTTGAACAATTTTTTATTGAGGATATCGGAGATGGAGATGTGACGAGCGATACACTCTTCGGGAGCAGTTCTACCGGTGAAGTACAATTTACGGCAAAAGGAAATGGAGTATTTTGTGGGCAGTCTATTGTTCTAGAAGGCTATCAGATAATTGACCCATCTGTTGAGGTTACCATCCATTGTCAGGACGGAGAGCGGATTCATGAGGGTCAGACCTTAGCTACTGCACGGGGGAATATGGGGGCTTTATTAAAAGGAGAACGTGTTATCTTGAATCTCATTCAACGCATGAGTGGAATCGCAACTCTTACCACACTAGCTGTTGATACGTTAAATAGCCCTCACACGCGCATATGTGACACCCGCAAAACGACACCTGGTCTTAGAATGTTAGAGAAATATGCAGTTCGAACAGGCGGCGGCTTCAACCACAGGAACGGCCTATATGATGCTGTCATGATTAAGGATAATCATATCGCGTTTGCAGGTTCCATTACGGAAGCTGTAAAGCAAATCAGGCAACAACTCGGTCACATGATTAAAATCGAAGTCGAAGCTGAAACAGAGGCTCAAGTAAGAGAAGCCATCGAGGCTCAGGTAGATTGCATTATGCTAGATAACCAGACCCCTGAATCGGTGAAAGATTTACAGGGAATCATTCCACCTTCCATTACAACCGAAGCGTCTGGAGGGATCACCCTAGATAATCTGGCGACCTATCGAGATACAGGTGTTGATTACATTTCGCTAGGGTGTTTGACACACTCTGTTTCTTCATTAGATATAAGCGTGAATGCAATCATCCATAAGGAGGCATTAGCATGAATTTATTCGAAGCGGTAGAAAGCAAACACCCTCTACTACCAGATACGTATAAACACATGACAAGAGAAGAGCTTGAGGACCGTGTTCGCGGAGTCAAAAAACGAATGGGAGATCGACTTTTCCTACCAGGTCACCATTACCAAAAAGATGAAGTGATCCAATTTGCAGATGCACGCGGAGATTCATTGAAATTAGCTCAACTATCAGCTGACAATAAAGATGCAGAAGCAATCGTCTTTTGCGGAGTACACTTCATGGCAGAAACGGCGGATATCTTAACGAATGAAAATCAACATGTATACTTGCCTGATATGCGGGCTGGCTGTTCAATGGCCGATATGGCTGATCTTCAGCAGACAGAGCGTGCGTGGAGTAAGCTTGGCGATTTGTTTAAGGATACAATCTTACCCCTCACCTATGTGAATTCTACAGCTGCCATTAAAGCGTTCGTCGGAAAATATGGCGGAGCAACCGTCACTTCCTCTAATGCAAAAGCTATGGTGGAATGGGCATTCACTCAAAAAGAACGCATTCTCTTTCTACCTGATCAACATTTAGGCAGGAATACCGCCTATGACTTAGGGATTCCCCTTGAACAAATGGCAGTGTGGGATCCAATTTCAGAGCAACTATTATATGAGGGCGATCCAGAAGACGTTCTCGTCATTTTATGGAAAGGGCATTGCTCCGTTCACGAGAATTTCACTGTTCAAAACATTCAACATCTACGAGAAACAAAGCCAGATATGAAAATCATTGTTCACCCTGAGTGTAGACGAGAGGTTGTGGCAATGTCTGATGATGCCGGATCCACAAACCATATTATCCAAACCATTGAAGCTGCTCCACCCGGTAGTTCGTGGGCAATAGGGACAGAGATGAATTTGGTGAACCGAATTATTCAGGAACATCCCAATAAGGATATTATTTCCCTGAATCCAAACATGTGTCCCTGCTTAACGATGAACCGCATTGACCTCCCCCACTTGGCATGGTGCCTAGAGGCTATCGAAATAGGTGATCCTCATAACCTGATTAAAGTAGATAGTGATCGTGCAGAGTATGCAAAGGAAGCATTAGACCGTATGTTGAGTCGAGCTTAAGACAAAGAGGGTAGCCTTAGAAAGGCTACCCTCTTTTTTATCCTAAGACGTTACGCGTTAGGAAAATGATATTTAACACGACAAGTGCTGCTGTAATACTCTGCTCTGTTTTTGATCCTGTTTTAAATGTTAAAAAGAATCGGTAATAGCGCTTACTAAATGGATAGAGGATCGGTATGCCCATTTTCGTTAAGAAATCGCCAAATAAGTGTGATACAACTCCTGTTAAAAACCCAGCTAAGTAAAACAGCGGAATGTCTAAGTAAATATGAAGCATATAGCTATAAGAAGCCATTAAGGCTATAAACGCAATTGAATGGGTAAACTTACGGTGCCCTGAAAATACGAACAGTAATGGAGATAAAATCATCAGTAAAAACTGAACGGCTTGATTCAAGCCTGGCGTTAAGATCTCCACTCCAACAAGGCAAACAACTAGCATAAATCCCCATCTTTCAAACGGTCCACCGAGCTTAGACTTTGGTGTATCAATATCTGGAATTAACGATCCGATTACAACAGCTGCAAAAAACAGAACTGTTGCAAACATCTTATCAGGGATTACGTCAAACATATTGTATAGCGTAATCGCACCGATCCCCCAAGTAATCCCCATTACCTGGTGACTAGACGCAACCACATGCATCCACCCTCTCTGATGTACTCTCTTTTCGCTGAACACCTGGTTACGAAATCCAATGTTACTCAATTTTAGAAAATAGCGCAAGACCAAACTTTACCAGACATACACTTTAACGCAATGAAGCGTGCCAGGCACGCGTCGTTGCTTTAACGTAGTGATGCGTGCCAGACACCCTTCATTGCTTTACTGCGTTAAAAAAAGGACCTTTATTGAAGGTCCTTTACAATCATTTAGATGGTTTTGGATTGGGTCACTTGGTTAAGAGCTTGGTAAAGGTCTTCCCAAATATCTTCCCATGCTTCAAGGCCAACAGAAAGTCTGATTAAAGAGTTTGTAATGCCCATTTTCTCTCTTATTTCCTCTGGGACAACAGAATGTGTCATCGTGGCTGGGTGTTGAATGAGGGATTCGGCATCTCCTAAACTAACAGCTTTCTTAATAAACGAAAGGTGATTCAAGAATGCTTGAGCTTCTTCTTTTCCACCTTTTATTTCAAATGAAATGAGGCCTCCTCCTTGTTTCATTTGCTTTTTCATAATCTCATAATCTTCGTGCTGAGCATCTCCAGGATAATAAACGCTACTTACTAAAGCATGATCTTTTAAACGAGTAACGACTTTCTCCGCATTCGCACAGTGACGATCCATACGTACAGGCAGGGTCTTCAAACCTCTCAATAACAGCCAGGCATCGAATGGAGAAATGATGCCCCCAATATCTTTCTGAGTCGTCATGGCCAACTGTTGAATAATGTCTTGTTTCCCTATTAAAAGCCCTGCAACGACATCCCCATGACCGCCAATATATTTCGTGGCGCTATGAAGAACAAGGTCACACCCAATCTCAAGCGGCTTCTGTAAATAAGGGGTGGCAAATGTGTTATCGACTATAACCGGAATGTCATAATCCTTCGCCACCTTGGCAACCATTTCTAAATCAATTAGTTCCATCGTAGGGTTAATTGGTGTTTCGACATAAATACAACTCGTTTCCGGGCGGATTAAATTTCGGATCTCTTCCTCTGTATTCATTGTAGAAAAAGAAGTTGTAATATTGTATTTGTCTTCCATCATGGATAATAAACCAAATGTACATCCATAAACCCCACGAGAACAAAGAATATGATCGTTGGCCTTTGTTAAACCGATTAAGACAGCCGAGACAGCCGCCATCCCAGATCCGAATGCCAGTCCCGCTTCGCCCCCTTCTAGCTGAGCAATCCGGTCCTCTAGTGCCCTTACAGTCGGGTTGCCTAACCTTGAGTAGACATAACCATCCTCTGTGCCTGCGAACCGATTTTCCCCCTGCTCTGCACTATCGAAGGTAAATGTTGACGTTTGAAATAGCGGTGTTGTCAGGCTTCCTAAAAAGTCTTTTGAGTCATAACCTCCATGAATGACTTTCGTTTCAAATCCGTGTTCTTTCTTCCCCATCGTGGTGTCCCCCTTTTTGCCTCTAAAGCCTTCTATTCACATCATATGAGATGTTGACAGAAAATGAAAGCGTTTTCTTTTTATTTTATAATGGTTTTGTTAACTAGTTTTGTGGGAGGGGGCCGTTACGCTTGAGGAGTGCTAGGGTTTGCTCGGGGACAACTCGCTTTCCTGCGGGGAGCTGGGAAGCCTCCTCGTTCGCTATCGCTCTCTGCGGGGTCTCCCCTAGGCTCCTTTTCCCGCGGGAGTCTCGCAGTCCCCGAGCAAACCCTGGCGTTAGATAGGTTGACGGCCCGCGGTCACATTAGGTCATCCTATTTCTCTTATTTGGCTTGTTTCCGTTCACCCAAATACAGAAAAGGTTATAAGGAAGTCTCTATACTCCTACCGATCATAAGAAGAACCTGATAGAAACACTCCAACTCCTATAATAAAAGGGACAAAAGAGGAGAAAAAGATACTTCCGCCTATTATGCCAAGGGCTATTCCTGGGCCTTGGCCTATTCCAATAACAAAGGCAATCACGATCGTTAGAAGTCCTGTGAGCATCACCACAAAGGGCAGTAAAATCGACCACAGAGATGCTTTTTTCCCTAAACGGTAGACCAATAGGCTTAATAGAAGTGTCAATGAACCAGAGCTTATGAGGAGAATATCCAACCTACCTCTCCTTTCTTCCTGTTAGGATTTTTCGCCCAAGGCAAGGCTGATTCCGATGATTCCTAGTAAGACTCCCTTTGCTATATTCAACCTTCTTCCGACTTGAGGGACTTTTGATAGCCAATTTCCTACCTTTTCAGCAAAGAAACTGATCGTGGTAAAAATAATGAAGGCTTGTATCAGAAATAAGATTCCAAGCGCTACCATTTGGTACGGAACGTTCCATGCTTCTTTTGAATGGTCGATAAATTGAGGAAATAAAGCAAGGAAGAAGAGGGAAACTTTTGGGTTCAGGACATTCATGAGCACCCCTCTTTTATAGAGCTTCTTATACTCAAGTGCTTGCTTAGATTCAACCCGAAGGCCCCCTCCTTCTTCTTTAAATGCTTGCCATGCTAGATAAAGCAAATAAACTACTCCAGCATATTTGACTACCATAAAAGCTAGCGCAGATTGATAGACAAGAGCTGTGATCCCAACAGCGGCTGCTAGTGTGTGGACGAGTATTCCTGTACATAATCCGAATGTTGTAGCAATACCTGCTCTTTTATTTTGAGAAATGCTTTGGGCTAACACGAATAAATTATCCGGACCAGGCATCAGCGTGAGCACTACAGCGGCTCCTAGAAACGATAGCAAAAGATAAATACTCAAGGGAAACACCTACTTTCTCCTTTTGAATAGAATGTATGTAGGTTCTATATTAGCGGGTCAGAGGTGATTTTGGAATATTTTTCTGATACAGAGAGGAGCACAACATGGCTTATCAATGGGGTGTGGATTCTACACAAGAAGCCACGAAAGAATTATATGACTGTGTACTAAAGAAATATGGAAAACCCAAATACTGGGGAAGATATCTATCAACAGTTCCTGAGGTTTCGGATGGATTAACAGTCTCCGAAATTGAACGGTTGCATAATAACGGCACAAAAGTTATGGCCATTTATAATAATTTCACGGAGGCTACAGGGTATAGGAAAGGGAAAGTCATTGCTCAAAACGCTGTGTTTCATGCCAGGCGTTTAAATTTCCCTAAAGGAAAGGTTTTGTTTGCGAACGTTGAAAAGTCCTTTAAAGTTGATGAATCCTGGATACGAGGCTACGTCGAAGGCATGTACTCTTCGGGGTATCAACCTGGATTTACTTGCGATCCTACAAACGGAAAATTTAATGAAGCTTTTTGCAAAGCAGCCTCAAAGGATAATAAAGTGTCTGCACAGTCCGTTCTTTGCAGTGTAGAACCGGAAACTGGAGTTACAAGAGCACGTAAAGCACCGAAATACACACCTTCTAAACTTTCATGTAAATCGAATGTGTGGGGTTGGCAATATGGCCGTGACGCCGCCGCTTGTCCCATCAACACGAATCTCATCAATGACCGCCTTCTCAATTTATTGTGGTAATAAGAAATCAGGCTAAGGACCGATCGGAAAATGGTCTCTTAGCCTTTAATTCTTACACCCCGCACATTAAAAATGTAAAGTCGGCTTTTGATTTGTGTAAAAATTTAAACAATTAACCTTTATTTGCTAAGTAAATATTGCTATGATAATAGTACTAGTTTCTACATAATACGACAGGAAGCTTTGAAACCAATCTGTATCTGGGCGCTTATGGTTGGTCGAGCTAGTAGCGCAACCGGCCGCATTGATTTTACTCAATGGGGTTTTTTTAGCTTCAAAAGCCTTTGAATGAGTATTCATTTATTTTCGTGATTTCGTTTCACCCTAATCATTACAGATTAATAGAAAGTGATCCATCACAACCATTTGAACACGGGGGATTTTATGAATATTTTTGAACTCTTACAGAAAAACCATCTATTTCACAATTATCAGCCCCTTCATCACCTGGCCGATGATGCTATTTATGGATATGAGGCTCTGCTACGCTCTACTATACAATCCAATCCTGAAGCAATTTTTAAAATTGCTATGCAATCGAGCACTCTCTATAAACTTGATACGATGTCGATCGAGAAAGCCTTCACGCATTATTCTAATCAGCCTAACGATCAAAAACTATTTCTAAATATGTTTATGTCCACCCTTCTTCATCCCAACTTCATTCGATTTATGCATTCTATTCTAGACGCCCCTTCTTCTCCTGTCCCATCTATCGTTTTCGAGATGAATGAAGCGAAGGAAGAGGAAGCTATGTGGGAGTCCCCCCTTCTTCCCGCTCGTATTAACATGTTACGGGAGATGGGAATTCAATTTGCAATTGATGATTTTGGACAAGGGGCTACTTCATTAAAGAAAGCCGTTGAAATGGAACCTGAGTACTTGAAGCTTGATCGCTATTTTGCTACAGACTTAGCTACAAGTGATAAAAAACAAAAACTAGTCTCCCTTTTCACAGATTATTTTAAAGGGGATACAACGGTCGTATTAGAAGGAATTGAAACAGAAGATGATCTTAAGTTAGCCAAAGAGATCGGGATAGATGTAGCGCAAGGATACTATATTGGCAAGCCTCAAGCTCTTGTGGTGGGGTGACGCCACACCACCCAATAGACCACTGAATTGTCTTACCAATCAGTGGTCTTTGTTTCGGTTATAAGACAGAGTTGCGGAAAACCGGAAGCTGAGGCTCGTTGCCAGAAGGGTGCTTGGTCTTGATGGGGGCAACCCATTTTCTTGCAGTATTCTTCGTATAGTTCACCTCACTCCACGGCATAGTAAATAAAAGAACAAATGCCAAGGAGGAGCATGATGACACGTAAACAGAATGCCCATTTAGCCAATGAAGAAACGCTATGGATGAAGCAAACGGACTTACCTGAATTTGACTCACTCAAGGAAGATATCCAAGTGGATGTAGGGATTGTTGGGGCAGGGATTACCGGTGTGACCCTTGCTTACTTGCTTTCTAAAGAAGGGATGAGCGTAGCTTTACTCGAGGCAGATCGAATTTTACACGGCACCACAGGCCATACTACTGCTAAAGTTTCTGCTCAACATGACCTTATTTATGATGAGCTGATTCACCACTTCGGAGTAGAACAAGCAAGAAAGTATTACCGTGCTAATCAAGAAGCGCTAGAATTTATTCAGAACTTGGTAGAGAAAGAAGAGATCGAGTGCCAATTCACAACAGAGGATGCTTATATTTACGGGATTAGCGATGAAAATAGTCAAAAGATCGAACAAGAAGCAAAAGCCTATGAAATGTTACGTATACAAGGGGAAATCATTGATCGTCTTCCTATTGACCTATCTATTAAGAAGGGTATCATAATGCCAAATCAAGCGCAGTTCAATCCCCTTTCCTACTTACAACACTTAGTTAGAGAAATGATGAAGAAACATGTCCATATCTTTGAGCAAACGGTAGCAACCGATGTAGAAGAAGGCAATCAGCCTAAAATTATTACAAAAAACGGACCTAAAGTAACCTGTACGTCAATCGTTTCAGCTTCTCACTTTCCTTTTTACGACGGTAAAGGCTTCTTTTTTAGCCGCATGTATGCCGAGCGTTCTTATATTGTTGCAGCTAAAACGGACCAACCTTTAGAGGGAATGTATTTAAGCGCAGATCAACCAAAGCGATCTATACGAACGACAACCTTTAAAGATCAAACTTACGTCTTATTAGGTGGAGAAAGTCACAAAACGGGTCAAAGTCATTCTTCAAAACTACATTTCGATGCTCTAGAGAATTTCGGACGTAGACATTTTAATCTATCCGGAACGATACACCAGTGGGGAGCCCAAGACTTGATTACAATGGATAAAGTCCCCTATATTGGCCATTTAACATCCCGTCATTCGAATATTTTTGTAGCCACTGGATATCGAAAATGGGGAATGACAAACGGAACTGCAGCTGCTTTATTGCTTAAAGATCTGATTCAAAAGAAAGAGAACCCTTATGAGGACCTGTTCACGCCTACACGTTTTTATGCTGACCCTAGCATCAAGCACTTCTTAACCCAGAATACAAATGTTGCTTCCCAATTTATAAAAGGTAAAGTCCGTCTCAATACACAATCTATAGATGATCTGCACCCTGGAGAGGGATCAATGATCATTCATAATGCTCAAAAAGCCGGTGCATATAAAGATGAATCCGGAAACGTACATGTTGTCGATACTACATGTACACACCTCGGATGTGAAGTTGAGTGGAATGCAGAAGAAAAGTCGTGGGATTGCCCATGTCATGGCTCGCGCTTTTCCTATGATGGAACGGTTTTAGAAGGACCTGCTGATGAGCCGCTAAAAAGATTAGAAGAATGAATCAATCGGCCTCCCAGATACGAGTCTTAAGACAAAGCCTCTGTGGACTTTGTTCCATATAAGCCCCTTTGTGGAATGCTCTAATCTGAGGAGATGCTTCCGTTTGCTGTAATTGAGAGTAAGGTGGTTCGGGAAATCACTCGCTTTCCGCGGCGAGCTGGGAAGCCTCCTCGTTCGCTACGCTCTCTGTGGGGTCTCCCCTAGGCTCCTACTGCCGCAGGAGTCTCGCAATTTCCCGACCACCTTTTCCATATATAGGGTAACGGAAGCGTGCTACATAAGGGGGGAAGTATTGAAGCCCCGCCTTACTCGAGCTAAGGGGGACGTTATACAAATTCTGATAAGGGGTGTCTCAGCTTCGAGTCTTCAACACCCCTCCCTTTTCTTGAACAAGGCTGTTATAAAGAATAACAACATGAACCTTTAGCAGAGCTAAGACAAAAAAGAAGCTGCCAGATGGCAGCTTCTTTTTTATAAGATCGAGTTAGAGATTAAAATGAGCGCTCTTCTTCGATCTCATGATATTTATCAAGAATGTACAATTTGCTTGGTTTGTGTTCTTGAGCCATTTCTTCTGCTTTCTCAATGGCTTTATCTTTCTTCTCATACTTGTCGGTAGGAGCTACGTCCTCCACTTTTACATACCATTCTGTTGCATCTTTGTTGGGTGCTACTGTGTATTCTCTCATGTATTATCGCTCCTTTTTTTGTGTTGGGTTATACCTATATGTTCCCAACCTAGAAGCGTATAAAACATATAACCGAATAAATGGGTATGCTTTAAGAAATTCGCTATGCTGTAGCCCATTTACCTACGGTTTCAAGGGCTGATTGTTCTGGAAAATACTCAATGAAATAACGATAAAACAGAGCTTCTTGTTTACTGCGGATATCAACTGGAGCTGCTTCGTTAATAAGAGCCAATTCTGAATCGGATATCGTTTTGTTGGCATAGGTTTCAAGCAAATCTAACGCTCCACTACCAGCTGAGAATTCTTCCTTCTTCCTCCACAACACCTGATCCGGTAATACTCCATCAAATGATTCTCGCAAAATGGTTTTCTCCATTTGTTCTTCCGTATGAAGCTTTTGTTCAGACGGTATACGTAAAGCTGTTTCAATTAATTCTAAATCTAAGAACGGAACGCGTAGCTCAATGGAGTGAGCCATACTCATTCTGTCTCCTCGTTGTAAGTTAATATTATGAAGGGTATTTATGATGCGAATAATTTCTGCATTAAGGGTTTCTGTCGTCTGGAATTTCTTCATATACTCATAGCCTGCAAAAATCTCGTCAGCTCCCTCTCCTGAAAGGATCACCTTCACATGCTCTGAGGCAAGTTTTGACACAAAATAATTCGGAATCGCACTTCTTACTAAAGAAGGTTCATAGGATTCCAAGGCATATACAACATGAGGAATAGCCTCTATCAACTCTTCTTCTGAATATATGTATTCGTAATGGTCTGACCCTATTGATTTAGCTACATCACGAGCGCGCTCAATATCTTCACTTCCAGCAGATCCGACACAGAAGGATTTCACCGTTCTCCCCTGCTCTTTAGCCTTCTTTGCAGCAATGGCCGAAATTAAACTACTATCTAATCCACCACTTAAGAGCACGCCAACCTCTACATCTGCCAGAAGTCTTTTCTCTATCGCTTGTTCAAGTTTTTCTCTGATTACTGTAGTCATTTCACGACGTGTTGTTTGTGCGGGTTGGTCTGGATGCTTGATCTGTCTATATCTCACAAAACCAGTTTGTGGCGTATAATAAGTTCCAGGAGGAAATTCCTGCACATTATTCGTAATAAGATATAAGGTCTTTAATTCAGAAGAGAACACATAATTCCCTTCGTCATCTTGTCCGTAATATAAAGGCTTAATTCCTAATGTATCTCTCGCCGCAACGAATGTATCCGTTAGCTCATCAACGATGACGAATGCAAACATACCATCCAGTTTCTCTATACTCTTAACCCCTTCTGTTTCAATTAATTTTAACGCAACTTCACTATCGGAATGGGTTAAAAATGTTGTTTGCTCTTCTAATTCACCTTTCAATTCTAAGTAATTATAAATTTCACCATTACATACGATCCACTTGGTTTTCTCTTCATTGGGTATTGGCTGAATACCATCATCTAGCCCAATAATGGATAAACGTTGGTGTCCAATATGGAAACCTTCTAAAGGGACTTGTTTTCCTTCATCAGGTCCTCTATGTTTCATGCTCTCTAGAATTTCTTTCATTTTGTTCGTTTCTACATGGCCTGTTGTGGCGAATATGCCGCACATATTATTGGGTCACCTCTACTGTTTTATTTTGAATATGACGTTCATTATATAAGTTCTCCTTCAAAGAACCAAATACTGGACAATCCTCCATTTTTGTATTTTTAAGATAATTCCAATGGATCTTTCCCATTTTTTTAATGAGTTCCGAATAGATCGCTTTATTTGGTTCTATTTAAAGAGATATACCCTTTTTTTATGTTAATGTTCTATTTAACCTCAAATTTTTTTCATTTGGTTTGAAAAGGTATGTAAAAAGATGAATCATTTCTCATATAATATAGGTAATATATAGCCGATTTATACTATATAGAATGGGGAATGCGTGTTATGATACGGTACAATTGATAATTGTCAGGTGTGATCGACATGAAACGAATTGCATTAACAGTTTTATTTTTATTCAGTTTCCTTATTATTCTCTTCTATTGGGTTGGTAACGAATCGAAAGTTAGTGATTCCTCCCTTAGCGGTGAAGGGGCTCAAGAGTTTTCCGTCCAAGAAGCGGATGGAGAAAAGTCAGAGGAAGAAAAAACCATCACCGAAGAACTGAAAGAAGCGGTCTCTACTGTTTTAGAAGGGGCTAAAGAAATCTTTGTGGAAGACAACATAAATATTGTGGCCATTGGCGATTCACTTACTCAAGGCGTAGGTGATTCCTCAGGAAACGGTGGTTACGTAGGGATTATTGAAGAAACACTACAAGAAAACAATCAAGATTTTCAGATTAAGAACTTCGGTAAGCGAGGTAATCGTACAGACCAGTTGTTAGACCGACTGAAAGAAGAGGAAATCTCCACTTCTGTGCAAGAAGCCGATGTGATTGTTATTACAATCGGGGCTAACGATATTATGAAAGTTGTCAAAAACAACTTCACCTCTCTTGCTTATGAAGATTTCGAGAGTGAACTTCCTCAATATGAGGATCGATTATCCTCTATTTTTCAAACCATTCGTTCTCAAAATCAGGACGCCCATATTTATCTTGTAGGTTTGTTCAATCCATTTGAACAATATTTCAGTGATATCCCTGAGCTCGACCAAATCATTTACGATTGGAATCGTATTAGCAAAGATGTCGTCGATCGATATGCGAATGTTAACTACATTCCAATCAAAGATTTATTTAGCGGTTCTACTGAAGATCTTTATTACGAAGATAACTTTCACCCCAATTTAAAAGGGTACAGACTAATGGCTGAACGTATTCTATCTCATTTAAAAGATGAGATTGTGCGGCAAAATGAAGAAGAAATTTAGAGACATCAGTTAGATTGGAGATGTCATATGTTTGAAGCAATAAAAGTCAACAATAAGTGGAAGTGGCTATTCTTTATCCTAGCGATTATTAATGTTGGAGTCATTCTATGGCTTCTATTACTTGTTTATTTACCAACCTCATCTGTATCCGTCCCTAAGTCTATGCCTTTCAGCGATAAGCGGGCTGAATTTACAGTGATGTCTAGTAAGGATAACCTGAATCAAATCATCAATAGTTATTTGACAGAAATATCCGACACACAATCCATTGATTACTCAGTTTCTCTAGAAGATGATGTGGAGTTAACCGGAACGATTGTCGCTTTTGATAAAGAATTGCCTTTAACAATGAAGTTTGATCCAGTCGTACAAAAAAACGGAGACCTTATCCTTCAGCAAAAATCAATTACACTCGGCCGTCTTCATCTGCCGAACAAAAAGGTTTTGGATTATATTAAGGATAACTATCCAATGCCTGAGTGGATTATTGTAAATCCAGATGAAGAAAATGTTTATGTAGCCGTCACCCAGATTAACCCGGGGTATGAACTAGGGCTTCGAGCCTCTACGTTCAATCTAAAGAAAGACCAACTTGCTTTTGAACTAACGGTTCCACATGAAACATTTGGATTTAGCCAAAGCTCATGGTTGAAGAAACTCATTAAGTAACAGAAAATTCTCACTTGGGCGTGGAATGAGCTTAATGTAAGCTCCTACAAGCGACCCTATTGGAGGTATATTAAAAAAGGCTGCCTACGTGGCAGCCTTTTTTACGTTTACGACCCCGTTTTAGCGGAGTGATCTGAATTTGATGAAGAAGAGGTCTGTTTCTTCATCGCATGGTAATCTTCTGTTATAGCCTTATAAAACGAGTAAGCCATCATAATCATAATCATTGAAAATGGAAAGGCCGCTGAGATCAGAGCATTCTGCAAGCCTTGTAGACCGCCTGTATAAAGCAAAATGGCAGCTGTCGCAGATTGAGCAATTCCCCAGCTAAACTTCACTGTTTTCGGAGGATTTAGAGACCCATTCGTGCTTTGCATACCAAGCACAAATGTAGCTGAGTCGGCTGAAGTGACAAAGAAAGTTCCTATTAAACATAAAGCAATAATAGATGTAATTGTTCCTAATGGGTACTCCATCAATGTCCCGAACAAGGCTTGTTCTGTTGCTAATCCGGCAATATCTGCTGCGCCTGTTTGTTCAAGGTTAATGGCTGACATACCGAACGTTGCAAACCATAGGAAACTAACAAGGGAAGGAACAACGAGTACGCCGATTAGAAATTCACGAATCGTACGTCCTTTAGAAACTCGGGCGATAAAGATTCCTACAAACGGAGACCAAGCAATCCACCATGCCCAATAGAAAACCGTCCAGTCTTGAATCCATGTTTGTTGCTCATCGTTATTTGGTGCAAGCCTAAAGCTCATATTCCCAACATCTTTAATATAGGATCCAATTGTATTTGTAAAAACATTCATAATGTTTAAAGTAGGTCCTACAACGAGGACGAATCCAAATAATAAAAGAGCTAATACTAAGTTTGTATTACTTAAATATTTAATCCCTTTACTCAATCCAGTATAAGCTGAAATCATAAACAACACGGTAACTACGCCAATAATGACGAGCTGTACCCAGAATTCATCAGGTGTATCTAATAAATAATTAAGACCACCGTTAATTTGGGCGGCACCAAACCCAAGTGTTGTCGCTACTCCTATAACAGTAGCAAATATCGCAATAACATCGATTATTTTTCCGATTGGCCCCTTTGTCTTGTCCCCTAAAATAGGAGTTAATGTTGCACTTATAAGTCCTGGAGCACCTCGGCGGAATTTAAAGTAAGCTAACGTCATAGCTACGAGTGCATAAATAGCCCAAGCATGAACTCCCCAGTGAAAATAAACAAACTTAAGGGATTCATTTAATGCCTCTGGCGTTCCTGTTTCAGCCGTAGGCGCGTTTTTCACGTAGTGCGAAATAGGCTCCGCTACGCCCCAGAAGACAAGTCCGATTCCCATTCCTGCACTAAACAACATGGCAAACCATGTCGGCATACTATAGTCTGGTTCATCATCTGGCTTTCCTAGCTTCATTTTTCCGTAAGGGCTAATAATCATAAAGATACAAAATAGTACAAACAACGCAACAACAATTAAGTAGTACCAACCAAAATGAACGGACAAGTAATCCCTAATTGATAATGTAACCTTTTTTAAATGATCAGGAACAAGAACCCCCCAGGTAACAGCTGCAGCTACTATGGCAATCGTAATCCAAAAGACTGGTGAGACTTTTTGTGCTAATGATTTACTCAAATGATTACTCCTCTCCTAATTATTTCATCTTAATGGTATGTAGATGAGATGATGGGAAGTTTTGGTGTCCTATTCCTTTACCCCCTAAGTTATTCAGTAAACAAGTTGATTATTTTTAATAATATTTCGAACAAACTGTACAAACGGAATTCCCATTACAAAAGTCCCTTTTAATTCAAAAAAATTACAATCATGAAACAGCATCATACATTCATATAATTGGGTAGAAGAGGTGATGTCCTTTGAAGGAAAAGCAATCTCAGGTTAACTGGGAAAAGTTCTCAAAAACCATTGATCAGGTGTTGGGTCAGGACTTTTGGGACGATATGCATCATGTCATACCAAAGCGAGGTCCTGCCTATGATTTGTACGATGCAGAAAGTCATCTTGTTGTCATTGTGGATCTACCAGGCCTTGCCTCATCAGAGCACCTTACCTTGAAACAGAACGGAACGAATCTAATACTAGAAGGCCATGTCCCAACAGCCTATCAAGCTTCAGAACAGCAAACATTGCATAAAGAACGGTTTCAAGGCCATTACAAAAGAACGATTCGTATTCCATTTCACTTCACACCAGACGAAGTGACTTCCTCCTACAAGAACGGATTATTAGAAATCCAAATCCAAAAGAATAAAGATGAAGATACCATTCCTATTCAAATGCCAAAAGTAGACGAATAGAGCATCAAGTATTATTGATTGTATTTAACTAGTTGCGATGTAAGCAATTTATGAGAGAAAAGGATCATTGTGAGAGGAATAAAGGAGGAATACGTATGGCGTGGTTGCATACCATTCACACGATGAGATTTGTTTTGATTGGGCTATTTTCGCTAACCGCTACAAGTTTGTTAGCATTTCAATCCATTGAGATTATAGAAGCTTTCGTGGAATTATTTGCTGATTTATTTAACCGAAAAAAATAACGTTCACGAAAAGGGAGAGTATTCTTATAGAAGGATACCCTCCTCCTTTTTAATCTATCATATAAAACTGCACCTATTATCCTTCCACCTTCACCTCCAAATCTTGGTATAATACATCTATATCTATTTTTTAGAAAGCAGGTGGATTGGTTATGAATATAATCGTATTTGGTGCTTCAGGTGGGACAGGTAAAGAAGTAGTTAAACTTGCTCTTGAGGAAGGGCATCGTGTTACGGCTTTCGCTAGAACCCCTTCCAAACTCTCCATTCAACATCCTCATCTTCAAATCATTGAAGGAAATGGCTTAGATCGAGAACTCGTCATTCGAGCAATGAAAGGGCATGATGCTGTTATTTCTACACTAGGGACAGATGGTTTAAAAAAGACCACTACCTTATCTGAAATGACATCTAATATTCTTGAAGCCATGAAAGTAAACGGAATAGAGCGGATCGCTTATACAGCCTCCGCTGGAATTGAAGATGAAATTCCAGGACTTACAGGATTTATGGCTTCAAAGATCTTAAAAAATGTATTAGCTGACCATAAACGAGCCGTTGAATTATTGAAACAAAGCGGTAAAGCATGGACCGTTGCCAGACCTTTACGCTTAGACGATGGAACACGTACAGGGGAATACCGCATGGAATCAACCGGAGTTCCTCATGGAGGAAAACGGATATCTCGTTCAGACGTAGCCCACTTTCTATTGGAATCCGTAGTGAAACAAGACCATATTTACCGTTCTGTTGGACTAGCTTATTAATTGTTTGGCTCTGTTCAAGAATAGGGCAGGATTGTTGAAGACTCGAAGCTGAGACACTCGGTCGACGGAGATCCCTTGCCAGAAGAGAGGTTGGACAGGCTTGGGGACAACTCGCTTTCCTGCGGGGAGCTGGGAAGCCTCCTCAATCGCTACGCGCTTTCCGGGGTCTCCCCTAGGCTCCTTTCCCGCGGGAGTCTCGCAGTCCCCAAGCCTGCCCTGACGTTAATGAGGTGAACGGATCCTCTTATTAAGTTGCCCTTAAGCCCCCTACCTCACAAATATGGCGTGTTTCCGTCACTCCCCATTTGGCAAAGGTGGGCCTGGAAATTGCGAGACTCCTGCGGGAGAAAGAGGTAGACGAGACCCCGCAGGGTGGTTTTCCCGAGGAGGCTGTTAAAGATAGAGGAAGTTCGACTAAGACCGTCACGTCCTGTGACAACGTCGAACGACCCCACATCGTGTGGGGCCGCGGAAAGCGAGTGATTTCCAGGCCCCCCTTACTCTCTATTCAAGCTGACGGAAACGTCTCTATCTATAGCAATGCATGACCATCTCGGATTCAAGTCTTCCACACAAGGGGGCTTATATGGAACAAAATCAACACTAAACATTAACAGAGCCATTTGTTTAAATAAATCTCAAAATTTTCTATTTCCCCTTCTCTCTGGTATGATATTTAGGAAGTCGAAATATCGTCTGGAACGAAAGAAGGGTACAAAATTCAGAATCAAGAAAAGATATCGAAACAGAACTTAATGATTATGTGGTTTGCTAACTTTTTTATCGCTGGTAGCATGACAATGGTTATGCCGTTCTTATCTCTTTATATTGAATCATTTGGAAATTTCTCAGAAGCCTATGTACAACGTTGGTCCGGATTAACGTTTGGAGTTACGTTCTTTACCGCATTTTTATTCTCTCCTATTTGGGGAAGAATTGGGGATCGATACGGCCGGAAAACGATTCTTGTTCTATCGGGGGTAGGGTTGGCTGTAAGCGTCTTACTTATGGGATTTGTGTCATCTGTGTTCCAACTATTTATTTTACGATTATGTATGGGGGTATTTACAGGATTTATCTCAACCTCACAAGCTCTAATTTCTACGCAAACCCCTAGGGATTTGTCTGGACAGGCGCTTGGTACCCTACAGACAGGAAACGTCACCGGTAGTTTAATGGGGCCTTTGTTTGGAGGCGTGCTAGCAGATTCCTATGGATTCTCTAGCACATTTCAGCTCACCTCTATCACGTTATTTATCGCTGCACTCTTTGTATTGCTAGGGGTTAGAGAGTTTCGCATCGAAACAGAAGATGAGAAACAAGAGACGTATTCACGAAAAGAGGTCATTCGTCACATTCTCTTAAATCCTATACTCGTTACCGTTATGATCGTCTCAATGTTTGTACAAATCGCCCACTTCAGCATTCAGCCTATACTTGCTTTGTTCGTAAGTGAAATTCATGGCACGGCTAATTTAGCCTTCTTCTCAGGGATCGCTTTCTCTGCAGCAGGGGTAGGAAATTTACTTATGGCAAGAAGATGGGGGAAAGTCGCTGATTCTGTAGGATATGAGAAGATTCTCGTCTTCCTACTCCTTGCTTCAGGTATTATTTATTTACCAGGAGCCTTTGTAACAAACATTTGGCAACTTATGATCTTACGCTTTCTACTGGGCATTACGATTGGAGGCATTATCCCTGTTCGAACAGCCTATATTCGTCAGGTGGCTCCGGTTTCTATTCAAGGGGAAGTGCTTGGCTATAGCACAAGCCTCCGCTTTCTAGGAAACATCATCGGGCCGGCACTTGGTGGCTTACTGGCAGGGGCTTACGGGTTTACCTCTGTTTTCTTTACAACAACCGTACTCTTGTTACTAAGCGGGTTAAGCCTCGCTCTTATGATGCAGAAACAACCATCTACTGTAAATCGATATGGTTAATATCGATCTATCCTGACCAAAGCGCCGCCCTCTTATGCTTTATGCATAAGAGGGGCGCTTTTTGTATGTTCAATGGCTGGACGTCCAACAGAATAATACTCCATATTCTGTTCCCTTACCTCATCAAGAGAGTAACAGTTCCGTCCATCAAACAGAATAGCCTCATTCATCAACTCATCATAAAAGTGTAGTGGAAGTTCTTTAAACTCCTCCCACTCCGTGACAATCGCGGCTAGGTCCGCTCCAGCTAAGGCTTCCTTCACATTAGAGGCAAATGTAACAGCCGGAAACTTTTCCTTTGCCCTTGGCATGGCAACAGGATCATATGCCGTAATGAAAGCTCCTTCTCGTAAGAGTCGGTCCAGGATCACCAGGGAGGCAGCTTCTCTTAGGTCATCGGTTCCTGGTTTAAAAGCCAGACCAAGAATGGTTATGCGTTTCCCAACTAAACTTCCACAACGCTCCTTCATTTGATCCACTATTTTATTTTGTTGCTTATTATTCACATGAATAACGGACTCCAATAAATCAAATTGGTGTTCCACATTACCTGCCATTTGGACAAGGGCTTTCGTATCTTTTGGAAAACACGATCCACCATAGCCTATTCCAGCTTGAAGGAAGGATGAACCAATCCGACGGTCCATGCCCATGCCTTTCGCGACAGCCTCTACATTTGCCCCTACTTTTTCACAAATGGATGAAATTTCATTAATAAAACTAATTTTCGTGGCTAGAAATGCATTAGAAGCATATTTGATCATTTCAGCGCTAGCTAGATCCGTTGTCATCATAGGAATATCAAAAGGAGCATACATCTCCATCACTGTTTGTATTGCTTTTTGATCATCAGAGCCTATTACAATACGATCTCCTTCAAATAAATCCTTTAGGGCATTCCCTTCCCGTAAAAATTCCGGATTGGACACCATTTGTATAGGGAAAGGAGTTTTAGCTTGTATATAGTTTTTTACATTTTGACATGTCCCGACTGGAACGGTGCTCTTTACAACTACTGTTACCTCTTGATTGATTGTCTGTGCGATTGCTTCTGCTGCTTCATATATATACGTAAGGTTTGCTGACCCATCTGGGTGCTGAGGGGTCCCAACGGCAATTAAAATTATTTCGGATTCTTGGATATCCTCATATTTAGAGGTGAATGAAAGTCTTTTCTGTTTTTGATTTTCTTGAATCATTGGCTCAAGGGAGACTTCGTAGATTGGTGAACGACCTTTTTGCAAAAGATCGATCTTTTCATGATCTACATCTAAACACGTTACTTCATGACCAATATGAGATAAACCAACTCCTGTTACAAGACCAACATAGCCTGTTCCCACTACCGCAATCTTCTTCATTTCTGTTCCTCCTCACTTTCCCTATTTAAGCATAAGACATAATAGTCTCGTCAATCGCCACCTCATATTGAAGCAGTAAATCATCAAAAATCGACGTCCAAGAACACCCTTTAGCGTACAGGCGCGCGCGTATCTCCATTTCCTTTAAAAGCTTTTTGTTAAAAAGCAAATCAGATATAGCTTCAATAAACTCATCCACATGTCCAGGCGTACATAATTTCCCCGTCTCATTATGCGCAATAATGCCCTGTACACCACCTGCTTGAGCTCCAATAACAGGAGTGCCTGCAGCCATAGATTCAAGTACAACATTCCCGAACGTTTCTGTACTAGAGGGAAACACCATCAGTGTCGAGGTCGCATAAATGCGCGCAAGATGCTCACCTTCTACATAGCCAGTAAACGTCATATTTTTCGGGGCTGCTGCTTTTAACTCACAAGCGATTGGTCCATCACCTGCAACAAGCCAATGAACTTGTTTCTGAAGGGAGGGAGGAAGGGACTCTGCAATTTTAAGAAACACATCCAGATCTTTCTCTGGCGCAAGTCTTCCCACATAGGTCAATATATAAGGCTCATCAATGTTATACATTTCACGAACAGCTGTGTGATCGTAATCAGGATGGAAGAGCTGACAGTCTACTCCTCGACTCCATATGCTTATATTTTGGAATCCTCGTTGGATTAAGTCTCTCTTGGTCTCTTCTGAGGGAACAAACGTCTGTCTGAAAGGTGCATGAAACCATCGCATGTATTTCCAAATCCATTTCGATAAAATGTTCAAATCATAATATTGCAAATAACGATCAAAGTTTGTATGGTAGGAGCCGACCATTGGAATACTTAATTTCTTACCGTAATAAAGACCTGCAAAGCCAATATTAAATGGTGTAGCAATATGGATAAGATCAGGCTGAAAGGCTTCCAATTGTTTACGAATTGTAGACAGGTTCGGTAATGATAATCGACATTCAGGATAAAGATATAAAGGGACGCTCTTAAAACCTTTTACTTGCTCCGTATTTACACTTTGCTGATTTCCATCTGGTGCAAAAATGATGTACTCTACATTTTGATGATCAAGGTAATTTACAAATCGTTGAAGCGTTTTAGCAACGCCATTCACCTGAGGAGTAAAGGTATCCGTAAAAAGTGCAACTCTCATTATTCTTCCTCCCTGCCTTCCCTGTACTCAGAAAAGTTTTTGTTACTATAAGTATAGAAATGCTTTATGGAGAAAGAATCAACTTCCTGTAAAGATTGCTTCATGAACTTCGTCAAAATCCGATCTTTTCATCCATCCACATGTGGATAACGTTTCATTCATATTATTCAGATGTGGATTTCTGGGGATATCAATTCTAATACATGAGAATACCCTAGTGGATATGTTAAAATAGAGTAAAATGCTCAGAATAAAGGAAGTGACATCATGCGTGTCGTAAACAATATTGCTGATTTAATCGGAGAGACGCCTTTAGTCAAATTAAATCGAATTGTACCTGAAGGTAGCGCCGATGTTTATGTGAAGCTAGAGATGTTTAACCCAAGCGGCAGCGTCAAAGATCGTGCTGCGTATAATATGATGGTCGAAGCCGAAAATGCCGGTTACTTGAAAAAAGGTTCTACTATTATTGAGCCAACGAGCGGAAACACAGGAATCGGAATTGCTATGAATGCGGCAGCTCGTGGCTACCGAGCAATCTTAGTCATGCCAGACACCATGTCGCAAGAGCGTATTAATTTATTAAAAGCATACGGTGCTGAAGTCGAATTAACCCCTGGTTCAGACAAGATGCCAGGTGCTATTCGACGTGCTGAAGAGTTAGCAGAACAGATCGAAGGATCATTTATTCCGATGCAGTTTAAGAATATCGCTAACCCAAATGCTCACCGAAATACAACGGCCCGTGAAATTATTGAAGCTATGGATGAGATCGGTAAGCCTTTATCAGCTTTCGTAGCGACAGCCGGAACGGGAGGAACTGTAACAGGTACAGGAGAACCTTTGAAGGAACATTATCCTGATTTATCTGTGCACGTTGTTGAACCAGAAGGATCGCCCGTTCTCTCAGGCGGAAAGCCAGGGAAACACAAATTAGTTGGAACAAGTCCTGGATTTATCCCTGAAATTTTAAATCAAGAAATATACGACGAAATCTTTAAAATTACGGATGAACAAGCTTATGACGTGACTCGCCGACTTGCCCGCGAAGAAGGTATATTAGTTGGGCCTTCAGCTGGTGCAGCAGTTTATGCAGCGATAGAAGTAGCAAAACGTAAACAACCAGATGAAGCGGTCGTAGTGATTGCACCTGATACTGGTGAGCGGTATCTTTCTGGTGATCTGTTCCGTTTTTAATCATTATAAGGACACATGAAAAGGACGAAATCGTACACGATTTCGTCCTTTTTTGTTGCTTGAGCTTCCCAGACTTCCCTCTTATTGTCATGACCTCTAGAGCATATCAAACTGCGCCCTGCAAATACTACAAATGGGACATAAGAGCCTATAAACCAGGGAGGTCATAAATATGCAGAAGAAATTTGTTTACGCCCTAACCGCTGTTCTTTCATTAGGGGTTTTAGGAGCTTGTAACAATACAGATACCGAAGAAAGCTTAAATGATACAAACAACTCTAATGTAGAGCGCCTAACGTTTGAGAATCAGGGAAATGGTGATTCATATAGCGCCAATGATGGCAATGGCCGTTTTAACGTTGAAGGAGAAATGCGCCAGTACACCATCCCTGGCGGAGATATGAATGGAATGCGCGAAAACGTAGAAAAGTTTGTACCAGATCAATTTGAACAATATATGCAAGACGGAGAAAAGCGCCGTGAATATCGTCAAGGTAAAGGCGATGGCAATGGTCAAACCCAATACTCACAGCCTGACCAAAACCAAACACCAAATCAAAATAATCAAACGCAACAAAAACAACAAGCTCAGGAACAAAAAGAGCAAGCAGATAAAGCTGATAGTGAATTTAAAGCTAAAGTTGTTGAACTAACGAACAAAGAACGTAAAAAGCAAGGCCTTCCAGCTCTAAAAGCAGACGCTGAACTACGAGGGGTTGCACAGAAAAAATCTGAGGACATGGTAAAGAATGATTACTTCTCTCACAACTCTCCTCGCTATGGCAGTCCATTTGAAATGATGCAAAACTTCGGGATAGATTATAAAACAGCAGCTGAGAACATCGCAGCTGGCCAACAAACTCCAGAGAAAGTTGTGCAACAGTGGATGAACAGCGCAGGTCACCGTAAAAACATTTTAAACAAAAACGTAACACACATTGGTATTGGTATTGCTGAAGGTGGAGAAATGGGTATTTATTGGACACAGATGTTTATTCAAAAATAAATTGGAACAACAAAACCTCAGAACTCATGGTGAGTTCTGAGGTTTTAATGCTTTTTGTGGTCAATGTTGCTTCGTTTTTGTCATTTCGATCTGCGGTTACGTCATTCCGACATCGCTTTCGTCACTGCGTATGCTTTTATGACACTTCGCGCAAGGCTTTGGTCACTCCGTTTCACCTTTTCATCACTTCTGGCTATAGTTACGACACTTCGACATCGCTTTCGTCACTCCTCCGGGCCTCTTTGGATATAAGTAAAAGACCCCCTCGAGTTCATCAACTCAAGGGGGCCTATATTGTTTATCCTTGCTGTGCAAGTTCTTCTTTGCTTTCTAGCTCAACGACATTGCGTTGTTCGTTCTCGCGGTTGACGGTTTTTACATCTAGCTTACCATCAAACTTCTCACCTTCTTGAGTTGTGAATGTAACATCCACATCTTTATTCTCGTCTTTTCGATCTTCAAACATTTCATATTGCTCTACGTTATTTAACGTTAAGTCACAGTGTTTCTTTCCATCTACTTGTGTAATCACATACGTTCCATGAGCAAATCGGATCGATTCGCCGCTTTTAGTCATGTATACATCTTTTAATTCTTGTTCTTTTGCTGGCATTCCTTGATCCCTCCATGAAAAATTTGTTTCGTACTGTCTTCAATTGACGTTTTCCTCACATTTTAAACCTGTTTAGGCGCTGCACCAACTTCAATGGGTCCCCATATGATACTAAAAAGCTTGATATGGGAGGCTTTTGAACAAGGTGAACAAACTTCCTTTTTTTCACAAACCGTTAGCTCTTTTTTTATTAGAAATGTGTGAAATTACGTACGAGCAATACAAACAGAAAGGGCTATTTGCTATTCCGGAGGGATTTACATTAGTGGAATCTTTCAAAGCTGCCTCCATACAGGAGATGGAGTGGTTCGGATTTATCATTGAAAGCGATGACGCTGTTGTGATTGCATTTCGCGGCACTCAATCAGAACCCGACTGGATTGCGGACGCGCGGGTGTATCAAACGCCCTTCCCTTATCTTAAAGACGCCGGTCTAGTTCATACAGGGTTCTTAACTGTTTATGATTCCTGCCGAGATTCAATTTTTGAAGCATATAAAAAGGTGTCACCTCATAAGACCCTATATATAACCGGTCACAGTCTTGGTGCAGCATTGGCCACCCTTCATGCACTCGATGCAAGGGTACACGCCCCCTTTGATCAAGTCGTCATGTATAACTACGCCAGCCCTCGTGTCGGCGATAAAGAATTCACGATTCAATACCGTAAACAAGTTCCCTTAAGCATCCGTTTCGTAAATGTCCATGACATTGTCACCAAAGTCCCTCCCACCATCATCTATTGCCCTATTACGAAACAGGTTTGGTATTATGCCCATGTGAAATCTCAAAGCTCATTCTCTATCCAAACAGAAACCATAGCAGGCAATCATAGCCTCGTCACATACAAGAAAGGAATCGAGCGATTTATGTAACAGATGCCTAGTCTGCAAAATTGTACAAAATTCTTCTTCATTTGGTATAACTAAACCTCAGATTCCCGCATACAATATATTAGAATATTCAGATAATATAAAGTTAGGGGCCCCTTCTCTATCCTTTGTCGGTGAACATGAGCTTCGTGTAATCAATCCTTAGAGAGGTGTGACGAATATGTTATCGATTAAGACCCTGAAGCCCTTTTATGTTAAACAAGAAACACGAAACATCCGAATTATGCTAGCTTATCAATATTTCACCATTCACATTGATGGGGACGTTTATCAATTTGTTCCTGTTGAAGGTCGAGAGATCGTGGTAAATCGCAAAACAAAACGAATTGAAAACGAGAAAGACATCCTCGTTTTCCAAAAAGGCAAACATATGATTCAGATTTCCATTGCAGAACTATTAGATATTCCGGAATTCTTAACACACGTTCACTCTATTGCCCATCGTTATTTAACAAAGCAGCTACCTGTAACATTAGAGAAGTCAGGTGATGTTATTTATGAATTAGAACGCCAAAATGCTATGAGACTTATTGATCAAGCCATTGATCACAATGATAAGGAAGCATTCTTAGAACTTTGCGACTATATGAATGAGAACTTCAAAATCTCTCATGAAACGCAAAAATAACCCCGATCACTTCAGCGCTTTTTATTGAGGAAGTTAAATCCACTCGAAGGAGCGTTATGAAGTGATGGGGTCTATTTTTTACTTATACGTATAAGAGTCCGAGGAAATCTCTTGAATAAATCGACTAGGTTCTTCCATTGTCATCAACGTTAGTTCGTGCATGGCTCTAGTACAAGCTGTATAGAATAACTTACGGTCCAGTTGGTGCTGATAATTTTTATCTGACGCATTATAGAGGACCACAGCATCAAATTCAATTCCTTTTGCTAAATAAACTGGAATAACGAGAATCCCTTTCGTAAACGTGTACGTGTCTTTATCCATAAGTCGGACAGGAATGTCACAAGACGTTAGCAACTCATAGGCTTCGCGACTTTCCTCTGCTGTTTTACAAATAATTGCGATGGTATCATACTTCTTCTCCCCAAGGCGGTACAACTCTTTTATTAATGTGGCCTGATGAACGTTTTGATCGTCTGTACGTATAACAGATGGAAGTGAGCCTTCTCGGTTAAATGGTTCAATGGCTTCACCACCTGGAATCATCCCTTTAGTGAATTCAATAATTTGGCGAGTAGATCGGTAACTTCGCAGGAGCGTCATATATTCGGCACGCTCTTCTTTATAAAGATCTTCTGACAGAAGCGATGGTGCATGAAGGGTATGAGCGTATATAGCCTGGTTGTAATCCCCTAGTATTGTCATACGGCTATAAGGAAAGAGTTTTTTAAGAAACGCAAACTGGAATGGTGAATAATCCTGCGCTTCATCAATGAATAAATAACGGATATGGTTATATACGTGCGTTCCTTTAATTAGATCTTCTAAATACAGAAATGGCGTAACGTCTTCATAAAACAAGTTTCCACTTTCAATGTTCTCTCTTGTTACCTTTGTCGCCTTCTCGGAAAGGCCTGTTTCTGAATGAAAGAGTGCTGTATAGATTGCTTTCATATTCAGGAATTTTAGTTCCTCAATTTTTCTCTTTATGGGTTTCGTGTATTTCTTCACGATGGCTTTTGAAAGTAATCTTCTCTCTAGAACTGCGTCGTCAAACGTTTCTGAATTCCCTCTATATCCTGCTTGCAACTTCTGATGGATTTTCAAAAGTTCTTCTTTCCCTAATAGCTCTATTTCTTCGTCAACCCATTCCTTTGAGCGTTCCTTCTTCTCATAGGCTTCTACCTGTTGAATGAGCCATTCATTCACCATTTCAAGTTTATTTGGCATTGATATGAAAGGATCCAGATTATAAAAGTAATCATAAATGTTCTTTTTTGAAACAATCGTTGATCCACGAAACTTTATGTTTTTAAAGACCAATCCATCCTTAGACAAAGATTCTGCATACTCATCAACGTCGTGTTTAAACTGAAGTGTCGCCTTATATTGGACGCTTTCTAACCTTGTCTTATATGCATCTGTTTGATCTGCTGTAAGCAGGTATTCGAGTTGATCATAAGCATCTTCAAAATGGAGTCTGGATTCTAATCGATAAGCCATATACTCCTGAAAGGTTGTTTGTTCAATGTTTTCCTCTCCTAGTTCAGGAAGGACATTGGCCACATAGCTGTTAAACATAGGGTTAGGGGAGAATAACATCATTTGATCTGCTGTAATCTTTGTTCGATACTGATAAAGTAAGTAAGCAACTCGCTGAAGCGCTGCCGATGTTTTCCCACTGCCAGCAACACCTTGCACGACCAAATAGGGGCGCTCATCGTATCGGATGATCTGGTTTTGTTCCTTTTGAATGGTAGCAACTATACTTTTCATTTGTGTATTGGCGTGGCCCCCAAGCACTTCTTGAAGAAGCTCATCACCGATTGTTATCCCTGTGTCAAACATCCCCTTAATCTGCCCCTGACGAATGATGTACTGGCGTTTCACATCCATGTTCCCCTCTATCGTTCCTTCAGGTGTTTCATATTCTGCTGGCCCTGGAGAATAGTCATAGTAAAGGCTTGATATAGGGGCCCTCCAATCATAAACAAGGAAGTTCTCATCATTACGATCCATTAAAGAGGAAATCCCTATGTATACTTGATCGGTTTCATGCCCATTATCTTCTGTGAAATCAACACGACCAAAATAAGGGGAGTGCTTCATTCTCCTTAACGTCTTCAACTGATCATACACGTGTTTATGGCTCCGTTCCCGTTCCCCAAGCAATTCAGCTTGTTGCCGAAGACTGTTGTACGTTTCCATGATGTCATCTGGCTCATCAATATTGACTGTTACGTCTTCCCAAAAGGTCTCCCTAAGCCCTATTACCTCTTCTTTTACATCCCCCGCTCGATCTTCTATACCTTCTATTTTCTGTTCAATATCTTCAATAACTCCATCGACTCGCTCTTGTTCCCGTTCCCACTCATTTTTTGGAGACAAAGGAAACTCCCCCTTCAGTTAAATGTCTTTTAGTGTTTTTTTATTCTTTCTAGTGTAAGAAAGCTAAGACGTTGTTCAAATACAACCATTAACATAGCCGTTTCAAACCATCCTTATTCCCCCTCAATCAACTGCCTGTTGACCAAATTGAACATCTACAAGACTACGGTAAAATCCATTTTGTTCCACCAATTCATCATGGGTTCCTCGCTCGATAATAGAACCGTTCTGAAGCACGATAATTTGATCTGCTTGATAGATTGTATTCAACCGGTGGGCTATGACAAAGCTAGTACGTCCTTTCATTAATGTCTTTAAAGCATCATTAATTTTCATTTCCGTCAACGTATCTATACTACTTGTCGCTTCATCTAGTATCAGAATAGAAGGATCTTTAACCATAGCTCTGGCAATTGAAAGAAGTTGCCTCTGTCCCTGGCTGATACTTGACCCAGAAGATTGCAAAACTGTATCGTACCCATTTGGAAGCTTACATATAAAAGAATGAGCATTTGCTTCTCGAGCGGCTTGCTCCACCTCTTCATCTGTTGCCCCGAGTCTTCCATACCGTATGTTTTCCCGAATAGACTTTTCAAATAGGAAGGAGTCTTGAAGCACAACTGCCATTTGCTCTCGTAAACTTTCCCTATTTACTCGTTTCGTATCCTTTCCGTCAATGAGAATCCTTCCACTATCAGGATCATAAAAGCGAAGCAGTAAAGATATAATAGTTGTTTTGCCGGCTCCTGTTGGTCCAACTAATGCGACTGTTTCTCCTGGTTTAGCATGAAGCGTTATCCCTTGAAGAGTCGCTTGATCCGATTCATAAGAAAACGAGACGGATTCAAACCGGACATCTCCTTTTACAAGTTGTAAGCTTTCTTCTTCCTTTTCCGTTTTCTCAGGCTCCTCATCCATCACTTGAAAGACTCGTTCAGCACCTGCAACAGCCGAAAGAATCATATTAAATTGATTCGCTAAATCGTTTAAAGGTCGAGTAAATTGTCTTGAGTAGGTCGTAAAAGTAACAATGACTCCCACAGATATAGACCCTTGAACCGCTAAGTATCCACCAGCTCCTACGATAATGGCGAAACTCACATTATTTAGCATGTTCATGAGTTTCGGAATAAATCCAGTATAGGTCTGTGCCCAATACCCCGCTCTCTTTAACTGCTCGTTTTTCTCATTAAATTGATCAATGGTTTCTTTTTCACGTGAGAAAAGCTTTATGATGGAGTGACCGCTTAATGATTCCTCAATATACCCATTCATATCCCCTAGATGCTTTTGTTGGTCTTTAAAGTAAACGCTCGTGCGTTTCGTGATCCATTTCATTCCGAAGATCAGAATAGGCACAATCGTTAATGTGAGTAGGGTTAAAACTGGACTCAACCAAACCATCATTCCTATTGTTCCTACAAGTGTTAAGATACTTGTCGTAAATTGAATAATGGATGAATTAAGCGTTCTGCTGACATTTTCCATGTCGTTCGTGAGACGGCTCATTAATTCTCCATGTTGTTGTTTTTGAAAATAAGAAAGAGAAAGCTTCTGCAAATGTGCAAATAAATGATTTCTTATTGTATATACCGTATGTTGCGAAATCCCAATCATCCAATAATTTTGTAAAATCAGGGTCACCATTTGAAAAATATAAATGGCTGCTAATCCTAGGAACAATTGAAACAAAGTTGTCGTCTCCACTTTCGCAATAACACGGTCGACCGCCACCCCTAATACATAAGGCCCTACTAAAGAAAGCGTAGAACTAATTACCACCATTAGCATGACAAGAACAAAACGTTTTCTTTGCCCAGCTATATACGTCCATACTCTCTTCAATGTAGCTTTTAAGTCGTTTATTTTAGGAGGTTTCTGTCCCATTCTAGAATGAGGATGAGACTTAGGAGTTCTCGACATAATGAACCTCCCCCTTCTTTTGTTGAGATTGATAAAGAGTTTGGTAAAATTCATTGTTAGCAAGTAATTCTTTGTGGTTTCCAACTCCTTCTATTTTCCCTTCATGAAGAAGAAGGAGTTGGTCAGCTTCTTTGACCGAACTTATTTTCTGGGCAATAATAAAGACGGTGTAAGGAAGGTCGGTTAACTTGTTAAGGATATCGGATTCTGTCTTCGCATCTAATGCACTCGTGCTGTCGTCTAGAACTAAGATGTCAGGTTGCTTCATAAGCGCCCGCGCTATACAGATTCGCTGCTTTTGTCCTCCCGAGAAATTCACACCCTTCTGCCCAATCTTCGTCTCAAAACCATGCGGAAGCTCTTTGATAAATTCGTAAATCCCTGCGTCCTTTGTCGAATGAATCAATTCCTCTTCCGTTCCTTCTTTGTTGCCCCACAGTAAGTTTTCTCTTATCGTTCCAGAAAAGAGATGAGCCTCCTGAGGTACAACCCCAATTTTATCTCGCAAATCCTCTACTCTGATATCCTGACTATCGACCCCGCCAAAAGAAATTGTTCCTTTCTGAGGCTGATAGAGACGAGGGATAAGCTGTGCGAGCGTCGTCTTTCCGGATCCAGTTTCACCAAGGATTCCAAACATTTTTCCTTGAGGCACTGTGAAACTTACATCCTCTAGAGCAGGATACTCACTTCGTGTAGGATAAGAAAATGAAACATGATCAAACGTAACCGCTCCTGACTGATAAGTAGATGAATTTGGATGTCCATCATTTCTTGGCTTTTCTTCTAAAATGGAAACAATTCGTGAGATTGATGCTCTCCCGCGTGAGAAAAGCATAATTAAGAACGAGAACACCCCAAATGAGAACATAATTCGCATTCCGTAATTGAGTACAGAGACCACTTCTCCTGGCTGCGCTTCTCCTCCATTTAGTTGATATGACCCTAACCACAAAATCGCAATTAAACTCATATTCATCCCAAACATAATCATTGGCATCGTTACTTCCATAAGGCGGAGAGCTTTTGTATTCGCTTCTTGTAAAGGCCCGTTCGCTTCTTCGAATTGTTTCTGTTCGAAATCACCACGATCATAGGCTTTCACCAACCTCATATTAAATAAATTCTCTCTTAAACGATGATTGACTTGGTCCAAATTCGTTTGAACAGACCGAAATCGCTTAACCCCTTTCACCATCACAAGGACCATACATCCAAGTAAAAGAGGAACAGCCAACAACAAAACAGTAGCTAAACTCGGCTCAACCAAAATGGCCATTACAAGTCCAAACAGTATAAATAATGGAGCGCGCAACATAATTCTCATAGCCATGAATAAAAGGCTTTGCAGTTGCGTAACATCGCTTGTCATTCTTGTAAGTAATGTAGACAGTGAAAACTTCTGAAGCTGAGCAGGTGTAAAGTATTGTATCCTTTTAAACATTGCTTCCCTCATATCACGCGCTACGCCTTGACTGACATTTGCTGCAAAGAACGAGTTGGTAATTCCTGCTGTAAAAGCAAGAAGAGATAACCCAAGCAGGAGCCCTCCCCATCCAGCGACAGCTGAAAGATCTTGCTTTAGGACGCCACGGTCAATAATGATCCCCATTATTAAAGGTTGAAGAAGCTCAACAACTAACTCCAGTAGCATAAGAAGGAGAGCAATAACAGCAGAACCTTTATAAATCTTTATGTAGGAATAAATAATACGCATTATGTACCCACCTTTCCTTTTACATAATATTCAAACATCTTTTAGTAGAAAGGATCTACAAACAAACGTTTAAGTACTAAAAAAAGGTCTGCAATCGGACACCTTCAGACCCTTACACACCCTCTATTTAGTTAGATCACCCTTGAATATCTTGGTACGATTTCGATTTCTTTTTTCGCAATTTGAGGAGTCTTTCACCTCTCTCAATTGCCCATTGAAATGCTAATCCATGAAGCACAACCCCCATAATAGATGTACACACAAGCATGACAACCGATTCAGTCCTTAAAGAAAACCCGCTTTGATGTCCGAAAAACATCAGTTGCCTGCCTACCATTAGAAGGGCTTCAGAGAAGGAGATTCTTCCTGCTTCTAGCACCCACAACGTGAATGATTCAGCCCCCAAAATAATTAGAAAGAGTCCAAAAATAAATACTTTAGACTTATACGTGAGCTTATTAATGAAGGGCTCAATATAATATTTTGTGATTGTTTTAATACGAAACAAGTAAATAATACGAACAATCCGTGCCATTTGAAAGAATTGATCAATTGGGATAACGGCCACCACTAAAAAAGGGTTTTGTTTAACGAATTTCCACTTATCCTCTTCTAACAATAGACGGACCAGGAAATCCGTCATGAAGATTCCCCAAACCACCCAGTTGATTACAGAATCATAGGGGCGATCGCTCCATAACGTCATAATAGTTGCTATAACGAGCAGAATCATGATTCCCTCATACGTACGCTTAAAGATTCTCATAAACTCGTCCTTTACTTAACCTTTTGATAGTAGTATATCACGATGATTAAGAAACGGATCCATTCATATGGAAATTATTCTTTCCTTGGTTTTTCACTTTATAAAGAGACTGATCAGCCTTCCTCACCAGTTCATCTGCTAAAACACCATGTTCTGGATATATACTGACTCCAATACTTGCCTGAATAGGAATCTCGATCCCCTTTTCGCAAAAAGGGCTTTCGTTAAATCGGTTTAGCAATGACTGCGCCTCTCCTCTTACAAATTCAAGAGAAGGGATATCATCTAAACAGATGACAAATTCGTCTCCTCCTAATCTGGCAGCAAACCCTTTGCCCTGGACAAAGTCGGCCACTTCCTTAGCCACATGTCTTAAGAAGCCGTCTCCGACAGTATGCCCGTACAGATCATTAACTTGTTTAAATGAATCTAGGTCAAAGAGCATAATCGCAACATTTTGTTTGGCGCTCGATTGAATTCGCTTTTCCAATGATTGATAAAAAGACCTTCGATTGGGCAATTGTGTTAAGGAATCATGATAAGCTAGGAAAGAAACCTGCTCCGCTTTCTGCTTCTCAGAGGTAATATTCCGTATAATAATCATGAAATACGGCTGTTGATCCACAAATAAGAAGTCTCCATCAATTAGTAAATGACGGGTTTTACCGTCTTTTACACTCTCAATTTCTGCCTCGAACTGTCGAACGGGCTGTCGTTTATCAAATATTCTATGATAAAGATCTATCCATTCTTCTTGATGGGTAGCCTGGTAAGCTTCAAACACATTTCGATTGCGAATGTTAGCATCTTCTAAAAAATACTGAGCTGTTGGGTTTGCTTCCTTAATAATACCTTTACTATCTACTAATAGAATAGCGTTAGGATTCAAGTTAAATAGAATTTCGTAACGTTTCGAATAGGAAGATAGAAAGTCATATTTGAGCATCGCAATCCTTAACATGAAACACCAGACCACACCTGCGAAAATATATGGACGCGGAGGTAACCACTTTCCAAAGTCAATATAACCAAATACGATATTCCAAAGTAATACAAATATAAATGAATACAATAGAATATCCATTATACGTTTACGTTCCAATGATTCAATCACTTTTCTCTGCTTTAAAATCATATAAATAAAAAAGACCGTGAATAGATTTCCTGTTGTAATAGATAAATAATAAGCTGTATCATGGATCGGCAGTTTCCAGATCCTTTGCTGAACAAAGCCTTGGCTAGTGAACACATGGCTCAGGAGAAATACAGATAAGCAAACAATAAAAACAGGGACATAATAAATATATGGTCGTAAGCGGACGGGTATTCGTTGTTTGAAGGAGGTCACTTCAGCTACAAAGTGGAAGCCGAAACTGATCAGGAAGGCGCCAACACAGCCATACCAAAAGTTCATTACGGATGCACTGTATTGGATAGGTAGTAAATGCCGTATATATTCTTCTAAAAACAACAACACAAACCATAGTACAATTAAACTAGCTAAGCGATGAATCTTACTCTGAACATTACGAAGAAGGACTTCAATTGCCATATAAAATAAAAATAAGATAGGGATTAAATAGATAAAGATACTGGTTATAATCGATTCGACAGTCATACTACACACATCTCTTCATTAGTTTTCATGCAATGCTCTTAGATTAGCATGAATTACTCATACAATTAACTTTAAACCCTCTACTTAAACCAATTGATGAGCAAAAAGAACTACATCAAATAAATATAATTGCATAAAAAGACCGAACCCCCTCTAATACGCATTTTCATTTTAATTAAAACTCATGTATGTTACAGTATTTCGAGTATCGAAATAGTAAAATCTCAGGAAGGCGGAAATCTATGCAACAGGAATCACTCCCTATTATCAAACAAGGATATTTTAAAACGATCTTAATTCTTAGCATTGCTGTTTGGCTTGTAGTGATGAACACAACCATGTTCAACGTTGCCCTTCCTAACGTGCTAAGTGATTTTAATCTGTCTCCTTCACAAGGAGCATGGATTGTATCAGGATATTCCATCGTTCTAGCCATCTTTACAATTACTTATACCCGTTTAAGTGACTACATCCCTCTTAAACGCTTACTTATGATTGGTGTTGTTCTATTTGCATCTGCATCCGTTTTTGGGTACTTCACACAAAATTTCATCTGGCTCATGATTGCTAGACTCGTTCAAGCCGCAGGTGCAGCGGCAATTCCAGGACTTTCATATGTATATGCCGGCCGTTTCGTTCCAGGGCATCACAGAGGACGTGCCATGGCCTTTATTGCTTCAGCATCTTCTCTTGGTTTCGGACTCGGTCCTGTTTTCGGTGGAGCGATTACGGATTACTTAAACTGGAATTTCTTATTTGTATTCACGTTACTCGTTATTCTCTTGTTACCCGTTTTAAATAAACGATTACCCGAAGAGTCTTCTCAGCCTGGACAGTTCGATAAAGTGGGGGCTATTTTAACCGGGTTATCTGTTACTGCTTTGCTCTTATTTATATCCACTATAACGTGGTACTATCTAGCAATTGGTTTGGTGTTAGCAGGCATGTTATGGTGGCATTTAAATAAGAATAGTGCTCCATTTATTCAGCCTAAATTAATTCGAAATAAATCCTACCGATTGATTGTTTATATGAGTTATTTAGGATTTACCACTCATTTTGCAATCCTCGTCTTGATGCCTTTAATGCTGAAAAATGTATATGACAAAAGCCCGACCACCGTAGGGTTGATCATCTTCCCAGGAGCTTTCCTTTCAGCTCTTGCTGCTGTTTATGTAGGACGTCTCATAGATCGATACGGAAATATAAGGGTGATGTTTCTCGCTCATGTTCTTCTCACAGGATCGACGATCATTTTTTATTTCCTATCTCCTGTAAATGAATATATGATTATGTTTGGCTATATGTTTACTAGTTTTGGATTCTCTAGCCTATCGTCTAGTTCTACGAATGAAGTATCTACCTTTTTACCTTCTACCCTAATAGGTTCCGGTATTGGTCTTAAACAACTTGTACAGTTTGTTGGTTCTGCCTCCGGGCCAGTACTTGCTGGTTTCTTCTTAGAATTTGGGGATGAACAGTATTCCATCGCTTCTTTCCAGAATACTTTCTTGTTTATTCTTGTGCTCATGGTTTTATCATGTCTCATTTTTTGGCAGGTGTTTAGAAGATCCGAAAAGATAGAAGGGTAAGCTATTTCTATAAAGTTACCCATTCTTCAAAATAAAAGCTGTCCCTAAAGGGACAGCTTTTATTTATGTTTATGGGATATCATAGCCCTGGGAGCTCGTGTAGATTTCAAACCATTGGTCTTTCGAGAGCGTAAGATCAAGTGCAGCTACAGCTGACTTAATACGCTCTATTTTACCTGATCCTACAATCGGGATAACCTTTGCTGGATGAGCCAGTAACCAGGTATACATAACTTGATCAATTCCATCAGCGCCAATCTCTCCGGCTACTTTATCAAGAGTAGTGCGTAATCGAATGGCTCTCTCACTATCACTTGTGAACACATCCCCACCACCAAGAGGAGACCAAGCCATTGGAGCCAATCGTTTTTCCATACAAGTATCGAGGGTTCCGTCATGAATATTCTCCAGATTGTAAGGGGATAATTCAATTTGGTTTGTAACCAACTCAACATCTAAGTAGGACTCAAGCATGTCTAATTGATGTTTTTTGAAATTTGATACGCCAAAATGACGCACTTTTCCAGCGTCTTTTAATTCTCGAAAAGCTTCCGCCACTTCTCTAGGATCCATTAATGGATCAGGTCGATGAATAAGTAACAAGTCGATATAATCGGTTCCGAAAGCTTGCAACGAATTCTCAACGGATTTCAAAATGTGAGCTTTACTTGTATCATAGTGATGAGATTGATGCTCTGGACGATTCTCAGATTCTAAAACAATCCCACACTTTGTAACAAGCTCCATTCTCTCACGCAATTCAGGTTTAAGAGCGAGCGCTTGTCCGAATAATGGTTCACATGTATAACTTCCATAAATATCAGCGTGATCGAATGTCGTAATCCCCAATTCTAAACATTGTTCAATCAGCTCGACTACTTCTTCATTCGAATAATTCCAATCACTTAATCTCCAATGTCCATGAACAATTTGAGAAACTGATAATTCTTCAGCGAGTTGAATACGATTCATAGATTAAACTCCTCCAAATATGTATATACTTCCCCTTTATCGTACTCCCTTTCCCCTAAAAACGCGAGGAAAGCGCTTCATTAAGATAAAGCGTGCCAGACACCCTTTAGCTGGATAAAGGGTGTCTGGCACTTGTTAAATTCGGACAGTTCCGTTTTGGCTTTGATAGATTGAATCAATCAGTTTAATGTTTTCAAGCGTTTTAAATTGTAATGCATCCATTGGTTCATGATTCTCTACCATTCTTTCAAATGCTTCGATTTGAAGAGCATACTGATCTCCTTCTTCTACAACTTCTCGTTCTCCATCATTAGTAGATATACGAATGATCCCTTTATGATCATTCGCATCTGGACGATAAGCATGGGGAACAGTAATTCTTCCTTTTGTACCAATAATTTCATACTCATTCCGTAATGGTGTGTTGAAACTACAGTCAACTTGTACCAAAACGCCATTTTCAAGCTTCATTGTTACAAGCGAAGCTAGATCTACCTCATATTCCTCATCGACATTTGATATAGACTGAACATGGTCAGGTTTACTGCCCAATAAATGAAGAGCAGAATGAGTACCATAACAACCTACATCCCAAAGCGCTCCTCCCCCTTTTTCAGGATCGAGACGAATGTTGTAATGACTTCTGTCAAAGCTAAAGGAGAAACTGGCCTTCATTAATTCCACATCTCCAATTTCACCTGATGCTATAATCTCTTTCACCCGCTCATGTTGAGGATGGAATTGATACATAAATGCCTCTAAGAAAATGACGTTATGGTTCTGGCAGGTCTGGACCATTTCTTCTACGTCACGATAGCTTAAAGCAGCAGGCTTCTCACATAAGATATGTTTTCCGGCCTGAGCCGCCTTTAAGACCCATTCTTTATGAAGATGATTAGGTAAAGGAATATAAACAGCCTCAACTTGGTCATCATTCAATAATTGCTGATAACTACTATAAGCATTTGAAATATCAAAATGCTTGGCTACTTCCTCTTCTTTTCCACTGCTACTTGCTACAGCCACAACCTCAGATCCATCTGTTCGCTGAATAGCTGGAATTAAAGCCTTCTTCGCAATATTTGCTGTTCCTAAAATGCCCCAACGCATGCTAAAACCCTCTCCTTTTATAATTTAATCGCCTACATTTTTCCTCTTAACGCATATACCCGTTCTTGAGCCCTTTCAAATCTTGCTATTTAATACTAAACCTCTGCTAACCCATTTGTTCAAAAAAGTAAGGCTGTAGACTCAAATGTGAGGTACCTGCGCGACCGTTCTCCCATTTATGATAGGGCTGGCTGGAGGACTGCGAGACTCCCGCGGGGTAAGGAGCCTATCTAGTTCTGGCGTGGAGGACCTAGCGAGATAAGCCATCTTTTTTACAAAGGCTTATCGCCTTTTCCAAAAAGCTGTCTTATCCGGCCCCACACGACGTGGGGTCGTTCGATGTTGTCACAGGATGTGACGATCTTAGTCGAACTTCCTTATATATAAAGGCACCACGCCTGCACTTTTAAACCTAGGGAAGACCCCACAGAGAGCGATAGCGAACGAGGAGGCTTCCCAGCTCCCCGCAGGAAAGCGAGTGGTCCTCCAGCCAGCCCAAGCCCTTTTACGGTTAAGGTCCCCAAAAGCTAACCTAAGCCTCAAGGATTACGTATAAGGAGGCTTATGCGGAGGGGGCTATTTTTTCTGTTCGAATTTACAAAACATATTTAAAATACAGAATCTTATAGTAAAATAAGTAAAAGGTTGAATGACCGATTATGTTAAAGATTGGAGTTAACTATGAAGGATTCTGTGTTTACATCATGGAGTATTTGGACAACTATTGCTCTTATCTTGATGGGAATTACGATGCCCCTTTGGTTAAGTATTGATATGGTTGGCTTGACTTCTGCGATGGAGGAGTTGAACGACGATCCGTCCGGAAGTACGCTTATGATGACAGCTTTTACACTTGTTATGTTAAATACCATTCGTGCGCTTCCTCATTATCTTGGTGCTTTATTATTAGGGGATATACTTGGGAGAAGGTTCGAAAAGCCGTGGTTAAAAGTTGTGGTTCCATTTGTTGTGATTCCGCTTGTGTATGCTTCCATTAATTCATATAGTGCGGTGAATTATCACTTCGGAGGTCCCGCCTTTTTGATTTTAATGTCTATCGTTTTAATGCATATGTTGAGCCGCGATCAACTAAGACCGGTTCTCAAATCATTCGTACTAGCTCAGTTATTATTTGGCTATCAATGGCTAGATACCGTTACGTTTTTAACACCATTTGGCTTCGGAGGCGGTGCTATATCTTCAGAACTTAAAGACATTGCCGTTTCTCTTAATTTCGGGGGGACTCTCTCTTTTTATAGTATCGTTCTGTGTTCCATCTTTGTGATCAATGCGGTTATGCTCGCCGTTTACTTAGCTGTGTCTGCTCAAAAATGGAAGATTAAACAGGATTTAAACCGTGCTAGAGGAGAAATGATCGAATCAAGATCTGGTCGAGAAGCCCTTCATCTGGTACATGATTTAAAAACTCCTCTTGCTCTTATTGAGGGACTGAATTCATTAATTCAGATGAAAACGAAAAACCAAGAGATCCTCGATTATACAGACAAAATCTCTGAATCCATCCAATCTACCAGTAATATGGTATCTGAGATTTTGTATGATGAGAAGAAAAACTGGTGCAGTATGAAGCGGTTGATTGAATATATACGAGCTAACAAATTAAGCTACGCTGACATTTCGTTTGAGTTCGAATTAAATGCTAATGAACATACTGAAGTACTCGTAAACAAAATCCGGATGACTCGGGCCATGGTTAATTTAATTGATAATGCCTGTGATGCTGTAGAAGGAGTCCCTAATGCCCATGTTATTATCAGAACAGAAGAACACGGGGAAGAGATATGGCTAGGCGTTGAAGATAACGGAAATGGAATTCCAAAGAAAGAACAACAGAAGATTTGGAAACCCGGTTTTAGCACGAAGAGCCACCCTGGTTTTGGGCTAACGTTTGTCAAAAACGTTGTAGCCGAACACGATGCCTCATTACATATCGAAAGTGATAAAGATCGAGGAACTTTATTCTGGATTCAATTGCCAAAGGAGCGTGTAAGTTATGAACATTCTAATCATTGATGATGATTCGTCCCTACGTTATATGTTACAAGAAATCTGTAATCATGCAGGTTGGGACTCTAAAACAGCAGAAAACGGAAAACAAGGTGTCGACCTCTTTAATAAAGGTTCCTTTGACTTAATTTTGGTAGATTATCATATGCCAGAGATGGACGGACTCCAAACCGTTAAACAGATACGCAAAACCAATTCGTCTATTCCTATTCTGGTACTAACAGTAGACGAACGTCAGGAAATTGCCGATCAATTTCTACAAGAAGGTGCCACTGACTTTGCCCTAAAACCCGTAAAAGCACCAGACATGATCTCAAGAATCCAACTACACGTCCAGCTCTCAAATATTAAAGAAAGCCAAAACCAAAACGACAACGTCTACAGTACAAAAGGCATCAGCAAAGGAACTCTATCCTACGTAGAAGAATACCTAAAGAAACAAAACGAAGCCACCTCCGTAGACGAAATATCAAAAAAAGTAGACCTAGCCTACCCAACCGTCTACCGATACGTCATGCACCTACTAGAAGAAGGCAAAGTAAAACAAGTCGTAAGCCACCAAAAAATTGGCAGACCGAAGAAATTGTATCAGTGGTATACACTATGAAAAGCGCAGGCGACTGTTCAGCTTAATAGGAAGTTCGGTTAAGACCGGCACGTCCTGTGCCAACACCGAACTGACCTGCATCCTGCAGGCCCGCATAAGCAAGCTGCTGTAAGTCTGCGTAGCAGACTGGAAGTAGATTGCTTATGACGCTAGGGGCTAGGAGCCGGAGCTAGATCTAGAAAAGCGCAGGCGGGGCGCCCAGGAAAAGAAGAAGTTCGACTAAAACCGTCACGTCCTGTGACAACGTCGAACGACCCCACCTCGTGTGGGGCCGGATAAGCAAGCTGCTGCAAGTCTGCGTAGCAGACTGGAAGTAGATTGCTTATCTCGCTAGGCCCTCCCCGCCGGAGCTAGACATGGAAAGCGCAGGGAGCTCGCCCAGGGGCGTACAGATAAGCAAAATGCCGGAAGTGGCGAGTAGCCACTGCAGGTAGTTTGCTTATCTCGCTAGCCCCTAGCCCCCGGAGCTAGATCATGAAAAGCGCAGGCGATTGCCCAGCAAAAGAGAAAGCTCAACTAAAACCGCCACATCAATAACCAAATCTAACTTTCACCAACAAACAAATCGCCCTATCATTCAAGAACACAAAAAATCCCCAAGCTAAGCTTCATCACTTAGCCTGAGGGATTTTTTCATTTTTTTCTCTTTCTTTACTCAGCAAACTCTCGTTACAATACAAATTATCATTCAATTATAAAAATTAAAACATCAAGAAGGAGCCTGACGATTATGGAACATTTCGGAATCTTATCATTACTACCATCCGTGGTTGCCCTCACGCTAGCCATTTGGTCAAAACGCGTAATCCCGTCTCTACTTTCCGGGATCTTAGTTGGTACTGTAATGATTGATATACAAGCAAACGGCGTATTACATTCTATTTTTTACTCAATCGTTAACCTATTTGGCGCTATCGCAGGTCATCCTGCTAACCCTGAGGAAGGAATTAGAGGGATGGGCATTGTGAAAGGAGCTGGAAGAGCAGAGTTAATTCTAGTTGTCTTCCTGCTTGGTGCATTTATTGGAGTATTAAATAAATCTGGCGGAGCCTACGCCTTTGGAAATTGGATTGCTACAAAAGTTAAGGGTAAGAAAGGGGCTCAAGTCTCTACTGCTGTTATGGGCAGCTCTCTTTTCACAAGTGCTTATTTTAGCTCCTTAGCAACAGGTACCGTATTTAAGCCAATCTATGACCGTATGAAAATCTCACGCGAGAAGCTTGCTTTTTTCTTAGATTCTACTTCTTCTCCTATTAACGTGCTTGTCCCTATTTCAGGATGGGTGGCATTCATGGGAGCTTTAATGGTCGATAACATCCCTAGTGTAGAGGATCCGATATTAGGAATCGCCAAAACGATTCCCTTCAACTTCTATAATATCGTCATCCTAATCATGGTATTTTTATTTGCATCAGGGAAAATCAAAGACTTTGGACCGATGAAGAAGGCTGAAGAACGGGCTCAACAAGCTCAAACTGAAATGCCTAAGCAAAATTCAGCTCAAGCTGAAATGGCAGCCAGTACGGAAAAGGCAGACCATGCATCTCCCATGGATATGGTTCTTCCATTAGGAGTGACAATTGGCACTCTAGTATTTCTTGGGTTGTGGAACTACACGCTTCCTTACTTTATCGCTATAGAGAAGTTGCCCCTAGATGGGAATAAAATGTTGTTAATCAGTTTTTCTCTAGGAATCCTAACAGCTTTCTTCCAATATACGCTCACGAAAAAGATGTCACCTATTACATTCTTAAATGAATTATTTGAAGGCAGTAAAACGGTAATCCTTGGCGGAATTATTATTATCCTTGCCGTTACATTAGGAGACATCATGCGCGCCACTGCTCCAGAGGGAACTGGTGCTGCTGCCTTTATTGAAGAAGTGGCAGGCGGGGTAATTCCTTCATCTATGGTGCCCGTTTCATTGTTTATTTTATCTGGTTTTGTCGCTTTCTCTATGGGAACATCGTTTGGAACTTGGGCCATCATGATGCCAATTGGTGTATCCCTATTGCTCGCTACAGGAGGCGATCCTATCTTAGCGGCAGCCGCTGTCCTTTCAGGTGGTGCCCTTGGAGACCACACGTCTCCAATATCTGACACTAGTATTATGTCATCAGTAGGAGCTGATTGTGATCATATGAGTCACATCAATACACAGCTCCCGTACGCACTTACCGCAGCCGGAGTTGCTTCTGTACTCTTTCTCATTACCGGATTTATTATGTAAATGCTAACTCCTACCTTTATGGTAGGAGTTTTTATTGCATTCTCATTCAAAAAAAGTTGCGGTAGAATGTCTTTAGGTTACCAATCCCGAAAAGATTGAAGGTGGTTACGATGGATATTAAACACTTGCAATATTTTATTGCTGTCTCCCGCTTCAACAGCTTCACACGTGCAGCTGAAGAACTATACTTAACCCAACCTACTATTAGCAAAATGATTAAGAATCTTGAAGAAGACCTCGGAGTAGTATTGTTTGATCGGTCTCGCAAAAAATTAACGCTCACCCATGCAGGCAAAGTCATCTTAAAACAAGCTAAAGTTATCGATGCAGCTTACCAAGATTTAGAGGTAGAAATTAATCAACTAGTGGAGCTCAAGAAAGGCGAAATCCGAATAGGTCTCCCACCTCTTATGGATACCACCTTCTTCTCCACCATGATTGGACAGTTTCACGAAAAATACCCGCACATTACTTTCCAATTTATGGAGCATGGATCGAAGCGGATTGAAGAACAAGTGGCTAATGAAGAAATTGATATTGGAATCGTCGTCCTTCCTACTAAGGAGGGAACGTTTGAACACCTCACGTTTAGTAAAGAAAAGCTTAAACTAATTGTTCCTCCCTCTCATCCATTAGCGAAACGTAACGAAATATCTTTAAGGGATTTAAAGAATGAAGAATTCATCTTATTCAATAAAGATTTCGTTCTTAGAGAGAGAATCGTACAATCTTGCCGCCAAGCTGGATTTGAGCCCACCGTCCGTTCAGAAAGTTCTCAATGGGACTTTATCGAGGAGATGGTAGCCTGTAAACTTGGTATAACCTTGTTACCTGAGAGCGTCATCAAAAATCTACATAGGGACCTCTGTCCTATACCGGTTCAAGCTCCCTCCTTAACTTGGGAACTCGATATCATATGGAACCCTGATCATTATCTTTCTCACGCCGCACAAGAATGGGTCGACTTTGTTCAAACCATCATTCAACCTAATCCATCATAGCTATCATCATACTTTCTTTCTAAGCTTAGAGTTGTCGCTCTAAGCTTTTTTATTATGTGAGCTCTTCTTTGTATGCATATATTCCATGCTTGTAAGCCGTTTCATAGATTTCATCAATGTTGGAGATGCAAATAGCCCATTTTACTTCCAATTGGGACGGTTTTACACTAGATGTATAGAAGAAATCATTGCTTCTTTCAGAAAGACATGTCGATCTGCACCATAGATGTTAGAAAGGAACGCCTAATATGGAAAAACGAGCTAAAGCAAGTCGTATCGTCAATACTGACCAAGTTCTTACCAGTGATCTTAATAACTATGACACCTTATTTGGTGGCGTCTTAATGAAGAAACTAGATGGATGTGCAACGCTATCCGCTCGCCGACACTCAAGAGCAAAGGAATGTGTCACAGCATCTACAGACTCGATTCACTTTTTACACCCGATTTGCCAAACAGATTCCGTTTGTGTAGAGTCATTTGTTTGTTCAACAGGAAATAGTTCAATGGAGATCTTTTGCAAAGTCATTGCAGAAGACATGATAGAGGGAACGCGGAAGATTGCCGCTACAGCTTTTCTTACCTTTGTGGCATTAGGAAAAGATAAGAAACCTGTCAAAGTTCCACGTGTTATACCTGAAACGGAAGAAGAGAAGTTTCTTTATAGCTCAGCTAATGAACGTGCTGAAGCTCGCAAAAAACGAAGAGAAAAGAGTAAAGAACTTGCTGAATATATTACGTTAGAAAAGCCATGGGACGAATAAATCAACGGATCGGAGGAATAAGGGATGATTAAAGCAGCCAGTCTTAAGCAATTACGTGAGGTTAAAGGGGATTTAGAAGCTTTACAAGCAACAGAACAAGAGCTGTTCCAGCAATTTATCCATGTCATTCAACTCACCAGACAATTGCAGCTCCGATATGATTATATGGGATGTTTATTACAACAAGAAGACCCGAGCCAATGTGCTCCTGACTTCATTGAAGAATCGGTACTCAATTTGTATCAGCATGAGATCAACACCTTAAAGAAACATCCTCAGATCCACAATCTTGAGAGCATTCTCGTGCACTATCAAAGGATTGGCTACACCAAAATTAGCCTTCTTGCTCTAGGGGAATCTCCAGAAAGTCTAGTGGGTCCATCGATCGCGACGGCTTAACTAGCGAAGAAATGTGAATGAAAAGTTGCTAAAAGCGTTACTGGTAAAGGGTCATTTCCAGTAACGCTTTCTATACTCCCTCTTTGGCCTGACAAGTTGGGCAATAGTAGCAGCGCCTGGATGCAGCTGTAATCTTTTTAATTTCTGTCCCATCAACTCGACAAGGTTTTCCTTCTCTATTAAAGACAAAGTGTCGATACTGGGGTCGTTTCTCGCCTTTGGCCTTTAAACGTTCTGCTAGGTGTTCATCAACCGTAATGCCACCTGTTTTATAGGATCGATTCATTAACGTTATAACAGCTTCAGCGGCTTTCTCAATTTGATGAGATGTACAATCTATGGGACGTAGTTCAGGATGGATTCCTGCCACAAAGAGAATCTCACTCCTTAAATAATTTCCAACCCCCGCCAAAAAAGATTGGTCCAACAATAGAGAAGTCCACTTCCTCTTACGAAAACGAGTGGAGGTGAAGCGCTCTGTTAAGCCCGGAACCGTAACCTGTTCATTTAAAAGATCTGGTCCAACCTTGGATATGAACGGATGAAAGTCAACCTCTTCATCCCTAAGCACTTCAATATCAGAAGCACTATAAAGCAGAGCAGATTTCTTCTCATTATGAATCGCTAACCTTAACTGGCGATTGGTCTTAGGGTAGTTATAAGATTTACGTACATACCATTTCCCGTAAAGTTGGTTATGAGAATAAATGGTATACCCATTGTTAAAGCGGATGAGCATCGCTTTCCCTTTTGTATCTACTCGGATCACTTCACTATTAGCGAATAAGGATTCATATTCTTGGAGCACCTCAAATGCAAAAGAGACTTCTAAAATCGTTGAAGCTTGAAGAGCTTTCTCTACCTCATCAGCTGCTCGTCTAATTTCCGGACCTTCAGGCATTTCATCACCTCCACAGTTTCCGTTTTCTCACCTTTTTATTAATTTGATTCATAACTTCAGAAAGCACAAGACCTATTGCAATCGCACCTGAGATCATAAACACTTTCGCCGCAATGGGAAGGGCTTGTCCGTAATCGTTCTGAACAAAGTTCCGCATCGCGTCATAAGCTAGCCCTCCAGGTACTAAAGGAATAATACCCGCTACGCTAAAAACAACAACAGGCGTTTTATACCTTCTCGCAAAGAACTGACTAATCATCGCAATAACAAAGGATGCAACAAACGTCCCGGTCACAGCATCAATGTTTGCTTGTATAAACAACATGTAGATGACCCACCCTAAGGAGCCGACTAGCCCACATTTCAACAGTGTGCTTCTGGGCGCTTGAAATATGATTCCAAAGGCTGCGGAGGCAATAAAGCTTAATATAAATTGTTCCATAATCATAAGCGTCCAACTCCATCTTTAAAAAATTGAAAAGGCAATCGCTACGCCTCCACCAATGGCGAAAGCTGTTAAAAATGCTTCAGCCCCTTTTGAGAGCCCTGAAATTAAATGACCTGCCATTAGATCTCGCACAGCGTTTGTAATAAGAAGTCCAGGAACAAGGGGCATTACAGAACCTATAATAACCTTATCCGTTTCATGCCCAATGCCAAATGACATAAATGTAAACGCAAGGGTACCAATAAACAATGAAGCCAAGAATTCAGCAAAAAACTTAATTTCAAATAGTTGGTGTAATAGCAACAACACGATAAAACCAATTCCACCTGAAATACAAGCTGGAAGGAAATCATACCAATTCCCTTGAAACATTATAGAAAAACAACCACTAGCCAATGAAGCTGCTGCAATTTGCGTTCCCATCGAGTAATAAGTACCAGATTTATCAATTTCATCCAGCTGTTCGTAAGCCTCTCGAAGAGTTAAATCGCCGCCTGTTATGTTTCTTGAAATGCTATTAGCCTGCGTCACTTTATGTAAATTTGTCGTCCGATCGGAAACCCGAACAAGTTTCGATGGTTCTGTTCGACTTAAAGAAAAGACAATGCCTGTAGGTGTCACAAAGCTTTGCGCATCTTCTTTCCCATATGACGCTGCAATTCTTGTCATCGTATCTTCCACTCGGTATGTTTCCGCACCGTTTTGAAGCATAATCCTTCCTATAAATAAACAGAGTTCAACCATTTCCTGTTGAGTACTTCTCTCTTCCATACGCCTCCCCCTTTCTAGTTGTATATACGTGTATAAAGTGTAGCCGATTCCAGGCAGTAGAATCAACATCTATAATCAATATAAAAAAGCCAGGTGACTCACTCACCTGACTAGTTCCCATCGTATAAGCACCCAACTGAGAAAACATAAATTTGAGAAGCTCTCCCATACGATATAAAGAGGGAGATCTGTTATATTTAAAGCATTGCCGTTCACTACTCTAACGTTAGAGCTTGCTGTGGGACGGCGAGACTCCCGCGGGATAAGGAGCCTAGGTAAGACCCCGGACAGAGCGTTAGCGAAGGAGGAGGCTTACCAGCTCCCCGCAGGAAAGCGAGTTGTCCCACAGCAAGCTCTAGCTCAATACGGCAACGGCATTTTCCAGTTACTATTGCACGGCTTCAAGGAGGAGGTCGACTAAGTGGACGGCTTCCATTTGGTCTCCTAACCCTTCTCGTTCTATGCCCATTTTCATTTGCAATAAGCAGCCCGGATTGGCTGTTACGATTACTTGAGGGGAGATGTCGCGTACTTTCTCCATTTTGTGATCAAGGATTTGCATAGACATTTCTTCCTGAACTAAATTGTATATGCCAGCTGATCCGCAGCAGTGATCGGCTTCTTTTAGTTCAACAAACTCCACCCCTTCTATAGAGGACAACAGCTTACGAGGAGCTGTATGCGTCCTCATTACATTTCGCAAGTGACAGGAATCCTGATACGTAGCTATACGTTTTGGTAGCTTTAAGTCTTTCTTATGAAAATCCATCTCTACTAAAACCTCAGAGATATCTTTAATTTTTTCCGAGAAGGCCTTTGCACGTTCCGTCCACTCTGGTTCATCTTTTAATAGATGTCCATAATCAACGAGGAAGGCCCCGCATCCTCCGGCATTTAAGATAATGTAGTCGGCTTGGAGTGATTCGAATGCTTCTATATTGCGTTTTGCTAATGCCTTGGCCGAGTCTTTTTCCCCGCTGTGACCGTGTAATGCGCCGCAACAAGCCTGGTCTTCTGGTACTACAATCTCACAGCCTGCTTTTTGTAACAAAGAGAGCGTTGCATCGTTTGTCTTCATAAACATCGTATCCATTAAACAACCTGAGAAAAAGGCTACACGCGCCTTCTGTTCCGCTTCTGCATGAAGATGCCTTGGACGGGATTTTAAATCACTTGGCTTTGGAATAGGCGGAAGCACTTTCTCCATTGTTTGCATATTGTCTGGGAATAGCTTCAGCACCCCACTCTTTCGAACTACAGATTGAATTCCACTAGACTGATAGAACCATAGCAAGCTATTTACTCTAACCATATTCTGATGGTGAGGAAACAACTTATCAAAGGCAAACCAGCGAACCGCCTTCTCCGGAGCTGTCCGCTTCTTGTTCGATTCTAAAATGTCACGAGCCTCTTCTAGTATATGTCCATAGTTCACACCTGATGGGCAGACTGGTTCACAAGCCCGACATCCAAGACACATATTTAACTGGTCTTCAAAATCTTGATCAGGCTCAATAACACCGTCAACAACGCCTTTTATAAGAGCGATCCTTCCCCTGGGAGATGCCGCTTCATTCCGATTTGTTTCAAGGTAAGTCGGACAGCTCGGCAAGCAAAACCCACACCGCATACAGTTTAAAAGCTCATCGTACTCCATTCGGTCTTCAAACGATTGTTGAACATTTTGTTTACGCTGTTCCTTTGTGGTCATCCTATCACGACTCGCTTTCGTTCATCCTTCGCAAAGATCTTACCTGGGTTCATAATGTTGTTAGGGTCAAAGGCTTGTTTAATGCTCTTCATAGCATTCACTCCAGCTTCCCCTAATTTAAGCTCAAGGTAAGGAGATTTCATTTCGCCAACCCCATGCTCACCTGTAATCGTCCCACCAAGCTTAATAGCTTCTACGAAAATATCTTCAAAAGCTTGCTCAACCCGTTTTAACTCATCGTGGTCCCTTGCATCTGTCAGGCAAGTCGGATGTAAATTTCCATCCCCCGCATGTCCAAATGTACAAATCGTCACGTTGTGCTTCTCCTCAATCTCCTTAATGGCATGTACCATTTTCGCTATTTCAGATCGTGGCACTGTGGCATCTTCTAAGATTGTAGTAGGCCTTAACCTGGCTAAAGCAGATAATGCAGAACGGCGTGCCGTCCGAAGCGCATCCGCTTCCTCCTCAGATTGAGCGACTTGTACACTGATCGCATTCATCTCTTTACAAACCTTCTCAATATGAGCCATATCCCGCTCTACTACCTCTATCGGACCATCTTGCTCAATTAGGAGAACAGCTTCTGCTTCTACTGGAAGTCCTACTTTGGCAAAATCCTCTACTACCTTGATTGTAGATTGATCCATAAACTCAAGCGTGGTGGGGATGATTTTATCAGAGATAATTTTTGAAACAGATCTCGCAGCAGACTCGAGATCCTCATACACAGCTAAAACGGTTTTCTTTGCCTCTGGCATTGGAATAAGCTTTAAAGTAGCCTCTGTAATAATCCCAAGTGTTCCTTCAGAACCAATGAGTAACCTCGTTAAATCATAACCTGCTACATCTTTTGCTAACTTCCCACCTGTTTGAACGATATCGCCATTAGGAAGCACGACTTCAAGACCTAATACATAGTCACGAGTCACACCATATTTCAGTCCCCTTAAACCACCAGAGTTCTCCATAAGGTTTCCGCCCATTGTTGAAATCTTCATCGAACTTGGGTCTGGAGGGTAGAAAAAACCCTTCTCTTCTACGGCATTGACCATATCCAACGTTATGACACCAGGTTGAACGGTAACGGTTAAGTTGTCCTCATCGATCTCTATAATATCTTTCATATGATTAAAAAGGAGAACGATCCCCCCGTTTGTTGGACATGTACCAGCAGCAAGATTGGTCCCTGATCCCCTCGGAACGATTGGTATCTGATATTCATTACACGTTTTGAGCAATTCACTGACTTCTTTCGTATTTTTAGGGCTGACAATCGCATCAGGAAGCGATTGAAAGTTTGGTGTAGCATCATATGAGTACACCAATTTCATTTCATTTGAATCTTGATAATTTTCGTTCCCTACTATCGATTTAAGCTTCTCCCGTGCATCTACGCTGATCATATTGAGGTCCCCTTTCGTTTGTGCGAGCTCACATATCTTCAACCACAATATAAGTGGCTTTTACTGGTCCATGTACACCTACAATCAGGTTCATCTCAATATCTGCACTGTTACTCGGTCCGGTTATAAAACTTACACAAGATGAGACATCTACACCATCGGCATGGGCCTTATGAATATGCCTTACAGCTTGAGACATACGGGGTACAAGCGTACTCTTAGGTATAATCGCTATATACGTTCTCGGAAGGAGACTGATGGATCGCCCGTTCCCCTGGTGGTTAAAAAGGGTAACCGTTCCTGATTCAGCAAGGGTTATATCACTAAATGTAATCCCTACATCTGCTCGTTCGGCAAATTGAATATTCTCTCGACCTTTAGATGGATCCCACAAATGGAAAGCAACTCCTTCATCATGTAGGTTTTCGTAAAAAGAAGTGAGCCCGTACTCGTCATTTCTTTTATCGTCAGCTGCTACAACAGCATGGCCATCATTTTCTTCAATCGATTGAGAAATGACTTCCGTTAAGGTATCCATCGTTGAACGCTTAAAATGGGTATGGATTACGCGACACTGATCCTCAAGCTTATCTATCAGTTCATCTTGAGTCGCACCTTCAAATACCCTCCACTGCGGTTCAACACTATATTGAGGACGGGTGACCCCTTTAGAACGTCTTTTTCTCCCTAGTTGATCTGCCACATTATTCAAGAACGATTCGCGATTTTGAATGCTCATTAGGAACGACCTCCCTTTTGTCTCGTTTTAAACCAGGAGCGAAATGTCTGCTCACTTGGGGCAGGGAAGTCACGAACATCTGTCCACCCCTTTAAAGGTCCTGGACCACTTTGAATAACTTCTTCTTTCGTCCACGGCTTTAATGCTTTTCGTGCCATTTTCGTACTTAGTTTGTAAGCGGCCGGGTGAGACCCCCATTTTGCAAAACCGTCCATCATCATTCTTTCCGACCTAGGTGCTTTCTTCTCTTTTTCAACAATGATTTCTCGATGCCTCACTAAATGTTCATGCAAAGGAATCTTAACCGGGCATGCTTCTGTACAAGCAGCGCATAACGTAGAAGCATAAGGTAAGTCTTTATGATCGTCATATCCATCTAGTAAAGGGGTTAAGACGGCGCCAATTGGACCTGGATAAACGGACCCATATGAATGTCCTCCAACATGACGGTAAACAGGGCATACATTAATACAAGCCGCACAACGAATACAGTGTAGAGCAGACTGAAATTCTGTTCCTAATATTTTTGAACGCCCATTATCAACGATGACAAGGTGATAGTCTTCAGGGCCATCTACTTCATCTTCCTGCTTCGTACCTGTGATAGACGTTACATAGCTTGTGAGTTTCTGACCGACAGCAGCTCTTGTTAACAAGCTCACCATGACATCTAGTTCTTCCCAAGTAGGAACAAGGCGCTCCATCCCCATAACAGAGATTTGAGTTTCTGGAAGAGCTGTAACAAGCCTTGCATTCCCTTCATTCGTCACAAACGTAACGGCGCCTGATTCGGCAACGGCAAAGTTACAACCTGTAATCCCCACATCAGCTGATAAGAATTCCTTTCTCAGTTGTTCTCGAGCAAAGGTTGCAAGTTCTTCAGGAAGGTCGGAATTTTTATACCCTTTCTTACTAGCAAAGGTTTCTCGAATTTGTTCTTTATTCTTATGAAGGGCTGGAGTAACAATATGAGATGGAGGGTCTTCATCCATTTGTAAGATCCACTCGCCTAAGTCCGTCTCTACCACCTCAGCACCGGCTTTCTCAAGCGTTTCATTTAAACCGATCTCTTCTGTCACCATTGATTTTGATTTTACAATCTTCTTCGCTTCTTTCTTCTGAACCACGTTTCGGATATATTCATTTGCTTCTTCAGCTGTTTGGGCAAAGAAGACTTTCCCTCCACGTTTGGAGACTTGCTCACTTAATTGTTCTAAATAATAGTCCAGGTTCTGTAGCGTATGGGAGCGAATTTCTTCCCCTAACGTACGCCAGTCTTCCCAATCACCTAACTCTTCAGCTGCCTTTAGTCTCCCACTACGAAATCGACCTTGAGCTGAGGAAACGGCCCCACGCATAAAGTCATTCTCAATTCCTTCTTGAACCCGATCTCTAAATGGTGCATTTCCAATTTTAATACCCATGCATCTTCCTCCTTCCTTAATGACTATTTAGGATTTTCGTAATATGAAGAGCTGTAACCTGACGATCATCACGGCTCAGACGTCCACCAATGTTCATCAAGCAACCCATATCTCCGCCTACAACATAATCAGCCCCGGTTTCGGCTATGTGCTCTGTTTTTTCTTTTACCATTTGCTCTGATATTGATGGTTGCTTAACTGCAAAGGTGCCACCAAAGCCACAACAATCTTCACACAAAGGCAAATCGACTATTTCTAGCCCTTTTACATTCTTTAATAATTTATAAGGAGCTTCTGTAACCCCTAAAAGTCTTGTCATGTGGCATGAACGATGGTAGGTGATCTTCCCAGAGAAAGTGGCACCTACATCCTCTACTCCTAAAACATCTACTAAAAATTGAGTGAGTTCATAAGATTTATTAGCTAACTCTTGTGCTACTTCTTTCCATTCTGGGTCATCTTTGAATAAGTGAGCGTACTCATGAAGCATCGCTACGCATGATCCAGATGGACTCACTACATACTCTGAATGTTTAAACGCTTTCATCATTTGCTTCATGGATTCTTTAGCTTTTGTCACGTAGCCACTATTGTAAGCAGGCTGACCACAACACGTCTGGGTCTCTGGGAAATCCACAACACATCCGAACCGTTCCAAGATTTCTACTGTATCCTTTCCTACGTCAGAAGCCATTACATCACATAAACACGTTATAAATAACGAAACCTTCATCTATTATTACCTCCTGGTGATTGGACCCGCGCCCATTAAGCAGGTCATCTGATGACTGGGTTGAACCAATGCCTCTTTATCCCTGCAAGAAGCAATGGCCCCATACACTCTATTTATTTATAAACTGACTTAAAGCTTGCTCAACCTTTGTTAAATGTTCAAACATAAGTGATTTTGCGCGCACTGGATCCCGATTTTGAATGGCTTCCATAATAGTACGGTGCTCTTCAAGCAAGGTGGTCGTCTTTTGCTCAGAATGAAGCCATAATCTTCGTGTTTCTCGCATGGTTTCCATCATAATTTCAGAAACACTATTCATTAAATTAATCAACATTTGATTATGTGTAGCATGAGCTATAGCTAAATGAAACTCTAGATCCGCCTCTTCACCTAAATCACCATTACCCTTTGCCTTCTCCATTGCAGTTAGAGCTTGTTGCATAGCTTCTATGTCTTCTTTGGTATAGTGAGTAGCCGCTGATTCTACAGCACCTACTTCTAGTATTTTACGTACTTCTAATAATTCCTTAATATCTTCCTGCTTCATTAAGAAAGCGACAGAAACGGGTACTGAGAACCTCGAAGGATCGAACTGCTTCACGAAAGTCCCTTCCCCTTGGCGCATCTCTAAAAGCCCCATAGCTCTTAACGCACTTAAAGCTTCACGTATCGCAGAACGACCTACTTGAAAGCTTTTAGCTAAGCTTTCAACTGAATCCAATCGATCTCCAGGTTGTAAATCTCCGGCTCTTAACATGTCTATTAATGAATCTGCTACTTCTTCGTATATTTTTCTAGCTCGTATTTGTTTGTATTCCATGATGTCATCCTCCACCTTCAAGTAAAACCTACTATTATTTTAATGGAAATCCTTGAATTTGGAAAGAAACCGATATCATTACATGTTCTCTTTTACAAAATGTTGAGAAGAATAAATCCGCCTATTCCAGCTAACACCCCGTAAAGGATGGCGGGTCCGAGGGTTTTTCGGATAATGTCTCCTTCTTTCCCGGTCAACCCTACAACCGCAGTAGCTGCTACTACATTATGAACACAAATCATGTTACCTGCCGCTGCGCCTATGACTTGGACAGCAAGCACGACGTCTGTATTTAATCCAGTTTGGTTTGCAATACTATATTGAACAGGTGAGAAGGTGAGGGTTGAGACTGTTGCACTCCCCGTGATAAAGGCACCTAATTCACCTAAAAATGGTGCAACAAAGATCCACATTGGGCCAAAAGCACCTGCCAATGTTTGAGCAATGTATTGCGGCATACTTAAGAGATCTTCCCCATTCAGCCCAGAGTTTGTAAACACCTGTACAAGAGCTAGCGTGAATAGTAACGCAAGGCCTGCACTCTTTATAGAGCCAAGAGACTTTGCGGCTGCACTTGTGAAGTTATTAAACGATTTTCTTTGAATAACAACAGCTAATATGGCCGCTATAATCAGAACCGTCCCCGGCGAATAAAGAACTTGCCACCCTGAGGAAATTTTCTCGTATCCCAGTATATTTTCCCAAGACAGATCAAAAACATTGAGCGTAAACTCTTTCACTTGAGGGATTATCCTTGTGATTAAGAGAAGAAGAACGACTACGACATATGGAGACCACGCTCTAAGAAGACCCATGTTAGACTGGTCCTTCTCTTCCTCAAAGTCACCTTCTAGAGCATCTTTCCACTCCCCTTTTGGTAGCAATACTCCGTTTTTAGCTGTGACAGTCGCTACAATTAACCCTGTTAGCGAAGCTAAAATCGATACGAATTCATGTCCGAAAAGAGAGGCATACAAAAAGGCAGATAAGGAGTAGGTTGCCCCTACTAATAGCGTCCATGGTAAGTAAGACAAAGCGTTGGACCACCCTTTTTTCTTTCCAAAGAAAAAAGTTAAGATAAACACGAGAACAAACGGAATAAATGTGGCCCCCATCAGATCAATCATAGTAATCTTAACACCCACATCTTGATAGAATGATAGGTTCGCACCAGGTATATTACTCAATCCTACTTGAACAGGTGTCCCTACTGCACCAAATGAAACAGCTGAGCTATCCGCAATAAGGGCCAATGCCGCAGCAGCCATAGGTGTAAATCCTAGCGCAACCATTAAAGGCCCCGTTACAGCAGCCGGAGTTCCAAACCCTGCAGCCCCTTCAATCAAAGAGCCAAATAAAAAAGCCACAATGACAACTTGAACCCTCATGTCACCAGATATACTTCGAAACCCCTTGTTAATCCTACTGACCGCTCCTGTGTTTCGGAGAGTATCTAGTAACACAATGGCACCAAATAAGATTAATAATATGGTTAATGCCTTATGTGTCCCCTGGAGCACAGAAGCTACAATCACTTCTCCCCCAACTCCCCAAACGGTGAAAGCTAATAAAATGACAATAATAGCACTAAAAAACATTCCTTTTACTGCTGACATACGTAGCAAAACGAGAAACAAAAACGGTGCAATAATGGCACTCAGTGCCGTCAAAATAAGCATCTCCCACATTCCCCCTGTTTCAATTTAATTACGCAAGCGCTTTCAATTTATTTTATTAAAAAGCAGGTCATCAGATGACCTGCTTTAGAAACATACTAATGGAAAATGGAATTGTTTTCAATAACTTCTTTAAATTTCTTTAATTGAGATAAAAGGCTTTGTGTGAATAGGCCGTTACGTTAATTGAGTGGTGGGGGTGTCAGAAGTAGTAGAACGGCCCCAAAGCTCGCTCATAATGGTAGTTTTCCAAATCCCCCCTCCTGGTAGACATGCTTCCGTTCTTTCTACATACGGCAAAGGTGGTCCGGGAAATTGCGAGACTCCTGCGGCAGTAGGAGCCTCCTCAATCGCTACGCGCTTTCCGGGGTCTCCCCTAGATTTAAAGTGCAGGAGTGGTGCCTAGGACCGTACGGATAAGTCAGCTTTTTGGAAAAGGCGACCCCAAGCCTGCCCTAACGTTAATTAGGTGAACGGACCTGCTTATTATAGTTGCTCTTAAGCCCCCTCTCCCACAAATATGGTGCGTTTCCGTCCCTCCCCATATGGCAAAGGTGGGCCTGGAAATTGCGAGACTCCTGCGGGAGAAAGAGGTAGACGAGACCCCGCAGGGTGGTTTTCCCGAGGAGGCTCGACAGCTCGCCCGCGGAAAGCGAGTGATTTCCAGGCCCACCTTACGCTCCATTAAAGTTGACGGAAACCTCTTCTCAGCTTAAAGTCTTCAACAATCCTACCAAGCAAAAAAAGCGATCCTTTTGTAAGGATCGCTTTAAGAGTTATAAGGATAAAAGAATAAACCCACCTACTCCAGCTAAGGCACCGTAGAGAAGGGCTGGTCCGAGGGTTTTTCGGATAATATCTCCTTCTTTACCAGCCAGACCTACGACTGCGGATGCTGCTACTACATTATGCACACAGATCATATTACCAGCTGATGAGCCCATCACTTGGACGGCTAGAACAATATCGCTATTCATATTCGTTTGGGTAGCTATACTATGTTGAACAGGTGCAAATGTTAGGTTTGAAACCGTTGCACTTCCTGTAATGAAAGATCCAAGCTCTCCTAGATACGGAGCGACAAAGATCCACATGGAACCAAATCCACCAGCAAGTGACTTGGCGATGTATTGAGGCATACTAGCTAACTCGTTGCCGTTAATACCAGAGTTTGTGAAGACTTGGACTAATGCTAATGTAAAGAGTAGTGCTAATCCTGCGTTTTTGATGGAACCAACCGCTTTTACTGAAGCGCTCGCAAATGTTGAAAAAGACTTTCTTTGAATCACTAAAGCTACTAAAGCTGCTACTACTAAAACAGTACCTGGAGAGTATAATACTTGCCATCCAGAAGAAATCCCTTCAAATCCAAGAATTCCATCCCAAGAAAGGTCTAGAACATTTAACGTGAATTGTTTAACAGGCGTCACAATTCGTGTGATTAATAATAGTGCTACAACAACCAAGTAAGGAGACCAAGCCGTCAATAAACTCATAGAAGAAGCTTCTTCATCTTCTTTAAAGTCTTCTTGTAATGCTTCTTTCCATTCCTCTTTCGGAAGCAAGATTCCTTTCTTAGCTGTTACGGTTGCCATAACTAGCCCTGTCAAAGCTGCTAGGATGGACACAAATTCGTGGCCGAACCATTTCGCATATAATAGAGCCGAAATGGAATACGTTAATCCTACCATCAAAGACCATAGTAATAATGGCGCTGAAGCTTTTATTCCCTTACCTTTGCCAAAGAAAATGGTCAAAATCAGGACTAAAATAAACGGAACAAATGTAGCTCCCAATAGATCGATCTGGGTAATCTTTACGGCAATGGTCTGAAAGAAAGTAAGATCAGCACCTGGTACATTACTCAGCCCTACCTGAACGGGGGTTCCCACTGCCCCAAAGGAAACCGCTGAGCTATCGGCAATTAGAGCAAGCGCTGCTGCTGCCATAGGTGTAAATCCTAAAGCCACCATTAAGGGACCGGTAACGACAGCTGGTGTACCAAATCCTGCTGCCCCCTCAATCAAAGAACCAAAAAGAAAGGCCACAATAATTACTTGAACTCTCATATCTTTAGAAATATTTCGGAAGCCCTGATTTATACGCGTAACAGCTCCTGTCCCGCGCAGTGTTTCTAAGAGCACGATTGCTCCGAACAGGATTAGAAGGATCGTCAAAGCTTTATGAGAGCCTTGCAACATAGAAGCTAAGATAACGTTACTCCCCACTCCCCACACTGTAAAGGATAAAAGGATCACAATAATGGCGCTAAACAACATTCCTTTTACAGCTGACATGCGAAGCAAAACTAAAAAGATAAACGGAGCTATGATGGCACTTAATGCACTCAATACAAGCATAACGAAATCCTCCTAACTTTATATAAAACTCGACAATCTATGAATAAACAAGTGGAAAGGTCAGTCATCAGATGACTGACTCTACCTTAATGATATGTCGAGAAGCGGCGGATCTCAATAGATACTGGTGACAAAGTTGTGTGCATTGTGTGGCGAATTCGTTACAGTATTTATTCACACCGTTTTACTTGCATAAACGGCGGTCTTTGTCTCTTTTGGCGCCACAAGAATAGGCCACCAAAACGGAGCCCCTCTCCATCCCTGTTCTTTCTTCCCTTGCTGATGTAGAAGAATAAGAGCCGGAACATGTGTAGCCACATTACGTGCTACTGCAAGCTCCCCTTGCCCATTTCCAGGAGTATCTGGAGATGATTCAAAGCGCCCGTTCTGGTCTAATCGTTTAATTTGACGACCGTGACGCATTACAATCCACACATACCCCTTTTCCTTAGATTCGTGTTCATTGGAAAGGTAATGGAGCATAGATTGGTAATCTTCTAGATTCCACTCATACCCATGTTCCATTTCAATCGTTTGATAGATTTGAGCAAGAATCTCACTCGCCGCTTCTACCGGTATGAGAAACGCTTCACCCTTATGCTTAACAGCAGAAACACGCCATTTCTCAAGCTGTTTTGTCACTTGGTTGATGGTCTTTTGGATGTGTGTTTTGTAGCCGGTTTGGAACCCAATAGGTAACATACGTTTATGAGGTTTCAACATTCTTATATTTGATAAGAGGATCTTGTTAGGGCTACATGGTATGATTTCTTCCATCGGATCCTTTTGAATAAACACAACGCCCTGCTCATGACCTCCACGCTCAAAGGACTCCCGAAGCTCTGTATCAAACTCATGAATACGTTCCATAACGTCGTAAATACTTCGAGTCGTGTAAAAGCGTGTCACCGCCACATCCTCAAGTGGCCTAGCCCCATACATACGAGAGTGCTGAAGAACGGTATCCTGTTGAAAAGATTTTGGATTTCGTCCATAGAAGAAACCGATTAAGTTGCCAATCGTAATTCCTCGATCTAATATTTGTCCCCCTATAAACACATTCATCGGAGCTCTTAGTTGGAGCTGCCCTGTATGATCTAGAAGCTCATTCACATCCTTCTCTGAATTGACAACGGAACTCACCACGTGTTCTTCCAATACAGCCTTTCGAACTTCGTAGAATATCTCTTGAAAAGAAGGCTTAGGACCATCCACTTTTGAAACTGAACCTATTAGGTCTTTATAAGAGTCTTCTATGAGCTCCCTAAATATTGGGTCATCGTTTTGAGCGCTTTCTTTTAGCTGGGCGTCCATACGATTTAACAATTCTTCTTGCCAGGCGTGGGCCATTTTCCCTCTTTCCGTATGAATCATAAATGAATACTTTTTCATACGATCTCCGTTTTTACGTTGTTGCCATCTTCGAATCGAACTACCCACAATAAAATTAACGAATGCTTGTCTTATATTGGTAATGTTTTTTTGATAGAGAAGCTCGTTAAGTTTTAATCTTCGCCTGTCCAGTTTCTTCATCACTTCAAGCTCCCGATCGTCCACTTCGTGGAATAGGTAAGACGCCAAGTGATCATCATCTTTAGACTTCTCAAAATACATCTCTCCCCCTACGTACTGATCATGAACAGGCACGAGCTCAGTAAAAGCAGGGCGAACAGGTTGGAACACTTTATTCTCATGAATTCGTCGCTCTTCTGGTTGTAGGTACAAGGAATAAGGTGTAGCCGTTACTTGCAAGTAAGAAGTCGATGTGAGGACTTTACGTAACTCGTCAATCTTTCCTGAAATAACGCGCATTTCTTGTATATTGGCTTCTGTATTCTTTTGATAGGCAACACTTGCAAAGTCTGCCTCGTCATCGATGAAAAGGATTCGCTTAGAAGACAAAGCAGGGTACTTCTCAAACAAAGTCTGTTTCAATCGATCCATATTTTTGGTTTCTTTCTTAACAATGAACGCGAGCTTCTGACGGCGCTCCCATTTCCTCAAATTATCAGGCAAGCCCATAATATCAAAGACACGCATGTAATCATCTTCGATATGAGAAGCAAATTCTTGATGCACTCGGACATAGGTTTGTCTGGCTAATGCATTTGTCCCTTTTGTTAGGATGATAACAAGATCATATCCATTATCGTACGCTAACCCCATAACCCCAAGGAATGTACGGGTTTTCCCTGATTGCACCTTTCCAAGCAGCATACCCGGGCGGTTAGCACTAGTATGTTCCTCAACTAAACTCTTGACCGTGTTCTCAATACACTGACTTGTTTCCCAATTGTATCGTTTCTCTTTTTTTAAGGTTTGATAAAATTGACCATCTAATCGGATAGACTGATCAAGGCTGACTGACATAACGGTCACTCCTCTATAATCTTTCCATAAAAAAAGCCATTCCCCTTCAAACAGAGCAATGGCTTTTCTTTAATCTACGTCCTAGTATAACAAATTTCTCCGGAATGAGGCAGGGGGAGCAGCGCGCTAATCTGAGCATAGTATTGTTCTCCTATCAGGAGCAAACTAACACCCAAGGTTCTCCTTTGTATTGTTTTGTATTAAAATGAAAGGGCTATGATAGGAGGCGTTACAATGGAACATAAAGACATCAAATTAATCGCTTTAGATATGGACGGGACTTTGTTAAGTCCGAACCATGAAATTTCTGAAGCGAACAAACAGGCTATTCACGAGGCAAAACAAAAAGGAATCCACGTTGTTATTAGTACGGGCCGTTCTTTACCTAATTGCAAAGAGGTTATTGAACCGCTGGGTGAATCCGCATATCTTATTACCATTAACGGCGGTGAGATTTATGATGAAGGCTTCAACCTTGTGGAACGGAATCCTTTAAGTGGCAAGGATGTTCGACACCTATGGGACTTGACCAATAAGCACAACGCATTTTTCTGGTCTTCCACTGTAGAAGGACGCTTCAACAGTCATGAACCCTTTGAAAAGGAAGTTGAAGATTATGAATGGCTGAAATATGGGTTTGAGTTTGAGGACCCTGAACTTAGAGAAACGATTCTAAGCGAATTAGAGAACAATGACGCGTTTGAAGTTACGAATTCAAGTCCTACGAATATTGAGGTCAACCCAGCAGGGATTAATAAAGCTACTGCGCTCCGAAAAGTGACAGACTGGTTAGATTTAACCATGGATCAAGTGATGGCAGTCGGAGACAGCGTTAATGATCTGGCTATGATTCGCGAGGCTGGATACGGTGTAGCTATGGGGAACGCTCAGGACATCGTTAAACAGGAAGCCCAGTGGGTGACAAGCACCAATAAAGAAGATGGTGTGGCCAAGGCAATTGAGCATGTTTTAAACCAATAACACAAAAGCCAACACCACGAAGGTGTTGGCTTTTTCTTTTATTCATCTACTTTCACAATCACAGACGTTAATGGATCTAACGTAATAGAATCACTTGCTAATTCAAATCCACTCGGACTCTGTACTTTTCGAATTCCTGCTTCGTCGTTGTCAACTAAAACTGTGCCTTTTGTTAGATCTGTATCTAACGTAAGGTTTCGTGTCTCGCTATCTGCATTCACAAAGACATAATAGGATCCGGTACCATCTGTTGATTGAGCTTTGTATGCCACAACTAAATCTTCATCCTGGATTTCAGGTGCAGCAATCCTTGTTACATTCTCATTCACCAGTTCCATTTCACCTAATCGAAAAGCGTTTGAAGACTGACGCAATTTAACTAATCCAGCTGTAAAATCTCTTGTTGTTGTACTCACTGGATACTCTTCTTCGTTTGTAGCTTTAGCCCAGTTGAACATATTAATGGCGTCAGATGAATCATAGGAATCATGGATAAAGTACCCAAACGAGTTCCCCTCTTCATCTGTAAGCTCGTGATACTTCTGTTCAGGTACTCCTTCCCCAAACCACTGTTTTGTTCTTCCATACTCTTGGCCGGCATGAAGGAACGCAGTGCCTTGTGATGTTAATACCATCGTATTCCCTAGACGAATACGCTTATGAATCTCTTCATGATTTTCTGGAACGCTTGGGTCCTTTTGAATGGACTGCGCAATCACATCATAAAGAGGCAGGTTGTCGTGGGCTGCTATATATTGCACCATATCACCCGGATCATCCGCTGGTGTATTGGATGGCTGGCCTTTGATATTGTTAAAGATTGTATCGATCGAACGAGCACCACCTGTGATAAAACGCGGTTCTCCTTCTGAACCGAATCCGGACTTCAATTCGTTACGCATTTCATCTGAGAATACTCCAACATCATTTGTTTCATCCATCCAGTCCTGGTCTGCACCTTGCCCTTCTAGCGCTGGTTCTGCTTTTGCACCACCAAAGGTTCTCCATCCTTCACCAATGAAGAGGGCATCAGGATTAATTTCTGCTGCTGCATTATAAGCATTCTGGATCGATTCATTATAGGCATCTCCCATCATATCAAATCGCATTCCATCGATTTTATATTCATCGAACCAGTATTTCACAGAATCAACCATTAGCTTCTCAGCCATCTTATGATTCGCTGCTAAATTGTTCCCAAATCCTCCAATAAAGTTCCCATCGCTATCCTGATAGAAATAATATCCTGGAACAATATCGTTTAGAAAGTCGGATTTTGCCATATGGGTGTATACAACATCTAAAACGACACCCATGTCTGCTTCATGAATTTCGTGAATCATCTGCTTTAGCTCTTTCACTCTTTGCTCTGGATTTGCAGGGTTTTCAGAGTAAGCTCCATCAGGTGAAAAGTAGCTATGAGGATCATACCCCCAGTTGTATGAATTATTCGCTGCAGAATAGTCGAGCTCTCGCTCATCCATTGCTGTTTCATCCCCGTAGTACCAAGCCATTACAGGTAGAATTTGGACGTGTGTCACACCTAATGACTTCACATACTCTAACTTTTCAGTGAAGGAATTAAATGTGCCCCACTGATTGTCTAACTCATCTGAAATAGATGGGTCAGACGTGAAGTCCCTTACATGCACTTCCCATATCACTGCATCTTCTCGCTTCTTGAAGCCCGGAATATCTGCATGGGTAAAGTTCTCAGGGTTTGTCTGACTTAAATCAACAATAGCCGCTTTCCCTGTCTTGTCCCCGTCTGGTCCCGCTTCTCCTTTCGTATTTACGGTAAATGGAGCCATGGACTTGGCATAAGGGTCCAAAACGGTTTTCGTTTCTCCATTGTTCGTAACCTCATATTGGTAATAGTAACCTCTAAGGTCCTCTACCCCTAAATCAGATGCTTTTGCATCTACCATCCAAACGCCTTTTTCTCCTTTTGTAAGAGGCATCTGACCAATTGATTCATCCCAATTCTCTTTATCATAAAACGTTGCAACGACGTTACTTGCTGTTGGTGCCCAGAGCTTCAATGTGGCATCACCTTCGTGATACGATGCACCAAGGTCATTCCCATCATAGGAATAAAGTTCATCGATCATTCGCCAACCTACATCTGCTGAGACTGTACGACCAGCATACGTAACTTCGAATGGAGCCATGTCAGGTGTAATGGAAACGTTCAGTTCTACGGTTGTCTCATCGACGATTGTGACCCCATCAACCGGTACGTCCTCACCTTCCTTATCAACTACAGTAATCGCTTCTTGTAACTGACCTTCTGTTAGCCCCTTCGTCATTGTATAACGTAACAGAAGTTTCTCTTGTGAGAGTACCTCAGCTGATACAAGTCCTGTTGGGGTTTCCCAATAAGGAGAGGTATAAACTGTATTATCCCCTTCTTGGATCCAAAGGCGATTATATTGATCAAGTAAGGAGAACACCTTATCTCCCGCCTCTTTCTCTCCACTTTCCTTATCTAGTACAAGAAAACCTAATTCTTTAGCATCTTCTTTCAACGTAACGTCAACATAAGCACCGTATTCATCCACTCCATCAAATGATAAGGCACCCACTGGCCAATCTTCACTTGGCTCTTTAACATCTTCCCAAATCCAAATGCCTAAATTGTCATACGTCTCATCTTCTCGAACGTAATGAATGCGTACCTCATTTTCCTCAAGTTCTACCGGTTCATAAGGGAGCACCTTTTTTCCTCCTTGTTGCACCCATACTTCATTCTTATCGGGCGTTGTAAGTTGTACGCTCTGATCTTCTAGCTGTTTCTCTCCACTTACCCGATTTACGACTAAGAAACCAACATTTTGCGCATTTTCTTTTAATTTAATATCCACATATGCGCCGTATTCATCTGTTCCTTCAAAAGAAAGAGCTCCTTTAGGCCAATTTTCTGTCGGTGAAGCAACATCATTCCATACCCACACACCTAAGTCTTCATACGATTCCTGATCATTCTGGAAGTGGATACGAAGCGTGCCTTCAGGTACTTCTGATTGTTCCTCGTAATCTCCTGGCCCCACTCTAATGATATCTCCCTCTACTACTAGCCCATTTGGAGCCGGGACACTTTGGGCAAGATAAAGGTTTCCTTTTACGATACTATTTTTAAATGAAAGGTCATTTGAAGCCACCAATAGATTACCCTCTATTGTTTGATCTGCGTAAGCCCCTGGCTCACTGTAGACTTCCTCAAAGATGCGATTAAACACGATCGTGAATTGATCTTTTGATACCTTTTTAGAAAGGTGAAACTTGTTTTTGCTAACTCCTTCCATATATCCCGCTTCTACCATTGCCCCAACCGCTTCGAGTGTTTCTGTGCTCATTTGCTTCTTATCTTTGAACGTAATAGATTCACCTTTTCCTTCTGTTTCCATTTCGAGAACATTTGCTATCACTTTCGCAAATTCTTCTCTTGAAATGGGTTGATTGGGACGAATAGTAGGCTTTGTTGTATCTTCCACATAACCAGCCGCAAGTGCTTTTGATACCACACCCTCGTCCCAGTCCCCTTTTACATCATTAAATGGAATTTCAGCCGTTTCCGTAAATTGAAAGGTGTGATTCAAAATATGATAAAATTCTGCACGTGTTACTAAGTGATGATCTCCTTTTGAGTCCCATCGTTCACTTCCTGATTCACCCCAATGACCATCTGCGTCTGTCACAGCGTATGTAACTCCTGGTGTTAATGCCATACTTAGAAGCAAAACCGCTACAATCCCTATTCTGAAAGCTTTCTTCATAAAGCCTCCCCTTCCTCATGAACGAATTTCCTTATAACGGCGCCCTTGCGCAATCGCTTTCATTTAAAGCGATCGTTCGCCTTCACGATCTACAAGATTAAGACAGTGACAAAAATAGTTTAATGCAAATAAAGTGAAAGCGTTTGCATAAAAGTGGATTAAAAACTAGTAATATGTGATCTGAATCTATTACTAGAGCAGGAGCGATGCTATAAAGTTATCCATATTAAACCAAAATATAAGTTTGTTGTAAATCCTACTTTTGACTACCAACTAGTATATTTGGCTCACAGAATAGTTTTAATCATGTTTTTTAAATATCGCCATACATATGGAATAGCAACTGTTTATAGGGGGAGATCTCTTTGTTTGCAATATGGAAAACACAACCTAAAGACTCTAATAAGGAATTGATGAATGCGCTTAAAACGAAGACAATCAAAGACGAGCTGCTACACAATTCTGTTCCACCTTTAACAGCATTTGAACGAGATATTGTGAAAGAGATCACTCGATCTACTCAAATTCACAATGAATCGAATATTACTAGAACGAATAAGTATCTCGCATTTTATAACACCTACCCCGAAATTGAGTGGGCATTGTTAGCTCATCTTGTTTCAAGAAACAGTGGTTGGAGTATGACCGATTTAAAGGGAGAATGGCTGTCTAAACTCCTTTCAGAGAAAGAACAAAAGAACTACTTCAGGCTTTTAGAACGAGCAAATTGGCTAATCTTCCAAGATGCTTATCCTCAACTCCTTCTCTATCACTACAGCCTCCAACACAATCAGTCCTTATTCCATTTACTATCACACTTTAACGTATCCCGATTTATGGAACCGATCTGGAACTATTTTTTAGATAAACAAGACCGTTCCACCTTGTCTACTGCACTTATTATGAATGAACAGCATTATATCGAGAAAAGGGTAATTCATAACCCTTTTTTTAAACAAGCCGTTTTAGATACAATAGATTTTAAAATACAAGAATGGCTCGGTTTAACTCAGATTTTATTCCCATTTGCAAATAAGAGGAAACAAAACGAAATTCATTTTAGTGGACATACCGTTCATCAATTCGCTTCCATTTCAAGTCGTATCAATTTTGGAAAAGAGCTTTATGCAACTCTTTTCTCCAACTCTAAGCGGTTACGCTCAATTGTTCATTGGGCAGAGAAACACCCTCACACCGGATCACGAAAAGATTATTGGCCGCACCTTTTCCATACCGTTCGGGAATCACCTCCAGGAAAACTTTCCATTAAACTTGAACGCTGCCGAATACGCAAAGGAGCTACTCGTATATACAGCCCACCTTTAAACATAGCCTGGGAAATAATAGACCATTCCCCATCCTCTCCAGATGATTGGTTTACTCATTGGGACCTTGCTTCACCTTTACTTACCCCTCCTACTTCAACAGAAGAAAACATGAAAGAAGCTCATTGTGAAGCACTGAGTAAAATTGAACTGGCTGTAGCAGCTAAGCAGATTATTTTTCATCGTAAAAATTGAAATAAAGGATTTTAATAAGTAATGAAGAAGGGGTAAGGAAAGCATGATAAAGGAAGTGAGTCTTTGCATTGCAAAAAAAGGATACGTGATTACGGAGTAAAGATCGGTCGTTTAGAAGCGGGGAAGAACAATAGTATAACAGATGTAGCCGGGGTTACGGTGGGTCATGCTACCATCGATGATCAAGAGTGGAAAACAGGTGTAACGGCGATTATGCCGCACCAGGGAAACACGTTTCAAGAGAAACTAATCGCATCTTCATATGTCCTTAACGGGTTTGGTAAAACAGTAGGAACTGTCCAATTAAATGAGTTAGGGACTCTCGAGACTCCCATTTTATTAACGAACACGTTAAGTGTTGGGGCAGCTACTGAGGGGCTTACAAAATACATAGTAGAGCATAATAAAGCGATTGGTCGAACAACGGGAACCGTGAACCCTGTGGTAGGGGAATGTAATGACATGCTCATTAATCATATACGAGAATCGGCGGTTACAAGTGAACATGTGTATGAAGCCATTAACAAAGCATCTGCCACATTCGAGGAAGGAGCAATTGGGGCTGGGCGCGGAATGGTATGTTATGGCTTAAAAGGTGGCATTGGAACCTCATCCCGCCTCATTGACCTTACGCATGGAACATATACAATAGGCGTCCTCGTTCTAGCTAATTTTGGTCAAATGGAGGATTTGAACGTGAGCGGCACTCCCGTTGGACACTCCATACATGACCACCTGAGCCATTCTCCAAATGAACCTGATCGAGGATCTATTATGATCATTGTCGCTACAGATCTCCCGGTTACAGACCGCCAGTTAAATAGACTTATTAAACGCACGAGTACTGGCCTAGCCAGAACAGGCTCAACCATTGCTCACGGGAGCGGGGATATTGCCATTGGATTTTCCACAGCCACGAAGATCCCTCACGAAAAACCAATCGAACCTATATCCATACCTTCTATACACGAAGAAGATTTAAATCCTGCTTTCAGGGCGGTTGGAGAAGCAACAGAAGAAGCCATACTCAATGCACTCGTTACAGCAGAAACGACAACCATGCGAGACGGGCGTGTAGCTATGTCTCTCATAGAGGCTATGGGACGGTATGGACTTACCTTCGAAGAATAGTCTAGTTACCTTACTGAATCAGTCACCATAAACATATAAAAACGACCAGTACTCGACCCTGGTCGTTTTTATGTTGAACGATTAAAGAAGAAAAGCTTCCTAACTTGTTGTGAATATAACAGGGCTTAGATCAATGCAAACGTCTCAGTAGCATACATTCGCTAGATGATAGGGTTAGGGATAATGTATTCCCTTTCGTTTTATACACAGATTTATGGATAATATCCTGCCATCTTCCCTTTTTAGCAGGTACGTTTATTGATTTAGCTTCGTTTATATTTCGATTAAAAACAAACATCATCTCTTCATCTGATGCTTCCGTTCCGAATTCATCTACTCCATTTTCAATTGAGCGAACAAACGTGTAGACGTCCGGATCCGGGGCATTTGAAATCCAATCCCCTGTTCGAAGAGCTTGGTGTTCACCTCTAACAGATCCCATCATTTTGTACCAGTTTAGAAGATCTTGATCTTCTCGTCCCCATGGATAGGGTTTTCGATTATCCGGATCTTCGCCTCCAGTTAAACCTGCTTCGTCTCCATAATACAATGAGGGCACCCCTGGAAATGTGTAGAGCCATAAGCTCAAAGCTTTAAGCTGTTTAACGATTAAAGCATCCTTCTCACCATCTGAAGGTACTGGTAACGCTTCTTCTAGTAAGGTTTTTATCCGTTCTACATCATGGCTTGAGAGCATGTTCATCACAGCATAAAAATATTCTTTTGGATAGTGTTCCCGCAATGTAACAAGACGGGTATGCAGTGCAATGGCGTCCATCTCACCACGAATAAAATCGAGCATCAGTGCTCGCAAGGGGTAATTCATAACAGAGTCCAAGACGCCTCCAAGAAAATAATCTCTCCGCTTTCCATATGCAGTTTTGTTCGATGCATCTTCCCATACTTCTCCTAAAAGAACACTGTCAGGTTGATGAGTTTTTAGCTCTTGATAGATCATCCGGATTAGATCATCCGTTAACTCATCCGCTACATCTAAACGCCAATGATTCATTCCTGATCGTTGCCACGTTCTGATTACGCTATCCTTATCATGAACAAGAAAATGCTGATAACTCTCATCTTCTTTATTCAGAGTTGGTAACGTTCCCACCCCCCACCAGGCATCATATTCATCTGGATACTGGTGAAACGTATACCAAGAATAATAGGGGGATTCCTTAGATTGATAGGCTCCAACTGAATCATATTCTCCACGCTGATTAAAATAGATGCTATTGCTGCCTGTATGGCTGAATACGCCATCGAGCATAATTTCAATACCCCGAGCTTTCCCCTCTCGAATCAAGTCTTCAAAATCTTCTTTCGTCCCTAAGAGAGGGTCAATTTTATGATAATCTCCTGTGTCATAGCGATGGTTACTTTCCGCTTCAAAAATCGGATTCAAGTAAAGGACCGTTACACCGAGAGATTCAATATAGTCCAGTTTATTGATAATTCCCCTCAGATTTCCTCCAAAGAAATCCCATCTCACAACCTCTCTTCTCTCATTACGAATATAGTAAGGGGCATTATCCCAATGAGCATGAACAAGGCTTGTTTTAGGGGCTCTCGCCATTTCAATATCTCCAGACGCATGAAATCGATCAGGAAATATTTGATACATAGTAGCGTTTTTCCACCAGTCTGGTGTTTGATAGGAGGGGTCATAAACGGTGATTTGCCAAGAAGGGGGATTCTCCCCATACACCATACCTTCTCCACTTTCTTCGGCACTTTTACGACCATAATATAAAGAGTGATCTTCTGTTTCGATTTCAAAGTAATACCAAACTAGTTGAGGCTCTTCAGGCATTGTAATGGTCACTTCAAACCCACTAAACTGATGTTCCTCACTATATACGTCCATCTCCGTTACATGTTCTTCATTCGTTTGATCATAAATATAGTGAAGACTCACTTTTGATACGTGTTGGCGGTGATGAACATCAATACTTAACTTTACATGTGATCCTTTTGGCGCTGCACCAAAAGGATCACGATAAACTGTATCAAAACTGTTATGAAATATATCCAAATGCTTCACCTGGACTCCCTCCCCCAGAACCTATCCATTCAGCATTTTTGCTTCACTGATCTTCCATATATCATCTGCATAGTTCTGAATGGTATAGTCACTTGAAAACGCACCGGAATGAGCAATGTTCAGTAAACTCATTTCATTCCACTTTCGTTGATTCAAGTAATCATGGCTAATCTCTTCTTGAGCTGCCACATAGCTATTGAAATCTTTTAGCAAGAAGTACTCGTCGTTATGTGTGATTAAAGCATGATATAGCTCATGGAACGTAGTATCTCCTTTTGAGAAAGGACTATAGTGATAAAGTTGGTCCACAACGCGACGAATCCGTTTGTCATGGTTATACATCTCCATGGCATCGTAAATGCCTGTTTGGTAGTAGCTGAGCACTTCTTCAGAGCTAAGCCCAAAGGTATAAATGGCATCGTTCCCAACCGCTTCATGAATCTCTACATTAGCTCCATCCATCGTACCAAGCGTAAGAGCTCCGTTCATCATAAGCTTCATATTTCCTGTACCAGAAGCCTCTTTGCTAGCTGTAGAGATTTGTTCACTAACATTCGTTGCAGGTATAATCTTTTCAGCTAACGATACTGAGTAATCCTCCATAAAGACGACTTTGATCGTATCTTTTGTATCAGGGTCATGGTTCACCACTTCAGCAATGGTATTAATTAGTTTTATAACTTTTTTAGCAAAATAGTACCCCGGAGCCGCCTTCGCCCCAAAAATAAATGTCCTTGGCGTCATTTCTTTTGAAGGATTTGCCTTTAGTTCGTTATATAGATGCATAATATGAAGAGCATTTAGTAATTGACGCTTGTATCCATGAAGTCGTTTTATATGAACGTCAAAAATAGAATCCGGATTTACTGCAATCCCGTGATCCTTCTCAATCCATTGAGCTAGATTGACCTTATTCTGCTGTTTGATCTGATGCAATTCATCTAAAAAAGTCCCATCTTCCCGATATGCTAATAGCTCCTTCATCCGATTCGGTTGACGTTTCCACCCTTCTCCTACCGTATTGGTAATGAGTTCAGAAAGAGATGGATTCGCGTGAAGCAACCACCTGCGATGTGTGATCCCATTCGTTTTATTATTAAACCGCTCCGGAAATGCTTCATAAAAAGCTTTCATTTCACGTTTCTTTAGAATATCTGTATGGAGACGAGCGACACCATTAACACTATGACTCCCAACTATGGATAAATGGGCCATTTTGACGGTCCCATCTGCAATAATAGCGAGTTGAGCAATTCGGTCGAAGTCTCCTGGGTCTTGTTCCCATAATGATTGACAAAAACGCTCATTGATCTCTTCAATAATCATAAAGATCCTCGGTACTAATGTACGTATGACATCAACTGGCCATGTTTCAAGTGCTTCACTTAGAGTCGTGTGATTTGTATAAGAGACAGAAGATTGGGTGATCGACCATGCCTCTTCCCATCCTAATCCCTTAACATCCATAAAGATTCTCATCAGTTCCGGCACAATTAGTGCGGGGTGAGTATCATTTATATGCAAAGCAACTCTCTCACTGAAGTCAGTCCAAGGAAGATCTAACTCTTCAAATTGAGCTATAATGCTTTGTAACCCAGCAGAGACAAGGAAGTATTCCTGCTTTAAGCGCAATTTCTTCCCCTCTTCATGGGAGTCGTCTGGATAAAGGAAGGAAGTAATTTCTTCTAAATCACGTTGATGACCAATAAAGTTTCCGTGTGCCTGTTCGATTTGGGCCTTGTTTAACAAATCTTCTTCCGCAGGCTCTGCACTCCACAAACGAAGCGTGTTCACGGATTTTTCCTCGTACCCTACTACAGGAAGATCATAAGGAACCGCTCGGATGCTTTGGCTATTTTTATAAGTAAAATGGAGATCGCCATCCTTGTCTTCATATGACTCAATTTCTCCACCAAATTGCACTTCTACTGCCGCTTCATCACGCCTTACTTCCCACATATACCCATCTTGTAACCAATGATCAGGAAGTTCGACTTGTTGTCCGTTTACAAATCTTTGTGTAAACATACCATTTCGATAACGGAGTCCAACTCCATGTCCAGCCAATCTGAGAGAGGCTAATGAATCTAGAAAACAAGCTGCTAACCGACCGAGTCCACCATTCCCAAGTCCGGCGTCTGCTTCTTTTTCTTCTAGGATAGGCAATGTAAGACCAAGATCCATAAGCCCTTCCTCTACTACGTTTAATACTCCCATATTAAGTAAGTTGTTCCCTAGTAAGCGCCCCATCAGGAACTCCATAGAGAAATAGTAGACTTGCTTTTTACCAGAGGTTTGATAGGCTTGCTCCGTTTCCTTCCATTTCTGAAGGAGTCTTTCGCGTACCAAATGGCTCAAAGCACGATATGCATCTTGTTCTGTTGCCTGATCCTTTGTTTTACCAGTTTCAGACTCTAGGTTCTTAACAAATACCTCTTTAAACTCTTCTTTACTGCTGAACATACTGGGATCCTCCATTCTGATGCGTTAGGCATAAACTTTTAGCATCGATTGATATAAGTCCATATATTGCTTCGCAGAATTCTCCCAGGAATATTGGCTTTTCATGACGTTCTTAATTAAACTTTTCCACGTTGCTTGATCATGATAAATGTCAATGGCGCGACGGATGGTAAATAACATATCGTGTGCATTAAAGTTTGTGAAGCTGAACCCATTCCCTTCACCTGTAGCCTCGTTAAATGGATGAACAGTGTCTACAAGACCACCTGTTTCTCTAACAATCGGTACAGTTAAGTAACGAAGGGCTAACAACTGTCCAATTCCACATGGCTCGAAACGAGATGGCATCAAGAAGAGGTCACTCCCTGCATACACTTGTCGAGACAACGATTCACTAAATGTAATGTTAGCTGAAATTTTGTCTGGATACTTATGTTCAAACCACTGAAACATTTGTTCATAATATTGTTCCCCTGTTCCTAACAGCACAATTTGAACATCAGCTTGTTCCAACAACTCATCTAAGATTCTTCCAATAAGATCAAACCCTTTTTGCTCGACTAGACGAGAAACAATCCCAATCATCGGAATCGTTTGATCAACCGGAAGTCCCAGCTTCTCTTGAAGCCACATTTTGTTTTGAGCTTTCTTTATTAATGAACTACGATACGGGAAAGCAAGTGATTCATCTTTCATAGGGTTATAGTCTTGGAGGTTAATGCCATTGACAATGCCAGTAAGTCGGTGAGAATGTTTGCGAAGTACTTCATCTAGGTTTTCCCCATAATAAGGTGTTTGAATCTCCTCTGCATAAGTTTCACTAACCGTTGTGATCGTATCTGAGAAATTTAGAGCTCCTTTCATGAAGCTAATATTCCCAAAGAACTCGATACCATCGACCGTCATAAAACGTTCATCCAGATCCATTAAGTCATGAAGAACGGATTGAGGGAAGATACCTTGATACTTAAGATTATGGATCGTAAAAACAGTTTTCATACCTTCAAATACAGGATCTTCTTTGTAGTGAGTGTGTAAAAAGAGCGGAATCAATCCCGTTTGCCAATCATGGCAATGAAGAACTTCCGGCTTCCATTCTAAGGTACGAACCATTTCCATTACAGCGCGATTAAAGAAAACAAAACGCTCCGCTTCATCCTCATATCCATATAAATTAGAACGTTTAAAGTAATACTCATTATCAATAAAATAAACGGGAATTCCTTCATATTCTAAGTATTCTATCCCCGCATACTGTTGACGCCATCCTAGTTGAATCGTGAGTGTATCCATAAGCGTTAGCTGATCTTTCCACTCATCTTTCATCTCCTGATACTTTGGTAACACAACTCGCACATCAGCTCCTTGATCTTTCAGCGCTTGCGGCAAGGACCCTAGTACGTCAGCTAATCCTCCTGACTTAATAAAAGGGGTACATTCTGATCCAATCATCAATACATTCATGCTAATCACTCCTCTTAAAATGTATAGAAAACAATAAAGGGACTGCCGAAATGGAGTCCAGGCAGCCCCGCCTTATCCTTTTACATTGTTTTGCGCTTTGCTACAACAAATGGCTTCTCAGGTGCACCAATAAGAGTTTTGCCTTCTGTGATGGTGCAATCTTTATCAAGGATGACATTTTCTAATACTGCATGATCTGCAATTTCACATCGTTGCATAATCACAGAGTTTTTAATGACAGCCCCCTTGCCTACTTTTACACCTCTGAAGAGAATGCTATCCTCCACATGACCTTCTACTACACATCCATTAGCGACTAATGTGTTCTTCACATCAGATCCGTGCATATATTTCGAAGGTGCTTCATTCTTCACCTTTGTCAGAATAGGTGCATCATCTTTAAATAGACGATCGTGCTCTTCTGTTTTTAATAAATTCGTACTGTTTCGGTAATAACTCTCTAATGAATTTACAAGAGCATGTGCGCCTTTGTATTCATAGGCGTGGACATGAATTATAGGTAATTGATCTTTAATGGCATCTCGGAAAAAGTGGGAATGTCCATGTGCAATAGCCTTCTCCACTAAATCTTGTAACACACTCTTTTTAATTAGGAACATTTCCATGTAAATGTTCGGATTATAATGCTCGTTATGAAAGGCTTCTACTCGGTTTCCTTCACCAATATTCAACTTCTGAGCTAATTGATATTCAGGCATCATTTCATCGGCCTTTTTATAAATAACGGTGACATCTGCATCCATTTCCTTATGCTCCTTCAGTACCTCCTGAAAATCGATATTACAAATGTGTTGAGATCCTGAAACGAGTATATATTCTGCTGATGTGCGACGTAAAAAATCGATATTATTATGATAATGCTGAAGGTCACCTTTTGATATATCAGTTGGGTCATTCCAATCAGGTGGCAAGATGAATAATCCTCCACGCTTGCGGTCGAGATCCCAAGCTTTTCCTTGTTCAAGATGATCCATTAGAGAACGATATTTTCGACGAGCGAATACTGCAATAGACTCAATACGTGAATTTGTCATGTTTGATACGGTGAAATCAATCATACGATAGCGCCCACCGAAAGGAACGGCCGCTCCGCACCTGAAATAAGTTAACTCATTTAGCATATCCTGTTCATGATCTAAATTAATAATACCCGCTATTCGTTCCATAACATTTCCCCCTACTTATTGAGTCATTGCATAACTGTTCGCCATAATGCTTCCTTCTTCTGCAACAAGGGTTATTTCGCTGCCTGGCGCAGGATCACCAATCACACTGTTATCCTCAATCACACTACCCTCAGAGATAATGGCGCGGTGAATTTGTACATTTTTACCTATTTTTACGTTCGGCATAATCACAGAATCCTTTACAACCGCTCCCTCTCCCACGTGTACGCCGTAGAATAGGATTGACGTATCTACTGTTCCGTAAATTTTACAACCTTCATTAATGAGCGCATTGCGGACGCGAGATGTTGAGGATAAGTACTGAGCGGGCTGATTTGGATTTTTTGAATAGATTCTCCACGAAGAGTTATTCAAATCTAAATCAGGCGTTTCTTTCAGTAAGTCCATATTAGCTTCCCATAAGCTATCTACTGTACCGACATCTTTCCAATAACCCTCAAATGTATAGGCTTTTAACTTCTTCTCGTCCTGTAGTAAGGCAGGGATAATATCTTTTCCAAAATCATGGGAAGAATCTGATTTAGCATCATCCGCAGTTAAATACTCCTTCAACACATCCCACTTAAAGATATAAACCCCCATAGAAGCTAAGTTACTCATTGGGTAAGCAGGCTTTTCATCAAACTCTATAATGTCACCATTCTCTTTTGTATTCATAATGCCGAATCGACTTGCTTCTTCCCAAGGCACCTCGATTACAGAAATAGTAGCATCTGCGTTTTGCTCTTTATGATAATCAAGCATTAAGGAATAATCCATCGTATAAATGTGATCACCTGATAGAATTAATACATGCTCTGGATCATACTGGTGGAGAAATTTTAAATTGCGGTAGATCGCATTCGCTGTACCTGTGTACCAGCCACCGCCCTCTGCTTGCATGTAAGGTGGTAAAACGGAAACACCACCATATTTTCGATCCAAATCCCAAGGTGATCCAATGCCAAGATAGTGATTTAAAACCAATGGTTCATATTGGGTCAGGACACCGACTGTATCAATCCCCGAATTCGTACAATTACTTAAAGGGAAATCAATAATCCGATACTTTCCACCAAAGAACACAGCTGGCTTAGCCAGCTCCTTCGTTAGAGACTTTAACCTTGTACCTTGACCACCAGCTAACAACATCGCTACACATTCTTTGTTTTTCAAGACTTGTCCTCCTCTAGTAAAGAAGTTCTTTTCAAGAAGCTTACACCCAGTGGTGGGATGGTCATCGTGACGTGTTGTCCCTGACCCTGCCACGGTATAGCAGCCGTATGAAGTGGTCTATCATTCACCTGACCTGAGCCACCATATTGAACAGCATCACTTGTGAATATTTCTTCGTAGACTCCTTCTGTTGGTACACCTACTTTATAATCGTGATAAACAACTGGGGTGAAGTTACAGATCACGACCAACTGGTCATCTGCACGGCTATTACGAATAAATGAGACGATACTTTGATCATAGTTATTCGGATCAACCCACTCAAAACCCTCCCCTTTATGGTCCATCTCCCATAAAGCAGGATGATCATTGTAAATTTTGTGAAGATCACTCATGTATTGCTTAGTAGAAGCATGAGCATCAAAATTGAGCAGCTCCCAATCAAGATCCTCTAAGTCTTTCCACTCATCAAACTGACCAAATTCCGATCCCATGAACAAAAGTTTCTTACCTGGATGGGCGTACATATAAGCTAAGAACGCGCGTAAATTAGCAAACTTCTGCCAATAATCTCCGGGCATTTTATTGAGTAACGATTTCTTTCCATGAACGACCTCATCATGAGAAATCGGCAACACAAAATTCTCTGAGAAAGCATAAAACAAAGAAAACGTAATTAAGTTATGATGATATTTCCTGTGGATTGGATCCATCTCCATGTACTTCAACATGTCATTCATCCAGCCCATATTCCATTTATAATTAAAGCCAAGCCCTCCTACATAAGTAGGTGCACTGACTAATGGCCACGAAGTAGATTCCTCTGCCATCATAAGGACATTCGGTACCTCTTCAAATATGGCTTCGTTCATCTTTTTGATAAAAGACACTGCCTCGAGGTTTTCGCTTCCTCCGTACTCATTCGGCTCCCACTCTCCATCTTCTTTACCAAAACTTAGATAGAGCATACTGGCAACTGCGTCAACGCGAAGACCATCCAAATGATATTCTTTTAACCAATAGATCGCATTAGAAATAAGGAAGCTTTGAACTTCGTTGCGACCAAAATCAAATGTAAGAGTTCCCCACTGTGACTTCTCAGCCTTCTTGGGGTCGCTATATTCATAGAGAGGTTCTCCATCAAACCTGCGTAAACCATGCTGGTCTTTACAAAAGTGACCCGGAACCCAATCTAAAATAACACCAAGCCCATTCTGATGGCATTGATCTACAAAGTATTTAAAATCATCAGGTGTTCCGTAACGGGAGGTTACAGCAAAATACCCCGTTGCTTGATAGCCCCATGAACGATCGAAGGGGTGTTCTGTAAGGGGGAGAAGTTCAATGTGTGTGTAACCAAGTTCTTTCACATACGGAATAACCATGTCTGCGTACTCCCGATATGTATAAAACACTTCAGGTTCAATGTTTTTCCAAGATCCAAGGTGAAGCTCGTAAATCGATATAGGTGATTCATAGAGATTGGTTTCTTTTCTTTCGTTCATCCACAATTGATCATTCCACTCATAATGCTCAAGAGGATGTAAAACAGAAGCCGTATTGGGGCGTAACTCGCTTGAGAAAGCATAAGGATCAGCTTTCAATTGTAAATGCCCGTGAGGCGTTAAAATTTCGTATTTATAAATGGTGCCCTTCTGTAAATCAGGAATGAATGTAGACCATAGGCCATTTTCATTCAATTTCTCCATAGGGTGTTGTCGTCCATCCCAGTCGTTAAATGTTCCGACCACATTTACCTCTACCGCATTCGGCGCCCATACTGTAAACCGTACCCCACTTTGCCCATTTTGCTGTTCCATATGTGCACCAAGAAGTTGATAGGCATAACGTAGATTTCCCTGGTGAAATAAGTAGATATCGTGATCCATGGTTGTCGAAGTGACCAAACTATCACTCACCCTTTTCTCTCTGTGTAAGAGGATTTTTTTATTTGTAAAACATCTTACAATCTATGCTTATTGTTATTATAGAATCCTCCCAAGTCCATTACAATTAATATTTATTAAAAATTTCTGAAAGTTTTGTCGAAAAATGTTTACTTATATCACTATATAGGGAAACGCTCTCATTTCTGCTTTGAAACCACTTCATTCAAGCGATCATGGTTCCTTTATTCTTCGTCATAATAAAATATTACAGTTCCATTTCAACTTTCTGATAGTTTTTCTAGTCTTCCTTTTTCGTTTTTGATAACCTTTAAGAGGGAAAGCGTTTTCTAATAGCTTAGTAGTGAATACGAATTGGTGGTGTTTCGTTATGAAAAGATTAGTTATCGTCGGTGGCGGCTACGGTGGGTTAAAGATTCTTCAAGATTTGCTTGAAGGTGGGTTGCCAAAAGACGTTCATATTACAATGGTAGACCGTAATCCATACCATTCACTTAAAACCGAATTTTACGCAATTGCTGCTGGGACGAAAGCAGATAGAGAAGTTCGTATTGATTTTCCTGAACATGATCAAGTTGATTATGTATTTGGAGAGGTTATGGAGATTAATATTCATGATCAACAAATTGTCGTTCGTGAACACACAGATCCTGTTCCATACGATGATCTCGTCATTGGACTTGGGTGTGAAGACAACTATCACGGTGTACAAGGGGCTCCTGAATATACGCAGAGTGTACAAACGTTTAAGAAGGCAAGGAAAGCCGGATTCGAAGTAGGAAACCTTAACGCACATGGAAAGGTAGCTGTAGTCGGAGCGGGATTAAGCGGAATTGAAGTTGCTTCTGAAATTCGTGAGAGTCGTCCCGATTTAAATATTCGCTTATTGGACCGAGGAGAAACCGTTCTCCGTCCTTTTGACCCAAAAATTCAAGAGTATGTAGAAGATTGGTTCAAACGAAATGATGTAGAAGTTATTCATCATGCAAATGTGGAATATGTAGAACGTGATGGCGTATGTAATAATGGCATATGCTTTGTAAATGACGTCACGATCTGGACAGCAGGTGTAAGACCTAACCACCTTGTTCGTGCCTTACCGTTCGAAAAAGACCCGCAAGAAAAAATCATCATCAACGATTACTACCAAGTACCTGAACAACCTAATGTCTATATCGTTGGGGATTGCGCTTCATCGAATTATTCTCCTAGTGGCCAATTAGCAGGCCAACAAGGGGAACACATTGCAGCCATTTTGTTAGCCCTTTATAACGGAAAAGAACCGGATAAGCCAAAAGAGGTTAAATTAAAAGGTTCTCTTGGTTCCTTAGGAAAATCAGATGGATTCGGGAACATGATGCAAAAACCAGTAACAGGACTATTACCACGCCTCGCAAAATCAGGTGTACTGTGGCTTCATAGACGCCACTAAAATAAAGACGCTTAGAGTATAGAATACTCTAAGCGTCTTTATATTTGGATCTTTACTTTAATTCAATGAATTTCGTTTGCGATCAAGAGATATGTTTCCTTTAGCTTTAATGGAGCGTAAGGTGGGCCTCGAAAATCACTCACTTTCCGCGGCCCCACACGACTCGGGGTCGTTCGACGTTGTCACAGGATGTGATAGTCTTAGTCGAACCTCCTCTTTCTTTTTTAGCTTCCTCTTTCGCTTCGCTCGGGGTATCGTCTAGCTCTCTCTCGAAGGAGCTCGAAATTTCCAGGTCCACCTTTACTAAATCAGGAGAGACGGAAACGCGCCCAATATGGAAGACAGCTTGAGCACCTAAACACAAGGTCCGTTTACCCAATTAACGTCAGGGATTGCTGGGGGACTGCGAGACTCCCGCGGGGTAAGGAGCCTAGGTAAGACCCCGCACGGAGCGCTAGCGAAGGAGGAGGCTTACCAGCTCCCCGCAGGAAAGCGAGTTGTCCCCCAGCAATCCCTAGCCTCTATTCCGTAACGGACCATAATACAGGCTTATAGCTTCTTAATAAAGACCACTTTCAAGTAGTCTCCTGGTTTATAGGCTTTGGTCGTTGCAAAGTCTGAGGGGAGGGTAAATTGTTCTTCAATTTTGTAACGATGCCCGGTTTCTTTAAAGGCCTTTTCAATAAATCCTTTAAATTTCCCCATGCCATAGCCACTGTAGTTTGTTGAGGCGACGATTACGCCGTTGTCTTCTGTAATAGCAATGGCTTGTTTGAGTAAGTCTTTATAATCTTTTGCAGCACTAAAGCGATGCTTCTTAGAACGTGCAAAGCTTGGGGGATCGAGAACGACCATGTCAAAGGTTAACTGCTTCTTTACTGCATATTTAAAATATTCAAATACGTCCATAACCTTAATATCATGTGCTTCGTAGTCAATTCCATTGATGCTAAATTGCTCCACCGTTTTCGGGTAGCTTCTATTAGCCAAGTCAACGCTTGTTGTTTTCAGGGCTCCTCCAAGGGCGGCAAATACAGAGAATGCTCCTGTGTAGGAGAAGGTATTTAGTACCGTTTTTCCTTCTGCGTAATGATCGCGAATCTTCTTACGTACCTCACGCTGATCTAAAAACACCCCTGTCATAGGACCTTCATTCAGATGCACGGAAAATTGAACATCATTCTCTTTGACGATCATAGGAAATTCGCCGCGCTCTCCTGTTACGAAATCATCGTCGTCAATATATTTTCCGCCTGTGTTAAATCGCTTCTTCTCATAAATTCCTTTGTACTCAACCAACTGCTGTAAAGCCTTTAGGATTTGATTCTTGAAAGCGTAGATCCCTTCGCTGTACCAACTCACTACGTAAAAGGACTCGTAGTGATCGATCGTTAAGCCCCCTACGCCATCTCCTTCACCATTAAAGATTCGAAAAGCCGTTGTAGAGTCATCTTTGAAAAAGCCGCTACGTTTTTGAAGGGCCACCCTAATCTTCTTTTCAAAAAACGATTGGTCAATGGCTTCTTCTTGTTGCTGGGTTAGCACCCATCCATACCCTTTATTTTGCTCTCCGTAGTATCCTTTTGCTATAAAACGACCACGCTCATCCATTAAATGTAGTATTTGACCTTCTTCGCTAAGAACCTCAGCATTTGTCAGGGCTTCCTTTTCAATCAAAGGGAAACCATCTTTAATCTTTTTCGCGTAGTCTTGTTTTATCTTTAATTTAATTTCTTTCTTCATCATCTCACCCAATCTGCTAGAAATGTGTACCTGCTTTTAGTGAACCTAGCTTATTCAAATTATTACGCTGTTTCAGCCGTTTCATACCGATGCTTCCCATCATATCAGAAGAACGAGTGAATGGGTACAGTTCGCATGGGATCTATAAACCGGTCGTTGACAAACATATGAAACATTTTATAGAATAAACGTTAACTTAAAACCGAATTTAGAACTTTCGTATAATCTTGGAGATAAGGTCCATAAGTTTCTACCAAACTACCGTAAATGGTTTGACTACGAGAGGCATAAGATACGTATACGTTTATTTTCTGTATATCTATCACTTATGCTTTCTCTGTCAAACTCTAGCTATAGCTAGAGTTTTTTTAATTTTATTGGCTTTGTACCCCAAGATACTAAATGGATCGAAACGTTAACAGGTTCTATATATGGAGGAGGCAAACAAGATGACCCAGACAAAGAAAATCACCAACCATATCTCTATAGCCAATCAAGAGAAGGAAGCTGATCTCGTTATAAAAAATGCTCGTATTGCTGATGTATTTAATTTAGAGGTTTTTGAAGGGGATGTCGCGATTACAGACGGCTTCATTGTAGGCATTGGTAGTTACAAAGGTAAAGAAACGCTTGATGCAGAGGGAAGATACTTATGCCCTGGTTTTATCGATGGCCATGTGCATATTGAATCTTCTATGTTGCCTCCGTCAGAATTTGAGAAAGTCGTTTTGCCACATGGAGTTACATCCGTCATTACCGATCCACATGAAATCGCTAATGTCTCAGGGACGGATGGTTTAGACTTTATGATACAGAATTCAGAAGAGCTTACCTTAGATGCATTCATTATGCTCCCTTCCTGCGTTCCTGCAACGCCTTTTGAACACGCCGGTGCCACGTTATTAGCAGGGGATCTCCGTTCTTATTTAGCGCACCCTCGTGTATTAGGCCTCGCTGAAATGATGGACTATCATTCTTTGCGCCAGGCTTCTCCAGATGTAATCGATAAAATAACTATGCAAAGTCCTATGAAAATAGATGGTCACCTCGCTGGGTTGGATACAAATGCAATTAACGTCTATCGTGCAGCTGGTATTGATACAGATCATGAGTGCAAAACCGCTCAAGAAGCAGTTGAACGTGTCAGAAGAGGAATGTATGTCATGATCAGGGAGGGCTCTGTATCTAAGGACCTTTCCGCACTTGTTCAAGCTGTCACTCCAAGTAACGGCCACCGTTTTCTCTTTTGCACTGACGATAAACACATCGATGACTTGTTAGATGAAGGAAGCATTGATCATAATATCCGTCTCGCTATTAAGCACGGGGTCCCGCCGCTTCAAGCCATACAAATGGCTACATTGAATGCTGCCAGGTGCTATGGTCTCACCCATAAGGGAGCTATTGCGCCAGGGTATGTCGCTGACTTTGTGTTATTAGATGACCTAAAGAATGTTACCATTTCTGAAGTATATAAAGGTGGTGAAAGAGTGTCCTTTCCTCCATCTTCTAATGGAAGCCATTCTACTGCAGTAACACCAACCTTAACGAATACGATATCCATACCAGAAATAAATGAAAAAGACTTACAGATTCCTATAGATGCTTCACAACTCACAAATGTAATCGAAATCATTCCAAATAATTTAGTTACCCATCATGTAAGCACCAGTGTTGATGCCATAGGTGGATCCTTTCAACCATCAACAGAAAATGGCCTTTTGAAAGTGGTTGTGGTGGAGCGTCACAACAAAACAGGGAATATAGGGGTAGGAATCGTAAAAGGGTTCCAGTTATCTTACGGGGCAATCGCAACCACCATTGCCCACGACTCCCATAATATTGTAGCTGTTGGAACAAATGATCAGGACATCCTTGCTGCCATCCAATCGCTTCAAACGATTAATGGAGGGCTAACCGTTGTCAGAGATGGAAAGATTCTGTCCTCGGTATCCCTTTCTATTGCAGGACTCATGTCTATCGAATCTTGCGAAAACGTGTACCATTCTTTAAAAGAAGTGAAGCAGTCCCTTCAAACTCTTGGATTTGCAGGCTCCTTCAACCCATTTCTGACTCTTTCCTTCTTAACGTTACCAGTTATACCATCATTAAAGATTACTGACATGGGACTATTCGATGTCAACTTAGGTCAACACATTCCTAACCAATCGGCCCATTCCAAGTCTTCCTAAAGCTTTATAAAAAGACTAAACTATAGAAAGGCTCTTTCTGAAACAGGATTCAGAAAGAGCCTTTCTTTTCTTCACTATAGTGACTTCAAGTAAGTCGTAACCGTCTCAATTCCGTTAGTGAAATTCTCTAGATGGATATGTTCATTCGGAGCGTGCAAATTTTCCGATGGTAAACCAAAGCCCATCATCACAACCGGGGAACGTAGCACTCGAGAGAACACTTCTACAATCGGGATCGAACCGCCTTCTTTCGGAAATAGAGGTGCCACCCCATAAACCTGTTCATAAGCAGCGGCTGCTTTTTGAATCATAGGATTATTTGAATGAAGTGAAACAGGCTTAGCCGTTATTAACTTCTTCGTTTCAAAACTTGCCCCTACTGGCTTATAGTTATTTAAATGGTCTAAGATCGCCTCATAAATTTCTTCAGGGTCTTGGTCCCCTACAAGACGACAACTTATCTTCGCATGAGCTTCACTTGGTACAATCGTTTTAAATCCTTCTTCGTGAAAACCGCCAGCTAAGCCATTAATCTCGAGAGTAGGACGAATACCTGTGCGCTCCTGGAACGTAAAGCCTTCCTCTCCGTAGAAGGATTCTAATCCTAGTTCCCGTTTTGTCTTTTCTTCTTCAAAAGGAATAGAAGCCACTTCTTCTCTCAGTTGTGAGGTAGGATCTTGAACACCTTTATAGAACCCTTCTACAGCAACTTTTCCATTGTCATCATGGAAGGAGTCTAACAAATTCACGAGACTGTGGATTGCATTTGGAACTCCGCCCCCGTAAACCCCGGAGTGAAGATCCGTATTTGCTGTTTTCAAGTTAAGTTCCATAGCTAAGGCCCCGCGAAGAGATGTACAAATAGCAGGCTGCCCTTTTTCGATAAAGGACGTATCCGAAATTAAAACAGCATCTGCAGCTAATTTTTCCTGGTTATCTTCAATAAATGGAGGCAGGTTCGGGCTTGCCATTTCCTCTTCTCCCTCGATACAGAACTTCACATTAACTGGTAATTCACCATTTTCTTGCATCAGCTTCTCCACAGCTTTAACGTGAATAAACAATTGCCCCTTATCATCAGTTGCTCCTCTTGCATAGAGCTTATCGTCTCGTATTGTAGGTTCGAATGCAGGTGTTTCCCAAAGTTCCTCCGGAGAAGCAGGTTGAACGTCATAATGTCCATAGATTAATACCGTAGGCTTCCCTTCTGCATGAAGCCAGTCTCCATAGACAATCGGATGCCCTTTTGTTTCAATAACCTCCAAGTTCTCGATCCCTGCTTTTTGAAGAGATCCTTTTAACCACTCGGCTGCCTTTTTCACATCTTCTTTGTGTTCTGGCATTGATGAGATACTTGGAATCTTCAAGAATTCATTAAGCTCATTTATGTAGTGTTCATTATGATTCATAATTCATCCTCCTTTGTATATCTTGCCCTCATTATAACAAGAAAACGTTCCATGCCTCGAAAACCCCGCTCTTAGTTTGAGATTGGTTGCATGATTTTAAGCATAATACAAAACATAAAATGAATTGGTTCAAAAAGGAAGACAACCCATGACAAATGTCATATATCCCACCTGACGTTTATGTCTTATAAAGCGTTTGCTGTTCATTTATCATTAGAGGAACAGTTCAATCAATAAGCTTGCTTGAAGGAGTTATCATATGAATCAAAAAAAACAACAACAAGAATTAAAAAAGAGTGTTGCGGCTTTCGCAAAGCCTGATTCAACCGCAGGTATTAAACAAATGATTAACACATTTGTTCCATTTATCCTTGTTTGGTATCTAGCGTATCTTAGCCTGGAGATTTCTGTATGGGCTACCATTCCATTAGCGATGATTGCCGGTGGATTTGTCATACGAATTTTCATTATCTTTCACGACTGCACACACCAATCCTTCTTAAAAAACAAAAAAGCAAACCGGATTATTGGCACAATAGCCGGTATTATCACACTGTTTCCATTTGAGAAATGGAAACGCGATCACAATATCCACCATGCGACAAGTGGTAACCTGGACAAAAGGGGCACAGGCGATATTTGGGTAATGACCATTGAAGAATATAAAGAAGCATCTTTCAAACAGCGTTTAGCGTATCGTTTGTATCGTAATCCTTTCGTGATGTTTGGACTTGGCCCACTATACTTGTTCCTAATAGCCAATCGCTTTAATCGCAAAGGTGCGAAAAAGAAAGAGCGCATGAACACGTATATTACGAATGTGGCTATTGTCATTTTGTATTCTTTCATGATTTGGGCAATCGGCTGGCAGGCGTTCCTAATTATTAACCTGCCTATATTATATGTATCGGGTATGCTTGGTATTTGGTTATTCTATGTACAACACCAATTCGAAGATTCTTACTTTGAAGAGGAAAGCGAATGGGACTTTGTAAAAGCAGCCGTTGACGGAAGCTCTTATTACAAACTTCCTAAGGTATTACAATGGATCTCAGGAAACATTGGCTTTCATCACGTGCACCACCTAAGTCCAAGAGTCCCTAATTATAATTTAGAGAAAGCACACGATGCTACACCACCATTAGAACATGCTACTACAATTACACTTAAAACGAGCTTAGAATCCATACGTTTCCGTCTTTATGACACTAAGAACAAAACGTTCGTAAGTTTCAAAGAGGCAAAGTCACGCTTAAAAGAAGCAAAGGAACAATCGATGCTTGGACAAAAGCGTCCCACTCTACAAGAAAAATAAGAAACCAAGATCCCTTCCACTTTGGTTGGGGTCTTTTTTCTAGAGTTTAAACAAAGCAGACCAAGATCGGATTTCCCCTAAAAAAGTTGTCCGAAAACGCTTAAAAAGGCTATAAGTGACAGGGAAAACTGAAGTAAGATATGCTTATATAAGATTACATAAAACAAATATAGGAAGGAGGGAAATGTGGTGCAAAATTGGTTTCACATCATCCCTAAAAATACCGGTCTTAGTACGTATGTATGGATTATCTTCTGTTTACTGCCATTTTTCTTTATATTCCGCTCTTCTTCTGTGATAGAGATTTTATTTGGCATAGTCATGATCGCTTTGTTTTTCGTTGCTTATTTACGTTCATTTAACTCTGAGAGTGGATTTGCCTACGTCTGGGTGAGTATTGAAATTGCCATTAGTCTAATCATGACGTTACTGTTTGGCTATGTGTACTTTTCATTATTCCTGGCGTTCTTTATTGGAAACATCCAGCATAAAGGAGGATTTCTGTCTCTCTATATTGTACATCTAACAACAACACTCGCTGCAGCAACCACCGTCTATATTGCTCAGAACGAGTCTCTGCTTCCACAACTTCCTTTTATCATCATCACGATTATCGGTGTCATACTACTACCCTTTACCATTCGGTATCGCAACCAACAACAGAAACTTGAAGGGCAGTTAGAGCATGCAAACGAAAGAATTTCTCAACTTATGGTAATTGAGGAAAGGGAAAGAATCGCTAGAGATCTACACGATACTTTAGGTCAGAAACTATCCCTAATTGGTCTTAAGAGTGATTTAGCAGGCAAACTGATTCACGTTAAACCTGATAACGCGGTTAAAGAAATACAAGACATAAATCAAACAGCACGAACGGCTTTAAAGGAAGTGCGCGAAATGGTTTCAAATATGAGAGGATCTAAGCTCAATGAGGAAATCTTTCGAGTTCAGCAAATTATAGAAGCAGCAGAAATGACCTTTATACTTGAAGGAAATCCAGAGCTTTCTCATACTCCTTTATTAACAGAAAATGTCCTCAGCATGTCCTTAAAAGAAGCGGCCACGAATATTGTTAAACATAGTAGGGCGAAGACTTGTCATGTAGCAATCCAGCAGTCAAGTGAGGAAGTGATGATTGAGGTAAGAGATGATGGAGTTGGCATCTCTGATAAAATCGATTCATTAAAAGGACATGGACTTCAAGGAATGAGAGAGCGCTTGGAATTTGTTAATGGAACGTTGGATATCCAAAACTCAAATGGTACAACCCTTACAATCCGTGTACCAAATGTTGCACACCAAACTGAAGAGGAGGGATTGATGTGATACGAATTGTCATTGCAGAAGACCAGCGCATGATGCTCGGAGCCCTTGGTGCGCTTTTAGATCTTGAAGAAGGAATGGAAGTTGTAGGGCAGGCTAATAACGGTGAAGAAGCTTGTAAGCTCGTAAGGGAACAAAAGCCAGACGTGTGTATTATGGATATCGAAATGCCGATGAAAACCGGTTTGGATGCTGCTGAAGAATTAAAAGACGAGGATTGTAAGATCATTATTCTCACAACATTCGCAAGAGCCGGTTACTTCGAACGCGCACAAAAAGCAAGAGTAAGCGGCTATTTACTAAAAGATAGCCCAAGTGAAGAACTGGCTACTTCTATACGCAGAATCATGGATGGCCAACGCATATTTGCCCCAGAACTTGTGGACCTTGCCTACGGAAATGAGAACCCATTAACCGAACGAGAAAAACAGGTCATGCAGCTTATGGCTGATGGGAAAAATACCAAGGATATCTCAAATGAACTTTATATCACTCCCGGTACAGTACGCAATTATATCTCTGTGATTTTAGATAAGCTCGAAGTAAGCAACCGAATTGAAGCCATCGCACGTTTTAAGGAAAAAGGCTGGTTTAAATAAGATGGTTTTGTTTGTTGATTATTAGAGATACGTTTCCGTTAGCTTTCATGGCGCGTAAGGTGGGCCTGGAAACCACTCGCTTTCCTGTGGGGAGCTGGTGAGCCTCCTCGACCGGCACAGCCGGTCTGCGGGGTCTCACCTAGGCTCTTCTGCCCACGGGAGTCTCGCAGTTTCCAGGCCCACCTTTTCTATATTTGGATGAACGGAAACAAGTCATCTGAGAGAAACAGGGCCACCCGATGCGCTCGAGGGCCGTTATCCTATTTAAGCCAGGGCTTGCTCGGGGACGGCGAGACTCCCGCGGGAAAAGGAGCCTAGGGGAGACCCCACAGAGAGCGCCAGCGAACGAGGAGGCTTCCCAGCTCCCCGCAGGAAAGCGAGTTGTCCCCGAGCAAGCCCAACCACTCATCAAACGCAACGGCCCTCTTTCCTGCTAAACTATCTCAGCTTCGAGTCCTCCGCATAAGGTAGCTTATGTGGAATAGGCTAGCAATAGTGGCGATATAAAGAGGAGACCTCCCATGATGGTGGGAGGTCTCCTCTTTATTTAACCCGAATGTACTCCATCACTCTTACTTCATAACGAGGACGGGACAAGTAGCATGCTGGACAATGTTATTACTGACACTGCCAAGAATCATCTTCTTCACATTACCAAAGCCACGATTACCGACGATAATCAAATCCATGTTACGTTCTTTGGCATAATCACAAATTCGTGCACCTGCATTTTTTTCAACCTTACCAACGATGACATCGGTGATTACCTCTACGCCCTCTTCTTTCATTTCTTCTTTGAGGCGATTCATATCGGTACGGTATTGTTCGGCTAATTCATTTCCGATGCTTTTAGACATTTGTGCATTGGTAAAAGGACCTGACGTGCGTACAACAGAAACGACGTGAATTTCTGCATCTGGAGCATCAGCAGCCTGGCTTTTCGCCTCTTGTAACGCCTGTTTACTCATCGCACTACCATCATATGCTACGAGGATTTTCTTACGCATGATCAACCCTCTCCTTTGCCATAGAGTGTGTGTTTATACTTATATTTTAACATATTTTATCAGACTATTCAGAGTGAAAAGTCTTCTCTAATCGGTTCTTTACCCCCTGTTTCGCCTCAGAGAGATCAACGTCTATACAAAAACCGTTCAAAGCGACGCCCTTGAACGGTTTTTTTACATGGCTTGATTTTATTTCTATAAGAAGATTAGTTAGAGCTGCTTTCTCTTAAGTTTTTGGGATATCCCTTTTTCAATTGCAGCAAGCATCTGTTGATCTTTAGGAGCAGTAAACGTAATGGCAACACCGTCATCACCGGCACGTCCTGTCCTTCCAATCCTATGAATGTAACTCTCAACATCTTGAGGAATGTCATAGTTATAGACGTGTGTTACGCCTTCAACATCTAAACCTCTTGAAGCCACATCTGTCGCTACTAGTAATTGAACCTTTGCTTCTCGGAACTGTTCCATTACTTTCTCTCGCTTCTTTTGAGAGAGGTCTCCGTGCAATTCATCAACCTGATACCCCATCGCTTTTAACTCACCGTAAAGTTTACTCACCCGTCTCTTTGTTCGGCAAAAGACAATTCCTAAGAAAGGTTGCGTTTCTTTAACAACCTTTCTTAACGCTTCTTGTTTTTTACGATCCGTCGTCTCTACCACAAATTGTTCAATTTCTTCTACCGTTCGTCCTTTAGTTTGAATACGAACTTGTTTAGGGTGACGCATAAACTTGTATGCTAATTTGTTAATATCAGATGGAAGGGTCGCAGAAAATAGCGCCATTTGTTTCACGTTTGGTGTGCTACGCACAATTGTTTCAACATCTTCAAAGAAACCAAAATGAAGCATCTGATCCGCTTCATCTAATACAAGAGAGGAAACGTTCGATAGATCAATTGTTCCTCTGCGCATATGATCTAACAGGCGCCCTGGTGTACCAATGACAACCTGAGTTTTATCTAGTTTTTTTACTTGCTGCTGTACATCTTTACCGCCATATACAGCAAGCACACTAACCTCTTCAGAGAGTCGTTCTAACTCAGCTGTCAACTGAAGAGCCAATTCCCTCGTAGGCGCGACAATAAGAGCCTGTACACTGGGATCTTCTATATGAATCTTCTCGAGCAAAGGTAGTAAAAAGCCATAGGTCTTACCAGAACCAGTTTGAGCTTGAGCAATCACGTCATGACCCTCTAATATCAAAGGGATGACTTCCGATTGAATATCAGTTGGAGCTGTAATCCCCATTTCTTTCAATCGCATTATATTCTTTTCATTTAAGTTAAATTGGTTAAAACTATTCAAAGGCGTATCCTCTTTCTTTATTTCATCGTATTCTTCTATTGTATCACTCTCTAAGAATACATATATACATTTTCTTATAGCGAAAGCGTTCTAATACTATAAGACATAGGTAAAAAGAGTACGAGTAACGCGTACTCTTTCCCTCTACGACCCTCCCTCGTTACATCTATATTCACTATGGCATCTTAGTCCGTGCAGACGCCTTCTTCTCCCTTATATTCCTCCTCCCTCATCCTAATGGAATCATACCTTCTAGATTATCTATTTTAAACGCTCCATTCCCCCCTTGATAAAGCGTAAATGAGCCTTAGAAAATGATCGTATTCCAACCCCTTCCTTTGAAGTAAATTATCCACTCAAATACTTGGTCAATGACGGCAAAGTCCACCTGTCATTGAGAAACACATGGCAACTCATTAAAACTTGACCGAACCCTGACCAAATACACGATAAGCTCGTCGATTTTCCCTCTCGGACTCCCCCTAGCCTTACACCAAAACTCTTTGGTCTGACATAAACGCTTCATCGATCGGTAATCAAGAACTCCATTTCTTCCCTTATTTCCACTTAACCGAACATTCTTGTGTGAAAATCCTTCGATCGACACATTTACAGGGAATACATTTGAAACCGTTACAGCTTTCACAACCGAAGCTAAGCTCAACACCCACAGCATACTCCAAACCATAGCACCCATTTTCTTCATCTTGCATCTCCTCCTGTATAATCATTGTGTTTCATTTTCCTATGCCTATTAAATTGGACGAAACCTCTCTATTTCCTTTTTGATTCGTTCTTCAAATAACGGCAACGTTTTACAGTATGGCTACAATTGTCGTCGTTCCAGTAAGAATCATAGTCAGAGTCGACTTCACAAGTGCTAACTCTCTTTGATCCGACATGATTTTAATGGTACAGATTCAATAAAAAATCTTACTCATAAAAGAGAAATATAAAAAATTACAGGAGGAATTGATAGCTAGACTTTAAAATCCACAAACGATTTACTGTTCACCAACATTTAGGCACTAGAGAACAAGGTCATGATTTTATAAGCAACCATATACACCTCTAAAATGAATACGCAACCAAATGCCTAACTACTTGCCGTTCCTTTGGTCTATTTTTGGAAAGTTGGTGCTAACCTCCCTCAATTGTCCATATAGTTTAGGGTTTTGAGTCTACTTACAGAGAGGAGATCGCTCATGAAAAAAGGAATGCGTCTGTTGATTCTTCTAGCTTTGTTTGTTCTCATGTTGCCTTCAATTACTATGGCTGGGTCTTTAAAAGAAGGAGGTGTAGCTGGTACACCTGGGGAATGGTGGATTGGTGAATCTCCTTCCTCGATTACTTCTTCCAAGCACCCCATTCTGTTTGTTCATGGCTTAAATAGTTCATCAACTACATGGACGAACAATAATGATATGGATGAAACCGCCTTTGCAGCTGGATATGAAACATCCTTCATTGACCTCTATCCAACAAAGAATATGTGGGATAACGGTGCTATGCTTGCCCAAAAAATCAAAGAGATCTCAGACCATTTTGGAGAAAAAGTAGTTGTCGTCGCTCATAGCAAAGGAGGGATCGATACACAGGCAGCTCTCGTACATTACGGAGCAGACCCTTATGTAGAGAGGGTCATCACTCTTTCTTCCCCTCACTATGGCTCGCAGCTAGCTGATTTAGCTTACAGCAGTTGGGCAGGTTGGCTATCTGGAATTCTTGGAAGCAAAAACGATGCCACCTATTCCCTACAAACAGGTTATATGGATTACTACCGTTCTGTAACAGATGATCACCCCAACGTACTTCATACCCCCATCTATACTCTAGGTGGAACAAAGTGGGGAAGTTTTGGAAGTTCACTTTACTGGGGCGGACTATACTTAAGCGCTTACGGTAGTAACGATGGGGCTGTAACCGTAAAGAGTTCACGCCTCCCCTATGCTACCGAAATTAAAGTCGGCAATTGGAATCATACGACCATCAAAGAGGGCTCCTCTACCTTCTCCCTCTTTGAGGACTATTTAAGCGAAAGTGTGTATTCATTTGCTAACTTTCAAGCTAAGGCTATGGGCATCGAAGAGGGGAACACAAGAGACTCTGAACAGAATGTGAATAGCTATATCCATGGCGGCTCTTATAAGGGCACCACTCAAGAAACCATTGTAGTAGAGCCGGATGTCGATGCTATTACAATTGATTGGATCAGTGACCAACCAGAAACTACAATTCATTTGACTTCTCCAAATGGGAAAGCTCACACTACTTTTAGCGTAGATAAAGATGAGACAGAATATCTGAACGGCGCCTATCACCATTCAACTACAATAAAAAATCCTACATCAGGGAAATGGACCCTGCTAGCAGAAAATAAGCGAACGGAACACTTTTTGTTGGACGTTACTTACACTAGTCCGCTTAACACCTTCCTTACTACTACTATCAATAACGGAACGGTCCACATCAACTCAAAAGACCATAAAATAAAAGTAAAGGCGGATATGACCGTTTCCTATTACAAAAAAGGAAAGCTGAAAGAAGTGAAAGTGAATAACAACATGTCTAAAAACTCTTATAGACTGCCAAATCTCGGAGAAGGAATTTATAATATGACAGTAAATATGAAGGGGACAGTGGACCAACATCCTTTTGAGAGAACAATGGTTCAATCCGTTTATGTGGATAAAAACGGGCAGTTATTTGGACATTAACCCCTATCTATTTTATGATGAAAACGCCTGCTCCTTTAAAGTGAGCAGGCGTTTTTTCACATGCATATCCATACTGATTTCTGTACAAAATAGAATGCTCAGACGTTTAGCAGGGCACTAGAGTAGGTAAGAATATAAGTATGAGAATGATAATCGAACTTTTCCATTCCAACACAAAATAACGTATTCTTTTCAGAACTATTTTCCGCAAAAGATCCTTTTAGAGCATATTAAAAGCTTAAATATGCCTTAACAGCTTGACAAATTTACTAATGTATATAATAATAGTTTTTGAATTATAATGATTTTAAATTAATAATTTTTACACAAAACAGAGGAGGATTTTTTCATGTCATTAATCGGTACTGAAGTACAACCATTCAACGCAAAAGCATTCAAAAACGGTGAATTCGTTGATGTAACAGAAGAAAACTTTAAAGGTCAGTGGAGCGTTGTTTGCTTCTACCCTGCAGACTTTTCATTCGTTTGCCCAACTGAACTTGAAGACCTTCAAAACGAATACGCTGCACTTCAAGAACTAGGTGCTGAAGTATACTCTGTTTCTACAGATACTCACTTCGTTCACAAAGGTTGGCACGATAGCTCAGAAAAGATTAACAAGATCACTTATACAATGATCGGTGACCCTTCTCAAAAAATCTCCCGTAACTTTGAAGTATTAAACGAAGAAGAAGGTCTTGCGGATCGCGGTACTTTCATCATCGACCCAGATGGCGTTATCCAAACTGTAGAAATTAATGCAGGCGGTATTGGTCGCGACGCAAGTAACTTAGTAGGTAAAATCAGAGCAGCTCAATACGTTCGTCAGAATCCAGGCGAAGTTTGCCCAGCTAAATGGGAAGAAGGTTCTGAAACTCTAACACCAAGCCTAGATCTAGTAGGTAAAATCTAAAGGAGTGCACAATATGCTTGAAGCAGATATTAAAGCTCAATTAAACCAATATCTAGAACTATTGGAAAGCGATATCGTGCTTAAAGTTAGTGCAGGTTCTGATAAAGTATCAAAAGACATGCTAGCTCTTGTTGAAGAGCTAGCTTCTATGTCTTCTAAGATTACATTCGAGGAAGCACAATTATCCAGAACGCCTAGCTTTAGTGTGAATCGCGTCGGAGAAGATACTGGAGTTACGTTCGCAGGTATTCCTCTTGGACATGAATTTACTTCTTTAGTACTTGCTCTTCTACAAGTTAGTGGCAGAGCACCTAAGGTTGACCAAAGCGTTATTGATCAAGTTAAGAATATTAAAGGTGAATATCACTTTGAAACCTATGTTAGCTTAAGCTGTCATAATTGTCCTGATGTCGTACAAGCGGTAAACATGATGAGTGTTTTAAACCCAGGCATTACGCATACAATGATTGACGGTGCAGCATTTAAAGAAGAAGCTGAAAGCAAAAACGTTATGGCTGTTCCTTCCTTGCATCTTAACGGAGAATTCTTGAGCGGTGGCCGCATGACGCTAGAAGAAATCTTAGACAAGATTGTTGAAGGCCCTAGCGCTGAAGAGTTCAGCAATAAAGACCCATATGATGTATTAGTTGTCGGTGGCGGCCCAGCTGGTGCGAGTGCAGCAATTTATGCAGCGCGTAAGGGAATTCGCACAGGGATCGTAGCTGAACGTTTTGGTGGTCAAGTACTAGACACGATGAGTATTGAAAACTTCATTAGTGTTTCTAGCACAGAAGGACCGAAGCTTGCTGCTAGTCTTGAAGAACACGTAAAGGATTACGACATTGATGTAATGAATCTTCAACGTGCAAGCCGCTTAGAGAAGAACGACGGTATGTTCGAGCTTGAGCTTGATAACGGTGGCGTTCTTAAGAGTAAGAGTGTAATCATCTCGACTGGTGCTCGCTGGCGTCAAGTTGGCGTACCGGGCGAAGAAGAGTTCAAAAATAAAGGTGTTGCGTACTGTCCACACTGTGATGGTCCATTATTCGAAGGTAAAGACGTAGCTGTAATTGGTGGAGGTAACTCCGGTATAGAAGCAGCTATTGACCTAGCTGGAATTGTTAAGCATGTGACAGTTCTTGAATTTGCTTCAGAACTTAAAGCTGATAAAGTCTTACAAGACCGCGCAAATAGTCTTCCGAATGTAACCATTCACACAAATGCACAAACAACAGAAATTACAGGTGACGCTAACGTAAATGGCATTACGTATGTGGACCGGGAAACGGGCCAAGAGAACCACGTGAAGCTTGAAGGCGTGTTCGTTCAAATCGGACTTGTTCCGAATACAGAATGGTTAGATGATTCTGTTGAACGTAACCAAATTGGTGAAATTGTTGTCGATAAACACAATGCCACGAACGTACCTGGACTGTTTGCTGCTGGTGATGTGACAGACGTTCCAAATAATCAAATCATTATCTCAATGGGTACAGGAGCAAATGCTTCATTAGGTGCATTTGATTACCTGATTCGCAACTAATAATGATCAATAAAAAAGTCGCTACTCCTACACGAGTAGCGACTTTTTTTATAACAACTGGATTCAAAATCATAACCTAACTGGTATCTTCTAAGATGTCTTGCTGATTTCGCTTTCATTTGTTGAAAGATAACGTTGAAGAGGCTTTTTGTTTAACCCGAGCGCCTCATCAGTATTCTTATGAATTTCCTTAAGAAGCTCTGGATGCTCAGCTAATACAAGCCCATAAGATGGAATCATCTCTTTTATCTTCGGTTCCCACTGTTTGATCTGTTGCGGGAAACATTTTTCCATTACCTCAAGCATAACGTGAACGGCTGTAGAAGCACCCGGAGAAGCTCCAAGTAGCGCTGCAATTGAGCCATCTGAAGAACTGACTACTTCTGTACCGAACTGTAGAGTTCCTTTCCCGCTTGCATCTGTATCTTTAATGACTTGAACTCGTTGCCCCGCGACAGCTAAACTCCAATCCTCACTTTTGGCGTTTGGAATGAACTCTCTCAATTCTTCCATACGCTTTTCTTTTGAGGAGATTACTTGTTCGATCAAATACTTTGTTAGAGAAGCATTTTTCACACCTGCAGCTGTCATCGTTACAAGGTTATCCGATTTCACAGATGTAAATAGATCAAGCAGTGAACCCGTTTTTAAGAACTTTGGAGAAAAGCCTGCGAACGGACCAAATAATAAGGACTGCTTATTGTCGATAAATCTTGTATCTAGATGAGGCACAGACATTGGAGGTGCCCCTACTTTTGCTTTCCCATATACTTTAGCGCGGTGCTCGGCAATCACTTCAGGATTATTACACACCATAAATAGCCCGCTTACAGGGAATCCACCAATATGTTTTGATTCAGGTATACCGGTCTTCTGCAATAGGTGAAGACTACCTCCGCCACCACCAATAAAGACAAAGTTAGTTATATGATATTCAATACGTGCCTGCTCACGATCATACACTTTCACTTCCCATGTGCCGTCACTTAACCTCTTAATGTCCTCTACATTGTGTTTATAGTTGATCTCAAGATCTTTACTCTCTAGATGGTCAAACATTTTACGTGTAATCGTTCCGAAGTTTACATCTGTCCCAGAATCCATCTTCGTTGCTGCTACTGCCTCATTTGATGAACGATCCCTCATCATAAGTGGCATCCATTCTGTTAATTGCTCCTTCTCATCGGAGAACTCCATCCCTTGAAACTGCGGATGAGCTGACATGGTTTGGTAGCGCTTTCTCAAGAATTCCACATTCTCTTTTCCTTGAACGAAACTCATATGTGGTAATGGCATGATGAATTCTTGTGGTTTCCGGATTCGGCCGTTGTTTACAAGATAAGACCAAAATTGTTTAGATACTTGAAATTGCTCATTTACTTTTATAGCTTTTGAAATATCAATGGAGCCATCTTCTTGTTCTTTTGTGTAATTAAGTTCACATAATGCAGCATGGCCCGTACCTGCATTATTCCATACATTCGAGCTTTCTTGCCCTGCACTATCCAACTTTTCAAACACTCTGATTTTCCATTCTGGTACTAATTCTTTTAGCAAAGATCCCAATGTGGCACTCATAATGCCTGCACCAATTAAAATAACGTCAGTTTTCGCATAGTTTTTACTCATTAGCCTATACTCCCTATGTCTTGCAGAAAAAATATAGCTTATCCCCGCCCCCGGGGTGCTACACCTCTTCTAGTTATTTTCAATCTACTACTAGTGTACCACTTTCCAAAAATATTGAAAATTACTTCTATTGCAACAGTATAGTATAACGACCATAAGTGAGTAGAGTAGATTACTTCCATTATGAACTTTTTTCATCGGTAAGATACGGTTATATGTGAAAATAGTGGACATGAGTAACCGTATAAAAGTTTCAACGCTCCGATCACTTATTACTATATGTGAGGCTATACACGATTTCCCCATCTATTACTCGACCATCTGGTTTAAATCCCAGTTTTTCATACAAACTCTTAGCCTGATTGTTCTCAGGTTCAAAGCTTAAATAGATCACATGGTGCTTTTGATCCTGTTTTATCCTTTCAATTAGCTTCTTCATGGCAGCTTTCCCGTAGCCTTTCGACTGGTACCTAGCATCAATCATTAAGCGATAGATCCAGTATTCCTTATCCTCAAAATCTATGCAGTACATTGTAAACCCAACTAACAATTTATTGTGATAAATGCCTAAGCAAAGACACTCTGAAAAAGCTTTTGCTTGTGCAAGGGAGAATACATTTGGGGCTACAAATGATTGCTGCTCATCCGCTACACGCAAGTTAATTACATCAAAAAAATTGTGTCGATCTATATCTTTAAATTCGATCATAAGATCCCCCTCTGATAAAAAATAAACTCAATATATAGTTTATCATTGCAAGAACGAAACAATTTAAAAATTTTTCCAAATGTATGAAACGAAAATTCTCGAACTACGTATAGGAGATAAAACATATATATGGAACAGATGAAGCAGAAAGGAGAATGAACAGTGATCAGTATAGAGAATATCAGTAAACAGTATGAAGCAATAAAAGCATTGAATCATATTAGTTTTAAGATTGACGAAGGCACATGCTTTGGGCTAGTCGGACCCAATGGGGCTGGCAAATCCACACTGATGAAAATCTTATCTGGAATACTACTAGACTTTAATGGAGACATTCACGTTAAAGACTGGAAGGTTTCTACGGACCGGATAAAGATTAAGCAGCAGATCGGATATATTCCCCAGGAAATTTGCTTAGAGGAAACGTTGACAGCTCAGGATAATCTAATACTTTTTGGCAACTTATATGGGCTAAAGGGAAAAGAATTACAGATTCGAATGGAGGAAGTACTACAACAGATCGGCTTAAAAGACAGAGCGAAGGATAAAGTCATAACGTTTTCAGGCGGTATGAAGCGTCGACTGAATATTGGCTGTGCGCTTTTACATAAACCGAGCATTGTTATCATGGATGAACCTACTGTTGGCATTGACCCACAATCACGAAATTCGATCTTCTCCATTATTCATCAACTGAAGGCTGAGGGGAGCACAATTATTTACTCAAGCCACTATATGGAGGAAGTCGAGCAGCTGTGTGACAGTATTGGTCTCATTGATAAGGGGAAGCTCATGGAGTTCGGGCGGATGGAAGAGTTGTTAGAGAAGTACGCAAAGCCCTCATTATTTATCTCCGGGGAGAGCATTGAGACCGAGATGCTTCAACGCTTTGGGGAGGTAGAATCGAAAGGCCATGGCTACCTACTCAATAGTGAACAACCACTTCTTACTTTAGAGAATTTGGTGACACACTGCCGAGAACATAGTTTAGAGCCACGCAGACTCGAACTATACCACCCTAGATTAGAGGATATATTCTTCAATTTAACCGGCACCCAATTAAGAGATTCTTGAGAAAAGGAGGAACAGATATGTGGGCAATCGCTCGTACTGAACTGAAAAAGACGATTCAGGATAAAGGACTATGGTTTTGGACATTTGTTCTACCGGTTATTTTTATTGTTGCGTTTGTAGCAATTTTTTCTGGAGATGAGAGCCAAAGTTATAAAGAAGTCGTGACTCAGATTATTCCTGGTTATACAATCATGTTTGCTTTCTTTATCATGATTTCAATGGTTATTGCTTTTGTAAAAGATAGAGAGCGAGGGATGGTTGCAAGGATAGCTAGCACACCTCTATCGACCCATCACTATTTTTTCGGCAAATGGCTGCCATTCATCATTATCGTACTTATTCAAATTGCGGTTTTGTTCGGATTTGGTGTCGTTGTCTATGACCTTCCGCTCGGAAATCCTTTAGCTCTTATTCTATTATCCTTGGCTCTCGCGTTTATCGTGACCGGATGGGGCATGGCCATGGCTGTAATTGTCAAAACGGAAAACATGGGCATTGCCCTAACACAGATTCTCGCCTTAGGTGGAGCATTGCTCGGTGGACTTTGGATGCCAGTCGAATTTATGCCTGAAGTCGTCCAAAACATTAGTAAAGCCTTGCCTCAATACTGGGCGCTACAAGGATACAAAGAAGTCATTCTCTCGAGCGGTGGAATAGCCGACATATGGTTGAACATGCTGATCTTAGTCTTAGCAGGCTTGGCTGGTGGTGTCATCGCTCTACTTTCTTATCCTCGTTTCTTACGACAATCGAGAAGCTAATGTTCCATTCAAATAGCCCCCAGGCAGGAGCCCTGGGGGTTTAAGTAATAGATAAAACTGATCCAATACCTTACATATTGTTAGTTCGTTGGGAGTCCTTTAATAACAAAGTCTACACCTTCGCCTGATTCTTGTAAGTCTAATTCAATGTCTTTTGCTACATCTTGCATAGAAGATTCAATGGAAACCCGAATTCCGTTAACCTCTGTAATATAATCGGATTCAGCTGGCTCTTCAAGCCCAAGCCCAAGCTGAGTTCCCCCACACCCTCCTGCAGCAAAAAACCTAAGATTTGACGACTCTTCTTCATCGATTATTTGAAGGAGTTGCTCTTTTGCTTCGTTTGAAATTTTCATTTCGATCTCTCCTATCTATGCTTTTCATTTTGAATATACTCATATTTGTGCTGACTATGATCTCTCTCCCATATAAGCCCCCTTATGTGGAAGGCACGAAGTTGAGAGAATGCTCCCGTTTGCTCAAATTGAGAATAAGGTGATTCGGGAAATCACTCGCTTTCCGCGGCGAGCTGGGAAGCCTCCTCGTTCGCTACGCTCTCTGTGGGGTCTCCCCTAGGCTCTTACTGCCGCAGGAGTCTCGCAATTTCCCGAACCACCTTTGCCAAATATAGAGGGAACGGAAGCATGCTACGTAAGGGGACGGATAGTTGAATCACCACCATACTAGAGCTGAGGAGGACGTTATACATCTTCAGGTAAGGGGGGCTGGGGAACGGGGAGACTCCTACGGGAGAAAGAGGTCGACGAGACCCCGGAACGAACGAAGTGAGTGAGGAGGCTCGGCAGCTCGCCCGTGGAAAGCGAGTCGTTCCCCAGACCCCCCTAACACTCAATAAACGTAACGGCCCCACACACAATAAAGTGTTTCAACTTCGATTCTTCATGATTACTGCCCTATTCTTGGGGGAAACACTGAAATTTTAACATATATTGAAAGAAGCGTCTTTGTTAAAACATTTGGTTCCCTTGCACTTTTCGCCGGATACTATTAAAGTATATAATGATGGATTTCTATTGAAAATGGAAATCATTTAGAAAAACATTTTCACTTTTAACTTTGGGAACGTGTTTTCCCTTAAGGAAAGGGTTCAGATATATATGAAAGATAATTTTTGGCATGAGTTGCCGCGGCCGTTTTTTGTTTTAGCACCAATGGAAGCTGTAACGGATGTCGTTTTTCGTCATGTCGTAAGTGAAGCTGCAAGACCTGACGTGTTTTTTACAGAGTTTACGAATACAGAGAGCTTTTGCCACCCAAGAGGAAAAGACAGCGTACGTGGGCGTTTAACGTTCACGGAAGATGAGCAGCCAATCGTGGCCCATATCTGGGGAGATAAGCCAGAAAACTTCCGACAAATGAGTATCGGTATGGCCGAGATGGGGTATCGTGGAGTCGATATCAATATGGGCTGCCCTGCGCCTAATGTCGCAACAAAAGGAAAAGGTTGCGGATTAATCCGTCGTCCAGATGTTGCAGCAGAAATCATCCAGGCTTCTAAAGCAGGAGGACTTCCTGTAAGCGTGAAGACCCGCTTAGGTTATACAGAAGTAGATGAATGGCACGACTGGTTGAGGCACCTGTTAGAACAGGATATCGCTAACCTTTCCATCCATCTTCGTACGAAAAAAGAAATGAGTAATGTAGACGCTCACTGGGAGCTGATTCCAGAGATTAAGAAGCTTCGTGACGAAGTTGCCCCTGATACGCTTCTGACCATCAACGGGGATATTCCTGACCGTCAGAAGGGTCTTGAACTAGTTGAAAAGTATGGAGTTGACGGTGTAATGATCGGGCGAGGAGTCTTCCATAACCCGTTCTGCTTCGAAACAGAGAAGAAAGAGCATACCAGCGAAGAGCTACTTGATCTTCTACGTTTACAGCTTGATCTTCATGATAAGTATTCAGAAGAACTAGAGCCACGTCTCTTCAAACCACTTCGCCGCTTCTTTAAGATTTACGTTAAAGGCTTCCGAGGAGCGAGTGAGTTACGAAATCAACTAATGAGCACTGAATCTACCGATGAAGTTCGTGCCTTACTTGATGAGTTTACAGAGAGTAATGGAGTGGAAGAAGAAAAAGGTTTTTCTATTTCTTAAATACATTTCGCTCTCTTCCATTCAAACTAATACTTTAAATACGAAAAGAGAGGAAAGCCATTTAGGTCTTCCTCTCTTTTTCATTGGACAAGCTTACTTGTATTTCCTTAATAATTCTTTCGGAATATGACAATAATCATCTGGACATTTGGTTAGCCGATCTTGATGCTCTTCCGCACTTCTCACATAGTTTGTAAGAGGTAAAACTTCCACCACGATACGATCAGCGTCCTCTCTCTCCCTTATAAACGCTTTCGCTTCGTCCAAATGTGCAGGGTTCTCACTATACACACCCGTTCTATATTTCACCCCAACATCTTCTCCTTGTTGATTTAGACTGTAGGGATCAATAATTTCAAAGAAATACTCCATCAATTCATTTACGTTTACAATTTCCGGATCAAATGCTGTTTTAACACATTCTGCGTAGCCGTCATAATCACCGTCTAGTGTATAACTCGTTCCGTTCGCTCTCCCCGCTTCTGTTGACGTAACTCCGGGCAATGTTTTAATGAATTCTTGTACACCCCAGAGACATCCACCTGCAAAATAGACTGTTTCCATAGTGACTCACCTCTTTATTTAAGCAATACTTTGTTTTATTCCTTAATCTACTCACTATTTATGGTACGGTTCCCCGCGTAGTAAACAAACACAAAGTAATAAATAGTACTCTTATTTATATATCAATATGATGATTATAATAGCAAAAAGAAGCATGTCTGTTCATGCTTCTTTTAAAATTTATCTAATATATCTTGTGTGTTTTCTATGATAGATGGAAGTTCCTTCGATACTTGATCCACATTGTTAAATGTTCTCATGTTGAAAGCTTTACTTAATGTTCCATTTATCGTGTTGAGAGCCGCTTTTATCCTGCTTTGCTTTGGATTCTCTTCCTGAAGTGTTTCTTCTAAATCTTCAACTTGTTCATTTATGTCATTCTTATCTTTCGGTTCAGTAAGGTGTGGGATAATATCTCTAACACTAATCAGGAGTTGTTGAAGTTCTCCTATACCAGCACTGTTTACATTTTGTTGAACATTTGAGCTATGATTATTTTGCTGTAAGTTAGTTATGGGAGCATTAAAAGTATTATATTGCTGCATATATGGAGAAGGGGTATTATTTTGTGAACGTTTACCAACAAAATCTTTTAATCTTTCCGCAGCATTGTTAATATCAATCATATCACCAGTCATATCGGATCCTTCAACGTACAATTTCTCTACTGGCCTAAAATCATTTTTCCAGTATGGTTTGTATTCACTTGCGTGCCAAACCTTACGGTGGCTTCTATAGAATCTCCCAGCATTTTGTCCAATATTCTTTAATAAATTAACATGGTATTCTTGAATTTCAGAATCTATTCCATCTAAGACATCTTTTAGATCTTGGATGGCCGTGATAAAGAATGAGTATAGATTCCTACAACTAATTAAAAAGTCAATATCAACTTCCACACTAAGACTACCAGTATCAATTTCCCTAATAGTTTCTTCAAAAAGATCACTTACACCTTTTATATCCTTTTTCCAATTACTCAATTCCTTTACTACTTCGCTCAACGGCTGCGTTGAAAAGTCCGTACTGCCAGTAAAAGCACCTCTTGCCATAAATAATCTCCTTAATAGATACTAGTTTACCTCCCAACCATTATATCAATAAATTCTCGATAATATGAGAATTGTATCGATTTTAAAGTAATGGGGAGGAAAATATATTAGTTATACTAAACTGATTCAAAATTAGACTTGCAAATGAAAGGATAGACGAATTTAGTCGGGGGACGAACTTTCATTACTTTCTGTTACGGGGGCTATTAGAGCGTAAACCTAGAGGGAAAGACCTCGGGATAGTACAAAACAACTTAAAGACTATTTTACTGACTTGGGGATAACGTACTTACCCAAACCCATATAACCCATAATATTACGTTCCTCAGAATTGAGCTGTCATTTATTATCTCAAGATGTAAATCAATTCATTACCCTCAGTTTCTCTTCAAGTAATATAGATGGTGATATAGGTTTAACTTAAGAATTAATCGTTAAATGGAGAAATATAAAATACATTTCCTACAATTTGCTTGGCTCTAAATTTGTTATCCATATCGATGTTTTTGTTAAAAGTAATTACGTAAACACTCTTTCTTAATTGTGGATTACTCTCTTCTTCTTGTCTCGTATGTTCTGATATCACTGCTTTAAAAACGTTCCTATTTGAAATAAAGAATACGGGGCAAACGCTAATAGTGTTAGTTTTTACATAAACCCCGATTATTATGAATATAAATAAAAGAGAGATCCATAGATTCATAATAGAAGCATAATCAAGAGATACTAAGGGTAAAAGTAAGCTTATTAAGAAGAAAGAATAATCATTTACGTTTAAACTTTCATAATTTCTAACAACTACCTCTTTCCCGTAAGAACCTGCTTTCAATTTTTCATCAATTCTACTAAACAAAAAAGAAACAACTCTTCTATACAAAAAAATAGTAAAGACAACTATAAATATGATGATAAGTGTATCAAATTGGTTTTTAGAAAGATATTCTTTAATATATAGAGCTAAAGAAGTATTTTTAAAATAGTCATTTCCATCAATAAACCGATATAACATTATTATTATAAAGGGGAGGTATGCAGATATCCAAATAAGGTATTGCTCTTTTTTTCCCCATATCATTTTTATTCACTCCCAAAATGAAGATAAAATGGTAATATATTACTCGTAAGCCATTACAACTTTTACATCTTCAGTTAAAAAAGATTTCGCTATTTTATCAGTAAAAAAATGGATTAAAGGTGTTGGGCTCATATCTTCATTGTAAATAATTTTATTATTTTCAGTATCAATATAATCAAATAATGTCCATAAAGATCCTATCTTGCGTTTGTATTCCTCTAACTCTTGAGTGTCATCAGGCGCATTCTCCCTAATTCTTAATAATTCAGCGCATCTATCAGAGAAATTAGATTCTAGGACTTCAATTGTTTCACGATCAATCTTTGCAATACTTCTTGAATAAATAAACGCTTTACATTTTTCTTCGAAATCCAATGGATTTGAATCATTGCCATTAAAGAAATCCATACCTGTGATTTCTGATAGTCTTTGATCTCTTTTACGAATAATATGATCTCTATAATTAAAAGCATATTCAAAAGGTTTAATGTTAACTATAAAGATGTAGTTTTCAAGTATGAAAAAATCAATATTACCACCTATGTCCATCACAGGGTTGGTAACGAATGTATATTCATTTGAAGTTTTCAAAGCCCATTTCTTTTTAGAAGAACTCTTTTTTGTACCTCTATAATAACAAAAGTAAACAGAAGAACCTTCATAAGTTAATTTTACTATTTGAAAGTTGGTTTGATCTTCTGGAAAGTCCTCTGAAGAATTTGCTAATTCACTTATCAAACCTCTTTTACGAGCCAATAAATCACTTGAATTATCTAAGTCAAACTTCATAAGTTGATCTTGCCTATTAATCTCATGATTGTATTGTCCGACATGGAATCGTTGAACCACACCAGAGTCATCCTTTTTTAGTTCGTTTAATGATTTCACTATATGTTTTTTAAGCCACGATGTTACTTCAGGGCTTACAGATACTTCTTTAGATTGATACAAGTTATCTGCATGTTTTTGTTTTCTAACAAGGTGAAAAGATAGACCAATACCACTTAAATTATTATCTTCTCCTACATCTAAACCGCTTAACTTCTGGATTATATTTTCTCCACTATTTAAATCCAAAATATCCCTCTCCCTAAACAAAAAAATAATTCTTCCATATAACCCCTTGAATATACTTTAAAAAATGAAATACATCTACATAAACCAATATTTAAAGATTTCACACTTGTTAAGACACTATGTAATAGGTTAATATTACCAAAAGCGCTTAAGTTTGTGAATTTATACGTGTTATTCTTTAGCATTAAAATCTAACCTGATATTTAGATCTATAGCTTTACATTAGTCACCAAGAAACATATACCTCTAAAAGTCTTTGATATGTAAGGTAAAAAGGTGTTCCCATATTATCAAGGAACACCACATATAAACTGATATATCAATTATACTTTCTTTATTTCAATGAAGTTATATTCTTTTTGGGGAGTTAGGTATTGATTAAAAAAGTTAGGCTCTAAGTCTAACAATGAGGAAATCTTTGATAAATTTAAATTGAATTTATTTGATAAATCATAAGGGGTTATGACTTTTTTCTCTAGAACGTGTGTCATTAAGCTCCTTATTTTTCCTGGCTTTATAACATCAATTTCGTTATCTAATGGTTCATGCTTTACAAACCCATATCTTCTTAATAATGCATTGAAATGCCTATACTGCTGATATGACATTTGATTTAAGGAATAAACACGCTTTCCCATAGCAGCTATAGAAACATTCCATTTTCTTTTCAGATCTATATATGATTTAGGATTCGAAACCTTGCTAATAAACTGGATATCATTTAAAAACTCATCCTTAGGCAACAGAAAGCTTGCTGCAAATAAATGAGCTTCTTTTTCCATCTTATTATAGCTATTTTTATCAATAGCTTGAAAGTCTTCGTTATAGTGCATTACAAGATGGCCAAGTTCATGAGCTAAGTCAAAATTCCTTCGTACAGCAGTTTTATGATTACTATTAAGAACTATATACGGCCTATCATGAATAGTCCATGTACTATAACCATCTGTATTAACGTCCATGGGCTTTTCTAGCACAAATGCTCCATTCTTTTCTATATGGAAAATTAAATTGTTATTATAGGTTGAATTTAATCCCAATGTAACTCGTGCATTAGAAGCTAATTCCTCAATTATTTTCTCTTTATTGAAATTATCCTTATTAAAATGCTCTCCCATAATTCTTTGAGAATTGTTTCTCAAGGAGAGCAGTTTATTCGGTGGGTGTTTGATAGTCTTTTCAATATACACCAGAAGTAATTCTATTTGTTCAAGGTATGATTTTTCAGCATTAACTTTTTGCATATTGTTCTTCTCAATAGACCTATAAGCAATATGCTTTTCATTTACTATATTGAAAGCATTATTTTCCTGATAGAAGTATTTCGACTTCACATCAAAGATATTAGACAAGTTCAATATTATTTCCATTTTAGGAGAGGTATAACCCTTTTCATATTGCCAGATTGCTTGCTCTGTGATGCCTAACTTTTGCGCTAATTCTGCTCTAGACATTTCATTCATAGAACGCAGATTAACGAGCTGTTGACCGACAAACATGGTTTGCACCTCCTCTTACTCGTTCTCTTGCTCCTCTGGAATATCTTCAATTCCATAATCAGCAACAGATTGGTTTGGTGAAATAGGCTCCTTCTCACCACTCACTACATCTAATTCAGTTGCGTCTATTGAAACGTTGGAATTTTCAATGAGTTCAGTCCAACTTTCCACTCTATACAGAACATTTTCATTAGGGTTTGGTAGAAGTAATTCAATTTCAGATATCATTTTATTATTATCTGTTGTATAAGAAATTATAAAAAAACGATCATGTTGTCTTGAAATTTCAGTTACCTCTTCATTTAATTCTTCATCAATTAGAGGGAAGTCATCAAAAGTTAATTGTTCATTGAACTCTTTATCATCTTCTATCTCATTAAAAGTAGCATCACTGTTAATACGGGATAGCTTCGCGAGATAATTTGTTTCGACGTTTCTCTTCTTAGTTGAAGGAATTTTGGTACCATGTTTCATTCCATGCTTAATAATAAAAAGGACTTTTTCATCTTCTTGGGTAAATTGTAGATATCCCCATGCGTATCCAGCTTTAGAATGATTGTAAGTGACACCAAATTCAGGTACTTTTTGAGAGACTGCATCTTCTATATGATTCCCTTTTACCCAAGCATATGCAGAACTTATCTCAAGTTCAATCTTCTTTTCTTTTCTGACACCTAGATAATCCTTGTAGCCTTGTAAAATACCATCGACAATCCCTTGAGCAAAATCATTCTCAAACTTATACTTTTTCACGATCTTACCTCCCAATGAAGAATTAGTATTCCTTTAAAATTATACCTCAACCTGTTTTTTAATTAAAGTTTTTTTGTTTTTTAGACCGTTTTTTTAAAGTGTAAGAGTTTGAATATATCAAAGCCTTAATTTAAATGAAACATTTCTTTCATTCAAAATATAATGGTTAGAAAACTAAGCGTTAAATTACCTTTTTAGAACAAGCAGTTAATTGTAATTTTATGCTAAAATATGAACGATTTCTGAAGTGTTGTTTTTAAGATAACGAACATATTTGTTTATGATAACCAACACGTTTAAAGGGCCATGATGCAATAAGACACATGAGTAAATATGTATTTATAGAAAATTAGTTAGGAGAAGTAGTATGTCGATTATTGAAAACCGTCATCTAAAAAAAATAATTAGTAACTATAACATCACACCTTTAGAAGTAAGTGCTTTGGAAATTTCTAATCAACTTTTTTTAAACTTAGATAAAATTGAAGATTTCTTGATATATGCAAGTGACTTAAATTCTAAATATTGTTATTACCATTATTCTTACTACATATTTGATGACTACACTATTCCTAAAGAATGGTACAGTGAGTATTCAAAAGAATTTAGAACCGAAGTACTCCTACATAACCAATACATCAAATCATTAGATTTTAGCTCACCAAAAAATTTAAAGCTATTTATTCTTCAAAATGGTACTTTCGTGGGAATAGAACTAACAAACCCTTGGATTGAAGAGCAGGGAATCCTTCCAGCAGAAGAAGCTATTGATTTTATAGAAAAGAAATTCTGTTGCGAGGTTAAGGAAATTAAGAAGAACAAGAAGGAACAACAAAAAGAAGATGAAGATCAGTTGAGGGAGATTATCTTTAATGATCCTGATTTCAGACAATGTAAAAATCAAGAACTACGATATTGGTACCTAGTGGAATTGCTTGAAAAAGAAGATATGAAAAAATATAGTTATTTAATCCAACCACCTGGGATACCACATATGGGTAAGATAAAAATGTTTATGGATAAAACTTGGGGACTGTTTAAAGAACGGAAAAAGCAAGAAGATTAGCCTTTTTTATAAAAGTTTCCACTTCTAAACAAGAATATAAAAACATCACAAAAGATCCCCTCTATCATCATGAAGGGGATCTCTGTATGAATAAACCATCCTGCCTACCAAGCTAATAGTGGTTTACTCTCAGTTTAAGAGTTTGATGTGATTTTAACTTTTGATTTTTTCGTCGAGAACTCTTTTAGACCAGCCCTCGGTATACTTCAAGCGGTTTTCTTTTAGCCCTAATTTATACCTTCTATTAGTAACTGTCCTTTTTCCTACATCAAACAGCTCAGCAATCCTACTATCTGATATTAACTCATGATAGAAGATTTCCTTTAATTCTTCTTTAGTAAGTTCATCAAAACTCTTCAATCCTCCCATTTCCTTTTGCTTCTGAAAGTCCTCAAATAAAAATTTTCTGAAACTCATCTTTAATCCCCCTGTATTTATGTAATATTATATTTCCATTTTATCTATTTCTAATAAACCATTGTATTCGTCTATCATCGCTTTGGGAGGCCCTTCTGTTTCCTCTAAAATATTTATTTTCAATCCTAGGTCATACCGTTTTTTTGTGACTATTTTCTTTTCTACATCAAATAAGTAAGCTATCATTTCATCTGTTCTAATTTCATGATAGAACATTTCTTTCAACTCTTCCTTGGTAACTTCATTAAATTGTTTAAGGTTCCCTGCTTCTTTCTGTCTCTTAAATGTTTCATACATAAATTGTGTTTTCATAGGTCATTCTCCTTATCATTTGTTATAAGTCTATATTACCATTAATATATTTAATTGTCAAAATATTACAAAAACTAAAACTAATACTGTTCATTCTCGATCGATTCACATAAACGATTACCTAGAGATGTAGAACAGTTTGTGGTAATAAAATTAGTGATACCTTTAATCAAACTGTTAACCACCCCCTACACAACCCGTCATACCAGTATTTTTAGTTGTTTACCAGTAAAATCTTTAACAAGTTAAAGCATATGTTTTCAAAGGCCATTCATAGAAGTGATATTCTATGAACGATTTTAACCTCCATACGACTACAATATATATCTATTGAATGCCTGTTTAAAAGAGTTCCTTAGAAACGCGTATTAAGCGTTACGCACGATAGTGCGCGTTAATATATGCCTGTAACGATCGGGGTGATATAAGAAGCGATCGGGAATAAAGCTTTGTTTCTAAGCGGAAAAATGCGAAAAACGTTTATTAGTACATAGTATATGGAGAGTAATTACGAAAAAACTTTTGAGCGTTATGCTGCAATGTTTAGCTAGTAATTAATATAGCCTTTCGGATCGGGTTTTCTATTACTGGTGTGGGAGTATTAGTATTTTATCCTCTATTCCAAAGTTGGTATTTATTGGTTGATGTGTATTAAGAATTAATCTATAATTTGAGTATCGTTAATTGGAATAACTTTACAGGAGGGATGGCATGGATCCTCAAGGACGTATCACTTTCGATATTAGTATGATTTTAATTGAAGATGATAACACGGGCTTTATTAATGTCGTTTACTACCAATTCGAAGATGGAGTACATAACTCTGTTTTCACCGTGAGTCATGAAAACACTTTTCAAGAGGTAGAGATGCTAATACTAAGTGACCTTGGAAAAACAACATCTACTTGGATAGCTATAGTAGAAAATAGAGGGCGTACCCGTCAAGTGAGATATCGTAAAGAGAAAAACCAAGATGATTAAGTATTATCCAACTCACACAGCTTCATTAGAAGCCTTGTGTGAGTTGTTTGTCCATTTAAATAGATTAGCCTTATTGAGCTCAAAATGACTCTCAAAAGGGATTCTATACACCTCTGTGAGCCGCTTCAATTCATCTTGATCCTTCTTGTCTAACCTCTTCCATTTACTTTTATACTTACGTTTGTTGCTTACGTTTTTCCGCAAGCCGTAGAGCCTGTTTTTATTCCACTTTGAAGTATCTAACTTAGTCACATCTTCTACAAAATTGAATTTAGTCAAACTGTCGAATATAAAGTCAGTATTAAAGTCATGAATACTTGTTTGTTCACTAAGTTTAGGTCTAAATCGAAACTCAAATCTGGTAGAGTGACTATGCGTTATATCCTTACCTCTGCTCTGTTCTTTTGCATTTCTATCATAGACAGCTACTTTTACTTTGGAATAATTGCCACCTAAGTAATAACCACTCCAAGTTTCCCTACTGAAAGTCTTCGTATTTCCATGTGGTCTTAGGAATACATGGTTATCATAATCACTGTTTATATCAAAGGCTACATCCAGTCTTTTAAACTTCCAATCAATCTGTTGAATAACTTCCTTTAGCGATTGGGGCATGTTTATCAGAGCATCATTCTGCATGATAATCATAGCGTTGTAATGATATCTAGCATATTCATTCTTTATATTAAGGTTAATTACATAGAATGGGTCTTCACTGTTTGTTGATTCTAGAAACTTTGAATGACCATATGTCATATTAAATCTATCTCTGATAAATATTTTCTCCTCAATTGATAGTTTGGCAACCAATATCACTGTATCAATTGATGTGTTTATTGAGAGTAAATCATCTTCAGTCTGGTTAATACCATCCCCTCCTGTTACAAATTTTTTGATTAATTCTTAAAGCATTTCGTTATATAAACAACTTGTGTTAGTTTAATTTAGTTAGTTATTAATATATGGGAGGACTAAGGGAGAGCTAATCCCTTAATCCTCATATCTACTTAAATAAATACCTTCTTCAATAGTTACATTTACACAGTTGAATACCTTGGTATATTGAGTTTCCTGAGTTTCTTCATCGTAATAAGCTTTGTAGTATGAATCCAAAACTATAGGTATTTCAGGGTTAGTTTTCACTTTATACTGACTATTCCCTGATCTATCACCAGTACTTTGAATAAGATATCTATCATCCATAAATACCCCACTATCACAATACTGGCTAATACGTTGTCTTTTCACTTCTAATAACTCTGCTGCTTGGATCATAGTATCAGTACCCCAAAGCTTTTCTTCCCCTAAATCAATGACCTCTATTTTAACTGCCTTATCTTTTCTTACATTCGCCTCTAATGTAAGTACATCAAGGTTATCTATAGAATAATTACCCTCTGGATTAATCCTATCAAGTGTAGGTCTTAAACTTCTCTTTCTGCCTTTTTTTATATAATCAGCAGTTAAATTCAACATTTTCTCCCACAATTCCGTCCTGTCCCTCAGGAAAGGCACTATATCTTTTCCTATTGGTATTTCATACTGTATTCCCCTATGGCTATACTCGCGATTTGTTCTTCCTTTTGCATAATAACTACTCTGTATTGCCAACATTTCCGCTTCCTCAATGATTTCTGGTGAAAAATTATCCATGATATCAATCTCCTTTAATATTTGTTTATCTATTTAAAAAGGTAGCATATAACACAACGCTTAATGCTACTTTTTCATTCATCAATATGGTATGTGAAAAAACCATAGGGTAACTCCCCTCCCCAATGATCTACTAAATCCTCTAACCCCTTTTCATCACTATTTAAAGCTCCATAAACAATTTCAGCAATTAGACTAGTAAAATGACTATCTTGACCTTCATAAGGCATACTGTTTTTCCTCCTTTAAAACTTTGTAATCTCACTTTAACAGCCAAAGGTAGCATGGGTCAACCTAAAAGTAGCATATAATGCTATTTACATATTATCTTATGTGCTATATGCTACTTAAAGGAGGGATTATTTATGAACGGAATAGAATTTGGTAAGTACATTAAAGAATTAAGAAAAGAACAGAAAATATCCTCAAAAGTACTCTCACAAAAAGTCGGAAAGGCTGTAACATACGTCTCTCAACTAGAGAGAGGCTTAATAAAGAAACCTGATTTTTCTACATCAATGGCTTTATTGCATGAGCTTGGTTTTTCTTCTGAAAAAGCAGATCTTATATTAAACAAAAAGTTTGAAGCAGATGAAACGATAGACACAACAGCAGGCCTTACCTACAAAGAGGATTCAGGTAAATTTGAACAATATCACCAGTCATCTTTACTTTTACTTGATGAAGAAATAGATGAACTAAAAGAAAAGAATAATCGGTTCCATAGTGTAATGAATGAGTTAATTGAAAGAGATTTTTCTAGAGCAAAAATTCTTATAGAAAATCTCGATAAACTTACCAGAAGTAAAAGAGGGTTTGCTTTTTTGTCTAACCTTTTCTCATATGACTTTTTAAAAATTGAAGAAAGAGACAAAGATATGTTGAAAAAGTTAATAGATGATTTTGAGCTACCAGAAGAAGAAATTCATGACTTGGAGGACTGAATATAATGAAAGCGGCACTATATGTAAGAGTTTCAACAGAGGAACAAGCTGACGATGGTTACTCTATTGATGGGCAGATTCAATCACTAAAAGAATATTGCACGAAGATGAATCACGAGATTGTTGAGGTATATAAGGATGAAGGTATTAGCGCTAAAAGCCTTAACAGGCCTGCCTTACAGAAGATGCTGAGGGACTTAAATAGTAATAACTTTGATTTGATTTTAACATGGAAATTTTCTAGGATTTCAAGAAAACAAGTCGACTTACTTAATGTTATAGAGGATTTGGTTAATCACAATGTTACTTTATATAGCGTTAGTGAGAATATAGATTATAATACTTCACATGGTAAAGTTATGATGCAAATTCTGGGTTCCTTTGCGGAATTTGAGAGAAATCAAATGGTAGAGAACGTTACATTAGGAATGAAACAAAGGGCTAGAGAGGGAAAATGGAATGGTGGAAGTGTATTAGGTTACAAATCAGAAGATAAAGAATTATATATTTTAGAGGAGGAAGCCGAGACAGTCCGTAAGATTTTCAGCCTCTACCTTGAAGGAAAGGGTTACAAAGCTATCGCTAACCACCTTAATCACAGAGGTTACAAAACAAAAAAGAATAGGCAATTTAGCGTAACATCAGTTCGTACAATTTTACACAATCCTGTATATGTAGGGTATATAAGATTCAATCAAGTAGAAAACTGGAATGAAAAAAGAAGAAGTGGCACTAACTCTAATCCAATAGTAGTAGAAGGTTCCCACGAACCACTAATCACTAAGGATACATGGGAAAGGACTCAAGAATTAATCAGAAAAAAATCTCACAAACCTTCTAAATCATTCTACGGAACTTTTCCTTTAACTACATTACTTAGATGTCCACAGTGTGGACAAGGCATGATTAGCCATAAATCAAGGGCTTCAAAGAATAGTGATGAGTATATTCGTTACTATAAATGCAGTACATTTAGCAATAAAGGCTCCGCTGCTTGCAAATCAAATACTGTGAACGCTGATTACATCGAGGGAGCTGTGTTTAAAAGGTTAGAAGAAATAGTATCTACTCCAAATGAACTTGAACAAATAGTTGAAGAAATCAATTCTAAGGTTAAGTCGCAAAAAGACCCTCTTTATCAGGATCTTGAACAAATTGATACTCAACTAAAAAAGATAAATAACAAAAAAGCCAAATATGAAGAATTATTCGATAATGAGGATTTATCTGCAAGCTATTTTAAAGAAAAAATAAATACCTTCATAGCTGAAGAAAATGATTTATTAGAACAAAGAGAAAATATACAAAACGAGATTGATAAACCTACAATGGAAGAGGTATCTTTTAGCTTTGTTCATGATTCTTTAAAGAAGTTTTCTAAGTTATTACCTAAAGTACCAGCAGAGCAACAAAAGCATTTTCTTCACAATATGATAAACAGAATTACATTAATTTCGCATGAAGATAGACGTATCGAAGATGTAGAATTGTACTTCGATACGTCTAAAAAAACAGATGACTTTGTGTTTACTTATGGTACGGTTCACCTCTATTAATCCTAAATGCACGATAAATCTGTTCTAACAACACGAGGCGCATTAACTGATGAGGCAGAGTCATTTTAGAAAAGGATAAGGCAAAGTCAGAACGATTCATGACCTCATCACTTAAACCTAAAGACCCTCCTATAATAAAGGTCACTTTGCTTTTCCCGTAAGTAGCAAGCTGGTCTAATTCTTTGGCTAATTTCTCTGAGGTGAGCATTTTCCCTTCAATCTCAAGCGTAACGACGTGGGCGTCCGGATTGACCTTAGCAAGAATCCGCTCTCCTTCTTTCTGTTTCACTTCTTCCATCTGCGCTTCACTTAAGTTTTCTGGAGCTTTCTCATCTGGTACTTCAATTAAATCAATAGAAGCATAGGAACTGAGTCGTTTCTCATACTCTTGTATACCTTGTTTTAAATATTTTTCTTTAAGTTTTCCAACAGAAATAATGGTGATCTTCATAACTTTACTCCTTCATTCCATTTCTTATTTGTATCGTATCATGAAACGGCGTAAGAGCATAAAAACCCCAAAGCCTTAAAAGCTTTGGGGATAATGTTTTACTTATTCATGGAGGAAAAGAAGTCTGCTAGTGGGTCATCTTCGTCGAACTCCACTTTTTCTTCCTTCTTATGAATCTCCTCTTGCAAGTGATCAAGATTGATATCATCAAGATCATCATCTGTTGTCCAGTTCTCCTCAGAGGCGGATGCCGCTTCATTCGCTTGCCAATTATGTTGTTCATGTGACAAAGCTTCACTCTGACCAGAGGCTATCGATTGGGACTTTGTTTGAATAGCGGCCTCTACTTGTTCTTGGAGTTCTAACACATCATCAAAATCATAAGCATTGTTGTGTAACGATGCATATAAAGAGGTAGCGCGAATAGGATCCATAAGCAGCTGATAGAGAATACTTCCGATTAAAGCCTCAGAATGCTCGTGCTTAAGCCAATTGCGCTGCTCCTTCGTTAATGATTTTGGTAAAGAAACTGTAACCGTCTCTTTCTCCTTCGAACGTGTTTCTGATACGCCCTGTAATACATACTGAGCGATTCGACTGGAGAAGTTTCGCTTTTCTGTTTCCTTCAGATGTTGGAGTTGTTTTAAAACGTAATCTGGTGTATCTGAGGGAATGCGAAACGTAATTGCCTGGCCTCGTTGAACACCCTTTTTAGAATCTCCCATGAAATCTCCCTATCTACTTAGCAGAAGTTGCTTCTTGTTTTTGCTTCTCCTGTTTTTTATCTTTGTTCGTCTTTCGCACGAAATCTGACACTAGCTTGTAATACGCATTGGCCATCATCCAGATGCTCTCATTTTCGTCTTCAAAGAATTCAATATTAAATCCATCAAGACTGTTATTCAGCGATTTTAAGTACTCTTTTAATACGGCAGAACCGCCTCCAACAAAATAGCAAATCTCAGATTGAGAGTTTCGTTGCCATACGTTACGAAGGTAGCGATATTGCTTTTTAGCCAATTCTAAAAGTATGCGGTCTGTAATATCATGAACGCTTGTCCGACTTCCTTTAACCATGATGTGGTGACGATCATTTTTACGCGTAATAATATCAACAACATCGCGACGACTATCTAACTCTACTCCATGTTTTGTACGGATTTCGTCCCGAATGGCTTCTAAAGACTCTGCTACACCTAGGTTGAATCCTTGAGCTTTATCGTCATCGACGTTGCGGTTACGAATCACAGCAATATCTGTTGATAGACCGCCAATATCCTGAATTAAAATCTGTTTATCAATCAAATCTTTATTAATTACATTTAAATCATTATCCATTACTAGATTTACAAATGCCGCAAATCCTTCTGGATAGACTTTCACTTCATCAAACTTAATATTAACTTTCATACCTTGATATCTAGGAGTGACAAGGAATTCTACTTGGTGCACCGATCCTAGTAGCTGAGAACGGTAGCCTACGTCCTTACCTTCTTTTACTTCTCTAAGTGGTAACCCAGTCCCAAGCGTGTAATTAGCTTCTACTACATTACGATTATTTCCATGGTGCTTCTGTGAGCCGTCCTCTCTTGATACAGCATCAAGCGCTAAGGAAGCAAATAGCATCACAAGTGTTTGGTCTTCTTCAGATTTACTACTTCCTGGGTCTAGCTCAGTAGGGTTACTCCCTTTCGTTGCTAGATTACCTACACGGTAAATCGCGTTATTATCCTTTAGTGCAGGTGAATGCACGCGGATATGTAGGTTATCTACCGGATCTTTTTCGTCTAATTCTTCTATTCCAATTACAGGACGATCTTCAATATCTCGTGCGATAACATTTGGAATGTAAAGCTCCGAATCTAATTTACCAAACAATGCCTTAAGGGCATCATTACCAACATCTACAGCAGCAATTCTTGAATTTGTCATGAAACTAGCTCCCCTTCTTTTTTTGAAGTTAATGACTAGAGTCTCTCTTCCGTTAATTAAAAGATATAGAAGATTTAGACAACAGTCAATGTCTTCTTTTGTCGACAATTCTGTATACATGTATACATTTTTCGTTTACATGTATACGTTATATGTACACATGCCTTTAGAATAACGTGTGTACACGTTTGTATACTTGTATACACTATTGTGTACTTCTTGTTTACAGTTTTGTTTACATGTATTCCAATTTGTATACAAGTAAACATATTTGTACACATGAAGGCTTGTCCCACAAGCCACAAAAAGAGAGAAGATGAATCCCCTCTCTCTTCATTTCATACCTATTCGTTTCACGTATTCAAATTATGACCACGTTTACAGTTTTGAAAGATCTCCATTTTGGATCCATCCTCTAGCTTGAAGAGCCAGTACGAGGTGTCGAATACCGACCATATAAGCAGCTTGACGCATTTCACAGCCTTTATTTTCTTTCATCTCATATACACGCTTAAAGGCAGCAATCATTTTCTCTTCAAGCTCTTTATTTACCCTATCTTCCTTCCAGTAATAGTTCATTGTATTCTGGACCCATTCAAAATACGAAACCGTTACACCACCGGCGTTACATAAGATATCCGGGATAATAAAAGTCCCCTTCTCCTCGAGGATCTTGTTCCCTTCTGGAGTTGTTGGCCCGTTAGCTGCTTCTGCTACAATCTTTGCTTTGATCGAAGGAGCCGTTTCGCTTGTAATTTGATTTTCTAATGCCGCTGGAATAAGAATATCTACAGGAAGAGCAAACATCTCTTCATTCGAGATGGATTCGCACTCTTTGAAGTCGGCAATCACATTCCCCTCCCCTATGAACTCTAATAAGGCCGGAATGTTCAATCCATCCTCCTTATAGATCCCTCCTGATACATCCGTAACAGCTACAACTTTAACACCAGATTCATGTAAGAATTTAGCCGTTGCGCTGCCTACATTTCCAAACCCCTGTAAGGCAGCCGTAGCCCTAGATAGGTCTATATTTAAAGCATTTGCCGCTTCTCGTATGTGAATAACAACACCTCGCCCTGTGGCATCCAAACGTCCTTCAGAACCTCCTATAATAATAGGCTTTCCTGTAATAAGCCCTGGTATATTATAGCCGCGAAGTTTGTCGTATTCATCAATCATCCAAGCCATAATTTCAGGAGTTGTGTTCATATCAGGGGCAGGAATATCCTTTTCAGGACCAATGACTGGCGTTATCTTTCGGATGTAACTTCTGCTTAACTCTTCTAATTCCCTTTGATTTAGGTCTTCCGGATTTACAATTACGCCTCCCTTTCCGCCTCCAAGTGGTAATTCAATAATAGCTGACTTAAGAGACATCCAAATAGAAAGAGCTTTTACTTCATCTAGGGTAACGGATGGGTGAAAACGAATTCCTCCCTTACATGGACCTAGTACATCCAAATGCTGAGAACGGTATCCAGTGTAATTCTCGACGGATCCATCCTCTTTTCGTATAGGGATGGAGACTTCCATGACTCTCATGGGTTTCTTTAATATGTGGTATATGCTTTCATCCAAGCCTAACTGTTTTACTGATTCACTTAGTAATTGTTTTACGATTTTATAAGGATTTTGATCATGCGTAGCGATATCTGCTTCTGCTTTATGCTTTTCCATAGCTTTCCCTACCTCTCGTACGTTTACATACTCCTAATGTGTCACTGAAACTGCTTCATTATGTAAGGATCCGTTATATTTCTTTACTCATTTGGAAAGATAAGAACACTATTGATTAAAGAAGGGACATCTTCAATATGAGTAAAGTAAGCATGAGTTTTATATTAAGACTAAAGTTAGATAAACAGACGGCTTCTTTTGGACAAATTGCAACCGTTATTAGCTCAAATGGCGGGGATCTAGTTGCAATAGACGTTATAAAAGAAAACAAAAATACCACCGTTCGAGATTTAAGTATTAACGTTAATCAAGAAAGTACTCAAAATCTTATTATAAGTGAATTAAGAAAGTTAGACGGAATTTCTATTCAACATACTACAGATCGAACATTTCTGGCCCACTCCGGAGGTAAAATACATGTCGTTCCTAAAGTCAAAATTGATAACCGAGACGATATGTCTAGAGTTTACACACCGGAAGTCGCCAGAGTATGCGAGGCCATTGATCAGGACGTAGATCTTGCTCACGAGTATACAGTTAAGAAGAATTCTGTCGCTGTCATTTCAGACGGAACAGCCGTACTTGGTCTGGGGAAAATCAAGCCAGAGGCCGCCATGCCTGTTATGGAAGGCAAAGCTATGCTCTTTAAACAGTTTGCTGATATTGATGCTTACCCTATCTGCTTAGACACACAAGATCCTGAAGAGATTATTACCATTGTTAAAGCTCTCAGACCTACATTTGGCGGAATCAACTTAGAAGACATTGCTTCTCCAAACTGTTTCTCCATTGAACAACGTCTTAAGCAAGAATTAAACATTCCTGTATTTCATGACGATCAACACGGCACAGCAATTGTTGCACTTGCAGGCTTATTAAACGCTCTTACACTTGTTTCTAAACCTATTGAGGCTTGTAAAATCATCGTATGTGGTATTGGGGCTGCAGGGATGGCAATCACGAATATGCTCCTAAAAGCAGGCGCTACCAATATCATTGGTGTCGACGTTGAGGGGGCACTTCATTGCCGTAAAAAGTATGAAAGAACCGGGTGGAATGAATTCGCTAATAAAACAAATCCAAACCAAGAAGAAGGAGAATTATGCGAGGTTATTAAAGGAGCCGATGTGTTTATTGGTGTCTCTGCCCCTGGGCTTTTAACGCAAGCTGACATTAAACAAATGGCTAAGTCACCTATTGTTTTTGCCCTAGCTAATCCGGACCCTGAAATTCGCCCTGAAGAGGCTAAACCTTATGCAGCCGTTATTGCTACAGGAAGATCTGATTACCCCAATCAAGTGAATAATGTCTTGTGTTTTCCCGGTATCTTTAGAGGAGCGTTGGACTGCCGTGCTAAAGAGATTAATGATGAAATGAAACTTGCCGCAGCTAAAGCCATTGCTTCAACCATTCAAGAAGATGAGTTAGACGCAGAGTATATCATTCCAAGTGTTTTTAACAAAGAAGTAGTACCGACTATTCGACAAGCAGTCATAAACGCTGCCATTACAACAGGAGTAGCTCAAATCGAGCCTGATTGAAAATACTGAAAGGAGAACACATATGAAAGAGGATGAGAAAAAACAGCAGCAGGATGCAGAAGAGGCTATAGGGAAAAAAGACATTGAATTTTTAGCGTTCCGTGGCGGCCCCTTCACCGCCACACTCCCCCTTGTGTTCTTTATTGTTTGGGCCATTTCTTTAAGCGTAACAAAGTTAGTGACTGAGGAGGCCCTTGTTTTAGGTATGGTTATTGGTGTAGCACTTGGACTCTTTTTCTGTAAATCTGTTTGGAAAGATTACGCTCAAGGGCTCGTTGAAGGCATGGCTCAACCAATCGGTATTATTGCAGTGATTGCTTGGTTTTGGGCGGGAATGTTTGCTAAGCTCCTTGCAGCAGGAGGGCTAGTAGAAGGATTAATATGGGTTGGGTTTGAAACAGGACTTGAGGGTGGGTATATCGCAGGACTGACTTTCCTTTTAGCTGGTGTTTTCTCAACAGCGGTTGGAACAGGATATGGAACCGTTGCGACGTTTGGTATTCTGATGTTCCCTGCTGGTATTATATTGGGCGCTGATCCGGTTATACTGCTAGCTGCAATATTAAGCGGAGCGGTGTTCGGGGATAACTTAGCTCCTGTTTCAGATACCACAATTGTTTCTGCTACAACACAAGAAGCTGATGTCCCAGGCGTCGTGCGTTCTCGTTTTAAGTACTCTATTACAGCCGCTATACCGGCCCTTATTTTATTCGTAATCTTTGGAGGTGGAGAGCAGTCAGGGAATGAAGAAGCCTTTAAGCAACTACAAGAGCAAGTCACCCCTACAGGCTTACTCATGCTCATTCCATTTGCTATCGTATTAACCCTGGCTCTTTCAGGACGTCATTTGTTAACCTCCTTAACGATTGGCATTGTGTCTTCTATACTTATGATTATTGTAATAGGTGTACCGCTTCGCAAGGTTTTACACATTTATCGTAATGATGCAGGGGAAGCCGCAATTGGGGGGGCATTAATGAATGGGATAGGAGGATATTTTAACATGGCGATCCTCATATTATTCATATTGGCAGCGGCTCACCTAATGGAACTTGCAGGTACCATGGAAGCCATAAAGAATTTCTTTCTTAAGATCATTAATGGTGTCGTGAAACGGGCTGAACTTTCGATTTTCGCCATTGTTGCTTTTTTAAATGTGTTTATTACAATCAATACGGCTGCAGAAATTACGGCAGGCCCTTTTGTAAGAAAGATTGGTAAAGAGTTTAATATACACCCTTACAGAAGAGCAAACTTCCTCGATACTGTATCCTCTTCGCTAGGATACATCTTCCCCTGGAGTGGTGGGGTACTACTCGCATGGGCGACAATTAAAGGGGCGGCGAAGGATTATGATTTCTTACCAGTAGTTGGCCCCACAGAAGTATTCCCTTTCGTTTTTCAAGGTTGGTTTCTGTTACTGGTCATGTTTATATCAGCCATAACGGGCTGGGGGCTTAGATATATAGGTAAAAACGGTGAAGAAATAAAACCAGAAAAATGACAAACGAGGATTCCTAATTAGGAATCCTCGTTTTTATTGTTCTACTCTGTTACTGGCTCACGATCGCCTTTAGGGTCAATATTATGGTTTACATGAAAAATATTATTGGGATCATATTTTTGCTTAATGGCACCTAGCTGGTCATAATTCGAACCATAACTGTCCCGTATAATGGTTTCGTCATTTTCAGTGAGATTCAAATAGGATGTCTGCTTATAAGAATAGGCTAAAAGAGAGTGACGAATCTCATTAATCCATTCTTTCGCCTCTACTTCTTGGCCGTCTTCATAGATCACGTCCACAAGTAAAAGATACTTACCACCACGAACGTAATAGGCAGTTTCGTTAGAAGGAATACGATTCATATGCCCATGAGTTTCCCATAATTGCACCATAGCAGGGGCAGGGGCTTCATTCATTTGAACTACAATTTGATCAAGCGCCTCTTCTGTTAGCTCATCAAGATATAGAGAGGTACCAGTAATACAAGCATTCTGAGGAACCATCGCGTCCAACTTCTTCTGCAGCTCTACGTACGGCATGACAGCTGTCATATCCGCTAATGGTTGAGCTAATTCCCGTAGAGGCTGTATAATCGTTTCTCCTTCTTCAGGAGACCCAGCATACATTCCTGCTACTATAATCACTCGACGATGGTGTAAAAATTCAGGAATGAAAGGAGCTGGAGGCAAATCAATCATAGTTGCATTTACACTGATTTCATCAGGTGCCGTTTCTAGATATGTATTTAAGTTTTGGAACACCTGTTTAACATCTTTAAAATCATACATTACATCAAGTGCTAACACTTCAGGTCCTATTTCATGAAGCTGGAACTCAAATGAGGTAACAACGCCAAAGTTACCACCACCTCCACGGATTGCCCAAAACAGATCAGAGTGCTCCGTTTCACTCACCCTAATATGATCCCCATCAGCTGTGACCAAGTTAACAGCTTGAATATTATCACAAGTCAATCCATACTTAGCTCTAAGATAACCTAACCCACCGTTTAACGCTAATCCAGCCACACCTGTCTCTGATACCGTTCCAGTAGGGGTAGCTAATCCATACTTCTGTGTTTCTTTGTCAACATGAGCAAGTGTAGCTCCACCTTGCACACGCGCAATTCTTGCATCCTTATCCACTACCACATTCGTTAGTTCGGAAAGGTCAATCATAATCCCACCTTCTGTTACTGCAGTACCTGCTACATGGTGACCTCCGCCCTTAATCGATATTTCTAAGTCATGTTCTCTTGCATACCGAACTGCACTCATTGCATCGGCCTCTTCTTTACATACCACGATCATTTGTGGAGATTTATCCACAGCCGCATTCCAAATCCTCCGTTGTGTTTCATACCCTTCATCACCTGGAAGTAAAACCGAACCTTGTACTTGCTGTTTTAGTATATTAGTCATATTCCTCTCCTTACACCATTTTGGTTTATAGTACATTGTATGTATGTTAATAAATATATTATCAATAAATTTAATATTTTGGAATAAAATTCTTGTAAAAACCTCCCCTAAATAGTTCTTAAGGATTATGTCTAAAGGAACATAAAAAAACGACAGTTTCTAAGGCAGAAACTGTCGTTTTTTTACCATCACTAATTAAAAATTGTATGACTATTCAAACTTATCAACATAATTATCCACAGCCCTCTTCTCATAACAATACTCACAAGAAAAGGAAGCATATAAACAAGTTATTCACAAAGTTATCCACATATACACAAATTCATTCCCTTATTTGGTGGAAGAACCTGCGTTCGCTACTATATATGTAGCTAATCCACTGCAATACTCACAGGTTGTGGATAAATTATTTGACCCTTCTATCTTATCTAAATTAGGGAACGTTTCACATTCATCCACAATCACATCAATGCCACGATCGACATGGTCCTGACAGACAAACAATTTCACATTTACACCTCACTCTCTAACACATAGGAAAAGCAGGAACTTATCGTTCCCGCTTTTAATAACTCTGATTGGATAACTTCATCGTTACATCTTGCTTTTGGCCATCTCGATAAAACGTCACTGACATTTCATCACCAACATTCTTATTCTTATACAAATGCTTTCGTAAATCAACAATACTTAAAATTTCTTTGCCATCTAGCTCTGTTATAACATCATATTGTTGAAGTCCAACTTGACCAGCCGGTGAAGCTGTTTGAACGTTATCAATGACAACGCCTCCCTTAACATCACTAGGAAGACCTAAAACCTCTCTTTGTTGAGAACGAGGAACTTCTGATAACGACACGGCTCCAATCCCCATAAACGGTCTTGTAACCTCACCATCTTCTTCGATGTCTTCCATAATCGGTACAGCATTATTAATCGGAATGGCAAAGCCAATCCCCTCAACAGCTGACTTGGCAATTTTCATGGAATTGATACCGATCAGTTGACCTTTAATATTGATGAGGGCTCCCCCACTATTTCCAGGATTGATCGCAGCATCTGTTTGCATGACTTCAGCTTGCCAGTCCATTCGTCCATCTCCGTTAAAATCTTGCGGGATGGCTCTCTGTTTTCCACTTATAATCCCTTTCGTAACAGACCCCGCAAACATTAATCCAAGTGGGCTTCCAATAGCCATAGCGGGTTCCCCAACTTTAACCTTTGAGGAATCACCAATATCTATAACTTTATTTACTTTAGATCCATCTACTGTTAATACAGCTAAGTCTGTATATGGATCAGCTCCAACTAGTTCCGCTTCAATACGGGAACCATCAATTAAGGAAACCTCAATTCGGTCAGCTCCCTGCACAACATGGTTATTTGTTACAATATAAGCCTTGTCTTGTTCCTTTTTATATATGACGCCTGAACCTGTTCCAGCTTCTCCACTAGAGGGCTGTTCCTGAATTAAACCGGAAGATTCACGTATTTTAACAACGCCTACGACAGCTTCTTGTACCTCGCTCACAACTTCTGTAACTTGCGTTGTAACATCAAGGTTTACGCTTTCCGTTGTGGGGGTGTCTTCCTCTTCACTTGCTTGAACCTGATCTTCTTTATCTTGTGATGAAAGATCATACGGCAAGATATTCGATTGAATAAGAGCGGGTAACGCCAGCACGATTAACACAGCACCCAGAATCAGACCCACAAAAGTTGGCATAATCCATCCTGGACGCTTGTGTCTGTTGCTTGAAGAGGTTTGATCATCATAATAGCCCATTGAACCCTCAATCCTTTCTGAACCAGTTCTACATTGTATACTAGTCCCCCGTTACCTCACTACACACTTTCTAAACGTCATTCAGCGTGTAAATCGGTGTAGCATGATTCGGGTCTGTATCAAATAAGTCAATAGTATCCCCTAAAGGTATACCGCGTTCTTTTAACATGTTCCCGACAGACATACGTGCGAGGTCTTTCATGTTATTATCTTGACTTAAATGGGCTAAATAAATACGTTTTGTTGAATTGCCAATAATATCTGTTAAAGCAAGTGCACTATCCTCATTAGACACGTGCCCTTTATCCCCTAAAATACGTCGTTTGACGTTCCAGGGATAGCGCCCCATCCTTAGCATTTCTACATCATGATTCGATTCGAATATATAAGCATCAGCATCTTCAACTGTCTTCTTAATTCTTTCTGACACATACCCAGTATCCGTCACTAATGCTACCTTCTTTCCGTTATGACGGAATACATAAAACATAGGCTCGGCCGCATCATGTGATACGCCGAAGGACTCCACTTCTAAATCTCCAAACGCTTTGACTGTTTCCATTTGGAAGTTAAACTTTTGGTCCGTTGTTAGCTTTCCAATGTGGCCTTCCATAGCCTTCCATGTTTTTTCGTTAGCATAGATCGGTAAGTTGTAACGTCTAGCTAATATACCTAATCCTTTAATGTGATCGCTGTGTTCATGAGTCACAAGGATTCCGTTTAGGTCATTAGGGTCTAGATCAACTTGCGACATAACTCGCTCTAATTGTTTTCCGCTTAACCCTGCATCCACTAATAATTTTTGTTTTTCCGTACCTACATAAAAGGCATTACCGGTACTTCCTGATGCCAGGACGCTAAAGTGCATACTCATGATTCTCCACCCCGTATTGGTTGTTCCAGTTCTATCTGTTGTTTCTCAACACTATCCTTCATTTCTTGGATGAATTCGTTTACGAACTCATCTTCATCCTTCGAGATATATTGACCTTCAAGTCCGTTGACGAAATAATTACTTTCTTCATTTACATGAATATTCCATGTAGGTGAAAAGACCTGCACCCCATTTTGGAGAGGCACTTGCACTAACGTATAATACCCTATATCGAATTTAGTTACGGTATCATCACTGTATAGTTTGTTCTTATCAAACAAGGTACTTATAGCCTGGATTGGCTTAATCAGATCTTGTTCCTCACCTGTATTTTTAATCTCATCTAAATGTGTTTGAGTAAAGCGAGATATACCGTCCTTTTCCTCATTTAAGAATGCAAGGACAACTCCATTTTGATTATAATAAATAGGGTCACCCTCACGAAGTTGGAAGAAAATCAGTACATTCCATCTCTCATTATAACCCCAGTACTGGTACTCATCTCTAAACAAAATCTCATCCTTCACAATACTAGAGATCTTACTCTCATCTGCCTCCAAATCAATATCTACGGGCTCTTTAAACTCGGATATTAATATGTTCCCATAAACTTCGGGGTTTTGATTGTCATTTTCTTCTAATGTTTCTAAATCTTCTTCTTTAAAATCATACCTTTTAGCTGAGATATAGGTTTTCTTAGGAGGATTTTCAGGTACATTTTGAAGTTGAATATCTTCAGCTTCAAGTTGTTCTTCTATACTTGTATCAGGCAAAACCCCAAGTTGAGACTGCTCTGTCTTATTTATAAACTGGTACACCAGAAAGAAATCTAAGACCAGGAAGCATAGAATAAAAAGTGTTTTAATTTGTCCCCATTGCATTATTCATTGCCCCCTATTGTTAATGGTTCCCAATCCTCTCCTTCTTTAATAAACCAGGAAGGTTCTATTGTAATAACAAGAGAATTGTTCCCTGTTACTTTCATGATGTAGCCAATTTTTATGTCGTCGATAAAATAAGAAGAAAGACCATCTCTGCTTTTTTCGATATAAGATAAAACATCTCTTCCTGAAGGCAGTGTTATTTGTTGAGTTTCTAGGGGGGAGTTCAGGCGAATTAATGGCCTTTTATAAACGATGAGATCTTGATTCCTCCACTGTTGTGAAATTAACCCCAGACCGTTACTCCCCTTCAAGTTATCATGTAACACGGGATATCCATTTTTATATAGTCGATAATCGATCGTGTTATCTCTAGAGTTAATATTAAAAAGGTTGTAAGTTTCATCTGTCCACCCATTATGATCATTAATGTCATTTAAACTATGTTTAATGATTTCTTGCCTTAACATGGATTGAGACTCTTCAGATTGAACCTTTTCAAATACCATTAGCTTTTCATTTTTTAGAGTTTGTAATAAACGATTATCAATATTATAAAAAGCTTGCCCAGTACTTGTTGAATTCTGCTTAACAAGCTGCGGATTATTAAACAGAATATTCTTCATCGTATCTACTTCTGAATCTTCACCCGTCATTGTATCCATAGGTACAGATATTTCAGATTCAGGTAAATAAATCGGATTTTCTCTATTATCATCAATGCTAAAGTACTCTCTTTGCATATCAGTATTATTCAAATACTTAGCGACAAAATTATATACATCAAAGTTTCGAATTGAAGCTCTCCAGTAAGTGTCAGAGTTATCATCAGATACAAAGTAAACATAGTTATTGGACTTTTGGGGTGCAAAAGAAATCAACATACGATCAACATTATACGGGCTATATTCTGTCTCCTCGGCACGAAATTCTGTCTCCTCGTTTACTGTGAAGATGTTGACTAATGTACTCAGTGGTACACTAGTTGGATAGGTAATTTCCAATGCAGACTCTCTCTCCGATTTACTCACTTCTTCTACTTTATAAAAATTTGTTAAAGGCCAAGTTAATATTTTTTCATATAAGCTTTTTTCTTCACTACGTTCGTTCAATGAGAAAAGCCTTCCATTTTGGTGAAATAAGAGGAGCTCAGGATTAATAACGGACGATATGCTTTGTTGCGTTCCATTGGTTAACTTAGTTTCTACCTCTAGAATTTTATTACCTTTATTCAATTCATCATATTCGGGCTGATAAGTCCAAAGGGCGAACGTAACCAATAAGCTAGTGGTCACGAGGAGCCCTAACACAATCGACTTCAAGTACTCCCACATCATTCTTCATCCCCTTGCGGTTGTTTCAGTAAAGGTAGTGTGAAGGTCACCTTAGTTCCTTCACCTTCTTTACTATCGGCCCATATTTCTCCACCATGGGCATCAATCATTTCCCTGGAAATTGCTAACCCAAGCCCTGTTCCACCTAAATTTCTTGAACGAGCTCGATCCACCCGATAGAAGCGTTCAAATATCTTTTCTAACTTCTCTTTAGGAATACCGACTCCCTCATCAGAGATGGATATATGCAGCTTTTGTTGCTGTTTCTTTACCTCTAAATGGAAAGTAATGGTTCCTCCTTCTGGAGAATACTTAATCGCATTCGAGATGATGTTATCCAACACTTGAGTCATTTTATCCTTATCGATCCAAACAATCACCTCTTTGTCTGGTAAATGATGCTCAAAGTGAATATGATCATCTTGGTTGATTTCAAAACGTTCGGCTACTGTTCTAAAGAATCCAATAAAGTTTACTTTCTCTTTATGCAATTTGTAATCTTTATTATCCATTTTGGATAGCTGCAGAAGATCGTTAACAAGACGAATCATTCGCTCTGTTTCATTTTGGGTAACGTCTAAGAAGCGGGGAGCGATCTCTTTGTCTTGCCAAGCGCCTTCAGTTAGTGTCTCCAAATAGCTCTTCATTGTCGTTAGAGGCGTCCGTAATTCGTGAGATACGTTTGCCACAAACTCCCTTCGTTCTCGCTCTATCTTCTCTTGTTCAGTCACATCGCTTAGCACAGTTATATACCCATTCATTTCTTCCATTTCATATTGAACCACAGTAAAACTCGCCTTCAGTAAAAGCTGTTGATCGCCTTCACTAAAGTCGATAATAATCGATTCTTTGTCATGTAAGTCTGTAATGTTATCAAGACGGTCATTTATACTCAGGACGTTTAAAAGCGACTCTCCTTGAACATCTTCAATCTCTTTACCTAGTAATCTTGAAGCCGGCTCATTCATAAGAATGATTGCCCCAGTGTGATCTGTTGCCATGACGCCTTCGGTCATGTTTGATAATACTGAACTAAGTTTCCGTCTCTCACCTTCTGTAGTAGCTTGCGAAATTTTTAACTTATCGTTTAACTCGTTAAAGGAAACAGCAAGTTGTCCAATTTCATCTTGTCCGTATACATTAACCTTCTGTGAAAAATCTCCTGCACCCATAATTTTGGCATGCTTTCGCATTTCCGTAATCGGTTTTGTAATCGTTCTCGCAATGACAATTCCTAATAAAACCGAAATAGAAACACCTAAGAATGTGCCATTAGCAAAGATCCGATTAATATCTTGAAGCTGTCCATATACACCTTCAAGAGAAGCTTTAATATAGATTACTCCAACAACTACATCTTGTTGTTCAACGTTTTCTTTGTCCTGATTATTTTTTTCCTGATAAATCGGGTAGGTCCTCACCATTATACGATGACCTTGTTGGTTTACTTTTGTATCTGGTTCCGCTCCCCCAAGCATCAATGTACGTTGTATTTCCGGAAGGGGAAGCCTCTTCCCTACCTTGCTTTGATCAGTATCTTCAGTTGCCCCAATTACACGCATATTACTATTTATCACAAGGAGTTCTGTTATATTATCAGCATTAAAATCTGATAGGATGGACTGTACCTCCTCTTCTAAAGTCTGGCCATCCTCTGTACGCTCCTTTGAAAAGGCTTGCTCTAATTGTATATTCAGTATATCGACGTTGTTTGTAATGGATTCTTCGAAGTTCTCTTTCAATTTTGTCTCAAGCTGCTGTGAGAAATAAGCACCGATTACTTGAATCGGAAACAAAAGCAAAAGAGTAATAATGATAATAAACTTTAAACGAATGGATTGAAAAAACCCCACCTGCTTCATATCAAATTACTCCTGTTCAGGATTTCGCAGGTAGTATCCTACTCCCCGGCGTGTTACGATCCACATCGGCGTACTCGGATTCTCTTCAATCTTCTCGCGCAGCCTTCTTACTGTTACGTCTACTGTACGAACATCACCATAATAATCATATCCCCATACAGTTTCTAAGAGATGTTCACGCGTCATAACTTGTCCAATATTCTTGGCTAAGTAATGCAGAAGTTCAAATTCTCGATGAGTCAGCTCAATCTGCTCCCCATCTCTTGTTACCGTATAGGCATCAGGATGGATAACAAGCTTCCCAATTTGAATGTCATTATTGGCTCTACCGCTTTCTTCAGCTGGCTGCTGGTGGCGTCGAAGATTCGCCTTAACACGAGCAATAACTTCGCGATTACTAAATGGTTTCGTTACATAATCATCCGCTCCAAGCTCAAGACCGAGCACTTTATCGATCTCTGAGTCTTTAGCTGTGAGCATAATAATCGGCATACTTTTTGTTTTGCGAATTTCTCGGCATACTTCCATACCATCTTTTCCAGGAAGCATAATATCTAGAAGGATAATATCTGGGTCTTCTTGTAGCCCAAGGTGAATTGCCTCATCGCCGTCATAAGCACAAACAACCTCGTATCCTTCTTTTTCTAAGTTGAATTTCAGTATATCTGCAATCGGTTTTTCATCATCTACTACTAACACTTTAAAACTCATATTTATCCCTACTTTCTTATTAGGTCGTCATGTAGTTCTTTAATTCTTAATTCTAACGCATTTTCATGTAAATGTCTTTTTCAATGGGATGACAATGCTTATGCTACTGTTTAATATCAAGAAAAGACTTGAAGCTGAGCGAATACTCCGTTTGCTCAAATAAAGAATAAGGGGGTTCGGGAAATCAATCGCTTTCCCAGACACCCCGACCTCTCAATAAATGTAACGACCCCAACCAATATAAAGTGTCTAAACTTCGAGTCTTCAACAATCCCGCTCTATTCTTGAACTTTGTTATAAAAATAACAACATCAAACTGTAGCAGAGCCTAATATAAAAAATCCTGCAACGCAATTGCTGCAGGATTCAATCAATTTATTATTGGCTAACGTGTGAAAGGGGGTTTTCCAAGTTACCATTTTTGTAGACTTCAAAGTGTAAATGGATCCCGGTTGAATGACCGGTTGTTCCCATTTTCCCAATGGTTTGACCACTTTTCACCGTTTGACCAGTGCTTACTTTAATCGATGAAAGATGAGCGTAAATGGTTTTATATCCGTTGTTATGATCAATAACAACTTTATTCCCATATCCACCATCACGTCCAGCCTCTGTTACAACGCCATTATCTGCTGCAAGAATCGATCGATCGCTCACTCCTGCAATATCAATCCCCTTATGATAGGATCCCCATCTTGGACCTTGCTTACTCGTAATGACGCCGCCAACAGCAGGCCATTTAAAGTTTCCTGTTCCACGTGATGGGATTACTTTCGTCCCTTTGACAACCACCTTTGTTACAGGTTCTTTCGTTGTCTCTTCGTTTATAACTGTTTCGGTAGTAACCTTACCATTCATTTTACTTATTTCGTATTCAATGTTTTTTGAGCCATCTTCGCCTTCTTGTTTAACTTCCTGCTCACCTTTATAAAGTTCGTCTGATTCACGAATTTCAGTATCATATTCAAGCGTTTTTTCTACACGCTTCTTTTCGGTTACAAGTACATCTACATAAGGCTCGTAGTCTGTTACGTTTAGTTCTTGTCCAATTTGAAGCAGCTCATTGTCTTTTAGCTTAGGATTTAACTCCTTAATTTCTTCAGAAGATAAATTGTACGAAGAAGCAATCTCTCCTAGTACTTCGCCTTCTTTAATCTTATGAACTTGGTCTGTTAATACGCCTTGCTTAAGAAGTTTAACCATATCGTTTACCGTTAATATATCTTTAGGAGATATTTTTTTATTAGATAGTGAAACTTTTTCCGATAAAGAAACGTCTATAATACTAGACTCGCCAATCTTTACAGGCTGTTCTTTTTGCTCTACCGACATTTCTTCAAATGCTTTTAACTTTTCTGAAGATACATATTGTGTTTTAATTTTTTCTAGAGCTTGATCAGCTTGATCCTTTGACGCCATGAACCCTACAGCCTTACCAGCAATTTCAACTTGCACACCATCAACTTTAATAGATAATTCATCTTCTAATGACTGAACAAGTTGTTGGTTATTAAAGGTGGGCCGAAACATTTTCTCTGGTACATATGTAACTTCCTCACCTACCGTTAATGGCAGGTCTTTATGCTTTTCTTCAGCTTTATCTACTTTTTCTTCGACATGCTCTTTAACTACTTTCTTGTCATCCACAATACCTAAGTGCTCGCCATCAACATAAACGTGATACACAGTTGGAATCTGACTCTCAATGTTATCAGCATACACAGAGCCAAACGTAATCCCTACACCTAAACAAGTCGTTAACGCTATCTTCTTCCATAAAGAATTCTTTCTAGGTTGGTGATCAGCATTTTTGTTGAGAGCAGCGCTGGCTTTTTTAAACCACACAGCTTCTTCCCCCTACAATCGTTGCTTTTTTATATTAGTTGAGTTTATTTTTTTACTTTAGCACTCTATCAATCTACCATATCTCCTACTATCAAATAAATAGAATTCGAGACGATGTAATATACTTGTATTATAGTTAGCAAATTAATCCGAAAATTCCAGTGTAACAGGATTACTTGAGTGTAATTTGTTTCTTTTAATGAAATAACACCTTACAAATAACGGGCCTAATGTTTCACCATCGTTACATTTAATAGCGTTCGAATCAAGACAAAAGTCCTAATCAAAGAGCAATAAAAAACAGGGCCCTCTACAGAGAGTCCTGTTTATTAAAAAGTGGCTCGGGACGGAATCGAACCGCCGACACACGGATTTTCAGTCCGTTGCTCTACCGACTGAGCTACCGAGCCAAGTAATTACTCACTTCCTATAGTAGGAAGCTAACTATATAGGTATAAATAGTGGCGGTCCGGACGGGACTCGAACCCGCGACCTCCTGCGTGACAGGCAGGCATTCTAACCAACTGAACTACCGGACCTCAAAATAAAGTAGAGGAATCTGAATCGATCAGGACCCCTCTATCAGGCAATGACCCGTACGGGATTCGAACCCGTGTTACCGCCGTGAAAGGGCGGTGTCTTAACCACTTGACCAACGGGCCAATATAGAATGTCGAGACGATCTGTCTAACTGACAGCGATATTAATAATAGCAGGATATCTTCTCTTTGGCAATAGATTTTCTATAAAAAATGATAATATTATATTTTTAGTGACTTCCTATACCCCTCCCACTACGTATTAACTGAGAGAATGTTTCCGTTTGTGTTATTTGAGAGTAAGGTGGTTCGGGAAATCACTCGTTTTCCGCGGCGAGCTGGGAAGCCTCCTCGTTCGCTGGCGCTCTCTGTGGGGTCTTCCCTATGCTCCTATTGCCGCAGGAGTCTCGCAATTTCCCGAACCACCTTTGCCATATGTAGAAGGGATGGAAACATGCAATAAGTCAGAGGTCTTCACCCCTCCCACATCTAAGCTGCGCGGCCGTTTTATAAAATTTAGCCAGGGGGGTCTGGGGAACGGGGAGACTCCTGCAGGAGAAAGAGGTAGACGAGACCCCACAGAGAGCGTAAGCGAACGAGGAGGCTCTAAAAAGAAAGGAGAAGTTCGACTAAAACCGTCACGTCCTGTGACAACGTCGAACGACCCCACATCATGTGGGGCCGCCTGCGGAAAGCGAGTCGTTCACCAGACACCCCAAGCACTTAACAACCGTAACGGCCTCATTCATACAAAAGATTCTCATCCTCAAGGCTTCCGTATAAGGGGGCTATTGTGGAGTGGTTACCCTATAAAAAACGCCTGGAGTATAAGTTATACTCCAGGCGTTTTAAACGCTTAATAAGGACTATTAATAGCAGTCCAATTACTAACATGCTCTATTTGGCTATTTAAGCTTCGTAGACATCTTTTAAGACGTTCGTCTGGTTTCTGTCTGGGCCAACAGAGAAAACGTTCAGAGGGATACCTGTGAGCTCAGAAACTCTATTTACATAATGCTGGGCATTTGTTGGAAGGTCTTCGAAGTTTTTCACACTTGTGATGTCTTCTGTCCATCCTGGCATTTCCTCATAAACGGGTTCACAATCAGCTAAGATATTCAGGTTTGCTGGATACTCTTCCAAACGTTCACCTTTATACTGATAAGCTACACAGATCTTAAGCGTATCAATCCCTGTTAATACATCAATGGAGTTAAGAGATAAAGCTGTTATTCCACTTACACGTCTTGCGTGACTGACTACAACACTGTCAAACCAGCCCACGCGACGAGGACGTCCTGTAGTTGTACCATATTCACGACCTACCTCACGAATGCGGTCGCCTGTTTCATCGTGTAATTCTGTCGGGAAAGGACCATCTCCAACACGGGATGTATAAGCTTTAGAAACGCCTACAACGTGATCGATCTTTGTTGGGCCAACCCCAGAACCAATGGCTACACCACCTGCTGTTGGATTAGAGGACGTTACAAACGGGTAAGTCCCTTGGTCAACATCAAGCATAACACCCTGCGCGCCTTCAAATAGCACAGGCTGATCTGAATCAATCGCATCATTAAGAAGTTTAGAAGTATCACAAACGTATTGGGCAATTTGTTGACCATATTCAAAGTACTCATTAAAGATTTCATCGACTGCCATCGGGTCAGACTCGTACACTTTTTCGAAAAACTTATTTTTTTCGATTAAGTTTTGCGTAAGCTTCTCACGAAAAGCGTCAGCATCTAATAAATCAGCAATGCGAATGCCCATGCGGCCTGCTTTATCCATATAAGCCGGTCCAATCCCTTTATTCGTTGTTCCGATCTTATTATCTCCTTTGCTCTCTTCCTGAAGAGCATCCAATTTAATGTGATAAGGAAGAATCACATGAGCACGGTTGCTAATACGCAAGTTACTTGTTGATACATTTCGTTCGTGTAAGTATGCAAGTTCTTTTACAAGTGCTTTTGGGTTAATAACCATACCGTTCCCAATTACACACTCTTTATCATTATAGAAAATACCTGAAGGGATTAGATGAAGCTTGTACGTCTCCCCTTCAAACTGTATCGTGTGACCAGCATTGTCACCGCCCTGATAACGTGCGACAACTTTTGCTTTCTCGGATAAGAAGTCAGTAATTTTACCTTTCCCCTCATCTCCCCATTGTGTTCCAACTACTACTACTGAAGACATATATATGGCACCTCCGCCGAATTTCATTTCCGTAAAATTGACAACATGAGTAGCTTATCAGCTAGAAAAGGAAAAGTCAAACCAAAACACGAACATTAACATTTTTAATTTAATATACGTTCGTAATAATAAATGTTTTGGAGCTTGGAAACCCTTTTATTCTCATAAAAAAAGAGGGAATCCCATTCAAGTGTGGGAAACCCTCTTTAAGCAGGAGGAATATCACTCTCGTCATAACGGTGCTCTAAATCAACGAATTTGTTATATTCCTTCACAAACATTAACTCAACGGTTCCTACTGGACCATTACGCTGTTTGGCTAATATAATCTCAATGATATTCTCTTTTTCAGATTCTTGATCGTAGTAATCATCACGGTATAAGAAACCTACAATATCGGCATCCTGCTCAATACTCCCGGACTCACGAATATCAGACATCATCGGACGTTTATCTTGGCGTCCTTCAACGCCACGAGATAACTGTGATAGAGCTATAAGAGGTACATTCAGTTCTCGGGCTAATCCTTTAAGAGCACGCGAAATCTCTGATACCTCTTGCTGACGATTCTCTTTGGAATTTCCGCTTCCCTGAATCAACTGAAGATAGTCAATAAGAATCATACCAAGGCCATGTTCTTGCGCAAGGCGTCTGCATTTGGAGCGAATTTCGTTTACTCGAATACCAGGTGTATCATCAATGAATATTCCCGCATTGGATAAGCTACCCATAGCCATCGTCAATTTACCCCAGTCTTCTGTTTCAAGCTTACCTGTTCTTAATCTTGTAGCATCAATATTTCCTTCCGCACAAAGCATACGCATGACTAGCTGATCTGCTCCCATCTCAAGGGAAAAGATTGCTACGTTCTCATCTGTATGAGCGGCAACGTTCTGTGCAATATTTAAAGCAAACGCCGTTTTTCCTACAGAAGGACGGGCTGCAATGATAATAAGATCATTTCGTTGGAAACCCGCTGTCATCCCATCAAGATCTCTAAATCCTGTCGGTAATCCTGTTACTTCAGCTGACGTATTGTGAAGTTGCTCAATATTGTCATACACATCTATTAATACGTCTTTTATATTTTTAAATTTACCGGAATCTTTCTGCTGAGCTACTTCTAGTATGGACTTCTCCGCATCATTCAAGACACCTTCAATATCCTCTTCGTTCGAGTAACCATTCGTCACAATTGTTGTCGCAGTCTTAATGAGACGACGCAATATAGCTTTCTCTTCTACTATTCGAGCGTAATATTCAATATTGGCTGCTGTTGGGACTGAGTTAGCTAAGTCACTAAGGTACGAAACACCACCAATTTCATCTAGTGTTTTCGCATTGGAAAGAGAAGTAGTAACGGTTACTAAATCGATAGGTTCTCCCTTTTCAGAAAGGTGGGACATTGCTTCATATATACGCTGGTGACTAGCGCGGTAAAAATCCTCAGGTTGGAGCAGCTCTGTTGCTGTTGCAATCGATTGTGGTTCCAAAAAAATAGCGCCGAGCACCGCCTGCTCGGCCTCTATATTATGGGGCGGTGTTCGGTCATTTAAAAAATCGCTCAAGTCATCTTCCCCCTTTTCAGTTAAGAGGATGGATTAATTATTTCTCTGAAACATGAACTTTAATCGTAGCTGTTACCTCATGATGAAGTTTAACAGGTACATTTGTATATCCAAGAGAACGAATTGGTGAATCCATCTCTATTTTACGTTTGTCAATTTTAATGTCATGAGATTTCTTCAGTTCTTCAGCAATTTGCTTATTCGTAATAGACCCAAATAAACTACCCTTGTCACCTGATTTAGCTTGTAGCTCGACCGTAAGATTTTCAAGAGTTTCTTTTAGGCGCTTTGCTTCTTCAAGTTCTTCTTGAGCTTCTTTTTCTTTTTTGTGATCAATTGCTTCTTGGGCTTTTAAATTTCCTTTTGTAGCTTCGACCGCCAAATTATTTTTTAGAAGGTAGTTACGAGCATATCCTTCTGAAACGTTCTTTACTTCGCCTTTTTTACCTTTACCTTTTACATCCTTTGTGAAAATTACCTTCATGATTCATTACCTCCTTCAAAATACTCATCTATAATTTCTTTTAGTTGTTCTTCAGCTTGTTCAATTGTAGTATCGTCAAGCTGAGTAGCAGCATTGGTTAAGTGGCCACCACCATTCATACTTTCCATTAAAATCTGTACGTTAACATCACCTAGTGAGCGGGCACTAATACCAATCCGTCCATCTGAACGTTCGGATATAACAAATGAGGCTACAACTCCACTCATGGTTAGCAATGTATCAGCTGCTTGCGCAATGATAACAGGGCCGAATGTGTCTCCCTCACCTGCCTTTGATATGGCAATTCCGTCGCGGTAAATCTTAGCGCTCTCAATAAGCTTACTCCGTCTCACATAAACATCTAAGTCTTCTTTCATGAATTTCTGCACAAGCACCGTATCTGCGCCTTTAGAGCGTAAATAACTGGCGGCATCAAACGTTCTAGAGCCAGTACGGAGCGTAAAGCTCTTCGTGTCTACTATGATTCCAGCTAAAAGAGCAGTAGATTCAAGCATATTCAACTTTAATTTCTTCGGTTGATATTCTAACATTTCTGTTACCAGTTCTGCAGTTGAAGAGGCATATGGTTCCATATAGACAAGTGTAGGATCCTGTATGAACTCTTCCGCTCTTCTGTGGTGGTCAATCACCACTACATGTTCTGTTTTGTTTAAGAGTTTCTCTTCAATAACAAGAGAAGGTTTGTGGGTGTCGACTACAACAATTAATGTTTTCTTAGTCACAACCTCATGGGCTTCTTCTGGGTCGATAAACCTCGACCATAATTGTTCACTTTTTTGAATCTCATCAAACAAACGTTGAACTCCTGTATTGGCTTCATCTGGATCGTATACAATAAATCCGTCTTTATCATTGGCTTGAGCCATTTTCAAGATACCAATACAAGCACCTATTGAGTCCATATCAGGGTTTTTATGCCCCATTACAATAACTTTATCTGCTTCTTGAACAAGTCCCTTCAGGGCATGGGAAATAACGCGTGCACGTACACGGGTACGCTTTTCCATTGGATTTGTCTTACCTCCATAGAAACGAACCTTCCCATTTTCATCCTTAATCGCTACTTGGTCTCCTCCTCGTCCGAGCGCTAAATCGAGACTAGACTGGGCCAACTCACCTAAGTCAGGGAGAGAAGCTTCGCCTACACCAATACCAAAACTCAGTGTAAGAGGAACATTCTTATCTGTGATTAGTTCACGTACATCGTCCAAGATATCAAATTTAGATCGCTCTAAGTTTTTCAGAATACGGTGATTTAAAACCGCGAAAAACTTATCTTGCGAGGAGCGTTTTAAATACACTCCATTTTCTTGTGACCATTGATTAAGAATAGATGTAACTTGTGAATTAATATGGCTTTTGGCTGTATCATCCATGGCTTGTGTAATCTCTTCATAGTTATCCAGGAAGATAATCGCCAAGACCGTTCGATCATTTTGATATAGATTCTGAACTAATGTTTGTTGAGTTCGGTCAAATAGATACAACAATCGTTCATCTTTTTTTACAACCGTTTGCAATTCATAGTCGTCCATAGAAATCCATACATCGTTCTTTCCTTCTTTAATCGCTGATACTAGCGTGTCCGAAATTTGATTAAGAGGTTCTCCGACCAATGTTTCCTGAGGAAAAAAGTGATTCATATATGGGTTAGCCCATTCGATGTTATAGTCCTCACTAAACAGGACAATCCCTATAGGCATCTCCATTAAGGCTTCTTCACCCACTTTTTTCACCCGGTACGAAAGGGTTGAGATATACTCTTCTGTTTCGTTAATTAGAAACTGTTCAGTTCGAACGCTATAGTAAATAGAAGCGATCAGTAGTGCGGTCATGACTAAACCGAGCTTCCACTCATAATAAAAGATCAGCGCTAATAGAAGAATGGATAATGTATAAATCACCCATAAATGACTACTCAACCTTGGTTTTTTAAAGAAATTCGGCATGACCGTCATCTCCTAAACATAAAGTCGATCCTTATTGCTTTCCTAATCGTTCTCTTAATGAGAAACCTAAATCAATTATACCTAAAATTCGCATCGGAAACACTAATAGGTAAGGGAAAAGTAAAGTTAATACTACTGCCGTTATAGGGAGAGCATTGGAACGTTTTTTGTGGTGGGTCAAGGCAAACAAATATGAAAGGCCCTGTAGAATCATAAAGAAACCGGTGAGCGTATACATATTCTGCGCCACAACACCCATATACTCTTCTGTGGTTGGGAATACCCAAGTCACTAGAACGGCTATGAAATAGTACCATAATACTGATTTCGGAAAGGTAAACTGATGGACCGGCGGAAATCGTAACGTTTGTTTTTCAATCTTACTCTTTATTCTAAACCCAAGCCATAAGGTAATAAACGAGAAGACTATAGACGAAATTGCCATGACGCTTGGTAACATAGAGGGAAGGTTTTCAAATTGAGCCTGAACAACTGAAAGTTGCTCTTCAGAAATCCCCATATCTGAAACCATGCTCTCAGTTGACTGAAAAGCTTCATCGAGCATCGATTGGAAAGCCTCTACTAAATTTAAATTAAATAGAAAGATCATACTTAAATAGAAACTTACGATTCCAATGAGGTACCCAACGGCTCCTTGTGCCCATGCTTCATATGGACTTCTTTCATGGTGTAGAGCAGCTCCTAAAAAGATTCCACCTACTCCTATGGAAAGAGTAACAGGGATCGCTACAAACCCTAAAATCAACATCGAGATAATCGATAATAGCGCTATAAATAACAAAGATTGTTTCCAGCCATGTTTAGCAGCAAACAAGAAAAAAGGCAGAGCTAATACTACCATTGAAAAAATAGATAATACAGGAATGACAATGGTAAGTAGAAGGAGGAGGATATAAACCCCACCATACAATAGGCTCTGACGTAACATACTTGAAGATTTCATTTTCATTTACTCTCCTCTAAACCATCTATTGAATAGAATTAGATTAACATAAAACGCGTATGTGTTCATTAGTAGTGTCGTCATAGTTCTATGTACTAAATCAATTGTTAAGGTTAACTTTACAATGCTTTATAGGAGAACGCAAAAGTTCTAATTTTTCGGAAGTTCATTGAACCTCTTACTTCACATGAATACTATAAAACCACAAAGTTAAAAGGAAAACTAAGTTTACAGAAAACCCGCCATTAAGCGAGCCTTCTGTAAACTGTTTTTATTGTTGCAAAAAAAGCACAGCGTTATATGCTGTGCTTTTAAAAGTCTTACGAAAGAATATTAGTCGTTAACGTAAGGCAATAATGCCATTTGACGAGAACGTTTAATCGCTCTTGTAAGTTTACGTTGGTATTTAGCAGAAGTTCCTGTTACACGACGAGGAAGAATCTTTCCACGCTCAGAAACAAAACGCTTAAGAAGTTCAACATCTTTATAATCGATGTGTGTAATTCCGTTTGCTGTGAAATAACACACTTTTCTACGCTTCGCGCGACCACGACGAGCCATAATTGAAAACCTCCTTATAATTTAATTAAAATGGTAAATCGTCATCTGAAATATCAATAGGTTCCCCATTATCAGCGAATGGGTCATCCTGTTTAGGTTGATTATTATTGTTGTTATTGTTGTTTGGACTATATCCAGATTGGTTCTGATTAGGTTGGAATCCTTGTGAACCTGCGCCACCTGAAGACGAGCCTTTTGTCTCTAAGAATTGTACACTATCAGCAACAACTTCCGTCACAAAAACGCGTTTGCCTTCTTGGTTATCGAAGCTTCGGGATTGTAAACGTCCATCAACACCGACTAAGCTTCCTTTATTCATAAAGTTCGCTAGATTCTCTGCGGCACGACGCCACACGACACAGTTAATAAAATCTGCATCACGGCTACCTTGTTGGCTTGTAAACGGGCGGTTTACAGCAATCGTAAAGTTCGCAACGGCTACTCCGTTGGGTGTATAGCGCAAATCGGGATCCTTGGTTAATCTGCCGACAAGAACGACACGATTTAACACAGAACCACTCCTTATTGATCGTCTTCGCGTACAGCGATGTGACGAATAATATCATCAGAATACTTAGCAAGGCGATCAAATTCGTTAACAGCTTGGCTGTCACCGTTGAATTTGATTACCATGTAGTAACCATCACGGAAATCGTTAATTTCATAAGCTAAGCGACGCTTGCCTACTTCTTTAGTTTCAGTAATTTCCGCACCATTATCAGTAAGAACATTGTTGAAACGCTCTACTACTGATTTTTGAGTTTCCTCATCTACGTTTGGGCGGATGATATACATGATCTCGTAATTTCTCATCCGACTTCACCTCCTTTTGGACTTAGCGGCCCTTTTACGGGCAAGGAGTAATTTCTCGTACAATTACTCACAATGTTGTATTATATCAAAGTTAATAAAAAAGCACAACCAAGTTTCCAATTTTACGCTTATACATTAAAGCGGAAATGAATGACATCTCCATCTTTAACTAAATATTCTTTGCCCTCTAAACGAACTTTACCATTTTCTTTTGCGACTGACATTTTACCAGCCTCTACAAGGTCATCATAAGCCACCGTCTCAGCACGGATAAACCCTCTTTCAAAGTCACTGTGAATGATTCCTGCCGCTTGAGGAGCTGTCATTCCTTCTTTAAAGGTCCAAGCACGAACTTCTTGCTCACCCGCTGTGAAGTACGTAGCTAAACCAAGAAGATTATAAGACGCTTTGATAAGCTGATCAAGACCTGACTCTGCAATGCCTAGATCATCTAAGAATTCTTGTTTTTCTTCTCCTTCAAGCTCAGCAATTTCAGACTCAATCTTTGCACAAACAACAATTACTTGTGCATTCTCTTTTTCAGCAAACTCACGTACAGCTTGTACATGTTCGTTGCCGCTTGGGTCTGCAATTTCATCTTCTCCAACATTAGCCACATATAAAACAGGCTTAGATGTTAGTAAATGAAGTCCTTTAACGATTTTTTGTTGATCATCACTATATTCCAAAGCTCTTGCTGGCACTTCTTCTTCAAGACCTTCTTTAATCTTTTCAAGAACAGCTTGTTCTGCAAGAGCCTCTTTATCTTTCTGGCGTGCCATTTTAGCAACTCGATCAAGACGCTTATTGACTGTCTCTAAGTCAGCCAAGATTAATTCTAAATTGATGGTTTCAATATCCGCAATTGGATCTACTCCACCAGAAACGTGTGTGATGTTATCATCTTGGAAACAACGGACAACGTGGCTGATCGCATCTACTTGGCGAATATGAGATAGGAATTGGTTTCCTAACCCTTCACCTTTACTTGCACCCTTCACAATACCTGCGATATCTGTAAATTCGAATGCCGTAGGGACTGTTTTCTTAGGATTCACTAATTCTGTAAGTTTTTCTAATCTTTCATCTGGAACTTCAACAATACCAACGTTAGGATCAATCGTACAGAACGGGTAGTTGGCCGACTCTGCACCTGCCTGCGTAATTGCATTGAATAGAGTTGATTTCCCAACGTTAGGCAAACCTACAATTCCTGTTGTTAATGACATTAACTTTCCACTCCTTAAGGATTACCGTCCATATGAACGTCTGCAGTAACCCAATTATATTGCTCGTCTATACATATGACAAGTAAGCACATTAGAAAAACAAGGGGAAATTCGCCCTTGTTTTTCCATTTATACACTCGTAATTTTTATTTTTTCAGGTATTCACTAATGATGGTTTTTGATTTTCTAGTATACAACATAACATATACAAGGATTATCGTGAAACAACCTTCAGAAGCTCTTTATGAACTCTTAGTCTTCCTTTGCTTCGTGTTTCTCAAGGACCTTCTTCATCTTGCTTTCAAAGCGTCTTCTTGGTATGAGGACACTATGCCCGCACCCTTCGCATTTTATGCGTATATCTGCCCCTAAACGAATAATCTTCCATCTATTCTCACCGCATGGGTGCGACTTCTTCATCTGAACAATATCGTTTAAAGAATATAGTTGATCTGCCATTTGTGATCCTCCTTACGATGTTGTCTCAACGACTTCCTGTTCTTCTTGCCTAGAATACATAACTAAACGAGGGAACGGTATTTCAATTCCTTGTTCGTCTAACCTGTTCTTCAATTCCTTGCGAAGCATACGAGCAATTGGCCAATGCTCCATTGGATCTGTCTCAGCTATAATTCTTAGCACAACATCAGATGATCCTAAACTTTGTACGCCGAGAAGTTCAGGTGTACCTCTTAACTCCTGGTACCGCTTAGGTAACTCTTGGAGCAAGTCTTCTATAACCGCTTCCGCTCGTATAATGTCTCCCTCATAAGCAATGCTGACATCAACGACAGCTATACTGTTGTGAACCGAGAAATTCGTGACTTCATTAATACTGCCATTCGGTATAATGTGGAGTTTGCCTGTCCAGTGTTTAATTTTCGTTGTGCGAAGTCCGATCTCTTCAACAAATCCTTCTGAGCTTGACGTTTGAACATAGTCACCTACTGAAAATTGATCTTCAAAGATAATAAAGAATCCAGTAATGATGTCTTTCACCAGGTTTTGGGCTCCGAAACCAATAGCCAATCCAGCGATTCCCGCACCAGCTAGCAAAGTTCTCACATCAATACTAATGGTGTCTAAAACCATGATCGCTGCGGTGAAATAAACCATATATGTGAGCGTATTTTCCAATAGCTTTACGAGGGTAAGCTCACGCCGTTGAGTAATTTTAAAAGGACCTTTTCTTCTTCGTTTAAAAATGTTTTGAATGACTTGTTTACCAAACTTAATAATAAAATAAGAAAGTAGTAATATGACGATTATATTTAAAACGCCTTTACCAAGCATCACCCATAAATCTGGCCCAGTTACATAATCAACAGAGCTCGTCCATTTACCTTGTAACCAATTCCACAATGTGCTATGTTCCCTCCCCCATTAAACCTTCATAATAAACTATTGTATCAGCTTTTCAACTGATTTTGTATCGATTTAAAAAGGGGTATAGCAAAATTGCCGAAAGCACATAAAGGTTTAACAAACCATACAGTGGATATAAATACTTTATCAATGTGGAAAAACCAATACTAGTTAGAGGAAGCATAAGAAACAGCGTAATCGCAGCCAAAAGCCAAAGCGGCCCTTTCAATCGATTTCTAAACCTTGTAATTAATCCAAGAACACCAGATGCTGCCGTTGTAAAAATGGCAATCCATAACAGAAAAGATATAAAGAGAAACATCTCATAAGGGTAATGTTTAAGGATAGCAAACAAGGGAATTTCATAAAGTAAAATATCATCCGCTATCTGAATAAGACTACTATTGTAAATAAATGATATAGAGCCTAGCACAAGACCACTCCCAATACTTGCAATCCATATTTCTCCCTTATAGCGAACTTCACTTCCTACCGCACCTAGAACTGCAATAAGAGGAAGAATGTTAAGTGCAGTAAAAGGGAAAGCTGCCGGCCAGTTACTCTGTTCTCCAAAATGAGAAAACATAGAGAGTTCTTGCTGAACGGAGAATAAAATCAACACATACAATAGGCCCCCTATTAGCAAAGGCAAGATAATACTATTCATAGATAAGATTCCTTTGATATCCCACACAAACACTAGAATAAGAGGAACAATAATAGCAATGATTCCTAACCAATAAGAAAAATGGAATGCCTGCCATGTAGCTCCACTTCCAGCTAGCATAATAACAGTTGTAGTGAAAAGGTAAAGAATGATCATTCCATCGTACAGAAGAGTTAAGTGATCGCCTACGATTGTACGAAGAACAGGAAGGTAATGCTTCGACTTCTTCTCGAAACTAATCCTCAAGATTACGTAACAGGAAATTGTAAAGAGTATGGTAAATATCAGAATGGCCAGTCCACTCTCATGACCAAAAAACTGCCATAACTCCCTACCTGAAGCGTATCCTGCTCCAATCATAGTCCCAATGATCAAAAACATCCATTTCATACCAGATCGAATCATATTTTTTCCTCCTACCTTCTTTCTTCGTCTATGTATAGAAATCGATAAATCGCTGTATACTAATAACAATATGACTACGGAGGAAAAGCTATGAATCTAAAGCAAAGACTTTTTTCTCAGAAAACAGAACATCGCTACCATTTTGAAGATGAGCAGTTAATGTTAGGGGTAACTCAAACACTTAAAGAGTGGGTGCCCGCTAATCGAGAAATTGTCATTGTCTGTATTGGTACTGACCGTTCTACTGGTGATTCTCTCGGTCCCTTAATTGGGACACTCCTAGAAGAGAGTCATCTTCAACGTATTCACGTGTACGGAACACTTAATGAACCTGTTCATGCCGTTAACCTGAATGAAAAGCTTGAATTGATTCAAAAACGCTATCATCGTCCATACATTATAGGGATCGATGCATGTTTAGGTAAATTATCATCTGTTGGGAATATTATTTTAGGTCAAGGACCTGTGAAACCAGGGGCAGCCGTAAAGAAACAACTCCCTGATGTAGGAGAGATTCACCTTACAGGCGTAGTGAATGTTAGTGGTTTTATGGAGTATTTTGTTTTGCAGAACACACGCTTAAATATTGTCATGCAAATGGCTAAAAAAATGGCCAAAGCACTTCAAACCTTTGATGAGGATATGGGGAAGGCTGAGATCTCAAAGACTATTCCTACTGATCCTCTCACAACAAAAAGAAAACGCTGGTTACCGATTAAGGAATAGAATCCATAAAAAAGAGCAAAAACCTTCTCGGGTTTTTGCTCTTTTTTATGCTTTGTTTCTTTGCAAGGCCGCGGAAAGGGAAAGATCTACCGAAGCAGCTTACGCTCTTATAACTAAAAGCGGTCCATTTTTCTAAAAGTCATACCCCTAACTCCAACCAGCCATAAAGGATGAAGCCAATAAACAGTAAACTTGGCAACAAATTGGCCACGCGTATTTTCGTTATATGAAGTATATTGAGTCCGATTGCAACGATTAAAATTCCGCCAGTAGCTGTCATTTCAACAATAAAGACATCCATAAAATCTTGAGGTATCCAATTGTGAATTTGAGTAGATAACAGCGTGATTCCTCCCTCGTATAAGAGAACCGGGATAACTGAAAGCATGACTCCCCATCCTAATGTCGTCGTTAAAACGAGGGCAACAAATGAATCTATAATTGCTTTTGTGACTAATACGTCGTGGTCTCCCCTTATTCCACTATCAAGAGCTCCTACAACAGCCATTGCCCCAATAACAAAAATTAAGGAGGCAGTTATAAAACCTTCTGATACAGATGATTGTTTACCTTTACTGAACTTTAACTCTAAGAAAGCACCAAGTTTCTCAAACCGTTCCTCAAGTTGAAGCCATTCTCCGGCAAAAGCTCCAAACAGTAAACTAAGTAGCATGACAATAATTTGGTCTGTTTCTATTGCCATTCGTAAACCAATGAGGGTTACAGCTAACCCAATACCATTCATAGTTGTTTCTTTCGTTTTTTCAGGTATTTTATGAAAAAATAACCCTATTAAACTCCCTATTAAAATACCAATGCCATTTACAAGTGTGCCAAATAAAATCATCTATCATTTTCCTCCAACAAGCATAGCCATGTTTCATGTGAAACAGGTTGGTAAACATCTGCTTAAGATATGAAAAAAGCCTGATGCTTGCATGAACAAGCATCAGGTATGAGTCTCTATTCTTCAAAGTAGTGTAGAATTCGATCCAGGTCCTCTTCAGAGAAAAATTCAATTTCAATTTTTCCTTTTCGTTTCCCTTTTTGAATGGTGACCCCTGTTCCTAATCGCTCTTGAAGAAGGGATTCCCTCTCTTGAATGAAGATATCTTTTTTTACTTTTTTCTTCTTATTTTTTTGCATGTTCTTTTCATTTAATTGAATAATGTACTGCTCTACCTGACGTACATTTAATCCTTCTTTTCGAATCTTTTCAACGAGAGGTAAGAGTTGATTTTTATCCTTCAACCCTAACAAAGCTCTCCCTTGTCCCATAGAAAGTTCTCCGTTATTAATAAGCTCTCCAACAGGTTTAGGAAGCGACAAAAGACGAACTAAATTCGCAATGTGAGGACGACTTTTCCCAAGACGTTTTGCTAACTGTTCCTGCGTTAAATTTAGCTCTTTCATTAAGTTTGAATAGGCTTGTGCCTCTTCAATCGGCGTGAGGTCCTCTCGCTGAAGATTTTCAAGTAAAGCCAATTCCATCATATTTTGTTCGGAAAGATCACGAATGACAGCAGGAACAGTACCGAGACCCGCTTCTGTTGCTGCCCTATATCGTCTTTCTCCTACTACAATGTCATATCCTTTTATACTTTTCCGTACAATAATGGGTTGAAGAATTCCATATTGGAGAATTGATTCTTTCAGTTCCTCAATCGCTTTTGGATCAAAAACCTTTCTTGGCTGATAAGGATTCGGGCGACATTCTTGAACAGAAACTTCTTGTACCTTTTCCTCTTCTGTTACTTCTACTTCCGGAAAGAAGGAGCCTAGTCCCTTACCTAACCCTCTGGCCATTCGTCATCACTTCCTTTGCTAATTCTAAGTAAACTTCAGCGCCACGGGATTTTGGATCGTAAAGAATAATGGGTTGTCCATGACTTGGAGCTTCACCTAAACGAACGTTACGAGGTATAACAGATCCATACACTTTGTCTTGAAAGTACTTCTTAACTTCATCAATAACTTGTATTCCTAAATTGGTACGGGCATCTAGCATTGTAAGTAATACGCCTTCGATCATAAGTTGCTTATTCAAGTGCTTCTGCACGAGGCGTACAGTATTTAACAGCTGACTCAATCCTTCTAATGCATAGTACTCACATTGGACAGGTATTAAAACAGCATCTGAAGCCGTCAAAGCATTGATCGTCAGTAACCCTAAGGATGGAGGGCAGTCAATAATAACGTAATCATATTCATCCTTTACCGAATCAATTGCTTTCTTTAAGCGGACTTCACGTGAGATCGTCGGAACAAGTTCAATTTCTGCACCTGCTAACTGAATCGTGGCAGGTATTGCGTCTAAATTTTCCACCATCGTAGGAACCTTCACATACTTCGCTTCTAAGTCTTCCACTAGCACATTGTAAACACATTGATCCATATCAGCTTTTTCAATACCCACTCCACTTGTTGCGTTTCCTTGTGGATCGATATCAACTAATAGAACCTTGTGATTTAAATAAGCTAAGCTAGCACTTAGACTAACAGCTGTAGTGGTCTTTCCCACACCGCCTTTTTGATTAGCAACGGCGATTACTTTACCCATGATGTCACCTACCTCTAATCTGTCAAATCTTTCATATTTATTCTATCATCTTTTGAACTTATAAGATGAAATAAATCAGATAAAATTATAATCTAAAGCCTCTAAACTAGTGCTTTGTAGATCCTTTACTGTTTCTAGAGATACAAAATTTAAGTGAAAAAAACCCACCTTATGTGCGTCACAAAAGATGGGGAGTACTAGCATCATGATTGTTTTTTAGGAATCTTAATAGTGATTTGATAGTAATCATCATAATCTTCTTCATCCGTTTCAAGATCAATACCTGTGTCGGAGACCATCGTAAGCGATTGTTTTATTGTGTTCATCGCAATGCGCATATCTTTACTAATCCCTTTTAACTGTGGCTTACGCTTTTTGGGCTTATGTTCCCCTTCACGCATCTTAGCTATTTTCTCTTCTGTTTGTTTTACATTAAGGGACTTTTCAATAATTTCATCTAACAACTGCCCTTGTTTCTCAGGATCCTTCAGTGCAATAAGAGCACGGGCGTGTCGTTCTGTAATTTTCTTATCAAGAATGGCTTGTTGAACTACATCTGGCAGCTTCAATAACCGTAATTTATTCGCAATTGTCGATTGGCTTTTTCCAAGCCGCTGCGCTAAAGCCTCTTGTGTTAAGTTATGAATTTCTAACAACTTAGCATAAGCCATTGCCTCTTCAATAACCGTTAACTCTTCCCGTTGTAAATTTTCAATTAGAGCAACAGAAGCAGTTTGTGCTTCATCCATTTCTCTAATGATAGCTGAAACATTCTCCCACCCTAAATGCTGGACAGCTCTCCAACGACGCTCACCAGCTATTAATTCATAACCAGCATCTTCACCTTGCATCTTGCGAACAACAATAGGCTGAATCATACCATGTGTTTGGATGGTCTGAGCCAATTCTTCAATCTTGTCATGGTTGAATATTGTACGCGGCTGATAGCGGTTTGGTTGGATATTGTGCACTGGTAATTGAATAACTTCATCAGGATGATAGTCTTGTCGTTCTTGATCTTTCTCTTCCGCTTCGGACTTATCCCCTATTCCAAATAAGCGGCTGAATGGGTGTTTCATCCTTTGACACCACCTTTTCTACTTTCACCCTTTATGGGTACCCTTCGTGTTATCATCTAAGGAATGTTTCACGTGAAACAGTAAAAGAAACCATTATAGAAAACATCTCTTTTCAATAGAGATGCGAGAATCCAAGTATTGTTCTCTTCTTTTATCCTTGAGGAAGGAAGGACAAAATTTTGAAAGTGCAAAAAAGCGCTGCAGCGGAGGCTGCCGCGCATATAACGTTCATTTGCGATTTTATAGAAGCAGTCTTCTTCTATTATCGTATATTTCTATCTATTATTTTAGCACATAATCTATGAAATGAGCAGGGAGAGCTTGAAAATCTTTTCAAATATTCCTGACTCAGAAGACAACTATAGAGCTTCTTACTCCTACTTGTAATATGTATATATTCTCCACTTATTGACACAAATCCTTCTAACTCATCAACTCCCTTACATAATTCGATGAAATTTAAGATTTTCGTAGGTCGTTTATATACCGAGCACATAAGCGTTGCTCACAAAAAACTTTTCTTATCGAGGCATAGAGTCTCTCAACAGTTGGAAGGAATTCAATAGTTTCCTTCCATATTTTTTATAATGAAAGGCTTATGATAGATTAACAGAATTCTTACCTACTCTACAAATAAAACCTTTAATTAAGGATTCTATTAAATTGAAATACAAAAAACACATGAGCTCTCTTATCCAGAAAACCCATGTGTTTACTATTTTTGTATGCCAAATTCCTTATTGTGTCAAAGGGCTTTTATTAGGAAGACCCGCTTTACGTGGATATTTCTTAGGTGTTTTGCGACGCTTGTGATAGATTCCAATATTACGTTCGCTATCCTCTTCAGGTAAATAGAAAGTGTGATGCTTCTCTAGTTCAGCACCAAGAAGACTTGTCGCAAAAGCCGCATCCTCCAATTCATCTTTAAAGGAAGCGCCCTTCATTGCTACGAACTTACCACCTACTTTTGTGAGAGGCAGACATAATTCGCTTAAAACGGATAGTCTCGCTACAGCGCGGGCTGTTACCATATCGTACTGTTCTCTAAACTGTTGGTTCTTGCCAAAGTTTTCAGCACGATCGTGATAGAAAGCGACATCATCGAGTTCTAGTTTTGTAGCTAAATGATTTAAGAATGTAATACGCTTCTTCAACGAATCGACAATCGTTACCTTTAGTTGCGGAAAGACGATTTTTAAAGGGAGACTAGGGAATCCTGCCCCAGCTCCCACATCACATATCGATAAAGGTTGATTGAAATCTAAATAAAAAGCTGCTGTTATTGAATCGTAAAAGTGCTTTAAATATACACTCTCTTCATCTGTAATAGCCGTTAGATTCATTTTTTCGTTCCACTCTACGAGAGCTTCAAAATAATCATGGAACTGCTTTTTTTGTTTCTCATTTAGCTCAATCCCTTGATCTTGTAAAGCTTTAAGAAAGGTTTCTTTGTTCATGACACCGGTCCTTTCTGCTTAGGCTTCATCTCCAGATACCTTAGCAATTTTTCCTTGCTCTATATAAACAAGTAAGATTGATACATCAGCTGGGTTCACACCAGAGACACGCGAAGCCTGACCTACCGATAAAGGACGAACCTCTTTCAGGCGATCCCTTGCTTCAGAAGCGATACCATGGATATCATCATAATCAATGTCCTCTGGAATCTTCTTGTTTTCCATTTTTCGCATACGTTCAATTTGCTGTTCTGACTTTTGAATGTAGCCAGCGTATTTCGTATGGATCTCCACTTGTTCTTCTACCGCTTCAGGAAGATCCTTTCTCTCTTCAAGGAGACTTGCGACCATTTCAAATTTCATTTCTGGTCGTTTGAGTAAATCATACGCGTTAACTGCATCTTTAAGAGGTGAACCGCCCGCTTGTTGAATAACCTCTTGAACTTGATCTGTTGCTTTAATTGTAATTCCTTTTAGACGTTCAATTTCTTCGTTAATCATACGTTTTTTATCTTGGAAGCGAGCATAACGATCTTCAGAGATCATTCCAATTTCGTAACCAATATCCGTAAGACGAAGGTCTGCGTTATCATGACGCAGGATAAGGCGGTATTCAGCACGAGAAGTAAGAAGACGATACGGTTCGTCCGTTCCTTTCGTTACTAAATCATCAATAAGAACACCGATATAAGCTTGAGAACGATCTAGAATAACCGGTTCTTTGCCAAGTACTTTAGAAGCTGCATTAATACCTGCCATTAAACCTTGAGCCGCGGCTTCTTCATATCCAGAAGTACCGTTTATTTGACCAGCTGTAAACAACCCTTCAACTGCTTTTAATTCGAGTGTTGGCCAAAGCTGGGTTGGGATGACAGAATCATACTCAATCGCATAGCCAGCTCGCATGATTTCAGCTTTTTCAAGCCCTGGTACCGTCTCAATCATTTGCTTTTGAACGTTTTCAGGTAAGGAAGTAGACAGGCCTTGTACATAAACCTCTTCTGTATTTCTACCTTCAGGTTCTAAAAAGACCTGGTGACGAGGTTTATCATGGAAACGAACAATTTTGTCTTCAACAGAAGGGCAGTAACGAGGCCCTGTACCTTTCACCATTCCTGAATACATTGCAGATGAACTTAAGTTGTCATCAATAATCTTATGAGTAAATTCATTCGTATACGTTAGCCAACAAGGAATTTGATCCATAATATACTCTGTTGTCTCATAGGAGAATGCACGTGGAACCTCATCCCCTGGTTGAATTTCTGTTTTTGAATAGTCAATTGAATGACTGTTTACGCGCATTGGAGTTCCTGTCTTGAAGCGAACCATCTTAATCCCAAGTTCTTCAAGTTGAACAGATAAATCTGTAGAAGCACGTTGGTTATTAGGCCCACTCTCATAGGCTAAATCTCCAATGAGTACTTTACTACGCATGAATGTTCCGGTTGTCACAATGACAGAGTCTGCTGTATAAGCGGCCTTTGTCTCTGTTACGACACCTTTACATACTCCGTCTTCTACCATAAGTTCTTTAACCATTCCCTGACGAATCGTTAGGTTTGGTTCATTCTCAATAACTTTTTTCATTTCTTGAATATATAAATGTTTGTCAGCTTGGGCACGAAGAGCACGCACAGCTGGGCCTTTTCTTGTATTTAATAAACGCATTTGAATATACGTTTTATCAATTACTTTGGCCATTTCTCCGCCTAAGGCATCAATTTCACGAACGACGACACCTTTTGCCGGTCCTCCAATTGAAGGGTTACAAGGCATAAAGGCAATCATATCTAAATTTAACGTTAGCATTAATGTCTTCGCTCCGCGACGGGCAGCTGCTAACCCAGCTTCTACACCTGCATGACCAGCACCAACAACAATAACGTCATAATGTCCTGCATCAAAAGTATTCATGACTCTCTCTCCTTAACTCACTTTTATTTTCCTAAACAAAACTGAGAGAATAACTGATCAATTAAGCTTTCTTGAACCGTATCACCTACGATTTCACCAAGAAGTTCCCATGTTCGGGTAACATCGATTTGAACCATATCAATCGGCATCCCCGCATTCATTCCATCCATTGCATCTTCTAACGTTTCTTTAGCTTGATTTAGCAGTTGGACGTGGCGAACATTTGAAAGGTAGGTCATATCACCAGTATCAATATCTCCTTCAAAGAAAATATCTGATATAGATGTTTCTAATTGATCAATACCTTGCTCTTCAATTAACGACGTCGATACAATTGGATGATCACCCGCTACTTCGCGTAATTCATCCATATCTATTTGTTGAGGCAAATCTGTCTTATTTACAATAACAATGACATCCATGCCTTCAACCGCTTCAAATAATTTTTTGTCTTCTTGCGTAATTGTGTCTCCATTATTTAAGACAAGCAAAATTAGATCCGCTTCTTGTAAAACTTGGCGAGATCGCTCAACACCAATCTTCTCAACTAAGTCTTCTGTTTCTCGAATTCCTGCGGTGTCAATGAGACGAAGTGGAACTCCTCTTACGTTTACGTACTCCTCAATGACATCACGAGTTGTTCCAGGAATTTCTGTAACAATCGCTTTATTCTCGTGAACTAATGCGTTCATTAAAGAAGACTTCCCTACGTTCGGACGACCAACGATAGCTGTTCCAAGACCTTCACGAAGTATTTTCCCTTGTTTAGCCGTTCTTAACAGTCGTTCTATCTCTTGGTGGACCTGCCTTGTGTTCTGAATCATTAATTCGTTCGTCATTTCTTCAACGTCATCATATTCCGGATAATCAATATTGACTTCTACTTGAGCTAATACCTCAAGTAGTTCTTGTCTTAATTTCTGAATTAAATGGGATAGACGACCATCCATTTGCTTTAAAGCTACGTTCATAGCGCGATCAGTCTTAGCACGGATTAAATCCATAACTGCTTCTGCCTGGGATAAGTCGATACGTCCATTTAAAAAAGCACGCTTAGTAAACTCACCTGGCTCCGCTAAACGGGCTCCTTGTGACAAAGTTAACTCTAAAACACGGTTTACAGAAACAAGACCACCATGACAGTTGATCTCTACTATATCTTCACGAGTGAACGTTTTAGGAGCACGCATGACAGAAACCATTACCTCTTCCACCATTTCATTCGTTTTAGGGTCCAGTAACTTTCCATAATGAATCGTATGAGTGTCAACCTGGTTTAAATCTTTACCCTGAAACATTCCGTTAGCTAAGGAAACCGCTTCTGGACCACTTAAACGAACAATAGCGATCGCTCCTTCCCCAACGGGGGTCGATATCGCACTTATAGTATCTGTGTCCATGCTCTCACCTCTTTCCTCATCTTAATTATATTTTATCCACAATTGTTTGATTTATATAGTCACTAACTTATTAGATTAGCACATAACACAATTCTTTGAAAAGCTTTTACTTCAAACTATTTGTATAGGCAGAGCGTTATCCACATGTGGATAATTTATATCGCTCATTTCCCCTCTTTTCATTGTCACACGTCATCCGACTCAATCACAAGAAATGCCCCCGGTCCTCGACCAGGGGCATCTTAAACGTTATTCGGGTTTAATCACAACATGACGATGCGGTTCTGAACCATCAGAGTACGTCGAAACTTGTTTGTTATGCTGAAGAGCAGCGTGAATAATTTTTCTCTCATAAGAAGGCATTGATTCAAGCGCAATCTCAGTCTTCGTTCGAACGGCTTTGTCAGCCAAACGACTTGCTAAACCTGAAAGTGTCTCTTTCCTTCTTTCTCTATATCCTTCAGCATCTACCATTGCTGTAAGATACTGATGACCATCTTTGTTTATGACCAACTGAGCTAACGACTGCAAAGCATTTAGTGTTTGACCCCGTTTACCAATGAGTAAAGCAATTTTATCCCCTTTAAGCTCAAATATAACTTCTTTACTCTTTTTCTGAACGGTTACATGGATCGGAGCTCCCATTTGGTTACCGACTTGCTCTAAATACTCTTTCGTTGCCTCAATTGCATCTTCCACATCAGATGTTTTTTTCACCTGTTCTTCAGCTACACTATAACTTTCTTGATCTTCTGTACTTTCTTTTTGGTCAACAGGTTCTTCAGTTGGTTCTGGTGCGGTTGAAACCGTTTCTTCTTTAGTAGTTATCATCATAACCTTTACAATAGCTTTCTTAGCACCAAACACACCGAAGAATCCTTTTTTGCCTTCGTCAATTATTTCTACATTAACTTGGTCCCTCGAGGTGTTTAACTGCTCTAACGCTGAACGGACCGCGTCCTCAACTGTTTGTCCAGTAGCAGTTACTTGTCTCACTTACTTCGCTCCCTCTGTTTCTGTATCCTTCATCATTGGCTTACGAATAAAAACAGTTTGTGCAATCATAAATAAGTTACCTACTACCCAGTAAAGTGCTAGTGCGGCTGGGAAGTTTAATGCAAAAATACCAATCATAACCGGCATAATGTAAAGCATCATTTTCATTTGCGGGTTCTGATCCATAGTGCCAGCCATCATTAACTTTTGCTGAATAAATGTTGTTGCTGCAGCAACGAGTGGCATAATGAAGAATGGATCTGGTGCACCTAATTCAAACCATAGGAAACTATGTGTTTCAATTTCCTGGGTACGAACAATTGCATGATAAAAAGCAATTAAGATCGGCATTTGTAAAAGAATTGGGAAACAACCAGCTAACGGGTTAACCCCATTTTTCTGGAACAATTGCATTGTTTCTTGTTGTAGCTGTTGCTGTGTTTTCTGATCTTTTGAGCTATACTTTTGTCTTAGCTCTTGTAACTGTGGTTGTATTTCCTGCATAGCTTTAGAGCTTTTTAACTGTTTTACGTTTAACGGCAACAGAATCAAGCGAATGATCAGTGTTACAACTACAATAGATAAACCGTAGCTTTCACTAAACAAGCCTGCGAAATACTTAATTAACAATGACAGTGGATAGACGAAATACTCATTCCAAAATCCTGTACTTTCAGATGTAATGTTTTGATCAATTTGAGTACAACCTGATAGTACAACAAGAAGTCCTGTCAGAGTTAATAAAAAAAGGACCTTCTTTCGCAACGTTTCTTCCTCCTTATTATCCCAAACGGTAATATTCCAGTAATACATGTATTCTATCATTAGTGACTGGCAAGCTTCTATATCAAATCTTAAGCTTTTACTGATTTCGCTAAAAGATTTGTTTTCTTTAAAACGTGAGACAAACTTTTCTTGATCTCTTGGAAGTTCATTTGATTTGTTGGCTTTCTAGCAATGACAACTATATCGTAATTTTGCTCCATTCGTGGCTCAAGTTCAAGAAAGGCTTGTCTCAAGTAACGCTTTATTTGATTTCTCATAACGGCGTTTCCGATCTTTTTGCTTACTGAAAGGCCAATTCGGAAGTGAGGTTGTTCCTCTTTTTTTACGTAGTAGAGCACCAGTTGTCTATTAGCAAATGAAGAACCCTTTTTAAAAACATGCTGAAATTCTTCATTTTTTTTAATGCGGTATTGTTTCTTCATAATTTCATCCTCACTCTTAAAAAAAAGCGTAGTGCGCCTTTAGATACACGAGTTTTCAATCGTCGAGATGTGCAAAGTCGCTAGTAAATAAGTTATGACCATCATATGTCGTTTCTTCTTTTATTCTCAACATAAAAAACGTATTCCCCCTGCTTACAGCATATCCCCTACAGAAAAAAGTTATATCATACGAAACAGCATTTTCTTAAAGAAATATTAGATCAGCACCACTATTAATGGTTTAGTGAGGAATACGTTTTATTTACGTTCAAACTAGAAAAAAGACCACTGACATATGTTCAGTGGCCTATGCAGATAATGTTTTTCTACCTTTGCGACGACGGCGCGCTAGTACTTTACGTCCGTTTGCAGAACTCATACGATTACGGAAGCCGTGCACTTTTTTACGTTTACGGTTATTTGGTTGAAATGTACGTTTCATTGTATAGACACCTCCCTGAGGATTGAATAAATTCAAAAACTAAAAAGACAGTCCAATTCATTATAAGAAGGATAGGCATAAAAAGTCAACTTTCTTTTTAGGTTTCTAACGAATGCAACCTATCCTTAGAACGCATACTCAAGTCATGTCACCTTTAATGCTCATTATAACCTTTTTGTATTTTTTAAGTATTACTTATGTTTCACTTCGTAATGTTCACATGAACAAGGTATTCCCCAGGATCCGTTTTCTCCAGATATCTCACTCCACCCTAAACCAATTTTAATTAAACTTCTTCTGTAAACCCGACAATTACATCAACCAATTTAACGAAGAACAATAGCTATCCATTACACGTTAAATATCGTGTTTAATCAGGGCAATATTTTCTGTACACTTTGTCTGTGAATAACTTTATTAACGATTTTTCGACTATCCACACCAATTATCGACAAGTTAATCACAAAATATAGTGTTGTGGATAAATATTATCTACAAGCAGTAGACAGTGTGGATAACCAACCAAAAACCATTGCAACTCGGGGATTTATTTGGTATTATATTTGTGTTTTAGTAATGAACAACCAAACACACCAAAAATTCTTTTCCACAGACTGTGGATAAGTTGTGGACATCTATTCACAATGGTGTGCACTTACTTATCAACAATATTGTGGATTGTGCTTATAAGTTTACTGCAGACTGTTATAGTAACAGTTATGCTTCCACAGAATTATAAGTCCTAAAGATTGCACAAAAGTTGTACAACCCACCTCCGGATCTCCTTTCTTTATGTATATATACCAAGAAAGGTAGGATACGTGAGGTTTTTTGTTTCATAAACTCTTCTTTACTATTTTTATGCTCGAAAGGGGTGAAATTTGTTGGAAAATATCAACGAGCTTTGGGATAATACGCTCGCGAAAATAGAAGAAAAAATAAGTAAACCCAGCTTTGAGACTTGGTTAAAAAGTACAAAAGCTGACTCTCTTAAAGATGATACGCTCATAATCGTAGCACCCAATGAATTTGCTAGGGATTGGCTCGAAAGTCGCTATTCTAAGTTAATATCCGATGCTTTATTTGAAGTTACAGGAGCTCAACTGCAAACAAAATTTATTATTCCAGAGGCTAAAGATGTAACTCCTGATGATGTAAAACCAGCGATGAAACAAGTACAAAATATGCAGCAAAATGAGCAAGAGGAATCTCCTCAAAGTATGCTCAATTCTAAATATACTTTTGATACTTTCGTTATTGGTTCAGGAAATCGGTTTGCCCATGCAGCTTCACTAGCTGTAGCAGAAGCACCAGCTAGAGCATACAATCCGCTATTTATTTATGGAGGTGTGGGGTTAGGAAAAACACACTTAATGCATGCGATTGGACATTATGTTCTTGATCATAACCCTTCAGCCAAAGTCGTTTATCTTTCTTCCGAGAAATTCACAAATGAATTTATTAATTCTATTAGAGACAATAAAGCAGTTAACTTTCGTAACAAGTACCGCAATGTAGACGTGCTACTAATTGATGATATTCAATTCTTAGCTGGAAAAGAACAAACACAAGAGGAATTCTTCCACACTTTTAATACACTTCACGAAGAAAACAAACAAATTGTCATATCTAGTGACCGACCACCTAAAGAGATTCCGACTTTAGAGGACCGTTTGCGTTCTCGGTTTGAATGGGGACTCATTACTGATATTACCCCGCCAGATTTAGAAACACGTATTGCTATTTTGCGTAAGAAGGCCAAAGCCGAAGGTCTAGATATTCCAAATGAGGTAATGCTTTATATTGCGAATCAAATTGATACAAATATCCGGGAATTAGAAGGAGCTCTCATACGTGTTGTAGCGTACTCTTCTCTCATTAATCGAGATATTGATGCTTCATTAGCAGCTGAAGCTTTGAAAGACATTATTCCAAGCTCTAAGCCAAAAATAATTACAATCCAGTCTATACAAGAAGTTGTAGCTGAAAAATATAGTATTAAACTAGATGACTTTGCAGCTAAAAAGCGAACCAAAACAATTGCTTATCCAAGACAAATCGCCATGTACCTATCAAGAGAAATGACCGATTATTCACTACCGAAAATTGGAGAAGAGTTTGGAGGGCGTGATCATACGACAGTGATTCATGCTCATGAGAAAATTTCTAAGATGCTTAGTCAAGATCAACAATTACAAAAAGACTTAGAAGAGTTAAAGGAAACACTAAAATCGTAAAAATGAGCTGTGGATAGTCTTATAAGTTGTCCTTAAAGTTACGCACAATCTATCCACATGTGGATATCCCTAGTTTCATGGGGTCAGTTACACTTATACACATATTCACAGCCCTTACGACTACTACGACCTTTTTTATAATATAAATATAACTAATGGAATTCCATTTAGGAGGATTTGATTCATGAGATTTACAATACAACGCGATCAATTAATGAATAGCGTCCAAGATGTTATGAAAGCCATCTCTTCTAGAACCACTATTCCTATTCTTACAGGAATGAAAGTAGAAGCGACAGAATACGGAGTTAAACTGACAGGAAGTGACTCTGATGTAACCATTGAGTCCTTTATTCCAGTAGAGGAAGATGGGATCGTACTAGTTGAAAACATTGAACCTGGTAGCATTGTTTTACAAGCTAAGTACTTCCCAGATATCGTTAAAAAGTTACCTCAACAAACAGTTGAAATAGAAGTAGATGATCACTTTAACGTAAATATTCGATCAGGTAGTGCAGAGTTTCACTTAAATGGCCAAGACGCAGAAGAATACCCGCATTTACCACAAATTCAAACAAACCAAAGTTTTGAAGTTCCTATCGATTTACTAAAAGACTTAATTCGACAAACGGTCTTTGCGGTGTCCACCTCAGAAACACGCCCCATCTTGACAGGTGTAAACATGAAGGTGGAAAGTGATGACCTATACTTTATTGCTACAGATAGTCATCGTCTTGCTTCAAGAAAAATCCCTATGGGGAACAATGTTCAGCCGTTATCATTTGAGAATGTTGTTATTCCTGGTAAGAGTTTGACAGAACTTAATAAAATTCTTGATGATTCTCAAGAAACCATTGAAATTAGCGTTACAGAAAATCAAATTTTATTCCGTACGAAGCATCTTTATTTCCTTTCACGCTTATTAGATGGCAATTATCCTGAAACATCACGTTTAATTCCAGATGAAGTAAAAACAACGGTTTACATTGATACCAAAGAGTTACTACAATCCATTGACCGCGCTTCTCTCTTAGCTAAGGAGAACCGCAATAGTGTTGTTAAACTTTCAACCAAAGAAAATAACCGAGTGGAAATTACAAGTAACTCTCCTGAGGTAGGTAATGTTGTAGAAGAAGTAACAGCTGAATCTTTAGAAGGGGAAGATCTTAAGATCTCCTTTAGTGCAAAGTATATGATGGATGCATTGAAAGTAGTCGACTGTGAAAAAGTAAATATTCAATTCACTGGAGCTATGCGCCCATTTTTAATTCGCCCTAATGAAAATGATCAAATATTGCAATTGATTTTACCTGTTAGAACTTACTGATTTCTACTGATTCTAGAAATAAAAAGCAAGGGATGTCATCCCTTGCTTTTCTTATGGACAAATCTTTAGTAAAATAGGTAGAAGGTCAAGTCTGGAATTAGGGTGAAAAATACATGTATGAATCAATTGAAATAGAAACTGATATGATTCCTTTAGGGAAATTTTTACAGATTGCAAACGTCATTGAAACCGGTGGAATGGCAAAATGGTTCTTGTCTGAGTACCCAGTTTTTGTTAATGGAGAAAGAGAAGATCGTCGTGGTAAAAAATTATCTTTTGGAGATCTTGTAGAAGTTGAAGGTGTAGGTACCTTTAAGGTTGTATCAGAATCTTAATTTCCCAATTAAGTTGAAGGGGACTCCCTATGCATTTAGAACAACTAACTTTAAAACACTACCGTAATTACGAGCATTTAGATATAACGTTCGATGATAAGGTTAACGTTATTATCGGCGAGAATGCTCAAGGTAAAACAAATCTTATGGAAGCTATATACGTTTTGGCTTTTGCGAAATCCCATCGAACCCCTCGCGATAAAGAACTTATCATGTGGGACCAAGAATATGCTAAAATTAAAGGGAGTGTGTTTAAGCGGAAGCGGCATTTCCCTTTAGAAATTGTAACGTCTACAAAAGGGAAAAAGGCAAAGCTTAACCATCTTGAGCAAAAACGTTTAAGCGATTATATAGGCGCATTAAATATTGTCATGTTTGCACCTGAAGATCTAAACCTTGTAAAAGGGAATCCTCAGGTTCGTCGTCGTTTTATAGACATGGAAATTGGACAGATTCAGCCTGCTTATATTTATCATTTGGGACAGTATCAAAAGATTTTAAAGCAACGAAATCATTTATTGAAGGAATACCAACGCAAACAAAATCCCGATTTAACGATGTTGCGAATCTTAACTGATCAACTTATAGAGCACGCTGCAACGATTGTTCAAAGACGATTTAAGTTTTTAGGTCTCCTACGGGATTGGGCCATGCCAATACATGAAGGAATTAGTCGACAGCTAGAAAAGCTTGAAATTGAGTATAATCCTACAGCAGAAGTATCAAAAGATATGGATTTGTCTATGCTTGTAAGGGTATTTCAAGATAAATTTCAAGACATTGAAAAGCGCGAATTGGAGCGGGGTACTACTTTAATTGGGCCGCACCGTGATGATTTAATTTTTTATGTAAATGGTAAAGACGTTCAAACTTATGGTTCTCAGGGTCAGCAACGGACAACAGCCCTTTCTCTAAAACTGGCTGAAATTGAGTTGATCCACAGTGAAGTTGGAGAGTATCCAATTTTGCTGTTAGATGATGTTTTAAGTGAATTAGATGATTATAGACAATCCCATCTATTGCATACCATTCAAGGAAAAGTCCAAACGTTTGTATCTACAACGAGCGTGGATGGCATTGAGCACGAAACTCTACGAAAAGCGGACGTTTTTTACGTTCAAGAAGGTAGCGTAACTAGGCCGAATTGAGGTGGAACTTTGTTTATTCATATTGGTGAAGATCATGTCATTGAATCAGGGGACGTTATATCCATAATTGACTATGAGTTGCTGACTTCGTCTTCTATAGTTGAAGAAATGATTCAGAACCAGCGACTGAACCAAAGAGTCTTTGAATCTCCAAATGCAGAGGCAAAGTCAATTGTCGTAACGAAAGACTATATTTACTTCAGTCCACTTTCTGTCTTTACTCTTAAGAAACGTGCCAACATGACTTCAACATTGAACAATATCGAAGACTTTGCAGAATGATCCATGGGAACGAAAGAATATAACCTAGGGAAAGAAATGTAGGTGAATGACTGATGATGGAAGAAAATCTACCAAATCAACAAGCGTATGATGAAAGTCAGATTCAGGTGCTTGAAGGATTAGAAGCTGTTCGTAAGCGTCCAGGAATGTATATTGGTTCTACAAATGAAAAAGGACTTCATCACCTTGTGTGGGAAATTGTTGATAACAGTATTGATGAAGCACTAGCTGGGTATTGCGATCACATCACTGTTACAATTGAGAAAGATAACAGTATTACCGTAACGGACAACGGACGTGGAATTCCTGTTGGTATGCATAAAAAAGCGAACCGTCCAGCAGTTGAGGTAATTTTAACGGTGCTACACGCAGGAGGTAAATTCGGCGGTGGCGGTTATAAGGTTTCAGGTGGCCTTCATGGTGTTGGTGCATCTGTAGTAAACGCTCTGTCTAGCAGCTTAGAAGTATATGTGCACTTAGATGGCAAGATTCACTACCAACAATACCGTCGTGGTGTACCGCAAGAAGATCTTAAAGTCATTGGCGAAACAGATGTAACCGGTACACGTATTCATTTTATGCCTGACGACGAGATTTTCACTGAAACGAAAGAATATAACTTTGATACGTTAGCTAACCGTCTTCGTGAGTTAGCGTTTTTAAATAAAGGGATTCGCATTACGATTGATGATCAACGTAATGAAGAACAAGAGGCGAAAGATTTTCTTTACGAAGGTGGAATTGTTTCATATGTGGAGCATTTAAACCGAACACGTGAAGGATTGCATGAGCCTTTCTATGTTGAGAATGAAAGTGAAGACATTAGTGTAGAAGTCGCCTTACAGTACAACGATGGCTTTGTAAGTAACATTTACTCCTTTGCCAATAACATCAACACCTATGAAGGCGGTACGCATGAATCTGGCTTTAAAACGGCGCTTACAAGGGCTATAAATGATTATGCTCGTCGAAATCAAATGTTCAAAGAGAATGATCCAAACTTAACAGGTGATGATGTTCGTGAAGGTCTCACAGCTATTATTTCCATTAAACATCCAGATCCTCAATTTGAGGGACAAACAAAGACGAAACTAGGGAATAGTGAAGCTCGTACCGTGACGGATAATATCTTCAATGAGTACTTCTCTAAGTTTTTATTTGAAAACCCTGACTCAGCGAAGATGATTGTTGAAAAGGGATTAATGGCTTCAAGAGCACGATCGGCTGCCAAGAAGGCACGTGAATTAACAAGACGTAAAAGTGCGTTAGAAATATCTAATTTACCAGGTAAGCTAGCTGATTGTTCTTCTAAGGATGCAAAAATCAGTGAATTATATGTGGTAGAGGGTGACTCAGCGGGAGGATCTGCTAAACAGGGAAGAGATCGTCATTACCAAGCCATCCTTCCTCTTCGAGGTAAAATTATTAACGTTGAAAAAGCTCGTTTAGATAAGATTTTATCAAACAACGAGGTTCGTTCCATTATTACAGCGCTCGGCACTGGTATCGGGGAAGAGTTTGATATTTCTAAAGCAAGATACCATAAGATTGTGATTATGACAGATGCAGATGTTGACGGTGCGCATATCAGAACGCTTCTATTGACGTTCTTCTATCGCTACATGCGCCCATTGCTTGAATACGGATATATTTATATAGCTCAACCACCTCTATATAAAATTCAGCAAGGGAAAGCTATTCATTATGCCTTTAATGAAAAAGAGATGGAAGCTACATTGTCTCAGTTATCTAAGCAGCCTAAGCCTAGCTTACAACGCTACAAGGGTCTAGGCGAGATGAACTCTGAACAATTGTGGGAGACGACAATGGACCCTGAAACGCGTACAATGCTTCAGGTTAGCTTGCAAGATGCAATGGAAGCTGATGAAGTATTTGAGATATTAATGGGAGATAAAGTAGAACCTCGTCGTAACTTTATTCAAGATAATGCTCAGTACGTGAAGAATTTAGACGTTTAAAATAAATAGCAGCTTAGAGAACACATACAAGCCGAACCCTTTTCATGGTGGTTCGGCTTGTAAGCTTAAGCAAGAAATATGAGAACTAGTTGAATCAACTCGGAGAGACATTTAAGATCTCTTTTTCCTCATTGAATAGGAGGTATCACGATGGCGGATCAACAACGCCCGAACGTAAAAGAAATCAATATTAGCCAAGAGATGCGTACATCCTTTATGGATTATGCAATGAGTGTTATTGTTTCCCGTGCTTTACCAGACGTAAGAGATGGATTAAAGCCTGTACACCGACGAATTCTATATGCAATGCATGACTTAGGTATGCATGCAGATAAAGCCTATAAAAAGTCTGCACGTATTGTTGGAGATGTTATTGGTAAGTACCATCCACATGGTGACTCAGCCGTTTACGACTCAATGGTCCGTATGGCACAAGATTTTAACTATCGTGCCATGTTAGTCGATGGCCATGGTAACTTTGGTTCTGTTGATGGAGATGCAGCAGCAGCGATGCGTTATACAGAAGCCAGAATGTCAAAGATCTCAATGGAGCTTTTAAGAGATATTAATAAAGATACCATTGATTACGCTGATAACTATGACGGTACGGAAAAGGAGCCTATTGTGCTTCCTGCTCGCTTCCCGAACTTACTTGTCAATGGAGCAAGTGGTATTGCTGTTGGAATGGCTACCAATATCCCTCCCCATCACTTAGGTGAAGTGATTGATGGTGTATTAGCTGTGAGTCGCAATAGCGAAATTACGATCGATGAGCTTATGTCAGAACATATTTACGGTCCTGACTTTCCTACGTCTGGTCAAATTTTAGGTAGAAGTGGGATTAGAAAAGCTTATGAAACAGGGAAAGGTTCTATTACCATCCGTGCGAAAGTAGACATCGAAGAAATGAAAAACGGGAAATCCCGTCTTCTGGTTTCAGAGATTCCTTTCCAGGTTAATAAAGCCAAACTAGTGGAAAAAGTAGCAGAATTAGTACGAGACAAAAAAATAGAAGGAATTACAGATTTACGAGATGAATCCGACCGTGAAGGTATGCGTGTGGTTATTGAGCTTCGTAAAGATGTGAATCCTAACGTAGTTTTAAATAACTTATATAAACAAACGGCCCTTCAAACATCCTTTGGAATCAATATGCTTGCATTAGTAGATGGACAGCCTAAAGTATTAAATCTAAAGCAATGCTTAGAGCATTACTTAGAACATCAAAAGGTCGTCATTCGTCGCCGCACAGAGTATGAGTTGCGTAAGGCAGAAGCGCGCGCTCATATTTTAGAGGGTCTTCGCATTGCACTAGATCATATTGATGAAATTATTGCGTTAATTCGTGAATCTGAAACAACAGATATTGCACGTGAAAATCTAATGACGAACTTTGAGCTTTCTGAAAAGCAGGCTCAGGCGATCTTAGACATGCGTTTGCAACGCCTAACTGGATTAGAGCGCGATAAGATTGAAAAAGAATACGAAGAACTTGTACAGTTAATTGCTGAACTGAAAGCCATTTTAGCTGACAATGAAAAGGTTCTTGAGATTATACGAGAAGAGTTAACAGAGGTAAAAGAACGCTTCACTGATGAACGCCGTACTGAGATTGTAGCAGGAGGAACAGACTTTATTGAAGATGAGGACTTAATTCCTGAAGAAACAGTCATTGTTACATTAACTCATCAAGGTTATATCAAACGCCTTCCGGCCACAACCTATCGTTCTCAAAGACGTGGCGGACGTGGAGTTCAAAGTATGGGGACAAACGAAAATGATTTCGTTGAGCACCTTCTTTCAACTTCAACGCATAATACGCTACTGTTCTTCTCAAATAAAGGGAAAGTATACCGGGCGAAAGGGTATGAAGTACCTGAATTCAGTCGGACAGCTAAGGGAATTCCAATCATCAACATGCTAGAAATTGAAAAAGATGAGTGGATTAATGCTGTTATTTCCGTTGATGACTTTGCGGACGATTGGTATCTATTCTTCACAACGAAACAAGGAATATCTAAGCGTACCACTCTATCTGCTTTTGCTAATATTCGTCGTGGTGGACTAATTGCCTTGAATTTAAGAGAAGATGACGAGCTCATTTCAGTTCGTATGACTGATGGGGATAAACACATTATGATTGGTACCAAAGGCGGTTACCTCATTCGTTTCCCAGAAGAAGATGTTCGAACTATGGGACGTACAGCGGCCGGAGTTAAGGGTATTTCCTTACGAGAAGATGATGAAGTTGTTTCAATGGAAATCATTGAAGACGGTCTTCAAGTCCTCAACGTAACGACTAAAGGTTTCGGAAAACGAACACCGGCTGACGAATATCGTATTACAGGACGCGGTGGTAAAGGTATTCGTACTTGTAATATTACAGAGAAAAATGGAGAAGTTGTAGCTGTTAAAGCTGTGACGGGAGATGAAGACGTTATGATTATCACAGAAGCAGGTGTGTTAATTAGAATGGCTGTAGAAAGTATCTCCCAGACAGGTCGTAACACTCAAGGTGTACGTCTAATTCGCCTTCAAGAGGGTGAAGAGGTAGCAACAGTAGCACGTATCCAAACTGAAGAGCAAGAAGAAGATACGCTTGAAGAACCTAGTGAACAAGCCGAAGATCATGAGCGATTACCTACTGAGCAAGAAGAAATCATCGAAGAAAACCCAACATCAGAAGAAGAGTAGTCAAAGAAAAGGAGATGTACAAACATCTCCTTTTTCTTACATCAAACACTTTAAATGTCCAAATTGGAGGGGAAAAGCATGCGTGTACACCCTGGACAGCTGACTCCTGGTTGTATTGTTATGAGTGATGTTATGGGAAAAACAAATAGCCCAATTGTACCGAAGAATACTGTTGTGAAGCCTATTCACATTACAATTTTACATAAGTTTTTAATTGAAGAAGTCGAGGTGGGGCAGAAACTGTCAAACGGCAACCCGTTTTTACCTCATAAAGTTCAGGAAGAGCCCGAAAAACATGTGAATGTTCAAGAAATGATAGCAACAGATTTTAAAGATCAGTATTTGTATGCAGTCCAATCCTATAAAAACCTGTTTCATCAATGGCAGTCGGGATTTGGAATTGATATAAGTGCTGTTCGGCGAGTGATCGTACCTCTAATAGAACAAGTTTCCGATCATAAAAACGAAGTTTACTCACTACATCACTATACGAGCAAGGATGACTACTTTTATCACCATGCTGTGGCTGTAGCCTTACTATCAGCTCTTCTCGCTGAGCAGCTTCAATACTCAAAAGGTGAACAAATTCAAGTTGGCATAGCTGGTTTCTTAAGTGACTGTGGAATGTCTAAAATTGATGAGAAAATCACATCAAAAAAAGGGCCCTTAACTTCCTATGAATACAATGAAGTGAAAAAGCATCCAACCTATTCTTATAGATTAGTGGAAAAGGTTCCTGCTCTAAAAAATGAGGTGAGACTTGGTGTATTGCAACATCATGAGCGATTGGATGGGAGCGGTTACCCTTTAGGGGTTTCAAGCGGTAAGTTGCATACATTCGGTAAAATTATTGCTGTAGCAGACCTTTACCATGCCATGACATCTGAAAGAGTTTATAGGTCCAAACAATCTCCATTTAAGGTTTTAGAAGAATTGTTACAGCAACAGTTTGGTAAATTTGATCCTACGATTATTCAAACGCTTGTACAAAGTATGACAAGCTTATCATCAGGGATGAAAGTGCGATTGTCTAATAACCAAATGGCTGAGATTGTATTTATAGAATCTAAGCACCCAACCAGACCTATGATTCGCTTGCATCATAGTGATGAAATTATCCATTTGAAGTACTACCGAGATCTTTATATCGAAGAGATTATTTCATAAGTAACGTCACCCATTCTATGTAGTGGGTGACGTTAGTTTTTAGTGACATGAGAAGCGAGGAAATCCGCTATTAACCAAGGTATTTTAGTCTTGCTAATCTCAAGGAATGTTCGGATATATACAAGATCTTCACTCGTGTATGAATGAAGGATGTCCCCCCACCATTCTGTTTCATAGCGAGAGAGCATACTTAGGTTATATAGAATTAAGTAGTGAGAAAGCAGTTCAGGTAATGGGTATTGTAACGATCGTTGATTGGGGATAAATAATTGTTCATCCTCATGATTAACGTATAGGTAAGGATTGTGAATAGTAGATATAGGCGACGTTACTAAGACCTTTATAGAATGTTGTTCTATTTTTATTTCTTCACACTCCGGGAGAATGGAATGGATATGCTGCTTGAAATAATTCTCACTCCAATGGTAATCATCAAGGATTGATATAGGTATTGTAAGTACTTTACCATCTTTATGACCTATTGGGTAACCGTTAGAGGGAGTATCTAAAAAACCATAGATCTCTTTCATCTCTGGAATTCTTCTAAGCAGCTCATCCATAGTGAATTTTTCTTTAGGAAAATGTTCCATGTGAAACATATGCTCTGAAACGTATGAGAAAAGCCCTTTATTCTGTATTTTTACCTCGTCTTGTAAAAATGAATAATTTTGCTTTTTTCTTTTTCTGCTAGTAACGCCATGAGCTAGTACACTTGTGGATTCAGGATAATCCGGGCGCTGTGTTAAAATTGCTGCTTTAATAAACTGGGCCATCCCATAAAAGTAAAGGATAGGCTGGACCGATAATGGAGACTCTTCTGCCTGTTTATAAAAGGTCTGGCCATGCTCTAAGTAATAGATCAGTCGATACGTATTATCATAGCTCTTCCGTTCAGCATCCACGTCGAGACTTTCATAACATTTTTGTAAGTATTGCTGTGAAAGTGGAGAAGATTGAAGTTTTGTATAAATGGACAGAATATTTCGGATATTCAATGTAGAGGCCTCACTTTCTTAAAAACAGTTGAAAATCCCCTTTTTATAACGTATTGTAATCTACAATATAACAACTTATAGGTTTTAGTTTGTCCTAATGAGCAGAAAACATGAATACTTGTCAGGAGGGTAATCAATGCGTGAAGATAAGTTTGCTAAAGAAAGTTTGACGTTTGATGATGTGCTTTTAATACCGGGGAAATCTGATGTTCTTCCTAGGAATGTTGAAGTGAAAACGGAGTTGTCTTCCACCTTGAAGCTTAACATACCACTAATGAGTGCAGGTATGGATACGGTGACAGAAGCAGAAATGGCTATTGCAATGGCTCGCCAAGGTGGTATTGGTGTGATTCACAAAAATATGTCCATTGAAGAACAAGCTGAGCAGGTTGATCGTGTAAAGCGAAGTGAAAGTGGTGTTATATCAAACCCATTCTTTCTAACACCTGAACATCAAGTTTACGATGCTGAGTATCTAATGGGTAAGTATCGTATATCAGGTGTTCCGATTGTGAATAACGAACAGGATCAACAGTTAACAGGAATTATTACAAACAGAGACCTGCGATTTATTCAAGATTACTCTATTCAGATCTCCGAAGTTATGACAAGTGATAATCTTGTTACAGCTCCAGTTGGCACAACTTTAGAGGAAGCTGAAAAGATTCTTCAAACTTATAAAATAGAAAAACTTCCATTAGTAGATGACAACCGTGTACTAAAGGGACTCATTACAATTAAAGACATCGAAAAGGTCATCGAGTTTCCAAACTCAGCTAAAGATGAATTTGGTCGCTTACTAGCTGGTGCTGCAGTAGGAGTAACTGCAGATAGTGATACTCGTATTCAGAAACTTGTTGATGCTGGTGTTGATATGATTGTAATTGATACAGCGCATGGTCACTCTCAAGGTGTTATTGATCAAGTAGCTTCTGTTCGTAACCTTTACCCTCATTTAAATATTGTTGCAGGAAATGTAGGAACTCCAGAAGCAACTCGCGATTTGATTGAAGCTGGGGCAAATATTATTAAAGTCGGTATAGGGCCAGGTTCTATTTGTACAACACGTGTAGTTGCTGGTGTAGGTGTTCCTCAGATCTCTGCTGTATACGAATGCGCATTAGAAGCTAAACAATACGGTGTACCTGTCATTGCAGATGGTGGCATTAAGTACTCAGGAGATATAGCTAAAGCTCTTGCTGCTGGTGCACATGCTGTTATGATTGGAAGTATGTTTGCTGGTGTATCAGAGAGCCCTGGAGAAACAGTCATTTTCCAAGGACGTCAATTTAAGGTTTATCGTGGCATGGGCTCAGTAGATGCTATGAAGTCAGGATCTAAAGACCGTTATTTCCAAGAATCCTCAGAGGCAAACAAATTAGTGCCAGAAGGCATAGAAGGTCGAGTACCATTTAAGGGACCACTAGCTGACACAGTCCATCAATTAATCGGTGGTCTACGTTCAAGCATGGGTTACTGTGGAACTGCTGATTTAACAGCATTTCGCCATAATTCACGCTTCACTCGAATTACCAATGCAGGATTGCGTGAAAGCCATCCTCATGATGTACAGATTACAAAAGAAGCTCCTAACTACTCTGTCTGATCAAGTCTTAGAATAATGATAAGGAGCATTTGCAATTAATGAAGCTCAGATTATTTTAATCTGGGCTTCATTCTTTTAATAGATTCCTCTAAGCTTCTTCACTTAACTATATTATTCCTATTACATATAGCCTTGTCTAAAGTGAATAGGTGAGGGATGCGTGGTTTCAAACATATGACGTATAGTAGCCAGCTTCCGCCATAACGGGCGGAAAGTCTGTTTCTCTATTAAGTCGTCCTATGATAAAATAGCGTCATATGTATACTATCTTTTTGGAGGTTGAAGGACGTTGAAAACTAGATTAAAAGTACCCTTTATCATGCTAATAATGGTACTTGTATCATTTACTTCCATGCTAACGAAACCGATTACAACTTCGGCAGCGGTAGATGTGCAAGCTAAAACAGCCATTCTAGTAGACGCGGAAACTGGTAAAATACTATTTGAGAAAGATGCAGATGTAGCATTGCCACCCGCTAGTATGACAAAAATGATGACCGAATACTTAGTATTAGAAGCCATTAAAGAAGGAAAGATTAGCTGGGATACGACGACTCAGATTACCGATTATCCATACAGCATTTCAGCTGATCCGGCTTTCTCTGGTGTAGGGTTAAAACAGAATAAGGATTATACAGTCAGAGAGCTTTATGAAGCCATGGCGATTAATTCTGATAATGCAACGACGATTGCGTTAGCAGAACTTGTGGCAGGATCAGAAGGTGACTTTGTTAAAATGATGAATGATAAGGCAGACGAACTAGGGCTGCCGGACGCAACGTTTGTTAACTCAACTGGGTTGTCAAACACGGACCTGGGAGAAAATGTTCCAAAAGGTACGGAGCCAAATGCGGACAACCTAATGTCAGCTCGCTCTGCAGCATTGTTAGCCTACCGTTTAATTAACGATCATCCAGATGCTCTTGAAGTCTCTAGTATGACGACTACCGAGTTTGAAGGAGATAGAATTGAGAACTTAAACTGGATGCTTCCTGAGATGCCTGGGTACTTATCACAATATGGTTACGAAGGTATGGACGGGTTAAAGACAGGATGGACGGACTTAGCAGGATACTGCTTTACAGGAACTGCTGAAAGAGACGGTCAACGTCTAATTTCTGTTGTTATGAAAACCGATAGTAAGGAAGCTCGTTTTGAAGAAACGAGAAAATTATTGGATTATGGTTTCAATCAATTTGAAAAGAAAGAACTATATCCTAAGGGGTATCAAATTGAAGATAAAAAGACAGTTCCTGTAACCAAAGGGAAAGAAGATGCTGTTCAAATTGCTTCAAATGCGCCACTTACGACCATGATTGAGAAGGGTACAGAAGAACAATACAGTGTAGAGTACAAACTTGATGAATCAGCTTTAAACGATAAGGGTGAATTAACTGCTCCTATTAAAAAAGGGCAAAAAGTAGGTTCAGTTACATTGGTGAATAGCGAAAACAATAATGGGTATATTACTGCCGATGGTGAACAGAACGAAAATGTTGAACTTGTGACACAAGATAAAGTAGAGAAATCAAATTGGTTTATGCTTATGATTGGAGCCATTACAGGTTTCTTTGCTGATATCTTTACAAGCGTTGTGGACACTGTAAAAGGTTGGTTCTAAACCTAGTAAATTTGTAGGCTTTTAGAGTGGTTTGTTATACAATATTTTTAGAAGAGTTTAATTCTTTTAATAACTATGATGCACATTCGGAGTAGGAGGAATATTCATGTCAAGAACAGGTACAGATCGTGTTAAAAGAGGTATGGCAGAAATGCAAAAAGGCGGCGTCATTATGGACGTTGTAAATGCGGAGCAAGCTAAGATTGCAGAAGAGGCTGGTGCTGTTGCAGTTATGGCACTTGAGCGCGTTCCGGCAGATATCCGCGCAGCTGGCGGAGTTGCCCGTATGGCTGACCCAACCATTGTTGAAGAGGTAATGAACGCTGTATCGATTCCGGTAATGGCAAAGGCTCGTATTGGTCATGTGGTAGAAGCTCGCGTATTAGAGTCTATGGGCGTAGACTATATTGATGAGAGCGAAGTATTAACACCAGCAGATGAAGTATTTCATATTAAGAAGAATGATTATACTGTTCCATTTGTTTGTGGCTGTCGTAACCTTGGTGAAGCAACGCGCCGTATTGGTGAGGGGGCATCTATGCTTCGCACAAAAGGTGAACCTGGAACAGGTAACATCGTTGAAGCCGTTCGTCACATGCGTGAAGTTCAATCCCAAATTCGCCAAGTTATAGGCATGAATGAAGATGAGCTAATGACTTATGCTAAAAATATTGGAGCACCGTATGAACTTCTTCTTCAAATTAAAGAAGAAGGTCGTCTTCCTGTTGTGAACTTCGCTGCTGGTGGTATTGCAACACCTGCTGATGCAGCTTTAATGATGCAACTAGGTGCAGATGGTGTGTTTGTGGGTTCTGGTATCTTCAAATCCAATAATCCAGAGAAATTTGCTCGTGCCATAGTAGAAGCAACAACTCACTATGATGACTATAAACTAATCGGAGAACTTTCTAAGGGTCTTGGAACTGCTATGAAAGGTATGGAGATGTCTACGCTTCAACCTTCTGATCGTATGCAAGATCGCAGCATGTAATTGACAAAAGGGGAATGCATCATGACTGTAATTGGTGTTTTAGGTTTACAAGGAGCTGTTCGTGAGCACGTACGTTCTATAGAAGCAAGCGGAGCTCAAGCTGTAATTGTGAAGCGGTTATCTCAACTGAATGATATTGACGGTCTAATATTACCAGGCGGAGAGAGCACAACCATGCGTCGTTTAATTGATAAATATGACTTTTTTGAGCCTTTACAAGAGTTTGGGAAAAGTGGAAAGCCGATCTTTGGAACATGCGCTGGCTTAATCTTATTAGCCCAAAAAATTCAAGGACAAGATCAAACACACCTTGGTTTAATGAACATGATGGTCGAACGAAATGCGTTTGGCCGCCAAAGAGAGAGTTTTGAGGCATTCATAGACATTAAAGGCGTTGCGAAGGAGTATGAAGCTGTTTTTATCCGGGCACCATATATTGTAGAAGTGGGCGAGGGAGCAGAAGTTCTAGCCAAGCAAGGTGATAAAATTGTAGCGGCTCAGGACGGCCATTATCTCGCATGCGCTTTTCATCCGGAGTTAACAGATGACCATCGCTTAACCGAACATTTTGTAAAAATGGTTGAAGAATCAAAGAAAACACTTGCATCTTAGCAAGAAATTCGCTATTCTTCTTCATAACAACAAATATACGAAACGTGATGATAGGAAGTAGTAACAACGTGAACTTCTACAGAGAACTGGTGGGTGGTGCAAACCAGTGAAGGAGCGTTGCCAATCCATCCTTGAGCAGATATGCCGAAAGGACAAGTAAGCATATCCGGTGCTGACGCATCGTTACTAGAAAGTAAGCCGGAAGGTGATTTATGCCTTCAATAAGGGTGGCATCGCGGGAATATACAAACTCTCGTCCCTAATCAATTGATTAAGGGGCGGGAGTTTTTTGTATGCAGTATACATCTATAAGGAGGAAATAACATGTTAGATTTAAAATACTTACGTACTAATTTTGATGAAGTAAAAAGTAAACTTCAAAATCGTGGGGAAGACCTTTCAGATTTAGATACATTTGGGGAACTTGATGAGCGTCGCCGCGAGTTAATTCGTGAAACAGAGGAACTGAAGGCAAAACGCAATGAGGTATCTAAAGATATTTCTGCATTAAAAAAGGAAAAGAAAGATGCAGATCATTTAATTACAGAAATGCGTGAAGTAGGGGACCGTATCAAAGAATTAGATACAGAACTAAAGGAAGTAGAGGAACGTCTTGAAACACTTCTTCTTTCCATTCCAAATATTCCTCACGAAAGCGTACCAGTTGGAAGCGATGAGGACGATAACCAAGTGGCCCGCGAGTGGGGAGAACTTCCTGAATTTTCGTTTGAGCCTAAAGCACACTGGGACGTGGCGGATCACTTAGACATTTTAGACTTTGAGAGAGCAGCTAAAGTAACAGGGAGCCGGTTTACTTTCTATAAAAAGTTAGGCGCCCGATTAGAGCGTGCTCTAATGAGCTTTATGATGGACCTACATGCAGAAGAACATGATTATGAGGAAATGCTACCCCCATACATGATTAATCGCACAAGCATGACAGGTACAGGGCAACTACCTAAATTTGAAGAGGACGCTTTTAAAGTAGAGGAATGGGACTATTTCTTAGCACCTACTGCAGAAGTTCCTGTTACAAACTATCACCGCGAAGAAATTCTGTCCATTGAAGACCTACCGCGTAAATATGTAGCATTCAGTGCTTGTTTCCGTTCTGAAGCGGGTTCTGCTGGTCGTGACACGCGTGGTTTAATTCGTCAGCACCAATTTAATAAAGTAGAGCTTGTGCAATTTGTGAAACCTGAAGAGTCTTATGATGCACTTGAGCAACTGACAGGCCATGCTGAGAAAGTACTACAGTTATTGAATCTACCTTATCGTGTCATGGACATGTGTACGGGGGACCTTGGATTTACTGCAGCAAAGAAATATGACATCGAGGTTTGGTTACCTAGTTATAATACGTATCGTGAGATCTCATCTTGCTCTAATTTTGGAGATTTCCAGGCACGTCGTGCAGGCATTCGTTTCCGTCGTGATCAGAAAGGAAAGCCTGAATTTGTTCATACATTAAACGGCTCTGGACTAGCTCTAGGACGCACAGTAGCAGCCATATTGGAGAACTATCAGCAAGAAGATGGTTCTGTAAAAGTTCCAGAAGTCCTTCGACCATATATGGGTGGTAAGGAAGTTATTCAATAAACAGAGTATAATGTCGGAAAAAACTTATACTTGTTATGAAAGAGAAAGGACTTATAAAGAAGTCCTTTCTCTTTTTCAATATTGGGAAGCTAAAGGTGATAACCACACTTCTATTAAAAATTTTAATAAAACCCTTGTATTATACGTGAAGTTCAGGTACAATGATTTTTGTTGAGTTTTTGAGCATATTTAAATGCGCTCGACATCATTCAACATTTCATAAAAAAAATTGTTGAAAAATGTTGACTTTAATAACGTACAATGTTATATTATTAATTGTCGCCAACACGGAGGAGTACCCAAGTTCGGCTGAAGGGAGCGGTCTTGAAAACCGCCAGGGGGTTAACGCCCCGCGGGGGTTCGAATCCCTCCTCCTCCGCCATTTTTTATGCGCGTAAAAATTGGAGATTGAAAAATCACAAACGATATAGACAACCTCAGTGAGTAATCACTGAGGTTTTTTTGATGTTCTATTATAATATGCTTGGTCGTCAATAATAAGGAAGCAACCTTTAAGCTTGAGAGAAGGTTTCCGTCTGCTTTTGTTTAGAGAACCGTGATCCTCTAGCCAGACCAAGCACTTCTAAAGTAACGGATCTGCAAATTTCAGAGATTATAAAAAAGTGTGAGCTTTTCCTTTAGATAGGAAAGCTCACACTTTTTTACGTTAGTTGACGAGAGCGCCATTTACGGGATTGTTGGATGAAATGACCGATCTTTTCTAAGATAGGTTCAATGGAATTCTCATCATTTACAACGTCATAATCAGCAATATTGAGACGTAGTACAGGGCATGCATTGAAGTTATCGATCCAGTTCTCATAACGGCCGAACATTTCTTCCCAGTATTCCACAGGAGTTTGCTGCTCCATAGGACGTCCGCGTTCTTTGATACGGCCTACTACATCATCAAATGAACCTTCTAGGTATATGAGAAGGTCCGGATGTGGGAAGTAAGGTGTCATGACCATAGCATCAAACAAGTTTGTATACGTGTTATAGTCTACTTCATTCATTGTACCTTTTTCATAGTGCATTTTAGCGAATATGCCCGTATCTTCATAAATTGAACGGTCTTGTATGAAGCCACCGCCATATTCGAAAATTTTCTTTTGTTCTTTAAATCGTTCAGCTAAGAAATATATTTGTAGATGAAAGCTCCAACGTTCAAAGTCATTATAAAACTTATCCAAATATGGATTAGTGTCTACCTTCTCAAATGACGTTCGAAAATTTAAGGCACTGGCTAGAGCGTTTGTCATCGTGGACTTTCCAACGCCGACTGTGCCCGCAATTGTAATGACGGCGTCATGTGGAATGCCATATTGGTTGCGTGCATTCATTATATAACTTCCCCTTTTTTAAAGTGATTCTCTATTGTTTGAATCATATAATCTAAATCATCCTGGTGCTTAACAAAATCGAGATTATCTCCGTTGAAGCGGATCACTGGTATATCTGGGTGCTCACGTTCGAATTTCTCCATAAATAAATCATAATCTCGGAGTAACTGTTCTAAATAACTCGCTTGAATATTTTGCTCCACCTCACGCCCGCGCATTCTAATACGTTCTAGTAGCTTATCAAGGCTAGCGTGTAAATAAATGATCATATTTGGGCGAGGCATATCCTTAGTAAGAATATCGTATATTTGAACATATTTATTGTATTGTTCTTCTTTTAATGTTCTTTCTGCAAAGATTAAGTTCTTAGAAATGTGATAATCAGAAATAACAGGTTTGTTCTGATTCAAATAGTACGTTTCAATATCTTCTAGTTGTTTAAATCGATTGCACAGGAAGAACATTTCTGTTTGAAAACTCCACTCTTCAATGTTGTCGTAGAATTTACCTAAGAATGGATTCTCTTCTACGATTTCTTTCAATAGTGTATATTCAAATTGGGAAGCCAATTTTTGAGCTAATGATGTTTTACCTACCCCAATTGGTCCTTCTACTGCAATAAAGGGAGTATTCCCCATCTCTCCTCCTCCTTCGCCAACAGTATTACTCTATACGTTCAGACAGACAAACTACATTTTATCATAATCACCCGGCGTAAGTAACGGTCATAACCTCTAAAATTCATTCCATATGTAGGTTGCACGATTTCCTTGTATACCATGTATTGAGCTAAGAACTGAAACTTTTCAAAACCATAACTTTTCTATATAATAGATTGTATATTCATATGGCTCCGTAGCTCAGGGGATAGAGCATAGGTTTCCTAAACCTTGTGTCGCAGGTTCGAATCCTGCCGGGGTCATCTTATAAGAAAAAGCTGTCCAATTTGGACAGCTTTTTCTTTATATTCCCTATTTTAGGATAGTGTTCCTAGTTTAACTTCTACTTTGAAAAGGAATCCAACCCACATGACTACTTTTACCGCATGGGGAGGCAATTAGAATGTTTGGGTTGTACGATATTTTGTATCTTATGGTTTCGATATTTATTATACTCCCCATTGTGTCTATGATCCACGAGATTGGACACTTATTCTTTGCGGTGCTTTTTAAAGCGAGAAATCAAACGTTAGATATTGGTTGCGGTAAACCCATACTGCAAATTGGAAGACTGTGCTTTCGAAAGTATTACTTCTTTTATAGCTGGTGTCAGTTTGAACGCCTTGAAAAGAACTCGCGTATCCATTATATCCTCGTATACGCTGGCCCCATGATTTTTAACATAATGGCAGCCATAGGAGTTAATGCACTCATTTATTATGATCTTATTGAAGGACAGAAGTTCTGGAACCTTTTTGTGTATTATTCCATTTATTTTGTTATGTTTGATGCGATCCCTATGCGTTACCCGGATGGACAACCAAGCAATGGATTAGTTGTATTTGAGATGTTGAAAGATGGAAAAAGGGCCACCTTCCAGAAGGAGCAGTGGGCAGAAGAGGATGTAAACTGTTAACTATTCTTCTGGTTCAATAAAGACTGTTTTCATAGGTACATCTGCCGCTTCTAAGTACGCGTATATCTTGTTTCTATAATCGAAGAAATCTCTATCATTTTGCACGGTAAAATGAGAACCATCTTTTCCGATAAACTCATGTTCTTTCAATGTGATTGTATTGTTCTCGCGGGTGGTGACCTTAATCACTTCTTTCATATCTGACCATTCCATATCGGTCCGTTCTAACGTGAATGCTTCATTAAAGTGTAGACCTTTAGGGTCAAAATAGAAGTAACTATTTATTCCTAGTATGCAAGTAAGTATAACGGCAGGGAGCCCTAAGAAAAACATCCATGGCCTATGCTTTAAATTCTTGTGTTCTCTTCTTGAGTTGTATAGTAAATCTAGAAGGAGCGTCCCGGCCATTAACATAGAACCTGCAAAGAATAATACATAAGCAGATAGCAATGGTTGGAAGTAGATATGATCTCTAGAAAAGAAAAAAATATCTTGGAAGAAGATTACCAAAAAAAGCGGGAAGAAAAAGCTCCCAATAATAAATATAACAATCATACCAACCTTAATGGGCTTTGTATCTTGCCCGATCATAGCCTTCAATTAAACTCCCCCTCTTGCATTCTCTCTCTTATATGTACAGCTATCTAACATAGAAAATTTTAACATATTTCTCTTGGTGCTTAAAAATTTTAAGCATCTTTTTTATGTTGGAAAGTATAACCGTTTTTTCTAGAGGAATACTAGAGACAAAATATGTAAGGGAGGCCTACACATGAGCGAGCAAGAGAAGTATAGTCGCCGGGACTTTTTAAAGAAAAGTGGTTATGCAGCAGGTGGTGTAGTCGGTGGAGGGTTAATTGCTAGTTTAATTACAATGCAAGTTATGGAAGATGATCCGAAAACTAAAAATCAATCAAATGGTGGAAGTGAAGATCAATTTAATGATGCCTTTATGTTCTTCACAAATCGTGATGACTTTCGAGTGCTAGCTTCTAGCTGCGAGAGAGTTTTCCCTGAGGATGAGAATGGTCCAGGAGCTATTAAGCTAGGCGTTCCATTCTTTATTGATCATCAACTCGCAGGTCCATGGGGCAATAACACAAAAGAATATATGCAGGGGCCTTTCTATAAAGGTGAACCTACTCAAGGATATCAGTCTCGTATGAATCGTGGAGAAATCTTCCGTATGGGTATTAAGAAGTTAAAAGAAAAGAGTCAATCTGATTATCAGAAGAGTTTTCAAGAGTTGAGTGCGGAAGAACAAGATAAGATTTTAACAGCTTTTGAAAATGATGAGGTGAAGATGACGGGAACAACTTCTGCTGAGTTTTTTGAACTTATGAGAGCTGCAACAATTGAAGGAGTTTACGCAGATCCAATGTACAGTGGTAATCGCAATATGGAAGGTTGGAAGATGAAACAGTTCCCAGGTGCCCAAATGTCTTATATCGGTAAAATTGAGAGCGATAAATTCGTAGATATAGAGCCGCAAAGTTTGCATTCTATGTTGAATAAATAGAAAGGCGGAGATCATATGGCAAAGACGTTGCCAAAAGTGGATGTAGTGACAGTAGGAGTAGGTTGGACAGGTGGTATTTTAGCAGCTGAGCTAGCTAAAGATGGTATGAAAGTAGTGGGGCTTGAACGAGGGAAAGAACGGTCAACAGAGGATTATTTGCATGGACACGATGAGTTACGTTATGCCCTCCGATATGAATTGATGCAAGATACTTCAAAAGAAACCATTACGTTTCGAAATAATCGTAAACAACGTGCTCTACCTATGCGTCAATTAGGTTCGTTTCTGTTGGGAGAAAACCTTGGTGGAGCGGGTGTACATTGGAATGGACAAACGTACCGCTTCTTCCCATATGATTTCGAAATTAAATCAATGACAGAGAAAAAGTATGGAAAAGGTAAAATTAAAGATGGCTACTTTGTACAGGACTGGGGCATTACATACGACGAGTTAGAGCCCTACTATGATCAATTTGAGAAAGCCTGTGGTATATCAGGTGAAGAGAATCCTATGGCAGGTAAACGGAGTAACCCTTATCCAACACCACCAATGAAAAGTACCCGTTCACTTGATAAGTTTTCAGAAGCTACAAAGGAATTAGGGTACAAGCCTTATAGAATTCCTTCAGCTAACCTTTCTGAACCATATAAAAATCAGTATGGTATGCAGATTAATGCATGTCAGTATTGTGCATTCTGTGAGCGTTTCGGGTGTGAATATGGAGCAAAATCGGATCCTGTAATTTCGGTTATTCCAGCTGCAAAGGAATCTGGAAACTATGAAATCCGTTACCATTCCAACGTAACTGAGGTTATTTATGATGGAAGTAAGGTTACGGGTGTAAAGTATGTAGACGTTCAAAGTGGCGAGGAATTCATCCAACCTGCTGAAGTCGTTGCACTCACGTCTTACGTTATGAATAATGTGAAATTCTTATTGATGTCTGATATAGGTCAAAAATATGATCCTAAAACAGGCCAAGGCGTTGTGGGGCGTAGTTATTGCTATCAAATCCTTCCTGGAGCTACTGGTTTTTATGAAGAAGAGCAATTTAATACCTTTATGGGAGCCGGTGCACTTGGTACTTCTATCAATGATTTTTATGGTGATAACTTTGACCATTCTGATCTGGATTTCATTCATGGAGGCGTTATTTCTATTACTCAAACGGGGAAACGTCCTATTGCCAACAACCCAACTCCTCCGGACACTCCAAGGTGGGGGAAAGAGTTTAAAAGCAACTCAATTAAGTATTATACCCGTACATTAACGATCGGGTCACAAGGTGCATCTCTACCTTATAAAGAGAACTTCTTAGATCTTGATCCGACCTACAAAGATGCATATGGACTTCCGTTGTTGCGCATGACCTATAACTTTACAGATCAGGATAAGAAGCTTCAAAAGTATATTACTAAAAAAACAGCAGAAATCTCAGAGAAAATGGGGGCTTCTAAAACAGTTCCAAACCCTGAATTAACAGATTACAGTATTGTACCTTACCAAACGACACATAATACAGGTGGAGCCATTATGGGGGCTGATCCAAATAGCTCTGTTGTAAATAGCTACTTACAGCATTGGAATGCTGAGAACTTATTTGTAGTAGGAGCTTCAGCCTTTGCTCATAATGGTGGTGTGAACCCGACGGATACAGTAGGCGCACTTGCTTATCGTGCTGCTGAAGGTATTAAAAAATATCGTAAAAATGGTGGTTCTCTCGTTTAATTTTTAAACAGAAGGAGTGAAGCCTTATGCTTCCTCAAATCGGAATCCCGGGTTTAGTGCTAATTTTGATTCTATCTCTCATCTTATTTGGGCCAAAGAAGCTACCAGAGATTGGTGCAGCCTTTGGGAAAACCTTAGCTGAATTCAAGCAATCTACAAGGGAATTATTAGATGATGAAGAAGAGCCTAAAGCACTGAAGGAACCTAAAAAAGAATAGTAAAAAGCCAAGTACTTTTTTTGTACTTGGCTTTTTTGTGTCTAGCTCCGGCTTCTAGCCCCTAGCGAGATAAGTCATCTTTTCTCCAAAGGCTAACCGCCTTTTCCGAAAAGCTGTCTTATCCGTACGGGGCTGGTCAGTCGCCTGCGCTTTTCTGGTGTCTAGCTCCGGGGGCTAGGGGCTAGCGAGATAAGTAAACTACCTGCAGTGGCTAATCGCCACTTCCGGCAGCTTGCTTATCCGGCCCCAAAGGATGTGGGGTCGCTCGACGTTGCCACAGGACGTGGCGATTTTAGTCGAGCTTCCGATTTACCCTGGGCACCCCGCCTGTGCTTTTCTATCTATTATCAATCGTCTCCGGATACATATCATGGTTCATCAGGCGGTGTTCGGCCATTTTTTCGTACTTGGTGTTTGGTTTTCCGTAGTTGCAGTATGGGTCGATGGATATGCCGCCTCTTGGGGTGAATTTGCCCCATACTTCGATGTAACGGGGGTCCATGAGGTTGATTAGGTCGTTCATGATAATGTTCATGCTGTCTTCATGGAAGTCTCCGTGGTTACGGAAGCTGAAAAGGTATAGTTTTAAGGATTTACTTTCTACCATCTTTTCACCTGGAATGTAGCTTATATAGATTGTTGCAAAGTCAGGTTGGCCTGTTTTAGGGCATAGTGTTGTAAATTCAGGGCAATTAAATTTGACGAAATAATCGCGCTGGGGATGTTTGTTATCAAATGATTCTAATACTTCAGGGTCGTAGTCAAAAGAGTAACTGGTTCCTTGGTTGCCAAGTAACGTAACTCCTTCTAATTCTTCATCTTTTCTTCCTGCCATAGTAGTCACCACTTTCTCAAAGAACAAAAAAAGAGGATGACTTCTTTAATAGAAGACCCACCTCTTGTCCTTTAGTTTTTTATAGAGGGTTTAGCTAGAACCTCTCCCTATACGGAATGTCCTATACTGTTCATACCAAGTATATAAGCGGCAGATACTGGTGTCAACGAACCGTAAAACCTACCCAAACGTTTTGAACTCTAGATTCCGAGGTAAATTTGTTGAGAACACTCATTTAAGGAGGATTCTCATGCAAACCCATAAATTATACATTAACGGCGAATATGTTGAGTCTACAGGTAGTGAGTATATTGATATCATAAACCCCTCAACGGAAGAAGTCATTTCAAGAACCCCTAAAGGAACAGAAGAGGATGTAAATAAAGCTGTTGAAGCAGCATTTAATGCCCAGAAGGAGTGGGAGCTAACTCCAGCTATTAAGCGTGGCGAAGCGGTACGTGAGATGGGTGATAAAATTGCTGAAAAACGCGATACATTTATTCAACTATTGCAAGAAGAGCAAGGAAAAGCCTATGAACTAGCAAGTGGAGAAGTAGATCTTGCGATAGACTACTTCCGTTACATGTCCGAATGGGCACGTAGAATTGAAGGTGAGATTGTACCAAGCGACCGTCCTAATGAAAACATTATGGTCTATAAGAAACCTATCGGTGTTGTTGCAGGTATCGTCCCTTGGAACTTCCCAATATTTATTTTAGCTCGAAAAGTCGCAACTTCTCTTGTAACAGGTTGTTCTATTGTATTAAAACCAAGTCAACAAACACCAAATACAGCAGCAGAATTTACAAAGATTATTGATGGAATGGATCTGCCGAAAGGAATATATAACTATATTACCGGTACTGGTGGAACATTAGGTAATGCAATGGCTACTCATGAAAAGGTTCATATGATTTCTATGACTGGTAGTGTTGGAGCAGGTACGAAGGTAATGGAAGCTGCTGCACAGAACATCACTAAAGTAAATCTTGAATTAGGCGGTAAAGCACCTGCCATTGTAACAGCTAACGCTGATCTGGATGTTGCGGTTAAGAGCGTTACTCAATCTCGTTTAATTAACAACGGGCAGGCTTGTACAAATGCTGAGAGAGTATATGTACATGAGAGCATTGCAGAAGAATTTATAAATCGTCTTCAAAAATCTTTTGAAGATAAAAAGGTAGGGAACCCACTTCAGGATAAAAATGCTGATGTAGGTCCATTAATTAGTGAAGACCGTATACAAGAAGTTGAAAAGATGGTGGAGAGTGCTGTAAATGAAGGTGCACGTATTGTTACAGGCGGAAAACGTGGAGATCAGGAATCAGGGTTCTTCTATGAACCAACTATTTTAGCTGATGTCACACATGATATGACTGTTATACAAGAAGAGATCTTTGGTCCTGTTATTCCAGTTTCAACTTTCTCTACAATAGATGAAGCTATCGAAAAAGGGAATGATACGGATTATGGCCTTTCTTCTTCTGTTTATACAGAAGATCTAAGTGAAGCGATGCGTATTGTAAATGAACTTAAGTTTGGTGAAACGTATGTAAACCGTGAGAATATGGAAGCCGTTCAAGGCTACCACCAAGGGCTTCGTAAATCCGGTATAGGTGGTGCAGATGGTAAGCACGGTTTAGAAGACTTCCTTGTTACTCAGGTTGTTTATATGGATTATAACTCCAAGAAAAAATAAAAAAATTGTCATGTTAAAAGTCCTGTGAGGTGCTCCTTACAGGACTTTTTTTCTGATTGAATTAGGTAATTCCAATTATTGTGAGGGTTATGGCTTTAAATTTACAATTGAATCACATACAATAGAATTAATTAACGGAATTTTTAAATAGTTTAAGTTTAAAGCGATGCTTTCTTTTTTTAATGAGATCTGTAATCGTTTACAAAATGGAGACGAGGTGATTGGATGAACATGCAACGTATTGAGACCAAAAGTGGAAATTTCAACATGAACAACTATGGAGAAACGTATCAAAATTTTAATTGGGATGAAGCTAAATCCAATTTTAGCTGGCATACGACAGGGAAAGTAAATATTGCGTATGAAGCCATTGATCGTCATGCTGAAAATCCAGATAAAGCGGATCAAACTGCACTTATTTATTCTGCTCCTGATCGAGAAGAGAAGCTAACTTTTACTGATTTAAAACAATCAAGCAACCAATTTGCTAATGTACTGAAAAAACATGGGGTAGAGAAAGAGGATCGAGTTTTCTTGTTCATGCCCCGTAGCCCGGAATTTTATGCGGCATTCCTTGGAATTCTGAAAGTTGGAGCCATAGCTGGACCTTTATTTGAGGCATTTATGGAACAAGCGGTTCGTGATCGATTAGAAGATAGTGAAGCTTCTATGTTAGTCACCACCCCAGATTTATTAGAACGTGTGCCTTTTAATGATTTGCCACATCTGAAAAAGGTTGTCTTAGTTGGTGAATCAGATCAAAAAGGGGAAGCTTATATTGATTACCATGCTGAGATGAAAGAGGCTTCTAAAAGCTTTGATGTAGAATGGGTTGATTTAGAAGATGGTATGCTTCTTCATTATACTTCAGGCTCAACAGGGAAGCCAAAAGGGGTATACCATGTTCACAATGCAATGCTTCAACATTATCAAACAGGTAAATGGGTGCTGGATTTGAAAGAAGATGATATCTACTGGTGTACAGCCGACCCAGGTTGGGTAACTGGTACAAGTTATGGGATCTTTGCTCCTTGGCTGAACGGTGTGACAAACTTAGTCCGTGGGGGACGCTTTAGTCCTGAACAATGGTACGAGACATTGCAAGAAAAAGAAGTTACCGTTTGGTATTCAGCCCCCACAGCTTTTCGTAAATTGATGAGTGCTGGGGAAGATATTGTGAAGGAGTATAATTTAACGAATCTTCGTCATGTTCTAAGTGTTGGTGAACCTTTAAACCCTGAAGTTATTGCCTGGGGAATGAGTGCATTAGAGCTTCGTATTCATGATACGTGGTGGATGACTGAAACTGGGGGACAATTAATCTGTAATTTCCCTGCTCTTGATATGAAACCAGGATCAATGGGCAAACCCTTCCCAGGTATCGTTGCTTCTATTATAGATAACGAGGGGAACGAACTTCCTCCAAATCAGATGGGGAACCTAGCCATTAAGGCACCATGGCCGTCCATGATGCGCGCGATTTGGAAGCGACCTGAGAAATATGAGAGCTATTTTTTAAATGGCTGGTATATATCAGGAGATAGCGCCTACAAGGATGAAGAGGGATACTTTTGGTTCCAGGGTCGATTAGACGATGTCATTAATACTTCTGGCGAGCGAGTTGGTCCATTTGAAGTAGAAAGTAAACTGATTGAACACCCTGCTGTATCAGAGGCTGGAGTTATTGGTAAACCAGATCCTGAGCGAGGAGAAATTATTAAGGCGTTTATTACTTTAAATGATGGATACTCTGAGTCGGAGGAGTTACTTGAGGAAATTCGCCAGTTTGTAAAGAAAGGGTTAAGTGCCCATGCTGCCCCTCGTGAATTAGAAGTAAAAGATACGATTCCTAAGACACGAAGTGGTAAGATTATGAGAAGACTATTGAAATCATGGGAGCTAGGCCTTCCTACAGGAGATGTTTCAACTCTAGAAGAATAACCAAAAAAGCTGTTCCATTTGGAACAGCTTTTTTTACTTGGTTTTGTTAAAGTTTAGTTATAAGGTGAGCTTTCCCCTGAATCTACCTTAATGGAAAATAGGACTATTTGTAGAGCTAATCCTTATAATTAACAAATCCCTACTTGTGCAAAGTGGGACTCTTTTAAGTTGTGAGTAAAATGTTTGTTTTATAGTATTTTTAATGTAGTATAATAAATTTACACTAAAAACCGTTCTTTAAGAGCATTTTAATTTAAGTTTTATACAGTTAATATATTAGTAATAAACCCTTTTATGATTGATATACCAATATTTAAAAAGAGATGCAGGTGAAAAAACTCTTCTTTTCTGTTCGTTTGTACTAGTTTTTTTGCTATAATAATATAATAAAAGCAGACGGCAATAAAGGAGCAGAATGCATGCGTCTAAAAAAGTACACGGATTACTCTTTAAGGGTTCTTGTTTACGTAGGTTCTAAAGAACAAGATCATCTATCTTCAATTAAAGAAATTTCTCAAGCATTTGATATCTCCCAAAACCATTTAAGCAAAGTGGTTTTTCACCTCGGAAAGTTAGAATTAATTCAAACAGTCAGAGGCAGATCAGGTGGGATTAAGCTATTAGAAAGACCTGAAAATATCAATTTAGGAGACGTCATTCGAAAAATGGAAAGTGATTTTATCCTAATTGATTATGGTCAGTCTGGTTCTAAAGAGGAAGCTTTAAAACCATCAGATCAGTTAAAATATGCTTTAGAAGAGGCCTTACAGTCTTTTTTCTATGTTTTAAATCAATACACATTAAAGGATCTTCTTCATGAAAATGAAGAAGTAAATAAGATACTGCATTACGAAGCATAACTATATAGACAATCAATATAGAAAGAATACTTATGGTTATGGCGGGAACCATAGCTTACAGAGAGTTAACCACCATGCTCATTTTTCTTTTACTTGATGGATCTATATCTAAAAAGAGTAATCTCTATATGGTAGAGGTTACTCTTTTTGTTTTATTTTCCTGATATTGAGGGAAAATGAAGAAGACTCTCTACTAAAGGTGGATTAAGAATGTCTAAACAATTATATGATGTAATCGGTGTTGGGGTAGGCCCCTTTAATTTAGGATTAGCGGCACTATTAGAACCAGTGGAAGATTTAAATGGATTGTTCTTTGAGCAAACAGACCAATTGGAGTGGCACCCGGGTATGTTGATTAAAGGGACAAATATGCAGGTACCATTTCTCGCTGATTTAGTAACATTTGCAGATCCAACGAATCGCTTTTCTTTCGTCAATTATTTACATAAGCAGAATCGTTTGTACCCATTTTTCTTTTTCCAAGAACTTCAGGCTCCGCGGGAAGAATACAATGAGTATTTGCAATGGGTAGCCGGTCAGCTTGATCATTTGCACTTCAGTAAAAAGGTTGTTGACGTTGAGGAAGTTCAAAGTGATGAGTTTTATTATTATAAAGTCATGGTAGAAGATGTGAGTACAGGTGAAAGAGAATGTTATAACGCAAAGCATATTGTGATGGGGACAGGTAGTGCTCCTCTCATCCTAGATGGAATGGAAGGGTTGCCTGAAGAGGACGTTGTGCACACGAGTCGCTATTTATATAAGAAAGAGGAAATAGTGAAAGGGGATAAGGTTACTATAATAGGGTCAGGCCAAAGTGCCGCTGAGATTGTAGAAGACCTTTTGGCAGAACAGGGGCATTATGGTTATGAGATAACCTGGCTCACACGTTCACCTGGCCTTTTCCAGCTAGATACAGCCAAATTACCACAGGAATTCTTTTCTCCTGATTATGTGACTTATTTCAACTCCTTAACGTACGATCAAAGGAAGAACACCTTGTCTGACTTAGATTCTTTACAAAATGGAGTCGATCCTTCTACTCTTAGTAATATTTATAACTGGCTTTACCATCGTTCTATCGGTTCAAATCAAAACGACGTTACAATCCAGCCTTTGACTGAAGTGAGTTCGATTGAGAAAAGTGAAGAAAGCTACATGCTCCATTGTCATCAATGGCAAGCAGATCAAGCCTTCACTTATAATACGGACAAAGTTATTTTGGCTACAGGGTATAAACCTAATATTCCCGAGTGGTTTAACAATCGTTTTGCTCAAGGGGTTGTCTACGAGGATGAGAACCTATTTAAAGTCGCTCGTAATTGTGAAATCGTATTTAAACAAAAGCGCGATCATAAGATATTTGTTACGACAAACATCAGCCATTCTCATGGGACGGGAGCTAATAATTTAGGTCTTTCTGTCAGTAGAAATATAAAGATGATTAACACGATTGCCGGTAGAATGGTTTACCCAGAGGGAGAAGGGGCCATCTTTCAGCAGTTTCAAATGAGTGATAGACAATAACGAGTTCAATGGTTTAAAGAATTCTTGTGAGGGAAATATAGGAAATGTAATCAAAGCAAAGGAAAGGAGATCATCATGAGTAAAATTGCATGTGTCGTAACAGAACTTTTTGAAGACGTAGAATACACAGATCCGGTTAAGGCATTTAAAGAAGCTGGTCATGAAGTTGTAACCATTGAGAAACAACAAGGGAAGACGGTTACTGGTAAGCAAGGAAATGAAACAGTAACAATCGACAAGAGCATTGACGATGTGAAACCAGAAGACTTTGATGCTTTACTTATCCCGGGAGGCTTTTCCCCTGATCAATTGCGTGCAGATGAACGCTTTGTGAAGTTTGCTAAGCACTTCATGGATGAGAAAAAGCCTGTATTTGCCATTTGCCATGGTCCTCAGTTGCTTATTACAGCTAAATCATTAGAGGGACGTACAGCTACTGGCTTTACATCTATTGCTGTAGACATGGAATATGCAGGTGTCGATTATAAAGATGAAGAAGTTGTAGTATGCGGTAACCAGCTTGTTACAAGTCGTCAGCCTGATGATATCCCTGCATTTAACCGAGAATCGCTTAAGCTATTGGTGTAAAGGTAAGAAAGTAACTGAATAGATATATATAAATCCTGCAACTGTTTAGGTTGCAGGATTTTATCTAGCTATCTAGAGGAAGAGGGGATAAATGTGATCGTCGTAAGTGAACCTAATCATATACTATTATTTCAACAGCACCACCACGCTCTTGTATCAGGGATTATGGCTAAGAATTGGAAAGAAACTGGTTTCGTGGGGGAGGAACTTAGAGGTGATGTGGAATATGCTGTTGCCTTTCATGATCGTGCTTGGATTCCTTTAGACCAGAAACCTCGTTGGAGTGATCATAAAAAGCAGCCTTATTCATTCATTGACTTCCCGGAAGAAGACAAGGTGGCTGCGTATCGACGAGGTGTTGATGAGGTTGAAGAATACTCTTTTTATGCGGCTGTATTGTGTAGCATGCATTATGCTTCTTTTTACTCAAAAGCTGATACCTTATCTGAAGCGGTCAGAGAGTTTTTACATAATGAAGAAATGAGAAGAGAACGCCTCATATCCTTGCTTTCCAAAGAGACTGCTAATCTGAAGGAGCATTTAGACCTTCTTCAATTTTGTGATGACCTCTCCCTTTATTGTTGCATGAATTCACCTGGAGTGAAGAAAGAGAACGAGTTATCTTGGTTTCGGGATGGATTCCCCCAAACTTTTTCAATTGCTACGGCAGGGTTAGAGGCTGAATGGCGTGATGAAAAACATATTGCGGTTAAGCCTTTTCCGTTTAAAGGTCCTTTTACTGTCTCTATTCCTTATAAAAGAATAAGTGACTCAATATCGGCTGACTTATGGGAGGACACATATAAATCAGCCGAATGCCATTTGAGGACCATTACATTTATAGAAGGATGAAAGTTATTTTAGTTTTGGGTCTGAATGAAGTTCTTTGTTAGCCATTTCTTTAAAAATATCGTTATTTGATTGGGGAGTGGGGTTTGGTGCCTGCTTAAGCATAGAAGGATGTATTAGTCGCTTAAATTCCCCAATTGTTAATGGCTTCTCTTCCTCTTTCAATTCGTAACCTAACTGTCCATTAGGTTCAATTGTAGCTGTTTGAATAGAAGAAAGCGTCTTAATGCCTTGTTGTCGTACAAGCATTTCTAACTGGTCGACCGATAAGCGGAGTTTTTTTAACTCTTTCGTTTGAAGTTGTCCATTTTGAATCACAACTCTCGCCTTTCCGGTTACTAACTTTTCCAACGAGTTAAATTTTAATTGTAGGTATTCAAGCATAATAAGAAATAGCACAAAAACAGAGGCTGCTGTTATAGTACGCCAAACACTTGTTTCAATTATGGGTTGAATGATAATCGAACCAATTGAGATCATGATAACGGTTTGGGCTAAAGACATTTGTGAAATAGATTTTCTTCCTGCGAACCTCAGTAAACATACACCAGCTGTTATCATAAGGATAGATTTTAAAATGACAGACATCAAATACAGCTCCTTTCTCACAATGATAGCTTGTGGCAAAGGAGCAGTTTTTACTACAAGACGAGAAAATAAACGTCTGTGTTGGTTCATGACGAAAGATTTTACGAGTTACTTGTAGAGTACAATAAAAATAGGGGGCGCAACTATAGCGCTCCCTGTTCTTGAATGGCTTTTTCGTAAAGATACTTTATCGTTTAACCACATCAAATTGACTTTCAATTAACTGCCAGTTTTGAGGGAAAGGAAGACCTAACTTCCAGTAACTCACGCCCTTTAACCCTAGCTCCTTTACAAGATCAAACTTAGCTTGGATCGAACGTGCATCTTCAAACCACACTTCGTGCTTGTTTCCGTTAGCGTCTTTATACGTATAAAATGGAGCTTTGGCTTCTTCATCAAATTGAATTTCTACATTATTCTCTCTAGCCCTTCGAATAGCTTTTTGAGGGGATAGGGCTTCAGCAGGTTCATTACCCTTTTTATATGGGAGCGTCCAGTCATATCCATAAAGGTTCTGCCCGAGGAAGATCTTTTCAGCTGGCATAACGCTTAAGGCATAGTCGACTACATTTCGTACTGGATTGATGGGAGATACCGGCATAGGGGGACCACCACTATAACCCCACTCATACGTCATAAGCACTACGAAATCAGCAATTTCCCCATGTGCTTTATAATCATGTGCGCCATACCAAGCTCCTGTTTGTTCAGCACTTTTTTTAGGAGCCAGTGCTGTTGACATTTGTAGTCCTTCTGCCGAGAGGCGCTTCTTCGCTTTTCGAAGGAAATTATTATAATCTTCTTTTGTCTCTGGTGGAAGAAACTCAAAATCAAAATGAACGTCTCCGAACCCTTTATCTTTAGCTGTTTGGATAAGATTATCGAGTAATGTATCTTGTAATTCTGTATCTGTTACAATGAGGCGACCTAATTCTTTGCTGAAACCACCTTCTTCAATATTGTTAACAACAAGCATCATTTCCACATTGTTTTCTTTGGCAATGGCGAAGTAGTCATTAAGCGGTGGTTCTACGAGTGAACCATCACGGTTAATTTCATAACTAAAAGGTGCTAAGTACGTAAGGGATTTAGCGTGCTCCCTCACATATTCCTCTAATTCTGGTGATACTTCTTCACCATAAGTTTCGGCATAACCATTAAAGGCAGCTTTTACTTTCGGCTGTGGAGGAATATATAGACGTAAATTGAGTGGGAGAGGTTTATCGACAGGAATATTATTGATATTCGCTAGTTCCTGGGCTGTTAAACCATACTGTTTCGCAATAGAATATAATGAATCCCCTTTTTTTACGAAGTAGTACTCGCCCCGATCTGGAATGACTAAAGCTTGCCCAACGACGAGATTATTTGGTGCATCTAGTTCATTTGCTTTTACAATCTCCTCCATTGGAACGCTATACTGGTTCGCTATACTATATAGACTTTCGCCTGAAGACACGACATGTATCTGCACACCATTGCCCCCTTTTTAAATGCTTAACTAATTAAGACTTATGTAAGAAGGGGGAGAAGTATGAATAGATCATTTCTTGTGAATAGGCGAAACATCCGCTTTTAAAACGTTTTTCATCATCTTTAAAGCGTAGATGTTATCTTCGACGTCATTAGAGGCAATACAATCAGACGGGACGTGTAGTTTGTATTCTCGCATATAGGCATCATTTGCAGTGAATAACACACATATATTCCCCGCAATCCCGCTTATAATAAGGTGGTTTACGTTTAATTCAACCAGAAGAGCTTGTAGAGCCGTTTGGTGAAAAGCGGAATGCTTCGGTTTAATAAGGAAGTAATCAGATTCAGTTGGAGCAATTTGTTCAAGAAAAGCTTTGTTTTGTTCATTTGTACATTGATCTATAATTCGATTTAAATCTGCTTGCCACAGTTTGTAATGATCATTTATGTAGATAATAGGAAGGTTGTGCTTGTTGGCGTAAGCTTTTAATCGTAAAATATTTGGTAGCATAGTGTAACATTCTTTTAAAAGTGATGGTCCGTGCTGGAACTCAAAATCATTAATGAGATCAATGAAGAGAATGGCGGTCTTTTTGGTCATACTAGATGAACCTCCCTTTTACTGTTATTCTTTCTAGAGTTTTGAGAATTAAACAAGTAAAGTGAAGTGATAACATGAACGACGTGGCATTTATGGAAATAGCAATAGAAGAAGCCAAGAAAGCAGAACAAAAGGGTGAGGTACCAATTGGTGCTGTAGTTGTTAAAGACGGAGAAGTGATCGCCAGGGGGCACAACGTTCGAGAGACAGAGCAATTAGCTTCTTCTCATGCTGAGTTTATAGCTATTGAGAGAGCTAACCAAGTGGTGGGGAGCTGGCGTCTTGAAGAATGTACGTTATATGTCACTCTAGAGCCTTGTCCAATGTGTGCAGGAGCAATATTGCAATCTAGAATACCTCGTGTTATCTTTGGAGCATATGATCCGAAAGCAGGTTGTGTGGGTTCATTAATGAACTTGCTAGAAGATGACCGTTTTAATCATACATGTGAAGTGGTATCTGAAGTACTTCAACCTGAATGCAGTCGGCTTCTGACTGATTTCTTTCGTGAACTAAGGGCAAGAAAGAAACGCCTAAAAAAAGATTTACAATAACTTACAGAACACAAACGCTATTTTTGTTTGCATTTTAAATGAAAAATAGATATACTAATTAGTGCGCACTTAAAGAAGAGCGCACGAACAAATTGATAACAAGTTTGCCGTGCTAAGCGGGAAGGTAGCGGTGTCCTGTACTCGCAATCCGCTATAGCGAGGCCGAATTCCCACCCAAGGTGGGGCGGTTTCAAGGTCTGCCTTGAGGGATTGGTGTTGACACCCGGGTCCCGCACAATGGGAACCCGTAAATCCTGTCAGGTCCGGAAGGAAGCAGCAGTAAGCGGTCATTCCCGTGTGTTGCGGGACAGCCCGGGTCGAGCCATGAACTCAAGTAACGCTTGGGGCCGCCTCATCGACGGTGGGTGCACGGCGCCAATACATAAACTCAACTCACCTTATAATAGGGTGAGTTTTTTATTATAAAAAATGAATAGTAAACATCTAGGTTGAAGAGGGAAATAACTTTTGAAATGCCCCTCTGCATTTAGGTATAATGAGGAAGAAACCATAAAGGAGATTGGGAACAATGAGTTATCAGGCTTTATACCGGGTATGGCGTCCGAAAAACTTTTCTGATGTCGTTGGACAAACACATATTACACGCACATTGCAAAATGCGACTGTCCAGAATAAGTTTTCCCACGCTTATTTGTTCTCAGGACCTCGAGGAACAGGGAAAACCAGTGCAGCTAAAATCTTCGCTAAAACGGTAAACTGTGAACGTTCTCCCGTTAAAGAGCCATGCAATGAGTGTTCAGCTTGTTTAGGCATAATGAATGGATCCATTTCAGATGTTATTGAAATTGATGCGGCCTCTAATAACGGAGTAGAACAAATACGGGATATACGTGATAAGGTGAAATATGCACCAAGTTCTGTTCCTTACAAAGTGTACATTGTGGATGAGGTACACATGCTTTCCATCGGAGCATTTAATGCCTTGTTAAAAACGCTAGAAGAACCGCCGAAACATGTCATCTTTATACTAGCAACTACAGAACCTCATAAAATTCCTTTGACCATCATATCCAGGTGTCAACGATTTGATTTCAAACGTATATCCCAAGGAGCCCTTGTGGAGCGGATGGAACATATCGTGCAACAGGAACAAATTGATGTAACGAGAGAAGCATTGGAAGCCGTAGCTCTTTCAGCGGAGGGTGGTATGCGTGATGCGTTGAGTCTACTCGATCAGGCCATTTCATACAGTGAAGCACAAGTAGGTATAGATGATGTGCTGGCCGTAACAGGATCCGTGTCTCAACAAAAACTAGCTACTATTGTAGAAACCCTGCAAAAGAATGAAGTGAAGGAAACCTTACAGCAGGTGGATTCGCTCATTCAAGAGGGGAAAGATCCTGGGCGTTTTATATTCGATCTTATCTACTACTTAAGAGATCTCCTTCTTTATCAAAGTGCACCAGGACTTGAAGATATTCTTGAACGCGCTATACCAGATGAAGCGTTTAAGCAGTTAAGTGGCGGTATTACCTCTGACTGGATTCAACAAACCATATCTGTTCTAAATCAGTGCCAGCAAGAGATGAAGTGGACAAACAGCCCCAAGGTTTTCATTGAGATTGCTATGTTGAATATTTGTGATATACAAGGCATAGCTAAACCTGTAGCTCAACCACAATCTTCAATTGAACCAGAATCTGTTCAAAAGCTTCAACAACAAGTTGAGGCATTGGAAAAGCGGTTAGCTAATGTTCAGCAACAACCAGCAGCATCTCCTTCTCCTGCGGAACAAAAACGCCCGCAGCAAAAGTCCAATAGAAAAAATGCTTATAAGATTCCGTTCGAACGAATTCGACATGTTATGAATGAGGCTTCTAAACAAGATTTACAAACAATTAAAAACCAGTGGGCTAACTTTATGGATTCTCTTAGACAGACGAGTCCCCCGGCTCATGCAAGGTTAATGAATAGTACACCAAGAGCTGCATCCGACAATGCGATAGTCTTGTCCTTTAAATATGAAATTCACTGCTCACTCGCTCTTGAAAATCAAGCCATTATCCAGCAGCAGTTGCTTGAATTTATGGGGAAAGAAATTACCATCATTCCAATCCCAGAAACGAATTGGCAGGAGATGCGTGAGGAGTATGTCCAGAAGCAACGTCAACAAGATCAACCAGAAGAGGAATCTCAACAGGAAGATCCACTTATAGCAGAAGCGCGTAAGTTAGTTGGCGATGATTTATTAGATATTCAAGAAGACTAAAGGAGGTATTACCATGAAAGGTAATATGAACAATATGATGAAGCAAATGCAGAAGATGCAAAAGAAAATGATGAAAGCTCAAGAGGAACTACACGAAATGAGCTTTGAAGCTACAGCTGGTGGCGGTGTTGTTAAAGTAGTAGCTAATGGTAAAAAGGAAATTACGGATGTAGAAATCCAAGAAGATGTAGTAGACCCTGATGATGTTGATATGTTACAAGATTTAATTCTTGCAGCTACTAACGATGTATTAAAGCAAGTAGATGATAAAACAAACGATACAATGGGGCAATTTACTAAAGGAATGAATATGCCTGGAATGTTCTAGGAGGAATTGAGATGTATTATCCGGAACCCATCTCCAAATTGATCGATAGTTTTACGAAATTGCCAGGGATTGGGCCCAAGACGGCTGCGCGCCTGGCTTTTTTCGTATTAGAAATGCAAGAGGACGATGTTTTAGACTTTGCTAAAGCATTAGTGAGTGCCAAAAGGGAGCTAACTCACTGTTCTACGTGTGGCCACATTACGGATCAGGATCCTTGTGCCATTTGTCAGGATGAGCAGAGAGATTCTAGTGTAATTTGTGTAGTTCAAGACCCTAAAGACGTAATTGCAATGGAAAAAATGAAAGAGTTCGGTGGCAGGTATCATGTATTGAATGGCGCCATCTCTCCTATGGATGGGATTGGACCAGAGGATATTAATATCTCGAGCCTAATCAACCGCCTTCAAGATGAAGGGGTTCAAGAACTCATTATTGCTACAAACCCTAATATTGAGGGAGAAGCAACAGCAATGTACATTTCACGTTTAGTGAAACCAGCTGGTATTCGCACTACGAGAATTGCTCATGGTCTACCTGTGGGCGGCGATCTCGAATATGCGGATGAAGTTACATTATCCAAGGCATTAGAAGGAAGAAGAGAACTGTAAAAGAGGGGACATCATGTTTAGACGTAAAAGGATCAAGAAAAAAGAGTGTGATCAACAGCTTCTAGATCAAATCCAACGTCTCAAGCAGGAATGGGAATCTCTTGAGCGGATAATGGAGCACAGTATTGATGCAAGTGAGAAAGGTTTAATGGATTTACATTTAGTAGAAGCAAAGTATTTCTACTTATTAAAAGAAGCAAGGAAAAGAGAAATCAGAGCTATAAATCATTGATTCTGTCATTTCCCCCTGGGTCTGTTCATACATTTACTGTAGGACAGGCAAAGGGGGATTTATTTTGAATACTACAGTTATTATCGTAAGCGTAGTCTTAATGATTGGCGTCTTGTTGTTTGCAGGTGCTCCTTTAAAACCATTGCGTTTTTTAGGAAGCGGAGCAATTAAGGTGGTTATTGGGGTTTTATTCTTGTTCTTTTTCAATGTATTTGGTGCTTCAATGGGAATCCATATTCCTATTAACGTCTTTACAGCTTTTGTTTCGGGGTTTCTAGGACTCCCGGGTCTAGCATCTCTCGCTGCAATTCAATTGTTTGTAGTTTAATAGTAAATAATACTAACGTAAGAAAAGCCCGCTATAAGCGGGTTTTTCTTGTTTATGTGTACTTTTTTAATAAAAAAACCAAAAAAATATAGAAAAACCATTGCACTATATAATACAGCGTGGTATATTTATTTATGTCGCATTGAGAGCGGCAAAACAAAACGATTTCGAAACACGCAAGTTTCTTATTATACTAGAAACAGAAGGCAACTTCTATAAGGAGTTCGAAATCAGGTTAAAAACGAGTTAAAAAAACTTCAAAAAAGTTATTGACTCAAAAACAACCGCGTGTTAAGATAATTAAGTCGCTGTTAAACAGCGGACAAGTTATACAAACACTTTAAAGAAACATTTGATCTTTGAAAACTGAACGAAACAACATGTAACGTCAATGTCTTTAAATTATTTTTTTAAAGCCAGTAATCATTTATTTGATGCTAGGCAAACTCTAACTTTATGGAGAGTTTGATCTTGGCTCAGGACGAACGCTGGCGGCGTGCCTAATACATGCAAGTCGAGCGCGTGAATCAACATGATCCCTTCGGGGTGATTGTTGTGGATCGAGCGGCGGACGGGTGAGTAACACGTGGGCAACCTACCCATGAGATCGGGATAACTCCGGGAAACCGGAGCTAATACCGAATAACCCAGTGAA
>NZ_BMIN01000003.1 GCF_014642405.1 Pontibacillus salipaludis
TCTAGGGCTTCGTAGTTTATCTCATCGATATAAATTTCTACGTCAAACTTAGGGAAACCGCCGAGTACGGGTCCGTACGCTCGGTGGTGTGAGAGGACGGAGGTTAGTCACCTCCTCCTACTCGATTGGGGGTAGTAAGACTAGTCATTTTGCTGGCTCAGCACTAATTTATTTACGGGGTTTTTCCATTCGACTCTGGCGTGAGGGTAATGAATCAGAATCTCCCTCTCGACGAAGTAAAGATCATTTCGTTCAAAGCCCTTTAAACTATTGGGCTGACTTGTCCACACAGAAATGGAAACCACATCAAAAGAATTTTCAGTTGTACCTAAGTATTTCTCTCCTTCAAACAGTACTCCTTTATAAGTGAGCAAAAAATTCTTCTTTACATTTTCGGGGTCATCTAAAAAATAAAACTGCTTTTTATCCTGAGCGAGTTCTAATTTTCGTTTTGGGTTCATGATGTATTTATAAGCTGTGTAGATCAGGAGGACAGCAGCAAGTAAAATTAAAAATCTAAACAAAATGATGATCATGTTGATCGACTCCCTTACCGAATCTATCTACTTCTCCATACGAATCAACTTGCAAAACGTTTCAACTTTTTATTTAGGTTTGTGAAATAGTCTATTATTTTGCGAACTACAAAGGGTAGGTCCGTTGCATTAGTTGTGTGGTGGGGGTGTCTGGGGAACGACTCGCTTTCCGCGGACAAGCTGTCGAGCCTCCTCGGGGAAACCCACCCCTGCGGGGTCTCGTCGACCTCTTTCTCCCGCAGGAGTCTCCCCGTTCCCCAGACACCCCTGGCTGTAGTTTTACGAACGGCCCCGCATCTTAAGGGTGGTGAGAGTTGCGAGGTATCCCCATATGGCATTTTTCCGTTACACCATATATGGAAGAGGTGGTTCGGGAAATTGCGAGACTCCTGCGGCATTAGGAGCCTAGGTAATAGGTGGAAGTGGAAGTTCGACTAAGACCGTTACGTCAATCGCCAACGTCGAATGACCCCACGTCGTATGGGGGCGCGGAAAGCGAGTGATTTCCCGAACCGCCTTACACTCAATTAAAGCAACGGAAACATTCTCTGACCATTCGATTGTTCGAGATTACGCTCCTAGTCTGGAACAACATCTTTTTTAATAAACGTGATACCCGTGCTATAATCGAACAAAACAGCTAAAAGGAGCTACAAAAACATGAATTGGGAAACTCTCTTTACGATGCAGCAACAATTAGACCAACGTATTGAAATGGAACATGGGTTGGAACAGGAGGATTTGTTTAGAAAAAAAGTTATGGCCCTTCTTGTGGAATTAGGGGAGCTTGCTAATGAGACAAGGTGTTTTAAATTCTGGAGTACAAAACCTCCTAAGGAAGATGAAGTGATTCTTGAGGAGTACGTAGATGGGCTTCATTTTATTCTCTCGCTTGGTCTTGAGAAAGGGTATCGTTATGATTGGAAGCAAGAGCAGCAGGGAGTTCATGAGGGTGGTTTAACGGATCAATTTCATAAAGTATATGGTGAAATCCACCTCTTTCAGGAGTCTCCGACTGATATGCACTATCAGCAACTCTTTGAGACGTTCTTAGACTTAGGAGTAAAGTTAGGATTTTCTGAGCAATCTATCCAAGACGCGTACTACCAGAAGAACGAAGTGAACCATCAACGTCAGGAAGATGGATATTAAGCTTTGGTGATTTTTGTGAATTTTTCAAAAAAGCGTTATAATGAGTAGCGTGAGTACATAGGAGGAGGAATTATAATGGCTAAATGGGATGATACCCTTACAATGCTTAAAGACTTAACCGACGCGAAAGGCGTTCCGGGTAACGAAAGAGAACCACGTGATGTGATGAAGAAATACATATCCCCTTATGCAGATGAAGTGTATACAGATAACTTAGGCAGCTTAATCGCTAAAAAAGTGGGTAAAGAAAACGGACCTAAGATTATGGTTGCTGGTCACTTAGATGAAGTAGGATTTATGGTTACGCGCATAGATGACAACGGCTTTCTCTACTTCCAAACAGTTGGGGGCTGGTGGAGCCAGGTTATGTTGGCTCAGCGTGTCACAATTATGACTAGAAACGGTGACCTCACCGGTGTTATTGGTTCTAAGCCACCTCATATCCTGCCAGCTGAACAACGTAAGAAGGCAATTGATATTAAAGAAATGTTTATTGATATTGGTGCATCTTCTAAAGAGGAAGCACAAGAATTTGGTGTTCGTCCTGGTGATTCTGTAGTTCCATACTTTGAGTTCACTCAAATGCCAAATGAAAAAATGCTGCTTGCAAAAGCATGGGATAACCGTATTGGCTGTGCCATTGCGATTGAAGTTCTGCGTCAATTAAAAGGACAAGAACATCCGAACGTTGTTTATGGTGTAGGAACGGTTCAGGAAGAGGTAGGACTCCGTGGTGCGAAAACTTCCACCAATGCCATCAACCCTGATATCGGATTTGCGGTGGATGTTGGAATTGCAGGGGATACACCCGGGGTTTCTGATAAAGAAGCAGCTAGTAAGATGGGCGAAGGCCCTCAGATTATTCTGTATGATGCCTCTATGATCTCTCATAAAGGATTACGTGATCATGTAATTGATACAGCTGAGAAAAACGAAATTCCTTACCAATACGATGTGATTGCAGGGGGAGGCACTGATGCAGGGTCTATTCATCTTACAGCAAATGGTGTTCCGGCTTTATCCATTACCGTAGCGACTCGTTACATCCACTCTCATGCGGCTATGCTCCATCGAGATGATTTTGAGAATGCGGTTAAATTAATCGTAGAAGTTATTAAAGGAATGGACGCTGAGACAGTAAAACAAATTACATTTAACTAAGGCCATATCTTTAACGTCTAGGGGGATCACCTCCTAGACGTTTTTTGTTCAACTAATCTCTATAAGTAATCGATGGTATATTTAATGATCTTCAATGGATATGTTCATGTCTGGTGTGGGAGGCTAATGGTATGAAAACATGAAAGTAGGGAGTCACATATGAGTGTATTTAACGGAAATATTTTTGAAGGAGAATTTGCTCATGATTTGGATTCATTTTATGTTAAATCTGTAAAGAGCGTGGAAACAGGTTCAAACTTAACAGAAGGTCAAGTGGAAGAACTGTTGAATTATTTAGAGGACCATCAAGGACAATCGACAGCTATTACGATTAATGACCAGATGCCAATGATGTTAGAAGCAGAAGAAGTCCAGTGTCTTATAGGGGAGTTACGTTTTATAAAAAGTCACTTAGATTAAAAAGAGGCTGTCCCGCGGAGCAGCCTCTTTCCATTATTGGTTCATATTTTGTACGTGGCTTTCAAGGGTTTCGAGGACTTCTTTCTTATCTTCCTCATTTGCATTTTCCCAGTAAAGTTCAAAGAGAACACCAAGTCCTGGAAGCATTTTCTCTTCGCCACTTTGAATAGCATCTTGAATGGTTGCTTCAATTTGTTCTTGGTTGTTACCCGAGATATTATTTAAAATAGCGTTTCTTAGGTTAAGGTTCAACTCATCCACCTCTTTTCTTAAGGATACGATCTAATTATAGTTTGACCCGGGTAAATAGAAATATGTATGATAAGATAGGAATTCAAGTGCGAACAAAGGGATGAACAAGATATGATTGAATCAATTCAAAACCCGTCGGTTAAACGATGGAAAAAGTTACAACGCAAAAGAACCCGTGATCAAGAACAAAAGTTTTTGGTTGAAGGGTTTCACCTTGTGGAGGAAGCGTTAAAGAGTCAGTGGAATGTTCTTGAACTTATTATCCGTGAAGACATTGAAATTCAAAACGAATGGCAGAATTATAAATTTACCTACGTAACTTCTCAAGTATTTAATGAGATCACGGAGACAGAGCAGCCTCAGGGTATTGCGGCTGTTGTTCAAATGGATGATCCAGAGTGGAAATCTTATGAGCGAATATTAGTATTAGACGCCGTACAAGATCCTGGAAACCTGGGTACGTTAATACGAACAGCAGATGCAGCTGGATTTGATGCGGTTATTGGTGGTAAAGGAACGGTAGACCCATTTAATGATAAGGTTCTACGAGCTACTCAAGGGTCTGTCTTTCATATTCCTTTCTTTAAGGGTGAGCTTTCAGAGTGGGTCCCTCGATTACAAGAAGAAGGGATTTCCGTATGGGCTACCTCATTAAAGCAAGCAAAAGATTATGCTGACTGTAAACCCACAAAGCCCGTTGCTCTAATAGTGGGCAATGAAGGTGCTGGGGTGCAAGAAACTTATGTAGATCAAGCTGATGAAAGGGTTATGATCCCCATTTATGGGCAAGCTGAATCATTGAATGTTGGAATCGCAGCCGGAATTTTAATGTATTATTTAAGGAACTAAGGTTGCAAAGAGCTTTTAGCTTTTCTATAATAGCTATTAGTTGAATAAAGTATAGCGTTGAAAGAGCCAGTAAATGGTTGCCACCCATACGATCTTCAGGGAGGGGATGTCTTAGACTGTGAACATTCCCAGATCGTTCAATCATTGAATTTTCACTCTTGAGCTGACACTGGGACCTCAGAATATGAGTAATAGTGTGCCGGATGAGAATCCGTTATCAATGATGAAGTGGACATTACCTGCATGAGGAATGTCAACAAGGGTGGTACCGCGAAACCATATCGAACAAGTCTCGTCCCTTTTTTATGAGGGAGGGGACTTTTTTATGTTCTCAAAAAATGACGATCGATTTATGAGGAGGATTAAGATGAAAGAGCGCTTAGTAGAACTGAAAACTGAAGCCCTTGAAAAGGTTGCGCAAGCTGAAGATGCAAAAGCTCTTCAAGATGTAAAGGTTCAATACTTAGGAAAGAAGGGCCCGATTACGGAAGTTCTTCGAGGTATGGGAAAGCTTCCTAAGGAAGAACGTCCTGTTATTGGACAAATGGCAAATGATGTTCGCGAGGAAATCTCGACGGCTATTGATGAGAAGCAGACAAAAATGGAAGAAGCAGCGCTTGAGAAGCAGCTGCAGGAAGAAACGATTGACGTTACGCTTCCTGGACGTCCTGCTCAAACAGGGGGGCCTCATCTTCTGACAAGTTTAATTGAAGAAATTGAAGATCTGTTTATCGGAATGGGCTTTGAAATTGCAGAAGGTCCTGAAGTGGAAGCAGATTACTATAACTTCGAGGCTTTAAATTTACCAAAAGGTCACCCAGCACGTGATATGCAGGATTCCTTCTATATTACCGAAGAGATCTTAATGCGAACGCACACCTCACCTGTACAAGCTCGTACAATGGAACAACATAAAGGGAAAGGTCCTGTTAAAGTGATCTGTCCAGGAAAGGTTTACCGTCGTGACACAGATGATGCTACACACTCTCACCAATTCACTCAAATTGAAGGGTTGCTAGTAGACAAACATGTTCGTATGAGCGATCTAAAAGGTGTTTTAAATGCTTTTGCTAAACAAATGTTTGGTGAAGAGCGTGAAATCCGCCTACGCCCAAGCTTCTTCCCGTTCACAGAGCCTTCTGTTGAGATGGATATCTCTTGTAAGATGTGTGGTGGAGAAGGATGTTCTGTTTGTAAGGGAACAGGCTGGATTGAAATTTTAGGTGCTGGAATGGTTCACCCGAATGTACTTGAGATGGCAGGTTATGATCCGAATGAATATACAGGTTTCGCTTTTGGTATGGGACCTGAACGTATTGCTATGTTGAAGTATGGTATCGATGACATTCGCCATTTCTACACGAACGATGTACGATTCTTGAATCAATTCCATAAGGCGTAAGGAGGAGAAAAGCATGTTTGTATCATTAAATTGGTTAAAACAATACGTGGATCTTCAAGGGCTAACACCAGAAGATCTAGCCGAAAAAATTACTAAGACAGGTATTGAAGTTGAAGGGGTAGAGCCGTTTGGTGAACCGATCGAGAACCTTGTTGTCGGATATGTTAAAGAATGCAACCAACACCCTAACGCTGACAAATTAAATGTATGCCAGGTGGACGTTGGCGACGAGGTTCTGCAAATCGTTTGTGGGGCTCCAAATGTCGCTCAAGGTCAGAAAGTAGCTGTTGCCAAACCTGGAGCGGTACTACCTGGAAACTTTCAAATTAAAAAAGCAAAGTTACGCGGTGAAGAGTCTTCTGGTATGATCTGTTCTCTTCAAGAACTAGGCATCGATGAGAAGTACGTACCGGCTGAATTTGCTGAGGGGATCTTCGTGTTTGATGGTGATCCTGAGGTGGGTGCGAACGCTTCTTCCTTATTAAACCTTGATGACATTATCATTGAACTTGGTTTAACGCCTAACCGTTCAGATGCTTTAAGCATGTTGGGTGTTGCCTATGAGGTAGCTGCGATTCTTGATACACCAATCCACTTCCCAAATGAAGACGTGCAAATTACCGAAGAGAAAGCAGAAGACGTTGTTTCTGTTACTGTTAAAGACGGTAACTTAAATCCTTATTATGGTGCAATGGTTGTGAAAAATATTGAAGTAGGTCCTGCCCCGCTATGGATGCGTAATCGTTTAATTTCAGCTGGTATTCGTCCAATTAATAATGTAGTTGATATTACAAATTATGTGCTTCTTGAATATGGACAGCCTCTTCATGCCTTTGACTATGACCGCTTCGGCAGCAACGAAGTTGTCGTTCGTCGTGCTACAGAAGGAGAAACAATCAAGACGTTAGATGGCGAAGAGCGAACTCTTTCTTCTAACCACCTTGTCATTACAAATGGCCAAGAGCCAGTAGCAATTGCAGGAGTGATGGGGGGAGCTGATTCTGAAGTTCACGAAGGAACAACGACAGTACTTTTAGAAGCGGCTTACTTTGATCCACAAGCTGTTCGCTCAGCTGCAAAGGAGCACGGATTACGTAGCGAAGCTTCTGTTCGCTTTGAGAAAGGTGTCGATCCTGATCGCGTTCAAAGAGCTGGCCTACGCGCAGCTCAGCTTCTTTCAGATTATGCTGGCGGTGAAGTGTTAGATGGAGTAGTTGCTTACGATGAATTGTCCTATGAAGAAAAGACAGTAACTTTCACTACATCACGCATGAATCATGTGCTAGGCACAGATATGGACGATGCTCATATTCAAGATATCTTACGTAAACTGCAGTTCTCTTATGAACAAGAAGGAGAAACGTTTACAGTGAGCATTCCAACACGTCGTGGGGACATTTCTCTTGTAGAAGATATGGTAGAGGAAATTGGACGTATGTACGGCTACGACAATATCCCATTCACGATGCCGCAAGGAGCTGGTAATGCTGGGGGCTTAACAGCGTATCAAGCATTGCGTCGTAAAGTACGTCGTTACCTTGAAGGTGCTGGGCTTTCTGAGACCCTGACGTATTCCCTGACGACAGAAGAGCGAGCGAATCTATTAGTGAGCCCTGATGTACAAGGAGAGAATGTTCGCCCGGTACACCTAGCGATGCCAATGAGTGAAGAGCATAGTCACCTTCGACTTAGTGCGTTACCTGAAATGCTTGCTTCGGCTTCTTATAATGTAGCACGTAAACAAAAAGACGTTGCATTTTATGAAGTTGGATCCATCTATGTAACGAAAGAGGCTGTTTTAACAAAGCAACCAGATGAGAAAGAGCGTTTAGCAGGTGTGCTTACAGGAAGCTGGCTAACTCATCCTTGGCAACAAGAAAAGAAAAACGTTGATTTCTATGTTGTCAAAGGAATCTTAGACGGTTTATTTGATTACTTGGATATAGAAGAGCAAATCTCTTATCAACAAGGTCAAGTCGATGGGATGCATCCTGGACGTACAGCATTGGTTAAGTTAAATGGAGAGACGATCGGTCATGTTGGCCAACTTCACCCTAAACTTCAAAAAGGATACGATCTAAAAGAAGCATATGCTTTTGACGTGGACCTAGAAAAAGTGTTTAAAGCGATCTCCTCAGAAGAGACGTATACACCGATCCCTCGTTACCCATCAATTAGCCGCGACATCGCGCTTGTGGTCGATGAGAATGTAGCAGCAGGAGATCTACGTAAGACGATTCTTGAAACAGGTGCTCCTTTAGTGAAGAATTGTTTAGTCTTTGACGTCTACCAGGGAGAACACCTAGAAGCTGGTAAGAAGTCATTAGCCTTCTCTCTTCTTTACTTGGATCCTACGCGTACGTTAAAGGACGAAGAAGTAGAAGAAACGCACCATGCGATACTTGATAAAGTAAAAGAACAATACAGCGCAGAACTACGCGCCTAAAATTAACCCTCTCTTTTTCGGAAGAGGGGGTTTTTAATTGGGTTTAAGATTACGTTATTGTCATTTAAATTAAGAGTTAGGTAGGGAGAAACGGAAAGCATAAAAGGTGTTGGTTGCTATTACCGCGGGTCATCCCCCATAATACAAATAAAAAGGGGAAAGGCGGTGATTGGGTGCAACATGTAAAAAACGTAGCACTTATCATAATAGGTTCCTTTATCTTCTCGTTAGGAATTAATTACTTTGCAATTCCTAATGGACTATCAGAAGGTGGAATCATTGGTATTTCGATTGTATTATATTACGTATTCGATTTGTCTACAGGACTGTCGACATTTATTTTAAATACGATTCTCATATTGGTTGGTTTTAAGTATCTAGATAAGCAGATGATGATCTACACCTTTATTGGAATCTTTACAACGTCTTTCTTCTTATGGCTTACGGAACATGTAGGAACGCCAATAGAGTCTGATTCATTACTTGCTCCTATATACGCAGGGCTCTTTGCGGGGGGCGGTATTGGTGTGATTTTTCGTGCAGGTGGTACTTCTGGTGGAACTCAAATCATCTCTCAAATGATGAAAAAAAACTGGGGCTGGAGTATGGCGAATGCTACCCTATTCATTGACATGATTGTTATTGGAGGTTCAGTCTTTGTAATTGGGCAGAAAAAAGCACTTTTAACCGTTATTGCTGTATACGTAGGGGCTCGTGCTATAGAATTTATAGTGGACGGACTTAACATGCGAAAAGCGGTGACTATTATATCAGAAACTCCAGATGAGGTGTTAGAAGCTGTCAACTCTAACGTGCCAAGAGGTGTTACAGTCTTAGAAGGTTATGGTGGCTATTCTAAAAAAGATAAGAAGGTATTGTACGTTGTCGTTCACAAACAAGAAACCTTTAAACTGCAGAGAATAATAAATGAAGTCGATGAACAAGCCTTTGTTGTTATTCACGATGTACGAAATGCCTTTGGCGGCGGATTTAAATAATGATATAAAAAAACGAGAGCTCTTGTAAAGGAGCTCTCGTTTTTTTGCTTCTACTCATTTCTAAGCGAAAGGAGGTGACTGAGTATAAGTCACATGTTAGGTGGGTCTTGGTCATGGAATAGAGTAATCTTTGGTTTTGTGTCTTTTCCTTTGTATACTCTACTAAAGTAATCATCGGTCAAATCAATAATCTCTTTTCTCATGAAGAAGAGTGGGATCACGTTAAAGACGACGACAGCGGCTAACATTAAATCAAGGAATTGCCAAACAAATTCTAATCCTCCTATACCACCTACAAAAATAGATACAATATATACAAAACGCATAATCCAAGATGCTTTTAATCCATATAGATATTCTGCCTGTTTTTCTCCGAAGAACACCAATACCCCTATGGTAGTTAGTACGAAGAAAAGGAGAAATAAAGATATGAATCCTCCGCCAAACGTATCGCCATACATAGTCGACAGAGCTATATCAATCATGTTAGATGCTTCTTCAGATGAATCGACCTTCGTCCAAGCCCCTGTCACAAGAACGGTTAATCCTGACACCGTACAGATAATGATTGTGTCAATAAATACACTAAAAACGCCCCAGAATGCTTGTTTAGAAGGGTGATCCGTTTGAGCGGCAGCGTGGGTGATAGGCGCTGTTCCAAGTCCGGCTTCATTCGAATATAAACCGCGAGCGATTCCCCACCGTAATGCAAGTGCAAATCCGGCTCCGGCAAATCCTCCCGTTGCGGAGATTGGTGTGAATGCATGAGTGAAGATTAAATTAAACACAGAAGGTAATTCTGTTAGATTAGCACCTATTACAATTAAACAAATCGTTAAGTAAGTAAGAACCATAAAGGGGACGACTTTGTCAGTGACGTTAGCGATTCGTTTTATTCCGCCGAAGACAATAACCCCTACTAAGGCAGTAATAATTAAACCAGTAATCCATCGATCCCATCCAAACGCTCCTTGTACTTGTGTTGTAATTGAGTTAGATTGAACCATAATGCTTGGTATGAGTTCGAGCATAAGTATAAAGGCAAATAAGAAGGCAACCTTCTTCCATCCTAGCGCTTTCCGGATGTAATACTGAGGCCCTCCAACCCATATTCCTTCTTTATTCTTTTCGCGATATTTTAATCCCATCGCAATTTCTCCATACTTAGTGGCCATACCTATTAATGCAATAATCCACATCCAAAATAATGCACCTGGGCCACCTAAGTAGATTCCAACGGGAACCCCGACGATGTTCGTGGCTCCGGCTGTTGAAGCGAGTGAAGAAGTAAAGGCTTGGAAGGGGGTGATTGAACCTTTTTGCTTGTCTTTTTTGAAGATTTGACCTGCGGTTTGATTGAGGATATGTCCAAAATGTCGAATCTGAAAAAACTTAAGTCTTACAGTGAAGAAAACACCTATAAAAATTAGGAGAGCGGATAACACGTACTTCCAAAGGAAGTTTGAGATCAAGGATAACCATTCCATTTAACAATCTCCTCCAAATAAGTAATTTTTGTTATATAATGGATGTATACCCTAATAATGTATATTGAATCGTTTTGAAAGATATAAAAAAGCTGCACCATTTATATGGTGCAGCTTAAGCCTTATTTAATCCATTTGTATGCTTTCTCTGTATTGGCAAAGTGTACTTTAGCGTATTGCTCTAAGGCTTCGCTTCCTTTTGTTTCAATAAGTTTAGCTGCGGCTTGATCCACTTTCTGTGATGCCCCTTTTGGTAGGGTCAATCCTGCTTGTTCAGATAGCTTATCCATCTGACGTACAAACCCAGTGCGGGCTATAATGGAAGCAGCTGCAACGGCGATGGAATAAGATTCGGCTTTTTTTAAGAAGTACACATTGTCCTGAAGCGTGGCTTTTTCAGAACGTAAGTGTTTCTCGTATATAGACCGTTCTGCAAACTGGTCAATCACCCATCCTTCTGGTTGAGTAGGATTCATTTTCTGTAACAGTTTATTATAAGCGTGGTGATGAAGCATCGTCTTCATTTTCCCTTGAGACCATCCTTTTCTCTGCCACTGGTTATATTTCTCATTATGCAGGGTAACGAGTGAATAAGGGACTTCCATTTGAACAATTTTACGGGCGATTTGCTCAATTTGTGGATCTTTTAAACTTTTAGAGTCTCGAACGCCCGCTGCTTTGAGCTTGGCGATCTGATCTTCTCGTACGTATGCACAGGCGACTGTAATTGGCCCAAAATAGTCTCCTGTCCCAGCTTCGTCAGATCCTGCATGGCTAGAAGTGTACAGGGAAGATGGAGGAGCATGGGTTGATTCAGTTGGAGAAGGCTTACTTGTTTTCTTCTTCTTATTCTCGGAAGGGTTTGAGGTTCCCCATTTGCTAGCTTCTTGCTCGTGATTCGGTCCTTGGAATAATACTTTTCCAGATTTATAGGCGGTAACGGAACAACCGTTTACTTTAGCAGCGAAAACAGCGCCAGGTGGTGGGTTTCCCTTTAATGACGCTTTGTAATAACTTTGCATTTTATATAATTGATTAGTTGGTAGTTTGAGGACTGATTGAGACAACTTGTACCATCTCCTTCTAAAAACGAATACTTTCAGTATACCAAATTGCAAGATAAAGCTGAATAATAGAGGTAAAGATAGGACAACGCTTTCCTTATTGAACAGCTTCATGTTAATATTAAATTTAGGATTCTAATGTGGGTGAGGGGGCATATCTCTGTGTCGAATTCAGACAAAAGAAGAACAACGGTCGATATACATAATCGAACATACAAGATCGTAGGAGAGGAGCCATCGCACCATATACGTATGGTGGCGAGTCTGGTGGATCAAAAGATGAAAGAGATCCAAGAGACAAACCCCAAATTGGATACTGCGCAACTGGCTGTTCTAACAGCGGTTAACACCATGAATGATTACTTAAAGCTAAAAGAAGATTATACAAGTATAGTTGAATCAAAAAGGAAAGAAGAGGATCGTTCAGACCATGATTGATTTATTATTATTGGGAATATTAGTTTTAGGGATATTGGTAGGTTTACGCAGAGGGTTTGTATTACAGCTCTTTCATATGACTGGTTTTATTGTGGCATTTATTTTGGCGGTCGTGTACTATGATGACTTATCTCCTAAGTTGCAGCTTTGGATTCCTTATCCTGAATTGCCGGAAGGGTCAAATTGGGCAGTATTTGTAGAATCTCTTCCATTAGAGGGGGCATTTTACCATGCTATAGCCTTTGCTGCGATATTCTTCTCCGTAAAGATTGTCATGCAAATTATTGCTTCGATGTTAGATTTCTTAGCGGACCTTCCTATTATTCATACAGCTAACGGATTACTAGGAGCAGCACTCGGATTTATAGAAATGTATTTCATATTGTTTATCTTTTTATACATATCGGCTCTTGTGCCAATTAACATAATCCAAAGTGCTATCGATGATTCATTCATTGCACAAACCATTGTTGAACATACGCCTTTATTTTCTGGTCAAATAAAGACCTTGTGGTTTGAGCATGTATCACCGCACCTTTAAAACTTCTCTAATGTGAGAAGTTTTTTCTTTACGGAATGGTTGAATAGGTGGATTTACTCAATTAAGACTTTTGTATTGATATCCTAAAAAGCAGGTGAAACGATGAAAGTAGATAAAAAAGAACTAGTTAAGAACTTGGAGCAGATTGCTGTATATCTGGAGCTGAAAGGTGAAAATCCTTTTAAAATCTCCGCCTACCGCAAGGCAGCACAAGCCTTAGAAAGTGATGATCGTTCTTTATCAGAGATTGAGGACTTTACAAAGATGACTGGTATAGGCAAGGGGACAGCTGCAGTTATTGATGAGTTCATTGAAAAAGGTGAATCTGACACTTTAAATCAGCTACAGGAGGAAGTTCCAGCTGGTCTTGTGCCGTTATTACAGCTTCAAGGGCTTGGCGGTAAAAAGCTTGCTAAACTTTATCAAGAGTTAGGTGTGATCGATGCTACCTCTTTAAAGTCAGCATGCGAAGAAGGTAAAGTTCGAGAATTAAGCGGATTTGGAAAGAAAACGGAAGAAAAAATACTTCAAGCTTTAGAAGATATAACAAAGCGCCCTGAACGACTTCCAATTGCAATTATGCTACCATTAGCAAAGAAGATTGAAGGCTATCTTGATGCTATGACTAGCATTGAACAGTATTCAAGAGCTGGAAGTTTAAGAAGGATGAGAGAAACGATAAAGGATTTAGATTTTATTATCGCTACGAACGATTATGCAGCGGTTCGTGATCAACTCCTAGAAATCGATAATGTAAAAGAAGTTATTGCCAAGGGAGATACGAAGGTATCCCTTCTCTTAGCGGAAGGCTATGATATTGCAGTTGACTTCCGTCTTGTTGCTCCTGTAGAGTTTGCCACTACACTACATCATTTCACTGGCTCGAAAGATCACAACGTGGCCATGCGTCAACTTGCGAAAGACCAGGGCGAAAAGATTAGTGAGTACGGTGTAGAAAACAGCGAAACAGGAGAAGTAAAAACCTTTAAGACTGAACATGATTTCTTTTCTCATTTCAATCTGAATTATATCCCTCCTGAAGTAAGAGAGCAAACAGGTGAAGTGGAAGCTTTTAAAGAAACTATACCATTGCTAGAGCACAAGGATATACGTGGTGACCTGCATATGCACTCTGCTTGGAGCGATGGGGCACAGTCTATTCGGGAAATGGCCGAAAGAGCAAAGGAAAAAGGCTATGAGTATATCGCGATAACCGATCACTCCAAGTATTTGCGTGTGGCAAATGGATTGGATGAAGACCGCCTTCGTAAACAAAGGGAAGAAATACAAAAAGTAAATGAGACAATGGATGATTTTCATATCTTCGCAGGGATTGAAATGGATATCTTACCAGATGGATCATTAGATTTCTCTAATGATTTTCTAGAAGAGATGGATTTTGTTATAGCTTCCATTCACTCTAATTTCAACCAACCTAAAGAAACGATTATGAAGAGATTGCAAACGGCCCTTGAATGCCCTCATGTTCACTTAATCGCTCACCCAACAGGGCGCTTAATTGGAAGAAGGGATGGGTATGACGTAGATATTGATCAGCTAATTAAAGGGGCTAAAGAAACGAACACAGCTCTTGAGCTTAATGCCAACCCGAATCGGTTGGACCTTGCGGCTTCTTATATACGAAAGGCTCAAGAAGAAGGGGTTCGCATAGCTATAAATACAGATGCACACAACTACTCTATGTTAGAAGATATGGAAGTGGGCGTTGGAATTGGTCGTAAAGGTTGGCTAAAGAAAGATACAGTGCTTAATACCTGGACTGTTGACCAACTTAAGGCGTTTATGAATGAAAACAGGTAATGAATAAAAGGGGTTCACAACCATGAATGAACGAATTTATCATGTTTTAGAATATAATAAAATGATTGAACAATTGTCAGAACAAGCATCTTCCTCCCTTGGGAAAGAGCAAATTCTGAAGCTTAAACCATCAATTGATGTTGAAGAAGTTCGTAAGTGGCAAGCCGATACGGACGAAGCGGCTCATGTGCTTCGATTAAAAGGACATGCTCCTCTTGGTGGAGTCTTTGATATTCGACCACATGTGAAACGAGCTAGTATCGGGGGCATGTTACAACCAGAAGAATGTCTAGATATTGCAAGTACCCTGTATGGCAGTAAACAAATGAAGACGTTCATTGAAGACATGGACGTCGAAGAGCTAACGATTCCGATTCTAGAAGAGATGGCTGAACAAATAGTGCCTCTTAATGATTTAGAACGATCGATACGAAATCGCATTGATGACCACGGAAAAGTGATGGACGGAGCTAGTGATAAGCTACGTACCTTGCGTTCTCGCATACGAACAACGGAAAACAAAGTTCGTGATAAATTGGACGGATGGACAAGATCTAAAAGTAAGATGCTTTCAGATGCCATTATTACAATTCGTAATGACCGCTATGTACTCCCTGTGAAGCAAGAATACAGAGGTTCTTTTGGCGGTATTGTTCATGATCAATCTTCATCAGGTGCTACCCTATTTATTGAACCTCAAGCTGTTGTGGAGTTAAATAATCAGCTTCAGGAAGCAAGGGTACAAGAGAAGCATGAAATTGAACGGATTTTAATTGAACTATCTGAACGGATTGCAGCGGATGAGGATTACTTGTATCAAAATGTTGAAGTACTAGCTCAGCTTGACTTTATGTTTGCTAAAGCTCGTTTTGGTAAATCAATGAGAGCTGCTAAACCTACAATTAACGACCAAGGGATCATTAAAATGAAGCAAGCGCGTCATCCGTTAATTCCTGAAGATGAAGTTGTACCAAACGATGTAGAACTTGGTGAAGATTTCACATCAATTGTCATTACTGGGCCCAATACTGGTGGTAAAACCGTAACACTTAAAATGGTTGGTCTTTGTCAATTAATGGCTCAAGCCGGTTTGCAAATTCCTGCACAAGATGGCTGTGAGCTTACCGTTTTCGAGAACATCTTTGCTGATATTGGTGATGAACAATCCATCGAGCAGTCGTTAAGTACCTTCTCTTCTCACATGACCAACATCGTCGATATTTTACAAAAAGTCGATCATAAAGGATTGGTTCTCTTTGATGAGCTAGGAGCAGGAACTGACCCTCAAGAAGGTGCAGCGCTTGCTATGTCCATTCTTGATGATGTGGTTGGAAGAGGGGCCAGAGTAATAGCTACTACCCACTACCCTGAGTTGAAAGCATATGGTTTTAATAGAGACGGCGTTGTAAATGCTTCTGTTGAGTTTGATGTAGAGACGTTAAGGCCAACCTATCGATTGCTCATTGGTGTACCTGGTCGTAGTAATGCGTTTGAAATCTCAAGAAGACTGGGATTAGATGAAGAAATCATCACAACTGCTAAAGGACATATGGGGTCTGATTCTGAGAGCGTTGAAAACATGATCGCTTCACTAGAAGAATCTAAACGTGGAGCAGATCGTGATTACGAAGAAGCGGAAGAATTGTTGCAAGAAGCACAAGAACTACGGGATGAATTAGAGCGGAAATGGTCTGAGTTTGAGAATAAGCGAGAAGGCTTATATCAAAAAGCAGAAGAGAAAGCTAAAAAAGCAGTTGATAAGGCGAAACAAGAAGCTGAAGAGATTGTATCAGAGATGCGTAACATGAAGAGTCAAGCTGAGCTTAAAGAGCACGAATGGATTGAAGCTCGGAAAATGCTTGATGAGGCTCAACCAGAACTGGCTAAGAAAAAACAAGACAAGCCTGCTAAGAAGAAAGCTGCCCAGCCTGCCTTGCAACCTGGTGACGAAGTGAATGTCTTATCATTAAATCAACAGGGACATATAATTGAAAAGGTTAACGAAAAGGAATTTCAGGTGCAGTTAGGGATTATGAAGATGAAAGTAAAGGCTAAAGACCTTGAATTTGTAAAGCGCGAGGAACCACTGAAGCAAAAGCCAATGGCTACAGTTAAAGGATCAAGTCACCATGTTAAGCCAGAGCTCGATCTTCGCGGAGAACGATATGAAGAGGCCTTACACCGTTTAGAGAAATATGTCGATGATGCTATTTTAGCGGGTTATAAAAATGTGAACATTATTCATGGAAAAGGGACAGGCGCCCTTCGTAAGGGAGTCGAAAACTTTGCTAAACAACATCGATCGATAGCAGGTGCACGTTCAGGAGGTATGAACGAAGGAGGAGGCGGAGTCACCGTCTTTGAACTACGTTAAAGGATTAAGGGGAGAGAATGATGAACTTTTGGGAGCATGCCCTTGTAGAGACAGCAGCACGCTATAGCGTTGCTGTTCTCTGCGCTGTTTTATTCCTTGCGATTTTTGAAGTCGTAACGAAATACAACAACTGGGAACAAATCAAGAAAGGGAACTTTTCAGTAGCTATGGCTACAGGTGGGAAGATCTTTGGGATTTCGAATATCTTCCGGTATTCTATTCTCCACAATGATTCTCTTTTAGAAATGATGGCTTGGGGATTATATGGGTTTGTGTTGCTATTATTTGGTTATTTTATTTTTGAATTCTTAACCCCAAGTTTCAGAATTGATGATGAAATCGAACAGGATAATAGAGCTGTCGGTTTTATCTCAATGGTCATTTCGGTAGGATTATCCTTTGTCATTGGAGCAAACATAAATTAAGGGAGAGAATCAGATGGAAACTTTAGCGAAAGTTTTAGGCATCGTTTCCGCCGCTTTTATCATCGTGGGAATTATTTATATGGTGTTTTTCGTTTAACCTGAAGCTTCCGCTGACTCTTACCAAGTCAGTGGAAGCTTTTTAATATCTCGGATCCTGTTTTAAGCGACAATCGTGCCTTCTGTAGAAGACTCGAAGCTGAGAGAATGCTTCCGATTACTCACATTGAGCACATTAAGGGGGAGGATTTCGGTTAAATTTTCTAAATTATCTTTCAATTTTGGCGGGACTATCGTTATAATATAGGTAAGAAGTCTATTTTTATTATTGGAGGGGGTACGGTATGAGTGAATTGCAGAAAGTAGATTCACGTCCATGGTTAAAACATTATCCGAGCGAGATTCCAAAGTCTATTCAGTACGATGAAAAGCCAATCCATCAATTCTTAGAGGAAAGCGCTCGAGAATACCCAAAAAAGAAAGCGCTTCACTTTTTAGGAAAGGAAATGTCGTATGAGTCTTTATACTCAGAGGTAAAGCAATTTGCAAGCTACCTGCAATATTTAGGGTTGAATAAAGGGGACCGAGTTTCTATTATGTTACCGAACTGTCCTCAGTCTGTAGTCGCTTACTATGGGATTTTGTTAGCTGGTGGAGTGGTGGTCCAAACGAATCCACTTTATGTTGAACGTGAACTCGAGTATCAAATGAAAGACTCCGGTGCAAAGATGATTGTATGTTTAGATGTTCTCTATCCTCGAGTATCAACTATTAAGGGGAAAACTGATCTTGAGCATGTAATCGTAACTGGGATTAAAGATTACTTACCATTTCCTAAAAATATTGTGTATCCATTTATTCAAAAAAAGCAATATGGGCTAATTGTCCAACCAGAACATGGGGGCGATACACACGTATGGGAAGATTTAATGTTAGATGCATCTGGAATTGTAAATGACGTAGCTGTTGACCCTAAAGAAGATGTGGCGATTCTTCAATACACAGGTGGAACAACAGGTTTTCCAAAAGGAGTTATGCTCACTCACTTTAACTTGGTATCCAATACCCAAATGTCGGATGCTTGGTTATATAAAGCTAAAAAAGGTGAAGAAGTGATCCTCGGTATTCTTCCTTTCTTCCATGTTTATGGTATGACCTCGGTCATGAACTTATCTATTATGTTAGGAAATAAGATGATCCTGCTTCCAAAATTTGAAGTAGAGGATGTGTTAAAGACCATTCAAAAGCAGCGTCCAACGCTATTTCCTGGTGCGCCAACGATTTATATTGCACTTTTAAATCATCCATCCCTACAGAAATATGATTTATCTTCTATTGAAGCTTGTATTAGTGGTTCTGCACCACTTCCGGCAGAAGTACAAGAACAATTTGAGCGAGTCACTGGCGGAAAGTTAGTAGAAGGGTATGGCCTATCTGAATCTTCACCAGTTACGCATTCGAATTTTGTTTGGGAGAAACGAGTAAGTGGTAGTGTTGGTGTACCATGGCCTGACACAGATGCAAAAATATTTAAACCTGAAACAATAGAAGAAGCTGAACCTGGTGAAATTGGGGAAATAGCGGTCTTTGGTCCTCAAATTATGAAAGGCTATTGGAATAAGCCTGAAGAAACAGATCAAGTGTTACGTGATGGATGGTTACTTACAGGCGACTTAGGATACATGGATGAAGAAGGGTACTTCTATATTGTTGATCGTAAGAAAGATATGATTATTGCTGGAGGTTACAATATTTATCCACGTGAAATTGAAGAAGTGCTGTATGAGCATGAGGCTATACAAGAAGTTGTAGTAGCAGGAGTGCCTGATCCTTATAGAGGTGAAACGGTCAAAGCATATGTTGTCCTAAAAGAGAATAGAACCCTTACTGAGGAAGAATTGGACGCATATAGCCGTAAACACATTGCTGCATATAAAGTGCCTAGAATTTATGAATTCAGAACAGAGTTGCCAAAAACAGCTGTTGGTAAGATTCTAAGACGTTCTCTCGTAGATGAAGAGAAAGAAAAGCTTGCCCAATCCAACAAAACAACTAGTTGAGCCTTTGGCTCTTTTTCTTTGGAATGAACAGAGACAAGCCTACTATATTTAGATTGACAGAAGTTAGATCCTTTTGTAGAATGAAAGATGAATGAATAGTCATTCATTTTATAACGTATAGTTAGGGGATCCACATGAATAAAAATCGACCAAAGTATAAACAGATTATCGACGCAGCAGTAGAGGTCATCGCCGAAAATGGCTATCATTCCTCGCAAGTATCTAAAATTGCCAAAAAAGCTGGTGTAGCTGATGGTACGATTTATCTTTACTTTAAGAATAAAGAAGACATCCTCGTGTCGTTGTTCCAAGAAAAAATGGGGCAATTTATCGAAAAAATAGAGGAAGATATAAAAACAAAGTCGAATGCTAAAGAGAAGCTTCTTGCAATGATTAACACTCATTACGGATTATTGTCACAAGATCATCATTTAGCAATCGTTACACAGTTAGAATTAAGACAATCAAATAAAGATTTACGTTTAAAGATCAATGATGTATTAAAACGTTATTTATTAGTTATTGATCACATCGTAGAAGAAGGAAAAACAGAAGGTCTTTTTCATGATTCGCTTGATTTACGACTCGTTCGCCAAATGGTATTTGGTACATTAGACGAAACGGTAACAAACTGGGTGATGAATGATCAGAAGTACAGCCTTACTGAACAAGCTGAGGAAGTTCATGAACTTTTAATACATGGACTTACTATACATGCTAAACAAGACTAGGGGAGGGAGCGTCATATGGATTACTTGCAGTTAGAAGCAAAAGAAGGCGTGGCGGTCATTACGATTCAAAGTCCACCTGCCAATGCATTAGCTAGCTATATTTTGAAAGATCTTGCCTCAGCTTTTGATGAGATAGAGGCAGATCGTTCTTTAAAGGCTGTGGTTTTAAAAGGAGAGGGAAAGTTCTTCTCAGCAGGGGCAGATATTAAAGAATTTACGTCCTTTCAGAGTCAAGAAGATCTAAGTAATTTAGGCCGTGAAGGGCAATTGCTCTTCCAGCGTATAGAGAATTTTAGGGCTCCTGTTATTGCAGCCATCCACGGAGCAGCATTAGGCGGCGGTCTAGAACTGGCCATGTCTTGCCACATGAGGATTGTGACAGAAGATGCTAAGCTTGGATTGCCTGAACTATCTCTAGGTATTATCCCTGGTTTTGCTGGTACACAGCGGCTTCCGCGTTATGTCGGCAGTGCAAAAGCTTACGAAATGATCTTAACGGGTGATCCAATCACCGGTAAAGAAGCGTATACAGCTGGGCTTGCTAATAAAGCGGTTACATTTGATTCTTTGGAAGAAGAAGCTATGAAACTAGCAAAAAAAGTAGCTTCGAAGAGTGGTCCTTCCATTGAAGCTGTTATGAGACTGATCCCTCATACAATTACTTCTACTTATGAACAGGGTCAACAGGAAGAAGCAAAAGAATTCGGGAAAGTCTTTGGAAATGAAGATGCCAAAGAAGGCGTGCAAGCTTTTATTGAGAAGCGTCAACCAAACTTTAAAGATCAATAGTCTTAGGAGGTTATATGATGAACATTTATGTATTAATGAAGCGTACATTTGATACTGAAGAGAAGATTCAGATTGACGGAGGACGTATTGAGGAAGAAGGAGCAGAATTCATCATCAATCCTTATGATGAATACGCGATTGAAGAAGCGATTCAATTAAGAGATGAACATGGCGGTGAAGTGACTGTCGTAACAATAGGTGAAGAAGAGTCTGAGAAACAACTTCGTACAGCGTTAGCAATGGGAGCAGATAAAGCTGTGCTGATTAACACAGAAGACGACCTTGAAGAAGGTGATCAATATACGACGGTTAAGATTTTAGAAGCTTTCTTTGAAGATAAAGAAGCGGATTTGATTCTAGCAGGTAATGTTGCGATTGATGAGGCAAGTGGGCAAGTAGGACCACGCCTAGCTGAACGTTTGAACTTTTCTTGTGCGACAACGATTACAAGCATCTCAGTAGACGGAGATAAGGCTCAAATTGAGCGAGATGTGGAAGGGGATGTTGAGAAGTTGGAAACGTCTCTACCGTTACTTGTTACATGTCAGCAAGGTTTGAACGAACCTAGGTATCCATCTCTTCCAGGGATTATGAAGGCGAAAAAGAAGCCTTTAGAAGAGCTTGAATTAGATGATTTAGACCTTGAAGAGGATGACGTAGAAGCGAAAACCAAAACAATTGAAATCTATCTTCCTCCTGAAAAGGAAGCAGGAAAGGTATTAGAGGGAGAAGTGGACGACCAAGTGAAAGAGCTTGTTTCTTTACTACAAAACGAAGCGAAAGTACTTTAAATCATTGTCAACGAAAGGGGAATCTGTATGAGTCGCAAAGTATTAGTGATCGGAGAAGTTCGTGAAGGGGCATTACGTAACGTTTCATTCGAAGCTATTGCAGCTGCAAAAACAATGAGTGATGGCGGGGAAATTGTTGGTGTATTATGTGGTTCAGACGATTTAACAAATATGGGTAAAGAGTTGATTTATTACGGAGCAGATCGTGTGGTTACGGTTCAAAGCGATCAATTAGCATCTTATACATCTGAAGGTTATAGCCAGGCGCTTATGGCTGTAATTGATGATGAGAGCCCTGAAGGTATTGTGATGGGACACACTGCTATAGGTAAAGATGTTACCCCAAAACTTGCAAGTAAAATTGAAACCGGTCTCATTTCTGATGCCGTAAACATCGAAGAGACGGGTGACAATATCGTCTTTACTCGTCCAATTTACTCTGGTAAGGCTTTCGAGAAGAAAATCATTACAGACGGTTTGATTTTTGCTACGATTCGACCTAACAATATTAAGGCACTTGATCGTGACGAAGGACGTTCTGGTGAGGTAACAGCTAGAGAAGTCGATATTAAAGATTTACGGACTGTCATTAAAGATGTTATTCGAAAGAGTACTGAAGGAGTCGACCTATCAGAAGCCAATGTCATCATTGCTGGGGGGCGCGGTGTTAAAAGTGAAGATGGGTTTAAACCATTAGAAGAACTAGCTGAAGTATTAGGCGGTGCTGTCGGTGCTTCTCGTGGAGCATGTGACGCTGAATACTGTGACTACTCACTTCAAATTGGTCAAACCGGTAAAGTGGTAACACCAGACCTTTATATTGCGTGCGGTATATCAGGAGCTATTCAACACTTAGCGGGAATGTCGAATTCCAAAGTTATCGTAGCGATTAATAAAGATCCAGAAGCAAATATATTTAATGTAGCGGATTATGGAATAGTCGGAGACCTTTTTGATGTTGTACCTAAATTGACAGAAGAGATCAAACAAATTAAAGTAAATGCATAAACATTCTCTGAGGTGCTCTTTGCAGCACCTCTTCCCTTTTTGGTCTTCTCGTTACGAATAAATGGAAGACTGAGGGGGAGGCTATTTATAAACAGATTATTAGCCAGGGAATTGTTGAAGTGATATACTTTAACCATATTCGATTTAGATGCAATTGAGGAGGAATACACATGGCTATTACACATGCAACTGATCAAAACTTCGCACAAGAAACAGGTGAAGGTTTAGTTTTAGCAGATTTCTGGGCACCTTGGTGCGGACCTTGTAAAATGATCGCTCCAGTTCTTGAAGAAATGGATGCTGAAATGAACGATCAAGTAAAAATTGTTAAATTAGACGTTGACGAAAACCAAGAAACTGCTGGGAAATTCGGTGTTATGAGTATCCCAACACTACTTCTTTTCAAAGACGGTAAAGTAGTTGATCAAGTAGTTGGTTTCCAACCAAAAGAACAACTAGTAGAACTAGTTAACAAACACGCATAGGTACTGAAGAAAACAGCCTGAGTCATCAGGCTGTTTTTTCAATAATAAGCAATTTTTTTGTAGTATTCCGCATCTAAGAAACACATTAGGTGTGTTACGTAGAAGGTGGAAGTGGGAAAAGGAGCTATAAATATCGTTTTGTAGTTTGGGAGAGTGATGAAACGTGTCTGATAACATCAAAGAAAAACTCGCTGTCCTTCCAGATCAGCCAGGATGTTATTTAATGAAAGATAAACATGGAACAATTATCTATGTTGGTAAATCAAAAGTATTAAAAAACCGTGTCCGCTCCTATTTTACAGGAGCAAATGACGCAAAAACACAACGGCTCGTGCAAGAAATTGTGGATTTTGAATACATTGTAACCTCCTCTGAAATAGAAGCGCTTATATTAGAAATGAATTTAATAAAGAAATATGACCCTAAATATAACGTCTTATTAAAAGATGATAAAACATATCCCTACTTAAAGATTACTGCAGAAAGACACCCCCGTCTGATCGTGACAAGAAAAGTGAAAAAGGATAAAGGCAAATATTTTGGACCTTATCCAAACGTAATCGCGGCCCGAGAGACGAAGCGACTTCTTGACCGGCTGTATCCGTTAAGGAAATGCAATACAATGCCTGACCGAGTGTGTCTTTATTATCATATGAATCAATGCCTCGGCCCTTGTGAGTACACAGTCACAAAGCAAAAAAACCAAGATATTGTAAATGAAATTGCACGCTTTTTAAGCGGAGGCTTCAAAGATATCAAGCAAGATCTACAGTCGAAGATGTACAAAGCCTCAGAGGATTTAGACTTCGAAAGAGCCCAAGAGTTACGTGATCAAATTCAGCATATCGAATCGGTCATGGAACAACAGAAGATGACCTTAAATGATCAAATTGATCGGGATATATTCGGATATTCTTATGATAAGGGATGGATGTGTGTCCAAGTTTTCTTTGTACGACAGGGTAAACTCATAGAGCGCGACGTGTCGATCTTTCCATTTTTTGATGATGCAGAAGAAACATTCTTAAGCTTTATAGGTCGCTTCTACCTTCATCAAAACCATCCAAAACCTAAACAAGTACTGATTCCTGTAGGAGCAGATCGAGACGTACTCAAAGAATTATTAGAGGTAGATGTAACGATACCGATGAGAGGTAGAAAGAAAGAGCTTGTAGAATTAGCAATGAAAAATGCTGAAATCGCGTTGCAGGAGAAGTTTTCATTAATAGAGAGAAATGAAGAAAGAACGATTAAAGCTGTAGAAGAACTTGGTGAGAAGTTGAACATTGAGATCCCTCACCGAATTGAAGCTTTCGATAACTCCAATATTCAGGGTGCTGATCCAGTCTCGGCTATGGTCGTATTTATCGATGGCAGACCGGAAAAGAAAGAATACCGTAAATATAAAATTCGTGACGTTAAAGGCCCTGATGACTATGATACAATGCGTGAAGTCATTAGGAGGCGTTATAAGCGAGTAATACGAGACGGATTGCCATTACCTGACTTAATTGTAGTAGATGGTGGTAAAGGGCAAATGTCAGCTGCCACAGATGTTTTAGAAAATGAATTGGGTCTTGATATTCCTCTTTGTGGACTAGCCAAAGATGATAAACATAGGACCAGTGAATTGCTTTACGGTGACCCGCCCGCTGTTGTAGAAATGGATCGCCAGTCTCAGGAGTTCTACTTAATTCAGCGTGTACAAGATGAAGTTCACCGATTCGCTATTTCATTCCACCGTCAATTACGTGGGAAAGGTGCAATCCAGTCCGAGCTTGATAAAATCCCAGGTGTAGGAGAAAAAAGGCGTAAGCTTCTGTTACGTCATTTTCAATCCGTTAAGCACATCAGAGAATCAAAAGTTGAAGATTTAACTAAACTTGGTGTACCAACCCCCCTTGCTCAAACTATCCTTGATTATCTTAATCAACCAGCAGAAGAGGAACCTGAGGAAGAAACTCTTGAATAGTATGTGATGTAACGCCTTCTCCTGTATTAGGAGAAGGCGTTATTTCTTCCTATAACCCCCCTTATATGGAAGGCTCGAAGTTGAGATATTTTCAGAAGGAAGGGACCGTTATGTTTGATGAGCGGTTGGGCTTGCTCGGGGACAACTCGCTTTCCTGCGGGGAGCTGGGAAGCCTCCTCAATCGCTACGCTCTCTGCGGGGTCTTCCCTAGGCTCCTTTTCCCGCGGGAGTCTCGCCGTCCCCGAGCAAGCCCTGGCTTTAATAGAGGTGAACGGCCTCGCGTTCGCATTAGGAGATCTGATGTCACCATATATGGCATGTTTTCGTTTATCCTTATATGGCAAAGGTTGGCCTGGAAACTGCGAGACTCCCGTGGGCAGAAGAGCCAGGCTAGTTCCAGCGTGGAGGACCTAGCGTGATAAGTCATCTTTTTTACAAAGGCTAAACGCCTTTTCCAAAAAGCTGTCTTATCCGTACGGTCCTAGGCACCACGCTTGCACTTTTCAATCTAGGTGAGACCCCGGAGACCGGCTTTGCCGGTTGAGGAGGCTCACCAGCTCCCCACAGGAAAGCGAGTGGTTTCCACGCCAACCTTACGCTCATATAAAGCAAACGGAAATACTCACTCAACTGTTAGTCTTCAACAATCCTGTCCATATCTGGAATAAGGCAACGATGATCGAAAGTGTAAATAAAAGGATGTATTATACACTGTAAATGAAAAAAGTTCTCATTGACATTGAGAATCGTTCTCTATATAATACATAACAGAACATCACTGAAAATCATTTTCATTTGGGAGGACTACATATGCCATTTAGCTTTAAGAAGACATTACTATTCACGGGGTTATCGTTTTCACTTGTTCTAGCAGGATGTGCTGGTGATAGTGAAGGGGAAGAAGAGTCAGAAGGGACAAATTCTGAACAGCAAGAAGAAGTGCAGGATAACGAACAAGAAGAGCAAGAAAAAGAACAAGATCAAAACGAAGAAGCTGAAACGGCTTCCATTGAAGATCAAGTTCAAGCTTATAAAGATATTACAAAAGAATTAGATAAGATGAAAGAAGATCAAGAAGTGAACTGGGACATGATTAAAGATACATATACAGCAGAACTTCAACAGGATTTAACTAGTGTGAATGGGGAATTTGATCAAGCGATTACAGCTGCTATATCTGCAGGGAAAGATGGTTCTTTAGAGAAAAATGCAGCTCGACAAATCATTGATAAAACGACTCAATCATACTTTTATCAAAAGCAAAAGGGTATGCATAGTGAAATTGCTAAAGAGCTAGAAGAAGGAACAAAAGAGAAAGCTCAACAGCAGTTTGATAAGCTTAAATTCCTAGCCAACGAAGTATTTATCCCTACAGCTGTGAAGCGTGACAGCTATTATGAATTAGAAGGGGACTCGAGTCTTGAGCAAAACATTAATGCTGGCTTAACGACTCAACAAGAAGCATTACAAGCAGGGAATGCAGATGACTTTGGTGTGTACAAACAGATTACGGACAAATCAATTTATCGCAGTTATTTCCTAGCTGCTCAGTCTTATGCTGAAAAGATTGAAAAGGCAGCTAATGAAGGTGCTTCTAATGATGAGCTTGCTGCTGAACAAGCAGAAGCATGGGGATTCTATCAAGCAATTAAAGGTTCACTTTCTTCAGGTGACGAAGAAGCGGCTAAGCAGATTAATACTTTATTCAGCCTTGATCAAACAGAACCAAATACGATTAAAGCAGATGAAGTAAATGACTTATTTGTTCAAGCTTTTGTAGGGAAAATAAAAGGCTATCATACTGAATCAGTTGAAGAAGTGAAAAACGGAAACATTACTAAAGCCCGAACAGAAGCTCTTGAAGCGAACATGTTCACGAAGGCAATTGAAATGTCAATGACAGAATCGCTTGGGGAAGAGCAAACGAAGGAAACACTTCAAAAAGCAGAATCTTGGTTAGAGGCAGTAAGTAACGAGAATGCTGAAGAAGCAGAGCAACTTGGTCAAGAAATTGTTTCAACGTTAGACCAACTTGTAAAGTAATCTTCTCGAGAAAAGAGTAAACGGTAAAGAAGATCCTGTAACTTTGACCTAAGTTACAGGATCTTTTTAATGGGTTCCTTAACTATACATATGCTATTCGAAACACGATTTAATTGTGATAAAATGAACAAGATGTCTTGATGAGGTGAGAATATGAACATACTACTAACCGGTGGAGCTGGGTTTATCGGTTCACATTTGACTGAATCTCTATTAAAAGATGGCCATAAAGTTACCATTATTGATAAATTTCATCCTTACTATGACTACAGTCGAAAGAAGGAACAGTTAGACCGACTCTTTAGTTACGATAACCTTACATTTCACGAGGTAGATTTATTAGATAAAGAAAGTTGCGCACCCATTTTTGGTCAGCCATTTGAAGCTGTTGTCCATTTGGCTGCTTTACCGGGAGTTCCTTATTCATTCGAACAGCCTTTAGAATACGTCGATGAAGATATTAAAGGAACCATCAACGTATTAACCCTTGCTGGAGAAGCTGGAATCCCGCACGTGTTATTTGGGTCTTCTTCATCTGTATACGGAAACAGAACCGGGAAGATGAGTGAAGATTTACCTATCCAAAATGTTTCTTCACCTTATGCTGCAGCTAAAGTGAGCGGGGAAACTTATGCACACATGTATCAGCAGGTATACGGCTTCCAATTAACAGTTTTCCGCTACTTCACAGTGTATGGACCATGGGGAAGACCGGACATGGCGATACCGAAATTCATTCAAGCAAGTCTTCAAGGTGAACCAATCGTCGTCTTCGGGAACGGTACAGCTCGTGACTATACTTATATAGATGACATAGTGGATGGTATGCGTCTGGCGCTTCAACATAGTAAGGGGAATCACGTATATAATATTGGTTCTGGTAACCCAGTCACAATTGAAACATTAGTGGAATCATTAAAAGAACTCTTTCCTGAATTGAAGGTTAATTATGCACCATTTCGAAAAGGCGATGTTCAACAAACATGGGCTGACTTGACAAAAGCTAAGCAGTTAATTGGGTATGAGCCAAAGCACACGTTTGAAGAAGGGCTTAGAAAAACAGTTCAATGGTTTATGAGTTATGAAAAGTAAAAGAATGGTTAGTTGGATCATTCGGATAGCTGGTCTCCTTTTATCAGGCTTATTTATATATCTAACTGTACATTATTTTTCTTTAGAGACGGTTACACGGGTCTCGATGGAATTAATTTTTTCCCCATTATGGCTAGGGGTAATGATGTCAACTTATGCTCTTTCTTTTTGTGTGAAAGCATATGTTTGGCAGAGCTATATAGGTGAAAAGGGCAGCTTTGCTCCTTATTGGTCTGGTATACATTACGCGCTATTTATGAATCATATTCTTCCTTTTAAAACGGGTGATGTTGTAAGAGCAGGTGTGATTAAAGGGGCGAAACCTTTATCCTGGGAGCAAAGTGTAAGTAGTGTTGTGGCAATGAGGGTGCTTGATTTAGGCGGGCTTGTCCTTTTGGCTGGTATTGGCACTTTTTTATATATGGATACGTTTTTCTATGTAGGAATGATCGCCTTGATTGCTATGGTTTTACTTGTAATCGCGCTACCTTTTCGCACTAAGCATGTACTAAGGAAATCTGTTTTTCAATCTATGGTCCATTTTTCATCTACATTATTATCTATAAAAGGGCTATTCCTATTTGGTCTAATTCTACTAAGTTGGGTACTCGAAGGGTTTGCGATTTATAGTGTTGGTAGGATTGCAATTGAAGGTATTGGATTCTTCGAAGCCGTTTGGGCGACATCTGTAGCTGTAGTAAGTGGTGTGTTTCAGGTCACACCTGGAAACATTGCAGGTTATGAGAGTGTACAGAGTTATGCCCTGACCTTTATAGATGTTCCGATCGAGACGGGTTATACAATTGCTATCATTACGCATGTATTTAAATTTATGTATGCTTATGTAACTGGGGTAATAAGTTTTTATCTGACACCCGTATCAAGCACCGTTGTTAAAAGATGGCTTAAGAGGAGGGGGTAATACAATGAAACAAGCTTCATCATTTGAAAAAGTAGCAGCACGAGGCTGGAATTTATTAAACGAAGGAAAACCTTTCACTCCTATTTTTGTTATAGGTACAATGCTTTTGTATCACTTAAACGATTTGTATACATCAGCTGGGGCGTTAGCGATCAGTGTTATATACGTATTACCGTTATTAGCCTTGTTTTATTATTTTGATTTTCCATTATTATTAAGGTCATATTTATGGATTCCGGTTGTAGGATTTTTAATGATCTTCCAAAGTAGCTATTTATCGTTATGGTTGTTAGCTCTTGGTTTATATTTCTTCTTTACTGTGTTCTTTTGGGGAACTTTTTATTATCATATGAGAATTGGTACGACATGGTGGAATTTTACACGATTTTGGAAGCTCGTACTAAAGAATAGCGACTCAACAAGTGGGAATGCACAAGAGCAAATACCTAAATTTGTTCTCCTTTTAGGGGTGTGGGAGTATGCTTTTCAACATTTAGATACGGGTGGTCTAAGTATCACTAATCTCTATCAACTTATCTTGTTCTACGCAGGCGTGGCGGTTTTCACATGGATTTTGCACCATTTTCTATTTGATTGGAAGCCAAAGCCTTATGAATCCTACACGAAAGAAAATTACAGTGAAGCAGAAGAAGCAACAAATGAGCGTGTCATTGTAATTGTTATTGATGGAATGAGAAAAGACCGTTTCGAGGCCGCTCATACACCTTTCCTTGATTCTTTAAAACAGCAAGGAACAGAATATACTCAAATGGAGACCGTATATCCTGCTCGTACGGTTGTCTGTTTCACCTCTATGTTTACTGGAACCTATCCATTTGAACATAAAATACAAAGTAACATGGTATGGAAGCTCGGGGCACAAACTGAAAGTATTTTCGATTCTTTACGTAAAGTAGATAAAAAAGGGCGATTACTTGGCATTGCGCATCTTGTTGATACGTTCGGGGATGATGTAGATACAGTAACAGCTGTGATGCACAACGACGTGGCGGATCAAAACATTGTTCAAAAAGGAAAAGAAATAATGGAGACAGAAAACCCAGAACTATTTATTATGCAATTAATAAGTACGGACCAAACGGGACATAGTCGTGGGGTGTTATACGATGATTATATCGAAAAAATTGAAGAAACAGATACGCTTGTTAAAGACTATGTAGATTGGTTAACAGAAAAAGGGTTTATGGAGAATACAACCCTTATGGTTTGCGCCGATCATGGTCAAGCTGATGGGATAGGCGGGCATGGTCACTTAGATGAAGGAGAACGTTTCGTTCCTTTCTTCATGACAGGCCCAACTATAGAGAAAGGGAAACGTGTAGAGAAAAAGCATAGTCTTGTGTCTATGGCCCCAACGATTGCACAGTTACTTGGGGCACCTTTCCCTGACCATTCACGTGGTGAAGTACTGACGGAGCAGGAGAAGGAGGACCCATCATCATGAAAAAGGTAGTCGTATTTTTACCTGCCTACAACGAAGAAGATTGTATAGTGGAAATGATTCAAACGATTCCTCGGACAATGAGTCCGGATGTGGAAGTCAAGATCATTGTCATTGATGATGGTTCCAAAGACAAAACCGTAGAGCTGGCCAATCGAGCAGGAGTTGATGCAGTTTATCAAAATGAAACCAATCAGGGGTTAGGCGCTGCTGTCAGACAAGGGTTTCAACGATGTTTAGAACTAGGTGCAGATATCGGTGTTATGATCGATGCTGACTTAGAATACCCTGGCCGTCAAATTCCTGACGTGATCCAGCCTATTTTGGACGGAAAGGCTGATTACGTTATGGGATCAAGGTTTCTAGGCACGATTGAGGGGATGAAGGTACACCGACGCCTTGGGAACTACGCTTTCACCCTTCTTCAATCCATTCTATTGAAAAGGTGGATTCATGATGGTCAATCTGGCATGAGAGCTTTTTCTAAAGAGGTTTTACAAGAGGCTGAAATCATCCATGACTACAATTATGCCCAGGTTGTCACGCTTAACATTGTTAGAAAAGGCTTCCGAATGATAGAAATCCCGATCCATTATCAAGTTCGAAAAAAAGGTGAATCTTTTATTAAATTTAAAGCTTATATGAGCTCTGTATTACCTGCGATTTATCGTGAAATGAGACGAAAACCAATCCCTTTCACTAAATCTCAAGGGAATGAAGAGTGGACTTGATGTAGTGATGCGGTGGCAAGGGAAACGAGTCGTTTCCCCTGTCACCTTTTTTTAATAATAGGCTATTCAAGAATAGGGGAGGATTGTTGAAGACTTGAAAATGAGAGAGAATGTTTCCGCTTGCGTAGTTAGAGCGTGAGGCGGTTTGGGAAAGCGAGTCGTTCCTCAGACACCCCAAGCACTCAACAAGCGTAACGGCCCTATCTACACAAAAAATAATTACCAGAGTTCTCTGTTATTGTATAGCTTAAAGAAAACCATCTGTTAGGTAAAAAAATGCTAAACTCTGCTTGACTCAGACGTTGATAATCATTATCATTATCGTAGGAGGTCTCAAATGAAAAAGATTATCATTTCCATTATAACGCTTACACTTAGTTTACTAATTATGAATCCAATCCAATTAGCTGCATATTCTTATGGGGACCCTGGTGAAGAAAAATTCGCCGAAGCTTATAAAGAAGTGAAACAGTACGTTGAAGCTGATGATTGGGATCAAGCTGAACAAATTATTGAAACATACGATAAAGAATTTAACTTATATTTTAAACAAACGGTTCCTTACATAGAGCAAGCGCTCGAAAATCAAAACCAAGAGTTACTTTTAAAGAGTTATCGAACAGCGCTACGGTTAAATGTGGAGCGTCGTCTTCATTTTGCTCAGGAACAATTTGAGGATTATGGTCAGGCAAAATTATTACTTGCCAAAGCACGGGGTACATTTGACGTTTTACAACCTTCTTTTAAAGATGATCAAGGGGAAGAGGCAGTTCAATCCATTTATGACTCTTTTGATCAAGCCTTGCAATCCTTAGGAAATCCAGGTCTATTTGGGATTGGGAATCAGGAAAGTGACCAAGAGACGTTTGATAGTGAAATAGAAGCGATCAACACATCTCTAAAAGAAGCTTTTCCAGTTCCTGATCAAGAGGATAGTAATGCGAATTTAACAGAGGAAAACTTAGGTCTGTTTGGTGGAGAAGATGGAGAGTCAAGCCCTATTTGGAAGTGGGTCTCCATTGGTCTTGTCGTTTTATTTGTCTTACTTATTGTCTTTAACAGAATGAAGAATCGTAAGGAAGAATAGGCATAGAGGGGGAGAACAACTATGGATTTTCAAGCCTTTCTGATCACACTTAGAGAAGCATTAGAAGCGATATTAATTGTTGGGTTAATCTTAAGTTATTTAACGCGCTTAGATGCGAAGAAATATCATCCTTGGGTGTACGCTGGTGTGTTTTTTGCGCTCTTAAGTAGCTTTGGAGTTGCTTTGTTATTCCAAGTCATTTTTACTGGCTTTGCTAGCTTTGGGTCTGAAGTATACTTAAAGATAGGTATTCTATTTGCTTCAGTAATCTTGCTTAGTCATATGGTAATGTGGATGAAGAAAGAATCGAAGAATGTAAATGGAGACATGCAAAAGAAAATCAATGCTGCCGTTACCGCAGGCAGTGTGACAGCTCTTATTCTTCATACGTACTTAATTGTGCTACGTGAAGGCGTGGAAACCGTGTTCTTCTTTGCTGCAATAAGTGGTGGTGATATCCAGGAGGTCTTTACAAGTTATGGAGCTCTTAGCGGTTTAATGCTTGCATTAATATTAGGATATCTTTTCTTCACCGGGACTATGAAGTTCTCGTTAAAAACGTTCTTCCGAGTTACCGGAGTATTAATCATGTTTATTGCTGCTGGACTATTGGTACAAGGAGTAGGCATGCTGCAGGACTTAGGGAAAATGGGGTCTGTATATGAGACAGTACAAGGTACTCCTAAAGCGGTTTATGATATTGTAGAATTTATGCCAGAGCACTATCAAGACGAGATGCATTATGAGCGTGATACAGGTAATGACGTTATGGTTAGTGGTCAGATTGGTTTGTTTATGGCTGCCATGTTTGGGTACAGTCATAATCCAACTGTTGAACAAATCGCAGCATACTGGCTATACTTTGCATTTATTATTGGTGCAAATATGTTACATGCCAAGGAGTTTAAACTATTTAGAAGAAAGAAGTCTAAAGCAGTGGATCAAACCGTAGCTTAAGTCTATTCTCCCTCTTATAAACCTAACTCTATGAAACCCGCCATATGTGCGGGTTTTTTCGTATCTAATTGCAGGAAGGGAAACTAGTTCATGAAGAAAATATTACGGTTTATAGAAAATAGCACCACAGGGATCGCAGCCATATGCCTGGTATTAATTGTGTTTGCCCGTGCTCATTATAGTAGCGCTTTCGCGAGAAGCTGGGATGCAGTGGATTTCGCGTTAGGTGTTCAATCATTTAACCTTCTGGATATGCAACCTCATTTCCCAGGCTATCCATACTTCATTTTAGGTGGAATGTTGATGGATAATTTTGTGAATGATCCTGCCCTCGCCCTGTCCGTATGGAATAGCGTTCTATCCTTGTCCTCTATAATTCCAATGTGGCTAATCTATAAACGGTATCTTCCTATGAGTAGAGCGATTATGGCAGTTGCGTTGTCTCAATCAATCCCATTTTTAAATATCATTATAGCCTCTCCGATGTCTGAAGGAATGGCTTATACTGTGATGTGGTGGTACATATGGAGTCTTGTATTAGCACTTGAGAAAGGGAAGTATAGTTTTGACCTTCTCTCTCTGTTGTTATTTAGCATTCTTATGGGTGTAAGGCTTTCTTATTTGCCTTTAAGTATTGGTATTTTGATTATTTGGTATAAAAGGTGGAAGGAGAAAGGTGGGACTCATGTTCTAGAACAAGCAGGGGTAGCTATAATCTTTCAACTCTTTTGGGTTTATCCTCTAGTTTTGTCAGTTGGGGGTATAGGGAGCTTTGAATACATTGCTACTGAATTTGTGAAAGGCCATTTTACAGGGTGGGGTGGATCCATAGCGACTGAAGAAGATCCTTTCTTTATTCGTGCAATCACGTTTTTATGGGGAAATATTCTGTGGGTGGGTCTTTCACTCAAAACTGTTATCATTCTGTTATTATATAGCACTCTTGTTTTTTATAACGTTTATCGACCTCTCAATCTTTCTTATCATAAGCTATGGTGGAGTTTGTTAATGGCTTATACAGTCTGGGCATTCTTTGCTCAGAATGTAGATAAGCCAAGGCATATTCTACCAGTTGTGGTTATACTTATTGCTGTTTTTCTTATGCGCTCACTTCAATCAAGAAGCAGAGGAGTTCTATGGATTAGTACCATCCTCCTTATTGTTCAAACTATCTTGAGTATTCAATACGTAGAAAAGCAGGCAACGGAGTTACCTGCTACTTATCAGTTGGCTCAATACATAGAGCGACAATCTGAACCCTTAAAAATATACACTTGGGAAGAGGAGCGGGTGTTGCAGTATGTAGGAGTATCAAAAGCATTTGAAAAGGTTCAAACGTATGCCCTTTTTGAACAAAATGCAAGGAGTCAACGAGCAAAAGGGAAAACGGTCTATGTTACAGAACGTGTTGTTCGTGGTTTCTCTCAACAAGGAGTAGATACGTCCTCATTCACCCCTGTTAAACAATTTGATTCTGATAACATATTTGACCCTATTTATAGCGATATTACTTTATTTAAATGGATTATGTCGTCATAACGGTAAATGATATCGTTTGTTTTTTACTATGACATTCATAAGCGCATTCGGCTGTCGTACCTAATAGCAATGTAATTTGTTCTGCTAAGAAGCCAGCTTCTAAACGAAAATTATATGGGGTTTTATACTTTAATCTTTTTTGAGTTAGTTCGCCAGAAAGAGTAAACTGATACTCTTTCTTTTTTTCTTTTTCTAAATAAAGTTCACCCCAGGACATTGCTCCAAAAAATGTTCCGATTTCATCAATTGATTCGCAAGGATATTTTCGTGCCAAGCTTTTCCCCATAAAGTATAAGATCGTGTCTTTTTCTTTACCTAATAAATCTGGTAAAAGTTGATTCCTCAGTACCTCATGACCAATTAAAGAAGAGGGTACATCACTGTATTCATCGAATAAGTTGGCGATTTGTTCATTCATTTATGTTCATCCTCTCTGCTCTTTTCATTATTGCAGGGGGCAAGGTTCTCTGCAATATGTTCTTTTCGAAAAGAGAGTAAAGATAAAAGTTTATGAGTGGAAACTTAAAAGAAAAACCACAATCAACCAATTTATTAACTTGTTTTCTTGACGCTTACCATGGATAGAAGTACAATAAACGTGACATAAATTGTGCCTTTTTTTCAGATAAATTAGGGGAAGCTAGAGTTTGTTTCCTTTTTTTAAGGGTTTAGTAAAGCGCTTTATTGTCTGAAAAGTTTGCGCAAATAAAGTTACATACTATTCGAGGGGGGTAAACGTCACACATGGCAGGCAATCGAGAGTTTTTTTATCGCAGGTTACATTCATTACTAGGGGTTATTCCAGTTGGGGTGTTCTTAATCCAACACTTAGTTGTGAACCATTTCGCAACAAGAGGGGAACAAGCGTTTAACGATGCGGCTCACTTTATGGAGAGTCTTCCATTCCGCATTGTATTAGAGCTATTCATTATCTTCATTCCTCTTTACTTCCATGCCATTTACGGGGTTTATATTGCCTTTACGTCTAAAAATAACGTAAATCAATATAGTTATTTCCGTAACTGGATGTTTTATTTACAGCGTATTTCCGGGGTTATTACGCTAATCTTTGTTACGTGGCACGTATGGGAGACAAGAATTCAAGCTGCTCTAGGAGAAGAAGTAAACTTTTCCATGATGGCAGATATATTAGCTAATCCGTTTATGGTTGTTTTCTACATAATCGGTGTTGTTTCGACAACATTCCACTTTGCGAATGGGTTATGGTCGTTCTTAGTAAGTTGGGGGATTACTATGTCTCCACGTTCACAGCGTATTTCTACTTATGTAACATTGGCGATTTTTGTCGCATTAAGTTATGTAGGGGTAGCAGCTATCCTAGCGTTTATTTAAATGCAAGTACGATATAAACGTCTTTGAAAGAATTTAAGGGAGTGAGCATTAAAAAATGAGTAATCAAAACATCGTAGTCGTAGGCGGGGGACTCGCCGGACTAATGGCAACAATCAAAGCCGCTGAAGCCGGTGTACACGTGGACTTGCTTTCCCTTGTACCTGTTAAGCGTTCTCACTCTGTTTGTGCGCAAGGCGGAATTAATGGTGCTGTAAATACAAAAGGGGAAGGCGATTCTCCTTGGGAACACTTTGATGATACGGTTTACGGAGGAGACTTCCTAGCTAATCAGCCTCCAGTCAAAGCAATGTGTGACGCAGCTCCAAGCATTATCCATATGCTGGATCGGATGGGAGTTATGTTTAACCGAACTCCTGAAGGTTTGCTAGATTTCCGTCGCTTCGGAGGTACACAACACCACCGTACGGCTTATGCCGGTGCTACAACGGGGCAGCAGTTATTATATGCTTTAGATGAACAAGTACGCCGTCATGAGGTGGCAGGGCTTGTAACAAAATATGAAGGTTGGGAATTCTTGTCTTCGATCATCGATGACTCTGGTGTAAGTCGTGGAGTTATGGCGCAGAATCTTAACTCTCATGAAATTAAAGCCTTTAGAGCAGATGCTACTATTGTAGCTACAGGTGGACCAGGGATTATCTTTGGTAAATCTACGAACTCTGTAATCAACACAGGTTCTGCGGCATCAGCGCTTTATCAACAAGGAGCGGTTTATGCTAACGGAGAATTTATTCAAATTCATCCTACTGCAATTCCAGGTGATGATAAGTTACGCTTGATGAGTGAATCTGCACGTGGTGAAGGTGGCCGTGTTTGGACTTATAAAGATGGTGAGCCATGGTACTTCTTAGAGGAGAAATATCCTGCCTATGGGAACCTTGTACCTCGTGATATAGCAACACGTGAAATTTTTGACGTTTGTGTGAATCAAAAGCTTGGTATTAATGGTGAAAATATGGTTTACCTCGACCTTTCTCATAAAGATCCTAAAGAGTTAGATGTTAAGTTAGGCGGAATTATAGAAATTTACGAGAAATTTGTAGGAGATGATCCTCGTAAAGTTCCAATGAAAATATTCCCGGCTGTTCACTACTCAATGGGCGGACTTTACGTTGATTATGATCAAATGACGACCATTCCAGGTGTATTTGCTGCTGGTGAGTGCGACTTTACTCAACACGGTGGAAACCGTCTTGGAGCGAATTCACTTCTTTCTTCGATTTTTGGAGGTATGGAAGCAGGACCGAAAGCCGTTCAATATATCAGTGGACTGGATAAAACTGCAGAAGATATGTCTTCTACTTTATTTGATGATAAGCTAAAAGAAGAACAAGAGAACTTTGATGCTATTCTTAATATGAAGGGTACAGAAAATGCGTATCAAATTCATAAAGAACTTGGAGAATGGATGACAGATAACGTTACCGTAGTGCGAGAGAATGAAAAGCTTCGTAAAACGGATGAGAAAATTCAAGAGCTTCAAGAACGTTTTAATGATATCAACATTAATGACACTACAAGATGGAGTAACCAGGGAGCTATGTTTACCCGTCAACTCCAGAACATGCTTCAATTAGCTCGTGTTATTACGATTGGCGCATTGAATCGTAATGAAAGTCGTGGAGCTCACTATAAACCTGAGTTCCCAGAACGTAATGATGAAGAGTGGCTGAAGACAACGAAAGCAAGCTATAATCCAGAGAAGAATGCCCCGGAATTCAGCTATGAAGACGTGGATATTTCTCATATTCAACCACGTAAGAGGGACTATTCAAAAAGTAAAGGGGGTAAATAAACATGAGCGAAACAGAAAACATCACCTTTATAATTAAGCGTCAAGACGACCCGGAATCATCTTCTTATGAAGAAACATTCCATGTACCATATCGCCAGAATATGAACGTAATTTCAGCACTTATGGAAATTCGTCGTAACCCTGTTAATTCAAACGGGGAAGATACAACACCTGTTTATTGGGATATGGGTTGTTTAGAGGAAGTATGTGGTGCTTGCTCCATGAAAATCAATGGGAAGCCTCGCCAGTCTTGTACAGCCCTTGTGGACCAGCTAGAACAACCAATTCGTCTGGAGCCAATGTCTACATTCCCTGTTATGCGAGATCTTGCTGTTGATCGTAGCCGTATGTTTGATGCTCTTAAAAAGGTCAAAGCTTGGGTTCCGATCGATGGAACGCACGACCTTGGGCCAGGGCCTCGTATGGCTGAGAACAAACGTCAATGGGCTTATGAGTTGTCCAAATGTATGACATGTGGTGTATGCTTAGAAGCATGTCCAAACGTAAATAGTAAATCAGACTTTATAGGTCCTGCTGCCATTTCTCAAGTTCGTTTATTTAACTCTCATCCAACGGGAGCTATGAATAAAAATGAACGTTTGGAGGCTTTAATGGGCGAAGGTGGACTTGCAGAGTGTGGTAACTCACAGAACTGTGTTCAGTCTTGTCCAAAAGGTATCCCATTAACAACTTCTATTGCTTCAATGAATAGAGAAACAGCCTTACATTCTTTCAAGAGCTTCTTTGGTAGTGACCACGAAGTAAACTAATTGAAATGATAAGAACGAAATCCAGACTCCTGCAGCTGTTCAAGTTGCAGGAGTTTGTTATGGATTCAAGTAGATAAGAGGAGGAATTTGAATGAAAAAAGTGTCGTACGTAGAAGACCCTGAAAAGTGGTTAGAAGGATTCAGTTTTTCAATAAGCACAAAGGTGCGATTCTCAGAAACAGATTTGTTTGGTCATATGAACAATACAGTTCCGTTCATCTATTTTGAAGAAGCTCGAATTGAATTTTTAAAATCTATAGATGCTTTTCAGAAAGAGTCTGATTCTTCAGGTACGATCCCAGTTGCAGCAGATCTTCAATGTGATTATCATAAGCAAGTTTATTTTGACGACGTCTTATCAGTAGCTGTCAAAATTCATTACGTAGGAAACACGTCTTATGATCTGCATTATCTCGTTAAAAATGAGGAAGGTGCTGTTTGTTTAACAGGTAGGGGTCGAATTGTGCAGATTGATGCCGAATCAGGAAAACCTATATCGATTCCCCGGGAAATAAAAAGAGCTTATGAAAATCAAGTATCGGTTGCAAAAGGGTAATTTCATTTGTATGATATTCGGTAAGGTAACTTAGGAAAATAGACCGATTTTGTCGAAGTTTATATCGGAAATTATACATAATAGAGGGTACCCAATGAAGACAAAAAAGATTTTTAGAGGAACAAAGCGTTATCTTTATCCAATCCTGTTCACGCTCCTTTCTATCTATTTAATAATGGTTATATTAAAAACACCATATATAGGTATTGATGTAGAACAGACGGAAGGAGGACAGTGGGAGGTTTCGCATGTTGATAAGCATAGTTGGGCCGCAAACCAAGGAATAAAAGAAGGCTCCATAGTGCTGAGTGTAAATATGCAGAAACCGGCAGACTATTCTACCATTAAGACATACGAAAAAGTAGAGAAAGCAGATTCCTTAACTCTCCGACCTTTTGATGGGAAAGAGATGGAACAACTCAGTTATTCACGTATAGAAGATGAAGTAAGCTTGGACCAATGGTTATTTTACATCATCTTTCCATCCTCATTTATGTTGATTATGCTACTCTTATCCTTGTTTATACTCTTTCATAAAAAACATGATGAATCAGGTAACAGGCTGATCTTATTCTTCTTAACAGTTGGACTTGCCTACTTATCTGCTAGTGGGTCTGCTAGAGGGGACATGATTTCAACGTTAGTGAGTACGGTTACATTACTCATGGGACCAGCGTTACTATTGCATTTTGTTGATAGTTATTTTAGAGATTTACAAAGCAGGTGGTATGCGTCTGGAGTATACAACTGGATGAAAATTGGAGCCTGTGCCGTCGTAACTTATGAAGCTTATTGTTTAGTTAATGGTTATTATCCTGACTGGTATCCTCAATTTATTTCAATATTATTTATTGCTTTCACTTGTATTGCGTTATCTTTAATTGTTGTTGGCTATAAGCGATATAAACAAACGGTTTACGCTCCTATACTAAAATACATGCTCGTGGGTTTATTTGTATCCTTTACGCCATTTATTCTTTTGTTTATGCTTCCAAACTATTTGTTTGGGTTTCAAATCTTGTCCGGTGAAGCGAGCGCGTTGTTTCTTATGGTCATGCCACTTACTTTTATCTATCTTATAACAGCCAAGCGGTTATTAGATATAGATTTCGTAATGGGGCGTATTCGGTATTATGCTTATTCTTCATTTATACCCACTGTGTTAATTGTAGCATTGGTTGGGTTTGCAATTGATTTTCCTTTTTCCATACAAGATCTTATCCAATTGGGTATTGGAATATTAATAATCATGATTGCATTTCTTTATGTAAAAGAGATTTTCAATTTTCAAATTCAAAGAAATTTATTTTCTGAGAAGAAGAATTATCACCAAAGTCTGCAACGCTTTGTTCATGAAATGAAAAAAGAACGTGATGCGGTTGGGTTATTTAAAAGGTTGAAGCGTGAGTTACTTGATGTATTAGATTTAAAAGAAGTTTATATATTCTCTCAAAATACGATTTCAAATTATTACTGTCTTTATCAAGAAGTTCCTCTTTCATTAATGAATGAATGTGTGGAACGGTCTAAAACAGTATTGGGGGATGTAGGTAATTTAGTGAAACTACAGGATCATGAAGGGTACGTGCTGGTGATCGGACACACGGTCAGTAAAGTTACTTACCTCTATATCTCAGAGAAGCCAAACCGAACCCAATTGAATTTAGATGAGAGGGGATATTTGCAAACGATCTCCTATAACACGAATATTGCTCACGAAAACTTGTTGCTTATTGAAGATTTATTCCAAGAGCTACAACATGTTAAAAACGACCGCCAGCAAAACTATCCTGCTTGGCTTTCAAGACTACTCTTCTCTTTAGCAGAAAATGAGCGTCAGCAAATTGCAATTGACCTTCATGATACTGTATTGCAAGAACAATTATATCTATACAGACAAATGGATGATTTCGTAAATCGAAAGCGTTCAATGGAGCCAGATGTAAAAAAGCAAATGTTCAGCTTTAAGGAGCAGTTATTGGATAACATTCATCTCATTCGTGAAACGTGTAACGAATTGCGGCCTCCGTTCTTAGAGGAATTAGGACTCATCCCTTCGTTACAGAACTTGATTAACCAATATCAACTTCGCTCCAACTATACAGTTACGTTTGATTCAAGAGCATTCCAAATAGAGTTAAACAGTCAGTACGTCCTTGGGATCTATCGCATTGTGCAAGAACTATTGACGAATGCTATGAAGCACTCAAGAGCTGATAAAGTATTTATCATGTTGTATAGAGAGGGATCAGATGTAAGGTTAGTTTATGAGGATAATGGAGTTGGAATTAATCCGAACAAACGAATAGAAACCTATTCACATATGGGGATTTCAGGGATTGAACAAAGGGTAAATGGGTTGAATGGTGAGATCAGTATACAATCAGCTCCTAAACAAGGATTTCAAATGTACATTACATTTTTCAATGCAGCAAACCATGAAGGGGAGGAGTTATATGATTAATGTTTTAATCGTCGATGATCACCCGGCAGTAGGCATGGGGACAAAAGCAATGCTAGAACAAGAAGCAGATATGGAAGTCGACGTTATATCTGATAGTATGAGTGCGGAACACAAAATTGAAGAACATGCGTATGATGTATTACTGTTAGATTTATACATGCCTGGGTTGAATGGTGTGGAGCTCGCCAAAAGGGTGAAGACATCTTATCCAGACATGAAAGTTTTGATATATACAGGGTTTGACATTAATACACATTTTAATCTTCTGGTAGAATCCAATATATCTGGTTTTGTAAGTAAAACGGCTACCAAAGATCAACTAGTAACGGCCATACATTGCGCACTTCGGGAAGAAGTTGTTATTCCCCTTCACTTATTTAAACAGTTAAGAAGAGCTGAAGCGACGACACAGCAAATGTCTTCCGATGGCGATGCCAGTTCGTTGTCCCTTAACGAGAAGGAACAGAAGATACTAAACGAGGTATCTAAAGGACTGACAAACAAGCATATCGCTCAAAACCTACATATGTCTCAAAGAAGTGTGGAGTATACGTTAACCGGTATTTTTAGCAAATTAGAAGTACGTTCTCGTACAGAAGCCTTAATTCGAGCGAAAGAGCTTGGGTTAATCTCAGAGAGTTAAAAAAATAAGTAAAAAGTGGAATGTCTGTGTGGCACAGCTTTATCTTTTTTTTCATAGGATGTAAAGACTAAATAACTACCCTTCGAACTGCAGCTCTAAGTTAGCAAGGAGGGGTTAGCGCTTGAAGGAAAAAGACTATAAGCCGAAGCAATTACTCACGAAACGCGAGAAGGAAGTTTTCGAATTGCTAGTACAAGACAAGACCACCAAGGATATTGCACAGGAACTCTTCATTTCAGAGAAGACTGTTCGTAATCACATTTCGAATGCAATGCAGAAGCTGGGCGTTAAGGGGCGTTCGCAGGCTGTAATTGAGCTTCTTCGTATGGGGGAGCTTAAGCTCTAGATTTCGCCGACTTTCTTCGGAAGGTCGGTATTTATTTTGGAATCCATTCAGCTTGTAATGGGGGAGGCCATACCTTCGTCATTCTTTTATTCTTGCAATTTCTTTCGAAAACCGTAACAATGAACGTAGGATATTTACATTAGGACTCTCGGGAGGTAACAAGTTGGACAAGGTTACGACGACAGAAGTCAAGATTGCAGATGTGGAGAAGAAGTTGCGTCACATTTCTGGGATCATTAAACAAACAGGAAGAGAAATTTTAAATCACTACCCGATTACCCCTCCTCAATTCATTGCTTTACAATGGTTATTGGAATCTGGGGATATGACGATTGGTGAATTATCGAATAAAATGTACTTAGCTTGCAGTACTACGACAGATCTTATTGATCGAATGGAGAAAAATGAACTCGTAGAACGAGTGCGGAACCCGAAAGATCGACGTGTTGTCCTCATACATCTTCTTGATAAAGGCGAATCCATAATACAAGAAGTAATTGATAAGAGACAGGCATATTTAGATCAAGTTCTTCGTAGTTTTTCTAATGAGGAAGTTGATAGCTTACAAGGATTTTTACAACGTATGCATACAGAGATGATGGATGTCCAGCAGCAAGAAAAAAGCAGCAACGACGAATAGAGGCGATAAATTTGGACCAACCAATTGGGGTTATAGATTCAGGTGTAGGCGGATTAACTGTAGCAAAGGAGTTAATGCGCCAATTGCCAAAAGAGGAATTTGTGTATTTAGGAGATACAAAGAGATGCCCTTACGGACCGAGACCTGAGGAGGAAGTCGTTAACTTCACCTGGGAAATGGTTCGTTTTTTGCAACAAAAAAAAATTAAAATGCTAGTGATTGCATGTAATACCGCTACTGCCTTCACATTGCAACAACTTAAAGAACAATTAGACATACCGGTCATTGGTGTCATCCAACCAGGTGCACGATCAGCCATTAAAGTATCTAAGAACCTACATATAGGTATAATCGGAACAGAAGGCACAATTAAAAGTAAAGCTTATACGAATGCACTTCAACATATTAATCCTGATATTAGGGTGAATGCGCTATCTTGTCCCCCGTTTGTCCCTTTAGTAGAGCAAGGATTGTTTAAGGGAGATCAAGCGGAACACGTGGTAAGAGAGACGCTAGAACCTATGAAGAAAGCAAATCATATCGACACCTTAATACTAGGATGTACCCATTATCCTTTATTGAGAGAAACGATCCAAAAAGTGATGGGAGATGACATCACGGTTATCTCATCAGGAGACGAAACAGCTCAGGAAGTAAGTGTAATCCTGGACTATTACGGAAGGCTATACGAAGGTAATCGCCCACCACTTCATAAATTTTACACAACTGGTGATGCTAACTTATTTAGGGAAATAGCCAATACTTGGTTTGAAGAACGAATTTCCCATGTAGGAACCATTACACTTGGTAATTAAACTGTCAGTCTACCCTTAGAAAGGGTAGACTGATTTTTTTCTCTTTTAAGTTTAATATTTTATTTTATATTATGTTTCTTCAAGAAGAGAGCAGTAATAATTAAGAATCGAAGCCGAGACACTTTATCGTGGGTGGGTCCGTTACGTTTATTGAGTGGTAGGGGTGTCTGGGGAACGACTCGCTTTCCGCAGGCGAGCTGTCGAGCCTCCTCACTCACTTCGCTCGCTCCGGGGTCTCGTCGACCTCTTTCTCCTGCAGGAGTCTCCCCGTTCCCCAGACACCCCTTATCAGAAGTTGTACAACGTCCCCCTCAGCTCAAGCATGGAGGGGCATCAACAATACGCCCTCCTTATGTAGCATGCTACCGTTCCCTCTGTATATGGCAAAGGTGTTTTGGGAAATTGCGAGACTCCTGCGGCAGTAAGAGCCTAGGGGAGACCCCGCAGAGAGCGTAGCGAACGAGGAGACTTCCCAGCTCGCCGCGGAAAGCGAGTAATTTCCCGAAACACCTTATTCTCAATTTGGGCAAACGGAAGCATTCACTCAACTTCAAGACTTCCATTTAAGCTTATATGGAAGGACGCTAAATATAAGGGGAGCCTTTTGTTTAGGTGGTCTTTCGTAATTGTTGGTCTAATTTGTTAGATAGCTCGTATATATAGTAGTACAAACCATCATAGGAGGGGAAAACATGCGGAAGCGTGCTGCTTTATTATGTGGAAGTCTTGTCACTAGTGTTGCTCTATTATCAGGATGTGTCTTTCAAGGGGAGCAATCTTTAAAAGAAATGGATCAGCCACAACAAGAAAATACGGAAGGGGAGGTCGCGGTATCGGAAGAGAGTGTGAATGCGGGGCAAACAGATAACACGGAGGTAATCAAAGTTGAGACCGTGGCCCGCCAACTTTATTTATTAGATGAAAATGGCATGGTTGTTCCTCAAACGTTACCTCTTCCTAAGCCGGAAACGAACGATGTTGCTAAACAAGTTCTTGAATACTTGGTTAAAGGAGGTCCTGTTACAGACTTCTTGCCAAGTGGATTCCAAGCTGTCCTTCCTTCAGGTACAGAAGTTAACGGCCTTGATTTACTAGAAGATGGTACCTTAGTTGTGGATGTATCTAAAGAATTTATAGAATATCGTCCCGAAGATGAGCTTAAGATCTTGCAATCTATGACTTACACGCTCACTCAGTTCGAGAATGTAGACCGCATCAAGCTACAAATTAACGGTTATGATGCTGAGGTTATGCCAGTGAACAATACTCCACTTTCTAGCGGATATTCACGAGCCAACGGAATAAATCTTGAAACAGGGGATGTAGCTGATATCTCCAACAGTCGTTCGGTAACCGTTTATTATCCTGCCCAGCATGACGACCAATTTTACTATGTTCCTGTTACGAAACGTGTAGAGGGTGCAGCTGAGAGTGAATACGAAACCATTATACAAACTCTTGTGAATGGACCAGGATATAAGGGAGACCTTTTAAATGTATTTAACGAGGGTGTGCAGTTAACTGAAGAGCCAACCGTCAAAGATGGTATTTTGACTCTAACATTCAACGAAAATGTCTTAAGTAACTTTGAAGATCAATCGATTATTTCAAAGAAAGTTATGGATTCCCTTGTCTTATCTTTAACTGAGGATGAGAAAGTAGAAGCAGTGTCTGTAAAGGTTAAAGACTTTGAAGAGTTATATGATGAAGAAGGAAATGCTTTCACAAAACCAGTGACTCGCCCTGAAATGGTAAATACAGGTCGATTTTAATAAGCCGATTTAGCATATACTATAAAACGAAAAAGAGGCATCCAAAGAAGCCTCTTTTTTCGTGGTTATTGTTTGATTAGCTATGCTTTTATCCCCTCGCCTAATTTAGTGTAATGTTGTCTTGGAAACCACTTGCTTTTCTGTGGCCCGCATTTGCCATATAAGAGTGAATAAAATATGTCATCTTGGGTGACATCAGATACGCTTATGCGAACTGCGGGGCCGTTCACATCTTTAAAGCTAGGGCTTGCTCGGGGACTGCGAGACTCCCGCGGGAAAAGGAGCCTAGGGAAGACCCCGCAGAGAGCGTAGCGAATGAGGAGGCTTCCCAGCTCTCCGCAGGAAAGCGAGCTGTCCCCGAGCAAGCCCAAGCACTCATAAACGTCGGCCCCTTCCAGCTGAAATATCTCAAATTTGAGTATCCCGGTGGGCTTATATGGAACAGATTAAAAATCAACAAACGTCTTCAAGAGACATGGTACTACAGTAAACTTTTGCTTCAAAATATGTTAAGATGAGCAAGGATTAAGTGAAGGAGGACGAAACATGAGAACGGATGGAAGAAATGAAAATGAGCTAAGACAGGTACATATTGAAACAGGTTATGTAAAGCACCCAGAAGGGTCTGTCTTAATTACAGTAGGAGAAACTAAAGTGATTTGTAATGCAAGCATAGAAGATCGTGTTCCTCCTTTCATGAGAGGTCAAGGCAAGGGGTGGGTTACAGCAGAGTATGCTATGCTACCTCGAGCAACCGAATCAAGAAATATAAGAGAATCGTCTAAAGGGAAAGTTACTGGACGAACGATGGAAATACAGCGTTTGATTGGTCGTTCTTTAAGAGCTGTGGTGGATCTTGAGCAATTTGGCGAACGTACGCTATGGGTAGACTGTGATGTGATTCAAGCTGACGGAGGAACAAGAACAGCTTCTATTACGGGAGCGTTTGTAGCGATGGTTCTTGCTTTTGGAAAACTTGTAAAACAAGGTACCATTAAAAAGCTACCTATTAAAGATTTTCTTGCTGCCACATCTGTTGGAGTACTACCTACTGGAGAAGAAATATTAGATCTTTGTTATGAAGAGGATTCAAAAGCTCAGGTAGATATGAACGTGGTCATGACAGGTAATGGAGAATTTGTCGAACTTCAAGGAACTGGAGAGGAAGCAACATTCTCATACCCACAGCTGCAGAAGATGATTGAATTAGCCCAAGGAGGCATAGGGGAGCTATTTGACCAACAGAAAGAAGCTATTGGTGAATGGAGTGCCCATATCGATCGAAATCGCAACCAGTAATAAGGGGAGAGGCATTATGAAAAAAATAGTTGTCGCAACGCATAACGAGGGGAAAGTTCGCGAGTTTCGTCAATTATTTTCGAAATACAATATAGAGACATTATCACTCGATGATCTTGACCAAAACCTGCCTGAAGTTGAAGAGACAGGAGAAACATTTGAAGAGAACGCTGAATTAAAAGCGAGCACAATTTCTTCTATATTAAATGTACCGGTTATTGCAGATGATTCAGGTCTTGTAGTTGACGCTTTGGATGGTAGTCCAGGTGTCTATTCAGCACGTTATGCTGGAGAACCAAAAGATGATCAAAAAAACCTCGAAAAAGTTTTATCAGAACTAAAAGGGGAAAAGAATCGAACAGCGCGTTTTGTATGCGTATTGGCTCTTAGTATACCTGGTCAAAATGTAGTCTTCGAACGAGGGACGTGTGAAGGCCACCTCACAGAAGAGCCACATGGAGAAAGTGGCTTTGGTTATGATCCTATCTTTATCCCAGATGGTTACAAAGAGACCATGGCAGAGATAGGGGCTGATGAGAAAAATAAAATCAGTCACCGGAGTCGTGCGCTATCTAAGATCGAAGACAGCATCCATCAATTATTCTCATAAGGAGAGATAACTCATGCCTAGTGTATTAATTGTGAGCGACAGTCATGGATTAACTGAAGAAGTTCAGCTGCTAAAAGACCGTCATGCGCATGAAGTAGATGGCATGATTCATTGTGGAGACTCAGAATTAGATTACCGTTCTGCTGAGATGGATTCATATATCAAGGTCAAGGGCAACTGTGATTTTGATGACGAGTATCCGGAGGAAGTACAAGAATCTATACAAAACATGTCTTTTTTTGTCACTCACGGCCATCTATTTCGTGTTAAATCGACATTAATGCCTTTATCCTATCGTGCTGACGAACGAGGTGCTCAAATTGTTTGCTTTGGCCATTCCCACATCGCAGGTGCTGAAATGGTCGGTGGTAAATTATTCATTAATCCAGGAAGTATCCGTTTACCAAGAAACCATCCTGAAAAAACGTATGCGATTGTAAACTGGGATGAAGGGCAGTCTGTTCGAGTTCAGTTCTATAATGAACAAGGAGAAGCAATCCCTGGTTTAACATATGAAACAACTTTTTTAGGCAGAAGTTAAATCTTCTGCCTAAAATGTATTGACATATTTCTATATAGTCCTTATAATAAATTTTGTTCGCTTCGACAGACGGAACGAAAATGAATAACCGTGCGGGTGTAGTTTAGTGGTAAAACCTCAGCCTTCCAAGCTGATGTCGTGGGTTCGATTCCCATCACCCGCTCCATAATACATATTTTTATTGCAAAAATCATATATAATAATATCTTTTGATTTTTCTCATATTACGTCCCAGTAGCTCAGTAGGATAGAGCAACGGCCTTCTAAGCCGTAGGTCGGGGGTTCGAATCCCTCCTGGGACATAGAATTTTTCAAAAAAGACTTTAGGATCTTCCTAGAGTCTTTTTTTTACATACCTAAAACTTATATACGGTGAGCATGTTTATGTATATAAGGAGAGAGTTATGGAGACACTGTAGCGTAAAACTTCATTCGTCAAACTAGATTTTTTGAAAATACTTCAGTATCCTTAAAGAAGATAAAGGGATCTCTATAGAATAGATAAAAGGAGATTCTTTGTTTATATCGAATGAAGTGGGTAGCAGACTAGGTAGCGAATGAAGAGGATTGGTTAACGTACATAAGTGATACGAATAGAGGGAGGATGGATCATGACTCAAGAAAAGGCTGATGTCGTCATATTTCCCAAATGGAAATCTTCATTAGAGCAAGACGGATTAGCCGCTTTAAAAGAAAAGAATTATAAAGAAGCACTCCAATCTTTTAACAAACTTATTGATTTTGAAGCGGCAAATTCAGAGATTATGACTGGCAAGCTAATTTGCCTAATGGAATTGGGGCAGTACGAAGAAGTAGAAGAACTGTGCCAAAAACTAATGAGAGATGACGAAGAACATTATTTTCAATACTTACATATTTATTTAACGGTTTTATTCCAAACAGGAAAATATGAAGAATTACTTGATTTGCTAGATGAAGTGTTTAAATCGGAAGACATTCCTCAAGACCTTCGTAAACAATTCTGGCAACTTTATGATATAACTGAAAACCTTCGGACAGATGAAACAAGAACAGAAAATATTGAGGCAGTCGACGAACTGCTTATCGCTCTGGATACACATAATGTTAAAAAACAATGGCAGCTTCTATCTATGCTTCGGAAACAAGATATTCAGCCTTTTATGACGGAAATAGCTCCTTATTTAACGAAGGAGGAAATAGAACCCGTTATAAAGACCGCGCTTGTTCAATGGATGCAAGAGCAACAAGTGGATCGGAAAGTAGCGGTGAAAAAGCTTGGAGCGGAAGTTATGGTCAATCCTATGGAGCTACCTGATATCCTTTCGCACACTTCAGCAAGGCAATTGTTATACTTATTAGAGCGAGTGGAACAAGACAATCCGACATTGTTTGAGTTCATTCAACAGCTCGTGTTTCGGTACATGTATGTTCGCTTTCCTATCATGCCTGAAGATCATGAATTACCTGCGTTGGCAAAAGCCTTTTATGAGCTGGGATCATCATCTCTTCAGTTAGAGGATCATGAGTTTCCTTTGCACCAGTACATAGAGCAAGAAGAAGTAGGAGCTTGGAAAGAACAGATCATGTATTATGAGAGTCAGTATTTTGCTGTGTTGGATGAGGAATAAACTGTAAAGCATACACGCTTTCTAGCTAATAGAAGATTGTTGAAAGCACAATAGATTATGTTATAATAAGGTGGTTGCAAATTACGCATTCACTCTTTTGTTAAAAAACTTAAGAACATTTAATGAACGATTAATGTATGAAAAATAGATGTTGGAGGGAAAATCATGTCTGCAAAATGGGAAAAATTAGAAGGTAACGAAGGTCAACTTACAGTTGAAGTTGATGCTGATGAATTTAAGGTTGCCTTAGACAAAGCATTCGCGAAAGTAGTTAAGGATATCCAGGTACCTGGTTTCCGTAAAGGGAAAGTACCTCGTCCAATTTTTGAACAGCGTTTCGGTGTAGAGTCTCTATATCAAGATGCGCTAGATATCATTCTTCCAGAAGCGTACTCTAACGCAATTGACGAAGCAGGAATTACTCCAGTTGATCGTCCAGAAGTAGATGTTGAGCAAATCGAAAAAGGGAAAAACTTAATCTTCACTGCTAAAGTAACGGTTAAGCCAGAAGTAACACTTGGCGAGTACAAAGGTCTTGAGGTAGAAGCACAAGATACTACTGTTACTGATGAAGATGTTGAAAACGAACTTAAGCAACAACAAGAAAAGCAAGCTGAATTAGTTGTTAAAGAAGAAGGCACTGTAGAAAACGGTGACACTGTTGTTATGGACTTTGAAGGTTTCGTTGATGGCGAAGCATTCGAAGGTGGACAGGCTGACAACTATTCATTAGAAATTGGTTCTGGTCAGTTCATTCCAGGATTCGAAGAGCAACTTGTTGGTAAATCTGCTGGAGAAGAAACAGAAGTAGAAGTTACGTTCCCAGAAGAATACCATGCTGAAGACCTTGCTGGTAAAAAAGCAACGTTCAAAGTAAAAGTTCACGAAATTAAAGCAAAAGAACTTCCTGAATTAGACGACGAGTTCGCGAAAGATATCGACGAAGAAGTTGAATCTATGGATGAACTTAAGAAGAAAACGAAAGAGCGTCTACAACAAGAAAAAGCACAGGAAGCTGAAAACGCTAAGCGTGAAGAGCTTGTAAATAAAGCTACTGATAACGCAGAAATCGAAATTCCTGAAGCTATGGTTGACACTGAGCTTGACCGTATGATGAAAGAATTCGAACAACGCCTTCAAATGCAAGGCATGACGTTAGACATGTACTTCCAGTTCACAGGCCAAGATCAAAACGCACTTAAAGAGCAAATGAAAGAAGATGCTGGTAAGCGCGTTAAGACGAATCTTGTTCTTGAAGCAATTGCTACTGCTGAGAACGTTGAAGTTACAGAAGAAGATATCAACCAAGAGCTTGAAAACATGGCTTCAATGTATCAGACGGATGTTGAAAACCTTAAGCAAATGCTTGGTGGCAACACAGAAGCAGTTGAAGAAGATCTTAAGATCAAGAAAGCTATTGACTTCTTAGATTCTGAAAGCAAAACGGCATAAGGAAGTCTCTCTGACTTTCAGCGGTTTAAGTTAATGAAAGCAAGGCGCGATTTGTTCGTGCCTTGTTTTTACATATAATAAATTCCTTTTTGGAGTATGGAATGAGTCCTACTATGGAAAAATACATATATACTAAATCAGTTGTATATTGGATCTTTATTTCCAGCCCACACATACTTTTGGATTACTGCACATATGTTGACTATTCATACACTCACGTACATAATGAATACAAATGGAAGTGAGATAATCTTCCGACCAGGAAGCTTTTTTACTTTTAGTGACTCATGATATTTGGTATGATGTCGTAAAGAAAGGTTTTGGATGTTTAACCAATGGTTGTAAAGGTTTTTTATAGATTTAGTGTGACATATACTTTGTGAGGTGAAATGCATGTTTAAATTTAACGAAGAGAAAGGACAACTGAAGTGTTCTTTCTGCGGTAAGACTCAAGATCAAGTCCGCAAATTAGTTGCTGGACCTGGGGTTTATATATGCGATGAGTGTATTGAATTGTGTACAGAAATTGTAGAAGAAGAGCTGGGTAACGAAGAAGAAGTTGAATTTAAAGAGGTTCCGAAACCTCAAGAAATCAATGAAATTCTGGATGATTATGTAATCGGTCAGGACTACGCGAAGAAGTCACTTTCTGTAGCGGTTTATAACCACTATAAGCGTATTAATGCTGCTACAAAAGCCGATGATGTAGAACTTGCCAAAAGTAACATCTTAATGCTTGGACCTACAGGTAGTGGTAAAACACTTCTTGCTCAAACATTAGCTCGAATTTTAAATGTACCATTTGCAATTGCAGATGCTACGTCTCTAACAGAGGCTGGTTACGTTGGGGAAGATGTTGAGAACATTCTTCTTAAATTGATTCAGGCAGCTGATTATGATGTTGAGAAAGCTGAAAAAGGAATCATTTATATTGATGAGATTGATAAAGTAGCACGTAAATCTGAAAACCCATCCATTACACGCGATGTTTCTGGTGAAGGTGTGCAGCAAGCCCTTCTAAAAATTCTTGAAGGAACTGTTGCAAGCGTTCCTCCACAAGGCGGACGTAAGCATCCTCATCAAGAATTTATTCAAATCGATACAGGCAATGTGTTATTCATTGTCGGCGGTGCATTTGATGGAATTGACCAAATTGTGAAGCGTCGTCTTGGTAAGAAAGTAATTGGATTTGGCTCTGAACAAGAAACTGCTGAAGATATGGAGAAGAAAGAAGTACTCACTAAGGTACTTCCAGAGGACTTGTTGCGTTATGGTTTAATCCCAGAATTCATCGGTCGTCTGCCGGTAATTGGCGCTCTAGAATCTCTTGATGAAGATGCGTTAGTTGAAATTCTTACGAAGCCTAAGAATGCTTTAGTGAAGCAGTATCAGAAGCTATTCCAAATTGACCATGTAGAGCTTGAGTTTGAAGAGGAAGCGCTACGTGAGATTGCTCGTAAGGCAATTGAACGTAAAACAGGTGCGCGTGGTCTACGTTCAATCATTGAAGGCATTATGTTAGATGTAATGTACGAACTACCGTCTCGTGAAGACATTGATAAGTGTATTATTACTGCTGATACCGTTACGAAAGAAAACGGTCGTCCTAAGCTCGTTTTTAACGATGGTACAGTGCAAGACGAGAATGAAACACCAAAAGAGAGTGCGTAATTCATCTACTAAGAAGAGCCTATTCATTATAAGTTAAAGAGAGAGGTTTCTCCTACCCGGAGAACCTCTCTTGTTTCATCATAAATCTCGGTCTATGCGCCGGGATTATTTTTGTTAGAAAGCCACTATTTGTTCATGCTTTTTCATCATTTGGATTTTAATGATTGGGTTTAATGTAACTATTTGAGGAGATACTAGCTGATAACATAAAAGATGTATGGTACAGGAGGAATCTTTATGACATTAGCGGGTATCGTCTTATTTGTGCAACTGTTTTTTGGGATTGTTATTGGACTTTACTTTTGGAATCTCTTAAAAAATCAACGCTCACAAAAAGTAACAATTGACCGAGAGTCAAAAAAAGAAATGGCTGAATTAGGGAAGATGCGTCAAATTGCGCTTTCTGAACCTCTGTCAGAGAAAGTTCGTCCTAAATCTTTTCAAGATATTATTGGTCAAAAGGATGGAATTGAAGCATTAAGAGCAGCAATATGTGGAGCAAATCCGCAACACGTTATTGTATATGGCCCTCCGGGGGTTGGAAAGACGGCTGCGGCTCGTCTCGTGCTTGAAGAAGCAAAGCAATATAAAGATTCTCCGTTTCGTCAAGATGCTGTATTCGTTGAATTAGATGCAACTACAGCAAGATTTGATGAACGAGGAATTGCTGATCCTTTAATAGGTTCTGTTCATGACCCGATCTATCAAGGGGCTGGCGCTATGGGGCAAGCTGGAATTCCTCAACCTAAACAAGGGGCTGTGTCTAATGCACATGGTGGAGTTCTTTTTATTGACGAAATTGGGGAATTACATCCGATTCAAATGAATAAGTTACTTAAGGTACTAGAAGATCGCAAGGTTTACTTTGAAAGTGCATATTACAGTGAAGAGAATCAGCAAATCCCTTTACATATCCACGAGATATTTAAAAAGGGTCTGCCTGCAGATTTCCGCTTGATTGGAGCCACTACTAGAAGACCTGAGGAGATTCCCCCCGCAATTCGTTCACGCTGTCTAGAGGTCTTCTTTAGAGAACTTGAGCATGAAGAGGTTGTTGAAGTAGCTAAGAGAGCAGCAGAGAAGATTAAATTTACTTCAGATCAAGATGCTTTAGAAACTCTAGCGGGCTATGCACGTAATGGACGAGAAGCTGTCAATATGATTCAAATTGCTACGGGTATTGCTAAAAAAGCAGGCCGAACAGTTATCTCTAAAGCGGATATTGAATGGGTCGTAGATGCTTCACAGCTAGCACCTAGGTATGACAAGAAGATAGGGAATCAAGACCAAGTTGGAATAGTAAATGGACTTGCCGTTTTTGGACCTAATTCAGGGTCACTGCTTGAGATCGAAGTGACCGTTCTCCCAACCACTTCAAAGCAAGGAACCATTAACATTACTGGGATTGCTGAAGAAGAAAGTATAGGTACACAAAGTAAATCCATACGTAGAAAAAGCATGGCTAAAGGATCAATCGAAAATGTTATTACTGTCCTTCGTTCTTTAGGTGTGCCGGCACATGAATATGATATTCATGTGAATTTCCCGGGTGGGATTCCTGTAGATGGTCCATCAGCGGGCGTGGCTATGGCTCTTGGAATATACTCTGCTATTCACAAACTCCCTGTACGTTACAACGTCGCCATGACAGGTGAGATTAGTATTCATGGTCATATAAAACCGGTTGGGGGAGTGATGGCTAAGATCAAGGCAGCCAAAAGAGCTGGTGCAACGAAAGTGTTGATTCCTGCTGAGAATAATCAAGAGATGTTCAATCAAATAGAAGGTGTTCAAATTGTGCCTGTTACCCACATACGAGAAGCACTGGCACTGGCTTTACATGGCGATGTTCAATCGTTATTGGACGAGAAGCGATTCGTTGAAAAGAGATCGTCTCAATCTTCTTAAAACCAATCGCACAAATGAAACATTTTACAAAGAAAATGGTTTTCATTATACTTTTATAGAACCATATGTTTGATGAGTCTTAGAGCATTGTCTATATGGCAGGCTCTCTTTTCTCTTTTCTATTATGGAATTTCATGGAGGTGCAAGAAAAATGACGAAGCAAAATACCATTCACATCCCCCTCCTTCCATTACGTGGACTATTAGTTTATCCATCAATGGTCATGCATTTAGATGTGGGTCGCGATAAATCAGTGAACGCAGTAGAGAAAGCAATGGTTCAAGATCATACCATTTTCTTAGCTGCTCAGAAAGAAACGAATATTGATGAACCAACCGAGAATGATATATATTCAGTGGGAACAATGGCTAAGATTAAGCAAATGCTTAAGCTCCCTAATGGTACAATAAGGATCTTAGTAGAGGGATTGTATCGTGCGGAACTAGTCAATCATACTGATGATGAAGATGAAGAATTACTAATGGCTGAAATTAGGGAAATGGAGGAAACGCACGGGGAGAGTTTAGAAGAACAAGCCCTTATGCGAAAGCTCCTGGAACAATTCGAACAGTACATAAAAGTGTCTAAGAAGGTTAGTGATGAGACGCTTTCTTCTGTACAAGATATAGATATCCCTGGCCGCTTAGCTGATATTGTAACATCACATCTTCCTTTGAAGATTAAAGACAAACAGCAAGTACTAGAAATGATCCATGTTCCAGATCGAATTGAGCATATCATTGATCTCATAAATAATGAGAAAGAAGTTATGCAACTTGAGAAGAAAATTGGCCAGCGTGTTAAACGTTCGATGGAACGTACGCAGAAAGAATACTATCTTCGTGAACAAATGAAAGCTATCCAAAAAGAACTTGGTGATAAGGATGGCAAATCAGGAGAAGTTGAAGAGCTTAAAGCTAAGCTTGAAGAAGCTAATTTACCAGAAAGAGTTCAAAAAGTTGCCTTAAAAGAATTAGATCGATATGAAAAAATTCCTAGTAGTTCAGCTGAAAGCTCAGTAATCAGGAATTATATTGACTGGATTCTTTCTCTCCCATGGACAGAACAAACAGAAGACAACCTGCATATTCCTCACGCTGAAGAAGTGCTTGATGCTGATCACTATGGTTTAGAGAAGGTAAAAGAACGAATCATTGAGTATTTAGCTGTGCAGAAGCTTACAAACAGCATTAAAGGTCCGATTCTTTGCCTAGTGGGGCCTCCTGGTGTTGGTAAAACATCTTTAGCTAGGTCTATAGCACGTTCAATGGATCGTAATTTTGTACGAGCTTCCCTTGGTGGAGTGCGTGATGAAGCAGAAATTCGCGGACACCGTCGTACGTATGTCGGAGCTATGCCGGGGCGAATTATCCAAGGGATGAAGCGCGCTGAGACCGTTAATCCTGTTTTCTTATTAGATGAAATTGATAAAATGGCAAGTGATTTTCGTGGTGACCCATCTTCTGCTATGCTTGAGGTACTTGATCCCGAGCAGAACAGTACATTTAGTGACCACTTCATTGAAGAGACGTATGACCTTTCAAACGTTCTGTTCATTGCCACAGCAAATAATATGCAAACCATACCGGGTCCTCTTTTAGACCGTATGGAAGTGATCTCAATAGCAGGATACACAGAAGTTGAAAAACTTCACATTGCAAAAGAACATCTACTTCCTAAACAGTTAAAAGAGAATGGCTTAAAGAAAAGCCAGCTTCAGTTCAGGGAGGAAGGCTTACTTAAGTTAGTCCGTCAGTATACCCGCGAGGCTGGTGTTCGTGGATTGGAACGCCAAATTGCTGCTGTTTGTCGTAAAGCTGCTAAGATTGTGGTAGCAGAAGACAAGAAGCGTGTAGTTGTTACAGAGAAAAAGTTAGAAGAGTTGTTAGGAAAGCCAATTTTCCGTTATGGTCAAGCTGAGAAGGAAGATCAAATTGGAACAGCAACAGGCCTTGCGTACACGTCTGCTGGTGGTGACACTCTTGCTATAGAGGTATCATTGTATCCTGGTAAAGGGAAGTTAACGCTCACAGGTAAGCTTGGAGACGTAATGAAGGAATCAGCCCAAGCAGCCTTTAGTTACATCCGTTCAAGAGCTGAGGAGCTTAACATCGACCCTGAATTCCATGACAAAAATGATATTCATATTCACGTACCTGAAGGCGCGACACCTAAAGATGGTCCGTCAGCTGGTATTACAATGGCAACTGCATTAGTATCTGCACTTACAGAACGCCCTGTTCGTAAAGAAGTAGGAATGACAGGTGAAATTACGTTAAGAGGCCGCGTTCTTCCTATCGGTGGACTAAAAGAAAAATCTCTTAGTGCTCATCGTGCTGGGTTGACAACCGTCATTATGCCAGCGGAAAATGAAAAGGACCTAGAAGATATTCCAGAGAGTGTACGTGAAGGGTTAACCTATATCCCAGTTACTCATCTGGATCAAGTGTTAGAACATGCACTAGTAGAGGAGAAATAATTCATGAAAGTTAATCAAGCGGAACTTGTTATAAGCGCCGTTAGTCAGCAACAATATCCAGAAGATCCTATGCCAGAGATCGCTCTAGCAGGACGTTCTAATGTGGGGAAGTCGTCATTCATTAATAAAATGATTCAACGAAAAGCATTAGCACGTACTTCTGGAAAGCCAGGGAAGACCCAAACGCTTAATTTCTATAGAATAAATGAAGCCTTCATGTTTGTGGACGTGCCTGGATATGGTTATGCAAAAGTGTCTAAAAAGGAAAAAGCGAAGTGGGGAAAAATGATGGAAGAATATTTTTCCACACGCGAACGCTTGCGTATGGCAATGTTAATTGTTGATATTCGCCATGACCCTTCAGAAGATGATCAACTGATGTATGACTTCTTGAAACACTATGAACTTCCTGTAACTGTAGTAGCAACGAAGTTAGACAAAATCAAAAAAGGTCAACGTGCCAAACAGCTTAAACGCATCATCGAGGTTCTTGAAATGGAAGAAGAAGATAAGCTTCTGCCATTCTCATCAGAAACGGGTGAAGGAAAAGATGAAGCATGGGGTATTATTAAGCCTTATCTAAAAAAATAATGTAATAAAGAAGTCCTCTACTATAAGTAGAGGACTTCTTTTGTATCTTTTATGTTCAACAAATCTTAATACGGAACACTCATTGATCTGGAAGGGACCGTTACCTCTGATGAGTGGTTGGGCTTGCTCGGGGACAACTCGCTTTCCTGCGGGGAGCTGGGAACCCTCCTCGTTCGCTTTCGCTCTCTGTGGGGTCTTCCCTAGTTTTAAAAGTGCAGGTGTGGTGCCTAGGACCGTACGGATAAGACAGCTTTTTGGAAAAGGCGATAAGCCTTTGGAAAAAAGATGACTTATCTCGCTAGGTCCTCCACGCCGAAACTAGATAGGCTCCGCCGCGGGAGTCTCGCAGTCCCCGAGCAAGCCCTGGCTTTAAAGAGGTGAACGGCCCGCGGCAGCACCAAGTAATCTAGGTACCTCCTTATATGAGGTGTTTCCATATTGCGACATATGGAAACAACACACATGTAGATTGAATTAGGCATCAAAAACACTCAAGCAGCCGAGTCGTTCCCCGGTCACCCTTCCCTAAAGTTTTACGAACGGCCTATATCTTAGGGAGGTCAAAGTTGCAGGATCCCCATATCGGCATGTTTCCGTACATCATATTAGGCAAAGGTGGTTCGGGAAATTGCGAGACTCCTGCGGCAGTAGGAGCCTAGGGGAGACCCCGGAAAGCGCGTAGCGATTGAGGAGGCTCCACAGCTCGCCGCGGAAAGCGAGTGATTTCCCGAACCACCTTACGCTCAATTAAAGCAAACGGAAACCATATCTCCTTATCGCTGGTCACCACGCCTGCACTTTTACTTGTATAACTTATTTCTTTTTAAACCATAATAAGTATAATCCAAAACCGACTAAGAGTAGGGGCCAGAACGTTTCGATGAAGTGCACGATGACGTTAATCCAGTAGAACCAGCCTGGTTTATTGGAAGCGAATATAACAAATAGAGATAGGGCAATAAGAATAATAGCAGGGAATATCCCTTTTCGTGTTTTTTGGAACCTTAACAAAAAGGATAATCCAATAATAAGAGGGAAGATCCCCCAATGGTCGATCCAGAAAGAGTAGTTACGTAGGCCGTGGAAGTGGATGCCCAATCCTAGAAGAACGCCACCTGAAAATAGGGTGTCATACTCCATTGCTATATAGCTATGTAAAAGTAGGGCAATTCCGATAATCATTAAGATTGTAGGCCAAGAATAAAATTGGGTGAGCAATGGGATTTGGAATTCTCTTAAAAGAAAGTAAAGGCCAATTCCGATTAATAAGAGGCCACTGAATGTATTTTGTCGTTTCACTATGGTTTACCTCCTCTAAAAACAGCCCTCATTCCTTGCTAATTGAGGGTCATTGTGTTACGGTACTAACGGTATTTATTTCAAATTGCGAATCAGTTTTATATAGATATATGGTATCATAACCTTTCAATAACTGTTCACATTTTTATGAATTGAGACTTTGGTTCTCGTGTTATAATAGAAGCAGTGAGTATAAAGATGGACGTAGATTTTTGTAGTTTTTTTGGGGGTGAAGGTGTGCATATTTTAGTTGCAGGTTTAAATTATAAAACGGCCCCTGTTGAAATACGTGAAAAAGTAACCTTCTCAGAAGACGAATTGGCTAAAGCCATGGAAGCGTTAAATCAACAGAAAAGCGTGTTAGAGAATGTGATCATTTCTACGTGTAATCGTACGGAAATTTACGCGGTAGTCGATCAACTTCATACAGGGCGTTATTACATCAAACAATTTCTATCACAGTGGTTCAACATTGATAAAGAGGAATTTTCACCATTCCTTTCTATTTATGAATCTGATGGAGCACTTGAGCACTTATATCGCGTGACTTGTGGACTTGATTCAATGGTTCTTGGTGAAACTCAAATACTTGGGCAAATGAAACAAGCGTTTTTACGTGCTCAAGAAGCGGGTACTACAGGTACAATCTTTAATCAATTGTTTAAACAAGCAGTTACTTTAGCGAAGCGTTCTCATAACGAGACAGAGATTGGAGAAAACGCGGTTTCCGTAAGTTATGCTGCTGTAGAACTGGCTAAGAAAATCTTTGGTGACTTAATGAATAAGCACGTTGTTATTCTAGGTGCAGGAAAAATGGGCGAGCTAGCTGCTAAGAACCTGCACGGATCCGGTGTGAAGCAAGTAACGGTGATGAACCGTACGTTTGAGAAAGCGGAGCAATTAGCAGCGCAGTTCCGTGGTCAAGCTAAACCAATTAATGAGCTAAGTAGTGTGTTGGAAAAGGCAGATATTCTAATCAGTTCAACGGGTGCGAACGATTACGTGCTAACGAAGCAGCATTTAGAATCGGCTCATAAAAAGCGTAAAGGGCTTCCTTTATTCCTTGTGGACATAGCTGTACCACGTGATTTGGACCCTGCTATCGATGAACTTGATAGTGTCTTCTTGTATGACATTGATGACCTACAGGGGATTGTTGATGCTAACTTAGAAGCTCGCAAGGAAGCGGCTGAAGCGATTGAAGTAATGATTGAAGGCGAGATTGTAGCTTTCAAAGAATGGTTGCAGACCCTTGGTGTTGTTCCTGTAATCTCAGCTCTTCGTCAGAAAGCTCTTACTATACAGGCAGATACCATGAAAAGTATCGAACGGAAAATGCCTGATTTAACAGAGCGAGAAAAGAAGGTTTTAAGTAAGCATACGAAAAGCATTATTAATCAGATGCTAAAGCAGCCGATCTTACAAGCAAAAGAATATTCGGCTCAGCCTAATGCTGATCAGAGCCTTGATATGTTTATGCAAATCTTTGGAATCGAAGAGGAAGTACAACAAGAAATACAAAAGCAAAATGAGAAAAACAGACAAGCCATCCTTGAATCTGATGGGAAATTTTCCTTTCAACCAGCATCGAATGTAGCTAATTCTTAGGAGAGGAATTTCCTTATGTTCGATCTTAAATGGTTATATGAACTGATCATTGTAATATATTGCCTGAGTTTAATCGGGTACTTTATAGATTTTATTCAAAATAACCGGAAGGCAAACCGCGCTGCCTTCTGGTTACTTTCTATGGTTTGGGTTTTACAAACCTTTTTTTTATTAGGACAAACTTTATTAGAATCTCATTTTCCGATTGTCACCATATATGATGGCCTCTATTTTTATGCATGGATTTTAGTAACTTTTTCTCTTATCCTAAATCGTCTCTTCCGAATAGATTTCTTTATATTCTTCACAAACGTATTAGGGTTCTTTATGATGATGCTTCACATTTTCACCCGTGCTCAGTATGACGCTACTGAAAAGGCGATGCGGTTGGTTAGTGAACTATTGGCTACACATATTACATTAGCCATAATTTCATATGGATTCTTCACATTTTCTTGTATATTTTCGTTTATGTATTTATTCCAATATCGTTTGTTAAAGGAAAAGAAGTGGAATAAAAGGTTGTTACGCTTAGGTGATTTGGGGAAATTGGATACGTTTTCTTATGTGGCTGTTATACTAGGGGTTCCGCTCCTTTTAATTGCAATTATTTTAGGGCTCGTATGGGGATATACCTCAGGAGATGAGTTTTACTGGTATGACTCCAAAACGTTAGGTTCGTTTGTTGTCTTACTCATTTACTTAATCTATTTATTCCTTCGTGTTGTTAAAGGCTACCAGGGGCGAACCATGGCCTTTTATAACACAGGAGCTTTTCTATTCTTATTAGTGAACTTCTTTTTATTTAGCTCTCTATCAAATTTTCACTTTTAAATGTTGTCAGGAGGAACTGTTATGCGCAAAATCGTAATCGGAAGCAGAAAGAGTCAATTGGCATTAACCCAAACGGATTGGGTGATTGAGAAACTGAAAGAAATCGCACCACAAAATGAGTATGAAGTGAAAAAGATTGTGACTAAAGGGGATCAAATCCTGGATGTAACACTTTCAAAAGTCGGTGGAAAAGGCTTGTTTGTGAAAGAAATCGAGCAAGCTATGTATGATAAAGAAATTGATATGGCTGTTCACAGTATGAAAGACATGCCGGCAGAAACGCCTGAGGGGTTAACGATTGGATGTATTCCTATTCGTGAAGACCACCGTGATGCGTACATCGCAAATGACAACGTAGCGTTTCGTGATCTTCCTGAAGGTGCTATCGTTGGTACAAGCAGTCTTCGCCGTGCTGCGCAAGTATTGGCAGCGAGACCTGACTTAAATATCAAATCAATACGTGGGAATATTGATACACGTCTACGTAAATTAAAAGAAGAAGATTTTGACGCGATCGTCCTTGCAACAGCTGGTCTTAAGCGCATGGGCTGGTCGGATGATGTCATCACAGAATATTTAGAACCAGAAGTTTGTGTTCCAGCTGTTGGGCAAGGCGCGTTAGCAATTGAGTGCCGCGAAGACGACCAGGAAATCCGTGATTTGATGAACGCGCTTAACCATGCGTATACACATCGTACGGTTATGGCAGAACGCACATTCTTAGATTTACTAAATGGTGGTTGCCAGGTTCCGATCGGAGGATATGCCTATCTAGAAGGAGACGATATTATCCTAACGGCTATGGTTGGTACTCCTGATGGCAAAACGATTCTTAAAGAAGAAGTTCGAGGCCAAGATCCATATGAAGTTGGACGTGAGGCGGCAGATAAGATAAAAGCTCGAGGTGGAGCTGAAATTATTGAAGCTGTGAGAGAGGAGCTCGACCAGTAATGTTTCCTTTAAAAGGGAGACGGATCTTAGTTACAAGATCTGCTGAGCAAGCTGCTTCTTTTACAAATTGTATTGAACAACAGAGCGGGATTTCGGTAGAAATTCCGCTTCTTTATTTTAAAAGCGTTCCGTCTTTAGAAAATATGGATATACTCAGGCGCCTAAACACCTTTAAGTGGATCATATTCACCAGTTCAAACGGTGTTCATTTTTTTATGGAATTATGTGAGCGTTACCAAATCCCTCTCTCAGTCATTAAAGAACGATCTATTGCTGCGGTTGGCCGAAAAACGGCTAATACATTAGCTTATTACAACGTAGAAACGAACTTTATGCCTGATACATACACAGGAGAAGCTTTAGGGGAAGCTTTTTTGAATGAACGAGACCACGGAGCAGTGTTAGTCGTACAAGGCAATCTCGCCAGGCAAAAAGTTGTAGAAACCATTCGACCTTATATGGACGTCGAAACAGCAATTATGTATGAAACGCGTGTAAATGTTAAAATAAAAGAGGTTTTTAATAGAGCATTACAAGAAAATCAATTAGATGCCTTAACCTTTACAAGTCCTTCTACTGTCAAAGCTTTTAAACAGCTTATAGAACCTTCATTGTTTGAACATATTCAATCCACACTTTGTATGTGTATTGGACCTACAACTGAAAAGGAAGCTGAGCAAGCTGGGTTTACACATAGAGTAATACCAGATCATCAAACAGTTGAGGGTATGTGTGAAGCGTTAGGAAGCTATTTTCGCGAGAAAGGAAATGATGATCAATGAGTGAATTGCAATTTAAACGTCATCGTCGCCTTCGTACAACAGAATCGATGAGATCTCTTGTGCGGGAGACCCATTTAAATAAAGAGGACTTAATTTTCCCGATATTTGTAGTAGAAGGGGAGAACATAAAGAATGAAGTTTCTTCAATGCCTGGAGTGTATCAAGTTTCATTAGATCAGCTAACCGCAGAAATGCAGGAGTTAGAAGACCTTGGTATTCGTTCTGTCATTCTATTTGGTGTGCCACATGAAAAAGATGAGAAAGGAACACAAGCCTACTGTGAAACGGGTATTGTTCAAAAAGCAATACGTCAAGTAAAGCAGGATGTTCCAAGCTTAACCGTTGTAGCGGATACATGTCTTTGCCAATACACGGACCATGGACACTGTGGTGTTGTTCGTGACGGAGAGATTGTAAACGATGAATCTCTAGAACTTCTTGTAGAAACAGCGGTTAGCCAGGCAAAAGCGGGCGCAGATATCATTGCACCATCTAATATGATGGATGGATTTGTTGCAGCGATTCGTCGCGGGTTAGATGAGGCAGGATTTGTGAATACCCCTGTTATGTCCTATGCTGTTAAATACGCTTCTTCTTTCTATGGACCATTCCGCGATGCGGCTCATAGTTCTCCGCAGTTTGGGGATCGACGTGCCTATCAAATGGACCCTGCCAATCGACTTGAAGCCATTCGTGAAGCACAATCTGATGTAGAAGAAGGGGCAGACTTTCTTATCGTGAAGCCAGCATTGGCGTACTTGGATATTATGAGAGAAATGAAAGATCGATACCCTCTTCCAATTGTCGCCTATAATGTGAGTGGTGAGTATTCGATGATTAAAGCAGCTGCACAAAATGGTTGGGTTAATGAAAGAGAAATTGTACTAGAGAAACTAACATCCATGAAGCGAGCTGGAGCAGATTTAATTATTACGTATTTTGCTAAAGATGTAGCTCGTTACTTATCTGAGTAATAAATCGAAAAAGGAGTGTTCGTCGTGCGTGAGATGAATCAATCAAAGGAAGCTTATCAGAAAGCAGTTGAGTATATGCCAGGTGGAGTCAACTCTCCTGTGCGTGCTTCTAAGTCAGTAGGAATGGACCCAATCTTTATGGAAAAGGGGAAGGGCTCTAAAATTTATGATATCGATGGCAATGAGTATATCGATTATGTTCTTAGTTACGGACCATTAATTTTAGGTCATGCCGATGATCAGGTGGTTTCCCGTTTGAAGGAGATCACAGAACTTGGGACGAGCTTCGGTGCTCCTACAAAGTTAGAAAATGACTTGGCTGAACTTGTGATCGATCGTGTGCCGTCCATTGAAATGGTGCGTATGGTGAACTCTGGTACAGAAGCTACTATGAGTGCGCTTCGTCTGGCCCGAGGATATACAGGTAAGAATAAGATTCTTAAGTTCGAAGGTAACTACCATGGTCATGGAGACTCCTTACTTATTAAAGCTGGTTCTGGTGTTGCTACTCTAGGCTTACCTGACTCACCTGGTGTGCCAGAAGGAATTGCTATGAATACCATTACAGTTCCTTATAATGATGTAGAAAGCCTTCGATATGCGTTTAATGAATATGGTGACGACATTGCGGGTGTAATTGTAGAACCTGTATCTGGAAACATGGGTGTCGTTCCACCTAATGACGGATTCCTATCAGAACTAAGAACGATAACGGAAGAGCATGGGTCGTTGCTTATTTTTGATGAAGTAATGACAGGTTTCCGTGTGGATTACAACTGTGCTCAAGGCTACTATGGAGTTACGCCTGACTTAACGTGCTTAGGTAAAGTCATTGGCGGAGGTCTTCCGGTTGGCGCGTATGGTGGTAAGAAAGAGATCATGGAGATGATTGCTCCAACTGGTCCGATCTATCAAGCAGGAACTTTATCAGGTAATCCACTTGCAATGGCGGCAGGTTATGAAACGTTGAATGCACTAACAGAAACCTCGTACCAGGAAATCAATAAAAAAGTTGATCGCTTAGTAGAAGGATTCACAGAAGCAGCTGAAGAAAACAATATTCCTCTAACGGTGAATCGTGCTGGATCTATGGTTGCTTTCTTCTTCAACGAAGGCGATGTGACAAACTACGACACAGCGAAAAAGTCTAACACAGATCGTTTTGCGCAGTACTACCGTGCTATGATTGAAGAAGGCATCTATTTACCACCTTCTCAATTTGAAGGAATGTTCTTATCTACCAAGCATACAGATGAAGACATTGAAAAAACAATTGAAGCGACTAAGAAAGCTTTTGCTTCTATACAGGCATAAAACGAACCCCCTCATCATGTACTAAGATGAGGGGGTTTTTCTATAGACTTACGTTTAGGCATAATTGTTTCTTCCCTCTCATATATCTAGAATGACATAGGCGCTCGTAAGGTCTTGCGTGTACATTGAAGGGAGGAGAAACGCTTGACATATGAAGAACAGAATGTGTTTAGCTTTCATTTAAATGAATCACTTTGGTTTAAAAGAGGACAGGAAGTTGAAGAGTTTATGGGCATCTCTCTTGAGCCGGATATTTCCATTCAGGAATACGTTGATTCTGTATCTATACGAGGTGTAATTGAGCTTGGAGGGGAGTATTTCCGATCTTCTGAGGATGTGGATGAAGAAGAGGATCAGATTCTATCTTTACGAGATCACGCTTCGAAGCGGACGATTGAAAATGTAGACCTTCATGATGATGGTGTAAGTGAGTTCTATCACCGTTTTCCAGTCGAGATTTCAATTCCAAAAAGTCGTATTCAATCAATGGATGATGTGACAGTCAGTATCGATTCCTTCGACTATGAGCTCCCGGAGAAAGGGCAATTAAAGTTAAATGCAACTGTCGCGATTCATGGAGTGAGTGAAGAAACTAGGGGAGAAGAATTAGCGGAAGCTCCTTCACCTGAAGAGGTAGAGCCAGAACCGTTTAATTTTGATGTGACGTATCAAGAAGAGCATCAAGAGGATCATCAAGAAGTCATGGAAGCGGTAGAAGATAGACCCGCAGAGGATATAGAAGACATCGTCGCTGAAGTGGAAGAAGAACAAGATGAAGGAGAGCTTGTAGAACAAGAGGGGGGACGCTGGAAATACAAGCAATCCCAGACATTCTCTGAGTTTTTCGGAAAAGTTGAAGAACAATCTCAGGATGAGGAATCTGAGTCTGAGGAAGGCATGGACGGCTTCGAGTTTGAAGAATCATCAGAAGAGTCGTCAGAAGAAAGTCGTGATGAAGAAGATGCGCCTCAGGACGCTCGCTATTTAACGTCAATGTTTGAGCGACATGATGAATCTTACGCAAAGATGAGGATGTGCATTGTTCAGGAAGATGATACGTTAGGGTCTATTGCTCATAAGTATAAAATTCCACCCACTCACCTCAGTCGAGTAAATAATTTAGGTGATGAAGATGTGAGTGCAGGGCAAATCCTTTATATACCTGCAAAAGCATAACATGCTCCACATATCCTGCAACGGCTTACGTTGCAGGATTTTATGTAGGGAAGTGATTTAATGGATTCAAGGAAACTAATAAAGAGGGGGAGTGAATACATTGGAACAAGAGGTGGTGGATGTATTAGCTTCATACAAGCTATCTGCCTACGAGGTCGAAGTACAATCTGATAAAGTATATAAGGCTTACACCCCTGTAGGGCCTGTGGCGGTGAAGCGTTCTAGTTTAGATAGACAAACGATTCAAGATTGGATTGAAGTTTATAGGAAAATAGAAAACTATCGATTTCAGCATGTAGTTCCATTATATATGACTTCTGAAAGGGAGCTTTTTGTAGAGCATCAAGGAGCAATCTACTATGTGATGCCTTGGATCGAGACGCCTAATCGTGACACGCCTCCTTATCCATTTGAACAATTGTATAGAACGATTGGGCAGATGCACAAACGCTCGCTCCACACCAAAGTTGTGAAGCGGGAAGATTACGAAGAGCTGATGAACAATCGGAAGACACAATTGCAAAACTACAGGGATGTATTAGCTAAATGGGTGACTACGTTTGAACAACGCCATTATATGTCTCCTGTTGAATTACAAATTTGCACCCACTACCGTGATCTTGATAAGGTTTGTGAAATTGGAATGGAGTGGTGTGATCGCTTCTTAGATGAACTAGAAGAGGATAAACAAATTCGTACCGCTCTTATTCATGGGAACGTTAAACCCACACATTTCGTTTACGATGATTCAACTCCGTATCTATTAAATTGGGAGCGAGCCAAAACTTATTACCCTGTTTATGACATCACGACGTATTTTTATCATGTCTTACGTTATCATGATGCTCCGGTTGATCAACTGATATCAACTTTCTCATACTATGAAGAGCAACTCCCTTTACTAAATAGTGAAAGGTGTTTACTTGCTTTATTTCTTTTAAATCCAGAACCGTATATTCACCAAGTTGAAGCTTATGTAAATGGCGCCCAGGCGAGCGGGCAACCTTTTCTAGTTCAAAAGTTAGAACGGTCTTATTATGTTTTGCGACATGCATTGGATGTTCAGGAACAAATTGAACAAGCAAGGGTGTACCAAGAACAACAAGCAGAGAATAGTTAAATCCATTCTAGATGGAATGCAAAGTATAGACCAATTAAGATGCCGAGTATAAAAACATCGAACGTAGTGGGAAACAGGAGTGTTCGAACGAGCTGAAAACAAGCGATCGGCAATACACAACGCTCAATGACAATTAACCATTGGCGACACCAGGGTGGCAACTTGTAACGATAAAAACGTGCCACAGGGCATAACCTCCTTTATTGCTTTTTATTAGTATATGTCCCTACAGGCTGTCAGTGTGACTGAAAAACTTGCTTAAATAGGTTGACTTAACAGAGGGAATGTGGATAAAATACAAGTACAAGAAAATCGATAAATGCCGTGAAGGGGAAGAGTATGAAACGCAAGCCTATCAGAGAGGGAATCATTCGCTGTGAGATTTCCAGGTTCTTGCGCTCAGAAGGTCGCCCCAGATGCTGTCTCTTTGAAACCGATAGTAGAAGAGGCCGGAGAATACTCCGTTATGTAAGGAAAGTGTGCAGATGACAGGAGTCGTCTGTAAAATAAAGGTGGTACCGCGAATCCATTTCGTCCTTTTCTAAGGATGAAATGGATTTTTTTGTTTTCATTCCCTTTCCGGTATAGGCGATAAAGGAGGAACTCGTATGGAGAATCATGAAGTATCTCTTCCAACGAAATATGACCCGAATGCGATTGAGAAAGGTCGCTATGATTATTGGGTAGATGGCAAATTTTTTGAAGCAAAAGATGACAAAACTAAAGAACCGTTCACGGTCGTAATCCCGCCACCAAACGTAACGGGTAAATTACACCTTGGTCATGCATGGGATACAACTTTACAAGACATCATCACACGTGTGAAGCGTATGCAAGGCTATGATGTATTATGGCTTCCGGGTATGGACCATGCTGGTATTGCAACTCAAGCGAAAGTAGAAGCGAAGCTAAAAGAACAAGGTACCTCTCGCTATGACCTGGGCCGCGAACAATTCCTTGAGAAATCATGGGAATGGAAAGAAGAATATGCGACCTTTATTCGTAAGCAATGGGAGAAGCTTGGTTTAGGCTTAGATTATTCTCGTGAGCGCTTCACATTAGACAACGGTCTATCAGATGCAGTTCGAGAAGTGTTCGTAACCCTTTATGAGAAGGACTATATTTACCGTGGCGAATACATTATTAACTGGGATCCGACCACGAAAACAGCTCTATCTGATATTGAAGTAATCTATCATGATGTTCAGGGACACTTCTACCATATGAAATATCCGTTAGCGGACGGATCAGGCCATATCGAAATTGCTACAACGCGTCCTGAAACGATGCTTGGAGATACAGCTGTTGCTGTTCACCCTGAAGATGATCGTTATAAGCACCTGATTGGGAAGAAAGTTACCCTTCCAATCGTTGGTCGCGAAATTGAAATCGTAGGCGATGACTATGTTGATATGGAATTTGGAAGCGGTGCTGTTAAGATCACGCCTGCTCATGATCCAAATGACTTTGAAATCGGAAATCGTCATGATTTAGAGCGTATTCTAGTTATGAACGAAGATGGAACGATGAACGAGAACGCCGGCAAGTATCAAGGTATGGATCGTTTCGAGTGCCGCAAGCAACTTGTTAAGGATCTGCAAGAAGAAGGGATCTTATTCGAGATTGAAGAGCACATGCATTCTGTTGGACACTCAGAGCGCAGTGGCGCTGTAGTAGAACCATATCTTTCTACACAATGGTTCGTGAATATGGAGCCTTTAGCAGAAGAAGCCATCAAGCTTCAAGAAGGAAACGACAAAGTTAATTTCGTTCCAGATCGTTTTGAGAAAACGTACTTGAACTGGATGGAAAACATTCGTGACTGGTGTATTTCACGTCAGCTATGGTGGGGCCACCGTATTCCGGCCTGGTATCACAAAGAAACAGGTGAACTGTACGTAGGTCGTGAAGAGCCAGAAGATATTGAGAATTGGGAACAAGATAACGATGTATTAGATACATGGTTCTCCTCTGCGCTATGGCCATTCTCTACGATGGGCTGGCCAGATGAGGCTAATGAAGACTATAAACGTTATTTCCCTACCGACGTTCTCGTTACGGGGTATGACATTATCTTCTTCTGGGTATCTCGTATGATCTTCCAATCCATTGAGTTCACAGAACGTCGTCCATTTAAAGACGTACTGATTCATGGTCTTGTTCGTGATGCTGAAGGACGTAAGATGAGTAAGTCTCTTGGGAATGGTGTCGATCCAATGGATGTAATTGATAAATACGGTGCTGATTCTCTGCGTTACTTCTTAGCAACAGGCTCAACACCAGGTCAGGACCTACGCTTCCAATGGGAAAAAGTAGAGTCTACTTGGAACTTTGCAAATAAGATATGGAACGCATCTCGTTTCGCCCTTATGAATATGGACGGAATCACATATGAAGAAATCGACTTAACTGGTGAAAAATCAGTAGCGGATCACTGGATTCTAACTCGTTTAAACGAAACGGTTGAACAAGTAACGCGTAACGTTGATAAGTATGAATTCGGTGAAGCCGGGCGTCACCTATACAACTTTATTTGGGATGACTTCTGTGATTGGTACATTGAAATGGCGAAACTTCCTCTATATGGTGAGGACGAAGCTAAGAAGAAGACAACTCGTTCGATTCTTGCTTATGTGTTGGATAACACAATGCGCATGCTTCATCCATTCATGCCGTTCATCACAGAGGAAATCTGGCAGGCACTTCCGACGAAAGGTGAATCCATTACGGTAGCGAGCTGGCCAGAAGTACGTAAAGACCTTCACCATGAAGAAGCGTCTGAACAAATGAAGCAGCTTGTAGCGATCATCCGTTCTGTTCGTAATATCCGTGCAGAAGTAGACACACCGATGTCGAAACAAATCCAGTTGATGATTAAGGCAAACACAGATGAAATAGCGGAACAGCTAGAAGCAAATCGTCATTATTTAGATCGCTTCTGTAACCCTAGTGAGCTTATAATTGATGCAAATCTAGCAGCTCCTGACAAGGCAATGTCTGCTGTTATTACTGGTGCTGAACTTTATCTGCCATTAGAAGGCTTGATTGATATCGAGGAAGAAATTGCTCGCCTCCAAAAAGAACGCGAGAAATGGGATTCTGAGGTACAGCTTGTACAGAAGAAACTCTCTAACGATAAATTTGTAAACAAAGCTCCAGAACATATTGTTCAAGCTGAGCGCGATAAAGAGCAGGACTATATCGACAAACGTGATAAAGTTGACGCTCGTATCAAAGAGCTCAAGTCCTAATAAGAAAACTCCGTCTAGTAACGAACTAGTCGGAGTTTTTTAATTCGGTGTAGATATGATTCATATAGTTCTCTACGATATTGATGGAGCTTTTTGCGCTAAGCGTTCGGCTACCAACCACATCTTCTATTTCATTTAAGAGTAAGTTTCCCTCCTCATCAAATAAGAAGTCAATTCCCACCATTCCAAATGAGAAAAGGCTAATGATGCGCTCTATGTGAGCCGTTTCCTTTGGTGATAAAGGGTATAGTCTGGCGGAGCCTCCGAGAGTATAATTTGCTTTAAAGTTAGATGAGCTCTCTCTTAGTATGGCAGCTACAATTTCTTGTCCCACTACAAACACCCGTAAATCCTTCCCAAGAATAGGGGCTGGTTGTTGGAGGATGAGATCTTGGTCTTTCAACGTCGGAGCAAGTTCTGAAGCCTCCTCTACAGAATCAATCCAGTGAACATCTTTTCCTCCTCTTGAATCAACCTTTTTTATGATATAAGGGTAGGGGAGTGGAGCTTCTGTTGGATTGAAATCAACGCCCTTTAGAAAAAAGGTTTCCATCATCGGTATATCGTGGGGGGCAAGGTATTGATGTGTTTTCCATTTGTTGTTACATATTTCACTTACATGGGAAGAATTGAACGTCTTCACTCCTAGCTCTTCGAAATGAAGCGTAAGCATAGAATCAATAGTCCGTATAATAGCGAATGAAGGTAAAGAAGCTTCCTCGCCTTGTAAGAGTACAACAGGACGGCTATTTCGAATGCCTATGGTGATCTTTTCTTTTGGTACAAAGGTAAGTTGTAGCCCCTTCTGTGCGGCTTCTTCAATCATCCATTTGATAAAGGCCTGATTTCGGTCCGCATCTTGATCGGAATAGATGAGCCATCCGTTCATGTATCTTTCTCTCCTTCCTTACCTTGCTGTTCAATCACATACTCGATCATCTTCTCAGCCACATTAATACCTGTGCATTCATAAATATTTCGAATTTGTGCATTGCCATTTACTTCGCAAATAACCGGCTGTTCGTCTTCATCATAAAGAAGGTCTACACCACAAAAGGCTGTCCCGATCGCTTTACTTGCTCTAACAGCGAGTTCTTCTTCTTCAACAGAAGGGGAATAGGGCTCCATTTTCCCACCAGTTGTTACGTTAGCTCTAAAGTCATCTTCAGAATACCGGAGCATTGAAGCAACGACCTGATCACCAACTACATTGAGACGCACATCACGGCCATAACTAGCTGAGATAAACTGCTGAAGCAGGAAAGGACGATTGTGGATGGATTTTAGTGTTTTCATCATTTCTTCTTTCGTATGTACAAGATAGACTTGCTCACCAAAGGAACCATACGCTTCTTTAATAATAAGGGGATAGCCTAGTTTTTCTCCTTCCTTCTGAAGATGGGTTAGATGTAAATCGTCTGTTTTTATGAAAATCTTAGGGCCCAGAATCGTCTTCGGTATAGGAAGTTGGTTTTGAGCTAGGCGTTGATACATAATACCCTTGTGATCACATGCCTCAATTGAATCAGCTGAATTGTACACCGGAATCCCCATTGACTCTAGCTGGCGTGCAAGCAAGATATCCTTGTCGCCAAATAGGACAAAATCAGGGTGCTCTGTTGTATCAGTTCCAGCAATACTCATACCTTCACCAGACATGGTGCTTAAAAGTTCATGATTGGGATAAATGGTCATCGAGATTCCTTTTTGATGCGCAGCTTCTTGGATAAGTTTAGCGTAATCAAGAAACTTAGGGCTTTTCAGATGCCCGTTATAAACGATCCATCCATGCATAGGATCACTCCTTTATTAGATGAGTTATGTTGGTTTTCGATTATGAATTGTTCTACATAAGCCTCCTTATATGAGGGCTCAACCATAAATGGTGTCATTTAGCGATTGTTAGAGAGACGTTCCCGTCAGCTTTAAGAAAGCGTAAGGTGGGCCTGGAAATTACTCGCTTTCCGCGGGCGAGCTGTCGAGCCTCCTCGGGAAAACCACCCTGCGGGGTCTCGTCTACCTCTTTCTCCCGCTGGAGTCTCGCAATTTCCAGGCCCACCTTTGCCAAATGGGGAGAGACGGAAACGTGCGACATATGGGAGATAGGCTTAAAAGCAACTATATATAATGCGCTTCTGTCCACTACATTAACGTCAGGCCTTGCTGGGGGACTGCGAGACTCCCGCGGGGTAAGGAGCCTAGGGGAGACCCCACAGAGAGCGCAGCGAACGGGGAGGCTTCCCAGCTCCCCGCAGGAAAGCGAGTTGTCCCCCAGCAAGGCCCTGCGCTAATAAACATTACGGCTCAAAACACAATAGAGTGTCTCAACAGCATGTATAAACAGTACTGTCCTATTCTTCTTTGGAACCTATCCTAATTTAGGATAAAATAAGGAGGAAATGGAGGTTCACATATGTTTACGACAATGGAACAAATTAATCAATTTTTTAATGACCGAAAAGGGTTAGGGATTAAACCTGGTTTTGGTCGTATGATATACATGCTTGAGGCATTAGACAATCCTCATAAAGATATAAAAGCAGTTCACATCGCTGGTACGAATGGGAAGGGCTCTACTCTTGCTTTTATGAAGCAAGCATTAATCGACCAAGGATTTCGTGTGACTAGCTTCGTGTCTCCGTCTTTTGGTTCTGTGCGAGAACACATCTTTCTTCAAAATGAACCCATTTCTGAAGAACGCTTTATCCATTATATCAATACCCTAATTCCTGTGGTGAAGGAATTGGATGAAAATGAGGATGGTCCTTCTGAATTTGAAATTCTCGTCATGGTGGCGATTCTTTTTTCACGTGATGATTCAACCATTAGTTTATTTGAAACCGGCATGGGCGGAAGTGGCGATTCTACAAATGTGCTTGAACCTGTTCTTAGTATCATTACAATGATTGATCTGGATCATACAGCCTTCTTAGGGGAGACGATTGAAGAGGTTGCCGCTCAAAAAGCAGGCATTATTAAAGCTCAAACCCCTATTGTCTCAGGTGTAACACAAGTGGAAGCAAAGCAGGTAGTAAAAGGTTTTGCTGCAAAGAATAATGCACCTCTTTATCAATGGGGAGAAGCGTTTTACATAAATGTGTCGGAAGAGGTATATTCCTTTACCTATCAAGATCAAGTAATCGAAGGAATTCGTGTTTCTCTTCCGGGCAAGCACCAACAAAGAAATAGTAGCCTAGCGCTAATGGGGCTGTCACTACTTAAAGATGTGAATAGTGAAGAGGCGGCAGAGTCGTTTCAAAAGGTGCTGTATAGTGGCAGATTTGAAACGATTTCCTCGCAACCTACTGTAATCATAGATGGTGCTCATAACTTGTCAGGTATAGAGTCGTTAATCCATACAGTCCTTCAGCGGTATCCTTATAAGAAGAAAACGCTATTATACAGCGCCCTAAAAGACAAGCCAATCGCTCAAATGGTTCCCCTGTTAGAAGAGGCATTTGATGAAGTAGTATTCACCACATTTAATCACTCGAGATCCTCTAGCCCTGAGTACCTTGCTTCTTTCTCTACAAATGCTGACCCTAAAATGGTTTTGGATTGGGAAGAGTATATAGGTGAAGTTTGGGAAGATCTTAATGAAGGTGTCTTAGTTATTGCTGGTTCCCTATACTGGCTTCCGGATGTGAAGGAGTATGTAAATAGAAAGAGAAATAAATAAGAACAACTATTCAGAAATTTTTGAACGAATAGGTGTTATGTGCTACTATAAAAGTATTAGTATTTTCTAAATATTACCTTTACTTAGGCTTGGATACTGTATGAGATTTGATCGATGGAGATAGGGGATGCACGGGATGATATCAAAACAAAAGACGGTGGCGTTATGGAGTATATGGGCAATACTCTGGCCAGGGGTTATTACTACAGTGTTTGTGGTAACGGATCCAAACATGCAAGGAAGGGAGTTTGATCTTCTTTCCTTTACATTTATGATGGTGATCGTGGCACTCTTTCCAATCGTCATTCATAATAGCCCGATTATTTTCATTCACGGGATAAGTCTTGCTGTATTTTTATATTTTGGGCTATTTTTTGAAATGATGATGACACAAATTGCCTATATTGTATCGATCTCCAAGGTGAAATTATCAAGGCCTTACTGGTATAAACTCCCTCTTAATTTAACGATGTTCTTATTTGTTTCTCTAGGTTCTGCCCTTTTTTATTACGCATTAGGAGGGTCTCATGGACCTTCAGCTTTTGATACGCCGGGTGATGCCATTCCTATTATTGGATATGTTTTTTCTCAGTTTATCTTTAATCACGTTTTCATCTATTTTGTACGAAATTATTTTCTGGGTAATAAGGGAACGATTTTTGATAAGGAATTCTTCTGGGACTTAGGAAACACAGCCATTGTGATGCCGATCGGATTTGTATTGTATGTTTTATATATGGAAATAGGTGAAGCGGCAATCTACTACGTAGGTCTTCCGTTTGTTGGTTTATCTCTAATTTTAACTCTCTATTACGCTAGTCAAAATGTGAACGAGTACTTGCAAAAAGCAAATGAAATTGGACAAGAGCTTACAGGGCGTCTGAAAGTAGGTGAAGTTCTTGATCGGTTTGTGGAAAGTTTGACTGTGCTTTTTCCTGTTAATTATGTTTATATTTTTGATCGAAAGAATAAAGATGATCTTGAACTCATTCGATATTTCGATGGTGATAAAAATATTGGATTTCAAAATCCCCAATTCTCATCATTTGAAGGTGTTAGTCAGTCCGTATGCGCTAGTGGCCAGCCTATCCTCTATCAGTCTAGAAAGAAATGGAGGCATATACAATCAGATCTCATCCCTAAAAAAGTAGAGAGCATTATGTCTGTTCCTATTGAGCGAAATAACAAGATTGAGGGTATTATTACGATTGCCTCTCATAAGAAAAGGTCATATGAGAAGTTTCAGCTCATGCTTGTAGGGATTCTAGCTAACTATATGGCTGTAGCCATCCAGAATGCAAGGCACTATGAAGAAACGAAGCGAAGAAGCGAGCTTTGTCCGTTAACGAAACTGTACAATTATCGTTACTTTGAGAATCTTGTAAGTGATTATGCAGACACCTATGAGCAAGTAGGGGAAAAGGGATATGCGTCTGTAATATTGTTAGACTTGGATCATTTTAAGAGAGTAAACGATCAGTACGGGCATGAGAGTGGCAATGAAGCTCTTTGTGAGTTAGCCGTCCGTTTATCGCACATTGTAGGGGATGATGGTACCGTTGCTCGTTATGGGGGAGAAGAGTTTGTTGTCTTCTTGCCAGGAGTGGGAAGGGAAAAAAGTCTTGCCATTGCAGAGGAACTTCGTCACCATATATCTTCAGTCCCGTTTCGTCTTAAAGAACATATTACCGATCATCAAGGGGCCATAGACGCTTGGTTGACAGCAAGTATTGGAGTAGCGACATTCCCTGAAGATTGTGAAAGTCCTATTGAATTAGTCCGTCACGCCGACCGGGCCATGTATGTAGGTGCAAAACAACAAGGGCGCAACAAAGTAGCGAGCTATGAAAGGGTCTTAGAAGCGGCTGAGTGAAGAACTCAGCCGCGTTTTTATTGAAGTAAGAAATCCTCAAAATAGTCGATGGTCGTCTTTAAACGGAAAGAGGGCTCTTTTTCGTTTTTCTTTGGATGATCTAGAGTAGCTTTCAGTGTGAGGTCGAGTTCTATGGTTTCTTTCTTCTTAACTACCTTACAGGTTGGAGTTCCAGGATTTAGCGCAAGCTCCACTGGAGTGCTATTCGTTTTCTCCCCTTTTAAGTAAGTCCTGATACGTAATGTCTCAAAGTATCGGTCATTTAAATCCATAGGGGATCGTTTCTGGGATGGAGTTTCAATGGTCAGTTGTCCTGTGCTATAGCATATTTCAAAGGGGCGTACTTCTTGATTGCGCAAAGCTGTGACAAAAATATTAGCTTCTTGGCTAAGATTTACATTCTTTTCAGCTTTTGCATTATACTTTATACTTTGTAGTAAGAAAGTACTTGCTAAAATGGTCACAATCCCCAAAATCGCAAGTCCAGCTAATAATTCCACTAACGTCATCCCGCGTTCATCCTTGTGTATGAACATAAACATCCCCTCGTTCCTCGTTATATTCTTATCATATAAGAAGAGAAGGGTGAAATAAATGAAGAACGGTTATAAACTTCAAAAAAATAAGGAAAATGGATTCACGCTACTAGAGATCCTCGCTGCCCTTGCGATTATGGGTGTACTTATTGTAGTCATGATCCCCTTCTTTACGAATTACGCTGTATTTACATCAAAAGCTGAAGAGAATGTCGATGCGATAAACCTAGCTGAGAAGGTGATGTATGAGGTGGAGGATGAGTATCCTATTGATGTGAAAAGCATCCATGCCAGTTGTAATTCTAATGCTTTATTAAAACTATCCCCAGGAAATGGACTTCCAGATACAATTGAAGGGGACAAATTATATAACGTGAAGGTATATGTGTGTAAAACGAATGACAGAAAAAGTACAATGTACCAATTAAAAGTCGAGCTCTGGAATGACCAAACATTAATCACAGAAACATTTACATATTTGAATGAATAGGAGGATAGAAGCAATGAAACTGAACAATGAAAACGGTGGGGCATTGCTATTAGTTTTGTTAACCGTTACGCTATTATCGATTTTTTCTCTAGGACTTCTTTATCAACTTCATGCTTCTTCCTCCCAGTTCAATAAGACGGAAAAGCAAATACAAGCAAGAAATGTAGCTGAAATGGGACTACAGCATGTGAGGGAGTTAGTTCGTGATAATAGAAGCAATTTTCCTTTGGACGTTGAAAGCACCAGAAATAAATTAAAAAACACTATATTAACTCATAACATTACTCAAGAAATCTTCCCTGCTGCTAAGAGAACTGAATACTCGGTAGATATAGACTATAAGGCAATAAATAAAGAAGGAAATGGATTTGATTTGGAAGTCGTGAGTACTGGCATTGTAGCAGATCACCAGGAAGAATTTGCAGAGACGCTTTCATTTACATTAACAGGTGAAGAGGGATGGAGAAAACTGGAAGAGTTAGACCCTGAAGAGCCAATTCCGGGATATCAACAAAATGAAGATACAGCTTACAAACAAAATGGAAACGGAAATGGGAATGGAAACGGAAATGGGAATGGGAACGGAAATGGAAATAGAAACGAGAATGAGGAGAAAAGTTGTAATGAGGAAAGTAAAAATAGTGGGGAGTATACATGTAACACTAATCAGCAATTTAAAAATCATATAACAGTGCATAATAAAGCTGCGTTAACAGTAAACGGTAATGTCGTATTAACGAACGGATTGAAAATAATCAACAAAGGTCTGTTAGTGGTGAATGGTGATTTTCATGCTGGACCTTCTGGAAGTAGAATTAAAAATAATGGGGTCATAATAGTTAATGGAAATGCTTATATCAATAAAGGTATAAATTTTCAAGATAACGTAGGTCTATGTATTAAAGGTAGCACTAACTATCCATATGCTAGAGACCTCTACACTTCCACAGGGTTATCTAGTTGCGACGAATTCAATTCCTGGAAGAAGAATGGTTCGCAAATTAAAGGTGTTTATGTATCTAATGAAATCAATGGAGGTGGTTTGAGTTGGAGAGTAGAATCGGAATCAGAATAAATATACTAATTTAAAAAGAGGGCTATTCTGGAAGAAAATTAGGTCTTTGAGTTGATGGGGTGTTGTCGAATTAGGACCTTTTAAATGGTTTAACTTTATTATACAATGATTCTATAACATTACATATTCACTTTATAATGGTAAACGCAGCATGAACACCAGACTTTATAAGTATAGTTCATCGTTTAGATGACTGTTAGTTAGAAAAAGATGTCGAATTGATTGGAAAAGAGGTGAGGTTGTGGTTGGATACATCGGTGCTCTTATTGCTGTAGGCATTCTTTTAATAGGGGCTTCCTACATTCCTATACAACTCGATCGTAAAGGAAAGCTCTATTTAATAGGAGCTTCCGCTTTAATTGCTTTGGCTACCTATGCATCTAAGGTAACGTTTACCTGGTGGCAGAGCAGTTTAATTTTAGTATTACTAGCTTTTCTAACAGCATTACTGCTAAATCGTCGCTTGCAGCAGTTCGTTCTTGTTCATGATACATCCGTATCAAATGAAGCTGTACATATGGAAGAAGAGCATATTGAACTTGGTGCTGTAGACGAACAAGAGGTGGAAGATGAGAAAGAAGGTCTCATTGTGTCTCAAACGGTTGAAGTAGAATCCCTTTCTGACGATAGTAAAGAAGAGGAGATTCTTTTGCAGGAAGAGTTATTAGATGTTGCACCAGATCTTGAAGAAGAATCCTCGGACCCGGATGTCATAATAGAAGACAAGGAGCCTATTGTTTCTCCTGAGGAAGAACTGTTAGCCGCTCGTTCTGATTGGGTTGAGGGAGATGAAGAAGAGATAGAACACGTTCAAAAGGACGCTTTTGTCGAACGCTCCTCTATCTTAGAAGTCATCGAAGAAGATTATAAAGAAGAGGACAACGTCGATCAAACAGTGGAGACCTCTGCTCCTGAATGGGTTAATGAAGATGATGTACTTGAGCCTCTTGGAGAAATGGATAAAGAAGAATTCACGTTGAGAGAAGAGGTTCTAGAAGACCTTGAGCCGTTAGCTGGTGAAGACGTTGATCAAGAAGAGGATGAAGTCGAAGAGCAAGCGGTTAACGAGTCTGGAGTGTCTGCATTTGAAATGGTAGAGCATATCGAGGATGAGCAGGATGCACTGGAGGAGGAAGCTCCGTTAGATAGGGAGTCTTCTAAAGGATCAGCTACACCATTAAAGAGTGTGTTCCAATCGCAAATGCTTCATGCTCTAGTGGAGGAAGTCATGGTCCAGGAAGAGATATTGTCCTCTAACGATTATGAACACTACGTAAAGCAATTCTTACAGCCTTCACTGCCAGCCCAAGACTACTATACATTTGCCTCTCTGCTGGTACAGCATTATATTCAGAATCAAAATTACCAGAAGTTAAATGATTGGCTTCCTGAACTTATCGAAAAGTTTTCTGGTTATCCGATTATTAAAGAGGAACTGCACTATATTAAAGACTTCGCGAAAGAAAATTTAATAGATTCATAGACTACTATAGAAATAGGTGTGATGAGCAATGAAAAGAAGTCATGAAATTACAGAATTACCGATCATAAGTATTGTTGATGGTAAGGAAGTTGGAAGAGTTAAGTCACTTGTCATTAACCCAGATGAGGGACACGTAGACTTTCTGACGATTGAGCATAAAGAATGGCAAGTAAGTGTAAAAGCAATTCCCTTTAAAAAGGTAATCGGTGTTGGAGAGTATGCCGTTACAATTGAGAGCCCTACAGCGATTCTTGATCTGGATGAGATTCCTATTGCGAATGAATTAATTAATAAAAAAGTAAAGATAATCGGCTCTAAAGTCATGACTCGAAAAGGTCAATTAATTGGTGAAGTCACTGAGTATTATGTAAATGATGATACGGGCAAAGTCATTGCGGCATCTGTCCAAATGGGGAATGAAGAGGTAGTCTTAGACAGCACTTCTGTCGTTACATATAGTGAGCACATGACCATTGTCAGTGAAGAGGCGCTAACGCAGTACGTCACTACTCTTGAAGAGCTGACAGGTCAACCAGAAGGAGCAAATACTCAGGAACAGCCAATCAAGGCCTCCCAAGAAGATAGAGGTCAAGATCCCGTTGCTGTAGAAGCAGAAGAAAAAATAAAACAGGCAGTTCCTCAAGAGGAGTCTGTCACGGTTCCAGAAGAGAAACCTTCTTTCTCTAAGGAAGGTGAGGTAGAGAGTACGCTTATTAGTGAAGCGACAACAGGAGAATGGAGTCAAGACGTTGAAGACCCTTCACCACAGCTTGAGCTCGTAGAAGAAGTAACACCTGAGGGAGAAGTGGCTTCGGAATCTCTTATATCCGATGAAGTCGAAGAAGTGATAGAAGAAGAGGAGAAAGAGAAGCCCGCTTCTAAACTAGAAGGTATTCATAACAAGCAGCTTGAACTTCTCAAAGGAAAAGTGGTTCAAAAAGATATCGTCGACTCACGTGGAAATATTTTATTTAACGAGGGTGATCAGCTTACAGAAGATGATGTGAAGCTTGCCCAAGATCAAGGGCCAAGCGTGGTCGTTGATCTGACGATGAGTGTTGAAGGCTAAACCATACATGATAGGGAGAATGCGTTGTGGATAAACGGTGGGATTTGAAATTTTTCATGTACCTCCTAGCAATGGCCCTGTTTATTTATGGATTCTCTGTTGGTGGGGCATTTGCTTATGATGTTGTCATGGCAGGGCCTAAAACATATGAAGAAGGAACAAAAGTAGGGGGAGTATCGGTAGACGGACTAACCCGTCCGGAAGCTGAGAATGCTCTTAAGACCAGAGTGCAAGAATGGCTTGATCTACATCCGGTTGAAATGCTGACAGAAGAACAATCCATTGTTTTGTCAGAAGAATTCTTAACTGTGGATGTAGCTGACACACTAGACAGCTTAAAAGAGGGAACCGTTAATCCGCTTTCTGTTCGGTTTAACCGATCGGCTCTAGAAGGACAAAAAGAGGCATTTGGTGAGGAAGTGTACGATCATTTGCTCCTCGATAAGCTCACTGCTGATATTAGGTCACAAGTCGAAGTGTTGTCAGATAAATCATTGACCTATTCTGTTTACGATTATGTCAGTAACGGGACGGAATCGTTATTCAGTGTTATTGCAGAGTATAATCAGAAGATCCCTGATGGGTCTGATGTATTTACGTATACAAATGAATTAGATGGTTTGGTTATAGAACCGAAGTCAAATGTATCTTTATTAGAACAAGTCAATGACGTTCCTCTTCAAAATCAAACCGCACTAAATGTGATGGCATCAGGTTTATACGGAGCGGTGTTGCAAACAAACTTTGACATTATACAGAGACACATTAGCCAACACCTGCCTGCATATGCGGAAAAGGGAAGGGAAGCGAGTGTGAATCTATCAGAGGGACAGGACTTTATGTTCTTCAATCCGAATGATTCTTCTTATAAAATCCAATTCGAGGTGAGTGAAGAGACGCTCACCGTTCAAATTGTAGGGTACCCGATTTCAAGGGAATATGAAGTCCTTATTCAAAATGAGCGTGAAATTGAACCGCGTACCATCATTCAGTATAGCGCCTTTGCAACCGGAGCAGAAGTGCAAAGAAAAGGCGAATCAGGGCTTGCTTATGACGTGTTCAGAGAAATCTATAATCAGAACAATGAGGCCATAGATACTGAATTTATTACTCAGGATTACTATGCTCCTGTCCATGCATTAGAGGAGCGTCCAGAGCCTGTTGAACCTATTGCCTCAGACAACGAGGGCGCGGACCAGAGTGGATCTGGCTCAGGAGACGACAGCGGTTCAGAAAGTAATGGGGAGAATCAAGAATCTGGATCAAATGAGAATGATTCAGATGATGACACAAATCCTAATCAGTCGGATGATTCTACAACCAAAGAGGGATCACAGGAAGGTTCATCAGGAGATTCTGACAATGAAAACGAAGGACAAGATTCCGACGGAACAGATGGAATATGGAGTCCTGAGGAAGGTCCACCTAAAGGGGAATAACGTTAAGGAATGCGGACTCGATATAAGGGTTCGCATTTTCCTTACGAAGAGAGTGAGGAAAACGGACAATGGCAGAACGTAAGCGTCTGGGTGACTTGTTAAAAGAAGCGGGCATGATTAATGAAGGTCAAATTAAAGAAGCGCTAGAAACAAAGGAAAGTGGTCAAAAGCTAGGAGATGTGCTATTAGATAAAGGATACATAACCGAGCAGCAATTAATTGAAGTCTTAGAATTTCAACTAGGTATTCCTCACATCTCCTTATACCAATATCCAATAGACACGAATCTGCTATCGCTGATCTCAAAAGAATTCGCAAGACGAAACATTTTAATCCCGATTAGTAAAGAAGAGAATGAAATTGTTGTCGCTATGAATGATCCGATGGACTACTATGCGATAGATGACTTGCAAATCTCAACAGGTTTTCAAATCTCCCCTGTAATTGCAACCAAAGACGAGATCTATCAAGCGATTAACAAGTACTATAATTTAAACAGCGGCGAAGATTTAGAGCCATCAGATGACCCTGATGATGCACCAGCCATACGGTTGTTAAACCAAATGCTACAAGCAGGTGTTCAAATGAAGGCTAGTGATATTCATATTGATCCTCAGGAAACGAAAGTGCTGATCAGGTACCGGGTAGATGGCGTCTTACGAACGGAACAAGGACTTTCAAAGTCTATGCAGAACTCATTGACCGCTCGCGTGAAAATTATGGCTAACTTGAACATTACAGAAGTTCGTTTACCTCAGGATGGACGAATTAAGACGTTTATTGATCATACTCCTGTTGATTTGCGGATTTCCACCTTGCCTACCGTATATGGAGAGAAAATTGTTATACGAATCTTGAACCTTGGTAGCGCTATGGGAAAATTGAGTGATTTAGACTTTAACAAAATTAACTATAAACGTTATTTGGAATTAGTGAATCAACCCTCAGGTCTTGTTTTAATTACAGGTCCTACTGGTTCAGGAAAGTCGTCTACCTTATACGCTTCTTTAAACCATTTAAATACAGACGATGTCAATATTATTACGGTAGAAGACCCGGTTGAGTATCAATTGGATAAGATCAATCAAGTTCAGGTGAATGCGAATATCGGGCTCACCTTTTCAGCCGGCCTGCGCTCCATTTTGCGACAGGATCCAAACATCATTATGGTTGGAGAGATTAGAGATTCTGAAACAGCAGAGATTGCGATTCGAGCATCCTTAACCGGACACCTCGTATTTAGTACCCTTCACACGAACAGTGCCATAGCTACGATTCCTCGTCTAATCGATATGGATGTTGAGCCTTACCTAGTCATGTCATCTGTATCTGGCATTGTTGCTCAGCGACTTGTCCGGAAGATTTGTCGTGATTGTAAAAAAGCCTATACACCGACTGAAATAGAAAAAGAGTTATTTCATAAGCGAGGACTTAAGGTCGAAGAGGTTTATAAAGGAGAAGGCTGTAATAGTTGTCAGCATACGGGTTACAGAGGTCGCATGGCCATTCAAGAAGTGCTCACCATTGATGAAACGATCCGGAAAATGATGATGAATAATGGATCGATGTCTCAGATTAAAGAGTACGCCTGGAAGAAGGGGATGATCTTTTTAGTTGATGATGGCCTGCTTAAAGTCAAGCAAGGTCATACGACGACTGAAGAAGTGCTGCGTGTAGCTAAAAGTGAGTAAGGAGGTGTGTTCATGAAAGAGCGATTTGAGAAACTGTTAAGAGCTGCATTTGAGTTGAAAGCATCGGATATTCATATAACGGTCGGTGTGCCGCCGATCTTTCGACTGCACGGAGATTTAAAGCAGTACGGGAAAGAAACGATGCGACCAGATGATACATTGGGGATGGCAAAAGCAATTCTGTCAGAAACGCTATGGGATAAGTTTAAAGATAAAGGAGAGGTCGACTTCTCCTACGGAATCCCTGGTGTGTCACGTTTTCGAATTAATGCATACCATCAACGGAATTGTGTATCACTAGCTGTACGAATCGTGCCGACAGAGATCCCTACACTTGATGCTTTACATATGCCGAATGTGTTGAGAGAAATTGCTGAGAAACCTCAAGGGCTTGTGCTCGTTACAGGACCTACAGGAAGCGGGAAATCAACGACGCTAGCATCTATGATTGATTACATGAATAACTCGATGCGCCGCCATATCATTACACTTGAAGATCCTATTGAGTATTTACACTCTCACCGCTATTCCATTATTGATCAGCGTGAAGTAGGATTCGATACGAATAACTTTGCCAACGGCTTACGTGCTTGTTTGCGTCAGGATCCTGATGTCATTTTAGTCGGAGAAATGAGAGATTTAGAGACCATTTCTACAGCTATCACAGCTGCTGAAACAGGGCATTTGGTGTTAGGAACGCTCCATACTACCGGGGCAGCAAGCACCATTGATCGAATTATCGACGTGTTTCCTCCCAATCAGCAAACACAAGTGCGGATTCAGCTAGCAAGTGTCCTGCAATCTATTGTGTCGCAGCGCTTGTTTCAGCGTAAGGACAAGAAAGGGAGGCGGGCTGCTACTGAAGTTCTTATGAATACGTCTGCTGTTAAGAACCTTATCCGGAATGAGAAGATTCACCAGATTCCAAACATCATTCAGACGTCCAAAGCCCAAGGCATGCACACTCTTGATTTTTCTGTCCGTGCTTTAGTGGAGGAAGGGGTTATCACAACAGAAGCGGCCGCCCCGTTTTTAGAAGAGAGGGGACAATAGGCATATGGCTTACTTCAAGTACAAAGCCCGTACCTCTAAGGGAAAGATGAAGGAAGGACGTATAAAAGCGGACTCTAAGCGAGAAGCTGTTGGGAAATTAAAAGAAGACGGAATGACCGTTGCAACCATTAATGAACTAAATAGCATTTTGTATAAAGATATTCAACTAGGCAGTCAGGTGAAAAATAAAGAGTTTGTCATTTACCTTCGTCAATTTGCGACGCTGCTTGAATCAGGGATATCGCTCATTCAATCTACTTATATATTAAAAGAACAAACATCGAGTAAAGCACTTCAGCGTGCTCTCACTCAAATAGCAGAAGATCTTGAAGGAGGTCTTTCCTTCTCAGATGCGGCAGAAAAGCATCACAAGATTTTCCCTGACCTATTTGTCAATATGGTTCGCGCTGGTGAGGCTGGGGGTAACCTTGATGAAATTTTAGACCGTCTTGCTGCTTATTATGAGAAGCAGTATGACACACGACAAAAGGTCATTTCGGCTCTCGCGTACCCTATAGTTGTATTAGTTATTGCCATCGGTATCGTGATCTTTTTATTAAGCTTCGTCGTCCCAAGGTTTGCGGATATGTTCCTATCCTTTGGAGGTGACATCCCTCCGATTACACAATTTGTGATGAGTTTAGGGGAACTATCTCAGAGCATGTGGTGGTTGTTTATCGTCATTCCACTCCTCCTTTATGGCGGAATTCAGTATATGAAACAGTACCCGCGATTCTCTTATGGACTAGACCTTGTGAAATTAAGAATCCCTATATTCGGCCCTCTTATTCAAAAGGCAGTACTCGCTCGTATGACAAGGACGATGAGCTCATTATTTAATAGTTCTGTGCCGATTTTACAGGCGGTGTACATTACAGAACGCATCGTCGGCAATAAAGTTGTCGAATCGGTCTTGAAAACGACAAGAAAATCTCTTGAAAAGGGAGAATCGATGGCAGCTCCTATGCAAAAACACTGGATCTTCCCTCCGCTTGTGACGCAAATGGTCTCTGTTGGAGAGAGCTCTGGTTCTTTAGACCATATGCTAGGGAAAGTAGCGGATTTCTATGAATCTGAGCTTGATTACGCAACAGATCGGATTAAAAGTTTAATAGAACCTGTTATGATCGCCTTCCTTGCGCTGATCGTCGGCGGCATTGTAGCAGCCATTGCCATCCCGATGTTCTCTATTTTTGAGCAAATTGGGTAAATGTGCTAAATTTATAAGATAATAGTGGTAATAATGAGACGTATTTACTATAATGGATGTAGATGATTACACGTACTAACATACCATCGGAAGCAACGAAAGGCTGGCTGTATATGGGCACTTAGCCACCCTGGAGCGAGTAGTGCAACCGACCGTACATAAAAGGAGAAAGGTTTATGGTGTGGTCGTTTTTGTATTGAGAGTTTCATAATTTTTAATGATAAAAAGGGGAGAACAGACTCATGTTAAAGAAGTTTCGTCAACTGATGAACAAAGATGAGAAAGGTTTTACGCTTGTTGAACTACTTGCAGTTATTGTTATTTTAGGGATTATTGCGGCGATCGCGATTCCTAGTATAGCTAATGTGGTGGAGAATGGAAAAAAGGACTCAGTGTTAAGGACAGCTGAACAGGCTGTGGAATCATATCGACTAATGTATACAGCTGAACCATCTAATGAAGTTTTTACAGATGCTACTAATGGTATGGATGTTTCATTATCAGAGTTGTCTAGCAATGGATATTTAGAAAACACTAATGATTTCAGTGGTACTGTTACTTCTTCTAAAGATGATGCTGGCAAAGTAACTTATAATGTGAATATTACTAATGGTGAGTATAAACTAAACACGATCGATGGAGATAATTCTGGGGAAGATATGGATAGTGCAACAAGGGAACATGTAGATGAAGATAATTGATAATTTATATAATTGACATATGAAGATCCCTCTGCAGAGGGATCTTCAATTCTATTACATATTGGAGTTAAACATATGGGCGTATTATATCTTACATATTTCACAATTTTAGGTCTCATATTTGGTTCTTTTTTTAACGTGGTTGGTCAACGGGTTCCAAAGAATGAGATGTTAAAAGAATCTCGTTCCTACTGCCCCAAGTGTGGTTACAAGCTAAATTGGCTGGACTTATATCCGGTCTTATCCTACATAACCCTAAAAGGCAAATGCCGCAACTGCAAAACTAGCATTTCACCCCTATACCCGATAGTCGAAGCGACTACGGGATTTTTGTTTGCTTATAGCTTTATACGATTCGGCTTCTCAGCTGAACTCATCGTTGCGCTCCTGTTCACCTCGTTACTCGTTATTATTACCGTAACCGACCTCACCTATATGCTAATCCCTAATGTAATCCTGCTCTTTTTCTTACCCCTCCTTATAATAGGGAGGATCGTTTCTCCTCTCGATCCGTGGTGGGATTCGTTAGCTGGAGGGGCGACAGGGCTCGTTTTAACAGCCATTATAATTATCGCCAGCCGAGGCGGTATGGGAGGCGGAGATATGAAGCTGTTTGGTGTTATTGGCATTGTGCTTGGATTGCCAGGAGTGCTGTTAGCTTTCTTCTTATCTACTTTATACGGATCTCTCATAAGTGGAGTCTTGCTTTTGTTTAAGAAGATTGATCGGAAAAAGCCGGTGCCGTTTGGTCCTTACATTGTGTTGGGTGCACTAACAAGTTATTTCTTCAAAGCTCCTATTATTGATTGGTACCTTCACTTATTCTAATCAGAAAGGCAGGTGACTTTAGTATGTTTAACTTTCGAAAGTCAAAAGAGCGCATTAACATTATATTTAAAGACCATGTACTCCGATATATAGAATGTGACACCCCGGAACTTACTGGCATAGTGGATTACGGAGAACGTTATCTAGAAAGTGGAATTATAGAAGAAGGTAAGGTCGTGGATGCAAGGAAACTTGCTTCAGTTATTGAGGAGTTGACTGAAGAGAAAGAGTGGCGTAAGAAGAAGGTATACTTTAGCGTGCCGGATGCCTCCGTTATTATTAAGTCGTTTCATATCCCAAATGATTTAAAGACGGCTGATGAGGTGAAGGGCTACTTGTATATGCAGATCGGTGAAGGATTGCACCTTCCTTTTGAAGAGCCTGTATTTGATTATGTTGTGTTAGAAGAGAAGGAAAATATGAATGAAGTGCTCTTGTTTGCCTATCCGGAATCTCGGGTTCGGGCTTTTGAGTCTGCTCTCTTAGATGCGAATACGAAACCAGCTGTAGCCGACCTGACTTTCTTGTCTTTATACCGTTTATATTATGATTTGGATCATGCTCGTTCAGATGATCATTTACTATCCCTTCAGTGGAATTTGGATGGTGTCGTGTTAACGGTCTTTCATAATTGCCATCCTCAATTTACACGTTACATGAAGAGTGGGTTAGATCCCAACCTGTGGGAAGTTCCGGTTAAAGGGGATTCAGCCGTGAGTTTTACAGGCGATGATCAAGAAATTGAAGCCTATATAGAGGAACAGATGAGAGAGGTCGAACGGATTATGAACTTCTATCGTTATTCAGTCACTAATGGCGAATCCGCTGTTACGAATCTATTAATTTCAGGTGATTTTCCTTTGTTACATAAAGTGTATGAAAAGTGCCAGAACACTTTTCAGTTGAACGTAAAAATGATTGATTCTCATGAATTTTCAGTAGCCGAGGATGAGATCATTCCATTTCGATATGCGGAGTCCGTAGGCTTAGCTCTGAAACCATAGGTGGGAAGACGTTAGGGGGATCGAAAGTCGATGAAGGTAGAAATAAATTTACTTGAACAGAAAGAGAAACAAAATATGGTGCCTTATTTACTGGCGCTTGCAGCTGTCCTTGCCATCCTCTTCATTTGGCTCCTCCTACACATGGACAAGCAAGCAGCTTTAGATGAAGTAGAAGAAGTGAATGGTCACATTCAGCAAGTGAGAGTAGCGCAACAGGAGTATCAGGAAGCGCTGAAAGATGAAGTTCAGACCAATCGTCTTGAATTGCAGCGTTCTGTCGAGGCATTAGAAAGCAACCTTTTCCCTGCAGTTTCACTTCTTGAACGAATGGTGTCTTTGTTACCTAAGCGTGGATTCTTTGAGCGATACGTCTATGTTCGTCCCCAATCGCTGCTGCTTTATGTTCGATTTGATGACTTTCAGGATGTGGCAGCTTATACAAATGCGCTAATTGATGAAGATTATGTTGAAAACGTGTCGGTTCAACAAATTACGTCGAACGTGCTCGAGGAAGACTTAGACCCCACTCAGTACAGACCGAGATATGTGGCTGAATATGAAGTGACGCTTAATGAAGACCTATGGGAAGAGGGGGAAGAGGACGATGAAAATTGAATGGAGACGAATACATACGATTGTTGTAGTTATACTGCTCATCGTCTTCTTGGCTTTTTACTGGATTGTTCACTCTCTCTATGTAGATCCAGCACTTCAGGAAGTAGACCAAGTGAAATCTTCACTCAAAAATGAGGAAAGAATACTCAATTCGTTAGCAGAGCAAGAAACAGAGCAACAAGATCTTACTTTGAAAACCTCACGCGAACTTCAATTAAAGCTCCCAGTCCTACCTGTTCAGGACCAAGTCATTCTGGCTATAGAACGGGCTGAAAACGTGTCTGGCACATTTATTGAGTCAGTGATTCTAAATGGAGACGAAATAATAGAAGTGGAAGAAGATGAGATTGTAGATACGGCTGAACCTACCAGTGAAACAGAAGAAAAAGTGGAAGAGGAAGCAGAAGTAGAAGAAGAAGCATTAGCGGTTGATCCCCCTCCTGTTATGCCATCGGTGAATGCACTTACGTACCAAGTTAACGTCCTGGCAAAGAGTTTCGAAGATTTAACGCTATTCCTTGAAGAACTAGAACGGATTCCTCGCCTAGTTAGTTTTGATGAGATCGAGTTTCAACCAAATGATTCTACTACTGATGAGGGCGAACAAGTTTCTTTTCTAGTAACCTTTTCTGCCTTTTATGAACCTGATTTAAGCGGTCTGAAAGATGAACTTCCACAATATCACTACCCAGACCCATCTCAAAAAGAGACGCCATTTGAAGAAGATGATGAAGATTTATCCGAGGATGAACAATAGAGCAACGTACACCCTTTCAAACTGAAAGGGTGTTTTTATTCCTTTTTGCCAAATCATGGCGAAAAGACGAGAACCCCAGATGACAGAAGTCGCCTTTCTTTTCTCTAGTCGTGTGATAGATTGAAACAAACTAGTAGAGAAATGAGGGGAGCATGTGGACAAGCACAATAAGATCTCCGTTCGCATTAATGGAGAAGATACGTATCTTGACCGGGACAAAGATGTGAAGGAAAAGAATGTTACAGATGAGTTAGTCGTCGCCAAAGAAGAGCAGGCGTCTGCGATAGAGGAGTGGATGGAAGAGCAAGAAAAGAAAAAGCACACTAAGGAAGAGGTTAAAAAGGAGAAGTTACCCGTTTTTGAGCGGAATTATTCTCCCAAGAAGCGATCATTTTCTCTCCCTTCTGAAATGAAGCAATTATTAATTGCTGCCGCTTCTGCCATTCTTGTAGGGACACTAATCGGCTTTATCATGATTCGAATCTTTGGTGGAATTGAGGGTAGTGCTAATGGTGGGGCTCAGCCTGCTATGCCAGCGCTTCAGCCAGGCACTGCTCAAGATAAAGGGGGAGTAGCAGGCAATGGGAATGCGCAAGCTCTTTCATTTCCTGGAGTTTCTGCCTATGTTGTACAAGCCGGGATCTTCTCAACGGAAGAGAAGGCAAAAACGTGGGCGAGCAATTTATCTGAGAAGGGATTAGAGGGTTATATCTGGCCTAGAGATGGACAATTTTACTTATTTGCAGGCGTTGCTTCTTCTAAGGAGGATGGAGAGAAGATTGCCACGTATTTAAAAGAACAGGGATTTGAAACGTTTGTGAAAGAGTGGCATGTAGGAAGTGGCGAAAAAAAGGTAGCAAAAGCTGAAGGAACATGGATTCAATCTGGTGTGGAAGCGTGGAAGAATGTATTGCCAGCGACAACGTCCTTAATTGAAACAGGTTCAGGCACTGCTTCTGATTTAGCAGCTAAGGCTGATGCTTGGAAAAAAGCGATTCCAAATGAAGCTTCAGAGAGAACCTCGCCGATCCAAGAAAGCTTTAATCAATTTAGCCAAGCAGCCCAAGCATTTGAACAGAATAAAAGTACAACAAGCCTTTGGGATATGCAAACGAGTATGCTTTCTGTATGGCATGCCTACGAACAATATCTGAAGTAAAGCATAAAGGTGCTTCCTGTGAAGGGAGCGCCTTTTTTTATGCTTAAGCTTTATTCATAATGAGATCTTTAAACGATCGGAACTAACACTGGAGTAAGAGTGCATAATAAAGCCCTCTTTGTAGGTATCCTAACGGTATCGAAGGAGGCTTTATTATGAAAGGTTATGTATGTGTTGGGGTAGTACTGTTGTTTATTCTATTTACATCAGAAGATCAGATTAAAGCTGAAATCATTCATATTACTCAAAAAGGCGATACGCTCTACAATATAGGGGAACGCTACACTATCACACCAGATCAGCTCGCAAAGCTAAACGGAATGCCTAAAGAACGAAAGCTTGTGCGAGGCCAGTCCATTGTAGTACCAGGTCAGGCATACATTGTTCAACCATCAGATACTTTATATAAGATCGCAAAGCGCCACAAGGTAAGCGTGAATGAAATCATGGAGAAGAATGGTTTGAAATCCACAACGATTCTTAAAGGTCAGACGCTTACTGTTCCAAAAAAGCAAAAGACTCCTGTAAAAGTTGGAGCTTATTTTATCCCTAAGGACGAAGTATACAATGAGAATATTATTGATAATCTTGGTCAGTATTTAACAACGATTTACTTATTCAGCTACACCCCGAGTAGAGATGGAACGTTAACCTCCATCTCATTGAAGGGGAGTGTTAACAAAGCATGGAGAAAAGGGATATTGCCATTTGCTACTGTGACAAACTTAAGTTCAAAGGGCTTCGACCCGGACCTTGCCCATGAACTTATTCGTACAGAAAAGAAGCGAAAGACATTTATCAATCACCTCTACCTTTTGTTGGACCGTCATGATTACAAAGGTGTCGTAATTGACTTTGAAGGACTTCATCCCGAAGACCGGTCCTTGTTTTCTCTTTTTATTAAAGAGCTTAGTGATCGCCTCCACCCTAATAATATGGAAGTGCATATTGCTGTTCCCCCACTGAAAGGGAGTAAATCTCCTTCTTATAGCGCGGCTTTTGATTATAAGACGCTCGGGGAGCATGCAGACAGTCTTTTTCTCATGACCTACAATTGGCATTGGCTTGGTGGACCATCTGGCCCCATTGCGCCTATTCAAGAGGTGAAAAAGACGTTAGACTTTGCTACATCTGTTGTGCCAAGGGAAAAGCTCATGCTTGGTATTCCTATGTATGCCTATGATTGGGTGATTTCTGGTGAAAAGCGTGTGAAAGGAGAAGCTTATTCTGTCCAAAATGCCATTGCAAAATATATTCATCATGAGAGTCAGATCTTTTATGATGAGCAGTCAGAAGCACCGTGGTTTCGTTACAAAGATGAACAAGGTCGTACCCATGAAGTGTGGTTTGAAGACCCGAGGAGCTTATTAGCGAAGTTTGAACTCGTTCGAGACTATCAGTTAGGTGGAATGGGGGCTTGGCAGCTAGACTTTAGCATGCGCCAAAGCGAAACATTATTGAGATCTGAGTTTAGCGTGCGGGAATAAAGGGAAAAAAGAGCTGTTGGGTTTGCTTTTTTCTATTTCCGCTTATATCTAGAACGCGATTTTGCATTTTTGTATATGAAAAAAACGATATTAAAATACTGTAAAGAATGTAATAGTTGTTTTCACCCTTTTGCTAGGGTGGCTTTGAGGAGGTATGATGAAACTACCCTGTAACGATCAGAACAACGAGAAAAGGATGATGTATATGTCACAACTTATTTTGGCTTCTTCTTCTCCAAGAAGAAAAGAACTATTAGAACAAGTTCATATCCCATTTCAAACAAGAAAGCAGGATGCGGACGAGTCAAGCTTACCATTTTATAATCCTCGTGCTTACGTTCAAGCTCTAGCTGAACTTAAAAACCGTACGGTCAACCTTCAGGAGCACAATGAAGTGATTCTAAGTGCCGACACAATCGTAAGTTATGAAGGGAAAGTACTTGGTAAGCCACAATCAGCTGATGAGGCTTATGAGATGCTTTCTATGTTAAGTGGTGCTCAACACGAAGTCTACACGGGGGTTATGCTTCGCTCGTCAGAACAAGAGTCGTTTATAGTGGAGAAGACGACAGTTGAATTCTGGCCACTAACGAAGGATGAAATCGAATACTATATCGAAACAGGCGATCCTTTTGATAAAGCAGGGGGCTATGGTATTCAGACGTACGGCGCTACATTGGTAAAAGGAATTAAAGGGGACTACAACAATGTCGTTGGTCTGCCTCTTTCTCGAGTCGTTCGCTCCTTGCAAGCTTATGGCGTCTATCCTTCTTTACCTGAATTAGAGAATGAGCGTACAGGGAATTAAGTGAAGGGAGGCGTTGATGTGCCAGAAGTGCCTGTATTTATTAAGCAGGTCCCCCAGGAAGATCGTCCAAGAGAAAGACTGATTCGACTGGGGGCACGTCAATTGTCTAATCAAGAACTGCTGGCTATTTTGTTAGGAACAGGTACCAAGAAAGAATCGGTGACCTCTTTATCTCAAAGACTGCTCGTTCATTTTGAGGGGTTACTGTTATTGAAAGATGCAACGATTGAAGAGCTAACAGCCATTAAAGGCATAGGAGAAGCGAAAGCTGTTAATGTTCTGGCGGCTCTTGAAATTGGCAAGCGGATTCATTTTCATAAACCAACAGAGCGATATACTATTCGAAGTCCTGAAGACGGGGCTGATTACGTCATGGAAGAAATGCGCGATTTAAAGCAGGAGCACTTTGTGGTCCTTTTTTTAAATACAAAAAATCAAGTCGTTCATAGACAAACTATTTTTATTGGCAGTCTAAATGCCTCAATCGTACACCCTAGAGAGGTGTTCAAAGAGGCTGTGAAACGCTCTGCAGCTTCAATTATATGTGCCCATAATCATCCCTCAGGTGACCCCTCCCCATCTCAAGAAGATATCCACGTCACACGTCGGCTTATCGAGTGTGGAAAGATGTTAGGGATTGAGGTTCTTGATCACCTTGTCATTGGTGATCACAAATATGTCTCCCTTAAAGAAAAGGGATATTTGTAAGACTATTGCTGTTTTAATTGTATTACTCTACTCCCCCATTCCTTCTATCTGCCTATTCTAGAAAAAATGACCCGATTACTACTATCTATTTCTTCTGTTTTTTCGTATAATTGAAAAGAAACCCAATGCTATCAAGCGCCAGGCGTTAAGTATCCTTACTTACGTTTGGCGCTTGTTCACTTGATAAAAAAATGATGTTCCTAATGATGGAAAACAGGGAAATTAAATCAAATGATGTTTAGGTTACATAATAATTATGAGAACGGATAAATACGTTCGTGAACTGGTCATAGAAAGGAAGATGTAAGGTGGTTGGATTTGGATTTTCGCAAGATTTAGGTATTGATTTAGGTACGGCTAACACACTAGTTTTCTTAAAAGGTAAAGGGGTAGTCGTCAGAGAACCTTCTGTTGTTGCTAAAAATATGAACTCAGGGGAAATTCAGGCGGTAGGTAGCTCGGCTAAGAATATGGTTGGGCGTACTCCTGCTAATATATCTGTCATTCGACCAATGAAGGATGGGGTTATTGCAGACTACGATACAACAGCTGCTATGATGAAATATTACATCAAGAAAGCTCAGAAAAATCGTTCCTCATTCGCCAGAAAACCAAATGTAATGGTTTGTGTTCCTTCAGGTATCACAATGGTGGAAGAACGTGCAGTTATTGATGCTACGAAACAAGCTGGAGCTAAGGATGCATTCCCGATAGCTGAGCCTTTTGCTGCTGCGATTGGTGCTGGTTTGCCAGTGTGGGAACCGACTGGTAGTATGGTTGTAGACATTGGTGGAGGAACCACAGAAGTAGCGATTATCTCACTTGGTGGAATTGTTACGAGTCAATCCATTCGTGTGGCAGGTGATGAGATGGATGACTCCATTATCCAATACATTAGGAAGCAATATAATCTAATGATTGGTGAACGATCAGCTGAGACGCTAAAAATGGAAATCGGAACAGCAGGAAATCCTGCAGAAGGTGAAGAATTGGATATTAGAGGGCGTGACCTTGTAACGGGTCTGCCGAAGACGATTACCATTACCGCTGAAGAGATTGCAGGATCGCTTAAAGACACAGTCGATCAGATTGTGGATGCCGTGAAAAATACGCTTGAGAAAACTCCTCCAGAGCTCTCAGCAGATATCATGGATCGTGGTATTGTCTTGACTGGAGGCGGAGCCCTTCTGAAGAATATTGATACAGTTATTAGCGATGAAACGAAGATGCCTGTGTTTGTGGCGGAAGACCCACTTGATTGTGTCGCAATTGGTACAGGTAAATCTTTAGAATATATTCATCACTTTAGATCACAGCCGAACGTGGCTTCTAGAAGCATGGATTAAGTAGGTGTAAGGTATGCCATCATTTTTTCGAAATAAGCGACTGATTATCATTCTTGTAAGTATTATATTTCTGGTGGCGCTCATTGGATTCACGATTCGAGATCGAGAGAATTTAACCCTGCCAGAGCAATTCTTGCAAGATACAATCGGTTGGGTTCAGACAGCTTTTCATGCCCCAGTGCAGTTTGTTACAGGGACATTCGACAACGTGTCAGATATTAAAAACACGTATGAACAGAATAAAGTGTTGAAGCAAAAGTTGCTTGAGGACCGCAATTTACTTGAAGATATACAGCTTTTAAGAAAAGAGAATAAAGAGCTTCGCAGTATGTTAGATAAGAATGAAAGCTTAGGTGGTTATACCCCCATTCAGGCTACTGTTATTGCGCGAGGGCCTGAAGAACGGTGGTATAAGCAGCTTACAATTAACAGAGGTGAGCAACACGGTGTTCAAAAAGGTATGGCAGTCATTACTGGTAAAGGAATGATTGGGAAAATCCAGAGCACCTCTCAGGTAACTTCAACCATACAGCTTCTGAGTGGATTTGGAGGAAGTAACCTTATCCACGCGAAAGTAGTCGGAGACGACAATCAATATGGTCTAATCGAAGGTGGGTATGATGAAGAGAAGAAAGCTCTTCTCTTGAAGGAAATCCCTTATGATGCCAAGATTGAAAAAGGCCAGCTTGTCGTTAGCTCAGGAATGGGAGGCGTATTTCCTAGTGGGTTAGAAATTGGGAAAGTGCGTGAGGTTGTTATTGATGAATACGGCCTAACCCAGCTTGCTTATGTTGAACCAGCAGCTGACTTTTATGAGATTAACCACGTGTCTGTTGTAGATCGTGATATGTTCTCACCAGAGCTCGATGAACAACCTGAGGATTCAAATGAAGAGGAGGAGGGACAATGAAGCGTTTACTCCTTCCTGCTATTCTTTTAGTATTTCTTATCTTAGAAGGGACGGCTACAGATTTCCTGCCGAAAGAATGGCTGCTCTCTGATTACTATATGATCCCGCATTGGGTGTTTGTCATCCTCGTGTACATAGCTATATTTTACGATTTTGACAGCACGTATTATTGTGTGTTGTACGGCATTATATTTGGTTTTCTTTTTGACCTCCTTTATACAGATATTTTAGGGGTATATATGTTTACCTACGGAATTGCGGCTTATATCATCCATGGATTGAAGAAGCTCTTACATGCAAACATGTTTGTCGCAATTCTAATGAGTATAGTTGGTGTAGCATTAGCTGATGCTCTCATATTCTTCTTGTATTCTTCCGTACAAGGGTTTGTAATGACGTGGAAAACCTATGCGCTTATGAGTTTGATTCCCACATTACTGGCTAACCTAGTCTTCACGCTCGTTTTATATCCATTCTTACCACCGCTTCTCTACAAGTGGTCAGAAGAGCAATTGGCAAGCCAGAAAGCCGTGTAGGCAAAAGGAATTGCGAGACAAAGAGTCGAATATATTGTTTGAGGTGAAGCTTCCGTGAGTACCAAGAAGCAAGTCGTTACTATAAAAGGCACAAAAGATGGCCTAACATTACACATTGATGATACATGCTCATTTCACGATGTTTTGTTTGAACTAGACCGAAAGATTTCGGGGAATTATGTTGACGAAGACCAACCGATGATTACTGTGAATATTCAGCTAGGAAATCGGTACTTAAATGAAGAGCAAAAAGAAGAGCTTCGTGAAGTGATTCGGCGTCATAATAAACTAGTTATTGATGAAATTCACTCTAACGTGATAACGAAGGATGAAGCACAAGAATGGGAGATTGACCGTGCTGTTAATCCAATCTTCAAAGTCATTCGAAGTGGACAAGTGTTAGAGGTTCGCGGTGATTTATTGCTTGTAGGTGATGTAAATCCAGGTGGTAAAATTGTCGCAACAGGAAACATCTATGTAATGGGAAACCTAAGAGGAATCGCCCACGCTGGCGTAAATGGAAATACAAAAGCTGTTATCGCTGCTTCATACATGAAGCCTAACCAGCTTCGCATTGCGGATTTTCTAAGCCGATCTCCTGATTATGATGAGGCAGAGGGAGCGTATATGGAATGCGGGTATGTAGATGACAAAGAAGAAAAGATCATAATTGATCGTTTGCAACTTCTCACACAAAAGCGCCCTGAGTTAGCAGGGGTAGAAAGGAGCATGCTAAATGGGTGAGTCGATCGTAATTACATCAGGAAAAGGTGGCGTCGGAAAAACCACGACTACAGCCAACCTCGGAACAGCCTTAGCGCTTATGGGGAAGAAGGTGTGTTTAGTTGACACAGATATTGGACTTCGGAACCTAGACGTGGTGATGGGGCTTGAGAATCGTATTATCTATGACATTGTCGATGTCATTCAAGAGCGTTGCCGCCTTAAGCAAGCTTTAATAAAGGACAAGCGTTTTGAGGACCTATCTTTATTACCTGCTGCCCAGACCAGTGATAAGTCAGATTTAACTCCAGAAGGTATGGTCACGATCGTTCAAGAATTAAAGCAGGACTATGATTACATATTAATTGATTGTCCTGCAGGTATTGAACAAGGATATAAAAATGCTGTAGCTGGTGCTGATAAAGCTATCGTTGTAACAACACCGGAGAAATCTTCAGTACGTGATGCCGATCGAATTATAGGTTTGTTAGAACAAGAGGATGTAGAACCTCCTCGTCTTATTGTAAACCGCATTCGTAATCACATGGTCCAAAATGGAGATATGTTAGATGTCGACGAAATTGTAACCATCTTATCTATTGATCTATTAGGAATCGTGGCTGATGATGACGAGGTCATTAAAGCATCCAATCACGGAGAACCTGTAGCCTTTCAACCGAATACAAAAGCAGCATTAGCCTACCGGAACATCTCAAGAAGAATCCTTGGAGAATCGGTGCCGTTATTATCACTAGAAGAAAATAAAAGCTTTGTTTCTAAGGTAAAACGATTTTTTGGAATCCGTTCTTAAACGTTATATCTAGACGAATAGTGAAAAGCTCAGTCCAGTGCTTATTAAAGCGCTGGACTGAGCTTTTTTTGTAAAGGTTGTATAAGAACCAAGAAGGAGGGTTGGAGATTAGAAGTTGAGAGGATGTTTCCGTTTGCGTTATTAGAACGTAAGGTGGTTCGGGGAAACACTCGCTTTCCGCGGCCCCATACGACCCCACATCGTGTGGGGCCGCCCGCGGAAAGCGAGTCGTTCCCCAGACACCCCAAGCGCTCAATAACGTCACGTCCCCATGCACACAATATTGAGAAATCCTCCCCTTATTCTTTCTCCGAATTCATAACTCGTCTACCTCCATCATAAACTTGTACAAAGAATGGATGAAGGAATGAGGAGAGGCTATGAAAAGAGACGTTAAAGACATTCGAAGATCAATTGCGGAACGAAAAAAGAAACGAGGGGTGGGAGGAGAACGAAAGTCTACATCAACATCAACAACTCAGGCTGTTTCTTATGTGCAAGAAGAAGAGAAATACGGCTACTTCCCTTTTTCCGAAAACGATCGTGGTTCAAATGCAAACGCTCAGTTCCTGACGGCTTTCTTATTTAAAAGTGTTATTGCAGGTGTTTTATTTTTCTCCGTTGCGATCCTTTACAGACTCGATGCCGCATTCCTCGAGACCCCGCAACAATGGGTAGATCAGGCGGTGACAGAAGAGTTTCAATTTGCTGCTGTGAATCAGTGGTATATGGATAAGTTTGGTGAACCATTAGCGTTTCTCCCTCAATCTCCGGGAGAAGATGAGGTTGTTCCAACTGCAGCGGGCGAACTAGCTCTCCCTGTGAGTGGAAGTATTAGGGAGTCATTTCAAACAAATGGTCAGGGGGTAGTCATTGAAACGTCTTCACAAGAAGATATTCTCGCTTCTGGTTCCGGAATGGTGGAGTTCGCTGGAAAGAAAGAAGATACAGGGAATACCGTCATTATCCAGCACGCAGATGGCAGTAAGTCTCATTACGGGTACTTATCTGAAATTAATGTGAACCAATACCAACAGGTCTCAGCGGGCAATGTAATCGGGAAGACGGCACCTGCTGAGAACGGTACAGCTGAGAAGGTCTATTTTGCCATACAAAAAGGTGGTCAATTTGTTGATCCAATTGAGGTGATCCAGGTTCATGACGAGGCTGATCAATAATCATTTTCACGTTCATCCGCTGCTTTGGATGCTGCTAGGAATCGGAATTTTAACCGGTTCCCTGTGGCAACTTGTTATCATGTTCTCACTTGTATGGATACATGAGCTGGGTCATTATGCAATGGCCCGCTTTTTTAAGTGGAGAATTCGCTCGGTTATGCTGTGGCCTTTTGGTGGTGTGATGGAAACAGAAGAACATCATACAAGACCATTCCATGAAGAGGTTCTTGTTGTTGTAGCTGGGCCATTACAACATGTGTGGTTGTGGGGTGCTATATCCTTGTTGGGGTATGCAGGATGGTTCTCCCCGGCCACCATAGAGATGATGCATGTATACAATGGGATTTTATTTTTGTTTAATTTATTACCGATTTGGCCACTTGATGGTGGAAAGCTTTTGTTCCTTTCTCTCTCCTATGCGTTGCCGTTTGTACGCGCTCAGCAAATCTTATTGTACTTATCGCTATTCTTCCTAGCTGTTTCGCTAATCTTTGCTTTAATTTTCTTACCTTTTTCTTTAAGTACAATCTTTTTGGCAGCTTTCTTGTTGTGGGAAAATCGGCTAGAATGGAAGCAAAGAGAGTATTCCTTTCTGCGATATCTAATGAAACGCCATGAACAGAATGGCGAAAAGGTTCATAAGCTCCGTGCCATACATGTAAATGAAGATATTCCTGTGATGCACATTTTTAGGCAATTCAAACGTGGAAACCATCATCAAATTTTTGTGACACGTCCGAATCAAAGCCGTGCGCAAATTGATGAAGGCGAATGTTTGTATTATTATTTCACGATGAAACAATCTCGAGCTAAAGCAGCAGAACTCGCAGAATGGTTTGCTTCATAGAGAAGGTGAAAAGATGAAAGACATTTATATTCAAACGCTGCCAACAGAAAAATGGGCAGTCGTAATGGAAGATAGGGAGATCGACATGGTATCTGTTTCAAGACAAGATGATGAAGATCTCGTTGGGAATATATATAGAGGAAGAGTCGTTAATATAGAGCCAAGTTTACAAGCGGCCTTTGTGCATTTTGGCCCCAGTAAGCTTGGCTTTTTGAAATGTTCAGAGATTCCTGATTCGAGGCAGCATCCTCAAAAACGAATTGAACAGCTCATTCATGAAGGACAGGCGTTATGGGTGCAGGTTACAAAGGATGCCATTGAAGATAAAGGGGCTCAGTTAACGGCGAACGTTACGCTTCCCGGCCAGGACATCGTTTACCTCCCATTTGGGCAATACCATGCTGTGTCGAAGAAGATTGATGAAGATAGGCGTAATGAATTAATGGAGTTAGCCACAAGGTGGAGTATGGGAACAGAAGGAGTGTTATTTCGGACTTCTGCAAAGAATGTGTCCGATTCGAGCTTGCTGGAATCCTGCAGTCGTTTAAAGCAAGAATGGGAAGAGATTGAAGCAGCCTTTCAAAATCGAAAGCCACCTATCTTAGCCTTTGAGGACCCTGTTATACCTGATCAAATCGTGAGGCAACACGGTGAAAAAGAAATTCAATCGATTACAGTGGACGAACAATGGGTGAAACGCCACATTGATCATCGTTACCCTCATCTTGCCTCTAAGTGTGAGTGGAAAGATTCCACTTATGAGAAACCTTTTACATTAGACCAAGTAATCGAGAGGATTATTGAGCGGAAGGTTACGCTTGAGGGAGGGGCAGAGATCGTGGTGGATCAGACTGAAGCCATGGTGGTGATTGATGTAAATTCAGCCAAAAAAGTGGGGAAAGCCTCAAAGTCTCAATCTGTACTGCAAACCAATGTAGCAGCTGCCAAAGAAGTAGCTAAACAGCTCAGACTTAGGAATTTATCTGGTATGATTTTAATCGACTTTATAACGATGAAAAATCCGAAAGACCAGAAAAAAGTTATTGGGGCTTTAAAAAAAGAACTAAAACAAGATCCAGTACGCTCTGAAGTGATAGGATTTACGAAGCTTGGACTAGTTGAAATGACGAGAAAGCGTACATCGTCTTCTCTACCTTACAGAATCGCTGAAAAAAGGGCGGATTATGTCTTAACCCTTGAGACGAAAGCCTATCAGTTAGAGAGGGAACTCCTTTCTTATCGGAGAAGTGATAAGGACATTATCGTACTTGAAGTCGATCCAGAACTCCTATCCTTATTTAAGGAGAAAATCGACATCGAAAAAATAAAATCTTTCCTTTACAAAGAAGTCTATGTCCTTAATAATAGTAAAAGCGATAGTTCCTATCGCATCCGTTATGTAGGAGATGAGAAAAACCTGCAAGAGCGACCTTTTTATATCGACGGGTCTCTTGACAGGTTGTTTTAGAGGTGGTAACATCTATATGTTATGTCTCGTAGCACCAAGTGCTACAACCGCTCAAAACAGGTTTTTAAGCTCATAATTTGAGCACCTGCATGGCGAGTCTGAGTGCAAGAGGAGGTGCAAGTATGTACGCAATTATTGAAACTGGTGGCAAACAAGTCAAAGTAGAAGAAGGTCAAACAATCTACGTTGAAAAAGTTGAAGCTGCTAATGGTGAAAACGTAACGTTCGACAAGGTACTTGTAGTAGGTGGCGAAGACACGAAAGTCGGAGCTCCTTACGTAGACGGTGCTTCTGTTACGGCTAAAGTCGACAAACAAGATCGTGGCCGTAAAGTAACTGTATTCAAATACAAGCCTAAAAAGAACTACAAGCGTAAACAAGGTCATCGTCAACCTTACACAAAACTTACTGTTGAAAAAATCAACTCGTAAGGGTGCCTTATGATTCAGGTGCTTGTAACACGAAATGAGCAAAGCCACATCATAGATTTTGAATTGAGTGGACATGCTGAGAGTGGTCCTTATGGACATGATCTTGTTTGTGCTGCTGTTTCAGCTGTATCTTTCGGTGCAGTAAATGCTGTGATTGAACTTTGTGAGTTTGAACCTGTCATCGAGCAAGAAGGTGAAGGTGGTTATTTGAGAGTTGAACTCCCAGATTCCCTTTCTCCAAATATGCTTGAGAAAGCGCAAGTCTTGTTAGAAGGCATGATGATATCACTCGAAACCATTGAACGTGATTATGGTCAATATATTACAATAGTCGAACCATAAGGAGGTGCAGCCCAATGCTACGTCTGAATTTACAATTCTTCGCCCAAAAGAAGGGTGTAGGTAGTACAAAGAACGGTCGTGACTCTGAGTCTAAGCGTCTTGGAGCGAAGCGTGCCGACGGTCAGTTTGCGACAGCTGGTTCTATTCTTTACCGTCAACGTGGAACAAAAGTTTACCCAGGTGCTAACGTAGGCATCGGTGGTGACGACACACTATTCTCTAAAGTAGATGGTGTTGTTAAATTTGAACGCTACGGTCGTAACCGCAAAAAAGTTAGCGTATACCCTGTAGCTCAAGAAGCGTAAGCTTTTTAGAAAAACTCTAGCCTTCGGGTTAGAGTTTTTTTAATGAGATGTGAATGGGTAAGGTGAGTTGGTGCACGAAAGGTGAGCATCTTTTGTCATATGAAATCGTAAAGGAAAACCCTCTCTAATGACCCTCTGGAATTAAATCGCTACATTTCAACAATCTTTTCCCAATGACCCTAAGTCTGCTATACTTTTACTATTATGATAAAAGGGGCGGGATATGATGAAAGTTGATGAGGTTGAGAATCTCTTGAGGCACTACCGGCATGATTGGATGAACCAGCTACAGCTTGTGTATGGTTATGCCACAATGGACAAGATGGAATTAGTAAAAGAGAAACTTCAGCATATTATTGCGGTTTCAAGAGAAGAATCAAAACTAATGAGTCTTAAGGCGCCAAGGTTTTCGCTTTGGGTCGTGCAGTTCCATGAGCATTATAATCAATTTCATATGACCTATCATGTAGATTCTTCGCTAGACTTGTCTGCTTTTGATCAGTCCTTAGTTCACTCATTAAACCAATTCATGTCGCATCTGAAACAACATGTAAATGAAATGAATTTATACGACATTGAGATGTCTGTCATAAAAGGTGATTCGCCTAAAATCACGCTGGATGTGAGTGGTGATTTGAATGAGGTGGAATGCCTTAAGTCAGAGGTCCAACAAATACAATTTGTAAAAGACATAGAGATAACAGACAGACAGATGTTAATCTCTTTGTTATTAAAATAAGAGGTGAAAGAAATGTTTGTCGATTCGGTTAGTGTTTATATAAAAGCCGGTGACGGAGGAGACGGAAGTGTATCCTTCCGCCGAGAAAAGTATGTTCCAATGGGTGGCCCCGCTGGTGGTGACGGTGGTAACGGAGGCGACGTAATCTTTGAGGTCGATGAAGGCTTAAATACACTTATGGACTTCCGTTACAATCGTCATTTTAAAGCAAAACGTGGTGAACATGGTAAAAGTAGAGGCGCGCACGGGAAAAATTCCGATCCTCTAATTGTGCCGGTCCCACCAGGAACAACGGTAAGAGACGCTGATACTGGAGATGTGCTTGCTGATTTAATTGAACATAAACAACAAGCCATTATCGCTAAGGGTGGTCGAGGTGGCCGTGGAAACATTAAGTTTGCAACGCCTCGCAACCCAGCGCCTGAGATTTCTGAGAATGGTGAACCAGGTGTAGAACGTAATGTTTCATTAGAATTAAAACTAATGGCTGACGTAGGACTTGTAGGATTTCCGAGTGTAGGTAAATCGACACTACTATCTGTTGTTAGTGCGGCTAAGCCTAAAATCGCTGAATATCATTTTACAACCATTACTCCGAATTTGGGAGTAGTTGAAACGGAAGATCAGCGTAGTTTCGTTATGGCTGACCTTCCTGGGTTAATTGAAGGAGCTCATGAGGGTGTGGGTCTTGGTCACCAGTTCTTGCGCCACGTTGATCGAACACGTGTCATTGTACACGTTGTGGACATGGCTAGTATGGAAGGGCGCGATCCATATGAGGATTTTGTGACGATTAACGAAGAGTTAAAGCAATATGACGAGACCATATTAGAGCGTCCTCAAATCATCTTAGCGAGTAAGATGGATATGCCTGAATCAGAAGAGAAGCTTGAAGAATTTAAATCACAACTTGAGCAAGATATTCCGATTTACCCAGTTTCTTCGATCACACGTGGAGGTTTAAAGGAAGCGTTGTTTGCGATTGCTGACATTCTTGAAACGATTCCAAAAGATGATACACCTGTTGAGGAAGTTGAAGAACGTGTCGTATACCGCTTCGAAAAAGAAGAGACTCCGTTTGAAATTACGCGTGAATCTGACGGTGCCTTTGTATTAAAAGGACCGAAGATTGAGAAATTATTCAAGATGACTAACTTCGACAGGGACGAATCCGTCAGCCGTTTCTCTCGTCAGCTACGTACAATGGGCGTAGACGATGCCCTACGTAAACGTGGTGCGAAAGATGGCGATACGATTCGCTTACTTGATTTTGAATTTGAATTTGTCGAATAGACTATTCAAAAGGGGAACTTAGATCATGGGTATAAACAATGAACAATTTTTTTTAGTCCGTAGTGACGTTTTACCAGAGTCCATGCAGAAAACATTAGATGCGAAAGCATTGCTTGAAAGAGGGAAGGTTGATTCGGTGCATGATGCGGTGCAAAAAGTAGACTTAAGCCGAAGTGCCTTTTATAAATATAGGGATGCTGTATTCCCTTTCCAAGCAATGGTGAAAGAGAAAATGATTACGCTTTTCTTTCATTTGGAAGATCGTTCTGGTACGCTTTCTCAATTACTTGCGGCGGTTGCTGAATCAGGTTGTAATATTTTAACGATTCACCAAACGATTCCGTTACAAGGGAAAGCGAACGTAACGCTTTCATTGAATACATCTGGTATGAGTCAATCAATTGAGCAATTATTACAAGATTTCAAACGCTTAGACTTTATAGACCGAGTAGAGGTTGTAAGTAGCGGAGCATAGCTGAGGGGGATTCATAGTGGTGAAAGTAGGATATCTAGGTCCAAAAGGGACATTTACGAATATAGCGGTTGAGGCACTTTTTGAAGCAGATCAGACGGTTAGTTACAGAACAATTCCAGAGTGTTTAGATGCGGTAGACAGACAGGAAGTTGAGCTAGCAGTTGTCCCGGTTGAAAATGCAATTGAGGGGACAGTGTCCATGACGATTGATTATTTAATTCATCAAGTGGAACTTCCTATTATTGCGGAGGTGGTTGTGCCGATTACGCAACATATCCTCGTTCATCCTGAGTTTGAGGGTGATGTGGAGCGTATAGAGCACGTGTATTCACATAGCCATGCGATTGCCCAGTGTCACCAATTTATTCATAAAGAAATGCCTGAGGTTGAAGTGCACTATAGTGCTTCAACAGGAGAAGCGGCCGCTAAGGTGAAAGACCTTAAAGGTCAGCACGCTGCTATAGGGAATGCTCTTGCGGCACAAGAGTACGGTTTAAAAGTGTTAAGAGAAAATGTTCATGATTATGATAATAACCATACACGCTTTGTGGTTGTTCAAAAAGAGCAAGCTCCCGTTGAGATGAAAGATCATGAAGTGAAACAACAAAAAACAACACTAATGGTCACGTTACCAAGTGACCGAGCAGGTGCGCTTCATCAAGTTCTTTCCGCTTTTGCTTGGCGAAAAATGAACCTTTCAAGGATAGAATCACGTCCTATGAAAACGGGGTTAGGCAACTACTTCTTCATTATCGATGTGAACAGGTCCTATGATTCCGTGTTGTTTCCCGCTTTGCAGCAAGAACTACAAGCATTAGGGTGCGAAACCAAAATTCTAGGAACTTATCCTTGCTTTGAAATCCAGTCTAATGCCGTTCATAAAATGTAACGAGAAGGCCTCTTTCCTTACCTGGGAAGAGGCCTTTTTTATTTAGAAGGCTCTGTATATTTTTAGTGTTGATTTTGTTCCATATAAGCCTCCTTATATGGAAGTTGAGATATTTCAGCAGAAGGGGCCTTTACGTTTAAGAGTGCTTGGGCTAGCTCGTGGACAACTCGCTTTCCTGCGGGGAGCTGGGAAGCCTCCTCGTTCGCTGTCGCTCTCTGTGGGGTCTTCCCTAGGCTCCTTACCCCGCGGGAGTCTCGCAGTCCCCGAGCAAGCCCTGTCTTTAAGGTGGGTGAACGGCCCCGCAGTTCGCATCAGCAGATCTGTTGTTACCCTATATGGCATGCTTTCGTTCCTCCTTGTATGGTAAAGGTGGGCCTGGAAACTGCGAGACTCCCGTGGGCAGAAGAGCCTAGTCTAGTTCTGGCGTGGAGGACCTAGCGTGATAAGTCATCTTTTTTACAAAGGCTAATCGCCTTTTCCAAAAAGCTGCCTTATCCGTACGGTCCTGGTCACCACGCCTGCACTTTAAATTCTAGTTGAGACCCCGGAGACCGGCTATGCCGGTTGAGGAGGCTCACCAGCTCCCCACAGGAAAGCGAGTGGTTTCCAGGCCCACCTTACGCTCAACTAAAGTTAACGGAAACATTCTCTCATTTTCAAGTCATCAACAATCCTGCCCTATTTTGAACGATCTTGTTATAAGGAATAACAACGTTAAACTTTAACAGCCATTAAAAAAATATTTCCATGCTTTAGAAGTCCTGTCCTATAGAGGTCACGAAATTAATGTTCTCTAAGGCTAATTCACACAATCGGAGTAACTTTTCGTGTGGCCAAGATGATAAGAGGAAGCAGGAATCCAGAAAAAAGTTAGGCAAATCCATCAATCTTTTGGTTGTTCATGCATATGTTGTATGGAGTTCATCTGTTATTTATTTTCTTATGGAAATGCCTATAACAGAAAGAAGGGAGTAACTGCGGTGAAAATACATGTTGTTCAAAAAGGGGACACATTGTGGAAGATTGCCCAAAAATATGGGGTAAACTTTGAAGAGCTGAAAGCAATGAATACGCAGCTCAGCAATCCAGATATGATTATGCCTGGCATGAAGATCAAAGTGCCAACTGATTCAAAGCCGGTAAAAAAAGAGATGAAAAAATACCCGGCTGAACATCCGTATAAGGATACGTCACCAAAGCCGTTACCTATGATAAAAGAAGAGAAAAAAGAACAGCCGAAGGAAATGCCGAAAAAGGAAATGCCAAAAAAGGAAATGCCGAAAAAAGAAGCTGTGAAACCGGCGACGCAAGAGAAGCCGATGATGCCTGTCCAGCAGCAACCTCAAATGCCTATGCAGATGGCTCCTATCCAAATGCAATTTCCGACTATGGAGCAGCAAATGCAGAATTACTATACGACGGTGAATATTCCTAAGATGCCTCAATACAAGGAACCTAAACCTGAAGTTAAACCTAAAGCAAAAACGGAACCGAAGCCTAAAGCGAAACCTGAAGCGAAACCTGAAGCAAAACCTAAAGGGAAATCTGAAGAGAAGCCTCAAGAGGTAAAAGGGGTTCAGCAATGGGAGCAAAAGCCTCAACAGATGCCGCAAATGCAACAAATGCCTCAAATGTCTCAAGAGATGCCACAGATGCAGCAGCAAATGCCTCAAATGCAACAACCAATGTACTACTATCCAATGATGCATCATCCTTGTGTACCTTGCCCTCCTCAACCATGTATGCCTTGCTATCCGCATCCGCAATACATGGGGAGTAGTGATGTGAATTGCTACGATGACGGGCAAATGATGCCAATGCAGCAAGGTATGGTTCAAGGAGCTTATGATGAATCTTCTGAATCATCTAGTATGGATATGCCGCAAATGCCTGGTCAAGTAGCGGGGATGAGTGATGATTGCGGATGTGATGATGGATATCAGCAAGGCTATGGAATGCCACAACAAGGCTATGGAATGCCACAACAAGGCTATGGAATGCCACAACAAGGCTACGGAATGCCACAACAAGGCTACGGGATGCCGCAACAAGGCTACGGAATGCCACAACAAGGCTATGGAATGCCGCAGCAAGGCTATGGAATGCCGCAACAAGGCTACGGAATGCCGCAACAAGGGGACGGGATGTTTCAGCAAGGTGGAGACCAGGGAGGGTATGGTTTCCCTCAAATGGGACCCGGAAGTTCTCAGTTTAGTGGATTAGATATGCCTAGATTTGATGATGACGACGAGGATTATTAAATATGAAGAAATTAAAAGGGGGAGTCGGAAGCGACTTTCCCTTCTCTTTTTTTGAGGAGAAGGCAGGCTTATTTATTCGTAATTTCAAGATCATTAAGCCTCATGTCCTGCTAGTGTCCGCAGCATCAGGTGCATTTATCTTAAAGCGAAATAGCTCGATTCATTCCGTCAGGCAACAATGGGAATTGTTTAAAGGTCTTCCTGGAAACTGTCCTGTGATTCCATTTTATCCGTTTCCCTCAGGGGATTTATATCTAAGGGATGAACATGGATCAACCTGGACATTAGCTCCTTATATGAATGGTGGTAAAGCTTTAAGCTATAAGCGTAAATGGGATAGGACAGCTGCTGTTGATGTGTTGAATAGGTTCCATCAACAGGCTGAGGGAGTTAAAGTAAACTCATTGATTGTGAAGCAGCCATTATATATGCATTGGAGGAAACGGTTTCGTCTGTTTGAAAACGATTATGACGTATTTAGAAGGTATGGCTATGGTGACCTTTTTGATTCTCTTTGCCGAACATCAGAAAAAGCATACAATCTATTCATGAAGTTAGATTGGTATGGTATTGAGAACCGTGGGGTTAATGAGCTCTCTTGGGTTCATGGGGATGTAGCGGCTCATAATTTTTTGAAGGGAGAACATAATAAGGTATATCTCATTGATTTTGATTTGGCATCACAATCACCCAAGGTTTATGATTGGATTCAAATGGCCCAGCGTTTTTTACCCTTTCTAGAAGATCATGAAGAGATCGCTTATATAGAACGTATATTAACAAAAGAGGAACGGCCTTTCTTTCGGCTTGGATTAGCGATTCCTGCCTCTCTAGTAAGGGAGTGGAATACGTTTCAGGCAAGTCATCCATCATCTAGTGAGGTCCTTTACTACCTCGAAGTACTTAATGGTAGGTGGCACAAGCAACTAACATTTGTAGAACAAAACAAAATTATGCTAACATGATATGAGAACTAACCTAACATAACTTATGGAAACTGAAAGGAAGAGCGTACTTATGCAAGAAAAAATTGATAAGCTTGTGAAATGGTTGCAGGATCAGGCGAATGATGCGGGATTAGAAGGACTTCTTGTAGGAGTAAGCGGAGGGATTGATTCTGCTGTAGTAGCGCATTTGATTAAGCGTGCTTTCCCAGACAATTCGCTAGGTGTAATCTTGCCATGTAAGAGTAACCCAAATGACCAAGAGGCTGCTCAGAAGGTTATTGAGAGCTGTGGGATTAAGTCATTAACAGTGGATTTAACAGAAACACATGAAGTGATGTTCTCAAACATTCAGGACCAACTTAAATCTGCAGGTGACTATAACGAAAGCCAAGAAAAATTAGCCGATGCAAACCTACGTGCGCGACTACGTATGAGTACGCTATACTCTGTTGGTACGAATTACAAATATCTTGTAGTTGGAACAGATAATGCAGCAGAATGGTATACAGGTTACTTCACTAAGTATGGTGATGGAGGGGTTGACTTAGTCCCTCTTGTTCATCTAACAAAAGGTGAAGTACGTGATTTAGCTCGTGAATTAGGAGTCCCAGAAGAAATCATCGAGAAGAAACCAAGTGCAGGTTTGTGGGAAGGTCAAACAGATGAAAATGAAATGGGAACATCTTATGAAATGATCGACAAACACCTTAAGGGTGAAGAAATTCCTGAAGAAGATCGCAAAATTATTGAAGGTATGCATAAGAAGAGTGCTCATAAGCGCGAATTAGCTGCAGCGCCTCCTAAATTTTAAATCATAAATTACCTAAATGTAACTCGGTTAATGAAAACCTCCCTAAGCCATCCTAAGGATGTAAGGGAGGTTTTATTCATGAAAAAAGAACTCATGATGGGCGCTATTCTCTCTCTTGGATTACTTGCAGGCTGCGGTGGCGCTGACGAAGAATCCATTCAAACTGAACTTGAACCAGAGTCCTTGAACTCCGAATTAGAAGGTCAGGCAGAGAAGAATGCTAAAGAAGATAATAATCAAGATGTCGGCAAAAATCAGCCGAAGTTTCAAACGAATATTGATACAGAGTATTATCAATATGAATTAGAGCGATCTCGTCCTAAGAATGGCGAACCTCAAAAGGAATATCCAACAACCCCAATTTCTGATAAGGATGCGAACTCTTATAATAATAAAGAGTACGACAAGCAATCTAGAGAAATTGGAAAGCGTTTGAGTCAGTCTCGATATGTTAAGACTGCACAAGTTGTTGTGACAAATGATGCTGTTTTAGTAGCAGTGGAAGAGCCAGATCGTGCGACTTATACAAGAGTGGATGTGGCTGAAAAGGTACGAGCAAGCTTAAAAGAAATGCCTGAAACAAAAGGTAAAGAGATTGTCGTGTATACGGATGAACGCTATTGGGATCGGATGAAAGATCTTAAGAGCCGAATCAATCAAGATGAACAAATGCCAGAAGGAATCGATCAATTTAGAGACAAAAATTATAAATAACTAAAGAGTGCTTTAGAAGCGCTCTTTTTTTTATGGATTTACATGATGTATAGGAGATAAACAGTGCGATTTACATATATGTCAATGAAGCACTTAGCCTTGAATTGGCAGGCTTTTTCAAATATTTTCTTTGTGTTATAGTAAACATGGATTTAATTTATTTATGGAAAGATGAAGAGAGGAGAATGTCCGATGGCAGGTCATTCGAAATGGGCCAATATTAAGCATCGTAAAGGTGCTCAAGACAAAAAACGTGGAAAGCTATTCATGAAAATGGCAAAAGATATATATGTAGCAGCGAAAGAAGGTGGAGGGGATCCTGAAACAAACCCTCAACTTCGTTTAATGATTGATAAAGCAAAAGCAAATAATGTGCCAAACGAAAACATCGATCGTGCGATTAATAAAGCAACGGGTGGTTTAGATGGTGCAAATTATGAAGAGTTCACATATGAAGGGTACGGACCAGGGGGAGCAGCTGTTATGGTAGAGGTGCTTACCGATAACCGTAACCGTACAGCCTCTGAAGTTCGTCACGCTTTTAATAAGAATGGTGGAAACCTCGGAGAAAATGGATGTGTTTCCTTCATGTTCGATCGTAAAGGATATATTGTCATCGATCGTTCTGAAGTAGAGGTTGATGAAGATGAATTAATGCTTGAGGCGATTGAGGCTGGTGCAGAGGAAATGGAAACAACAGAAGGAGCATTTGAGATTTATACAGATCCTGAAACGTTCCAAGATGTTCGTACTGCTCTGAAAGGGCAAAACATTTCTCTTGATACTGAAGAAGTAACGTTCTTCCCGCAGACATACTCCGAGCTTGAGGGAGAAACTGCTGAGCAGATGGAAAAGCTAATTGATATGCTTGAAGATCTTGAAGACGTGCAAGAAGTCTACCATAATTTCCGACAAGCATAACCATACCTTAAGGATAAAACTTCTAATTTTGGGAACCCTAAAATTAGAAGTTTTTTTATTCCTGAAACACAACCTACATCCTTTAGTGAGTGAAAGGGTGCCAGACACCATGTTGTGCTTTAAAGGGATAAAGAATGATGGAGGTGGATGGTTTGCGAGGAATTCGTTTGGTAATGATCATAGTGACATTTTGTTTGTTTGTAGGCGGTTTACGTGTTATGGATACTTTGCCGCTTAAGGCTTCAGAATCTTCTTCTAAAGAAGGAGCGAATGCAAGTGTTGAGCAGCCTCTAGAACTAGAAGTTGTGTTGAAGAGGGAGTATATTGATGGACACGTTGGTGAAGAACGGAAAAAAGAAACGATATGGTCAATGGAAGACTTCTGGGCTCGTTACGATGGCTGGGAGCTTGTAGATCAGCGTGAAGGGCATATTACATTTAGAAAAAAAGTTGATGACCTTTCACCATTTGTGAAAAAAGCGGGATATTTTGGCATAAATGAAGGCAATGAATTAATTTTATTTGATGGTTCAGATGAACGTTCTGAGGTCATTCAATCCTTTTTCCAAATAGATGTTGGAAAGCTTGAAAGTTTCCAGAGTGAAGAGTTACAAAAAGGGATTAAAATCAAATCTAAAGATCAGTACTTAAGTTTACTGAAAAAGTATGAGTACTTTTCTATTACGCCAACGCCATAACAAAACCCCTTCCTCTAAGCCTAGAGGAAGGGGTTTTATGGTTTATATGTATCACGATTGCGTTTTACTCTTTGGTGGTCGGTACACTTTTTCAGCATTTACTCCGAGGTTTTTGAGATATTCCACAATACGATCGATCGTACTCATAACTAACACCCCGTTCCCTAATAATATACGTCGATCATACATCTTCATGACCAGTCAGTCAATATAAAAATATGTGCAATTCTGAATTTTTCGTTTGTCGTTATCCTATATTCATTTCTATATGTGAGGCTTCTTGAAAGGCGCCTCCCTCCGTTCTTCGTCTTATGCCTGACGGAGCAAAACGGGGGCCTGCGCTTTTGGTACATCCAGCTCCGGCCCCCTGCTCCTCGGGGTCATAAGTCAAAGAACTGCGGGAGGAAAAGGCGCCTCCCTCCGTTCTTTGTCTTATGCCTGACGGAGCAAAACGGGGGCCTGCGCTTTTGGTGTTCATATGTTAAAATATATAGAGGTGACTACGGATGTAAGGGAGAACGATTTTGATGATAGCTTATGTTAGAGGGAATGTGGCTTCTGTGTCGGCTGAGAATGTCGTTTTAGAAGCGAATGGTATTGGTTATGAAATTTTATGTGCGAATCCTTTTGCCTTTCAATCGATGAAGGGGAAGGAAACGCTTATCTACACGTATCATTATGTAAGGGAAGATCTGCAGACGTTGTACGGGTTTAAGACGTCTGAGGAGAAGGGGATTTTCTCTAAGTTATTAAATGTATCTGGTATCGGGCCTAAGGGTGCTCTTGCTATTGTTGGTTCCACATCTGTTGGTGAAGTGGTTTCGGCAATTGAGCGTGAGGATGATAAATTTTTAACCCGATTCCCTGGAGTTGGGAAGAAGACTGCTAGACAGATGATCCTCGATCTAAAAGGGAAACTGACCGAATGGTTACCTGTGGAACAGGATGAGACGAGTATATTCTTTGAAGGGGAACAAACCCACGCTGAGCAGTCGAGTTACGTAGACGAAGCGCTTGAAGCCATGAAGGCGCTTGGTTATTCGGATAAAGAAATTAAATCCATTCGACCTAAGCTTCAAAAAGAAGAATGTTCAAGTGTCGATGAATATGTACGTAAAGGGTTAGCCCTTATGATGCAGAAAGCGTAAGCAAGGAGGGTTACCATGGATGATCGAATGGTTAGTGGGGAGGCCATGACAGATGATGCCTCAGTCGAATTAAGTCTCCGACCACAAACGCTTGCTCAATACATTGGGCAAGGGAAGACAAAAGAAAATTTACGAATTTTTATAGAAGCTGCGAGAATGAGGGATGAACCTTTAGACCATGTTCTTCTCTATGGCCCTCCGGGTCTTGGTAAGACGACATTAGCCTCGATTATAGCAAGTGAGATGGGCGGTCAATTTAGGACGACGGCAGGTCCTGCAATTGAACGGGCCGGTGATTTGGCTGCTATTCTGTCCTCTCTTGAAGCAGGGGATGTTTTGTTTATAGACGAAATTCACCGCTTGCCAAGGTCGGTTGAGGAAGTACTCTATCCTGCTATGGAAGATTTTTGCCTTGATATTGTCATTGGCTCAGGTTCAGAAGCAAGATCTATACGACTAGATCTTCCTCCATTCACACTCGTTGGTGCTACCACGCGGGCTGGTTTACTTTCTGCTCCCCTTCGAGATAGGTTTGGCGTGTTAAGTCGTTTGGATTACTACACTACAGATGACCTTTGTGAAATTGTGAAGAGAACCTCTGAAATCTTTGATGTGGAAATTGATGATCAAGCGGCTGTGGAAATAGCCCGTCGTTCTAGGGGAACCCCGCGTATCGCCAACCGTCTTCTGAAGCGGGTGCGTGATATTGCGCAAGTAAAAGGGGAAGGTGTTATATCTCGTGAAACAACAGACCAAGCTTTAAACATGCTTCAAGTCGATCAGGCTGGTCTTGATCACGTTGACCATAAGTTGTTACTTGGTATAATGGATCATTTCAGAGGTGGACCAGTTGGGCTTGATACGATATCGGCTACGATTGGTGAAGAGTCGCAAACGATTGAGGATGTGTACGAGCCATTTCTGTTACAAAAAGGGTTTATTCAACGTACACCAAGGGGCAGACTAGTAACACATTTAGCCTATGAACACTTTAACCGGGAGGTGCCTGGTAGTGAATGAATTTCCTAAGCTGTTTATCGTATTAGGAGTTCTCTTCATTGTTATAGGCCTCATTTGGAGTATTTTCGGGAAGCTTCCTGGAGACTTTCTCTTTAAAAAAGGAAATACAACCTTTTATTTTCCGATCATGACGTCTATTATAGTGAGTGTTGTCGCAAGCGTTGTACTATATATTATTGGGAAATTTCGATAAGAACTAGATAGGGAGAGACATATGAACATAAACGACTTCGACTTTGATTTACCAGAAGAGTTGATTGCACAAACTCCACTGGAAGATCGAACGTCTTCCCGGTTACTTGTGATGGACCGTGAGAAGGAAACTATAGATCATAAACACTTTTATAACATCACCTCATACTTAAAGCCTGGCGATTGTTTAGTCTTGAACAATACTAGAGTGCTTCCTGCGCGCTTATATGGCGTTAAAGAAGACACAGGTGCAAAAGTAGAAGTATTGCTTCTTCATCAACGTCAAGGCGATGAATGGGAAGTTCTTGTGAAACCAGCTAAAAAGATTAAGTTAGGTACGAAAATTTCGTTTGGAGATGGAAAACTCGTGGCTGAATGTACAGAGTTGCAAGACCACGGTGGTCGTATCCTGACATTTTCGTATGAAGGAATCTTTCTTGAAGTATTAGAATCTCTAGGTGAGATGCCGCTTCCTCCTTATATTAAGGAACAGGTATCTGATCGGGAGCGTTATCAAACCGTTTACTCTAAAGAGGAAGGTTCTGCAGCAGCGCCTACAGCAGGTCTTCACTTCACGAAAGAACTTCTACAAGAGATTCAGGACAAAGGTGTAGAAATTGCTTATATTACACTTCACGTTGGCCTTGGCACATTCCGTCCTGTAAGTGTTGATTCTGTAGAGGAGCATGATATGCATGCTGAATTTTATCAGATGTCCAAGGAAACAGCAGATCAATTAAATCGCGTTAAAGAGAGTGGTGGTCGCGTTATTCCAGTTGGAACGACTTCTACTAGAACTCTTGAAACGATTGCAAGAGATTATGGATCCTTTAAAGAAGCATCTGGTTGGACAGATATTTTCATATACCCACCATATACCTTTAAAGCGATTGATGGGTTGATTACAAACTTCCACTTGCCAAAGTCTACGTTAATTATGCTTGTGAGTGCGCTTGCTGGTAAGGAATTTGTTATGCGAGCATACAAGGAAGCTGTAGATGAACAGTATCGTTTCTTTAGTTTCGGCGATGCGATGCTAATTTTATAATGAGAGATAGAAAGGGTATGAATGATGCCAATTAGGTACGAACACATAAAAACATGTAAACAAACAGGAGCTCGTTTAGGTCGAGTTCATACACCCCATGGTTCTTTTGAGACACCTATGTTTATGCCGGTAGGAACGCTTGCTACGGTTAAAACGATGGCACCAGAAGAGCTAAAGCAGATGGGAGCGGAGATCATCCTCTCTAATACGTATCACTTATGGTTAAGGCCAGGAGAAGATATCGTAGAAGAAGCAGGTGGCCTTCACAAGTTCATGAACTGGGACGGTTCTATTTTAACGGACTCCGGTGGCTTTCAGGTCTTTAGCCTAAGTAAGCTACGTGACATCAAAGAAGAAGGAGTTCATTTCCGTAATCATATTAGCGGTGAGAAGCTATTCCTTTCACCTGAGAAAGCTATGCATATTGAAAACGCTCTTGGTGCTGATATTATGATGGCGTTTGACGAGTGCCCTCCATATCCAGCGAGTCACGAATATATGAAGAAGTCCGTCGAACGAACAAGTAGATGGGCGGAGCGTTGTTTAGAGGCTCACAAACGTCCGCACGACCAAGGCCTATTCGGCATTGTTCAAGGTGGAGAGTACGAAGATCTTCGTCGTCAAAGTATTAACGACCTAGTCTCTATGGACTTTCCTGGTTACGCGGTTGGAGGTCTATCCGTAGGGGAGCCAAAAGACGTTATGAACCGAGTGCTAGATTTCACAACACCATATCTTCCGACTGACAAGCCTCGCTACTTAATGGGAGTAGGTTCTCCTGACTCTCTTATCGATGGTGCAATGCGCGGTATTGATATGTTTGATTGTGTATTACCTACACGAATTGCTCGTAATGGAACATGTATGACTTCACAAGGTCGTTTAGTTGTACGTAACGCTAAGTTTGCTCGTGACTTCGGTCCAATTGATCCTGAATGTGATTGCCATACATGTCGAAATTACTCCAGAGCTTATATTCGTCACCTAATTAAGTGTAACGAAACGTTTGGTTTCCGACTTACAACTTATCATAATCTTTATTTTCTGTTAAAATTAATGAAGCAAGTCCGAGAAGCGATTCGCGAAGACCGTCTTGGTGACTTCCGTGAAGAGTTCTTTGAACAATATGGTTTCAATAAACCAGATGCTAAAAACTTCTAAATGATAGAAGCTTCTTATTGAAAGGAGGGAAAAATCCATGGCAGGTTCTGCAGGTTCATTAATTATGCTAGCCTTAATGTTTGTACTGTTTTACTTCTTGCTTATCCGACCACAGCAAAAGCGTCAAAAGCAAGTCAAACAAATGCAATCTGATCTTCAAAAAGGAGATCATATCATTACGATTGGCGGCATGCACGCAACCATTCATGCGCTAGATGAAAACACGCTTATTTTACAGGTAGAGGATGGAACGAAACTTACATACGATCGTTCAGCTATCCGTGAAGTTGTGAATCAGAAGGCATAGTGAAAAAACGCGCTCATCTCTAGCTAGAGATAAGCGCGTTTTTTATTTGGATTTTCCTCCTACATTGACCCCCATCATTCCCCCTAAGAGAGCCATGACCACATAACCGCCCAGATAAAGAAGTTGCGATGTCGACATGCCTTGTTGATACCCTAGGTATTGAAACAAGAGAACAAATACAAGGAATCCTAAACCTGTAAATAATCCAAGCAACCAGCCCTGTTCTTTTCCTTTTGCTCCTGCTATAAATCCTCCGATAAATAGTGTAATTAATCCTATTACAAGTGTTGCCCATTGTAGAGTTGGTTGTGACATTTCCGAGAATTTAAGGAATAAGGCCAGTGTAAAGCTACTCAATACCATAATAATAAGAATGGTGCCCCATCCATAGGCAAGTGCCATCATTCTTTCTTTTACCATATTTATTCTCCTCCCTGTTCGTCCATCTTTTTACCACTTTATTCATAAAAAAATAAAATAGAATAAAATATTTTCCTAAGGTACGTGAATATAGTAGTAAAAATGGACAAGAAAAAAGGGGGGTACTAATGGAAACGACCCTGGCGGTTGCTGTGTTTATCGTTAGCTATGTGTTTATTATGTCAGAGAAGATAAATCGTGCATTGGTGGCTTTAGCGGGCGGAGTTCTTATGTTACTAAGTGGCATATATAGCTGGGAAGAGGCGTTCACTAGCTTCATTGATTGGTCTACTATTACGCTTTTATTCTCTATGATGGTGCTCGTTTCAATTACCAAGAAGACAGGCTTATTTGAATACATAGCTATTCTTTTAGCTCAGCGGGTCAAAGGTGCTCCAATCCCGCTTCTTATTGTGACGGGTGTGTTAACAGCTATAGGTTCGGCATTACTAGACAATGTAACAACAGTCCTTTTGTTTGTTCCGATATTATTAACTCTGACTTCCAAGTTAAACTTACCGGTATTCCCCTATTTATTAACGGTCATTTTATGTGCGAATATTGGAGGAACAGCTACTTTAATAGGCGATCCTCCAAACATTATGATTGGGCAAGCTGTCGATCATTTTACGTTTATGTCTTTTCTGGTTCACCTTGGCCCGGTTGTTTTGATCATTTTTACAGCTACTTTATTTGGACTAGTCCTCTTGTTTAGAAAAACCCTTGTGAAGGGAGAGGGGGACCATGTCCGCACATTAATGGAACTAGATCCTTCTTCATACTTAAAGAAAACTCCGATGCTTTATCAGTCAGTTACGGTACTCTCTATGACCATTCTTGGTTTTCTTCTGCATGCATTTGTGCATGTTGATTTAACCACTGTCGCTGTTTGCGGAGCCATTCTGTTACTTTTACTTACAGAAAAAGAATCAAACACAGAAAAAGTCTTTGAAGAGGTTGAATGGGTTACCTTGTTTTTCTTTATGGGACTATTTATGCTCGTTGGCGGGCTTGAACAAGTTGGTGTGATTGATGAGTTGGCCAGGGGGATGATTTGGTTAACAGAAGGTGATCTGCCATCAACAGCGCTTATGATTTTATGGATATCAGGTCTTTTCTCAGGAATCGTTGATAACATACCGTTTGTGGCAGCTATGATTCCAGTTATCAAAGAATTTCAGTCATATGGCATGACGAATTTAGACCCTTTGTGGTGGTCTCTTGCTCTTGGGGCCTGTCTGGGGGGGAATGGAACGCTAATAGGAGCATCAGCTAATGTGGTCGTTGCAGGATTGGCTTCTAGTGCCAGACACCCAATTGGATTTTTAAAGTTTATGCTATATGGGATGCCTGTTGTGCTCTTTTCCCTTGCCGTATGTACGATTTATGTTTGGTTTCGGTACCTTGTTCCATTTATGCAAGCTGGCATGTAAGCATAGTAAGAGTCAAATCGGTTCACACTAGGAACATTAGGGACAATAGAAAGAAGTGAACCTGGTGTGAATTTAGAAGAAACATGGATTATTATTTGGAGAACGTTTGCCACTTATTTTGTGATATTAGTGATCTTTCGTGTAATGGGAAAAAGAGAGATAGGTGAGCTATCCATACTCGACTTAGTGGTCTTTATCATGCTTGCTGAGATCGGAGTCTTTTCAATTGAAGAGCCTAAGGATGAATTTATCCACGCAGTAATCCCAATGCTTGTTCTTTTGCTGATTCAAAGGTTGAGTGCATGGTTCTCTTTAAAAAGTCAATGGTTTAGAGAAAAGGTTGATGGGAAAGCTTCTGTTATTATTCAGAACGGAAAGATTGACGAAAATGAAATGAGGAAACAGAGGTACAATTTTAATGATTTACTACAACAATTAAGAGAAAATGGTACCTCGTCTGTTGATGAAGTAGCTTTTGCTTTATTGGAGCCTTCTGGTAAGCTTTCCATTATAGAAAAACAAGACAATTCCTCTCAAGATATGAATGGATTTCTTATGCCGTTTATTACAGACGGCAAGATCCAAGAGGAGAACTTAAAGCGTAATGGAAAAGATGAGAAGTGGCTGTTAACGGAAATTCGTAAGCGGGGTTATGAGCACCCTGAACAAATTTCCTTACTAACCATAGATCATAAAAATAAATGGTACATCGACGAATACGATGAAAAACAGTAAGATGAAAAGGAGGTGTCTCGGGTACAGAGGGCATCTTCTTTTTTATACCTAAGGAGGGGGAAGCAAGATGAGTGATTCATTTAATTGGCACGAAGCAGCCACGAAAAAGTGGGATCAAAACGTTACATTTTGGAGTGAAAAAAGTCGGTCTATGTGGAGCCAGGGGTCCCGTGCTGGAATCATTCCTTTTATTAAGAACTATATACCAGATGGGAGCAAGATGGCTGATATTGGATGTGGAGACGGTCATGGAGCATTTTTATTAAGTGAAGCGGGTTACACTGTAACTGGTGTTGATCTCTCTCCTAAAATGATTGAGCACGCCAATCAAATGAGGGGAGACCGACTAACGTTCACACAAGGGGATTTAGCAGACCTCCCTTTTGCTGAAGATACATATGACGGGTTGATGGCCATCAACTCACTTGAATGGACAGAGGATCCTAAAGGGGCCTTAGAAGAACTGAGAAGAGTCTTAAAGCCTGGAGGCCGTTTATGTGTAGCGATTCTTGGTCCAACTGCAGGCCCTCGTCAAAATAGTTACAGAAGATTATATGGGGAAGATGTCATTTGTAATACGATGATGCCCTGGGAATTTGAACAGCTTGCGAAGGAAGGTGGGTGGGGCGCCATATCGTATGGTTATGGGGTATTTAAAGATGGGGTGAAAGAAGATGTTGTTAGATCTTTCCCAAATCAGTTACAACAAGCTTTGGCTTTTTTGTGGGTGTTTATGCTTGAGAAACAATAGGAGCTGGGGGAGAATTTAAGTTAAAGGGCTTCCAATATATTTTCTGGGTAAACAATATTGCTTTTCATTTTAGTGTTATAAGGAAGGAATTTGTCGGAGAAATGAAGGCATAGTCTTATGACTTATGTTTTGTTTTTTATATGCTTATAGTTCTAATAGCATCTTCGTTTAAAACTATCAGTTTTGAGAACTAAGAGGATTAGCTGAGTTAGCTTGACATGCTAGCTAAAAAGAATTTTTTAGTGAATTTAGTTAATGTGAAAAAAGTATGAAAATTCACCGGAATATCATTAACATAAATAATAATATTAGTATATTGACCCTATATTTATCCAAAAAGGCGTGAAATTGTAAAAATTACACGCCTTTTTTTACTTTATTCTAGTAATTTATGTTCATTGTTACAAAGTTGTAATGAAATGTAATGTTCTTGTTATTAATTTCTAGTTATATTTTCATTATAATCGGGTATATAATAAATTTTCTTTTGAAAGGAATGTCAGCAATGAAGCGCAAAACCCTATCCGTTGTCGCAGCCACTTGTCTAGTTGGTTCCCTTGCTTTCCCTAGTATTTCTAAAGCGCAAGATTATCAAGTAAAATCCGGAGATACACTTTGGGGTATTTCACGTCAACATGATACTACAGTCTCTAATATACAAGAGTGGAATAACTTATCTTCTACAACAATTTATGTAGGTGATACATTAGTTGTATCAAATTCAACATCATCTCAAACAGTTTCCGCTCAACCATCACCTGAACCGCAATCAACTTCATACATAGTAAAAACCGGAGATACACTTTGGGGCATTTCTAGGCAATTCGGCGTAACGGTTTCAAATTTAAAACAGTGGAACAGCCTTCATTCTGATATTATTCACGTGAATCAGAAATTGTCTGTGGATGGATCTGGGAGTACTTCAACATCAACATCAACATCAACATCAACATCAACATCAACATCAACTAATACTTCTACCAACACGGAATCATCTAACGTAAATGATTTAATTTCTACAGCAAAATCTCAGCTTGGAACACCTTACCAATGGGGTGGGACAAGCCCTAGTGGATTTGATTGCAGTGGATTCTTAAATTATGTTTTCGGACAAGAAGGTATATCTATCCCTCGTACTGTTTCTAGTATTTATAGTAGCGATAAATTTGTTAGCGTAGGACAACCTCAGGTGGGCGATTTAGTATTCTACGAAACATACAAGAGTGGCCCTTCCCACGCCGGGATTTATTTAGGAAATGGGCAGTTTATTCATAGTGGATCATCCAATGGTGTTACGATATCATCCATGAGCATTTCATATTGGGAAAACCGCTATATCGGAGCGAAAAGCTTAAGATAACTAAAAAGTTAATCTTAAAAAAAGAGTGTGAAGTCTTAAGACTTCACACTCTTTCTTTTTTCTTTTTAAGTTTCATAAAGTATTTTTTGTACAACTATCGTTTCTTTTGAAAAAACGGTAGTTGTTGAAGTTCTTCTTTTGTAATAAAACGGAACGCGAATAGGAAGATGATGTATATTGTAGTAAAGCCAGTAATTAGTATGAGGAATGGAATGGGAGTCAATGTTGCCACAGAGAAAAAGGAATTTATTTCATAGCCAACAAACCATGTGCAACCCATTAATAAAATCATCTTTCCAATATCAACAAGTGGAATTCGGAACTGGATCGCTTTCATTAGTGTTGCTAGGTGTAAGAATGTAACGAGAATAACACCTACTACAATGGCAAGGGCTACACCCATAATGCCGAATTCAGGCTGAGTGGCTAACGATAGTAATACTGCAAACTTCACAACAGCTCCTATCAGGCTGTTCCACATGGCAGCTTTCGCTAAGTCAAGAGCTTGTAGAGCGGCTTGTAATGGTGCCTGGAAGTAGAGCATTAAGAAGAATGGTGCCATTACAAGCAAGAATCTAGACGCATTTCCGTGGCCATACATAAACGTTAAGATGGGGGTAGCAAAAATCGTTAATATAACGGTCGCAATTGCCCCTGATGCAAAAGATAAACGAATGGCTTGATGAATACGGTAGTGTATTAACGTTTGATCCCCTTTAGCTCCAGCTTCACTGATATTTGGAACAAGAGCAACGGAAAGAGATTGTGTAATAAATGTTGGAAGCAATAGAAGAGGGAGAGCGTATCCCGTTAGTTCTCCATACTGCTTAGTAGCCATAGCGGTTTGGATACCTGCAATGGCTAGACTTTGTGCAACTAAAATAGGTTCTAAGAAAAAGGAAATGGACCCTACCATACGACTTCCGGTAGTGGGAAGAGCAATTGACATCAGTTCATTGAATGTTTCTTTACCGTTTTTAATATAAGTCATGAACTTTCTTCTGACTTTCACACGCTTTTTCAATTTAAACATATGAAGCATGTACAACAATGAACAAAACTCTCCTAATACGACTGAAATCATTGCACCTGCTGCAGCATATTCGACTCCGTATGGGGCGAGTGCCTTAGTGAATAAAGCTACAAAACTAATGCGCACAATTTGTTCAATCACCTGTGAGTAAGCTTGAGGCTTCATATTTTGGCGACCTTGGAAATACCCTCGTATCACAGAGGAGATGGCGACTATAGGAACGATAGGACTAATTGCAAGAAGGGGATATAGGGTCCTTTCATCTGTTAACAAGGTTTGAGATAACAAAGGAGCTAATAGGATCATTCCTGTTGTAAAGATGATGCTCAATACACCTGTGATGGTGAGTGAGATCACTAGAATTTTTTTTACTTTCTTCAAGTCTCCTATAGCTTCAGCCTCTGCTACCCGTTTCGATATAGCTACAGGTAATCCGAATTGGGTGAGGGTGATCACTAAGATGAGGGTTGGAATGGCCATCATATAAAGGCCTACACCTTCCTCTCCCATAATTCGTGCTACGACGATTCGATTGACAAACCCTAGGAAGCGAGTAATCATGCCTGCTGCAATTAAAATCAAAGTACCTTGTAAAAAGGTTTGTTTGGTCATTCATTACGACCTACCTTCTCAAAGAATTGAAATTCGTATACAATGAATATATGCAGAAAAGGTGGGCAAGCATGACAAGCATTCGTAATTGATTCAAACATTTGCTGTGTGATTTGTAGAGTTGAATGAGAGGGGTATTATATATGGAAGAAGGAAAGCCTGTATTACAGTGGAAAAAGACGATTTACCCTGTATTACAAAGCAAGAAAGAAGAGTTTCATTTGCTTGGTTATAGTAGAGCACATGAGGAAGATATTTGGAAATGCCTCGAGAAGAAAGTTTGGAAGGGTAATCCAACGTTACGTTTACATACGGTAGTACAGGATGTGTTTCACTTGAGTGTTGGTACATATATGAGTTACTTAACCATACAAGCCTATCAAAGTGATGATCTACTTGCTCAGGTAGAAGCTTTAAGGAACCATGATCCAAATAAACAAGAAAATGAAGCGTCGTATTGACAGTGCTTCCCAAAGATTTCTATAATTACAATATTGGCGTGTGGCATTATAGTCACGATAATCATGTCTTCTATACATACAAAAGGCTCACGTAGTTGTAGGGTGGTAGTATTTGAGACCACTCTTTTATGCGTAAGGATGTAATACTATTTTATAAAACGGTTGTTGGAGAAGTCAGAAGGAGGCACTCATACTCATGGTAAAACGCGGTCGTATCGTTGCGTTTTTTCTACTCCTGCTTATCTTTGCAGGTACGATAGGGACAACGATACAAGGAATTACAAAGGATATTCGCCTTGGCCTTGATCTGCAGGGTGGATTTGAAATTTTGTACCAGGTTACACCAATCGATGAAGATCAAGAGATTGACAGGGATGCTTTAGAAGCAACTGTTGAAACGATTTATAGACGTGTAGATTCACTAGGTATTAGTGAAACAAGCGTCAATATTGAAGGAGAGGACCGCATCCGGGTTCAGCTTGCTGGTATTGAAGACCAGAACAAAGCGAGGGAGCTTATTGGTACCTCGGCTCGTCTGTCATTTAGAACCGTTGATGATGATGAAATACGCATAAATGATGAATCTCTCTCACTGGAAATGGATGAAATTGACGATAATAATGAGCCAGACACAGAAACAGGAGAAATCTTCAACGGATCAAATCTTGTGGAAGGCAGTGCCCAACAAGAATTTCATCCTGATACGAAAGCTCCAATTGTTACGTTAAAAGTAAAAGATGCGAAAGAGTTCCAAAGTGTAACCAAAAAAGTTTCTCAATTAGGTAATGATCCATCAACACCTTACAATGAGAATTCTATGGTCATCTGGATGGACTTTGGGGAAGAAGATTCCTTCATAGCTGATTTTAACAATCCAGAAGAGCAAGGGTATATATCAGCTCCACGCGTAAGTGAACCATTACTTACAAAAGAAGTAATGATTACAGGTGACTTTACGGTAGATAGCGCTCAAGAGCTTGCCAACATTTTAAATGCTGGTTCATTGCCAGTTGATATGAAAGAGCTTTACTCTACGTCAGTAGGAGCGCAGTTTGGTGAACAAGCATTAAACAAAACGATCTTAGCTGGTGCTATAGGGATCGCTTTGATCTTTGTATATATGATGTTCTACTACCGCCTTCCTGGTGTAGTGGCCGTCATTACTCTTTCAACCTACATCTTCTTAATTCTACTTGTCTTTGAATTAATGAACGGAGTCCTGACATTACCAGGGATTGCCGCGCTTGTGCTCGGTGTTGGTATGGCTGTAGACGCCAATATCATCACGTACGAACGCATCAAAGAGGAGATGAAAGCAGGGAAGTCGACCTTATCTGCCTTTAAAGCGGGTAATAGTCGATCTTTAGCAACCATTCTTGATGCGAATATCACAACAATTTTGGCTGCCATTGTCCTATTTATCTTTGGTACGAGCTCTGTAAAAGGGTTTGCGACCATGTTGATTATCAGTATACTGGTTAGTTTCTTAACGGCTGTTTATGGATCTCGCTTAATGCTTGGTCTACTAGTGAAGAGCCGTGCATTAAACAAAAAGCCAGGATTCTTTGGTATTAAACCAAGTCAGGTGAAAGACATTGAAAAAGGGGAAGAAGTCGAAGCGAAAGTCTTCGGTCGTTCTTTTGACTTTGTTAAACACCGTAAGAAGTTCTTTGGAATCTCCATTGCCCTCATCCTTTCTGGTGCTATTGCCCTTGGTGCGATGGGACTGAACTTAGGCATTGACTTTACAAGTGGTTCTCGTGTTCAAGTACTAGCGGATGAGCCGATTACAGAAGAAACATTAAAAGAAGAATTTGATGAAATTGGATATACACCGAAGAAAGTCGTAATCTCAGGTGACGATGACGAAGTTGGTGTAGCCCGTTTTACTAGCGTCCTATCTAAATCTGAAATTGCAGACATTAAAGGTCACTTCAATGAACTTTACGGAAGCAATCCAAGTGTGAGCACTGTATCATCCATTGTGGGTGAAGAACTTGTGAAGAATGCGGTCTACGCTGTTGCGATTGCATCAATTGGGATTATCATTTATGTGACGATTCGATTCGAAATTTATTTCGCATTAACAGCTATTGTGGCCTTACTCCATGATGCGTTCTTTATCATTGCGCTGTTTAGCTTAACGCAGCTTGAATTTGATATTACGATTATTGCAGCTATTCTTACGATTGTGGGTTATTCCGTAAACGATACTATCGTTACGTTTGACCGTATCCGTGAGAATCTGAAGCTGAAGAAGAAAGTGAAAACATTCTCTGAACTAGCAGAAGTCGTGAATAAGAGTTTAATGGAAACATTGGCTCGTAGTCTTAACACCGTCCTAACGGTTGTATTTGCTGCCTTAATGCTTCTACTATTCGGAGCAACAGCCATCACAAACTTCTCATTTGGTCTAGTAGTCGGCCTTATTGCAGGTACGTACTCATCCCTATTCATCGCAGCTCAGCTGTGGTTAGTATGGAGAGGGAGTATGCTTAAGCGTAAACCGATTGAGTACAAAGAGAAGAAACAAAACAGCGGACCACAAGTATAAGTGTAAGAGCTCTCCCATTCGGAGAGCTCTTTTTCTACTTTTATGGGGATTTATGTGTTTTGGTATATTCTACATTGAGACTCTATGCTAAAAAGGTCCGTTCCTTGAAGTAGTGGTTGGGGATGCTCCCTTAGAACGCGCTTTTCTTTAACCCCTCACGAGACAAGGTATCCGAGGTTGTGAGCTAAGCAATCTCCCTACCATGACGCGTTTCCGTTCATCTCATTATAGGAAAGGAGGGCCTGGAAACTGCGAGACTCCCGTGGGCAGAAGAGCCTAGGTGAGACCCCGGAAGCCGGCGTGCCGGCTGAGGAGGCTCACCAGCTCCCCACAGGAAAGCGAGTGGTTTCCAGGCCCTCCTTACTCCTAGCCAAAGGTAACGGAAACAGCTTATATCTACGATAAGTTTTCAAGACAGCTCCACTTGGGAATAGAAGAAGAAAGGAAGAGTAAAATAATTGAAGGTTATGAGAAAGGAGATGGGCTCTTTGAAGGGGCAGAAGAATTTTATATTAGCGTTAGTATTTGCTCTTATTGTAGCTATTTTCGCGGTGTTTAATGTCGACGCTGTAGAAGTGAATTACTTATTCGGAACAGGTCAGGCTCCGTTGATTCTTATTATTTTAGGCTCAGTATTAATGGGCGGTTTGATTGCAGGGATTTTTGGAACCGTTCGTAATTATCAGCTTCAACGGGATAATCGTGCTCTAAAAGAAAAACTGAGACAATTAGGAGAGGACCCTGAGCGTGTGACTGCACGTAAGGCAGAAGAAGATAAGAATCAGCCAATCGAAGAAGAACGTGCTAAATAGCTGAACAATGTACTGGCAGGATGAAATCATATGATTTCATCCTGATTTTTTGTGATAAAGTCCAATAGGAATTTAGGTTGGGGGTGTGATTTTGAGTCTTATCCTTAAGCTGGTCCATTTGGCCAGGTAGGGATGTAAGGCGTCCGGGGAATAAGGAGTAGGCTTGTTCTGGCGTGGAGGACCTAGCGCGATAAGCGAGCTTTTTTACAAAGGCTAATCGCCTTTTCCGAAAAGCTGGCTTATCAGCCCCTCACACGATGTGGGGGCGTTCGATGTTGGCTATTGATGTGACGATCCTAGTCGAACTTCCTTTTATCCCTAAGTACCACGCCTGCACTTTTCATGACTACCTTTTCCACCTGAAATTCATTTGCTCCCCTTACCTCGCTCTTGTATAATGGGTCTGTTAGGGGTGAATCTATGTTACGGAGTAAAGCAAAATGGAATTTAACCCAAGAAGAGGAGCCAACTCTTCCTATTGATCCATCATTATCTTTGACTTCTTTAACACAAGAATTGTTAAAGAAAAGAGGGATTGAAACGAAAGAAGCGGCAAAGCTATTTTTATCTCCTCAACTGGAACAATTACATGATCCAATGTTAATGAATGATATGAACAAAGCTGTTGATCGTGTAAAGAGAGCGATTGAACAGGAAGAATATATATGGGTGTTTGGTGATTATGATGCGGATGGGGTCAGCTCAACGGCATTAATGGTCGAAGTCCTTCGTGAAATGGGGGCTTATGTAGACTATTACATTCCGAACCGGTTCACAGAAGGTTACGGTCCTAATGAAGAAGCATTCCGAAATGCACATGCAGAAGGTATAACGTTAATTATCACTGTTGATACAGGGATAGCGGCCAATCATGAAGCGACTGTAGCGAAAGAGTTAGGTATAGACTTAATCATTACGGATCACCATGAGGCGCAAACAGAACTACCAGATGCATTTGCAATCGTACATCCAAAGTTATCTGGCACGTACCCATTTCAAGAACTAGCAGGTGTAGGTGTAGCGTTTAAATTTGCACATGCCTTACTAGGAGATTTTCCGAAACACTTATTAGATTTGGTCGTTATTGGTACAATAGCGGACCTAGTCCCGTTGCATGATGAAAACCGTATATTAGCCGCACATGGCCTTAAAGCTATTTCAAGGTCTATTCGACCTGGTGTACAAGCTTTAAAGAAAGTATGTAGCATAGAAGGTGACATCACAGAAGAAGACATTGGTTTTGCTATAGGGCCTCGTATTAACGCTGTAGGTCGATTGCAAGATGCATTTCCTGCTGTTGATTTATTATTAACGGAGAGTGATTCAGAAGCAGAGGCGTTAGCTAATCAAATTCACGCACTTAATCAGGAACGACAGAAGATTGTTGCTGAGATTGCGGAAGAAGCTGAGACAATGCTTGATGCTCAAGCAGATGAACTTCCTTCTGTCATTGTTGTGGCTAAAGAAGGATGGAATCAGGGCGTTCTTGGAATTGTAGCTTCTCGTCTTGTGAATAAGTATGATCGACCTACGATTGTTTTAACGATCGATTCTGATGCTCAAACAGCTAAAGGGTCTGCTAGGAGCATTGATGCTTTTGATATGTTTACAAATTGTATGGAAGTTCGTGATCAGTTCACTCATTTTGGTGGTCACGCTCAAGCAGCTGGAATGACCTTACCGCTCGAGAATGTAGCAACTCTTCGAGAATCGTTAAATCGTCTGGCAGAACAAAAGCTAGCACCTGAAGACTTTAAGCAACTCTTAACGATTGATCGAACAGTAAAACTAGAAGATATAACGATTTCAACAATTGAAGAGATATCGAAGCTAGCACCGTTTGGAATGGGGAATCCTAAGCCGCTTTTCCGTATAGAAGAAGCAATCCCTGCTGAACTAAGGCAAATCGGGAGTAAATTAAACCATTTAAAGATGCGTTTTAAAGCAAATGGAGCAGATATTGATACCATAGGCTTTGGAATGGGAGACTTATATCCCCGTATCGCTCCTCAATCGCCAGTATCGATCGTAGGTGAACTTTCTGTCAATGAATGGAACGGTAAGCGTAAACCTCAAGTTATGATGAAAGACCTTCGCGTTGATAACTGGCAGCTTTTTGACCTAAGAGGAAATCGTCACCTTGAAAAAGCCATGCCGAAGTTGCCATTTGATCATACGGTTGCCATATTCTTTGGAGAGGCAACTGAAAACATGGCGTGGGTTTTTGATTATTATCCGGTGATAGAGTTAAACCATGACCCTGAACTCATTGATGACCTGCCACTAGATGAAGTTGAACATTTAGTTCTAATGGATTTGCCACTATCTATGGAACAAATTAGTGCCGTCACTCAAAAAATGACACCTCACAATATCTATGCGTGTTACCGGACAGATGATGCGGCCTTTTTAAAAACCTTACCGACTCGTGATCATTTCAAATGGTTCTATGGCATGTTGATGAAACGGAAGAAATTCCACCTAGAAACAGAAGGACCAAAACTAGCAGATTATAAAGGTTGGTCAAAAGATTCGGTTGAATTTATATCACACGTGTTTTTTGAGCTAGAATTTGTTAGAATAGATAATGGACTTTTAACGCTGAATCCGAATCCTTCTAAGAAAGATTTGACTGAATCAGCTCTATATCAACAAAAACACGAACAATTAAAAGTGGAACAAACGTTATATTTCTCATCCTATCCTCAATTAAAAGCTTGGTTTACCGAGCAAATGGATCGAGTTTCGGACGTTAAGGAGGAAATTAGTTAATGGATTTAAAACAATATATTACGGTTGTGGAAGACTGGCCGACAGAGGGCATTAAATTTAAAGATATCACAACTTTGATGGATAACGGACCTGCATTTAAATCAGCAATTGACGAAATTGTAGAATATGCAAATACAAGAGAAATCGATATTATTGTTGGACCTGAAGCACGTGGTTTCATTATTGGTTGCCCAGTTTCATACGCAATGGAAGTAGGATTTGCTCCTGTGCGTAAAGAAGGTAAGCTTCCTCGTGAAACGATTAAAGTTGACTACGGTTTGGAATATGGCAAAGATGTATTAACGATTCATAAGGATGCCATTAAACCTGGTCAACGCGTTTTAATCACAGATGACCTTCTTGCAACAGGCGGTACGATTGAGGCTACAATCAACTTGGTTGAACAACTAGGCGGAATTGTAGTAGGTTGTGCTTTCCTTGTAGAATTAACCTATTTAGATGGCCGTGAGAAACTAGACGGTTATGATGTTCTAACATTAATGCAATACTAAAAGGAAGAAAGAGTGCTCTCAAAGTTATGGGAGTACTCTTTTATCATACGAACGTAATAACGATTGAAACACGTCCAATAGGTAAGAGTAGAGGTTTTCGACATAAATTGAGTCTTTCCTCTTTACATTATCATTAGAATTTTCGATAATTAAACACATATATATGCTACGTCTATACCTATGACGAATTTCTAATAATCAGGTGATAGGATGTCTAAAGATAAAATTTTGACAGCTGATGAAGTGGTAGAACAAGCGAGCCAGTATTTGTCTGAAGAAGATACAGGTTTTGTTCGACGTGCCTATGAATTTGCTCAAGAGGCGCATAAGGAACAGTACCGTAAATCTGGTGAGCCGTATATTATTCATCCTGTCCAAGTGGCGAGTATCCTCGTTGAACTAGAAATGGATCCTGTAACGATTGCTGGTGGCTTCTTGCATGACGTTGTGGAAGATACAAACGTTACCGTAGAAGAGCTAAAGAATCAGTTTAACGAAGAAGTGGCAATGCTCGTTGATGGTGTGTCAAAGTTAGGGAAAATTAAATATAAGTCAAAAGAAGCTCAACAAGCAGAGAATCATCGTAAAATGTTTGTCGCTATGGCGAAGGATATTCGTGTAATTCTTATTAAATTAGCAGACCGCTTGCACAACATGAGAACCCTAAAGCATTTACCTCCTGAGAAGCAGCGCAGAATTTCTAACGAGACGCTCGAGATTTTTGCACCGTTAGCTCATCGTTTAGGTATATCTACAATTAAATGGGAATTAGAGGATACGGCACTTCGTTACTTAAACCCTCAACAGTACTATCGCATTGTTCACCTTATGAAACAAAAGCGTAATGAAAGAGAGTACTATATTGGGGAAGTTATGGACGAGATTAATAACCAACTTGATGAGGTGGATATTACAGCGGAGATCTCCGGACGTCCAAAACACTTGTATAGCATTTACCGAAAAATGGTGCTGCAAAACAAACAGTTCAACGAAATTTATGACCTTCTGGCTGTTCGTGTATTAGTGAACAGCATTAAAGATTGCTATGCAGTACTTGGAATTATTCATACGTGCTGGAAGCCAATGCCTGGAAGGTTCAAAGATTATATTGCGATGCCGAAGCCTAACCTGTACCAATCCCTTCACACAACGGTTATAGGACCTAAGGGTGATCCTTTAGAGGTTCAAATTCGGACACATGAAATGCATGACATTGCTGAATACGGAATCGCGGCCCACTGGGCTTATAAAGAAGGGTTAAATGTAGAGTCAAATACGCAATCCTTTGATGAACGTTTAACATGGTTTAGAGAAATCTTGGAGTGGCAGAACGAAACCCATGATGCTGAAGAATTCATGGAGTCCCTTAAAGTAGACCTATTCTCTGACATGGTGTACGTCTTTACTCCAAAGGGAGATGTAATAGAGCTTCCTTCTGGTTCTGTTCCAATCGATTTTTCCTATAAAATTCATACAGAAGTTGGGAACCAAACGATTGGAGCTAAGGTAAACGGTAAGATGGAACCTCTGGATTATAAATTAAAGACAGGGGACATTGTTGAAGTCATGACGTCGAAGCATTCTTACGGTCCATCAAAGGACTGGATTAAGATTAGTCAGACGTCACAGGCTAAGAACAAGATAAAGCAATTCTTCAAGAAGCAACGTCGTGATGAAAACATCGCTAAAGGTAAAGAGCTTGTCGAGAAAGAAATCCGGTCGATGGACCTTGAGCCGAAAGAAGTGCTAACTGCTGATAATTTGGATCGGGTTGCAGAGAAGTTTAACTTCACAAACGATGATGATATGTATGCTGCTGTTGGGTACCAGGGAATAACTGCTGCTCAGATTGCAACTCGTCTAACGGAGAAAATTCGTCGTAAGCAGAATAAAGAAAAAGACCTTGAAGAAACGCTTGAAGGTGTTCAAAACGATATTAAACGTCCGTCACACTCCAATAAAAAGAAGAAGGATTCAGGCGTCCGAGTTAAAGGTGTAGATAATTTACTCGTAAGACTTTCTCGCTGTTGCAATCCTGTACCTGGTGATGACATTGTAGGTTATATCACTAAAGGGCGCGGCGTTTCTGTCCATCGTTCTGATTGTCCAAATGTCAAAACGGATGATGTCAGAAACAGACTTCTACCAGTGGAATGGGAGAATACTGGAGAAGATAGTAAGCAGTACAGCCTTGATTTAGAGATTTCAGGATATGATCGAAGAGGACTCTTAAATGAGGTTCTTCAGGCTGTTAATGAAACCAAAACGAATATTACGGCTGTAACAGGAAGATCAGATCGTAATAAAATGGCAACGATTCACATGACCATAATGATTCAAAACATTAGTCATTTACGAAAAGTTGTTGATCGAATTAAACAGATTCCAGATGTATACACAGTTCGTCGTGTACTGCAGTAAGGAGAGTTCGTATGAAGGCAGTTATTCAGCGTGGCCGCAATGCTAGCGTAACGGTTGAAAACAAAGTGACAGGTGAAATAGATAATGGCCTTGTTGTCCTTCTAGGGGTAACGCATGAGGATACAGAAGAAGATGCAAAATATCTTGCAGACAAAATAGTGAATCTCCGAATCTTTGAGGACGAAGAAGGTAAAATGAACTTATCCTTAAAAGATATCGGGGGGCAAATGCTCTCTATTTCTCAGTTCACATTGTACGGAGATACTCGTAAAGGGAGACGTCCGAACTTTATGAACGCTGCAAAACCAGGACCTGCTAACGAATTATATGAATCGTTCAATTCCTTCGTCAAAGACCAAGAAATTTCTGTTGAAACCGGTGCTTTTGGTGAGATGATGGATGTCCAGCTTACAAACGTAGGACCTGTCACCTTAATATTAGAAAGTAAAGATCGTTAAAGTAGATCCATTAAGAGGAGATATATGTTGTTTCACTAGTAAATAAACTCCTCATATAGTAAAAGCGCTCCAAGTCTTAATAAGACTTGGAGCGCTTTTTTGCGATTAGAAGGTAATAATCATTAAATTATTCGCCTAAATAATCAATAATGCCTTGGACAATACCATTCGTTACTTTATCTTGGAAACCTTTCGTGTGCACAAATGCTTCTTCTTGTGGGTTGGATAAGAATCCTAATTCTAATAGTAAGGCAGGTTGGCGATTTTCTCGAATGACGTGAAAGTCTCCAAACTTGGCTTTCCTATCTCTGAGTCCAGTTGCTTTTACCATTCCATTTTGAACAGCTTCAGCAAAAGCTCTATGCTGATTATGATAGTAATAAGTTCCGATACCAGATACGCTTGGGGATTGTGGGAAACTATTGTAATGAAGAGACAAGAAAGCGTCTGCTCCTAATACGTTCGACTTAATGGCTCTAGAGCTAAGAGCAATATAGGAATCATTCGGGCGAGTGAGGATAACCTTTGCTCCGGCTAGCTCCAAACGTTCCGCTAAACGTTTTGCAGTCGTTAAGGTAAGATTCTTCTCATAATTCCCATCATGGCCAATTGTCCCTACATCTCGTCCGCCATGACCAGCGTCGATCACAATTGTTTTTCCGGCGATGCTTTGTTCTTCCTTAGATAGCTCTTCAACATTTGAGGAGCGACTTGTAACGATCCAGTCAGCAACGTAAGCTGATCCGCCGTTATATTCTATTTCATACCATTTGTTTCCATGACTAATGACGTTAAATTGTTGTCCCTTAGATCCTCTTCCGACAATACTCGTGTTGGTTGATGGACCTTTTCGAATGTTTGTACCATTATACAATAAGGTAACAGATTGAGTTTCTTCAGGTTTTGAAGGGACTTTCTTTACAAGCCAGTTTGCTACCCACCCTGTTTTACCTGAAGTGTATTTAATTTCAAACCAAGAACCTTTTTCTTGTATGTACGCATACTGTTCCCCTTCTTTAACCTGACTAACTACTTTGCCTCCTAAATTACCTTCACTTCTTACGTTTAAAACGGGCGTCTTAATGGTGATTTCTCCCTTTTCGGTCTTAGCTTGAGACTGAGATTGTGAAGAATTTAAGACGGCTGTTTCGTTCGTTGTTTCAACTGATTGTTCTGTCGTAACAAATTGTTTCCAAACCCATCCACTCTCGTTGTTGTAGGATAGTTGTACCCAATTTCCAGATGTACTCTTAAGTGGGTAGGTGTCACCTTGATCCATAGAACCAATCACGCTGTAAGATGTACCAGCTCCGCTCCTTACTCGTAAGTCATCAACGTTAGATGTGACGACTGAAGTAGAAGAGGAACGATTCTCTTCCTTTAAATCGATGAGCCACTTGGCAACCCAACCCTTTTTATCATGGAGTTGGATTTGAACCCATTTGTCTTTCTGTTGAAGAACAGTAAATGATTCCGCTTTATGCACTTGGTCCACTTTATTATAAGTTAACCCAGGTCCACTTCTTACGTTTAGAGGCTCTACATTAATGATGGCTTTCTGTGCTGCATTGATTTCCGTGCTCAAGAAGAATAATGAACTAATCATTACCAAAAAGAGCATGGCGGTGCTGCGTCGTATAAACAAGGTGAATATGCCTCCTTTTTATTTTTATTACACGAGTATTAATCTTTCTTTCGACATCCTTATAAAAAAACCTTTCCTATTGTGAAATTTTTTATGCCGCTTTGGAGAAAATAGATAAAAAGCCACAAAGAGGTGTTAATTATGAGGCAAAGCCGTAAGCATTCGAACTCATCACAAGCAAGTAAAAGCGTATTTGGGGTTCAGTTTCATGACTTTTTAGAGAAGGAACCGCATCTAACACGCATGGAAATGGCTGAGGAATTTGGGGTTTCTTTAAAAGATGTTAAGAAATTGAAAGAAAGCATGGATCGAGCTTGACATTCCATGACGTCAACATTATGATAATAAACAATTCCTTTCATACATGTAAGCAGGAAAAAAGTGTTGAAATTATATGAAAGCCGTATTAAAATTCTTATCAGGCTAGAAAAAGTACTTTTTCACATACATCTATATTGAGTACCGTTGATGGAAAGAGTAGCTAAGAAACGTTTGGACAAGAGAGGAGATACCATTAGGCTGAAAGTATCTCTCTAAATCGTCTTAGTGAAAGACATTCCTTAGGTTCCGCATCGAAAGCAAATGGTTAGTAGGTGTCGGACGTGACAGGCGTTAACTGTTAAAGCGGAAGTATTGTAAATACTTCAACTAGGGTGGCAACGCGGGTAATATCTCCCGTCCCTATTCGATATCTTTGTGTATCGAATATGGGGCGGGAGTTTTTATATGCCTATAGAATCGTGTCACAATTATAAACAATAAGATTTATATCATTTAGGAGGAGTGTACATGAGTCTAAAAGGACCTCGTGGTACCCAGGATATATTACCTGGAGAAGTTGAGAAGTGGCAGTTTGTAGAATCTGTATTATCAGACGTATGTCGTCGCTATAATTATAAAGAAGTTCGTACCCCAATTTTTGAGCATACAGAGTTATTTCAACGTGGTGTAGGTGACACTACAGACATCGTTCAAAAAGAAATGTATACATTTGAGGATCGCGGAGGTCGTAGTCTTACCCTTCGTCCTGAAGGGACGGCTTCAGTCGTACGTTCTTTCGTTCAGAATAAGGTGTATGGCTTACCTAACCAACCAACTAAATATTACTATTTTGGACCAATGTTCCGTTATGAACGACCTCAACAAGGACGCATGCGACAATTTGTTCAATTTGGAATTGAAGCCTTGGGCAGTGATGACCCTGCTATTGATGCTGAAGTAATTGCTCTTGCAATGAATAGCTACCAGGAGCTTGGCTTACAGTCCCTTAAGCTTGTATTAAACAGCTTAGGTGATCAAGAAAGCCGTGAAGAACACCGTAAAGCACTCATATCCCACTTTGATCCTTATCGAGAGGAATTGTGCGAAGATTGCCAGGTACGACTTGATCAAAATCCAATGCGCGTATTGGATTGTAAGAAGGATAAGGATCATCCTGCAATGTCAACAGCACCGTCAATCCTTGAATACTTAAATGATTATTCTCGCACGTATTTCGAGAACGTAAAGAGCTATCTCGATAAAATGGGAATTCCTTATACGATTGATCCTAATCTCGTTCGTGGTCTTGATTACTACAATCATACTGCGTTTGAAATTATGAGTGAATCTGAAGGCTTTGGAGCTATTACAACGCTGTCTGGTGGCGGTCGCTACAACGGCTTAGTAGAAGAAATAGGCGGTCCTGAAACGTCTGGTATTGGCTTTGCTATGAGTATTGAACGCCTATTAATGGCATTAGAGGCAGAAGGTGTGACCCTGCCACTAGAAGAGAAGCTCGATTGTTACATTGTAGCTCTTGGAGAAGAAGCAGAGAAAGAGGCTGCAGGGGTTGTATATCAGCTTCGAAAAGCAGGAATTCAAGTAGATAAAGATTATGCTGGTAAAAAAGTTAAAGCTCAATTTAAATCAGCAGATCGACTTCAGGCTAAATATGTGTTGGTTCTTGGTGAGAATGAGCTTGCTAACGGGCAAATTAATGTAAAGCGTATGGCGACTGGAGATCAGGAAACGATTGCGCTAGCCGATGTTGTTGAGTACATGAAGAAGGAATTTAAGGGGGAGCAATCATGAGTGAACATCGTCAATTAAGTGGTGAAATCAGAGAAGGTCATATAGGAGAAACGGTTCTATTAAAAGGATGGGTTCAAAAGAGACGTGACCTTGGTGGGTTAATCTTCATTGACCTTCGTGACCGTTCTGGATTAGTACAAGTTGTATTTAATCCTGAAGATTCTACCGAAGCAATTGAGACAGCAGATAAAGTTCGTACGGAGTATGTTGTTGAAATTTCAGGTAAGGTTGTTGCTCGTGATGAAGCAACGATTAACCCTCAGTTAGCTACAGGTAAAGTGGAAGTCTTAGCAACTGATATTACCATTTTAAATAAGTCCAAAACCCCACCATTTCAATTGCATGACGAAACAGATGTGGCAGAGGATCTTCGTCTTAAGTATCGTTATATGGATTTACGCCGTAACCCGTTACAAGAGACGTTTAAGCTTCGACATAAAACAACGCAAGCCATTCGTAATTTCTTAAATAACGAAGAGTTTTTAGAGATGGAAACGCCAATGTTAACGAAGAGTACTCCTGAAGGTGCTCGCGACTATTTAGTTCCAAGTCGTGTGCATGAAGGAGAGTTTTATGCATTGCCTCAATCACCGCAGTTGTTTAAACAGCTCATTATGATGTCAGGCTTTGAAAAGTATTATCAAATTGCACGCTGTTTCCGTGACGAAGACTTACGTGCGGATCGTCAGCCAGAATTTACACAAGTTGATATTGAGACATCCTTTATGTCCCAAGAAGAAATTCAAAGCATGACAGAACGTATGATGAAAAGAGTGCTTAAAGAAACAAAAGGTGTAGAAATTGAAACACCATTTAAGCACATGAGTTATGATGAAGCTATGGATCGTTATGGCTCGGACAAGCCAGATACTCGTTTTGGTCTAGAGTTAGTTAACATGTCTGAAATTGTGAAGGATTCAGGCTTTAAAGTATTCAAAACTGCTGTAGAAATAGGCGGTACTGTTAGCGGGATTAATGTCAAAGGGAAAGCAAATGACTTCTCCCGTAAGGACATTGATAAGTTAACGGAATTTGTTAAGATTTATGATGCAAAAGGACTGGCTTGGCTGAAGGTAGAAGAGGGAGAATTAAAAGGACCTATCGCTAAATTCTTTGGTGAAGAGGAAGCTGCTAACCTTACTGCTGCTCTTGCAGCTGAAGATGGTGATCTACTTCTATTTGTAGCAGATAAAACTTCTGTTGTGCATGATAGCCTTGGGGCTCTTCGTCAAAAGCTAGGAAGAGAACTTGATCTGATTGATCAAACGCAGTTTAACTTCCTATGGGTAACAGACTGGCCATTATTTGAATATGACGAAGATCTAGGTCGATATTTCGCAGCTCACCATCCGTTTACAATGCCTGAGCGAGAGGATATCGATAAACTTGAAACTGAGCCACAAGAGGTGCGCGCTCAAGCTTATGACTTGGTATTAAACGGGTATGAGTTAGGCGGAGGAAGTCTTCGTATATACGAGAAGGAAGTTCAGGACCAAATGCTTAAAGTATTAGGGTTCTCAGAAGAGGAAGCTCAAAGTCAATTTGGTTTCTTATTAGAGGCTTTAGAATATGGTGCCCCTCCACACGGTGGAATCGCACTTGGATTAGACCGTCTTGTTATGATTCTAGCGGACCGATCTAACTTAAGGGATACGATTTTGTTCCCGAAAACAGCTTCTGCTTCAGACTTAATGACTCAAGCTCCAGGACCTGTGAGCCAAGAGCAATTAACAGAATTGCATCTTGAACTTAATGAGAAGGCTAAGCAAGAACAATCAGACAAGCAGTAAGAATTGTAATCATACTGTAACGTCCCTTTTTGTTGCCAACATTCATTAGTTATGCTATGATTTGATTACAAAGTAAACAAGCCGATCCTGATGTGTACGTCATCCAACAATCGTTTTGACCGAACATTTTGAACTACGGGAGCTTGAAGTTTCTGTAAGGCATGCAAGCCTTGTTTCACTTACTTAGAGGACGCATAAATTACAGAACAAAGCACCCACTTGCCAAGAGCGGGGTTCAAAACATTGGACTGTGACGGCACGATTGGGATTGGCTTTCTTTTACATACGTTACTAAACATCCTTAAGGGTAGCCTTAAGGTTATTTTTATGTTTCCGTTTTCTTTGGTCGTGTTTATAGAACTATAGGAAAAGGAATACTAAGTCATAGATCATGTTAAAGAGGAGTGAGCCAAGTGCTTCATCAATTTTCGAGAAATCAGCTAGCCATTGGTCAACAAGGGTTAGACTTAATGAAAGACGCCACTGTTGCCGTTCTTGGGATAGGAGGAGTCGGCTCTTTCAGCGTTGAGGCATTAGCAAGAAGTGGAGTCGGCAAATTAATCCTTATTGATAAAGATGATGTGGATATAACAAATATAAATCGCCAAATTCACTCTTTAATGTCTACTATTGGTCAATCTAAGGTGGATTTAATGGCAGACCGGGTTAAGGATATTAACCCTGATTGTGAAGTGGTACGTTTACATATGTTTTATACCGACGAAACGTATGAGCGCTTATTTGAACACGACTTGGATTTTGTAGTCGATGCAAGTGATACGATCTCATACAAAATTCATCTCATTAAGCAATGTATTGACCGTGATATTCAAATTATTTCATCTATGGGTGCTGCAAATAAGATGGATCCCACTAAATTTGAAATTGCCAATATTTTTGACACAAGTTATGATCCGATTGCACGGGTCATTCGCACAAAACTGCGTAAAGAGGGCTACAAAAAAGGGATTCCAGTTGTCTTCTCTAAGGAACAGCCTATAAAAATACGAGAAGATGTTCGTCAAGAAATTACTCCAGAAAACCCGAACACTCGGAAAGCGGAGCAGCCCCCGTCTTCTAATGCCTTTGTTCCTTCAGTAGCAGGATTAATTATGGCTAGTCATGTTGTACAAGAGATCTTAAAACCCATAAATATTGAACGCTACTAAAAAACCCGGCAAAAGCCGGGTTTTTGTTTGCTCTTAGCGAGCTACTTGTTCAAGATTTCCGTTCTTCTCCATACGAAAAGCGGGCTTAGAGGAGAACTGTTCGTCTTCATCAAATGCAATCATTTTTCGAGCTCGATCCATAACTTGCATTAATACTTGATAGTCTTCTTGAATCATAAGGTATTGTTTCTCCATTTTACGGAGTTTATTTTGTAGTTGATTGTTTTCGTTTTGTAACTGCTTGTTTTCTTCTTCAATTTGCTTCATGTGAGATTTTGATTGGTTCGTAGTTTGTGTTTGGCGTTTTAGTTCTTTTAATGAACGAATGATGTGATCAAACGAAACAATCGGTGTTTCTTCCTGATAGACGGCGGTGGCTGCGTAGTCTTTTGATTCCATAGCCACAGTCTCTAACTCTTCTTCTTCCACAACTAGAGAAGAAGCAGGTGCCGGAAGTTGGTGTTCTTCCCTTGTATATGTTGGTGTAGATGTTGTAGCAACTTTTTGTTGTTTAGCAAGAGCACGTTTCTTTTCTTTGCGCTGACGCTTAGCTAAATCAATAGCTTGATCATACTTTTTACGGATCTCGGCATTCCAACGAAATCCACAAGCTGCGGATGTACGATTTAAATGGTCACCCACTTCATCGAAAGCTCTCAATTGTGTACTGCCTTCACGGATGTGACGCAGAACAGTTTCTGCTAATAGTAAATCATCTTCATGAGACCAGGCATCTTGTCTTACTTTTACCATAATCATTCTCTCCTTTTCTAATAAACCAATGAAATTACTAGAACTAGTTTGTTAATGTTGTTCCTATTATGGGGAGAGAAGAATGAAAATATACCTGGGATTATACAAATATTTACTTCTTTTTTTGTTTTTGGATCGTTTCGTACACTTGAGCAAGCCCTTTTTCAAACTTACCTGTCTTCTTAGGTGAATAGTAGAGGGCGTTTTTAATAGAGTCAGGAAGGTATTGCTGATCAACCCAGCTATTCTCATAATTGTGTGGATATTGATACTCAATTCCTCTTCCTAACTTTTCTGCCCCTTTATAATGAGCGTCCTTAAGATGGGCTGGTACTTCACCACTTTTCCCTTTACGTATATCTGACAAGGCAGAATCTAGTGCTTTGTATGCTGAGTTTGATTTAGGTGACAAACAAAGTTCTACAATTGCATTGGCTAAAGGTATGCGGGCCTCGGGGAACCCGAGTCTCTCGGCTGCTTCAACCGCTGCCATTGCTCTTGGACCTGCTTGCGGATTAGCTAATCCTATATCCTCATAAGCGGTCACAACCATTCTACGCGCAATGCTATCAAGATCCCCTGCTTCAATGAGTCTGCCTAAGTAATGTAGAGCAGCATTAACATCGCTACCACGGATCGATTTTTGGAAAGCTGAGAGCACGTCATAGTGAGCGTCTCCGTCTTTATCATGGGAGAAACTCTTCTTTTGCATGCACTGTTCAGCTGTATCAAGGTCAATTTCTATTTGTCCAAATTCATTCTCAGGCGTTGAAAAAGCTGCCAGTTCTAGCCCGTTCAATGCAGCTCGCAAGTCACCATTTGCAGAATGAGCGAAGTGATCCATGGCTGTGTTCGATACATGGATATCCAAGTGGCCTAGCCCTTCGTCTTCATCAGCAATGGCTCGGTTAATGGCACCTTTCACATCTTCAATATCTAACCGTTCTACTTCAAATAAGTGACAACGACTACGGATAGCTGGGTTAATGGAATGATATGGATTACTCGTTGTGCAGCCAATAAGCGTAATTAAATTGCTTTCCACATGTGGAAGAAGGAAATCTTGTTTCCCTTTATCCAGTCGGTGCACTTCATCCAGAATCAGGACCAGTTGACCGGACATCTTGGCCTCTTCTACAGCGATCTCCATGTCTTTCTTCTTATCTACGACAGCATTTAAGGTTTTAAAGCGCAAGTTTAAGCTTTTTGCAAGTGCCATCGCCATGGAAGTCTTGCCTGTACCTGGAGGCCCAAAAAGAATCATAGAGGCTAAACGTTTGGCATCTACCATTCTACGAATCATTTTCCCTTCTCCTACAAGGTGTTTCTGTCCAATAATATCGTCAATATGTTTCGGTCGCATACGAAATGCTAAAGGTTGTTGGCTCAAAGGGACACACTCCTTTACAATCTGATTTTATTCATCTATCAGTATGGGGCCGTTACTTATGATGAGTGCTTGGGCTTGCTCAGGGACAACTTGGTTGCTGGGGCCGCTTTATACTCAACTAAAGCTAACGGAAACATTTTCTTAAACTTTGCAATCTATGGATTATTCTTAAAGGGTAAAGATATAGGCGATAAAATGCAAGAAGGTTGCTATTCGTGCTATAATATCTATTGGTGTTAAAATAGGAGTGATTAAGCTCTCTAGAAAACAGAAAGGATCATGAATATGACTACAGAGAATAAACGTGTTCATTCAAAAGATCCGGTGAAGAAGCAAACATTTACTCAACGTGCAACATTTATACGTTGGTCTTTTTTTGTTGTAGGGCTTATTATTCTAGCGTTAGGGATATCTCTAACGATTAAAGCAGACCGTTTTGGAATTGGGCCTTGGGATGTGTTTCATGTAGGTCTTCATGAACAATTCGGATTAACCGTTGGGTCCTGGTCCATTATTGCTGGTTTAGTGGTTGTCGGTTTTACATCGATTGTCACAAAATCATGGCCCCAAATTGGTACAATATTAAATATGCTTCTTATTGGTGTCTTCATTGATATTTTTAACTACGTGCTACCGTCCCCGGAAACTTTATGGAGTAACATGGCTGTCTTCTTATTGGGGATTACGGTATTGGCATATGGAATTGGGATTTACGTCGCTCCAGGGCTAGGAGCTGGTCCACGAGATGGTTTAATGTTAGTAATCCGTGACCTAACTGGCTGGAAAGTCCAATGGGTACGAAATGGTATTGAAGTGACAGTATTCCTTTTAGGTTGGCTTTTAGGGGGACCAGTTGGTGTCGGCACGGTCGTCATCGCACTAGGTCTTGGAACGATTGTTGGGTATTCTTTACCCCAAACTAAGAAATTATTAGACTATATGATACGAAGAGGTGAAGCTCATGAAAATCTCTACCAAGGGACGTTACGGTCTGACCATCATGATCGCGCTAGCCAAGAAATACGGTGATGGTCCGATATCTTTAAAATCCATTGCACGAGAAAACAATTTATCCGAACACTATCTGGAGCAGCTTATTGCTCCTCTTAGAAATGCAGGTTTAGTACGAAGCGTTCGTGGCGCATATGGCGGCTATATGTTAACAAGAAACCCAGATCAAATTACTTCTGGTGATGTTATACGGGTACTAGAAGGACCAATCAGTCCAGTTGAGGGTATCGAAGACGAAGAGCCGGCGAAACAAGCGCTTTGGATGCGGATCCGTGATGCTGTGAAAGATGTTCTAGATACGACAACGTTGCACGACCTTGCTCAACATGACGATTCTGATGAGCAAGAAGCGTACATGTTCTATATTTAAAGAAATGAGAGGGTCTCTTATATGAATACAATTTACTTTGACCATGCGGCAACAACTCCTATGAGGAAGGAAGTCATTGAGGCAATGGTTCCTGTGATGGAAGAGACGTTTGGGAATCCATCAAGTGTTCATGTCTATGGGCGCAAAGCGCGTAAGATATTAGATGACGCTCGCCGATCGGTGTCTTCCTTTTTAAATGCGAATGAAAAAGATATTATTTTCACAAGTGGTGGTACTGAAGCGGATAATCTTGCTCTAATAGGAGGAGCAAAGGCGAACCAGCACAATGGTAAGCATATTATTACAACTTCTATCGAACATCATGCTATATTACATGCAGCTGAATATCTTGAATCTGAAGGTTTTGATGTAACGTATTTACCGGTTACTGAATCAGGCCGGATTTCAATTGATGACTTTAAACGTGAACTGAGAGAGGATACAATACTTGTTTCTGTTATGTATGTTAATAACGAAACAGGTGTGATCCAACCTGTAGCAGAAATGGGAGCTCTTCTTGAAGATCATCAGGCGCTATTCCATACAGATGCGGTTCAGGCGTTTGGAACAATGCCTATTGACGTGAGTGCTTTAAATGTAGACATGCTCACCTTCTCTGGTCATAAAATTAATGGACCAAAAGGTGTAGGGTGTTTATATGCCAAGGAAGGGATCCTCCTTGAAGCAAGACAACATGGTGGCGAGCAAGAGAGAAAACGTCGTCCTGGTACTGAGAATACAGCAGCAGTAGCTGGTCTTGCTAAAGCTGTGGAGCTTGTTGAAGAAGAGCAAAGAGCTCGTCTTACGCAATACAAGCTGTATAAGAAGATTTTTATGGATACACTGAAAGAACAAGATGTTTCTTTTGAAGTGAACGGGGACCGCATTAACCTTCCAACTATTGTAAACGTTAGTTTCCCTGGTGCGAACGTAGAGACGCTTCTTACTAACTTTGATCTCTCGGGTATTGCCGCATCAAGTGGTTCTGCTTGTACTGCGGGTTCCATTGAGCCTTCTCATGTATTAAGTGCAATGTTTGGCGAAGGAAATGAGCGTACACGAAACTCGATTCGATTTAGCTTTGGCCTTCAGAACACAGAAGATAATGTTCGTGAAGGAGCAGAAAAAGTTGCTTCTATCGTGAAGCGAGTAACAAAGACAACCTAGGGTGGTGACAACAATGAAAGATCCGAAAGATACAAGGGTAGTCGTCGGCATGTCAGGTGGTGTTGACTCATCTGTTGCTGCACTTCTCTTGAAAGAACAAGGATATGATGTAGTAGGGATCTTTATGAAAAACTGGGATGATACAGATGAAAATGGAGTCTGTACAGCTACAGAAGATTACGATGATGTTATTCGTGTTTGTAATCAATTAGATATCCCTTACTATGCAGTGAATTTCGAGAAACAATACTGGGATAAAGTTTTCACTTATTTCCTGGATGAATATAAAAAAGGGCGTACTCCAAACCCAGATGTAATGTGTAACAAAGAGATCAAGTTCAAAGCCTTTATGGATCACGCTATGTCTCTTGGTGCCGATTATTTAGCTACAGGACACTATGCGCAAGTTCAGCATAATGGAGAGCGCTATGAAATGCTACGAGGTATTGATGAGAATAAAGATCAAACTTATTTCTTAAATCAACTCTCTCAAGATGTCCTTTCTAAAGTTATGTTCCCGCTTGGGCATATTGATAAATCACGAGTTCGTGAAATTGCGAAAGAACATGATTTGGCAACAGCCACTAAGAAAGATTCAACAGGCATTTGCTTTATCGGAGAGCGTAATTTCAAAGAATTCCTTAGTCAATATCTTCCTGCTCAACCAGGGAATATGGAGACGATGGACGGAGAAGTAAAAGGTAAGCACGATGGGTTAATGTATTATACATTGGGCCAACGTCAAGGTCTGGGAATTGGAGGTCCGGGTGGTCCTTGGTTTGTAATTGGTAAAGATGTAAAAGAGAATATCCTTTACGTCGGAGAAGGTTACCATAACGATCATTTATATTCAGATGGTCTTGAAGCCTCTGAATTGAACTGGGCTACTGGTGTCGTACCAACCGAAACGTTCACGTGTACTGCAAAATTCCGTTATCGCCAAAAAGATAGTGGAGTTACCGTTACCCCACTTGAAGATGGACGAGTTAAAGTTGTATTCGATGAGCCAGAACGAGCAGTGACTCCGGGGCAGGCAGTTGTATTTTACGACGGCGAAGTTTGTCTTGGCGGCGGAACAATTGATCAAATTGAGAAAAATGGCGAATATCTAACATATGTAGGATAATATAAGAGGATGTCCCTAATCGAGTATACCCCCCATGACGTATAGTAGGTCATGAAAGGGGCGCCGTTATGGGGCACCTCTTTTTTTAAAGGTGCTTTGTTTGGATTGAAATCATTTGCTCTTTCTTATGCGACCAAGTCCATAAATAAAATATCTGATACAATGTTGAGAGAGGAAGAGCTTTTTTCTTTAGCGTTTTTAAACCATTAATTCATTAGAAGATAATAAATAGGATTTTGATGTAGGAGGAATTACAAATGGATTACTTAACACAAGGTATTCAATATATGCAGGAGCAACAATATGAAGAAGCAGCGCAGGCATTTACGCAAGCTATTGAGGAGAACCCAAATGAACCATTAGGTTATGTGAACTTTGGAAATCTCTTGTTACACATGAATGATCGGGAGCGAGCTGAGCGATTCTTCAAAAAAGCGATTGAGTTGAATGAAGACGTTGCAACGGCTCATTACGGACTAGGTAATGTCTATTATGAACAAGAAAAATACGAAGAAGCTGTAGAACCGTTTCAAAAAGCTATTCAAAAAGGCTTGGAAGAGAGCGATGCCTATTATATGCTTGGACTAAGTTTATTGTATCAGGAGCAATTCAAATTTGCTCTTGCCTATTTACAACGTGCTACAGAGCTCTCACCTGATGATGCAGAAGTGCATTTTCAATACGGCCTTTGTCTTGCGCAAGTAGGTATGATAGATGAAGCAATCCAAACGTTCACGAAAGTTCTAACGCTAAACGCTGAACACAGTGATGCTCATTATAACTTAGGCGTATCCTATCTTTATAAAGAAGACCCGGAACAAGCTTTGAAACATTTTGGACTGGCTATTGATATTCAGCCGGATCACATGCTGGCAGCCAATGCAAAAGCTAAAGTAGAAGAGCTGCTAGAGCAAAATCAGGGAGAATAAAAGGAGTAGAACCCTATGGCAATGGAGAAGCAATTAGAAGAGAATTTTGAACCGGAGAAAGGCTTCATCAAAGGGGAACCTCTGCGGATGATTTACCATAATGATGAAGAACACTTTTCCATTGCACTGGTTAAAATCATCGATACAAATGAATCCTTTGATGAAAAGGAAATCGTATTAAAAGGACACTTCTCACCATTAGATGAAGGAGAGCAATATACGTTTTACGGGCGTGTGACAAACCATCCGAAATTTGGCGAGCAGTACCAAGTGGATCATTATCAAAAGGAAGTTCCTACATCTAAAGAGGGCATAGTGGGATACCTCTCAAGTGATTTATTTTATGGAATAGGAAAACGAACCGCAGAAAACATCGTCGCTATACTTGGAGAACAAACCATTAGTCGCATCCTTCAAGATCCTTCTGTGTTGAAGGATGTACCTGGGCTGAAACAAGATAAAGCTGACAGGCTTGTTGCTGATTTGAAACAGCATCAGGGCTTTGAGCATATTGTTATTGGATTATCCGAATATGGGTTTGGCTTACAAATGGCTCAGAAAATATATGAAGCGTATCAAGATCAAGCGCTTGAAATTCTACAGGAAGACCCTTATCAATTTGTGTTTGATATTCAGGGGTTTGGGTTTAAACGAGCAGACGAAGTAGCTTCTCAGAACAATATTGCATTTGATCACCCTACTAGGATTCAAGCAGCTTGTATGTATGCCTTAAATCAAGGCAGCAGTCATGGGCATGTTTATATGACGTTTGAAGCTTTGCAAGATGAAGTATTAAGCATTTTACAAGGCTCATCTGGTGTTATTACACACGAGATTATTTCCCGAGAAATAGCACAACTTGTCGAAGATGAGAAAGTGTTAGTGGAGCAAGAGAAGGTTTATTTGCCATCTCTTTTCTTTGCGGAAGCAGGATTTGCTAAGCAACTTCACAGAGTTATGCTCTCAGAACTTGAAGAAGAATTTACACAAGCAGAGTTAATGAAAGTAGTTGGAGAAATTGAAGAAGAAGAGAGCATAAGTTACGGGAAAGAGCAGTTCGATGCGATTGAGAAAGCTCTCCATTCTAAAATGATGATCTTAACAGGTGGACCGGGTACAGGAAAGACCACGGTCATTAAAGGAATTGTAAATGCTTATGCTAAATTGAAGCGAAAGTCTTTAAAACCTGCTGATTATGGCAAAGATGAACCGTTCCCATTCCTTCTGACGGCCCCAACGGGAAGAGCCGCTAAACGTATGAATGAGTCAACAGGCTTACCAGCTGTAACGATTCACCGTTTGCTTGGGTGGACAGGTGGGGAATCTTTTGACAAAGACCAGAATAACCAACTGAGTGGGAAGATCTTAATTATAGACGAATTTTCTATGGTTGATATTTGGCTTGCGAACCAACTATTTCGCGCGATTCCTTCTGATATGCAGGTGTTATTGGTTGGGGATGAAGATCAATTGCCATCTGTCGGTCCAGGACAAGTATTATCTGACTTATTGTCGACAGATTACATACCAGCCACACAGCTTCAAGAAGTATATCGTCAAAAAGAAGGGTCACAAATCATTCGATTGGCACACGACATGAAAAAAGGGAAATGTGACGAAGGGTCTTTAGCTAAGTCTCATGACTTTTCATTTATCACTTGTCATGAGCCGCAAGTGCTACCAGTCATTCAGCAAGTTTATCAAAAGGCAATGGCAAGAGGACACACATTGAAGGATATTCAAATCCTTGCACCTATGTATCGAACAAAAAATGGCATTCATCAGCTGAATCAGGAAATTCAAGCATTAGCTAATCCACCTTCTAGACAGCGTAGGGAAATAAAAATGAAAGATGATCTGACCTATCGTTCCGGTGATAAAGTCATCCAGCTTGTGAACCAACCTGAGTCTGGTGTATATAACGGGGATATTGGTGAGATCGTCGCGATTTACAGAGCTGATGAAACGAAAGAACAAAAAGAAAAACTTGTTGTTTCATTTGAAGGGAAAGAAGTGGAATACCTTCGAAAGGATCTTAATCAACTCATGCATGCTTACTGTACCTCTATTCATAAGTCACAAGGGAGCGAGTTTCCCATTGTCATCTTACCTGTAGTGAGAGGTTATAGCCGTATGCTTAAGAGAAATCTTCTATACACCGCTGTAACAAGAAGTAAACAATCACTTATTATTTGCGGAGACCAGGAAGCTTTTAAGCGAGGAGTAGATACGGTGGACACGAATCGCCGTTTCACGGATTTACCTGATAAAATTAAAGTTTATATGGAAGCAGAAGTGAAAGATGAAGAAGATCTGGATGAGGAAGAACTTTCCCCTTATGACTTCATGTAAACCGCACATACTATAACTGTTCCACGAATGATTTAATGTGGAACATACCATTGGGTGCCAGTAAATTCATCTGAAAAAGTGTATGACTGATCTTTTTCTGGGCAATAATGGCAACTAGAACTTACACAAGTAAGGAGTTGCCGACATGCATTGTCCAAACTGTAAGCGAAAAGATATCGGGAAAATTGGGAATAACCAATATTACTGTTGGACCTGCTTTATAGAGCTTTCAACTACTAAAGGCAAGGTTCACGTACACCAAGTTGAAGAAGATGGCTCCCTAAGCTCTCTAGATGACTTGTTTGGAGACGAAGAGCAAACAGCCCAATGGTAAATCCATTTACGGGTGGTGAAGCGAATGAACAGAACGTTCTCTTCTCTTGCAGCACTTGGAGTGGGCGCAGCCGCACTTTACTCCAGGTCGAAAAGAGGTCGCAAGAAAGACTTCTCCGATATGTTCTCAAAACGGTCAATGAAGCGTATGCGTAAGAGAGTAAGTAAAGCTTTCCGCTAAGCTAAATAAAGAAACAGGCCCCGCCACCGCGGGGCCTGTTTTTATTTTCAAATATGCTTATTCCTAGGAAGTTGAGAGAAGTTTCCGTTAGCTTTATTGAGTGGAAGGTGGGCCTGGAAACCACTCGCTTTCCTGTGGGGAGCTGGTGAGCCTCCTCACCCGGCAGGGCCGGGATCCGGGGTCTCACCTAGGCTCTTCTTCCCACGGGAGTCTCGCAGTTTCCAGGCCCACCTTTTCCAGATTAGGGTGAACGAAAACAAGCAATTTGAGGGGGGTTAGGGTCATCAGGTGTGACAGCGGGTCCGTTAACCTAATTAAACGTAAGGGCTTGCTCGGGGAATGCGAGACTCCCGCGGGGAAAGGAGCCTAGGGGAGACCCCACAGAGAGCGTCAGCGAACGAGGAGGCTTCCCAGCTCCCCGCAGGAAAGCGAGTTGTCCCCGAGCAAGCCCAATCACTCATCAAACGTAACGGTCCTTAAAAGCTCTGCTAGAAAATCTGTAAGCGATAGGTATAAAAGCTTCATAAACCATTCAACCTAATATAAATAGGAGAGTGGGGTGAAAAATGTATGGGGAAAGGATCTTTAACGCTTCAATGGATCTATAGGTCTGTATTAGTGTTGTTAGTGTTATTAATCGTATATTTAATTGTAAAACTTTTTCCTTTTTATGAGGCGTTTTTACAAATTTTATTTCGTCTTTTTATCCCATTCATCGTGTCCTTGTGTATTGCTTATTTGCTGCATCCTGTAGTAGAGGGGTTATATCATCGTAATGTTCCGCGTTGGCTTGCAATAACGATTATATATATCTTCTTCTTTGGTGGAATTGGATATGTGGTATATAAAGCTTATCCGTTATTTTTAAAGCAGATTAAAGGCTTAAGTGAAAGCTTGCCTGGGTTTGTCGAAACGTATAGACAGTGGATTTATGAGGTGTATGAACGTACGTCGTTCCTGCCAGAGACTGTTCATGACCGCATGGATGTCATGTTAACCAATGTAGAACAACTGGGTGAGGATTTCATTCTTTCTATTGGAAACCGTTTAACAGGTATGTTTGATGTATTCATTATTCTTGCGGTCATTCCTGTTCTCGTTTTTTACATGTTGAAAGATTATCCAATTATGTCTACAACGCTTTATAAATTAACCCCAAAGCGGTATCGGGAAGAGGGGAAAGAAGTCTTACGTGATATAGATAAAAGCTTAGGAAGTTACATTCGTGGACAGCTTCTTGTGTGTTTATTTGTTGGCTTGATTTCAATGTTGGCGTTGTGGTTGATTGGAATGAAGTTCCCTTTAATACTTGGAGGGGTTATGGGGATTACGAACATTATTCCTTATTTTGGGCCGATTATTGGGGCAGTGCCAGCGGTGGTGATTGCATTTACGATGTCGACGAAAATGGTGCTTTTCGTCGTTATTGCTGTATTTATCGTTCAACTTATAGAAAGTAACTTATTGTCACCATTTATTGTGGGAAAGAGTCTTCACATGCACCCAGTCCTTATTATCTTTGCTCTGTTAATTGGAGGAGAGATCGGTGGCATTATCGGTATGATTATAGCTGTTCCAGTTCTCACCATTATTCGAGTCCTTATTCATCATACAAAGATGTTTCGGCAAGAACGTTGACATTTCGCATTTTGTTTTCTATAATTTTGGCATAAACAAATGACTAGAATCGGATAAACAATACGTAGAAGGATCGAGTACATAGCAGACCATCTGACTAGAGAGAAACTCCCTTGGCTGGAAGGAGTTTTAGGTGAAGGGCTATGGAACGCTAATTCCTGAGTGCAGGTAAACACTGCCGGGTTTCGCTCCGTTATAGTGAAGGTAGAGGATCAATATTCTCTACATGAAGTGATGAATTCCTTTATGAATTCATAATCAGGGTGGTACCGCGATAACTCTCGTCCCTGCATATAATGCAGGACGGGAGTTTTTTATGTTCAATTGTACATACTCGATCTATACGTGATTGTATTCGAAATAATAAGGAGGCCCCTTCCATGAAAACATTAACCTCTGCACAAGTGCGCCAAATGTACCTTGATTTCTTTAAAGAGAAAGGACACAGCGTTGAGCCTAGTGCATCTCTTGTTCCATACGAAGACCCAACACTACTTTGGATTAATAGTGGGGTAGCAACTTTAAAGAAATATTTTGACGGTAGCGTGATCCCTGACAATCCTCGCATTGTAAACGCGCAAAAGTCCATCCGTACGAATGACATTGAAAATGTAGGTAAGACAGCGCGTCACCATACATTCTTTGAAATGCTAGGGAACTTCTCAATCGGCGATTACTTCAAGAAAGAAGCCATTGAATATGCTTGGGAATTCTTAACGAGCCCTGATTGGATTGGTTTTGATCCAGAGAAGTTATCCGTAACGGTTCACCCAGAAGATGATGAAGCCTTCAACATGTGGAAAGATGACGTAGGTGTACCGGAAGAGCGCATCATTCGTCTTGAAGAGAATTTCTGGGATATTGGTGAAGGCCCAAGTGGTCCGAACACAGAAATTTTCTATGATCGTGGTGAAAAATACGGAAACGATCCAAAAGACCCTGAGCTATACCCAGGTGGGGAAAATGAGCGTTACCTTGAGATTTGGAACTTGGTGTTTTCCCAGTTTAACCACAATCCAGATGACACGTATACACCACTTCCTAAGAAAAACATTGATACAGGGATGGGGCTAGAACGTATCGTCTCTGTTATTCAAGATACTCCAACAAACTTTGAAACAGATTTATTCAAATCAGTTATTGAGCATACTGAAAAGCTAGCTGATACAACATATGGTAAAGACGAGGAGAAAGATGTTTCTTTTAAAGTTATTGCAGACCACGTTCGTACCGTGACGTTTGCTGTTGGAGATGGAGCGCTTCCTTCCAATGAAGGTCGTGGATATGTGCTTCGTCGTTTGCTTCGTCGCGCAGTTCGCTATGCTAAACAAATTGGTATTCATGAACCATTTATGTTTAAGTTAGTTGAACATGTCTCAGACATCATGGAAGATTTCTATCCAGAAGTGAAGAAAAAACAAGACTTTATTGAGACGGTTGTCAAAAATGAAGAAGAGCGCTTCCATGAAACGTTAAACGATGGTTTATCCATTTTGACAGAAATTATTAAAGAAGAAACAGCCAAAGGGAAGAGTGTATTTCCTGGAACAGAAGTGTTCCGCTTATATGACACATACGGGTTCCCTAAAGAGTTGACGGAGGAATATGTGCACGAAGCAGGATTCACTCTTGATGAAGAAGGCTTCCGTCAAGAAATGGAACGTCAAAGAGAACGCGCTCGTAATGCTCGTCAGAAAGTAGACTCTATGTCTGTACAAGAAGGTGTGCTGGGAGAAGTAACAGTAGCTAGTGAATTTGTTGGCTATGACAATCTTGAAACATATACCACCATTACAGAGCTTGTGAAGAATAAAGATTTCGCATCTGAGGCACAAGCTGGTGAAGAGGTTTATATCTTCCTAGAGAAGACTCCTTTCTATGCAGAAAGTGGTGGACAGATTGCCGATAAAGGATATATCCAAACGGAATCTGCAACACTAGAAGTCCAAGATGTTCAAAAAGCGCCAAACGGTCAAAACCTACATCGGGCGATCGTTCAAGAAGGAACGATTCAAAAAGATGAACAAGTAAGAGCGACAGTAGAACGTGGTAATCGTTCTCACGTTGTTAAAAACCATACAGCGACCCACTTGTTGCACCAAGCTCTTAAAGATGTTCTAGGTGAACATGTTAATCAGGCTGGTTCACTTGTAACGGGTGATCGTTTGCGTTTTGACTTCTCTCACTTTGGATCCGTTTCTGAAAAAGAGATCGAGCAGATTGAAACAGCTGTGAATGAAAAAGTATGGGAGTCCATACCCGTTGCAATCGATAACCATACCTTGCAAGAAGCGAAAGACATGGGCGCGATGGCTCTGTTTGGAGAGAAATACGGAGATGAAGTGCGTGTTGTTAAAGTTGGCGATTACTCTGTAGAACTATGCGGGGGTTGCCACGTATACAATACAGCGGAAATTGGTTTGTTTAAGATTATTGCGGAATCTGGCATAGGCGCTGGTACTCGTCGTATAGAAGCTGTTACCGGAAAAGGTGCCTTTGAGTTTATGAACGGAAAAGAAGTTCTATTAAACCAAGCAGCTGACCTATTAAAAACGAAACCAGACACTGTTCCAGACCGTATTGAAGGATTATATCAAGAAATGAAAGAAGTACAAAGAGAGAAAGAATCTCTTTCTGCTAAATTATCTAACCTTGAAGCATCTTCTATTTTAGACCAATTTGAAGAAGTAGAAGGCGTTTCCCTATTAGCTAAGCAAGTCGACGTATCCGACATGAATGCACTAAGGAATATGTTAGATGATTTAAAACAAAAAGTATCTTCAGGCATTATTCTTCTTGCATCTGTTAACAATGGTAAAGTACAGTTAGTATCAGGTGTAACAAAAGATCTAATCGATCAAGGATATCACGCAGGGAATCTAATCAAAGAAGTAGCGACCAGGTGTGGAGGCGGCGGAGGCGGCCGTCCAGACATGGCACAAGCTGGTGGTAAAAATCCTGATCAAGTAGAAGAAGCGGTAAACTATGCAAAAACATATGTTCAAACCGTTGCAAATCAAGGATAATAGGAAATAGATAGTAAAAAACTAGCTGTATTCTCAAAATGAAGCTTACACGTAAGCGATATGTGGGTACATCTATAGAGAGGTGATTGTATGAGTTCCATGGATAAAACAATGAAATTCAATTTTCCAGAAGAACCGTTTGATGAAAATGTGAAAGAGGTTTTGCTTTCGGTTCATGAAGCTCTAAGGGAAAAAGGGTATAACCCGATCAATCAGATCGTGGGATATTTATTATCCGGGGATCCTGCTTACATTCCTCGTCACAAAGATGCTCGGAATTTAATTCGCAAGATGGAACGCGATGAATTGATCGAAGAACTAGTGAAATTCTATCTAGAACAACAACAAGAGGGTTAACATGAAAACAATTGCTTTAGATGTAGGAGAAAAAACAATAGGACTCGCAGTAAGTGATGCTTTTGGCTGGACAGCGCAAGGGTTAACAACCCTTCGCTGGACAGAAGGTGAGTATGAAGATGCCTTTAAAAAACTAGAACCATACATGAAAGAACATGAAGTGAGTAAACTAGTTATTGGACTTCCGAAAAACATGAATGGTACGATTGGGCCAAGAGGTGAAGCTTCTCAAGTCTTCGCAGAAAAGTCAGAAGCTTACTTCAACGTTCCAGCGGTTTTATGGGACGAGCGACTAACTACAATGGCAGCAGAACGCGTGTTGCTAGATGCAGATGTTAGTCGTAGTAAACGAAAAAAAGTCATTGATAAAATGGCTGCTGTAATGATTTTACAAAGTTATTTAGATGCTAATTCAAATTGAGGTGTTACGATGAGTTTAGAAGAAAAAGAGCGAATTATTATTCCAGATGAAAACGGTGAAGAACATTTATTTGAAGTACTATTCAGCTTCGATGTAGACCAAACAGGTCACTCTTATATCGCCGTGGTTCCAGCAGAGCAACAAGAATCAGACGATGAAGTTGAAGTATTTGCTTTCCGTTACCAAGAAAAAGAAAACGACGACGATGACCTAGCTCTATACCAGATCGAATCTGACGAAGAGTGGGAAATGGTTGAAGAAGTACTAAACACACTAGTAGACGAACAAGAATAACAAAAAAGAGGCCCCCACAAGGGCCTCTTTTTTATGTCCAATATGAGGCCGGGATATTTTAGTAAGGATAGGACCGTTACTTTTATTAAATGTTAGGTGTCTAGGGAACGACTCGCTTTTCGGGGCTGCACACGACGTGGGCGTTCGAAGTTGTCACAGGGTGGGCGGCTTTGGTGGAAATCTCACTTTCTTTTCGTCCGTTCATCTAATTAACGTCAGGGCAGGCTTGGGGACTGCGAGACTCCCGCGGGAGAAGGAGCCTAGGGGAGACCCCGCAGAGAGCGTAGCGATTGAGGAGGCTTCCCAGCTCCCCGCAGGAAAGCGAGTTGTCCCCAAGCCTGCCCTTGCTCTTATAAACGTAACGGCCTCAAACACTATAAAATGTCTCAACTTCAAGTTTTCTGAATACGACAAAATAAATATCAAAAGATGTAAATTTTCAGCAAATGATAGAAACATAAAGGGGAATTATAGTATAATATAGCGGATGGAAGGAGGAAATGTCATGTCTTCGTCGAATCATGATGATCCAATGAAAGATAACCAAACCAAGCGTAGTGCGGAAGCGAAAACTGTTCGTAAAATCGTAGCCATCGTACTCGCTGTAGTTATAACGGTAATAGCTGTTGTTGGGATTACGGGGTATGTCTACATAAGCTCCGCTTTAGAACCGGTAGACCCAGATGACACGACAAAAGAAAAGGTAGAAATTCCAATAGGTTCTTCCGTGTCACAAATTGCTTCCATTTTAGAAGAACAAAATGTGATTAAGGATAGCCGTGTGTTTCGATTCTATGTGAAGTTTAAAAACGAATCAGGATTCCAAGCAGGTGAATATTCCTTCACCCAAGCTATGACGCTTGAGGATCTCATTGAAGCATTAAAGACAGGTAAAGTGGTAAAAGATCCTTTATTAACGGTAACCATTCCAGAAGGAAAAACGGTTGAACAAATTGCTGATATTTATTCCAAAAAGACGAGTATAAAAAAAGAAGAATTTATGAAGCAAGTGAATGATCCTGAGTATATTGAATCGTTAATTGATAAACATCCATCTATTCTAACGGAAGCGATTCTAGATCCTGAGATCAGAACGCCTCTGGAAGGATATTTATTTGCAGCAACCTATGATTTCTATGAAGAAGATCCTTCGGTAAAGGCAATAGTAGAGAAAATGATTAATAAAACAGAAAAGGTTCTCGAACCTTATATCGCTAATATGAAAGAACGTGAATTAACCGTTCATGAAGGGGTTACAATGGCTTCCTTGGTAGAAAATGAAGCCAAGACCAAAAAAGATCGCCAAAAAATTGCGGAAGTGTTCTATAACCGTTTAGAAGAAGGGATGCCTCTTCAAACAGATCCAACGGTGTTGTATGCATTAGGCGAACATAAAGATCGAGTATTGTACGAAGATTTAGAAGTGGAATCACCTTATAACACCTATCACGTAAAAGACTTGCCAATTGGGCCGATTTCGAACTTTGCAGAAAATGCAGTTGAAGCCACCGTAAACCCATTGGATTCAAACAATTTATATTTCTTAGCATCTTCAGATGGTACGATTTACTATTCTGAAACGTTAGAAGAGCATAACAAAAAGAAAAATAAATACATTAATTAAGATTTGTAGGAATGTGAGGGGAAAACCTCTCGCATTTCCTACTTTTTTTATGCTAAAATAAGAGGGTTGTGACAAACCAGGAATATATGATTTAATTCTATGTTAAGGGGGGAAAGAGGTATGATCGATCCAAAATTAGAACACTATTTGATGCAAACTATTGACCAAAGAGAAGAAGACATTGTGGCAATAGAATCTTATGCAACCGAGAATCATGTACCGATTATGGAACCCTTAGGTATAGAATTTTTGCAGCAAATGATTCGAATTAAACAACCTAAACGAATATTAGAGATCGGTGCAGCAATTGGATATTCTGCTATTCAAATGGCGAAGAGTTATCCAGATTGTGAAGTTGTATCTATTGAGAGAGATGAACAAAGATATAACGAAGCTGTTCGCAATATAAATAAACTAGGTTTAGAAAATCGTGTCCATGTATTATTTGGAGATGCTTTTGATTTAGCAGATAGTTTGAAAGCAAAAGGGCCATTTGATGTATTGTTTATCGATGCAGCTAAAGGGCAATATCAAAGGTTCTTCGAGTTATTTACGACTGAACTAGAACCAAACGGTATGGTAATTTCTGACAATGTACTATTTAAAGGCTTTGTTGCAGATGATCCAGATGATGGTTCTAATATTGCAAAAATTGCTCGTAAAATACGAACCTATAATGAATGGCTCGTCCAGCATCCAGATTATCAAACCACAATAGTTCCAGTTGGAGATGGAGTAGCTATTAGTGTAAAGAAATAGAGATAGAGAAATAAGAGGTACTTCTAGTGATATAAATATTGAGCATAATGATGAACAGTTAATGAGCTCAGTATGAAAGGTGATAGGAACTAGATCATTCTATTGCCTCGAAACATAATCGTACGAACAATCGAAAGGAGAAGCAGCATGAGTGATAAGCCCGTAGTCATAGGTGTTGCTGGTGGAACTGGATCAGGGAAGACAACCGTTACCCGTTCTATTATTCAGCAGTTCACCGACAAAACAATCTTGATGATGGAACAAGATTATTATTATAAAGATCAAAGCCATTTACCGTTTGAGGAACGTCTGAAAACCAATTACGACCATCCACTCGCTTTCGATAACGATTTATTAATCGAGCATGTAAAAAAGCTCATTCAAAAAGAATCTGTAGAAAAGCCGGTGTATGATTACAAAATCCATACACGTTCAGACGAAGTTATTCCAGTTGATTCTAAAGATGTTATCATCTTAGAGGGAATTATGGTTCTTGAGGATCCACGTCTTCGTGATTTAATGGATATAAAAGTTTTTGTTGATACAGATGCAGATGTGCGTATTGTTCGCCGTCTTTTGCGTGATATTAAAGAGAGAGGCAGAACAATTGACTCGGTTATTGAGCAGTACATTAACGTTGTACGACCTATGCATCTTCAATTTGTAGAGCCAACGAAACGGTATGCAGATATCATCATCCCCGAGGGTGGACAAAACCATGTTGCAATCGACTTAATGGCCTCTAAAATCAAGACCATTATCCAAGAAAAGGGAAATTAGAGCATAAATAGATAAAATTGTTGAAAACGGATTAAAAATCTGCCATGATATGTGGTAGTAGTTCTAGAACGCCAATTTCTTTTATAAAATAATAACGTTTAGTTTGAGCGCACAGCTATTGTGCCGCTCATTTTTATATAAGGATTTGGGTATTTCTTTTGTATTGTATGAAGGAGTGATTGAAGATGTCTGAAGAAAAAAGCTATTATATGACCGAAGAAGGATTGCAGAAGTTAGAGGACGAACTGAAGTATTTGAAAACAGAAAAGCGTCAAGAAGTTGTGGAACGAATCAAGATTGCTCGTGGATTCGGGGACCTTTCCGAAAACTCAGAGTATGACGCTGCTAAAGATGAGCAAGCATTTGTGGAATCTCGTATTTCCCAAGTGGAAAATATGATACGTAATGCAGAAATCATCGAAAGCGATGCTGGAAATAGTGACGAGGTTTCACTTGGTAAATCTGTCACATTCCAAGAACTTCCTGACGGTGATGAAGAAACATATACGATTGTCGGAAGTGCAGAAGCTGACCCGTTTGAAGGAAAAATCTCAAACGACTCCCCGATGGCTAAGAGTCTTTTAGGACATACCATTGGAGAAAAAGTTACAGTCGCTACACCTGGTGGCGAAATCAACGTTAAGATTATTAGTGTTGAATAGTAAATAAAGACAGACAAGCCCATCGGAGTCCCTCTCCAATGGGCTTTTTTATGTTGTTATTCTTTAATCGTGTACAAGATAGAGGAGGATTGTTAAACACTCAAAACTGAGGCATTTTATTGTGTGTGGGGCCGTTACGTTTATTGAGTGTTAGGGGTGTCTAGGGAACGACTCGCTTTCCGCGGGCGAGCTGTCGAGCCTCCTCGTTCGCTTGCGCTCTCTGTGGGGTCTCGTCGACCTCTTTCTCCCGCAGGAGTCTCCCCGTTCCCCAGACACCCCTAATCAGAAGTTGTATAACGTCCCCTCAGCTGGATCATAGTGGTGCTTCAACAATCTGCCCCCTTATCCTTATGTAGCATGCTTCCGTTCCCTCAATATATGGCAAAGGTGGTTCGGGAAATTGCGAGACTCCTGCGGCAGTAGGAGCCTAGGGAAGACCCCACAGAGAGCGAAAGCGAACGAGGAGGCTTCCCAGCTCGCCGCGGAAAGCGAGTGATTTACCGTACCACCTTATTCTCAATTTGAGCAAACGGAAGCATTCTCTCAACTTCAAATCTTCCTTATAAGGGGAGGTTTAGTGCGTCATTAGACTGGAGATAATGATGCGTGAGGTGACGCGTTGTGAAGGTGAAGCGAACGATAGTTGTAGCCATAAGTTTAATTATTTTATTTAGCGTACTTTTATATAGATTAGCTGACATACAATTACTCTCAACAGAGCAGTTCGGTAAGAAAGATGTAAATTTATTAGAAGCAAGTGTAGAACAACGTACGCAGTCTGTTCTTCTCCATAATGGGAGGGGAAGCTTCCTGGATCATAATGGAGTTTCAGTGACGAATCCTCCTCAATTAGACGTTGTATTTTTTCCGTTTCTTAAGGATATAGATGTTCCGATTGAAGAGGTAGCGGCACTAGTGAATGAACCTTCTTGGAAATTGGAGCAATGGATTACTCAGAGTGAAGAGCCTTTTTATGTGTCAGATCAACTAGGTCGCACATTAACTGAAAAGGAATATGAAGGCTTTCAAGATCTTAATTTTCCGGGAATGATTTCAGTGAATAGGGCGAGGCCAGGAGACCCTGAAGTGGCAACACACTTTTTAGGGGTTGTAAGAGGTAAAGGGGCGTCGGGGTTAGAGGAGACATTTGAAGAATTCTTGTCGTCTAAAGATGAAGAAAAGTTATTATATCATGTAGATGGAAAAGGGGATCCTTTGTTTGGACTAAATGTAAACTATTTAGGACAACAAGATCCGTATTATCCTGTTCAGGTTAAAACGACCCTTGATCTTGGTCTCCAGCAAAAAGCTGAAGCATTAATTGATGCTTCAGGAATGGAGGAGGGGGGATTAGTGTTAATGGATATAGAATCAAGAAATGTTCTCACTATGGTTAGCCGTCCCCAATTGGATTCAAATGACCCGAATAGATATGAAAATCATATGATAAAAAGTTATTCTCCTGGTTCTGTATTTAAAACAGTAGTCGCTGCTGCTGCCATTGAGCACCCTAACGTAAACATACGAGAGACATATAATTGTAATTTAAGTATAAACGAAGGGAAAGAGCCAAGTCGTTCACTCGGTTTTTTAACATTTGAAGAAAGCTTTGCGCAAAGTTGTAATTACACGTTTGCTAAGATTGCCAATGAAATGATGTCTCAAGATGAAGATGTGCTTGAGAATTATGCCACTAAGCTTGGTATAACAGATTTTGTGGGTTGGAAGGGAGACCTATTCCGCCTCAAGGATTTTAAGCAATTTGGGCGTGAAGATCGCAATCAAATATGGGGAGCTGACCCACAGAAAAGGGTACCACTAGCTATTTCACAAACGGCTATTGGTCAATTAGATGTTAAGATGAGTCCTTTATCTATGACGAATATGATGGCGACGATTGCATCTGATGGGATTAAGAAGGAAGTACGTGGCGTGACGGATATTCTGTATAAGAACGGGTCAGAGTTTATCGAATTTCCTGAACATAAGGATTTGGATAATCGTCTTTCCTCATATAGTGCTCTAAAGCTACAAGAATTGTTGCAACAAGTGCCTACTGCACAAGGAACAGCCAGTAGTTTACAAGGGTTGAACATAGCAGGAAAATCAGGTACCGCCGAAGTGGAAAATGAGGATGGCATGAAGAAACAGATTTTTCATCATTGGTTTGCAGGGTATTTTCCTTACGATCAACCAAAGTACGCCATGGTTGTGGTTACACTGAATTCCAAAAAAGCAGAGCCTACCTATTCAGTATATAAAGACATGGTTTCCTATATATATGAGCAAGAAAATAAGGAAGAAATGAAAAGAAGGGACCCAGCTTTTGAGTAGGGTCCCTTCAGGCGTGCAATGGGGTTGCATAGAAAGAGATGCAATAGTGTGATACCAAGATATTTCGTATAAATGCTTCTTTCTCTAAACTGATAATAAATTCAAACACAACCTTTTCTTCCACATCGTATACTTCCATCGTAAACCCGTTAAGGAAGTAGATGCATAAACGTTTCTCTTCTTTACAGTATCCGATTTTGCTGAAATGAGATAAATTCCAAGCTTTCTTGTTAAAGTTAGTCACGTTCATTTGGTCCACCACCTTATTATCTATTCTTTTAATCATTATATTAGACAAAAGACCATCTATTCCTCCAATTCATCAAAATTAGTAAACAATCGACAAAAAACACAAAACCTTTCTTAGGAATCTTGGTTCTATCCATTTTGCATAGTATAATGAATCAAAGGGGGAAGAAGAATGAGTCGAGTGAATCTTTATGAAAAGAAACGTAAGAATACGAAGTTAGTGACAGGCTTTAGTACTTTGGCCTTGGTATTTGTAGTCTTATTGATTGGGATAATTGTGTGGCCATTTGGAGGCAATGAGGCAAAGGAAGATGGCAAGCAGGTAAATATGAATTCTGCTAGTCCAAATGATGAAGCGGGTCAAACGGATTCTGATAAGGAAGACAAAGAGCAGGAAGGCAACAAAGAAGAGGCTACTCAAACAACTCAGGATTCACCTTCTGACAAAGAAGAAACTTCAAAAGATGAGCAACCATCAGATGTGGAAGAAGATCGTTCAGATTCAGATTCAGATTCAGATTCAGAATCAGGCTCAGAAGAGGAATCTGAAGAACAAGAAGGAACAGAGAAACAAACCGTAGATTCTGACGAGTACATAGATATTCCTTCGGTTACTAAAGAAGATAATGTTATTGAAGTGTATCAAGATAAATGGAAAGCGATTCAGACGGAACAAGAAGGTAAACATGTAGCTACCTTTGATGATACGACTCAAGACTGGAATGAAATGGTGGAGTCAATTTACCTGGGTTCTGGGCTTTCAAAGGATAATTCTACTCTATGGAGGGTACACAATGGTGGAGATAATCAAACAGCTGTAGCCACGATCTCTGATAAAGCTGATAAAAAGACTTACCGAGTGTATACAGCATGGGTAGAAGGAAAAGGATGGAAACCCATGAAGGTAGAAGTCATAAAAGAAAATAAATATAAGTCTCAGTCTTAGAACGAGTAGAAAGTATCGAAAAAAGACGGTTTAGGATATAAAGGGAGAGATAGAATTGACAATTGGTATTATTGGAGCAATGGATGAAGAAGTAGAATTATTAAAGAGTAACATGACGATTGAACACGAAGAAACGGTAGCCAGTTGTACGTTTTATAAGGGTCAATTAGAAGGAAAAGACATCGTTCTTACGAAATCTAATATCGGAAAAGTAAACGCAGGGATGGCTACAACGATCTTGCATGAGCGTTATCAACCTACTCATATTATTAATACGGGATCAGCAGGTGGGTTTGCTAAGGAGTTGAAAGTAGGGGATTTAGTTATTTCTTCTGAGGTACGCCACCATGATGTGGATGTGACTGCTTTCAACTATGAGTACGGACAAGTACCTGATATGCCTGCCTTTTATGAGCCTAGTGAAGAACTTGTACAAGTTGCTGAAAAAGCTGCTGAGGAGTTATCTGATCTTCATACAGTAAGAGGGTTAATTGCAACTGGTGATTCGTTTATGCAAGAAGCTGAGCGCGTTGAATTTGTAAGAGGTAAGTTCCCACAATTACAAGCTGCTGAAATGGAAGCAGCTGCGATTGCCCAAGTAAGCCATCATTATGGGACGCCTTTTGTCATCATTCGTTCTTTGTCTGACATCGCAGGGAAAGAATCTAATGTGTCATTTGATCAGTATTTAGAGACAGCCGGAAAAAATGCGGCAACTCTTATTCAAGGTATGCTTCGTCAATTATAATTCCAATATTTCACTAATCACCTCTCTCTGTATCCGTGTTATTATAATGGACACAGGGGGAGGTTTTTTACTTGAATACAAATCACTTGAAAGCAAGAATGGAAGACTATTCTCGTTTTATTATAACGTTGCTGATATTAAGTGTGTATTTTTATCTTGGAACAATTATTACCACTTATTTAACTGAATCTGATTACGGGGCACTTATGATGGGCCTTACTACAGTAAGTATGGGAGCGGCTTTTTTCTTCACTTTACGCTGGAAGAAGTGTAGCCAAGTATTACAAGATCAGGAGTCCCAATAAAAAACAGATTCAATGTTCATTGAATCTGTTTTTTTGTTGTTTAAGCAAACCTGTAATAATAATACCCTCCGCCTAGAACTAGCAATAAGATAAGCAACACCACTGCTAACCCTAAGCCATAACCTCCATAAGGTGGATATGGGTATGGTAAGGGATAGGGGGTGTAAGGGTATCCTGCATAGCCACAATACCCCATAGGTATTCACCTCTCTTATAGGTATTTGTATACCATATGAAGGAGAGGGGACTTTTGTGATAGACATTTCCTAACCGTTATGAGAAGTGTTTTGGTGTTCCTTTCTGTAAAACTCATGGAAAATTTTCATTAAAGCCCTTTTTTCAATTCGGGACACGTAGCTTCTCGAAATTCCTAATGTTTTAGCGATTTCTCTTTGAGTCATTTCTTCTTTTAATCCTAACCCATATCGACCGATAATAACTTCTTTCTCCCTTTTATCTAAGATTTGTAAGTATTCTTGGATTTTCTCCACTTCCATATTCAATTGAATCAATTCTACAACATCTGCGTTCTCAGCTTTTAATATATCAATTAAGCTAATTTCATTACCTTCTTTATCTTGACCGATAGGATCTTGTAAGGAAACATCTTTTTTTGTTTTCTTCAAAGCTCTTAAGTGCATCAGAATCTCATTTTCAATACAACGAGCCGCATAGGTTGCCAGTTTGGTCCCCTTACCAGAAGAAAAGCTTTCAATCCCTTTGATTAATCCAATTGTTCCAATTGAAATCAGGTCCTCGTTATCTTCTCCTGTGTTCTCAAACTTCTTCACAATATGTGCGACTAGCCTCAAGTTGTGTTCAATGAGTCGATTCCTGGCTTCCTCATCCCCTTCTTGCATCTTTTGCAGGCATTTGGCTTCTTCTTCTGGTGGAAGGGGTTGCGGAAAGGCATGGTTTTTTACGTAAGATACGAAGAATAGGGTGTCTTTAATAAAAAGGGCGAGTGCAGACAATAAACTAGACAAGCGCATACACCTCCACATAAACATTTAGGCAATGGCCTATATAGTCACCTTATGCGCTTATATGGAGAAAAGTGTCTGTCCTGCATGAAATACAACCCAGGGGGAAATTGTTTCACCCCCGTATAAGCCCTCCGGACCCTAGTCATCTAAGCTGATAATCTTCATAACCAAAAAAGCGTTCAGCTGAGTCAGCTGAACGCTTTTCTTAGTTAGTTATCGTCTGATTCAACGACCTTTTTGTAATCATCTTTAATACTGTGATCCCATAACTGAACTCCACTGCGATAAGCAGCTCTTGAGATCATATGACCGGATACAGGGGCAGTTAATAGAACGAAGATAATCCCTAATATTAATTTCCCGCTAATCATTCCGTGTTCAATATAAAGAAACAGAAAAGCGCCGATCATAATTCCAGATACCCCAAGAGTGGCACCCTTTGTAGCAGCGTGAAGTCTTGTGTAGACGTCCGGGAACCTAATGATTCCGATCGAGCAGGAAATGATGAAGAAGGTACCTGCTAGTAAGAACACCATAATGATGAGGTCCCAAACGATTTCAATCCATGTCCCGCTCAATAATAACACCCTTTTCTAAGAATTTTGCTATGGCTACAGTACCGATAAACAGCAAAATTCCAATTAGTAATATAACATCGTTTAATTGTGTCGTAACAAGATAGATGGCAATCAATCCAGCAAGGGCCATAAGGTTAATCCCAATCGTATCTAATGCAACGGCACGATCTGGGTTTGTAGGGCCTACAACAGCTCTGTATAACAAAAGGATAATAGAGATCGATGTTATTACGATGCAGAACTCCGTGACCACATGCAACATATCTTTTGTCATTTCAACAGTTAACATCTTATCTTGTCACCTCCTTGATCGCTCGTTCGAATGATTCTTTAATGGAGTTGATCTCGCTTTCTACGTCTTCGATATTCATAGCGTGAACATAAATATAAGAATGATCGTTTGAGATTGCGATAGATAGTGTACCTGGAGTTAACGTAATCAAGTTCGCTAACAATGTGATCTCCCAATTGCTTTTAAGGTCAACAGGTACGGCGAATATCCCTGGCTCCATATCTAATTTTGGTTTGTAAACCCATTTTAATATGGTCACATTTGATAAAAGGAGTTCTTTTATAAATAGTAAGATAAGGCTAACAATTTTTAAAAATCGCTTCATATAAAACTCATCTGGGATAAAACGCTGCAGTGTAAATAGCAGCAGAATCCCAAATAAATATCCACTGAAGAAGCTACCAAATGTGTACGATTCCTGAAGGAACGTCCACATAATAGCGATAATAATATTTAATACGATCTGAAAAGGCATATTGGTTTACTCCTTTAACACGGACTCAATGTATTGAGTAGGATCTAATAAGGACTTCGAGATCTCCTCAACAATTGGATAAACGGTTTCTGCTCCGGCTCCTAGATAAATTGAGAAGAAGACAAGAAATGCGATAGGCCATGTAAAGCCTCGCGCTCCTTTTTTATTAGGAGTAAATGTTTCGTCTTTCTCTCCCCAGAAGCCTTGAATGAAGATGCGAATCATAGAGAAAAGGATGAGTAAACTTGTTAAAAGTCCAATAATCACGACTGCATATTGGTCCTCTTCTAAACCGCCTTGCATTAATAGGATCTTTCCAATAAATCCACTAAACGGAGGGATCCCCGCTAATGTAATACTTGCTATAAAGAATAGCCACCCAATGACGGGGTAGTGATGAATGAGTCCATTCATCTTCCGTAAATCACTTGTTCCAGCTAATATGGCAATGGCACCAACGAGAAGGAAGAGAGCTCCCTTTACGATCATGTCGTGAATTAAATAATACACGGTTCCTGCTACTGAAGTTTCTGTAAACAGGGCAATTCCCATTAACATAAAACCGACAGCTGGAATGATGTTATAAGCAACAATGAGCTTAATGTTATGAGTAGAAAGTGCACCGATTACTCCAAACAGCATGGTTAAAGCAGCTAACCAGAGGAAGAGCTGGTGCGTAATATCCACTTCGTGATGGAAGATAATCGTAAATGTTCTCAGGATCGAATAAATTCCGACCTTGGTGAGTAATGCTCCGAATAGGGCAGAAACAACTGGGTTCGGTACAATATATGATTTTGGTAACCAATAATACAATGGGAATACTGCTGCTTTCGTAGCAAAAACAAAGAACAATAGAATTCCAATAGTAGTTAAGATTCCCTTTTGCTCAACTTCTTGTACGCGTTCAGCAACTTGCGCCATATTAACCGTGCCGACTACTGAGTATAAGAACGATATTACAGTTACAAAAAGCATAGAAGAGAAGAGGTTTAAGAGCACGTATTTCAGTGACTCTCTTAATTGAACCTTTTCTCCTCCTAATACTATGAGACCATATGAAGCCATTAGAAGAACTTCAAAGAATACGAATAGGTTGAATAGGTCTCCTGTTAAAAACGCACCAGAGACCCCTGTAATAAGTAAGAAGAAAAACGTGTAAAAGTAATACGATTCTTTCTTATCACTTAAAGATTTAGAGGCAAAGAATACGCATGCAACAGCAATAATGTTTGTTGTGATCACAAGGAGCATGGCTAACATGTCACCCACTAATACGATTCCATAAGGTGCTTTCCATCCACCCGTCTCAAGAATGATTGTACCGTTCTGATAGACATCCCAACCGATATAAGAAACAACAATAAGGTTAAGAATGGCCACAACTCTTGAGAACAAACGGACCGCAGTCAGTTTTGTGTTGAAAAACGCAACGATAATACCTGCTAATAGTGGTAGTAAGATTGGTAAAACAGCTAAATTACTCATTTTCGTTACCCCTTAACTCGTCCATATTGTCGGTGTCATTCGTTTTGGCTGCGCGGTAGGCCAGAACAAGTAGGAAGCTTGTGACACCAAAGCTAATAACAATAGACGTTAAGATTAATGCTTGTGGTAACGGGTCGACGTAATTCTCGACCCCTTCCACAATAATAGGAGGATTTCCTCGCTTTAACTTCCCCATTGTCAGAATGAATAGGTGAGCTCCGTGAGATATAAGAGCCGTACCAATGACAATGCGTAGTAACTGCTTTTGCAGTAAGTTGTAAATTCCTGTTGCGAAAAGGATACCCGCTAACAGGGACGTAATCATTTCCATCTTATTCTTTCGCCCCCTTCTTACGGCGAAGCTTAATCATGTTAAAGATCGCAAGTGCTGCAATCCCTAATACCGTAATTTCAAACAATGTATCTAATCCACGCATGTCAACAAGGATTACGTTAACCACGTTGTGGCCACCACCAAGTTTTACAGACGTTTCAAGGAAATAATCTGAAATGGGTTCAAACCATTTACTGTTATAAGAAGAAATGCCGACGATCGTCATCATTGCACCAAACAGGATTGCAATAGAAGCGTTGATCAGTATTGTGCCTGCTGACTCATGTCGCTTTCGAAGTTCTGGTAGGTGCATAAAGACTAGCAAGAATAAGGCAACCGTAACCGTTTCAATGATAAGTTGTGTTAATGCTAAGTCTGGAGCTCTGTAAAGAACGAACAGGATGGCCAGACCATAGCCCACAACACCAAGTATTAAGATAGCTGCGATACGGTTATTAGTAAAGATTGTAGCGAGTGCTGCAAGCACCATCATAATAACAACTAGCATTTCAGGGAAGGTAACGTCTTCTACATCTGTTGGGTTTAAAGCTAATCCATTCGTAAGAAGCATTGTACCGATTGTTCCAAGAAGGATAGCGATCAACAAGAGGCGTACATAACGTCTTAAAGATCCGTTCATATATCCGTTAGTAATCGTGCTTGAATACTTCTCAGTACGATCTACTAACCAGTCGTAAGCTTTGTTTAGGCTTAATGCACCTGGAACTGCTTTATATACACCAGACCAATAAGATCGGAAACTAACAAGCAGTGCGCCGAGTGCGACAACTATTAGTGACATATGAAGAGGTGTGCCGTCCCAGCCATGCCAGAACTTAATGTGTTTCTCCATCGGTTCCCCTTTTACTGCTTCTGCTACATGATCAATTAACGCACTGTTAAACAACTCAGGAATTAACCCAATTGTAATGACCAAGAGCACAAGGATAATAGGGGAGATAAGCATTCCGATCGGTGCCTCGTGTGGCTTTTGAGGCAATTCTTTCTCTTTGTATTCTCCTCTGAATGTCCCAAAGAACAAGTACATGGAGTATACAAATGTAAAGATACTACCAAATACAGCTAGGTAAGGGATAATGGCAGCAAGCGTTTGTGCAAGACCTTCTCCTTTAAGATGCAGGGAAGCATCAAAGAAAAGCTCCTTACTGTAGAACCCATTTAGGAATGGTAAAGGAACGCCAGCCATAGAGAAAGTACCAAACACCGCTAGGGTGGCTGTAATAGGCATGAGCGTCATGAGACCGCCTAATTTGCGTATATCTCGTGTACCTGTTTCATGGTCAATAATCCCTGCGACCATGAACAAGCTTCCTTTAAATGTAGCGTGGTTTAAGATATGAAATACGGCTGCAAATACAGCAATCTTCGTTCCAAACCCGAGCATAGCCATAATCATACCTAGTTGACTTATAGTGGAGAAGGCTAATATGCCTTTTAAGTCTGTTTGGCGAACAGCCATATAAGAACCCCAACATAAGGTAACTATTCCTACTGTGCTAACAATAATAAAGAACCATTCGCTCAGTGAGAAGATCGGTAAGAAGCGGGCGATTAAGAATATTCCTGCTTTAACCATTGTGGCTGAGTGAAGGTAAGCACTAACTGGAGTAGGAGCTTCCATCGCATCTGGTAACCAAATGTGGAATGGAAATTGTGCGGATTTTGTAAAAGCACCTAAGAATATAAATCCTAATATCCAACCAAATTGTGGGCTGTTAATAATTGTTTCTTTCTGATCCATCATAGCCTGAATACTTGTGGTGTCTGTAACGATTGTTAAGAGTAATAGTCCACCCAGTAAACTAAGGCCTCCAAATACGGTAATCAGCATTGATTTCAATGCTCCATACCTTGAGCCCTTTCTGTGATTCCAGTATCCGATTAGAAGAAAGGAAGAAAGGGAAGTTAGTTCCCAAAACGTATAAAGTGCAAATACGTTATCAGAGAATACGACTCCGAACATGGCAGCCATAAACATAAGTAAATACACGTAGAAATGGCCTAACTGTTCACTCTTATGTAAGTAATAAACAGAATAGAGCACAACTAGTGAGCCAATACCACTAATGAGCAGTCCAAACAATAAACTTAGTCCATCTAGGTACAGGTCAAAGTTAATTTGTAAGGATGGGATCCAAGAATAAGATCGCTCAAAAGGAGAAAATTGTGTACCTACCTGTGTGATAAGGTAAACAAATATACTGAAGGGAATAGGTAGCACGAACCAACCTGTGTGAATGGAATCTTTCCATTTACTTAGGAATGGTATAAAACATGCTAAAATCAGTGGTAAAAAAATAGCGGTTAACATTCAGTCTAAGTCCTCCCTCGATATGAATAAAAGAATATGCCCTTTTAACATACGGTTTTCAAGATGCTAATATCCACTCCATTGTAATAAAAAAAAGAGGTAAGAAGCAACTTTATACTATTTAAAATGAGTTTGACGATTTTGTGACAATAAAAAAAGCCTACTGCAAGTAGCAATAGGCGGAAGGTTTAGCTTGTTCTCTTAATATTCTGAATGATTGATCTCCGTTGTAGTTCTTCTTCAATAAGCTTAATAAACTCTGCGCTGAGGTTAAGTTCTGTGGCTTTATAGTATGATTCTATGAGCAATTCATCTGATAAATGTTCCATAGCATTCACCAACAATGTGTTGGCTTACACCTCCCGCAATTAATTTTACTTGACTATGTAGATTCATCTTTATATGTGATAAGATTATGTTTTGTTTTAGTGTGAACTAAATGTATCACGAATCATATTGGCCTACAACACCATGCATATCCACAACCAGCTGTATATAAGTTGTGGGTAAACTGGTAAATTTGTACACAAATGGGGTGGTTACCTTGTGTGTTTTGTGTATAGAGTTATCCACAACTTGAATGTTGTAGGAATTTGTCGAACGGTTTTTCTTCTGAATGAGAAGTTTGCACATAAAATATGCTTTTTTTCTATTTGAAAGTAAACTTTCTTTTGAAAGGGAATGATAAATTTTATATCATGGATAGGTAGTCCATTTGTACGGTAATAGGCATAAAACGAGGTGATAAAGGTGTTAAAGAAGTTTCTTCCAGATGAACATGTTCAATCTGTCTTTGAAATTAGACCTTCCGAATTGAAGGAACGTGGAATTAAAGGAATCATAACAGATTTAGATAATACGCTTGTTGCTTGGGATCAAGCAGATGCAACACCAGAAATTGTGCAATGGTTTAAATTAATGAAAGAAAACGATATTCAAGTAACAGTCGTTTCAAATAACAACGAAAGTCGCGTCACTTTCTTCTCTGAACCGTTAAATATTCCCTTTATACACAGTGCAAGAAAGCCGCTTGGGAAAGCTTTTCGCAAAGCTAGAAAAGAGATGAATTTAAATAAGGAAGAAATCGTTGTTGTCGGAGACCAACTTTTGACTGACGTTTTAGGAGGCAATCGCGCAGAGTTCCATACGGTTCTAGTTGTACCCATTGTTCAGACTGATGGTTTATGGACAAGGGTCAATCGAAAAATTGAACGCCAGATCTTAGGTTGGATGAAAAGTCGAGGAATGCTTAATTGGGAGGATAAAGAATGGAAAAAGTAATTTGCTATGGTTGTGGAGCCGAGATTCAGACACAAGACCCAAAAGCTCCTGGATATGCTCCTGCTTCTGCTCTAGAGCGAGAAGAAGTTATTTGTAAACGTTGCTTTCGATTGAAACATTATAATGAAGTGCAAGATGTTGATTTAACAGATGACGATTTCCTTCGTATGTTGAACCAAATCCGTGATACGGATGGGATGATTGTGAAAGTGATGGATATCTTTGATTTTAATGGAAGCTTTATTCAAGGGCTACCACGTTTCACAGGGAATAAGCCCATTATTCTAGTTGGCAATAAAGTCGATTTATTACCGAAGTCTGTTAACCATAATAAAGTTAAACAGTGGATGAGACGTCTTGCTAAAGAACAAGGGCTTAAAGTGAATGATGTATTCCTAGTGTCAGCAAAGACGGGCGAAGGTATGGAAGAAGTCGCCGGCTCCATTGAACAACAACGCCGCGGAAAAGATGTATATGTTGTTGGGTGTACAAACGTAGGGAAATCAACGTTTATTAATCATCTAATTCAAGATTCTACAGGGGAGAAAGAAGCGATTACTACTTCTTATTTCCCTGGGACAACATTAGGATTTATTGATATTCCACTTGATGAAAAGGCGTCTCTATTTGATACACCAGGTGTTATTAACAGGCACCAAATGGCGCACTATGTATCAGAGAAGGATTTAAAAGTTATAACGCCTCAGAAAGAAATTAAGCCACGGGTTTACCAGTTGAATGAGGATCAAACCCTTTATTTTGGCGGGCTGGCAAGGCTTGACTTTACGAAAGGTGAGAAGCATTCTTTTGTTTGTTACTTTTCAAACCAACTAAACATTCATCGAACAAAGTTAGAAAAAGCAGATGAGCTATACGAGACTCATTTAGGGGAATTACTCTCTCCTCCTGATGAGGATACAAAGTCACAGTTGCCACCTCTAAAGGCACAAAGCCTTCAAGTTCTAGAAGATAAAACTGATATTGTATTCTCTGGACTTGGCTGGATTACAGTTCCACATGGTGGAGTTACTGTGACGGCCCATTTACCAGAAGGTGTGCGCGTTTCCCTTCGATCTTCATTAATCTAAAACAGGGAGGGTTTAACTGTGGGCTATTTATTTGGACTAGTCGGCTATCCAGCTAGAGATTCCAAGTCTCCCTGGATTCATGAACAATTTCTTAAAAAGCAAGGTGAACAGGGAGCCTACCGTATATTTGAAACGAGTCCTGATGCATTGCAAGATAAACTTCAAGCATTGAAAATGGTCGAAGTAGATGGATTTAACGTCACTGTGCCATATAAAGAAGAGATTATTCCTTATCTTGATGAAGTAGACTCTTATGCGTCCTCTGTTGGTGCAGTAAATACTGTTCACGTCCAAGATGGAAAGTGGATTGGATATAACACAGATGGCAAAGGATATGTTCGCTCCCTTCTTGAGGAATATTCTGATACAAACTTAAAGAAAACTCAGGTGTTAATTCTTGGAGCAGGGGGAGCAGCGAGAGGAATTTACAGAGCGTTGGCGGAGGCCGGTGCCCCTGTCATAGATATCGCTAACCGTACAGCCTCGCGCGGAGAAGCACTGCGTAAATTACGTTGTGGAAGCACAGATTCTTCTGTTCTTTCACTTGAAGAAGCTGAAGAGGACCTTTCACATTACGATCTTATTGTGCAGACGACCTCGGTAGGTATGACTCCTAATGAAAGTGGTCAAATTATTTCTTTACGTAATGTGAAGCCTAATGCCATAGTTAGTGATATTGTGTATAAACCATTTGAGACCTCTCTTTTGAAAGAAGCCAAAAACAGAGGAGCTCGGGTGTTAAATGGTCATGGTATGCTTATTTATCAGGCGGCATTAGCCTTTGAACAATGGACAGAAACGTTTGTAGAAGCAAACGATATTGTAACTAAATTTGAACAGCAATTGAAAGGTGATACAACATGTTAACAGGAAAACAAAAACGATTTTTACGATCAAAAGCCCATCATCTGAACCCGATTTTCCAAGTGGGAAAAACAGGTGTAAATGAGAATATGATTGATCAAATTTCTGATGTACTTGAGAAACGAGAACTTATTAAGATCAGCATTTTGCAAAATTGCTTCGAAGATAAAGACGAAGTTGCCAAGGACATTGCTGATGGAGCAGACGCACAAATTGTTCAAATCATCGGAAATACAATCGTTCTTTACAAAGAATCAGATGAGAATAAGCAGATTAAACTACCGTAAAAAAGGAGTTTAGTATGAAGAAAATTGGATTGTTAGGTGGTACATTTGATCCTCCTCATATGGGACATTTACTCATAGCAGAAGAAGTGTACCAGGAACTTGGGCTAGATGAGGTATGGTTTATTCCTTCGAATGATCCTCCTCATAAAACAGCAACCAATACAAAAGTGAATGATCGCTTAGAGATGACACAATTAGCGATAAATTCTAATCCCCATTTTAAAATAAATACAATTGAAATCGAACGATCGGGAACTTCTTATACGTTTGATACGGTTAAGACACTAATAGATGAGTTTGAGGATATCCAATTTTACTTTATAATGGGAGGAGACATGGTTGAATACTTGCCAAAGTGGAACAGAATAGATGAATTAGTCGAAATGATTACCTTTGTGGGGGTCAAGCGTAAAGGACACGAACTGTCGTCTCCATACCCTATTCAAACCATTGATATACCAGTATTCGAGGTGTCTTCTACGTTTATTCGAGAACGAATTATGCAGGGACGCTCAGCGCGGTATTTGTTACCTCAATCTGTAGAATCTTATATAAAGGAGCGAGGATTGTATGGATCAGAATGAAGCATTAGCTATACTAAAACCTCACCTAAAGCAGGAGCGCTATGATCACACAGTGAGGGTAATGGAAACTGCTATTCAATTAGCAGGTGTGTATGGAGTAGATGAAAAGAAGGCAGAAATTGCAGCAATCTTTCATGACTATGCGAAATACAGACCGACAGAAGAAATGAAGAAATGGATTACGTCAACCTATTTACCAAAGGACTTATTGCACTACCATCATGAGTTGTGGCATGGTCCTGTAGGAGCTTTACTAGTAGAGAGAGAAGTAGGGATTACAGATGTGGAAGTATTAGATTCCATTCATTATCACACAACAGGCCGTACGCATATGACACCCTTGGATAAAGTGATTTTCTTGGCTGATTATATTGAGCCTGGACGTAAGTTCCCTGGTATTGACGATGTCAGAGAAGCCGCTCAGGTGAGCTTAGATTATGGATGTTGGATGGCAACGAAAAATACCATTGCTTTTTTAATGAGTAAAAATCAACCTATTTATCCTGATACATTTTATGCGTATAACGCTTTAACCAAGCGTAAGAATAACAAACAAGAAGGGAAGTAAAAAATGGAAAGTAAGGAACTTATGAAAATTGCCGCGCAGGCATGTGAAGATAAACGAGCAGAAGATATTGTTGCAATGGACATGCAAAATGTGTCTTTAATTGCAGATTATTTCATTATTTGTCATGGAACAAACGAACGACAAGTACAAGCAATTGCAAGAGGGATTAAGGAAGCAGCAGAAGAGCAGGGCATGATTGTTAAACGCATGGAAGGCTTTGAAGAATCTCGTTGGATTCTTGTGGATTTAGACGACGTGGTTTGTCATATATTCCACAAAGACGAGCGTAACTATTACAACCTAGAACGTCTATGGGGAGATGCGCCATCCTATAGCATGCAAGAAATCACACCAAATCAAGACCAGGTGTAATATGAGCTATGGTCGTTTTGCTGAGATCTATGACCAATTGATGGAAGAAGTTCCTTATCAGGATTGGGTATCCTTTACCCAATCCTCGATTCGGTCCACTGGGGCAAAGGTAAATCGTATCTTAGACCTTGGAGCAGGAACTGGTGAGATTTCGATACGTTTAGCTAAAGAAGGATACAGCGTTACAGGTGTGGACCTATCAGAAGACATGTTAGCTGTAGCAAATCGGAAGTCAACAGAACAAAAAGCTTCTGTGGAATGGATCAAGCAAGATATAACATCATTAGATATACCTATCCGATATGACATGGTTATTAGTTACTGCGATGTAATAAACTATATTACAGACGAACAACAAATCCAGAAAACATTTCAGCTTGCCTATGACACGGTTAAACCAGGGGGCTTGTTCTTATTTGATGTTCATTCAACGGGTTATATTGATGGGTACCTTAGCGGTCAAACGTTTGGTACCGTTACAGATGATATAAGCTACATTTGGTTCTGTGATGAGAACGAAGAAGATCATTCTGTTACACATGATTTAACGTTCTTTGTAAAAAAAGACGATCTATATGAACGATTTGATGAATATCACAACCAAAGAACCTTTCCTGTTTCAACTTACGTAGCATGGCTGCAAGACTGTGGCTTTGATGTGCTAGGGATCCATAGTGATTTCTCACAAGAAGCGGGATATGATGAACAAGAAAATGATCGGATTTTTTTCGTATGTAAAAAATAAGACCGGAGCAGAGTAAATACTCTTCTCCGGTTTTTATTTTAGTTGAAGGGTTTTGTTGAATAATGAAGAATAAAGTATTAATCCAGCTTTTGTTCTTCTAACTCCCATTTATCTTGGTTGTACTTCCGATGAGTCCTCTGAAAAACATGATGAAACATTTTCCCTATTTCTGCCTCAAGTACTTCTATTCCTTCACCCGTAACCCCTCCCTTTACACAAACTTTTTCTTGCAAAGTAGGTAATGAATAATGTCCTTCCTCTAGAAGCTTTCCAAAGCCAATTAGCATCTCTGTAACCATAGTTGTGGCCTCATGTTCAGAAATCTTCGTTTCTTCACAAGCCGCATCCACAAAACGTTGAAGTAAGTAACTAAAAAATGCTGGACCACATGATACAATATCTGAGGAAACACGAGTGACGTTTTCTTTAATTTGGACAGGCTTAGAGTATGTTTTACAACACTGTTCCACATAGGCTTTCATTAAAGGAGATACACGTTCTCCGAATGTTAACAGGGTTACACCTGATTGAGCGCGGTTTGTAATACTTGGGATCCACCGAACAACCTGGCAAGGCACTTCATGTTCAAGATCCTCTACACTATAAGGACTTGTAATAGAAACTAAGCACTGCTGCTCAGTTAGATAAGGTTGTATTTTATTGAGAAGGGGGTAAATATCCAATGGCTTGACGCAAATGAAAAGCATGTCGGCTTCTTTTGCTACTGCATCAGCTCCTTCGCAAACCGTAATACCTGGGTAGTTTTTTTGTAATAATTTTGCTTTTGAAAGGGTTCGATTTGTTACATAAAGCTGCTCTGGTTCGATCATTCCAGAATCAATCCAAGCCTCTGTCAAGATTTTGCCCATATTCCCCGTACCAATAATGCCCCACTTCATGTTAGGTCCCCTCCTTTACATGGTAATCTCTTCATGCAAATACTGTTCCGTTAACAAATATATGAAAGAAGGTAGTTCGTTTATGAGTCGAATCTACAAGTATTTTCTATCTATAGCTGTTTTGGCAGGGTTTATCCTTTGGATGCTTTGGCCAAATTCGCCTCCTGATGAGGAGTTCGTAATAAACCATAAAGAAAAGGAGGAAGAAAAAACAACTGAGGTAAATGCATCAGTTGAAAAAACAATTATGTATGTTGATGTTAAGGGGGAGGTTGAACGTCCTGGCGTATACCATCTGGATGAGGGAAGTAGGGTGGAGGACGCCATTGAACTGGCGGGAGGTCTTACATCATCAGGAGATCCCTTATCCGTTAATTTAGCCATGCGTGTCCAAGATGAGATGGTTGTAATCGTTCTTGCCAAAGGGGGAGGGACAGCCCCTGCTGAAGGTGGAGGGAATATGTCTGACAAGGTTTTCGTTAATCAAGCTACATTAGAAGAGTTAAAGACCTTATCTGGTGTTGGTGAAGCCAAGGCAAAAGCTATTATTGAATATCGGGAGAAAAATGGTCCTTTTCAAGATGTTAATGACCTGCTTCAAGTCAGTGGTATTGGAGAGAAGACATTAGAAGGATTTTTAGAAGATATTCAGGTTCCTTAGTCGATTGACGTAAAACTGGACAAGCAGTACACTGAATGGAAATGAAAATAGAGAAGGTGATCGATAATGAACCGTATTTCTTGGGACCAGTATTTCATGGCTCAAAGTCATTTATTAGCTCTTAGAAGTACTTGTGAAAAGCTTGCTGTAGGTGCCACAGTCGTACGAGACAAAAGAATGATTGCAGGAGGGTATAATGGAAGCGTTTCAGGGAGCGTCCATTGTATAGATGAAGGGTGTTATGTCATTGATGGCCATTGTGTAAGAACGATTCATGCGGAGATGAACGCATTACTTCAGTGTGCCAAATTTGGCGTCGCCACAGAAGGTGCTGAAATTTATGTTACCCACTTCCCGTGCCTTCACTGCTGCAAAGCGTTAATTCAAGCAGGGATCCAAACGGTTTACTACGCACAAGATTATAAAAATCATCCTTATGCTATTGAGCTGTTTAAGGAAGCTGGTGTACGAACAGTTCATGTAGAAGTACAAGAAACTGGAGTCGATCCCAAAGCTCTTGAAAAGCTTGAATATATTAATGGGTTAATCGAACGTTTATCTCATGCAGGCGCACCTAAAGAAGAAATAGAAAGCTTAAAAGAAGAGGCTATGAACTTATTCTCCTCTCGCCACATAACAACGTAATGGGGGAGGAAGACTGTGAAAGGAAATGGCTATTGGCTTGCTATAGCTTCAGCTCTAGGCGTTTACCTCGCGCCTATTTCTTATAGTTGGTTGGGCGGATTTTTAGTGCTGGGCGGTGTAATCTTATTCCGTCCGGCTAAACGCTCGCTATTACTTGCATCTGGTGTTCTCTTTATTGTATGTTCCACTACTGATTCATTTAAACCTCTTTCTTCTCCTACCTTATCCACCTCTGTGGTTCAAATGAATGGTATTGTTAAGGAAAATCCTACATTTACATCAGACTATACTTCCTTTATTTTTGAGGATGATCAAACTAAACAGAAATGGAATACGTTCCTATTTGCGTCTCTGGACCATAGATCCGTTCAAATTGGATCAAAGTGCTCCCTGTCTGGTGAAGTAGAACGTCATCCGTTTGCCCGGAACCCTGGAGAATTTGATTATGAAGCATTCATGCTTCATAAAGGCGTACGTGGGACGATCATTGTGGATCCTTCTCAGTTACATTGCCAGGGAGGTAGCTGGTATAAAGAGTTGTTCTCTAAACGAAAAGAAGCATTAGATAACTTAGATCAAAATCTTTCCCCTTTCACATCATCATGGGTAAAAGCCTTAGTATTTGGAGAAGATCGTGATTTATCGGAAGAGACTATCGAGCTTTTTCAACGTTGGGGGCTTTCTCATTTACTGGCTATATCTGGCCTTCATGTCGGGTTATGTATTGCACTCTTCTCTTATCTCACCCTTCGTTTTTCTCTTTTAACTAAGCGTAAGTTAATCATTTGCCTCTTGTTTCTTCTTCCCATTTATATTTTGTTTGCAGGAGGCGCTCCGTCTGTAATCAGAGCTGTTTGTATGGCCGAAGCAGCTATGCTCTTATCACTTATGAAACAGAGATGGCCAATGACAGACATCATTAGTTATCTTTTTTGTAGTATTCTTATTTTTAAACCTTCGCTTATTCATCAATTGGGCTTTCAATTTTCATTTATAGTCACTTTTGGAATTCTTGTATCAAAGAAATGGATCAGCTTAAGCGTTCATCCAATTGATTCTCTTCTTAGGATTTCCCTCTTATGCCAATTAATTGTCCTCCCTTTACAACTTCAATCTTTTTACTTCTTTAATCCACTGTCTCTTTTAGCTAACCTCCTGTTTGTCCCGTTAATGTCTATATTTGTGCTTCCCGTTTGTTTCATTATTCTAGCAGGCGTAAATATCCTTCCTCCTTCCTTGCTTCAACCATTAGATGCTGTTTTTCAGAAGTCATTAGAGATATGCTTCCTTACGCTTAGAGGAATGGATGAGTTTGATGTAGAGTGGGTAACTGGTCAGATGTCCATTGTTAGTATCTTTTTATTTGTAATCGCGTTTGTGTGGATGATGAAGAGATGGGAAGTAGGAAAGCAAAGGCAATCTTTTTTATGGGGCGTTGGTTTGTCGATTATTTTAATAGCAGAGGCGAGTGTCCCGTTTTTGTTTTCGCCAGGACGAGTCACGATGCTTGATATAGGGCAGGGGGACTGTTTCATTATCGAGTGGCCCAATCGGCAGCATGTCATGATGATCGATGCTGCAGGTGTGTTAGAAGAAGGAGAAGATGATACGTTTACAAGAATCATCGAGCCTTACCTTCATGAAAGGGGGATAAAAAAAGTTAACACGTTGCTTTTGACTCATGCTGATCAGGATCATATTGGTGCAGCTGAGGAAGTGCTCACTTCATTCAGTGTCGATACATTAATAACAAGTCCTTTTTTTAAAGGGGATCTTCCAATAAAAGAAGAGAAGTGGAAGAAAGTTAGTGGCGGTGATCGCTTCGTTATTGAAGAGACCGTTTTTGATATTCTTTATCCAATTCAGGAGTCAGAAGACAAAAATGATAACTCTTTAGTCATGAGCTTCACGCTTGGTGGAATGGCTTGGATGTTTACTGGAGATGTAGGAAAAGAAGGGGAAGAAGATATCAGTTCCTTAGCAGATGAGCTTGATGTAGATGTGCTTAAAGTTGCCCATCATGGAAGTGACACTTCTACAGGCGCACAATGGTTGGATACTGTAACTCCAAAGGTGGCTCTTATATCGGCTGGGCTTAACAATCGTTATGGACATCCTCACGAACAGGTTATAGAGCGTTTGAACAAAGAAGGGGTGAAGATTATACGTACAGATCAGAAAGGAGCGGTGATCTATCAATTTTCTGGTGGGACAGGTACATTTTATAGTCATTTGCCATAGGATATTCTGTACTAAATGCTCCCTTATTTCTTCTTTTATACAAACATAAAAAAGAGACTGTTTGACAGCCTCTTTCATACTGTGTTGCTTAAGTACTAGTTGCCGATTAATCGTATACCCACGCCAATCGCGAAAATGACAAAGAAAAAGATGAACGAAAACGCGAATCCTTTGGCAGAGTCTACAACGTCGTTCGTTGGTGATTGAACTTCTTTTTTGAACTCGTTCACGTTTAACCCCTCCTATACCAGTTATTAGTATAAACGGTTTCATAAAAAAAATCTACAATGCATGAAGATTTCGTTATTATACGGTTCCCTTTGTTGACAAGAGTTAACACCCATAGTTTTTTTCGTTTTGGCTAGGCTATAAGTATCGGTCAAAACATCGTTATCGCCTGGGCTTACCTAGGGGTTCAGGTGATGCGTTTATATAGATGACTTGGGGGGGAATGGGAACCATTTCCCTCTTCTGCATAATAAGCCTTGCTAAAACTTATATATAATTCTACACTTGAAAGCCTTCCGATTTCCATATACCATACTGTTAGAACCGAATGGAGGAAGGTACGATGGTATATTTTGATGCCCTTAAAGAAATAAAGAAGAAACAATTTGATCCAGTATACTTACTATATGGAACAGAAACCTACCTCATCCAGGATATTCAGCAAGCTCTTGTAAAAAATGCTGTTCCAGATGAGGAGCAAGATGTAAACTTGTCTGTATATGATTTAGAAGAAGTTCCTATACAAGAAGTAATGATGGATGCTGAAACCTTTCCTTTCCTCGGAGAAAGAAAGCTATTGCTATGCAAAAATCCAAGTTTTTTAAAGGCCAAACCTGATAAATTGCAAATTGAACATGACGTCTCGGTGTTGCAACGTTACTTAGAACAACCTGCCGAGTATTCCATTGTAGTTTTTATAGCACCTTATGAGAAAATTGATGAACGTAAGAAAATCGTTAAGCAAATGAAAAAATCAGGGAAAGTCATTCCTTGTCAATCCCTTAAAGAGCACGAAATGGCTAGCTGGGTGCAAAGCTTAGCGAAAGATTTACATATAGACATAGAATCCCCGGCCATTGATGTTTTCATTCAAGAAAACGGGACAAACCTTATGTCTATTCAAAACGAGTTAGAAAAAATGGCGTTATATGTAGGAGAAGGTGGAACAATCACAAAGGAAGTTGCAGATTTGTTAGCTGCACACAACTCCCAGTCTTCAGCTCTTAAGTTGGTAGATGCCGTGATGAATCAAAACGTTGAGAAAGCCATATTGATCTATAAAGACCTTGAGAAACAGAATGAAGAACCTATTGCCTTGCTTGCTCTATTGGCATCTCAATTTAGACTGATTTATCAGTCAAAACTCCTTCAACAAAAAGGATATACACAAAATCAGATGACGCAACAAATTAAAGCCCACCCATTTGCAATAAAAATGGCATTAGGACGAGCCCGCGGCTTTAACGAACAACAACTAGGAACCATCATGCAACTCCTTACCGACACGGATGCATCGATGAAACAAGGTCGAATGGAAAAGAACTTAGCCTTTGAACTTCTCCTGTATCAACTTGTTCATGTTAAAAAGAAAAGAGCATAACTCCAAAAAGCAACCTAATTTAGGTTGCTTTTTTAGTTGGCTTTGAAAGCGAGAGAATGTTTCCGTATGCGTTATTGGGGCGTAAGGTGGTTCGGGAAATCACTCCCTTTCCGCGGCGAGCTGGGGAGCCTCCTCAATCGCTCCACGCTTTCCGGGGTCTCCCCTAGGCTCCTACTGCCGCAGGAGTCTCGCAATTTCCCGAACCACCTTTGCCAAGTATGGTGTAACGGAAACATGTGATATAAGAAAATCTGCAATCTTCACTGGCAGGAAAGAGAGGTATAGTCGTTGAGGAGATTGCCCATGAGATAATTAGGGGTGGTTTCTCGAAGAGGCTGCGAAAGTTCGACAAAAATCCTCACGTCCTGGGACAACGTGGAATGAGCCTGCATGGTGTGGGGCCGTTCACTAATTTAAAGCCAGGGCTTGCTCGGGGACTGCGAGACTCCCGCGGGATATGGAGCCTAGGGAAGACCCCGCAAAGAGCGAAAGCGAATGAGGAGGCTTCCCAGCTCCCCGCAGGAAAGCGAGTTGTCCCCGAGCAAGCCCAAGCACTTATAAACGTAAGGGCCCTTTCAGCTGATGTATCTTAACGTCGACAAAAAAGAGGATGCTACTCATAGTAGCATCCTCTTTTTTGCATAAAAAAACGACCCTCTTAGTAGGATCGTTTGTTGGTTGGTCATAAAAACGGAATGACTTATTTACGCTGTAACGGATTTAACGCGACGAGAAAGACGAGCTTTCTGACGGTTACCTTTGTTGCGGTGCATAAGACCTTTGCCTACAGCCTTATCAATCTTTTGTACAGCATCTTTGAAAGCTTCTTTAGCTTCTTCAGTTTTGTTGTTATCAACTAGGTTGTCAACACGCTTCATTGCAGAACGAACGTCAGATTTGAAAGAGTTGTTCTGTGCGCGCTGGTTGTTTTGTGTAATAACACGTTTTCTAGCTTGTTTGATATTAGCCATCTATTTTCACCTCCTGGAGAAATTGAACCTGCTTTATAGAGCATTTATTCGAACAAGAGACATTTTATCAGAGCACACAGCAGTTTTCAACATAAATATAATACCGCGTGATTTTCTATTATGTATGAAAGCCAAAATGGACGTGCATCCTAGTAAAAAAACGGAGGGTTTTCGCATGTCAATGAATCTAGATCAGTTTCAAATTCGTACAGATTTAGCTGTTGAAGCAAAAGACATGGTTTCAGATCAAAAGGATCAAGGTTCTGGTAACAGAGAGGGAGTACGCGTTCAAGAGAAAAAGGAAGCTGAGGACATAAAGGTCACTTATGTAGAAGTTGATGAAAATGGGGCAGAACAAATCGGTAAGAAACCGGGTTCTTATATTACCATTGAATCTCAAGGTATACGAAAACATGATACTAGCCTTATGCATCATACGGCTTCTGTAGTAGCGAGAGAATTAGAAGAGTTACTTGTTAAATGTAATGTAGCTGCTGACGCAACATGTCTGGTGGTAGGTTTAGGAAATGACAATGTTACACCTGACGCATTAGGTCCTATGGTAGTTGATAAATTGCTTGTGACAAACCATATGTTTGAACTTCAGCCTGAGACTGTTGATGAAGGTTTTCGTCCTGTGTCCGCCCTTACCCCAGGTGTAATGGGGGTAACAGGTATAGAGACGAGCGATATTATAGTTGGTGTAATTGAAAAAGTGAAACCTGACTTTGTCATTGCGGTTGATGCTTTAGCTTCTCGATCAATTGACCGGGTGAATAGCACGATTCAGATTTCCAATACAGGGATTCATCCAGGATCTGGCGTCGGTAACAAACGTAAAGAATTAAGTGAAGAAACCTTAGGGATTCCAGTCATTTCTTTAGGTATCCCTACTGTTGTCGATGCTGTAACCATTACAAGTGACACGATTGATTATATGCTAAAACATTTTGGGCGTGAGTGGGATGAGAGAGAGAAACCATCTAAGTCTTTAACTCCTGCTGGTATGGATTTCGGTGAGAGAAAAGAATTAACTGAGGAAGATTTGCCAAGTGAAGAACAACGCAAAGCTGTAATGGGAATGATCGGTGGATTGTCAGCTCAAGAGAAGAGAGCACTTATTCAAGAGGTCCTAACCCCTATTGGTCACAATTTAATGGTGACACCTAAAGAAGTGGACGGGTTCATGAAAGATATGGCTCATGTTGTCGCAAGTGGGTTGAATGCTGCCTTACACCAAGATGTGGAGCCAGACACAGAAGATTCTTTTACAAGATAAGGTAGAAGGAGGTTCTACTCTTTCTCTAGTTTTCATAGAGTTTACTAGAGTTAGGAAACATGAGAGAAAGGGTGACCTCATTGCATTCTAAAGGCTTAACGCTTGCTCATAGAGAATTGAAAAAATGGTATAAACGAAGTGGAATTTACCTACTAGGCTTAATAGGAGTCTTTTTATTGATCGGTTTACTGACGTCTATACAGCCAGCTTATCGGCTGTCCTCATCAACATTGCATACGTGGACAAGTCAGATAGATGGTTCCTCTTTTCTACATTTAATGAGCATGGAGAATCGCGTATTTCAGGGGGCATACCCGGAGGGCTATGAAGATCCACGCATCTCTGAAATGATCTTTCAAACTGCTACAAGTATACAGCCTGATGATCCGCGTTCTTTTTTAGGTAGGGAGTTGCCAGGATTTTCAGCATTTGATGGTCAAATTGTGGTAGCAGGTGAGGGGACGAACTACACGACGATGGCAGTCGAATCAGCTCCTCCTATGGAGATTTTCGATAAAAAGGAAAAGGAAATCGTTACAGAAGAGCAACCAGATGAACAAGAAGATCAACCTTCTTCTGATCAAGCATTACCCACTACTGGTGATAGGGATGTTGTGTTGATCTACCATACTCATAACCGAGAGTCATATTTCCCTCTCCTTCCAGAAGACGCAACAGATGCATTTCATTCTAAAGCGAATATTACACTTGTAGGTGACCGTTTGGCTCAGAGCTTAGAGGATAATGGCATTGGCGCTAAAGTAGACAAAACAGATATAACAAAGAAACTGAAAGACAAAGGTATGGAGTATTACGAGTCGTATGAAATGTCCAGGACTGTTGTGCAAGAAGCAATGAGTACAGAAGGGGATTTACAATATTATTTTGACCTTCACAGAGACTCCATTGATAAACAATACACGACTACTGATATAAACGATCAGTCATTTGCGAGAATCTTCTTCGTAATTGGTGGAGAATATGCTCATTATGAACAAAATTTAAAACTAGCGAATGACCTTCATAAGAAAATGGAAGAGGCATATCCCGGTCTAAGCCGAGGGGTCATGACGAAAAAGGGTTCAGGTACGAATGGGAAGTTTAATCAGGACTTATCTCAAAATGCTATTCTTATTGAGTTTGGTGGAGTGGAAAATACGTTAGAAGAACTTTATCGAAGTGCGGATGCCGTTGCAGATGTGTTTAGTGATTTTTATTGGCAAGCGGAAAAAGTGAGTGGAGATCAGTAAGGAGAAATAAGGAGATGACCGATATGGTGCGCTTCACGATAACCTTTCTAATTATGATTGTTTTATTCCTTGGCGGCGTTTTGGTCGGTATGAATCAAGCCAGCATTGGGATGATTCAGATGCGAGGCTTCTCAAGTGGTACATTTCAAGAAGCAGTCCAAACGGAAAAATTGGAAACAGGGGATTATGAAGTGCAAGTGCTAGGTAAAGACTTCGGACAAGTATCGGTTCAGGAAAAACAACAGCAATACGAGGATCATAACGAAGCCCGTGGTCTTCAAAGACTAGCTGTCACCTTAGAAAGCGTAGTGAACTGGGTTTACAATACAATCATCTACACGATCTACCACATATTCTCTGCTTTCTTTTAGCTGCATTTCCGGCCCCACATGAGGTGGGGGGCGTTCGACGTTGGCAAAGGGCGTGGTGGTTTTAGTTGAACTTCCGATTTTACTATGGTCAGACCGCCTGCGCTTTTCGCTAGATCCAGCTCCGGGGGCTAGAGGCTAGCGAGATAAGCAAACTACCTGCAGTGGCTAGCGCCACTTCCGGCATTTTGCTTATCCGTACGCCTCTGAACAAGCCCCCTGCGCTTTTCGATTTAGATCTAGCTCCGGCGGGGAGGGCCTAGCGCGATAAGCAATATGACTACAATAAGCTACGCTTATTTTCGCCATCTTGCTTATCCGGCCCCACACGATGTGGGGTCGCTCGACGTTGTCACAGGACGTGACGGTTTTAGTCGAGCTTCCTTTTCCACTGGTCACCCCGCCTGCGCTTTTCGTTATTGAAGTATTTCCTCTACATTGCTATAATCTAAGCTAGCTATGGTTTCGGATTAAAGTAGGAGTGATGAATGTGAGTAGCGACAAGATTAAACAGGAGAATGTGCGTAATTTTTCAATTATCGCTCATATCGACCACGGCAAATCGACATTAGCCGATCGTATTTTAGAGAAAACGAAAGCTTTAACGCAACGAGAGATGAAAGAGCAGTTTCTTGATGCGATGGATTTAGAGCGTGAGCGTGGTATTACAATAAAATTAAACGCAGTTCAATTGCGATATAGCTCTCCTAATAAAGGAGAAGATTACTTATTCCACCTGATTGATACACCAGGACACGTCGACTTTACATATGAGGTATCCCGTAGTTTAGCAGCGTGTGAAGGGGTTATCTTGGTAGTAGATGCGGCGCAGGGAATTGAGGCTCAAACGTTAGCGAATCTTTACCTTGCCTTAGATAACGATTTAGAAATTATTCCAGTTATTAATAAAGTAGATCTTCCAGCGGCTGATCCAGAGCGTGTGACGAAAGAGCTTGAGGATCTTCTTGGTGTAACCAAAGATGAGGTTATCTTAGCTTCAGCTAAAGCGGGTAAAGGAATCGAAGAGATATTAGAAGCCATTGTAGAACGTATTCCTTCCCCTATTGGTGAGCCAGAAGATCCATTGAAAGCTTTAATCTTTGACTCTTTATATGATCCTTATCGTGGGGTAATCGCGTCGATTGCCGTGAAGGAAGGTTCTGTAAAAGTTGGTCAAAAAATTCGTATGATGCAGACTGGAAAAGAGTTCGAAGTAAACGAAATTGGTGTGTTTAATCCAAAGCCAACTCCTAAAAATGAATTAACTGTAGGGGATGTCGGATATTTAACAGCATCAATTAAAAACGTAAGTGACTCCCGTGTAGGTGACACGATTACCCGAGTAGACAATCCAGCGCCAGAACCATTACCAGGTTATAAACGCTTGAATCCGATGGTGTTCTGCGGATTGTTCCCGGTAGATGCGAACAATTACAATGATTTACGTGAAGCACTAGAGCGCCTAGAGCTTAACGATTCTTCCCTTCAGTATGAAGCTGAGACATCTCAGGCATTGGGCTTTGGTTTCCGTTGCGGATTCTTAGGGCTTCTTCACATGGAGATTATACAAGAACGTATCGAACGTGAATTTAATATTCAACTTATTACAACTGCGCCAAGTGTAATCTACGAAGTAGAACTTGCTGATGGGGAAACGGTTACGGTTGATAATCCATCCTTAATGCCAGATCCGCAGTCAATTAGTGAAGTTCGTGAGCCGTTTGTAAATGCAACCGTGATGGTCCCGAACGACTATGTAGGATCTGTGATGGAAATTTGTCAAAAGAAGCGCGGTTCTTTCGTAGATATGCAATATCTTGACGACAACCGTGTAAATATCACGTATGATATCCCGCTGTCTGAGATTGTGTATGATTTCTTTGATCAGCTTAAGTCTCAAACAAAAGGCTATGCTTCCTTCGACTATGACTTAGCCGGATATCGTGCGTCGAATCTCGTGAAAATGGATATCTGGTTAAATGGGGACACCATTGATGCCCTATCCTTCATTGTACACAGAGATTTCGCGTTCGACCGCGGAAAAGCGATCACTAGCAAGCTTGTTGAACTCATTCCACGTCAACAATTCGAAGTTCCTGTTCAAGCAGCAATCGGGAATAAAATTGTGGCACGTTCTACCATTAAAGCGATGCGTAAAAACGTACTTGCAAAATGTTATGGCGGGGATATTTCTCGTAAGCGTAAGTTGTTAGAGAAACAAAAAGAAGGTAAAAAACGAATGAAGATGGTTGGATCTGTTGAAGTACCGCAAGAAGCCTTTATGGCCGTGCTTGAAATGGATTCTGACGATTAATAAGGATTAATGAGTAAAAACCGCAGGAGACTTCTTGCGGTTTTTATGCTTTCAACTTTGCTACCTTTTGTGTTTTACTGCAAGGGTGACGCATGTAGAACTGATATAGTTAATTTTAAATGCGTTAACAAAGCTACTTTATTTAAAGGAACGTGACGAACATGATTACATCAGCATATATTCACATACCGTTTTGCCACAAGATCTGTCATTATTGCGATTTTACAAAGTTCTTCTATAATCCTGAACTTGCAGATCAATATTTGGATGCATTAGAGAATGAGATTGTAACTGCAGTTGGTACAGAAAAGCGAAAAATGAAAACAATCTTTGTTGGGGGAGGCACTCCAACGGCACTATCGCACGATCAACTTGAGAGATTGCTCAAAATGATTGCAAAGTCTTTCGATGTTGAGGGACCGCTAGAGTATACGTTTGAAGCGAATCCTGGTGAATTTGATGAGAAGAAACTAGCGTTACTCAAAGAATACGGGGTAAATCGAATTTCGTTTGGTGTGCAAGTATTTGATGACGAACTTCTTGAGAAGCTGGGCCGGAATCATCGTGTGAAAGACGTCTATGATAGTCTTCGCCTGTTTGAGAAACAACAATTTGAAAATGTATCAGTCGATTTAATGTACGGACTTCCGGGGCAAACGTATGATCAATTTAAGAAAACAATTGATGAAGCTCTAGCGTTAGATCTTCCTCATTATTCTTCTTACTCGTTACAAATTGAACCTAAGACCATCTTTTATCTTCGTCATAAAAAAGGGAAGTTGCATAAACCTGTTGAAGAAGAAGAAGCACGAATGTATGAGCTGTTAATGAGTGAGATGAACCAAAAGGGTGTTTATCAATATGAAATTAGTAATTTTGCAAAGCCAGGGTTTGAAAGCAAGCATAACCTAACGTATTGGAACAATGATTATTATTATGGGTTTGGTGCTGGTGCACATGGGTATTTACCTGGAGAGCGAACAGTTAATATCAAGCCTTTAAATCAGTATACAAAGAAGGGCAAGGAAACAGGCCTTCCACGACTGCATGTTGAACCAGTGCACTATAAAGAAGAGATGGAAGAGCAAATGTTCCTCGGGTTGCGTAAAACAAGTGGAGTATCTATGAGTGAATTTGAGAATCGCTTCGGACGTTCTATTCATTCTCTTTATTCGAGTGAATTAGATTATTTAAAGAGGAAAAACTGGATAACAGAATCACAAGACCATGTTGCGCTCACAACACAAGGCCGCCTTTTTGGAAATGAAGTATTTGCTCAATTCTTAATTGAAGATGAAAAGCTTCAGTGAAATATCGTTGACAAGGAGCGAGGCATTTGATAATTTATTATTAGATTTAGCACTCGCAATTAAAGAGTGCTAACAGAGGTGATCATCATGTTAACAGAGAGACAATTGTTGATATTACAAGTAATTATTGATGACTTCATCCAGTCTGCGCAACCTGTAGGATCAAGGACGATTTCAAAGAAAGATAACGTATCCTATAGTTCAGCTACGATTCGTAACGAAATGGCTGATTTAGAAGAACTTGGTTTCCTGGAGAAGACACATTCTTCATCAGGAAGGGTTCCTTCGGAGAAAGGGTATCGCTTTTATGTCGACCATTTGATGTCACCATTTAATTTGTCTGGGCAAGAGAAAACATTTGTGAAACAGGCGTTTAATCATCAAATGGTAGAATTTGAACAAGTCGTTCAGCAGTCTGCGCGGGTGTTATCCGAGTTGACGAATTATACGTCAATTATCCTTGGACCCGAAGTATACGAGACAAAATTAAAGCAATTACAAATCATCCCCTTATCCCAAATATCTGCTGTTGCGATTCTTGTAACGGATACAGGTCATGTTGAGCATAGGTCGTTCACGATCCCTGTAGAAATTAAACCAGCTGACTTAGAGAAGATGGTTAACATCTTAAATGAGCGGTTAAATGGTGTGCCGATTATTTACTTGCATCATAAGTTGAATACCGAGATAGCCGAACTTCTTAAAAAGCATACAAGCGAATTTGAAAAGGCCTATCAGTATTTACGAGCTGCTCTATTTGACGAACAGCCTGCCAAGCTTTATGTTGGCGGCAAGACCAACATTCTTATGCAGCCGGAATTTCGGGATATTGATAAAGTGAGGACGCTGTATTCGATGATAGAAGAAGAAACAGAGATCGCTCACTTACTTCGTCACAATTCCACTGATATTAAAGTATCGATTGGTACCGAAAACGAAGTAAACGCTATGAAGGATTTAAGTATTATTACAGGATCTTACTCAATAGGGGATACTCAGCTAGGGACGATTGCTTTACTAGGGCCTACTCGGATGGAATACTCAAAAGTCATTTCTTTATTGAGTTTACTTTCAGATCGTATGACCGAAACATTCCATTCCTGGTATCAAAAAGGTTCAACTGGGGAATAGATGATAAAGGCATTTAAGGATGTCTGTTCTCTCTTTACTATTGTTTAGTTGGTTAAATTGACTTTTTATAAAAAATAACCAAAATTGAAGGGTTATCGGTTTAGTTTAGATTCAATTTCTGATATATTCTTAACCGGTGTAAATGAACGAGCTTTAGAGGAGGTGACAAACATGGACGAAAATAAACAACAAACAGAAGAAGTCGAACAAGAAGAGGTCGTTGAAAATCCTGAACAAGAAGTTGTTGAAGAAGAGGCTAACGAAATGGATGAGGTAGCTAAACTTCAGCAAGAGAAGGATGAAACGTACCAACGTTTGTTACGCTTACAAGCAGATTATGATAATTTCCGTCGTCGCACGCAGAAAGATCGTGAGAACGACCGTAAATATAAATCTCAATCACTTATTGAGGAGTTATTACCTGCCCTTGATAACTTCGAACGAGCGCTTCAAGTTGAAGCTCAAGACGAGAAGTATGCAGAAGGTATGAACATGGTTTATAAACAGCTTAAGAGTGCATTAGAGAAAGAAGGCCTTGAAGAGATTCCGGCTGTAGGGGAAGAATTTGACCCTCACATGCATCAGGCTGTTATGCAAGTTGAAGATGAAAACTATGAATCAAATGTTGTCGTAGAGGAGCTTCAAAAAGGCTATAAGCTAAACGACCGCGTTATTCGCCCGTCAATGGTGAAGGTAAATCAATAAGCTCACTCTACATATGAAGATAAAGGAGGAAATTTGTCATGAGTAAAATCATTGGTATTGACTTAGGTACAACAAACTCTTGTGTCGCTGTAATGGAAGGCGGAGAGTCTAAAGTAATTCCAAACCCAGAAGGTAGTCGCACAACTCCATCAGTTGTTGCATTCAAGAATGGTGAACGTCAGGTTGGTGAGGTTGCGAAACGTCAGGCAATCACAAACCCTAACACAATTCAGTCTATCAAGAGACATATGGGTACAGACTATAAAGTAGAAATTGAAGGAAAAGAGCACACTCCACAAGAGATTTCTGCTATCATCCTTCAGTATATCAAGTCTTACGCAGAAGACTATCTTGGTGAAACAGTTGAAAAAGCTGTAATCACAGTTCCAGCTTACTTCAACGATGCTGAGCGTCAAGCTACTAAAGATGCTGGTAAAATTGCAGGTCTTGAAGTAGAGCGTATTATTAACGAGCCTACAGCAGCAGCTCTTGCATACGGTATTGATCAAGAACAAGATCAAACGCTTCTTGTTTACGACCTTGGTGGCGGTACGTTTGACGTATCAATCCTAGACATCGGTGACGGTACATTCGAAGTTGTATCAACTGCTGGTGACAACAAACTAGGTGGGGATGACTTCGACCAAGTAATCATCGATCACATGGTAGCAGAATTCAAGAAAGAAAATGGCATTGATCTTTCTAAAGATAAAATGGCACTACAACGTCTTAAAGACGCTGCAGAAAAAGCGAAGAAAGACCTTTCTGGTGTAGCTCAAACACAGATTTCTCTTCCATTTATTACAGCAGGAGAAGCAGGTCCACTTCACTTAGAAATGAACCTTACTCGTGCTAAATTCGAAGAGCTTTCTTCTAGTTTAGTAGAACGTACTATGGAACCAACTCGTCGTGCGCTTAAAGACGCAAACATGTCTTCTAGTGACATTGATAAAGTACTTCTAGTAGGTGGTTCTACGCGTATTCCTGCAGTTGTAGACGCACTTAAGAAAGAAGTAGGCAAAGATCCTTCTAAAGGCGTTAACCCTGATGAAGTAGTAGCACTTGGTGCAGCTGTACAAGGTGGCGTACTTCAAGGTGACGTTAAAGACGTTGTTCTACTAGACGTTACTCCACTTTCTCTAGGTATTGAAACAATGGGTGGCGTGACTACGAAGCTAATCGAGCGTAACACTACAATTCCTACAAGCCAGAAGCAAACGTTCTCTACTGCTGCTGATAACCAAACAGCTGTAGATATCCACGTACTTCAAGGTGAGCGTGAAATGGCACAAGATAACAAGACACTTGGTCGTTTCCAGTTAACTGATATCCCGCCAGCACCACGCGGTGTACCTCAAATCGAAGTATCCTTCGATATTGATGCGAACGGTATCGTTAACGTAGGAGCAAAAGACTTAGGTACCAACAAAGAACAATCCATTACTATTAAATCTTCTTCTGGTCTTTCTGAAGACGAAGTAGAGCAAATGGTTAAAGAAGCTGAAGAAAATGCTGAAGCGGACAAACAGCGCCGTGAAGAAGTAGAGCTTCGTAACGAAGCAGATCAACTGATCTTCACTACAGATAAAACAATCAAAGACCTTGGTGAATCTGTAACAGAAGAAGACAAGCAAAACGCTGAGACTGCTAAATCTGAACTTCAAACGGCACTTGAAGGTGAAGACCTTGAGCAAATCCGTGAGAAGAAAGATGCTCTTCAAGAGCAAGTGCAACAGCTTTCTGTAAAAATGTATGAGCAAGCACAACAAGCTCAACAAGCCCAAGAAGGTGCTGAAGGCCAAGGGTCAGAAGAAGACGTTGTGGACGCAGACTTTGAAGAAGTAAACGAAGACGAGAAGAAGTAAGCAACCAAATTAGGTTAGTCAGATAAAAAAAGTCAAAGTCAGGGGGTATCTTGGCTTTGACTTTTTTACTGCATGAATGTTGTTCCCCTTTTAAAGGGAAGAATGATACTGATTTAACTTTGAATCGAATATGAAACCATGTTAATATAAACTTTATGTGAGTAGAGAGTCGGGAGAGTGATCTTCAGTGAGTAAACGCGACTATTATGAGATTTTAGGTGTATCTAAGGATGCTTCTAAAGATGAAATTAAGAAAGCGTATCGTAAATTAGCTAAAAAATATCACCCAGATGTCAGCCAAGAAGACAATGCTGAGGATAAGTTTAAAGAAGCTCAGGAAGCTTGGGATGTACTAGGTGATGATCAGAAACGCCAACAATATGATCAATTTGGTCATGCAGGTCCTAACCAGGGTGGTTTCGGAGGCTTTGGTGGAGCCGAAGACTTCGGAGGCTTTGGAGACATCTTTGACATGTTCTTCGGTGGCGGAGGACGCCGTCGTGATCCGAATGCTCCTCGTAGAGGTGCAGACCTTCAATATACAATGACGTTAAATTTTGAAGAAGCTATCTTCGGTAAAGAAACGGATGTCCAAATTCCAAAAGAAGAAGAATGTGAAACATGTGACGGATCTGGTGCAAAACCAGGGACAAAACCGGAAACTTGCTCTCACTGTCAAGGTGCAGGCCAGTTAAACCAAGAACAAAATACACCATTTGGACGGGTAGTAAACCGCCGCGTATGTCATTACTGTGAAGGAACTGGGCAAATCATTAAAGATAAGTGTAATACGTGCGGAGGAGCTGGAAGAGTTACGAAACGTAAAAATATTCACATCTCTATTCCAGCTGGTATTGATGAAGGTCAGCGTATTCGCGTATCTGGTCAAGGTGAGCCGGGCGAAAACGGTGGTCCTACAGGCGACTTGTATGTAGTTGTTCAAATTCGTCCACACGAATTTTACAAACGTGAAGGAGACCATATCTTCTGCGAGATGCCACTGACATTTACCCAAGCTGCACTTGGAGACGAAATTGAAGTCCCAACTGTACATGGGAATGTGAAGCTTAAGATCCCATCAGGTACGCAGAATGGGAAGACGTTCCGCTTGAAAGAAAAGGGTGCTCCAAACGTTCGTGGATATGGTCATGGAGATCAACACGTGAAGATCCGTGTTGTTACACCAACGAATATGACGGATCGTCAGAAAGAATTACTTCGTGAGTTCCATGATATTAGTGGCAACCAACCTACAGAAGAGCAACACGACAACATTTTCCAACGTGTGAAGCGTGCCTTTAAAGGGGAATAAGGAATCCAGAGTAAAGAGAGTTGATCCCATTGAAATGGTCTGAAATATGTATTCATACAACAAATGAAGCAATCGAACCCATATCGAACATTCTTCATGAGGCAGGGGCTAGTGGAGTAGTGATTGAAGACCCACAAGACCTTGTCAAAGAACGAGATACGTTTATGGGTGAGATTTATGAATTAAATCCTGAAGACTATCCGGCAGAAGGTGTGTATGTAAAAGCATACCTTCCCGTGAATAGTTTCTTAGGAGAAACAGTAGAAGAAATTAAACATGCGATTACCAATCTAATTGAATTCGATATTAATATCGGTCATAACCATGTCACAATAAGCGAGCTGAATGAGGAAGATTGGGCAACAGCTTGGAAGAAGTACTATAAGCCCGTCAAGATTTCAGAAAAGGTAACAATCATCCCTACTTGGGAAGAGTATGAGCCTGTTTCAAGCGATGAAATTATTATAGAATTAGATCCAGGTATGGCGTTTGGTACTGGGACGCATCCCACTACTGTTTTAAGTATCCAAGCGATTGAGCAGTATATAGAGGAAAATGATTTAGTTATGGACGTAGGAGCTGGCTCTGGAGTCTTAAGCATTGCTTCAGTACTTCTGGGTGCAAAGCATGTACATGCTTTTGACTTAGACGATATCGCCGTTAAGAGTACTACGATTAATGCTAAATTAAACAATGTGGAAAGCCAAATTGAGTCAAAGCAAAACAACCTACTTCAAGGTGTTGATGTTGAAGCCGATTTAATTGTTTCCAACATTTTAGCTGAAATCATTGTCCAATTTACAGATGATGCTTTCGCTAAACTGAAGTCTGGTGGTTACTTTATAACGTCTGGAATTATTAAGAACAAGCGTCAGTTAGTGAAGGATCAACTTATTGAATCTGGTTTTGAAATTGTTGAAGTTAATGTAATGGAAGACTGGACATCGATTATCGCACGTAAACCATAAAGAAAGCAGGTGCCCATTGTGCAACGTTATTTTGTTCCTTCGTCAGGATGGAATGACTCTCAAGTCGTTATTACCGGAGAAGATGTACATCACATTGGAAAGGTAATGCGAATGAAGCCTGAACATCATATTTTATGTTGTACACCGGAGGGTGACCTAGCTGAATGTGAAATTACTGATATTACGACAGAAACTGTCACATGTCAGATTGTAGAGTGGCTGGAAGAGGAAAAAGAACTTCCAGCCTCTGTTACAATTGCACAAGGGTTACCTAAAGGAGATAAAATGGAGCATGTGATTCAAAAGGGAACAGAACTCGGAGCATCTCAATTTATCCCTTTTGAAGCAGAGCGCTCCATTGTAAAATGGGATCAAAAGAAATCACAAAAGAAAATAACACGCTATCAAAAAATTGCAAAAGAAGCGAGCGAACAATCTCATCGAACGATGATCCCCTCTGTTTCTGAGTTGCATTCCTTAGGAGATTTAATAGCCCTTCAGCCTAACTATGATTGGGTTGTATTTGCTTATGAGGATGAGGCGAAAAGTCAATCATATCGATCATTAAAAGAAGTTCTTACGCAATTTCAGCAAGGTCAGCGCATTCTCGTCATTATTGGACCAGAAGGCGGATTCAGTGAACAAGAAGTGCAGACGCTGAAGGAAGCGGGGGCGCTAGCGGTACGTTTGGGACCAAGAATATTAAGAACAGAAACCGCTGCTACATATTTTCTTTCAGCTCTGTCCTATCAATTAGAGGAATTGGGGTGATCCTATGCCATCAGTAGCCTTTCATACACTAGGTTGTAAAGTAAACCATTATGAAACGGAAGCCATTTGGCAATTGTTCAAAGAAGAAGGATATGAGCGCACGGACTTTGATCGCTCATCTGATGTATACGTGATTAACACATGTACAGTAACGAACACAGGGGATAAGAAGAGTCGTCAAGTGATTAGACGTGCTATCCGTAAAAATCCTGATGCTGTTATTTGTGTAACGGGGTGTTATGCACAAACATCTCCGGCTGAGATTATGGACATTCCTGGTGTAGATATTGTGGTAGGGACACAAGATCGACGTAAAATGCTAGACTACATCAAACAATACCAGGAAGAACGTCAACCTATTAATGGTGTTACAAATATTATGAAAACACGAACATATGAAGAGCTTGATGTCCCTGCTTTCACTGACCGTACACGAGCTTCCTTGAAGATTCAAGAAGGTTGTAACAACTTTTGTACGTTCTGCATTATTCCTTGGGCTCGTGGCTTAATGCGTTCACGTGACCCAGAAGAAGTTATTCAACAAGCTCAACAGCTTGTTGATGCAGGGTATAAAGAAATTGTATTGACAGGAATTCATACAGGCGGTTACGGCGAGGACATGAAAGATTATAATCTTGCTATGTTATTACGTGAATTAGACAAAAGGGTAAATGGTTTAAAACGAATTCGTATTTCCTCCATTGAAGGGAGCCAAATCACAGACGACGTGATCGATGTTCTGCGTGAGTCTGATAAGATCGTTCGTCACCTTCATATCCCTCTTCAATCAGGATCAAATACGGTACTTAAGCGTATGCGTCGTAAATACACCACTGAGTTTTACAAAGAACGAGTGGACCGTATTAAAGAGGCGCTACCAGGTCTTGCGATTACCTCAGATGTTATCGTTGGATTTCCAGGTGAGACTGAAGAAGAATTTAATGAAACGTATCGCTTCATTCAAGAGATCGGTTATTCTGAACTTCACGTATTTCCATACTCGAAGCGTACAGGAACACCTGCTGCTCGTATGGATGACCAGGTAGATGAAGAAGTTAAGAACGATCGTGTTCATCAACTTATCGAATTGTCAAACCAACAAGCTAAAGAATATGCATCACAGTATGACGGAGAAGTGCTTGAAGTTATACCAGAAGAGAAGTTTAAAGACGATGAAAATGACAATCGGTATGTTGGTTATACCGATAATTATTTAAAAGTAGTGTTTGAAGGAAAAGAAGATATGGTAGGAGAAATTGTCCGTGTTAAGCTTACTCAAGCTGGATACCCTTATAATGCAGGTCAATTTGTCCGGGTGATGGACCGACCAAGTCTAACAGACGATTCTATCGAGTTATCTTCCTAAAAAAAGACCTTGCTGAGTGTTCAGCAAGGTCTTTTTATGTATGACATATACACTTATAGAGACAATAAAGTAAGCGATTTAATAGAGGAGGAGTAGCATTTTTAAAGACATAATGCTAAGATGAAAGAGGTACGGACAACCTAAGTAAGAAAGGAAGATTAAAATGGATGCTAAATTAGCTAAAATGATTGATCATACACAGTTAAAACCAGATACAGCACAAGAAAAAATTGAACAGATTTGCCAAGAAGCTAAAGAATATGGCTTTGCTTCTGTATGCGTAAACCCTTACTGGGTACCTTTCTGTTACGAACGTCTTCAAGATACAGACGTAAAAGTTTGTACGGTTATTGGTTTCCCTCTAGGAGCTAATACTAAAGAATTAAAAGCTTATGAAACAAAACAAGCCATTGAAAACGGAGCTACAGAAGTAGACATGGTAATTAACATCGGCGCTCTAAAGAGTGGAGATAAAGAAACAGTGCAAGCTGACATTGAAGCCGTTGTTCGCGCGACAGAAGGCAATGCTTTAACAAAGGTGATCATTGAGACGTCTCTTCTTACAGACGAAGAAAAAGTAACAGCTTGCGAATTAGCTAAAGCTGCTGGAGCAGATTACGTTAAGACGTCTACAGGCTTCTCAGGTGGAGGCGCTACAGTTGAAGATATTAAACTAATGCGTAACACAGTAGGACCAGACATGGGAGTAAAAGCCTCTGGAGGCGTTCGCGACCGTGAAGGAGCAGACGCTGTCATCGAAGCAGGCGCTACTCGCATTGGTGCTAGTGCAGGTGTATCCATCGTATCAGGTGGACAAGGAACTTCAGATTATTAATAACTAAAAAAAGGTGTCCTCCTAGGAGGACACCTTTTTTTTCTAGTATTTAATCTTGATCTTTATAATGTGTATTATAAAAAGGCTCTGGTTAAGTTTGTTGTTGTTAATCTTATAATAGATTTGTTCAACATTAGGGCAGGATTGTTGAAAACTCGAAGCTGACACCGCGTCGTGTATGTGGCCGTTACGCTTTTAAGTGCTAGGGCAGGATCGCGGGGACCACTCGCTTTCCTGCGGGGAGCTGGGAAGCCTCCTCAATCGCTACGCGGAGTCTCGCAGTCACTAAGCCTGCCCTGAAGCTAATTAGGCGAACGGACCTGCTTATTATAGTTGCTCTTAAGCCACCTACCTCACAAATATGGCGCGTTTTCGTCTCTCTCCATTTAGCAAAGGTGGGCCTGGAAATTGCGAGACTCCTGCGGGAGAAAGAGGTCGACGAGACCCCGCAGGGTGGTTTTCCCGAGGAGGCTAAAAGAGAAAGAGGAAGTTCGACTAAGATCGTCACGTCCTGTGACAACGTCGAACGACCCCACGTCGTGTGGGGCCGCGGAAAGCGAGTGATTTCCAGGCACACCTTTCGCTCCATTATAGCTGACGAAAACCTCTCTACATCTATCGCAAGACATCTCTACCTCAGTTTCAAGCCTTCCGTATAAGGGGGCTTATATGAAACAAATAAATCAACAATGAACATTAACAGCGCCTAAAAAAGATTATATGTTCACTAAACATCATTCTTTATATTTATGAACGAACATAACAAATTTAGTGAAGTGTTGGACAAAAGGTAAAACAATTAGTGAAGACAAAACATTAAACACAACAGAGATGTGAGCAAGTTGCTGGGCTGGGTCGTTTGATAGCCATTGGGATAAAGCAGCAAGTTCATCTATGAATGGTGCAAACAGTAATACGCCTAAGACATTAAGCCAGATGTGAGCCATGGCAACAAGCCGAGCTTCATAATTGCTTCCGAGTGAAGCCACCCAGGCAGTGATACAAGTTCCAATATTAGCACCTAGCATTATTCCAATAGCTGATGTGAGACTAAAAATACCTTCGTTTAAAAAGCTCATTGATATTCCTGTGGCTGCAGTAGATGATTGTATAATGGCTGTCATGGCTGTTCCGATTAATATGCTGGCATTAGGAAAGTCGTTTGTATAGGCCAGGCTATCTTGAATGATTGGGAATTGCTTCAAAGGTTCTGCTAAGGATTCGAATCCGTTTAAAGCAACAAAGATACATCCTAAGCCAAATAAGATTCCACCAGCTCCAAACCATGTTTGTTTAGGGATGATTAGTAGTACTGCTCCAATGATTAAGAGTGGCCAAAGGGGGATGGAGTTTGAGAATGTAAGTAATTCAGCTGTAACAGTCGTTCCAATATTAGCTCCTAGAATAATTCCAATAGATTGTTTGAAATTGAGCACCCCTACAGCGACTAGCCCAATTGCAATTACCATGGTAGCTGAGCTGCTTTGTAACACACTTGTTACAACAATACCAGCAAGCATTCCTTTGAATGGATTATTCGCAAACCGTTGAAGCAACACTTTCATATTTCGATAAGATAGTTGATACAAACCAACTCGTAGTACAGTCATACCAAATAAAAAAATGGTTAAGAAAACAGTAAAAAGTGTAATTAAATCAGCCACGGTTCTTCACCTCTATACCATACTATGGACAAGACTTAAATTCATGACAGAAAAGGACTTTCTAACAGGATAAAAGTAGTCATGGTATACATTGGAAAGTGTAGTGGTATCAACAATTGGTGATTTACACACTTCGATCCGAGTGTCAAACAAGAAGGATGACCCAATTTATCGAAATTAAGCATTACCCTCTATCTTGCTTGCTCAACTTATGTTAAAGTGGATGATATGACAGAGCAACGACAATATAATTCTCCGAATGATCCGATCCTTAATAAAAATAGTTGAATCTGTCTGGAGAATGGTTTATAATTGTCAAAGGCATGTGAGGAAAAGATACTCACGTGTTCATTGAAACTGTCTTTTTTGCTTTGGAGGGAGGGTAATAGCATGTCAAACAACACTCGCGTGCGTAAAAACGAGTCTCTTGAAGATGCTCTTCGTCGCTTCAAGCGCAGCGTATCTAAGAATGGTACACTAGCTGAGTATCGTAAGCGTGAACATTACGAGAAGCCTAGCGTCCGTCGTAAGAAGAAATCAGAAGCCGCTAGAAAGCGTAAGTAAGAGGGTGTAAGGTAGATGTCATTACTTGAGCGTCTAAACCAAGATATGAAAGAGGCTTTACGTAACAAAGAGAAAGAAAGACTATCCGTCATACGTATGGTGAAGTCTTCTTTACAAAATGAAGCTTTAAAACTTGGAAAAGATGAATTGACTGAGGAAGAAGAATTAACTGTTTTGTCTCGAGAGATAAAGCAACGAAAAGATTCCCTCCAAGAGTACAAAAGTGCAGGTCGTGACGATCTTGCGCAAAAAGATGAGAGAGATATTGAAATCATTCAATCATATATGCCCCAACAGCTTTCTGAAGATGAATTAGATGCTATCGTTCAAGAAACGATTGCAGAAGTCGGTGCATCTTCTAAGCAGGATATGGGCAAAGTGATGAGTGCCATTATGCCTAAAGTAAAAGGCAAAGCGGATGGCTCTCTAGTTAATAAATTTGTACAAAAACATTTATCTTAAACACGAACCGCCTTTTTAATAAGGCGGTTTTTTTCGTATGATTGGCTTTTTTCATGGATGTAGGATAAAATGCATATAAAAATTTTTTATCATGAAACGTTTAGTTCTTCTAACTCGTATATAATAAGAGAGAAAGGGGGGGGAAGTATGAGGAGGATACTAAGGTATGCTATGGTTTTCTCGCTGTTGATGTTAGTGTTGGTGTCATTTCTTAGTCCCGCGAGCTCCGCAGATGGAAAAGGAGAAACGGTATATGTTGTTCCTATTACAGAAACGGTGGAGAAAGGACTTGCTTCTTTTTTAAAGAGAAGTGTAAATGAAGCAAGAGAACGGGATGCGGACCACATCATTTTCGAAGTAAACACCCCTGGTGGCAGGGTGGATGCAGCGGCTGAAATAGCAAATTTGTTTCAGTCCATTGAAATCCCGAATACCGCCTATGTTGTTCAGGAAGCCTTATCTGCAGGCTCATACATATCACTAAATGCTGATCAAATATATATGAAGCCAAATACAACCATGGGCTCAGCAGGTGTTATCACGTCAGATGGGAATGCAGCTAGTAAGAAAGCGCAATCTGATTGGGTAAAGAAAATGCGTACAGCAGCCGAATTGAATAATAGAGATCCGTTATATGCAGAAGCGATGGCTAACCCAGATGTTGATTTGCCGAAATATAAAGCAGGAAAAGGGAAATACCTGACCCTAAGTGCAGCGGAAGCTCTAGAAGTAGGGTATGCAGAAGGGGTGGTTGATTCAAGAGAACAATTGTTATCAGAACTTGGATTATCGGACTCTGAAATCATTACGACTAATCCTACGTTTACTGAGCGTCTGGCTCGTTTGATTACTCATCCTGTTGTCGTTCCTATATTGCTTTCTGTAGCTAGCTTGGGGTTTGTTGCAGAACTTTATTCCCCTGGATTTGGTATCGCTGGATCCATGGGTCTACTCGCTTTAGGGTTGTTCTTCTATGGACATATGATTGCAGGACTTGCAGGTTATGAAGCGATCATCTTATTTGGTTTAGGAGTTGTGTGTATCGTTCTAGAGTTCTTTGTCCCGGGTGGAATTCTCGGGATTATTGGAACAGGTGGAGTGGTAGGTTCCTTGTTTATGTCTACGGATGACATAGGTCATATGACGATGAGTCTCCTCATTGCTATTATTGTGGCGATTATAGGCTCTGTTATCTTATTTAAGACGATAGGATTTGATAAAGGGTTCTTGAGAAACATCGTTTTAAGTGACTCTACTTCCTCAGAGAAAGGCTACCTCTCATCTAATAATAGAGAGGATCTCATAGGAAATATAGGTAAAGCTGTTACGCCACTAAGACCATCTGGTACTGGGATATTCAACGATGAAAGAGTTGATGTTGTAACAGAAGGTAGTTTCATCTCTACAGGAGCAAGTATCAAAATTGTAAGAGTAGAAGGATCTCGGATTGTTGTTCGAGAAGTAAAACAAGAAAAAGAATAAGGGGGAATACTTATGTTATCAGAAGGTTTAGTACCAATTATATTTATTGCAGTGATTATTATAGCGCTTGCTGTATTGTTCACGTTTATTCCAATCATGCTATGGATTAGTGCTTTGGCAGCGGGCGTTAGAATCAGCATCTTTACACTCATTGGAATGAGATTACGTCGAGTCGTTCCAAGTCGCGTTATTAATCCGTTGATTAAAGCGCATAAAGCTGGTGTGGATGTAGATACAAATCAGCTTGAAAGTCACTACCTTGCAGGCGGGAATGTTGACCGCGTGGTAAATGCACTTATTGCAGCTCAACGCGCTAATATTGAATTAAGTTTTGAGCGTTGTGCGGCCATTGACTTAGCTGGTCGTGATGTATTAGAAGCTGTTCAGATGAGCGTTAACCCGAAAGTGATTGAAACACCATTTATTGCTGGTGTAGCAATGGATGGAATCGAAGTGAAAGCAAAAGCTCGTATTACCGTTCGAGCGAATATTGATCGTCTTGTCGGGGGCGCTGGTGAGGATACCGTTATTGCTCGAGTAGGTGAAGGTATTGTTAGTACTATTGGTAGCTCTAAGGACCATAACCAGGTATTAGAGAATCCGGATCGTATTTCTCAAAACGTATTAAGTAAAGGTCTTGATGCTGGAACTGCTTTTGAGATCTTGTCCATTGATATTGCTGATATTGATATCGGAAAGAACATTGGTGCAATCCTTCAAACGGACCAGGCTGAAGCCGATAAGAATATCGCTCAGGCTAAAGCAGAGGAACGTCGTGCCATGGCGGTTGCGCAAGAACAAGAAATGCGCGCACGTGTTCAAGAAATGCAAGCGAAAGTTGTGGAAGCCGAAGCAGAAGTTCCGCTTGCTATGGCCGAAGCGTTGCGCTCAGGTAATATAGGTGTTATGGATTACTACAATTTGAAGAATATCCAAGCAGATACCGATATGCGTGATGTGATTGGAAAGATGAATAATGAAAATGAAGAAGAGGACAAATAGAGCTTGAAGTCCTATTTAGGAGGACTGATTACGAATGGGAGATATTTTTGATCTCATCTTTAGCAACATAGGAATTTTGCTACCGATTATTTTCGGTGTTTTTGCCTTCCTCACTAATTTAGGTAAGGATGATGAGCAAAAGGAGCAAAAAAAGAAACCTGTGCAAAATCGTCCAGCTCAAGAAGGGGGAACCCCTCCGTCTTCCCCTCAACCTTCTGGAGATCGAGAAAAGGTGAAAGATTTAAAAACGTACGCAGAAGAGCAAAGAGAGCGTTACAGGAGCCTTCAACGTGAACAAAAGGCTGAAGGGTCAGGAGCGAAGAAACGAGACGAGAAAGCCTTTAAAGGCGAAATCGGAGGAGAACATGACGCGATCCCAGATCAACCAACTCAACCAAGCTATCAGAGGGATGAAAAAGTACCTTATCGTAAGGATAGTAAACCACAACCCTCTGTAAAAGTAAGTGGTTTGCAAAACGTATCAAAAAAGAAGCTTGCTGAAAGTATTGTTATGGCTGAAGTGTTAGGAAAACCCCGTTCAATGAATCCTTACCGATCCCATTTAAAAAAATAAAGCCTTAGTGAAAGCACGAAATGTAGTGATACATTTCGTGCTTTTTTCATAGATATGTATGTGAGAGGGGGCACACTCGAATGAAAAAATGGCAACAACGTATAGGGAATTGGCTATCGCAACAACTTGATTTACCAACTGATGTCATCCTCGAACTACCAAGAATAACAACCATTGGACAAATACATGCATATGTGGAAAATCATAAGGGATTAATCTCTTTCTCTGATGAGGAACTACGCTTGAAATTGAAGCAAGGGCAGTTGTTAATCAAAGGGAAAGGGTTTGTGCTTCGCATGATGCTCCCAGAAGAGATCTTGCTTGAGGGGACCATTCATGAAGTGACCTTTATAGATCAAAATGGCTAACGGTTAGGAGGTAAGTATGAAAATTACGCAAGGGGTTTTCTTCACAGGGTACACGACGCTTAGGATTGAAGGTAAATTTCCGGAGTTCTTTCTCAACCGTTGCGTTGAGAATGGAATTTCAGTTTGGAATGTGAAAAAGATAGACGAGTTTACATGTGAAGCCAATGTGCGTTTGGAAGATGTACCGGTACTAAAAAAGTTGCGAAGTCAATTAGATTATAAAATCCGCTTCAGGAAGAGGCATGGTCTTCCTTTCTTGCTTCGTTCTCTTTTAAAAAGAAGATCGCTTGTAGCGGGTTTTGTGCTTGGGATGATTGCCATTTTCCTTCTTTCGAACATGGTGTGGGGCATTAAGATCGAAGGGGTTACACCAGAGGTTGAGTATAAAATTAAAGAGAATTTAAAAGACTATGGAATTAAACGAGGGGCGTGGAAATTTACGATTGAAACCCCTGGCCAAATGCAACAAAAACTTTTAGCTGATGTACCTGAACTTTTGTGGATCGGCGTCACTGAAAAGGGTACGACCTATCACTTAGAAGGTGTAGAAAAAACGATTGTTACAGAACCAGAGGAAGGTGGTCCACAAAGCCTTTATGCCCGTAAAAAAGGAATTATTGTAGATATGTATGTTGAAAAGGGAGAACCGGCGGTTGAACTGAATGATTACGTAGAATCTGGAGATTTACTGGTTTCGGGAGCGATAGGACGAGAAGAAGAGCCGACACTTGTCCATGCTGAAGGTGAAGTTATTGCAGAGACATGGTACAAAAGTGAAGTTGTTGTTCCTCTGAATGTGCAATATGAAGTCATTACGGGTGAGAAAGAAACGCACTATGGTGTGCAGCTAGGGGGCGTAAGAGTGCCGCTCTGGGGATTCAAAGAACCTGAGTTTAAGCGTATGCATGAAGAGGAATATAATAAACCATTCTATTTATTTAAATGGGAATTACCAATTAAATTCTCTTCTAAAGAGATCTCTGAAGCGGAATTGTATAAAGAATCCCGAACAGATGAAGAAGCCCTGCAAATAGGGGTAAAACAAGCTGAGATGGAATTAAAACAGAAGATCCCACAAAATTCCAAAATTATTACCCAAAAAGTTTTGCACCGTCAGAAAGAGAATGGTAAAGTAAAATTAATCCTATATTTTAAAGTTCATGAAGATATTTCTAAACCTCAACCTATCACTCAAGGAGACTGAAGCATGCAGGAAGATTTACGTACAATCGACATTCAATTAGATAATCCGAATGAAGCGTTAGCCTTATTTGGGACAGGCGATCGTAATTTGAAACAAATGGAATCTCAATTAAGTGTATCCATTGTTACGAGAGGCGAACATGTAAGTGTATCAGGGAACAAAGAACATGTCATGTTGGTAGAGAAAGTGTTTCATGCGTTGCTTACGATCATTCGTAAAGGATTAACGATCTCTGAGCGTGATGTGATCTATGCCATTGACTTGGCTAAGAAAAACGAACTTCAACAGTTTGAAACGTTATTTGAAGATGAGATCATCCGAAACGCAAAAGGAAAACCTGTTCGAGTTAAAACACTTGGTCAACGAAATTACGTTTCTGGAATGAAAACTCATGATCTAGTGTTTGGGATAGGGCCTGCTGGAACCGGTAAAACCTATCTTGCTGTCGTTATGGCTGTACAGGCACTAAAGAATAATGAAGTCAAACGTATTATATTAACAAGACCAGCCGTTGAGGCTGGCGAAAGTCTGGGCTTCTTACCAGGAGATCTTAAAGAAAAGGTAGATCCTTACTTAAGACCTTTATACGACGCCCTGCATGATTTGTTTGGGACGGAGCATACTGCTCGATTAATGGAGCGTGGAACGATTGAGATTGCTCCTCTAGCTTATATGCGAGGTCGAACATTGGATGATGCATTTGTAATCTTAGACGAAGCTCAGAATACCACACCAGAACAAATGAAAATGTTTATTACAAGGCTTGGTTTTGGTTCTAAAATGGTTATCACTGGGGATATCACCCAAGTAGATTTACCAAAAGGCGTTACTTCAGGGCTAAAAGCTTCAGAAAAGCGCTTATCTGGTATTAAAGGTATAGCCTTTTCCTATTTAGAACAATCAGATGTAGTTCGTCACCCACTTGTTCAGCGAGTTATTGATGCATATGAAGATGAACAGTAAGTAGAAAGACCCTTTTTTAAGGGTCTTCTTTCTATGTATAAGATAATGGAGGGGAATTCGGTGAGAAACTGGTGGAATCAGTTCATCAAGGGGAATGTTTTTCAGAATGTGTGGATCACCATTGGAGTATCTATGACCATCCTGGCGCTGGTCATTTTTTTACTTGCCTTTTCAAATGTTCAAACGAAAACCTACGATGTTGATAGATTGGATACGGCTAAAGATACGATTCTCTCTCCGATTAATGTAGAAGATAAAGATAGAACGCAGGAAAAACGAGATGAAGCTATGGAATCTGTCGAAGACGTGTACACCATTAGAAATTTCATCACGAATACCCGCATTAATTACATGGAAGAAATATTTAACGCAGTTGAAGTGATTGATAAACAAGAGGAATCAGAAAACCAATCAGTAGATGTCACTGAATCCGATAAAGTAGAAAATGATGTTGAAAAACTTCAATCTATGCTATCTGAAGACATAACAAATCAGGTTAACCCCGAGGTTCTTGAGCGCCTGCTAGATGCACCAGCTGATCAGCGGAACGTGGCAGAGGAAATGCTTTCTAATGCGCTTAAAGACGTGTTACATTCTGGTGTGAGAGAAGAGGATGTTGGCTCATCTATTGAAACGGTAAAGAATGAGTTACAGTACAAGAGTTTTGATCCTGACCTCAAAGAGGCTGTGCAATCGCTAATAGAATTTTTGATTGTTCGTAATTCATTTATCGATGAAGATAAAAAAATCCAGGCTCAAAACGAAGCAGCTAATGATGTTGCCCCGGTTATGATAAGGCAAGGGCAGGTGTTGGTTTTTCAAGGGGAAACGATTTCCAATGATATATATGAACGGTTAAAATTAGTCGGGTTATTAGATGGGAAAAGCAACTGGTATCCTTATTCAGGTCTAATTTTATTAATCATTCTTTCTGTTGGAGTCCTCCTCTATGAATTAAAAAGAATGACCCAGACTGAAGGTTTGGATAATGGTAAAGTGATAGCCATTCTTTTTATTAGTATCTTAGTCTTTCTTATGATGAAGCTTGGGAGTGTTTTTCAATCTTCAATTGATGATTTGTATTATGTTGTACCCGTTGCTGCTGGAGCGATACTGTTAACGCTTCTCATACATGAACGAATGGCTATATTTTTAAGTGTTATTTATGCGATTTTTGGTACAATCTTTTTTAATCAGCAAATACCCGGGACATTAAATGTTGAAGCAGGCATATATTTTATGTTCTCACAACTAGCCGCGATTATATTTCTTCATAATGTAAAAGATAAGACCTCTATACTTAAAGCCGGTTTCGGGGTTACGGTTGTGAATATTGTTCTTGTTATGGTTTTCGTATTACTGACCTATGAGCCAATTTCACTTTCTGGGACTACGATAACGGTTGGCTATGCGGTTCTATCCGCTTTTTTGTCTTCTGTTCTCACATTTGGATTATTGCCATTCTTTGAAGCGGGATTGGGCATGCTATCAGATACACTGTTGATCACGTTGTCTAACCCTAATCATCCTCTGCTTCGAAAAATATTGACGCAAACCCCTGGGACGTATCATCATAGTGTGATGGTAGCGAATTTAAGTGAATCAGCTTGTGAGGCCATAGGAGCGAACGGTTTATTGGCTCGAGTTGGGGCTTATTATCATGATCTGGGTAAGACGAAAGAGCCGCAGTACTTTATTGAAAATCAAATGGGGATGAAGAACCCTCATGATTTGCTTGAGCCTCAGAAAAGTGCGGAAATTATTATTGCACATCCTTATACTGGGGCTGAAATGCTACGAAAACATAAGATGCCAACAGAAATTATTGACATTGCAGAACAACACCATGGTACAACGCTTTTAAAGTATTTCTACCACAAAGCAAAACAAGAAAACGACAATGTCGAAGAAGTTAACTATCGCTATCCAGGGCCTAAACCACAGTCAAGCGAAGCAGCAATTGTGTGTATATGTGATTCGGTAGAAGCGGCTGTCCGCTCTCTTAAAACACCTTCACCAGAAGACATTGAAAACCTGGTTCATTCGATTATCATTGACCGTCTTTTAGATGGACAATTGTCGAATAGTCCTTTAACATTAAAAGACCTAGAACGTATACAAACAGCGATTTGTGAGACGTTACAAGGTATATTTCATTCAAGAATTCAATATCCAGAAACTAAAGCGGCCGTAAAGGAGGCATAAACATGTACATTGATTTTCACGATGAAACGAACTCTGTAGAAGAGGATTACATTGATTTAATTCAACGCATCTTAGATTTCGCCTCAAACCAGGAGAATGTAACAGATGAAGCCGAGCTATCGGTATCTTTTGTTGATAACAATGAAATTCAAATCATTAACCGAAACTACCGTCAAAAGGACGAACCAACTGACGTGATCTCTTTTGCTATGCAAGAAGAAGGAGATGGGGAAATGAAGATCATGGGAGCGGAAATGCCACTTCTCCTCGGAGATATTGTCATTTCTGTTGACCGAGCAAAGGAACAGGCTGAAGAATATAACCATACTTATGAGCGTGAACTTGGCTTTTTAGCTCTTCATGGTTTCCTACACTTGCTTGGGTATGACCATTTGAACGAAGAGGACGAAAAGAAAATGTTCTCACGCCAAGAGGAAATCTTACATGAGTTCGGGCTCAAACGAAACTAAAAAAAAGAAGTTGATTGGCTTTTCCTTTGCTTTTCAAGGTCTGTGGGAAGTTCTGAAGACAGAAAGAAACTTTAGGATTCATTTATCTGTATCGGCCATTGTCGTTCTTGCTGGTTTGTTTTTTGACTTAGCTGCCTGGGAATGGGTAGCGGTCATTACAATTATGGCAATGGTAATCATATTAGAAATGATTAATTCGGTAATTGAACGAATTATGGATTTCTTATCGCCAGAACAACACCCCCTTGTAGGGGAAATTAAAGATATATCAGCTGGAGCGGTACTCGTTGCCGCGCTGGCCTCTGTTATTATTGCGTGTATTATATTTCTTCCTAAACTATTCTAAGAAGACCTGGGAACTCTTTTTCCAGGTCTTTTTTTATTTGGTGGAGGTCTTGAAGATTCTAAACTGAGAGAATGTTTCCGTAAGCGTTATTGGAGCGTAAGGTGATTCGGGAAATCACTCGCTTTCCGCGGCGAGCTGGGGAGCCTCCTCAATCGCTCCGCGATTTCCGGGGTCTCCCCTAGATTGAAAAGTGCAGGCGTGGTGCCTAGGACCGTACGGATAAGACAGCTTTTTGGAAAAGGCGTTTAGCCTTTGGAAAAAAGGTGACTTATCACGCTAGGTCCTCCACGCCGGAACTAGACTGGCTCCTGCTGCCGCAGGAGTCTCGCAATTTCCCGAACCACCTTTGCTCTATATGGTGTAACGGAAACATGCGATATAGCAATATCTTCAACCTTCACTCGCGGGGCCGTTCGCAAAATAATAGCCAGGGGTGTCTGGGGAACGGGGAGACTCCTGCGGGAGAAAGAGGTCGACGAGACCCCGCAGGGTGCTTTCCCCGAGGAGGCTCGACAGCTCGCCCGCGGAAAGCGAGTCGTTCCCCAGACACCCCAAGCACTCAACAAACGTAACGACCCGATCTACACTAAGAAGGTATAATGAAACGATAGCGTTATAGTGAATGCAAAAAAAGGGGTGTGGGGGATCGAAATTTCGCATAATTTGTAGTGCGATGAATCCCTTTTGTTTTCTTGTAATTTCGTAACTGCTTTTGTCGATTGCATGAAATGAAGGTGAATTTGTAGTAAAATAGAAAAAAATCAAAGTTGATTTAAGGAATAATCATCAAAGCATGGAGGATACAACATGGAATCAGAATTCAAATCAGGATTTATATCCATTATCGGACGACCTAACGTAGGTAAATCCACATTTATGAATCGAGTAATTGGTGAGAAGATTGCCATTATGAGCGACAAGGCACAAACGACTCGAAATAAGATACAAGGGGTCTATACACAAGACGATGCCCAATTGGTATTTATAGATACGCCAGGAATTCACAAACCAAAACATAAACTAGGAAACTTCATGGTTAATGTAGCTGAGCAAAGCCTGAACGAAGTAGATCTTGTATTGTTTATGGTTAATGCTAAAGAAGGTTTTGGGCGTGGGGATGAGTTTATTATTAACATGCTTCAGAAAGTAAAACAGCCTGTCTTTCTCATTGTAAATAAACTAGATCAAGTTCATCCAGATGAGTTAATTAAGATCATTGATGAGTATCGTACAAAATACGACTTTGCAGAAATTGTACCCATTTCTGCGTTAGAGGGAAACAATGTAGATAACTTACTCAAACTCATGGTTGAGAAGATGCCAGAGGGGCCACAGTTTTACCCTGAAGACATGATTACTGACCACCCTGAACGCTTTGTTATCAGTGAATTAATCCGTGAGAAAGCATTACATCTAACAAGGGAAGAAGTCCCTCATTCGATTGCCGTTGTGATTGAAGGTATTGAAGAACGGGAGAATGAAAAGGTGAATGTGCAAGCTTCCATCATTGTCGAACGTTCTAGTCAAAAAGGCATTATCATTGGAAAACAAGGCTCTATGTTGAAAGAAATTGGTCAGAGAGCTCGTAAAGATATTGAATCTTTACTAGGTACGAAAATTTATTTAGAACTGTTTGTAAAAGTTCAAAAGGACTGGCGTAATCGCTCTAATCATCTACAAGAGTATGGATATCGACAAGACGAATATTAATTTGGAAAATATTAAGGTACATGAGTGTCATGCTTTACGGTCAATCTAAGATCAATCATACATTTTCTTAATCCAATAGAAAGGTGGGGTTTCTTGTGCTCGACTTTACATGGAAGGTTTTTAGTCAAACAGGAAACATTGAAACCTATTTATTATTGAAGGAACTAGAAACGACTGATAGTGAAGGTTCACAAGCTCGAGAACACAATGAAGATTACGCGGAATTTGATCCACAGTTGTAGAGAAAGAAGTTAGGTGAGTTAAATTGTTGGAAAAGGTAGAGGGGATTGTCATTCGAACAGGTGATTATGGGGAAACGAATAAAATTGTCACCTTGTTCACGCGAGAAAAGGGCAAAATTGCAGTAATGGCTAGAGGAGCAAAAAAACCTAAAAGCCGGTTAACTGCAATAACCCAACCGTTCGTGTATGCATCTTTTCTTGTACAAATGGGCTCAAATATGGGTACTTTGCAACAAGGAGAGGTGCTGTATTCCTTACGTTCCATTAGAGAAGATATCGTAAAAACGGCGTATGCTTCTTATATGGCAGAGCTAACTGATAAGCTGCAGGAGCAAAATAAGCCTGATCCATTTTTGTTTCAGCAGCTCTTACAAACATTTATTTGGATTACAGAAGATAAAGATCTAGATATTCTGCTGTTCATGTATGAAATGAAGATGTTTCGTAAAGGCGGCTTTGCACCTGAAGTTCACCGATGCGTGAATTGTGGGTCTGAAGAAGAGCCTTTTTCATTTTCTGTGCAAGAAGGAGGTATCTTGTGTACAAGGTGCCGTCATTTAGATTCTTACTCTTACGGACTTGCCCCGAATCTTTTGAAACTACTCCGCATTTGTCTAGAGGTCGACGTGACAAGAGTGGGGAACATATCCGTCAAACAAGAGAATAAGGACCGACTTAAACAAATGATATCAGAATACTATGATCGTTATGGTGGTTACTATCTAAAATCGAAAAAGTTCTTAAATCAGTTGGACTGGTTGAAAGATTAGCGTAATGTTTGACATTTGACGTACCGTTCAGTATTCTAGCTAAGCGCATAATGGATAACCATGAAAATAACTCGTCTTTATCCCTCGACGTTAGAGGTATAGAGACGAGGTTTTTCACTTTTTAGGGTTATAATTTGATAAGGTGTAAAAAGAACCTTTCGCTCTTCTCTAGGTTGATATGGGGGACAGTTCTTCCCACTCGATCTAAAATGAGATATAATATTTAAAATAGTATGACACATAGTAAGAGGTGGTGAAAAGGTGGATTTAACACAGCGGCAAGAACACATTATTGAGATTGTGAAAGAGAACGGTCCTATTACGGGTGAAAATATAGCGGAGCGTCTTAGCTTAACAAGAGCAACACTCCGCCCTGATTTAGCTATACTCACAATGGCGGGTTATTTAGATGCAAGACCAAGGGTTGGTTACTTTTATACAGGTAAGACTGGCTCTGAGCTTCTTACTGAGAAATTAAAAAAGTTTAAGGTTCAAGATTTTCAATCTATTCCCGTTGTCGTGCACGAGAATGTTTCTGTTTATGATGCGATATGTACCATGTTTTTAGAGGATGTTGGAACGCTTTTCGTGGTCAATGATCATGCCAAGTTAGTAGGTGTTTTATCTCGTAAAGATTTACTACGCGCAAGTATAGGAAATCAGGATTTACGGGAGATTCCCGTTCATATTATAATGACAAGGATGCCTAATGTAACGATTTGTTATAAAGAGGATTTACTTTTAGAAGCGGGACAAATGCTAATCGATAAGCAAATTGATGCACTACCTGTGGTGAAAAATGATGAAGATGGTTATGAAGTAATTGGACGACTAACAAAAACGAATTTAACGAAAGCATTAGTAGAACTAGGTCGTGATGAACGGATCTAAGATGTGAGGAGGGGAAAGAATGGGCAAACCAATTGTATATGTTGTGTCAGATTCAGTAGGAGAGACAGCAGAACTAGTTGTAAAAGCTTCTATAAGTCAGTTTAATAACAGTAATTTTGAAATCCAACGCATTCCGTATATTGAAGATAAAGCTACATTGAAAGAAGCGGTACTTCAAGCGAGAGATCACGAGGCAATGATTGGTTTTACACTAGTCATTCCTGAGTTCCGAGAATACTTATTGCAAGAAGCTAAAGCACATGGTGTAACAGCGATTGATATCATAGGTCCATTTATTGACCAAATCGAAAAACAGTACGGAAAGAAGCCTCGTTTAGAACCTGGTTTAGTGCATAAGTTAGATGAAGATTATTTTAAACGTGTCGAAGCCATTGAATTTGCGGTCAAATATGACGATGGTAGAGACCCAAGAGGAATCTTGAAAGCAGACGTTGTCTTGATAGGTGTCTCAAGAACATCTAAGACTCCATTGTCTCAGTACTTGGCTCATAAACGATTAAAGGTAGCCAACGTTCCAATCGTTCCTGAAGTCGATCCTCCTGAAGAGCTTTTTAAAGTAAATCCTTCAAAGTGTATTGGTTTAAAAATCAGCGCTGAGAAGTTAAATGATATTCGAAAAGAGCGCTTGAAAGCTTTAGGATTGGACGACCAAGCTACTTATGCTAATATGGAACGCATTCATCATGAGTTAGAACACTTTAATTCTGTGGTTGACCGTATAAATTGTGATGTAATTGATGTTTCAAATAAAGCTGTAGAAGAGACTGCTAATACAATTCTTAATCGTATCCATTCAAAATCGTAAAACAAAACACAGGTTGTGCGCCTGTGTTTTCTCTTGCATTTATGACGATATAGTGTAAAATTATCCGCTCTTTTAACAAAAAAATCGTGGTAATTGAATCTTTGTTGTATTATAATTGTATTTTGTGAAAAAATGTTTCTATGGTTTGCGTAAGGAAATAGTGGGGAATGGATGCTATGTCCCGTAATTTGAGTAGAAGGAATGACTTTTCAGAAAGTTAAAACTTATATTCTTAGAGAAGGAATCCTGACAGGAATGTAGAATACATGACTATAGCCGGCATCCTTCTAGGAATTGTCGAAAGATACCTATTTGGGAGTCTCTTAGTTCTAAAGTAACGGGGAGGTCATCAACATCTCACGTTTCTTACGGATTGAAGGGACAACAAAGTAATCATATGACCTAAGGACTAGTGAGGATTTTGTGCAAGACTTGAAAAATCTTGTCGAATATTGAAGGGATTTTATGTTCCTTCTAGAATAAAAAGTAAACATGGTGATTGTATGTCTAACCGCATTCCAGAAAATATCATCGAGGAGATTAGAAACTCCAACGACATTGTAGATGTTGTCGGTGAATACGTTCAACTTACAAAGAAAAGTCGGAATTATTTCGGCCTTTGTCCTTTTCATAATGAGAAAACTCCTTCTTTTTCCGTTTCTTCCGATAAGCAAATCTTTCATTGCTTTGGATGCGGAAAGGGTGGGAATGTTCTCACCTTTATTCGCGAGATCGAAGGCGTTTCCTTTCAGGAAGCGATCCGTATTCTTGCCGATAAAAGTGGCCATCATGTACCAGAACAGGACGCTGGTGATCAGGATCAATCTGATCCAAAGCATCAGGAAAATCAAACACTCCTTGAGGCGCATGGCTGGTTAACTAAATTGTACCATCATTTGTTGCGACATACAAAAGAAGGTAAAGATGGATATGAGCATCTGAAAGAAAGAGGCCTATCTGATGAAGTGATTGATGCTTTTCAGTTAGGGTTCGCTCCAAACTCTAAAGAATTTACAATGAAATTCCTAGAGAATAAAGGATTCCATCCTCAAACGATGGTTAAAGGAGGCTTGCTCTCATATCGAGAAGATGGTCATTACGGTGACCGTTTTAGAGGTAGAGTCATTTTTCCCATTCGAAACCATCAAGGGAAGACGGTTGCATTTAGTGGACGTAGCGTAAATGGTGGCGAGCCTAAATACTTGAATAGCCCAGAGACGGATTTATTCCAAAAAGGGAAGTTACTTTATAATTTCGATTTAGCTCGTTCAGAGATACGAAAACAAAATGAAGTCGTCTTATTTGAAGGACAAATGGATGTTATATCTGCTTACCAAGGTGGTATTAAACATGGTATAGCCACATTAGGTACAGCTATCTCAGAACCGCAGGCCAAGTTAATACGTAGGTATGTGGAACGGGTAGTTGTGTGCTATGATGCTGACAGAGCAGGCCAAGATGCATCGTATAAAGCTGCTAACCTACTGAAAAAAGTAGGGTGTGATGTACGAGTTGCACAAATGAAAGAGGGGTCAGATCCTGATGAATATATACGGTCACACGGAAGTGAAAGCTTTCGAAAACATGTACTAGATGCAGCAGTGACGTATATGGGATTTATGATAAACCACTTGAAGCAAGGGTTTAACTTAAAAAATGAAGGAGATCGGATTCAATACATCGAACGTGTGTTAGATGAGGTCTCTAAAATCAGTAAACCACTAGAGAGGGATCATTATCTTCGGGAACTAGCAGGCGAATATGATCTTTCAATTGATGTTTTAGAACAAGAAATCATAAATCGCCGAAAAAAGCAAGGGCTTGATAAGGATAAGAATCCTGAGACTAGCTATACTAATAATTACAAAGAAACTTCTAGAAAGAAACAGAAATTGCTTCCAGCATTTCATAATGCTGAACGGCAATTGATCTATTATATGATGCATGATGCTTCTGTGTCTTATAAGGTACAGGAACAATTGGGCGGAGCTTTTAATTTAAATGAGCATCAAGTCATTGTGACATATCTTTACGCTTACTATGAGGAAGGTTATGAAGCCAACCCTGGACAATTTATTGAACAATTACCAGATGCTTCATTACAAAGTTTAGTAAGTGAAATTGCTATGTTAAAGCTTCAACCTGACCTTAGTGATGCGGAAGTCAATGATTATATACGTGTCATTTCTAACAAAAGAAGTGAACAAGAGAGCATTTCATCGCTTGAACTGGAACAGAAAGAAGCTGAACGTCAAAATGATCCAGTGAGAGCAGCGCAAATCGCAATGAGGATCATTGAGTTGAAGAAGCAGTTAAAATCTCAATAGTTTGGTATAGAAGGAAGTTTGGAAGGAGGGGGACTCATGGCAGAGCAAAAGCAGCCATCAAGTTCAAAATCAACAGAGAATGAGCTAACCCTAGAACAGGCGAAGGAACAGGTGCTTGAATTAGGGAAAAAGCGTGGTATTTTAGCTTATGAAGAAGTAGCTGAACGCTTATCCAGTTATGAGCTAGATTCAGAAGCCATGGATGAGTTTTATGAATATCTAAGTGATCAGGGTGTCGAAATTATCGGTGACTCTGAAGCAGACCCAAGCATGAAACAACTGGATAAAGAAGAAGAGTTTGATTTAAATGATTTAAGCGTCCCGCCTGGGGTGAAGATCAATGACCCTGTACGTATGTATTTAAAAGAGATTGGTCGTGTGGACCTATTATCTGCTGAAGAAGAGATCAACCTTGCACAACGTATAGAAAATGGCGACGAAGAGGCTAAACGACGTTTAGCTGAAGCCAACCTTCGTCTTGTAGTAAGTATTGCGAAACGTTATGTTGGTAGAGGTATGTTGTTCCTTGATTTAATTCAAGAAGGGAACATGGGTCTGATCAAAGCTGTTGAAAAATTCGATTACCGTAAAGGTTACAAATTCAGTACGTATGCAACATGGTGGATTCGTCAGGCAATTACACGTGCTATTGCAGACCAGGCCCGTACAATTCGTATTCCGGTTCACATGGTTGAGACCATTAACAAATTAATTCGTGTGCAGCGTCAATTGCTACAAGATCTTGGTCGTGAGCCAATTCCTGAAGAAATCGCAGAAGAAATGGAACTCACACCGGATAAGGTAAGAGAAATCTTGAAAATTGCTCAAGAACCTGTGTCATTAGAAACTCCAATTGGTGAAGAAGATGACTCTCACTTAGGAGATTTCATTGAAGACCAGGAAGCTACCTCCCCATCTGATCATGCAGCTTATGAGTTGTTAAAGGAACAACTAGAAGATGTTCTTGACACATTAACGGATCGTGAAGAAAACGTTCTTCGCTTGCGCTTTGGCTTGGACGATGGCCGTACACGAACACTTGAAGAAGTGGGGAAAGTGTTTGGTGTTACACGTGAACGAATCCGTCAAATTGAAGCAAAAGCACTTCGTAAATTACGTCACCCTAGTCGTAGCAAACGATTAAAGGATTTCTTGGAATAGAGTAAATTGATAATGCCATAAACAACTCAGTCATTGTGTACCTAAACAGGTGCACAGTGGCTGTGTATTTTTTATCCTTGATTCTCAAGGGGTGTAGCGTATTGGAAGACACACGGAAACGAGTTATTGTAAAGGAAATTCAGTACTGGAAAAACCATCAGTTGCTTCCTAAGGAATATTGCGATTTCTTGCTTGCTTTATATACTGAAGGAGAGGAAGATATATCGTCAGATAAGAAAGCGTTTCCGCGTAGATCGTGGTTCACTTTCATCTGTGTTATGATTCTGTTATCGCTTCTTCCGAGTTCGTTTCTTGTCATTTATTTTACTGAAATATCCATGCTAATGCAAACCGGTTTACATTTGATTTTTTTCACCTTTACTGCATTTGGATATTGGTATTTTAAGAAGGCAAACTCCATTTATGTACATATCGCAATCATTGTTTTCTTATTAATTCTATTCATATTTTCTGTTTATCTAGTGCAACTAAGTGTTCAGCAAATGATTCTCCTTCATATAACTATTTTATTTAATTGTATATTATGGATATTTGCAGGAGTTTGGAAGAAAGTATTTTACCTTATTGCATCAGGTATTATAGGCATTGTAATGTGGCTATTATTTATCTTTTTTTAGAATTAACATCTTTTTCCCTTTTCTATAGTAGCGTTTTCAAGTAAAATATATGTAGTTTGTCCTAACCGTGGAAATGGGGATTACATAAGGAGGAAATAAGCATGAAACGAAACCCAGTTATGCCTTATGCTTTAATTGCTGTACTTGGTATAACCCTTATGATTATTATTGGTTTTGTAGGATTAAACCAAATGGATCAAGCGGAAGAAGGTAAAGAAGGCGAAGGGGAGAAAACAGCTCAAGAAGGTGGAAGTGGCGATGCAGGCGCTGCTAATCCTGAAGAAATTTACTCTCAGACGTGTGCAGGATGTCACGGGCAAGATCTATCAGGTCAAGTTGGACCTAACCTTCAAACCATCGGAAGTAAGCTTTCCAAAGAAGATATCAAAGGGATTATTCAAAATGGTCAAGGCGGAATGCCTGCTCAGAACTTGAATGCTGAAAAGACAGAAGCTGTAGCGAAGTGGCTATCTGAAAAGAAATAATGAATGAAGAAAAGCTTTCCGCTTTAGCGGAAGGCTTTTCTTTTTTATAGATGATAAACAGTCGGATGCACGCAACCTACTTTTAGTCCTTGCTAATGATTTGGGTATTAATTTTGAATACTCGAAGCTGAGACAATTTATTGTGTGTGGGGCCGTTATGTTTAATGAGAGTTTGGGGTGTCTGGGGAACGACTCGCTTTCCACGGGCGAGCTGTCGAGCCTCCTCATTCGCTTTGCTCATTCCGGGGTCTCGTCGACCTCTTTCTCCCATAGGAGTCTCCCCGTTCCCCAGACACCCCTTATCAAAAGTGGTAGAACGGCCCCGCTGCTTGAGTGTTGCTGTTGCTGCATTGAATCTACATTTGGCTTGTTTCCGTATCTCCTAATATAGAAAAGGAGGGCCTGGAAACTGCGAGACTCCCGTGGACGGCAGAAGAGTCAATCTAGTTCCGGCACCACACGATGTGGGGTCGTTCGATGTTGTCACAGGATGTGACGATCCTAGTCGAACTTTCTTTTATCCCTAGGCCCACGCCTGCACTTTTTTAATCTAGGTGAGACCCCGGAGTCCGGCTTTGCTGGGTGAGGAGGCTCACCAGCTCCCCGCATAAAAGCGAGTGGTTTCCGAGACCCACCTTACGCTCAATTAAAATAAACGGAAACATTCTCTCAACTTCGAGTCTTCTGCATAAGTGGGCTCATATGGAACACCTTGACTGGAGTCGTTTTATGTTGGAAAAGATGCTAACCTAGAAAATGTCTTGTACTTTTTATGCGTGGTGTGGTAAGACTATTAATAGATTTCAGTAAAGTGGTGAGATAATTGAAACAAACAGAACTTTCGAGAAGATTAAAAGCGGTAGCCTCATTTGTCTACAAAGGGGCTACATTTGCAGATATTGGTTCAGACCATGCTTATTTGCCTGCTTATGTGTGTGAGCGTGACCCTGATGCTCGAGCTATTGCCGGAGAGGTGAATGATGGTCCATTTCAGTCTGCTCAGTCCCATATCAACAAGCAACAGTTAAATGATAGGGTAACGGTCAGAAAAGGAAATGGTCTTGCTGTATTAAATGAGAATGAAGTTGAACTTGTAACAATCGCTGGAATGGGCGGAAAATTGATTAAGACCATTTTAGAGGAAGGCAAAGAAAAGCTAGGGAAGGTGCAAAGGATTATCGCCCAGCCCAATTTAGATGCTCAAGTCGTCCGTTTATGGTTCTTACATAATGGATATGAGCTTATTGAAGAGACAATTATTGAAGAAGATGGACATATCTATGAAGTCTTGATAGGGGATCGTAGTGAGGCTCCATGGAAGCCTTACGGGGTAGACCGTGAAAAAGAGCTTCTATTCGGTCCTTTTTTGCGAAAAGAACAGTCGGAACCGTTTATTTCTAAATGGCAAGGGGAAGCTGACAAATTACAGTTTGTCTTAAATCAAATGAAGCAGGCGAAGCAACCAGATCTCGATAAAGTGAAAGAATTCGAAACCCAATATAATTGGATACAGGAGGAGATCACGAATGAGTAAAGTAGCAACAGGTCAAGATATTATCAAATGGTTTGAAGAGTGGAGTCCTAAGCAGCTAGCTTTTGATGGAGATCCTGTGGGCCTTCATGTCGGGACATTGAATAAGAAGGTAAACAAGGTGATGGTAACGCTAGACGTATTAGAGAACGTGGTTGATGAAGCTATAGAGAACAATGTAGATTTAATCATAGCGCACCATCCATTGCTTTTTAAACCTCTAAAACAAGTGAGTCCAGATAATGAAAAAGGTAGGATTGTTCAAAAACTTATCAAACATGATATTACAGTTTACGCTGCTCATACGAACTTGGATGTAGCTTGGGGTGGCGTTAACGATGCTATGTGTGAAGCGTTAGGTGTAAGTGTTAAAGATGTGTTGATTGAAACAGAGAGAGAACGTCTTTATAAAGTTGTAGTATTTGTTCCACAAACTCATGAGAATGAAGTGAGAGAAGCTCTTGGAAATGCTGGAGCTGGACATATCGGAAACTACAGCCACTGTACTTTCCAAACACCTGGGGTTGGAGCATTTAAACCGGAAGTAGATACTGATCCTTACATAGGTACTCAAGGAGAGATAGAAAAAGTAGATGAAGTGCGCATGGAAACTATCGTACCCCAATCTGGATTGAAAACAGTCCTAAAAGCAATGGAAGAAGCCCATCCTTATGAAGAGGTAGCTTACGATGTGTATCCTTTAGAGCTTCAGGGTGAAAAGAAAGGGTTAGGTCGTTTGGCAGAATTAGATGAACCTATGACGCTTGAATCATTTGCCGAACGCGTAAAAGAAGCCTTTGACGTACCAGCTTTACGTTTAGTCGGGGATAAGAAAAAAATGATAAAGAATGTGGCCGTATTGGGGGGAGATGGAAATAAGTATATCTCTGCTGCTAAACGTAAGGGAGCAGATGTATTTGTAACTGGCGATTTATACTTCCATGTAGCACATGATGCTCTTGGGATGGGGTTAAATGTAATAGACCCGGGACACCATGTAGAAAAGGTTATGAAGAAAGTTGTGCATGATTTTCTTAAGGAGAAATTTGAACAAAAACAAATTTCAACAGACGTAATGATTTCAGAAGCTCATACAGAACCATTTCAGTTTATGTAAAAGGAGGCATGTGTACTATGCCATGGATTAAACCAGCTAAACAAAGTGAGATTAAACAAATGGAAGCTCTAAGTCATTTAGAACAACCGCTGCCTTTATTCAACAGACTTATTGCGAAAAGTCCTTCACTATTAGAAGCGTTTGCACCTGTTCAACAAGCTGTCAAAGAAACGTTTCTAACAGAAGTTCAACGCGAAACGCTTATCACTTTTGTTTCTATGCATAATGGTTGTGAATTTTGTAAGGAAAGCCATAGTCAGTTGTTGATCGAGCTTACAGGAGATAAAGATATACTTTCAAAGCTTTCTTCTTTTGAAGAAGGTTATTTCGATCAACCATTAACTTTGATGCTACGATATGCTCAGAAATTAATAGCTAAGCCAGTTCAAGTGGAAAAGAAAGATGTGGAAGCGTTAAAAAATGTAGGGTTATCTGATAAAGAGATTGTAGAACTGAATCACGTAATTGCCTATACAAGCTACACGAATCAAATATCAATAGGTCTTGGCTTATAAGATTAAAAAAGGATGCCACAATGGGCATCCTTTTTTGTTAGGCTTTTTTCGTTTTTACTTTAGGGAGAATCTTACGTTGTTCCACTTTGGAAGATCGCTCCCATGTATCTTCATTTGACGGGTCGAAGTTCTCAATAAACCGGATCACTTCTTTTACTAGCGGAGTTGGTGTAGAAGCACCAGCCGTAACCGCGACGGTTTCAACGCCTTCTAACCAATCAAGTTCAATTTCACTAACATCGGCTATTCTGTAAGCTGTGGTTCCTGCTTTCTCTTCCGATACTTGTTGAAGACGGCAAGAGTTGTTACTTCTTGGATCACCAACGACAAGAGTGAGGTCAGCCTCTCCTGCTTGTTCTGCTACTGCTTCCTGGCGAACCTGGGTAGCCATACAGATTTCTTGATGGATTTCGGTTTGGGGATACTTCTCTTTTACTTTCTCCATAATGTCGTAGACGTCCCATTGACTCATAGTCGTCTGATTCGTGACAAGGATCTTCTCGCTCGTTAATGATAGGTCTTCAATATCCTCCTCATGTTGAATGAGGTGCACGTGACCAGGGGCAACTCCTAGAGCACCTTCAGGCTCAGGGTGGCCTCGTTTGCCTATATAAACAATTTCATAATTTTCAGCTACCATCTCACGAATTAAATCATGTGTCCTCGTCACATCGGGACACGTAGCATCAAGGACGGTTAGTCCTTTTTCTTCGGCCCGCTTTTTCACTTCAGGTGATACACCATGAGCAGTGAAAATGACAGTTCCCTCATGAATATCTTCTAATAAATCTAAACGATTTTTACCATCTAACGTTACAACGCCTTCGTTCTCAAATGCATCAGTTACGTGCTGATTGTGAACAATCATACCTAAAATATATAAAGGACGAGGTAAGTTTGGATCCTTAGAGGCATTACGAGCTATGACCATAGCGTCAACTACTCCATAACAATAGCCTCTTGGAGCTATTTTAATGACTTCCATCTTTGTTCCCCCTCTTACTCCTCTTGAGTTCGAAAATATCATATCTCCCTCATATTATAAAGGTAAATGGGGCAGAATACAAAGTTAGACCATTCTTTGAGAGAGGAGACACTAAAAATCCTTAAGTGTAGCAGGAGTAAAGATGGTATAATAGAGAGAACTCTACTATAATGAAAAAGCAACAGTGATCGAAAAGGAGTACGAATATGACAGTACAAACATTTAAATCAATGGCTCTTACCAAAGAGATGATTGATATGGTGGATCAGTTAGGTTTCCATGAGCCTACACCGATTCAAAAGAAAGTAATCCCTTCTGTTTTAAGAGGAGAAAGTTTAATTGGACAATCACATACAGGTTCAGGGAAGACTCATTCTTATCTCATCCCTTTACTAAATGGAATAGATGTTTCGCGTAAAGAAGTTCAGACCGTGATTACAGCTCCTACAAGGGAGCTAGCGACTCAAATTTATGATGAAGTGCGTAAAATGGTGCAGCTATCTGAACATCGAGATGCTCTAAAGGCGAAGCTTCTAATAGGTGGCACTGACAAACAGAAAACGATAGACAAATTAAAAGAACAGCCTCAAATCATAGTCGGTACACCAGGGCGTATCCTTGATATGGTGCAGGAAGAAGCTCTCGATGTATATACAGCCTCTTCTTTTGTTATCGATGAAACTGATTTGATGTTCGATTTAGGTTTTATTGAAGATGTGGATCAAGTGCTTGTTCGTATGCAAGCTGATTTACAGCTACTCGTCTTTTCTGCGACGATTCCTGTAAAACTAAAGCCATTCTTGAAAAAGTACTTGGAGAATCCAACTTATATTCAAGCTGATGAAGAGAAGCCTTCTCCGGAGAAGATGGAGCATCGTCTCATACCACTTCGCCATAGAGATAAAGCAGATATGATTATAAGTATTACAAAGCTCATCCATCCTTATTTGGCTATTATATTTGCAAATAAGAAAGAACGGGCAAATGAATTAGCACAAGAACTGATGGATAAAGGTTTAGAAGTTGGGGTTATTCACGGTGGTTTAACACCGCGTGAGAGAAAGCGTGTAGTCAAAGATATTAAAAACTTGCGCTATCAGTATATTGTGGCAACCGATCTTGCTGCTCGTGGTATCGATATCCAGGGTGTTAGTCACGTCATCAATGCTGATCTACCGAAAGAAGAAGAATTTTATATTCACCGTGTAGGACGTACCGCGCGAGCTGGTCTTGAAGGTACAGCGATTAACCTGTACACGGAAACAGATGAACCTCTTATTAAGAAACTAGAGAATTCAGGCTTAACGTTTGATAGTTATGATATTAAGAAAGGTGAATTTGTCCCTGTTAAAGACCGAAATCAGCGTTCAACGCGTAAGATTGATGAGAACGATACAGAAAAAGAAGCATGGACACGCGTAAAGCGACCGAAAAAAGTGAAGCCTGGTTATAAGAAAAAAATGAAATATCAGCAAGAACAGATTAAAAAGAAATTAAATAAACAAAAAGCTAAGCAACGAAATAAGAAAAGATAATTTTTTATGTTTGCTAAAAAAAGCACCAAATTGCTAATGCAATTTGGTGCTTTTGCTTATTCACCTTAAATCAAACCTGGTTTGAAAGTGGTGATTTACTACAATGCAATATAAAAATATCGCGAAATAGGTTTAAAGTCACATCATAAAGGATAGTTAGTATAAAAGCATGGGTAAATTTAAAAACCATCACTTTGCGCAAATAGCAAAGTAATGGTTTTGTTTATTATGACTGTAGTAGTTCAGATCGCCAATCTGTAAAGGTTTGATTGCGCAAGCTCTCAATTTCATATTGATAAGGAGGTTTCTTATTCTTTTTATCTTCACCTACATAAGGAGTTTCAAGGATTTTAGGTCGATCAGAGAGTTGTGGATGATGAACAATATAATTTAAGGCGTCAAATCCGATATGTCCATAACCGATATTCTCGTGACGGTCTTTTCCTGCCCCGCGCTCGTTTTTACTGTCATTAATGTGAAGAACTTTTAGGCGATCTAACCCTATTGTTTTATCGAAATGGTTTAAAACGCCGTCAAAATCGTTGACGATATCGTAACCAGCATCATGTGTGTGACAAGTGTCAAAACACACGGACAAGTGTTCATTGTGCTTAACCCCGTCAATGATTTTAGCGATTTGCTCAAAGTTACGACCAATTTCGCTCCCTTTTCCAGCCATGGTTTCAAGTGCGATTTGACATGTTGTATTAGGGTGGTTCTCAAATACTTCATTTAAGCCTTTGATAATTTGATTGAGTCCTACTTCTTCACCTTGGCTGACGTGAGATCCTGGGTGTAATACGATTTGAGAAGCTTTTTGCAGGGCTTCTACTCGTTCAATCTCATTCGATAGGAAGTCAACGCCAAGCTCATATACGTGTGGTTTAACCGTATTACCTATATTGATAATATAAGCGGCGTGAACGACTAGCTCGTCGATGTTATGTTGGCTCATATGTTCAAGGCCTGCGTCTATATTCAATTCTTCAATGGCTTTTCTTTTTGTGTTTTGAGGGGCACCAGTGTACACCATAAATGTATTGGCACCATAAGATGCAGCCTCTTCACTTGCGCCTTGAAGCATTTTCTTTCCACTCATAGAAACGTGGGATCCTAGCTTTAGCATGCTTTGTCAGCTCCTTAGTAAACGTATAAGAATACAATATTTGCAACTTATACTACTATAAATAACTTGGCGCAGTTGGTCAAATAGAACACAAAAAGAAAAACGCCTTTATACAAGGCGTTAAAACCAGTGTGAAAGTCCGTTTTCTTTAATCATTTCCTGGAAGATCTTATTTACCTTTTGAGCCGTTTTAGGGTCCGTAATTTGGGCTAGTTTTTTCAGTGCTTTCATTCGATCTTTTTCGTCTAATGGATTGAGATTTGAATTTTTTAAAAAGGCTACAATCTCAGTAGCTTGGCTTTTCGTTAGGGGAACATTGAATTGACGGCTTTGCTCTAAGAGATCATGAACAGATAGATCTCTAATTTTTTGTTTTACTACTTGTGAGATCACTTTTTTCAAAACATCACCTCATTTGCGCAGTGCTATACATAATAGCCTATGAGCAGTGAATAGGAAATGTGTTAAAAAAATGGATGTATATGGATTTGAAGTGTTTTTATTGCATTTCAATATAAGTGTCGTTAATATAGTTTAGGTCCTTTCAACTCAACACTTATATAGAAAAATTTTAAAGAGGAGGGGATTTTGTGGATCGTGCAAGACCTTATGTGCAGCTACTTTTAGTTTGTTTATATATTACTTTGTTCTTTATTGTTGTTATGTATTTTTACGGAGAACAAACAAAAGAGCTTCAAGCAGAAAATGAAAACTTGCAAGCGCAGGTTAAAGATTTAGAATCCCAAAATCAGTACTTAAACGCTATGCCTACTGAGTTTAAAGAAAAAAACGGATATGACATGTGGCCCGGACTTGAAAAAACTGCCGATCGTATGGTTTCAGAAAGTGAGGGTGAATTTAACAAATCCTGGGCTCTATACTTAGCAAGAGAATCAAAACGCTATGATATCAATCCTTATCTTGTATATGAATTGCTAAAAGTCGAAACAGGTGGCACGTTTGATCCGACCCTTGTAGGGCCGGAAACTAAATATGGACATGCTTATGGTATGGCTCAATTTATGACCAATACAGCACCATGGATAGCGGATATGGGGGATCTACCTTATAAGAAAGAACTTCTATTTGATCCATATTATGCTATGCAATTATCGCTTATATATCTTGATTACCTTCACCATGAGTATGGCAATTGGGATGAAGCCCTAACTGCCTACCACCGAGGCATGGGAGGATTAGAAAAATATAAAGAAGAGAATGGACATGCCGAAAGTTGGTATGCTGTTGAAATACAGCAAAAAGCAAAAACACATGATGCAGTTGCTGTAGCGCCTTAATGTAGTTAGAAAGAGTCCTTTAGAGGGCTCTTTTTTTATGAAAGAGAAAGAGCTTTGTTGGTGGTGAATGGTAAAGATAGGGAACTTTCGGCTTTTTAGTTAGGTACCTGATTCATGAAAAATGTACCATCATAGTTCTTCTTAATTTCTCACAAGCTAAGTGTGCACCTCTACAGAAAGCGAGGGATGTATATGGAATATGAAGATAAGCATAAAAAAGAAAACCACGATCATAAAGAACACGTTGAAGAAGGACCTCACTATGGTGATGAAAAAGAGAGTGAGATGAAAAGGATTGATGATGGTCAATCTTACGATGAAGCTTATAATGAGGTAGAGGTAGCTGAAGGTGGAGTTTACGCCGGAACTGGTGACGTAGAATTCGCTCAAGAAGCAGCCATTGATGCTAATACGGTTCGTGAACCGATTAAATCTGACGAGAAAGAATCTGATATGGACAATGATGTTCATGCAGGAATGGGATGGTTAGCGGTAGTTCTTTCAGTTGTCTCTTTCTTTATCTTACCAGTAATTCTTGGGGCTGCAGGAATTATTGTTGGATTTATGGCAAGGCGCAGAGGTGCAGAGACGCTCGGGAACACTGCGATTGTAGCTGGGGCTATATCTGTAGTTCTCTCTCTTGTATTTGCTCCATTTTAAAAAAAAGCTGGCCAAATGGCCAGCTTTTTTGAATGAATTATTTTGCTTCTGCTTCAGCAGCTTCTTTCGCCTTCTCAGCAAAGTACTCTTCAGCAATACGATCGACTTCTTTTTTAAGTTCATCGACCATGGTTTCCTCAGGAACTTTACGGATGATTTCTCCGTGTCGGAATAACAATCCTTCTCCTCGTGCACCAGCGATACCAATATCGGCTTCGCGTGCTTCCCCTGGACCGTTAACAGCACATCCTAGTACGGCTACTTTAATAGGAGCTTTAATTGTGGAGATGTACTCTTCAACTTCATTCGCAATTGAAATTAAATCAATTTCAATACGGCCGCAAGTTGGGCACGAAATTAAAGTGGCTGCATTATCAGCGAGTGCGAACGATTTTAATAGTTCGCGACCTACTTTAACTTCTTCAACTGGATCTGCACTTAGTGAAATACGCATTGTGCTTCCTATCCCTTTATTAAGGATAGCGCCTAAACCAGCAGAACTTTTAACAGTTCCGGCAAATTGTGTACCAGATTCTGTAATTCCTAGGTGTAATGGATAAGAAATCTGTTCAGCTGCTTTCTCATAAGCATCGATAGCCAAGCGTACATCAGATGCTTTCAACGATACAATAATATCGTGGAAGTCTAATTCTTCTAAGATTTGAATGTGGTGTAAAGCACTTTCCACCATGCCCTCAGCTGTTGGGAAACCGTATTTCTGCAAGATACGTTTCTCAAGTGAACCTGCGTTAACCCCAATTCGGATCGGCACGCCTTTAGCTTTAGCTGCATTTACAACAGCTTCAACTTTCCAGCGTTTTCCGATGTTACCTGGGTTAATACGGATCTTGTCTGCTCCACCTTCAATTGCTTTCAATGCTAATTTATAGTCAAAGTGAATATCGACTACGAGTGGAATGTTAATTCGTTTTTTTATCTCAGAAATAGCGTCAGCAGCTCGCTCATCTGGGCAAGCAACGCGGACGACCTGACAACCAGCTTCTTCTAGTCTTTCGATTTCAGCAACAGTTGCTTCTACATCATGTGTCTTTGTTGTGGTCATTGACTGAATGACAACTTTATTGCTTCCACCAATCACAAGGTCGCCTACGCGTACAGGACGCGTATCTTTTCTGTGTGTTATAGGCATATAATCGCTCCTTTTTACAAATGCGATGTTTCATGATTATAAAGATACCACACTCATTATAAGGGCAAACGAAAAAAATATGAAGTCACGAGTCTTCAAATTTACGAATGTTTTTCGTTTTTGTGGTAATAAGGGAACAAGTAGATCTGATTCATTTTTATGGTGTTGGGATCTTGTCCTTTGTTAATGGATTCAAAATCAGCAAGCATTTGATCAATTGTAACAGGTGGACCATCCTGGTTTAACTTCTCCATGATAGATAAAACAGTGTCCCCTGCTTTGACACGGTGTTCAATAACGCGGAAACGCTCCTGTTCAGAACTAGTGTCTGAGCTCTTTGGTGATTCTTGATTTTCACTTGCTTCTTGATCTTCGGCTTTGGAGACAAGTTCCTTAGGAAAAGTACCGGTAGTCAGATCATGTCCAATACTAACAAAAAACAGAACCATTGTAACAATGAAAAGCATTCTTTTCAGAATTGGATTCACTTTGCTCACTCCCTTTTGGCCTGTAGTAATAGTTCTACAAATAAATGAATTTCCATTCTTTTTTTGAAACAAAATCATGAAATCAAACGTATATTTATATAAATATGACAAAAAGGGGTGAACGGCTGTGATTGCAATAGATGCTGCCTGGATTGCTTTAGTAATAACGGGACTTGGCACTTTATTTTTATTTGGAGAATTGTTAGTCAACATGAGGGGCATTTTTGGTGTCGTTGGCATTGCTTTTATCACGTTTTACTTTCTAACGCACTTAGACCCGAGCATGTTCGTCATTATGATGATTGTATATGTCATTAGTCTTGCTCTGATTATTTTGGATGCTAAGGTCATCAATGATGGTACTCTTACAACTGTGGGGAGTATCAGTATGCTGCTCGTAGTTGGTATGAGTGCTCCTGACTGGGTAACAGGAGCTTATGGAGTGTGCGGTGTCCTTATTGGTGCCATCAGCTCTTTGTTATTTCTGAGAGTATTTCCAAAAAGGGATTTATGGACAAAGATTACGCTCGTTGACAAGCTCTCCTCAGAAGCGGGTTACAATTCGATGAATGAAAGCTACACGAACTTAAGTGGGCAGAAAGGGATCACCCTTACGCAGTTAAGGCCTGTAGGGACAATTAAAATCGGGGAGCAGGAATATAGCGCTGTTTCAAATGGACATTGGATTGAAAAGGATGAAGAAATTGTAGTTGAACAAGTAGATGGGACTAGAATCCTGGTCAAAAAGACATAAAATTTACGTTAATTTAAGTGCATTTTTACACTCCGTTAATAGTTAACATTCATACTCTTCGGTGTATAAGAAATATTTTCTAACGGGGTGTTAGGAGTGCCATTATTTAGACGTTTTTCATTTTTTAAAAGAATACAACCTAACAAGCTTAAGGAGCGCCTTAAAAAAGTTCCTCGACCACATTTTATGACGCTTTCTTTTCAAGCTAGGGTTTCCTTAGTTATATGTGTACTTTTTTTAGGTTCTATCTCTCTGGTTAGTTGGCTATCTTATTCTAAAGCCAAAGAAAGCCAGCTTGAATTAGTTAGAGATCGCCTAGAACGTGAGGTTGATGTAACGAGGGAGAATGCTGAAAATATGATGTTTGCGTTAGTAGGTGAAGAACAAGTCTTCAAAGAGCGTATGAGGGAGTATATATCTTCTCAGCAATTTGAATTGGTGCAAGATGGTTTTTCAGCGTCTACAAACTTAATTACTCAAGATGGGGTAGACTCATATCCATTGAAACAATCAAATCAAGCTTCATTCGATGGATCGCTAATCAAAGAAATTAGAGCTGAGGAAAACGGTTCTTGTATTGCGTCGTGGAAAGGTGAGGACTACATATTTGCCTACGGTTCAGTACAAGAACTTAAAGGAATATTCCTGATCGGTGTACCTGTAGCGGACTACATGTATTCCGTTCATCAATTAGCAAAATACTCGTTAACAGCGGGAGTCATTTCTTTGATCGGTGTATTCATATTTGTTTTTTATTTTATGCGTAAGATGTTTAAACCACTATTAACTCTCCAAGATGTCATGCGTAAAGCTAGAGAAGGGATATTTACTCAACCTTATACTGTCCATTCAAGTATTCCAGAGATACGGTCATTATCGAAAAGCTATCAGGAACTCATGCATACAATTACTGAGATGCTTGATAACATACAAACTGCTGTCTATTCTCTTGGGGGAACAAATGATGAGTTATCAGCTTCTTCTGAGCAGTTAGCTTTGTCTCAGTCTGATATGAAAGAAGAGTTACATAAGGTAATTAAAGGTACAGAGAGCACTGAAGGAGCATTTGAAGAACAGACGGATGTATTTGAGAAACTAAAACATTCATTACATATCCTCTTACAATCTTTCAATGAAATGTATCAGGATCAGCAGGAAATGAATAAGTCAGTTCAAGAAGGGAATAAAGGCGTTTCTTCAATAATGGATACACTAGATACGTATCATGAAGGGTTCAAGCAGATGACTTCAAAAATTAATGAGTTTGAAGCATATACCGTTACTATTGGAGAAGCTGGTAAGGTGATTCAGGAAATCGCTGAACGTACAAAGCTCTTAGCCTTAAACGCCACAATTGAAGCAGCGCGAGCAGGTGAAGAGGGGAAAGGGTTTGCCGTAGTGGCTGGTGAGGTAAGAAAACTTGCTGATAATTCAAAAGAAGCGGCTCTTGAAATCAATGATAAGATGAATCAGACACTCAGCATCAGTCATTATTTAGCTTCAGAATTCCATGAGATGTATGAGCAACTTACAATGCATTTAGACTACGCGCACCATTCGAAAGAATCATTTGATCAAATTTCTTCTTATATTGAATCATTTAATCGGAAGCTAGATCATTCAAAGGTGCAGGTTACACAAGCAGAAGAAATGTTGCCGAAAATGGAGGCGATCTTTACTGAATTTCATCAAACAACGCATGAAACCCTTCTATCTGCGAAGCAATTAGTGGATGCTGCTAACATGCAAGAAGCTCAAATGAATGAAACCAATGAAGTGAGAAATCAATTGGTATCTGTATCACAAGAACTTGGAGCCATTGCGGAAAATAAAAATAAAGCAATTTAAAAAAATCTGAAGTCATATGACTTCAGATTTTTTTATGTAGTCCTGTGTTTAGGCTTAGGTATCGATTGTAAAATAACATATAGGATGATTGTGGATATGGCCATATAGATGACATAGTCTCCTGCTAAAATGAAACCAAAATTTTCGACGATAGCTAATAATAAGGTCGGAATTGTTATTGCATAGGCGGATAATGCCCATGTGTGTCTATACTGAATATTGCGTTTTAAATAGGCGTTAATACCAAGTCCAATAAATGCAAGGATTGATACGTCAAAGAACTTGATGCTCGTACTTATAACATACAAAATGATGAGCTCAACTGGTAAAGGGAGTGCTCCGATAGAAGCGGTAGAGCGTGTGCCAAATATAACCCCTAGCAGGACAGGAATCATGGTTAGAAGGGTGAGGAAAAATAGATAACCGATTGGCTTTCCAACCTTTAACATCCTAAAGGCTGACACCCTTTTAAACGAATAAAGGCTATATAAAAATTGCTGTGATAATTTCATATTTCTACCACCTACTCTTTGTTTATCAATTCTATAATAGCGAACCTTTTTTGCACTAAGCAATAGAAAAAGGAGAGAAAGCTATAAAAAACATCAGTTTTTTTACCCGAATGTTAAGCTTATGTAAATTTTCGATAGATTAGGGTGAATTCCCTTTACAAAACGTTTACCTTTAATTAATAATGGTTGAGGGTTTTAAAAAACTACACAAATAGACAAAAATCTTGGATGAGGGGAGCATTATTTGTGGAAGGTATTAATGTTCAAGAGATGATCTTTCAATTTGTTGGTGGTTTAGGAATTTTCCTATTCGGACTTAAATACATGGGGGACGGTCTTCAGAAATCTGCTGGTGATCGCCTTCGAGATATTCTAGACAAATTCACCACGAATCCGTTTATGGGTGTCCTAGCTGGTATGCTTGTGACAATGTTAATTCAAAGTAGTTCCGGTACAACAGTATTAACCGTTGGACTTGTGAACGCTGGATTTATGACCTTGCGTCAGGCCATCGGAGTAATTATGGGTGCCAATATTGGTACCACGGTAACAGCTTTCATAATTGGTATCGAAATAAAAGAATACGGGTTACCAATTTTGGCAGTAGGTGCATTACTACTATTCTTCTTTAAGAGCAAAAAAGTTACGTACTTGGGTCAAACGCTATTTGGTTTTGGTGCATTGTTCTATGGACTAAAGCTAATGGGAAATGGTATGAAACCATTACGTAGCCTTGAAGCGTTCCAAGACTTAACGGTTAGCATGAGTGAGCAGCCGATCTTAGGTGTTGTAATTGGTACGTTGTTTACTGTTGTCGTACAGAGTTCAAGTGCAACGATCGGTGTACTACAAGGGCTATTTGAACAAGGTGCTATAGATATATACGCGGCAATTCCTGTTCTATTTGGTGATAACATTGGTACAACCATTACAGCAGTTCTAGCGTCAATTGGAGCTAGTGTAGCAGCAAAACGTGCGGCATTTACGCACGTGATATTTAACGTAATAGGTACCACTGTTTTCTTATTGTTATTAAAAGTTTATATTCCGTTTATCGAATATCTACGAGACTTAGTGGGTCTTAACGAAGCGATGACAATTGCGTTTGCCCATGGTATCTTTAACTTCTCCAATATGCTTGTACAGTTCCCGTTCATTGGTGCATTAGCATACATTGTGACGAAGCTAATCCCTGGAGAGGACACAGCTGTGGATCAAAAGCCTAAGCATTTGGATCCGATCTTCATCGAGCAGTCTCCATCTCTTGCCTTAGACCAGGCAAAAGAAGAAGTTATGAGAATGGGTGACTTTGCCTATAGAGGTTTAGAAGAGACGAGCCACTATTTAAATAACCATCAGCGTAAGCACGCTGATATGGCGTTGCAATATGAAGAGGCGCTTAATAATTTAGATCGCAACATTACAGAGTATTTAGTTAGCTTATCAAGCTATTCACTAACTGAATTAGAAAGTCATAAACACTCTGCCCTTATAGATTCCGTACGTGATATCGAACGTATTGGAGATCACTTCGAGAACCTTATTGAACTTGTTGACTATAAGATCTCTAATAAAGTGCATCTTACAGAACAAGCTCAAGAAGACTTAAATGATATGATTAACCTAACTCTAATTACTGTAAAACAAGCTATGAAAGCTTTAGAAACAATGGATCGTGAAGAAGCACTTGCCGTTGTTCAAAAAGAAAACCAGATTGACCAATATGAACGATCTTATCGTAAGAAGCATATTCTTCGTATGAATGAGGGAGTATGTACAGGCCCTGCTGGTATCGTATTTGTTGATATTATTAGTAACCTAGAGCGTATTGGTGATCACGCTGTAAACATTGCAGAAGAAGTGTTAGGCGGAAAACAGAGTTAATTCCTTTTACAAAAGCCCAAAGCATTTGCTTTGGGCTTTTCTTTGTTAATTGGGAACTACTCGATTGGCGTGGAGAAATACTTATGAGGAGTGTGGGGACGGGGGCTAGCCGTGAAAGAGTCTGGACGTGCAGCTGGAGTGAGCGTCGGGACGAGCGTCTGTAGTGGCGGAACGAGCCGCAAAAGAGTAGAGAAGAGGTGTTGTAGTGTCAGAACGACCGACAAAAGAGTCGAGACGAGCGCCAGTAGTGTCAGGACGACCAGCAAAAGAGTCAAGACAAGCGCCAGTAGTGTCGCAACTAGAGTCAAAAGTGTCCGGACGCACCGTAGCCCTTCTCAAAGAGATTCGTTCCCAGCACGTATAAAACCGAACTACAGATTCCACAAAGGACAAGTAAAGAAAAAAATTAAAGTTTTTATTAAAAAACCCTTGTACTAAGAGGGCATACCATGCTATATTATTCGTGTTGCTTCATTTGGGAGCAAAAAAGTTGTTGACACTCTCAGCAATGCATGATACATTATATTGTGTCGTTAAAGAGACGTTTTAATTATTCCAACGTAGCTCAGTGGTAGAGCTATCGGCTGTTAACCGATCGGTCGCAGGTTCGAATCCTGCCGTTGGAGCCAATGGCGGTGTAGCTCAGCTGGCGAGAGCGTACGGTTCATACCCGTGAGGTCGGGGGTTCGATCCCCTCCGCCGCTACCATACATAAATTGTTTTTCTTACTAAATAACATAAACACAGTTCATGTTATAAAGAACAATCATGAAATAGACAACTTAAGAATTATGGCGGTTGTGGCGAAGTGGTTAACGCACCGGATTGTGGCTCCGGCACTCGTGGGTTCGATCCCCATCAATCGCCCCATAAGATTGGACCCTTAGCTCAGCTGGTTAGAGCTATCGGCTCATAACCGATCGGTCGCAGGTTCGAGTCCTGCAGGGTCCACCAATCTTAGTCATATTTTAGCTCGGAGGAGTACCCAAGTTCGGCTGAAGGGAGCGGTCTTGAAAACCGCCAGGGGGTTAACGCCCCGCGGGGGTTCGAATCCCTCCTCCTCCGCCATTATTATTTTCTTCTTAAGAACGGAAGTCAGATCACGTTCTTTTTTATTTTCTAAATGACTTATCATTTAGTTGATATAATCATATTTCGATAAGCGGAATAAAAATGGCTCGGTAGCTCAGTCGGTAGAGCAACGGACTGAAAATCCGTGTGTCGGCGGTTCGATTCCGTCCCGAGCCACCATTTACATAAGTGTCATTCAAAAACAAGCATAAATGCTTGTCTTTTTTTTGCTCAATTTGAGCAATATGAAACATTCATTTTATGTTTTAAATTTTGGAGAAAAGGTTATTATATCTATGTGCGCGTTGAAGCCTATTTGTGATGCATAACATTTGCAGATGGCTTGGACCTTTGATACGCTTACAATGTAACCTTCATGACCGGCTTGGTACTAGGAAGGATCTACATACTATTTAAGGAGGAGATTCAAAATGGCTAAATTTGAATTACCAGAATTACCTTACGCATATGATGCGCTTGAACCTCATATTGACAAGGAAACAATGAACATTCACCACACTAAACACCACGCAGGTTACGTTAATAAGCTTAACAATGCTTTAGAAGGTCATGCTGATCTTCAAGATAAATCACTTGATGCACTAATTGCTGACCTAAACGCAGTACCAGAAGACATCCGTACAGCGGTTCGTCGTAACGGTGGCGGTCACTCTAACCACTCTCTATTCTGGACAATCATGTCCCCAAATGGTGGCGGTGAGCCAACAGGCGAATTAGCTGACGCGATTAACAGCAAATTCGGAAGCTACGATGAATTCAAAGAAAAATTCGCAGCTACAGCAGCTGGACGCTTCGGTTCTGGTTGGGCTTGGTTAGTAGTTAATAACGGTGAAATTGAATTAATGGACACATTAAACCAAGATTCACCAATTATGGAAGGCAAAACGCCGATCCTTGGTCTTGATGTTTGGGAGCACGCTTATTACCTGAACTATCAAAACCGTCGTCCTGACTATATTGCAGCATTCTGGAATGTAGTAAACTGGGACGAAGTTGCAAAGCGTTACGCTGCAGCTAAATAATATATCCTAATTAAAACAAGTAAAATCCTGAACTTCTATTATAGAGGTTCAGGATTTTTTTGTTGGGAAAGTTTATTCACTTGTTCATTCTCTTTGTGGTGTACGTTACCCGTTTCTTGTTACTTGGGTGTATTAAGGTATAAGTGCCTCCTATTTGAAAACACTAAAGACAGAGTAGGAGGCGTTTAGAAATGAAGAAAGGATTAAACGCAATTTTAGGTGAAGTCGAAGTAACCCGAGATTTAATTCTTTTGCTATCAATTGGAGGACTCTATGCGTTAGGGATCTTCTTGTCCAATACATTTGTGAATATTTACTTATGGAAGCAATCAGGGGAATATGTGGCGATTGCGCTCTACAATTTATCCATTTACATTATGCAGCCTTTAACGTTTATATTAGCGGGGCGGTGGGCCAAACGAATGGATCGTGTAATCGTATTGCGACTTGGCGTTATATTCCTCTCTTTATTTTTCTTAACTGTATTATTCTTCGGGGAGCAGGCAGCGAATTATAAAATCGTACTAGGCTCCGTCTTGGGAATAGGTTATGGATTCTACTGGTTGGCTTTTAATGTGTTAACGTTTGAAATTACAGAGCCGGATACAAGAGACTTTTTCAACGGCTTTTTAGGTTTGTTGCAATCTTTTGGAGGAATGATTGGCCCGATTTTAGCGGGTTTTATTATCTCCAGATTAACAGCGAACACGGGATATACGGTAATCTTTACAATATCCCTTAGCTTGTTCGTGCTTGCTGTAGTATGTAGTTTCTTCCTTAAAAGAAGATCTGCTGAAGGCAATTTCTCTTTTAAAAGGATCATACATGAACGAAAAAGGGATCGTAACTGGAACAAAATATTGTATGCTCATACTTTCCAAGGACTCCGAGAAGGAACGTTCCTTTTTGTAATATCCATTTGGGTATTCATCACAACCCAAAGTGAACTAGCGCTAGGAACCTTTAACCTCGTATTTTCTGGTTTTGCATTCTTGTTTTATTACCTAGCTACTCGGTTTATAAAACCTAAACGACGGAAGTGGTCCATATTTGTTGGGGGATTAACGTTGTATTTGTCACTTTATTTAATTTTAATTCACTTAAGCTATCCCACACTTTTGATATATGCGGCTATTATAGGAATTGCGTATCCAATTCTGTTCGTCCCGTATATTTCGCTAACATATGATGTGATCGGAAAAGCTTGGCATGCCGGTGAAATGAGAATTGAATACATTGTTGTGAGGGAATTATTCCTAAACTTAGGTCGAGTTATTTCTATTGCGATATTTTTAACCGGAATTACTTTCTTTTCACCAGAAACTATTATTCCGTACATTTTAATGATTGTCGGCTCAGGGCATTTCATTATTTACTTTTTTATAAAGGATGTTCATTTTCCGGTTGATACGAAAGAGGAGTCGATTTTTGTAAAAAATAAGCTTGCTGACAATGATAATCGATAAACAGTCCTTCTGTTTTATAGTGAAATTTAGCCAAAAATGCTATAATAGCCTCAAAGTGTTTATTAGAGGAGGAGAGACTTATGGGGAAAAAGAACAAGAAAAAGAAGTCTCATCTTCCCTTTCGATTAAATGTGTTATTCTTTATTATCTTTCTCATGTTCTCAGGAGTCGTGTTAAAGCTCGGGATGGTACAAATCCTACACGGTGCTGAAGCACAAGAAGAGATTGATCGAACAACAAATGACACGACAAAGACACCAGTACCGAGAGGGAAGATGTATGATCGCTATGGGAATGTAATTGTGGATAATACACCACTTTACGCCATTACATACACACCACCGAAATCCACCAATCAGGCGAAGCATTTGGAGATTGCCAAAAAGTTAGCGCCTATGATTGAAAAAGATACAAAGAAAGTGACGCTTCGTGATAAGAAGGACTATTGGATCTTAGTGAATAACGAAGATAATAAGGCAATAAAAGAGAGATTATCTGAAGAGGAACAAACGTACACGGAAGAAGAGCAAGAGACAGATGCGGATACACCCTATGAAATTCTGTTAGATCGCATTGATCCAGAGCAAGACCTTCAATTTTCAGATGAAGAAATGGAAATTATTGCGATTAAGCGTGAATTAGATAGTGCTTATTCCCTTTCTCCTCACATCGTTAAGAATGAAGGCGTTACGCTAGAGGAGTACGCGACGGTTGCAGAAAACCTTGATAAACTCCCGGGTATTAATGTCAGTACGGATTGGCAAAGGGAATATCCATATGGTGACACGTTCCGTAACTATTTAGGCAGTGTAAGTATGTCTGGAGTTCCTAAGGATGAAAAAGAATACTTTATGTCTCTAGGCTATAGCCTTAATGATCGAGTAGGTACCAGTGGTTTAGAAGAACGTTATGAAATGGTACTTAAAGGTCAAAAGGAAAAAATTAAGCATACGGTTAACAGTGATCAAGAGGTTATTAACTCTGAAGTTGTTCAGGAAGGTACTCGCGGGAAAGATCTGAAATTGACTGTTGATATGGAACTTCAAAAACGGCTGGATGAAATTGTCCAGAAGCACTTAGAAAAAGCTATTACTCGTTATCCATACCAAAATCAGCATATGAGCGAGGCAATGGTTGTTATGATAGACCCAGACACGGGAGAAGTTCTGGCTGTTTCTGGTCAGAAATACAATCGTGGTGGAGATGGCGAAGAACCATATTTCCAAGATTTCTCTTTAGGGGCAATCACACAACAATATGCTCCCGGTTCAGCGGTTAAGGGAGCCACGGTGTTAGCGGGGTATAATTCTGGCGTTATCAGTTATGGTGAGTTTATAAACGACAATATTTCTATTAAATTTAAAGATTCTCCTGAAAAAGAATCCTATAAAGACCTAGGTACAATTAATGACATTCAGGCTCTAGAAAAATCTTCCAACGTATATATGTACAATATTGCAATTAGAATTGCTGGACACAGAAATTATGTACGAAATGAGACTATGAACTATACACCTGGGAGCTTTCAAGTTATGAGGGATTACTATAGTCAATTTGGTCTTGGGGTAAAGACTGGACTTGATATGCCGGCTGAAACTGAATCGGCAGGTTTGCAAGGGAAAGATTTTCAACCAGGTAACATTATGGACTTGGCAATCGGCCAGTACGATACCTATACGACAATGCAACTTGCTCAGTATGTATCGACAATCGCGAACGACGGCTACCGCATTCAGCCTCGCCTTGTAAGTGAAGTGCATGAACCTGATGTACAGGCGGAGGGAATAGGGCCAGTAGTTGAATCATATAGTCCAAACGTTTTAAACAAAATTTCTATGACGCAGAATGACATAGATCGAGTTAAATGGGGATTTGAAAGTGTGTTTCAATCTGGGGGTACCGCTTATAGCAATTTCGGTGAAGAAGTAGATTATTCAGTTGCAGGTAAAACCGGTACGGCAGAAGCCAAAGTTTATGACATTATACGAGATGATTACGGAAATGCCATCGGTGTGGGGGACTCGACAGATGTAGAGCACTTAACGCTTGTTGGATACTCTCCTGCAGAAGATCCTGAAGTAGCCTTTGCTGTTGTAGTTCCAAATACGGGGGTCATCGATGGATCTCCCCAATACCCAATCAACAAACACATCGGTCGCGATGCTATGGATGCGTATTATGATCTAAAAGAAAATCGAGCTGAAGCTATGGAAGAAAAAGAGCAATCTAATAAAGAATCTGAGGACGATTCAGCAGATCAATAATGAATAGAGAAAGTAGAGAGGGTTATGCAAATGCATAACCCTCTCTTTTTTTGTAGAAACTAATCGAAACTTCAAGCGGTATAAAACGGATGTGATAGGAGGGATAGAGGTTTTTTATACATCGAATTGATCAATTTACACAACCTTAACATTTCATTCATATGCCGTTAAAACTCTATCTGTAATATAAGCATTGTGAGTTGATCAAGCCCACTTGAACAACAAAATTCAACATTTATTTAGGGGGAAAAAGAAATGAAAAGTTTCAAGCATTTAGCACTTATCTTCACTCTTATCCTTGCTCTTGGAGCTCTTGCAGCTTGCGGAAGCAGCGAAGGTGAGAATGAAGAAGATACTTCAAATGGTGATACACAATCTGAAACAGACGGTGGAGAAGCACTTTCAGGTGATGTGAAAGTAGCAGGTTCTTCTACTGTTTACCCTATGGCCCTTTACGTTCAAGAGCGTTACGCAGCTAAAGAAGGCGACGTTAACGTAACACTACAATCTATCGGTTCTGGTGGTGGATTTGAAAAGTCCACTAAAGGTGAGATCGACCTATCTAATGCTTCTCGTCCGATTAAAGAAGAAGAAAAGAAAAAAGCTGAAGAAAACGATATTAACTTACATGAACTTACACTTGCATATGACGGACTTACTGTAGCAGTAAGTTCTGAAAATGACTTTGTTGAAAACTTAACAGTTGAACAACTAAGAAAAATCTTCCTTGACAGCTCTGACGCAAAGAAATGGTCTGACATTAATCCAGACTGGCCAGATGAAACAATCAAGATCTTCGCACCTGGTCATCAGTCAGGTACTTTCGATTACTTCAACGAAGTAATTCTTGAAGATAATGCAATGCGTGAAGATGGAGATGTACAAACATCTGAAGATGACAACACACTTGTTCGCGGTATTAAAAACAGTGAGTATGCAATCGGGTTCTTCGGTTATGCATATTACCTTCAAAACGAAGATTCTCTAAAAGCTCTAGGAATTCAAAATGGCGAAGACGCTGAGCCAGTGAAGCCATCTTCTGAATCCATTCAAAGTGGAGAATATGAGCCACTTTCTCGTCCACTATTCACATATGTTGTTGAAAGTGCACTAGAAAAGCCTCAAGTTTATGATTACACAATGTATATGCTTGAAAACGCAGGAGAAGCTGCTAAAGAAGTTGGATATGTTGCTCTTCCAGAAGAAAAATATCAAGAGCAAATTGATAAAGTTAAAGAGCTAGCTGGTAAATAAACATTAGCAAACTTCTTGGATAATTGGTTCTGTGTAAGGTGAGGGGACGGGTTGAAAGATGTTCCCCTCACTTTGCTATGTTCCAGATGAAAGGGGATTTCATAAATGGTTTCATCTAAAAATAAACAGGATGGGCTCTCAGTAAGTGAGAGGATTGAGAAAAATAAACAATCGAATAGCTCAACCGCGTTTGTAGAAAAATTAGTACCTAAACTTTTATTGCTGTGTGCCACACTATCGGTACTTGTAACATTAGGAATACTATATACGTTATTATCTGAAACATTTACTTTCTTTAATGAGGTAAGTGTTATTGAATTCTTTACATCTACTCACTGGAATCCATGGCGTGATTCATACGGCATTTTATCCTTAATTAGTGGAACGTTGCTAATTACCGTAACTGCTATGATCATTGCAATTCCACTAGGAGTAGCCTCAGCTATATTCTTGAGTGAATATGCATCTGATAAAGTTAGAAGAATGCTTAAGCCTATTCTAGAAGTACTTGCTGGAATTCCAACAGTTGTTTATGGTTTCTTTGCTTTAACCTTTGTAACGCCAATGTTGGATAAAATTATTCCAGGCCTTTCTTTCTTTAACGCATTAAGTGCAGGAATTGTTGTCGGTATCATGATTGTTCCAATGGTAGCTTCTTTAACGGAGGATGCGATGGGAGCTGTTCCAAATGTATTACGTGAAGGGGCAATGGCTCTTGGAGCAACAAGACTTGAAACAACAGTAAAAGTTGTTATACCAGCTGCATTATCTGGTATTGTAGCCTCATTCGCTCTTGCGATGTCTCGTGCGATTGGGGAAACCATGATTGTTGCTATTGCGGCAGGTGCAACTCCGAAGTTTTCATTTGACCCGACCCAATCCATTCAAACGATGACGGGGTACATTGTTCAAGTCTCAACAGGAGATGTTTCCTATGGTTCAACGATCTACTACAGCATTTACGCAGTAGGAACAACTCTATTCGTATTCACGTTAATCATGAACCTTCTTGCACAATATATTAGTCGAAGATTTAGAGAGGAGTACTAATATGGCTTTGATAAATAAAGATACAGTGTCTAATAAGATGAGTGGTCGTATCTTGAAGAACAAGATTGCAAAAGTGATCTTCTTTATTGCTACGATTATTGGTTTATTATTCTTAGGCGCTCTAGCATATCGGATATTGACTCAAGGACTCGGTAGCTTAGATATGGATTTCTTAACAGGATTCACTTCACAAAGTCCAGACCGCGCTGGTATTAAAGCGGGTGTTATTGGCTCTCTTTGGCTTATGTCTGTTACAGCGCCTGTGACGTTGATTATCGGTGTAGCCACTGCAATTTATTTGGAGGAATACGCTAAAAGAGGGAAATTTACACGTTTCATCCAAATCAATTTGCAAAACCTTGCCGGTGTACCGTCAATTGTGTTCGGTTTATTAGGTCTTACTATTTTCGTTTATATTTTCAACACAGGTGAAATTGTTCTAGCTGGTGGTCTTACATTAGGTCTGCTAGTACTTCCGGTTATTGTAGTAGCCGCGCAAGAATCAATCCGTTCTGTTCCGAATGAATTGCGTGAAGCTTCATACGGTATGGGAGCTACGAAATGGCAAACGGTAAGACGAATTGTTCTTCCTGCAGCGATTCCTGGTATTTTAACTGGTGGTATCCTTGCACTTTCTCGTGCTATTGGTGAAACAGCTCCGTTATTACTTGTAGGAGCAGCTACGGCGATCTTCACACTTCCAAGCGGAATTTTCGATCCTTATACAGCGATGCCAATTCAAATTTATAGCTGGACAAAAGCTCCGCAGCCTGAATTTGAATATGTGGCTTCAGCAGGAATTATCGTCTTACTTGTGATATTATTACTTCTAAACTCAATTGCTGTATTTATTCGAAATAAGTTCTCGAAACGTTTATAAACCTTTATAGAGTCAACGGATTATTGAAGGAGGATTTGTCATTATGGCAGATACAAAAAGTTCAGTATTTAATGTGAAAGATTTAAACTTATGGTATGGGGATAACCAAGCCCTTTATGATATAAATATGGATATTAAAGAAAATGATGTTACGGCTATTATCGGGCCTTCAGGTTGTGGTAAATCCACATACGTTAAAACACTAAACCGTATGGTAGAGACGGTTCCTGTCGTGAAAACCTCAGGTGAAATTGAATACCGAGGTAAGAATATCTTTGATAAAAACTATTTAGTTGAAGACTTACGCACAAAAGTAGGGATGGTTTTCCAAAAGCCTAATCCATTCCCTAAATCGATTTATGAAAATATTGTATACGGACCAAAAATTCACGGAATTAAAGATAAAAAGACGTTAGATCAAATCGTTGAAAAAAGTTTAAAAGGTGCAGCGCTTTGGGATGAGGTTAAAGATCGACTTCATGAAAACGCGTATGGACTATCTGGTGGACAGCAGCAACGTGTATGTATTGCTCGTTGTCTAGCTATTGAACCAGATGTCATTCTTATGGACGAACCTACATCTGCCCTTGACCCAATCTCAACACTGAAAGTAGAAGAGTTAATTCAAGAGCTGAAGAAGGACTATAGTATCGTTATTGTTACACACAACATGCAACAAGCGGCTCGTATTTCTGATAAAACGGCTTTCTTCTTAAGTGGAGAACTTGTAGAATATACAGATACAAACACGCTATTCTCTAATCCAACTGATAAGCGTACAGAAGATTATATTACTGGTCGATTCGGTTAAGACAAAGGTTCTATTTCAGGGTAGAAAGGGGTATTGGGAATGATTAGAGGTCAATTTCATGAAGATATGGATCAGCTTAAATTTAGTATTAAGAAATTAGCTGTAGAAACCGTCAATGCATTCGAAGAAGCGTTAGATGCTTTATACACTCAAGATATCGATAAAGCGAAAAAGATTATTGAACAGGATGATCAGCTTGATCGAAAAGAGCTCGAAATTAATGAGCAGGCCATTCTATTAATTGCGAAGCAGCAACCTGTCGCTACGGATCTTCGCAGAATGATTGTGGCAATCAAGATTTCAGCTGATCTTGAGCGTATGGCAGATCATGCGGTAAACGTTAGTAAAAGTGCAATCCATTTAGGGGAGGCACACGATATTTCTATTCCCCCGGCTTTAAATGACATGTTTGGCGTGGCTAAGGAAATGGTCGATACTGCTACGAAAGCTTTTGAAAGTGAAGACATTTCACTAGCTCGAGTGCTAGCTGAGATGGATGATAAAGTGGATGAAATGTACGGACAAATTACACGTGAAATGCTTGAACTTACAGCTACCAATCCACAAAAGATCCAGCATATTATGCAAATGGCGTATGTAGCACGATATATTGAACGCTTTGCTGACCATATTACAAATATTGGGGAGTATATTTTCTATCTGGTCAAAGGACAAACGTTCGACTTAAATGAATAAGATTAAAAAGAGGCGGAATCTAATTTAGATTCCGCCTCTTTTTATGTTAGAAATGATAGGGTAGCCTGCCAAGATGGCTATATCCTAGAAGATGTTAGGGTGTAAAGAGGAATGGGAGGAGTTGTTTTGCGTTAATTTTTTATTGTAATACAATAAACACTGGCATATAATTAAGGAAGAAAATCGTTGGGGGGACAAAATATGAGAGTTTTAAAGCAATTTATTCGCTTTGGGTGGGAACAAGCTTTATCATGTTTGTTCCCAGTCGTTATTTTTGCTTCTTTGGCCATTACACAAGTGGTATCGTTACCTTTCTTGCCAAGGTATGATTGGCTGCTTATTATATTCTTATTCATGCAGTGGTGGATGGTTCGCTCTGGACTTGAAACGTCAGATGAATTAAAGGTCATTACATTATTTCACCTTATCGGGCTAACTCTTGAACTTTTTAAAGTGCATATGGGTTCTTGGTCGTATCCGGAAGTGGGCTATACTAAGGTGCTGGGCGTTCCTCTATATAGCGGGTTTATGTATGCAAGTGTAGCCAGTTATCTTTGTCAGGCATGGAGGAGATTAAACGTCCATTTGGTTAAATGGCCACCGATGTGGCTGGTTGTCCCTCTAGCAAGTGGAATCTATTTAAATTTCTTTACCCACCATTATTGGGTTGATCTCCGTTGGTGGCTATCTGGACTTGTGATCATTATATTTTGGCCATCATGGGTTACATACGCTATTAATGGAAGTCGCTATAAAATGCCAATAGTATTTTCCTTTATACTCATCGGTTTTTTCATATGGATAGCTGAAAATATCGCGACATTCTTTGGGGCTTGGGAGTACCCTAATCAAACAGAAGCATGGAGTTTAGTCCATCTAGGTAAAGTAAGCTCGTGGCTATTACTAGTAATTGTGAGTTTTCTTATAGTAGCTACCTTGAAGCAAGTAAAAGGAAATAGCTCGACTAGTATAAGTAAGAGCCAAGCTCTCTAAATCCATAAGTGTTAGGTGAACGGACCTGCTTATTATAGTTGCTCTTAAGCCACCTACCTCACAAATATGGCGCGTTTTCGTCTCTCTACATTTAGCAAAGGTGGGCCTGGAAATTGCGAGACTCCTGCGGGAGAAAGAGGTCGACGAGACCCCGCAGGGTGGTTTTTTCGAGGAGGCTAAAAGAGAAAGAGGAAGTTCGACTAAGATCGTCACGTCAATAGCCAACGTCGAACGACCCCACGTCGTGTGGGGCCGCGGAAAGCGAGTGATTTCCAGGCACACCTTTCGCTCCATTATAGCTGACGAAAACCTCTCTACATCTATCGCCAGACATCTCTACCTCAGTTTCAAGTCGGGGGCACAAAATCAACACTAACCATTAACAGATCCAATCAAAAAAGTGCACATAACAAAAATGAGCATCAAATTGCTATGCAATTCGATGCTCAATTCACAACCACTTCTTAGCGAGTGATAATCTTTGCGATTTCTAAAAATGACATTTGGTCAACAACAGTATACTCACCAATCTGTATGTAACGACTAAATTCATTTTCTGTTAAGTATTGTCTAAATGCTTCCGCATCCTCAATAATATTATTTTCTGCTAATGCTTGACTAATGTCCTCAGGGACCATGCCTTCTTGAATAGACAATTTGTAAGCATTCACTTTGGATGATTCGGAGGTATCATCTTGGGTTGCTTTTTGATCCGTTTCTTCTTTGTCTTGTGTGTTTGTATTCGTTTCTTTTACAGAAGAAGCTTCTTCTGTTAATTTAGTCCATTTATTCTCCGTTAAAACCACATACCCTTTTTCTTTTAGGAGGGCTTTTGCGTCTTCTTTTGAAAGTTCTGTAGCTTTTGCTTCATTTAAATCCTGTTGGGAATAGGCGAAGGCAAGTAAAGACGTAGCTGTTAACAGGCCAAGCGCAAAAGCTCTTAGTGTGTGTTTCATGAATTCACACCTCGCTGTTTCTCGCTTGAATACTGACGCAACGTAACAAAAATATCATGTTCTTTCATAGACGTCTTCTCAGCGATTTCCTTAGTTGTGTGTCCTTCTTGATAAAGTGTTAACACTTTATGACCGATTGAGCCTCCATCAGACTCATTAGACGCTCTAGAAACGCTTTCCTTGTAAAATGGACCTGCATCTTCTTCTATAAGAAGTTCTTCTTCAAGAACCTTCATTTTCTTCTTAAGTTGATAGGTTTCCTGAATTGTATTTAAGGAAATCTCTTCTATTTGCTCTTCTAAATCTTGTATTCGACTCTTTGTAAAGAAAGAGAGGATGTAAAGAACAAGTGCTACAGAAAATAGCGTTAAAAACATGTAAATCATTTCTTCACCTCATTTCATTTCTTTACTAGTTATATCATACAAAGACACTACAGAAAACCGACCTTATGCTCGTTTTACAATATTTTTAGGCTCACTTTATCTGTGGGTACAATAGATAAAAAAATGCACCCTAACCGAATAAAAGAGTAAAACAACCTTGAAAGAATAAGTATGATTTGATACTATTAATAAGTCTGATAAAGTATGTAAATACATTAAACAGAGTAAAGAATGGTATTTGGAGGGATAAACGATGCGTGTAAACATTACACTTGCTTGCACTGAAACTGGTGACCGCAACTATATTAGCACAAAAAACAAGCGTACAAACCCTGAACGCTTAGAACTTAAGAAATATTGCCCACGTTTGAAGAAACACACTCTTCATCGTGAAACGAAGTAAACAGTAGGATTAGCTCCTACTGTTTTTTTTATCGTTTTTTATTTAGGCTTTGTTAGTGTTTATTTACTTGTTTCATATATGCCCCCTTATCCGGAAGACTTAAGGTTGAGACATTATTGTCCCGAACCACCTCTGCCATATATTAAAGGAACGGAAGCATGCCAAAGGGAGGCAGATGGTTGAATCACCCTCATGCTCGAGTTGAGGGGGACGTTATACAAATTCTGATAAGGGGTGTCTGGGGAATGGGGAGACTCCTGCGGGAGAAAGAGGCTCGACAGCTCGCCCGCGTAAAGCGAGTCATTCCCCAGACACCCCTAGCACTAAATAAACGTAACGGCCCCACACTCTTAACTTCAAGTATTCAACAATCCTAACGTTTGTTGTCGGTTTTAATCTATTCCAAATAAGCACTCTTAAATCAATTAATGACAATAATGATCATAAATAGTAACGAAAGAGGTGTACAGATGAAAACAAAGTTAGAATTGCGTACATATGGAAAAGAAGTGTTAAAGAAAATGAGTGAGGAAGAGAAAAAGCAAAAAGAACAAGAAATCTATTTGGCTCTCCTAAATAGTCAATTATGGGAAGAGGCTTCTACAATTGGCTGTACGATTGCTCAAGCACATGAGGTTGAGACGGCACCTATTATTGAGTTAGCTTGGCAAGAAGGGAAAAAGGTTGTTGTTCCAAAGTGTACACCAAAAGAAAGCCATCTAGATTTTCACGAGCTTTCTTCATTTGATCAATTAGAGACAGTCTATTTTGGTCTGCAAGAACCTGTGCCTACTCTCTGCCCGGTCTATGAACCTAACTCCATCGATCTCATGCTTGTCCCTGGGTTAATCTTTGATTATAACGGATATCGCATTGGGTATGGAGGAGGTTATTATGATCGCTACTTGGCAACATATGCGAATCAAACAGTAGCTTTAGCGACAGAAGCGCAGCTAGTAGAAAGGGTACCGTTTGAGGACTATGATGTTCCGGTAAATCATATTGTCACTGAAAAAGGATTTCGGTTATAAAGATTTGTAACAATATCTTAACAATGAAAGCGCTATCTATAGTTTCTGGAGTTTTACCAGTCATGTACAATGTAAATAGGGAAAAGGAAAACATTTCATTTGAAGAAGGGATGATGGAGAGTGGAAAGAGTTAATCGTATTGCGTTAATAGGTACAGGTTTTGTGGGATCGAGTTATGCCTTTGCTCTATTGAACCAAGGTGTGGGGGACGAGCTCGTCTTAATTGATGTGAATAAAGAGAAATCAGAAGGCGACGCAATGGACCTAAATCATGGTCTTGCTTTTGCTCCATCCTATACGAAGATCTGGTATGGCGATTATAGTGACTGTGCTTCTGCTGACCTCGTTGTCATAACAGCAGGCGCAAACCAAAAGCCTGGAGAAACTCGGTTAGATCTTGTCGAGAAAAACTCTGCTATTTTCAAGTCGATCGTAGACCAAGTGATGGAGTCAGGATTTGACGGAATTTTCCTTGTAGCAACAAATCCTGTTGATATTTTAACTTATATGACTTGGAAGTTCTCTGGCTTACCTAAACATCGAGTGATTGGGTCTGGAACGATTTTAGATACAGCTCGCCTTCGTTATTCTTTAGGAGAGTACTTTAACGTTGATTCCCGTAATGTTCATGCCTATATAATGGGAGAGCATGGAGACTCTGAACTTCCTGCATGGAGTCATGCGAACATCGGTGGGCGCTCTATATATGATCGAATTAAGGACAATCCAGAGAAATATAGTGAGCGTGACTTAGCTCCACTCTTTGAAGGGGTTCGTGATGCCGCTTACCATATTATTCAACGAAAAGGTGCTACCTATTACGGCATTGCGATGGGATTAGTGAGACTTACTAAAGCTATTCTTCATAATGAAAATTCAATACTGACAGTATCAGCCTATATAAGTGGTGAATATGGTGAGAAAGACGTTTATATTGGTGTACCAGCTATCGTGAATCGTTCTGGAATAAGAGAAATACTTCAGATTGATTTAGATGAAATAGAAGAAGCTCAATTTGCCAATTCTGCAAGCGTGTTACGGGAAACGTTAAACCCAGTGCTAGAGAAATATAACGAAGAATAAAATTTTCCTCTATTCACATACTAAGCCTATCAAATAGGGATAGGTGGGTTAAGATGAGAGTGATCATGTGGTTATTCTTCTTAATAGTAGGAGCATATGCGTTGAATCGATACAAATATCGCATATTAAATGGCGTTTTAGCGTATGATTTATTAAGGAAAGTTGTCGTTCGTGTGAGTATGCGGATGCCTTATCTAAGAGAAAAGATCTTACCACAAGTCTTAGGACGGTCCATCCTTTAAAAAAACGTTCAGTCGTAGATACGGCTGAACGTTTTTTTGGTATCTAGGACTATGGATTTGGTAAGATGAAGGAAAGGGGAGAGGCTCATGTATTTAGAGGATATTTATTACTTTTGGAAAATGACCTACAACTTCATATCTAGTCATGATTTTGAAGTGATTCATATTGATCGAGACCGTCGTGAAGTGTGGCTTGAGAAGAATAAAGGTAAGAGTACAGATGTTATACGACTTAAGCAACAAACATTTGATTGGTCAAACCACCTAAAGCGTGATCAGGATGTAGTAGCTGAGAAAGTAAAAAGGCTTACGAAAACATTAATAGGGCGAGAAGTTCATGTCCATTCGATCTATATTTCTCAATTCCCACCTGTTGATGACTGGGAAAGAGATCCGGTACATATAAAAGCAAAAAAGCCTGTGCGCATGTATACGTATTTCGTTGTGCAGCGAGAGAGGGAGCAGAGTTTAGAAAATATTTATGAATCCTTACACCTTCAAGAGAATTCTTTCTCTCCTAAAGATGAAGAAGAGATGGAGAGTCAGGTGCCAAAACTAAGAAAAGCTGTTGACCAAGCAATTGAGGCTAACATCAAAAATCAGCAGGCTATTTTAAGCCGTGGCAAACCTATACTCACTTATCTATTTATTGCCATTAACATTTTAATGTTTGTTGTATTAGAGCTTAATGGTGGGAGTCAGAATACGACTACCCTTATTGAATATGGTGCTAAATTTAACCCACTAATTGTAGAGGGGGAATGGTGGCGTATTGTTAGCTCCATGTTTCTCCATATTGGTATCGCTCATATTTTACTGAACATGTTAGCTCTTTATTACCTGGGGAATGCTGTTGAGAGAATGTTTGGGAGTGTCCGTTTTCTCGCGATTTACTTTATAAGTGGTATTGTTGGCGGACTTGCAAGCTTTGCCCTCTCTCAGAATGTTGCAGCTGGTGCTTCCGGAGCCATTTATGGTCTTTTTGGAGCCCTGTTGTTCTTTGGGTTGATTTACAAGAAATTATTCTTTAGAACAATGGGGAGTAGTATTATTGGGATATTGATTATTAACATTGTCTTTAGTTTCGCGATCCCTCAAGTTGATATTGGTGCACACTTAGGTGGTTTAGTTGGGGGCTTTTTAGCCTCTTCGTTTGTGCATTTTCCTAAGAAGAGAAATGGGCTCTCACAAGCGTTGAGCTTTGTGGCTGTTTTAGCTGTAGCTGGGTCCCTCATATGGGCTGGCCTCGCGGCAAACGAGGATTCCTCTCTTCATACCCAAACTGTTCTTGCTTCCTATTATCAGGAAAATGGTCAGTTTGAACAGGCTTTCGATGTAGCTAATCAAGCGATAGAAGAACAGAACAACGAGAATAGTGTCCTATACTTCATTCGCTCCTATGGATACATCCAACAAGATCAAGTGAAGCAAGCCATTACAGATTTAAAGCGTTCAGTGGAGTTAGATCCACAGAATGATTCAGCTCATTATAACCTGGGAGTGCTGTATGCCAGACAAGGGAAAAGAGAACTTGCGATCGATGCCGTTCAAAAAGCAATAGAAATCAACCCTGAAGCCGAAGATTATCAAGAACTTTTGGGCGAGCTAGAAGGTTCAGGATAATATTGAAGTAATTTTTCTTTCTTCCCACGTGCGTTCTCATATAATACGAGTAAGTGCTTCCCGTCCTTATCAGCTAAGATAAGAGGCACATAGCTTGTTTGGTTGGTAGGGTTAGATGAAGCCGTGAAATCAAGAATATAGTTTTTATAAAGTCCTTCCCACAATTGTCCGATGACTTGTTGAGTTTGTTCAATGTCTAAACCAGGGAGGGGCTTTGTTTTGTATTCGGGTAAAGTGGTAAGTGGGATCCGTTCATATTGTTCTAAAGGGATAGAGAAATGAGTAACGAGTTGGTTCCATCTATACGCTAACTGTTGCTGAGTAGCTCGGTCGAGTGTTTCTTTCCAATCGATCTGTTGCTGATTCTCCGGTTCTGTGAATGACTCTAGTGGAGTTAATGGCGAGTCAATGACGTAAAGCTCACTTTGAGTCATATCTTGAATACTTTTAATACGGTCATCAGGGTAATGAATCTCTCCATGATGGTACGTAATGGCTTGATAATGACCGCTATCTTCTCCTTGAACTTTCTCTTCTTGAACTAGATCCTGGCTATTTTCCTTCCATTTTCCTAGCACACCTTTTAATCGTCCATCTTCATAAAGTAGTGAAATATCCTGTCGTAGATATACGGGTTCCTTTAGTTTAGAATTTGTGGTCCAGTTAATTTCGTATTCATCCTGGTCACTTTCAGAGAGCATTTTTAAAGATGTGCTTGTCTCTTCGAAAGAAACCGTCTCATCAAGCGGAAAGTATTTCACTACATTTTGAGCATCATTCTGGAGCCATTGGAACACAACAAAAAAGCCGACTGCGTGGCCAATAAGTATAATCCAAATGATCTTTTTCATTATGCAAGTCCCCTTTTCTTTTGGACATCCTGTGTCATTCATATGTATGATAGTAGATAGAAAGTTATGAAAATGAAAAGGGGAGATTGTTATGAAACAAACGCAAGCGATAACTGGTATATTGGAACAACTTGTTAACATTCCTAGTCCTTCTGGATACACAGAAGCATGCATCGATCACTGTGCAACGTATTTCGAAGACCTTGAGGTGCCTGCTTATAAAACGAAGAAGGGCGCTCTCATTGCAACGCTCGAAGGAGAAGACAATACACAGCAGCGTTTATTAACGGCTCATGTGGATACGCTCGGTGCTATGGTGAAAGAAATAAAGTCTGATGGAACTTTGAAGTTGTCTATGATTGGTGGGTTTCGTTGGAATAGCGTTGAAGGAGAATATTGTGAGATTCATACGGCTAGTGGGGCAACGTACTCAGGTACAATTTTGATGCACCAAACTTCTGTTCACGTATATAAAGATGGTGGAGAAGCTAAACGAAACCAAGAGAATATTGAAGTTCGTGTAGACGCTGAAGTACATAATGCGCAAGATACAAAAGACCTTGGCGTTCAAGTGGGTGACTTTGTTTCGTTTGATCCACGTTTTCAAGTAACAGATAACGGGTTTGTAAAGTCACGTCACCTAGATGATAAAGCGAGTGTTGCGATTTTAATGCATCTTGTTGACACCCTAAAGGAGGAAGGTGTGGTTCTGCCATATACAACCCACTTCTATATATCAAATAACGAAGAGATTGGTTACGGAGGAAATGCCAGTATTCCAGAAGAGACTGTAGAGTATTTGGCTGTTGATATGGGAGCTATAGGAGACGGACAAACAACGACCGAATACATCGCTTCTATTTGTGCGAAAGATTCTTCGGGTCCGTATCATTATGGACTTCGCCAACACCTGGTTCAGCTTGCAGAACATAATGATATAGGATATGAGATTGATATTTATCCTTATTATGGGTCAGATGCTTCTGCTGCAATTCGCGCTGGAGCGGATGTGAAACACGGTTTAATAGGTCCGGGAATCGATGCTTCTCATGCGGTTGAGAGAACACATGTAACGTCGTTAGAACACACGTTTAATTTACTCTTTGCCTATGTTCAATCAGAGCTCGTAGAGTAATTGTATGTATGCTTATAAAGGTTTGTGCAAACAATGAGGTTAGACCTTTATAAAGCAGGGTGATGAAATGGAAAAGCAGCCAATGTTCAACAATTATGATGAAAATGTCCAATACATGAAGGATAGGCTTGGCGTTGGTAAGAGTTTTGATGTCATTCAACTTGACTTAGAGTACGCAGGACGAAGAATGGCCCTCTTTATGATAGACGGCTTTGTTAAAGATGAGATTCTTCATTATTTAATGAAGCTCTTATCTGAGCTTGAACCAGAACAATTAGAGCCAAATCCATTTGAGAAGTTACTCCGTACCCATCTTCCTTATGTAGAGCTTGATCATAAAACAGACTTAAACGAAGCGACCGACTGGGTTCTTGCTGGTCCTACTGCTCTTCTTGTAGAAGGCATAGATGATAAAATTATTATGATTGATGCCAGAACGTACCCGGTACGTGGACCGCAAGAACCTGACATCGAGAAAGTTGTGAGAGGTTCACGAGATGGTTATGTTGAGACAATTGTATTCAATACTGCCTTAACAAGAAGACGAGTACGTGATCGTTCGTTGAGAATGGAGTATTTACAAATTGGTCGCCGCTCCAAGACAGACGTTTGTATATGTTATCTAGAAGATGTAGCAGATTTGGATAAGGTAAAGCATTTAAAGGAGACGCTTCAATTAATTGATACCGATGCATTGCCCATGGCTGAAAAAACAGTAGAAGAATTTTTAAGTGGACAGCATTGGAGTCCTTACCCGACAATTCGCTATACTGAAAGGCCAGACACGGCAGCAGCCCATATTTATGAGGGGCATATTTTGTTAATGATTGATGGATCACCTAGTGTAATGATTACCCCGGCCACATTTTGGCATCATTTGCAACATGCGGAGGAATATAGACAAAAGCCATCTGTAGGAGCTTATTTACGTTTTGTGCGCTTTTTCGCTGTATTTGCATCTATATTTGTATTGCCGCTGTATTACTTGTTTTCTATTGATTCTTCATTACTGCCTGAACAACTTAAATATATAGGACCTACTGAACTCGGCGTTTTACCTCTGATCGTTCAATTTCTAATTGCTGAGATTGGAATTGACACGTTGAGGATGGCGGCCATTCATACTCCATCGGCCCTGGCTACCGCTTTAGGATTAGTGGCAGCAATTCTAATTGGCCAAGTAGCTATTGAGGTGGGATTATTCTCGAATGAGGTTGTTCTCTACCTGGCTGCAGCCGTCATTGGTACTTATTGTACCCCGAGCTATGAACTTAGTTTAGCTAACCGTTTGACGAGGCTAGGTTTGTTGATCGTAACAGCCCTATTTGAAGTGAAGGGATTTGTAATCGGTACTACGATATGGATTTTATATTTGACGAGTTTAAACACATTTAAGACTGCCTATTTATGGCCATTTCTACCATTTTCCTACCGAGCTTTTCGCGACGTTATTTTACGCTCACCTATGCCACTTAAAAACAGACGACCTGCCTTTTTGCACCCTCAAGACCCTGATCGATAAGATTGGGGTTTTTTTGTGTTCGATTATTCATAAAGGATTCATTATTTCTTTTAATGGGAACGCTTGCTATAATATATAATGGTGATGATATGAAATCGATTTATGATATTCAACAATTATTAATGAAATTTGGAACTGTCATTTATATTGGGGATCGAATAGCTGACTTAGAATTAATGGAAATGGAGATACGAGAATTATACAAATCACAGTTTGTATCAGACCAAGATTTTCAAATGGCTATTCTCCTTCTTCGTCAAGAAATTTCAAAAGTTCAAAAAGCCAGAGGTGAAGGGTGAAGGACATGGAACAAAAACACGTAATTGGAATTGATATCGGGGGCACTACAGTCAAACTAGCTTTCGTTACATATAATGGCGAGATTATTCATAAGTGGGAAATTCCTACTGTCTCAGAAGGCGGACCAGAAAAAATGGTGCAAGATATTTCCACATCAATTGCGAATGAGCAACGAAAGCTAGAGCTATCTTTTGATGATTTTAGAGGAATTGGTGTAGGAGCACCTGGTTATATTAGTTTGGAAGAAGGAATCGTCTATGAAGCTGTAAATATTGGTGGCTGGAGAGATGTTCCTTTAAGCGAGTTATTAGGAGAGGCTACCGGATATAATGTTCGAATAGAAAATGATGCAAATCTCGCAGCATTAGGAGAGTACTGGAAAGGTGCAGGAGATAAGGCAGATAATTTACTAGCTTATACACTAGGCACAGGTGTTGGAGGCGGCATTATAGCTAATGGTGAACTCCTTCACGGTGCAAATGGAACGGTAGCAGAACTCGGTCATATGACGGTAATCGCTGAAGGCGGAAGAAACTGTAATTGTGGAAGAACGGGGTGTCTCGAAACAGAAGCTTCTGCTACAGGCATTGTACGATCAGCTATTGATGGCATTGAACAAGGACGCTCTACTTCATTAAAAGAAATTTATAATGAAACAGGGAAAGTGTCAGCTAGAGACGTATTTGAAGCAGCAGCGGAAGGGGATAAGTTAGCAGAAGATGTGTTAGATCATGTAACCACTGTACTAGGATTAGCGATATCTAATATGGCTATAGCGATTAATCCTTCTAAGATTGTTATCGGTGGCGGTGTATCAAAAGCGGGGGATCAGCTCTTAGATCCTTTACGCACAAAATTTGACACATTTACTTTACAGCGCACAGGAGAAGCGGTAGAATTCGTTATAGCTTCTCTCGGCAACGATGCTGGAGTCATTGGGGCGGCTTATTTAGCACTTCAATAAAAAGTAGGTAAAGGTAGAAGTAAGTTATGGGATCCTGTAACAATTTGTTACAGGATTTTACTGTGTTTACAAAGAATTGTTCGTGTGAGAAGAAATTTTGTTAGTGGTGTAGGGTTTTATGATGCATACACGTCTACTGTTATGAATATCGTTTAAATTGTATGTAAAAAATTAGTTGAAAATAGTTGAAACTTTTATGTTATCATAACCGTCATATAGACTAGTGGTTGTTTAGAATACTTTAGAAAGTGGAAATTAGTTATATTAGTTAATATTTCGAATGAAATGTGAAACCAACAATAGAATATTTTATAGAACGGAGGAACGGAACATGCTGCAAAGAAAGTCACTTCCATTGTATTTGGTCGCTGCTTTGCTTTTTGGTGTTAAAACGTATTTTGTTTATCGTTTTATCTTTGATCTTTCCATTGAGAATTTCTTGCAAGAAATTATCTTAGCAATCAATCCATTTGCGACAGCTGTATTATTCTTTACATTTGTTGTTCTACTGAAACCAGTTAGACAAATTAAGTATACCAAGCACTTATCATTAGTTATGACACTAATATTGTACTTTAATGTCATATATTATCGTTCTTTTACTGATTTCTTAACGATTCCAGTATTATTCCAAACGAATAATGTAGGAGATTTAGGCTCAAGTATTCTGGGGTTAATTTATGTAACCGATCTGCTATTATTTGTGGATGTAGCGATTGTCTATTATTTGAGTAAACGAGTAGCAGTAGATGCTCAACCTCAATTTAAAGGGATGAAATTCAGAGCAGCAGGCATTGCCATTGCTCTTGTAATGGCGAACTTTGTGCTTGCAGAGATCGAACGTCCCATGCTATTTCAACGCACATTTGACCGCGAATATTTAGTTAAAAATATTGGAGTATTTAACTATCATATTTACGATGTAGCTCTTCACTCCAAGACCAAAGCCCAGCGTGTATTGGCGGATGGAAGCGAAATGAGTGATATTCGTGAATATGTTAGTGAGGAAGTGAAAAGTAATCAAGAATCCGATCTTGAAGGGATTGCAGAAGGGAAAAATGTAATCTACATTTCCGCCGAATCCTTACAAAGCTTTGTTATAAATAAAAAAATTAACGGTAAGGAAATTACGCCATTTCTGAATGACCTTATAGATGATAGTTATTATTTTGAAAACTTCTATCATCAAACAGAGCAAGGGAAAACATCAGACTCAGAGTTCGTTGTAGAAAATTCTCTATATCCTCTTGGTCGTGGTGCCGTGTTCTTTACTCATTCTCAAAATGAGTATAATGCAGTACCAGAGATCATTGGTGAAAATGGATATTCGTCAGCTGTTTTCCATGCTAACAACAAGAGTTTCTGGAACCGCGACGTTATGTACGATTCCTTAGGGTATGATCAGTTCATTGGTGAGCAAAGTTACAACCAGACCCCTGAAAATACGATTGGATGGGGCTTGAACGATAAGGCGTTCTTTGACCAGTCTGTGGATATGTTGAAGGATTTAGAAGAACCTTATTATGCTAAGTTCATTACCCTAACAAACCACTTCCCGTTTGAGTTACCTGAGGAAGACCAACACATTGATAAGTATGATTCTAGTTCTAAAACTCTAAACCAATACTTCACTACGGTACGTTATATGGACGAATCAATTGAACAGTTTTTCCAGAAGCTAAAGGATGAAGGTGAGTATGAAGATAGTATCATCGTGATCTATGGTGACCACTATGGCATTAGTGAATACCACAACAACGCGATGGCTCAATTCCTAGGTAAAGAGATTACACCATACGAGCACACGCAACTACAACGTGTACCTTTCTTCATTCATATCCCAGGTCATGAAGGCAACAAAGTCATTTCCAAGCCTAGTGGTCAAATGGATGTAAAACCAACGATTCTAAGCATGCTAGGTATTGATTCTGGTGGCGATATTGAATTTGGTACAGATCTCTTTACAGACGATGTAGATCCATTTGTCGTATTAAGAGATGGTAGCTTTATCTCAGAAGACTATTTATATGCTAATGGCCATTGCTATGATCGAGAATCTGGTGAAAAACTTGAAGGCGACCAATGTCAACCATTACAGAAAAAAGCTCAACAAGAGCTTGATTATTCAGACCAAATTGTTTATGGTGACCTATTCCGCTTTTATGACTTCCAAAACGGAACAGTAGCGGATTAAAAAATCATGTATCAAAAAAGGTACTTCTGTTATCAGAAGTACCTTTTTTATTAGCTATTACAAGTAATAATACCAATCTCTTGTGATTGAACGAGGAAGATAGGGTTGTTCTCCGGTTGATAGCGAGTGTTTTCCCTGGCTCTTATCCTTAGTAAACAAAAACGTTATTCTTAATGCTGGTTCATTCATGCTAATGGATCCATCGAATAAAGTAATAGTAGAAGAAGGAGGAGTGCAGGATGGTTCAGTTTCCTTATGATTCTAAGGTTTTAGCAGCTGATATTAAACAGTTGGCCGATCAATACCACACCATTAAATGCAGTAGTATAGGATACTCGGTACTAGGCAAGCCGTTGTATGAATTGAAGATAGGAGAAGGACTTCAATCCATTCATTGGAATGGATCATTTCATGCAAATGAATGGATGACAACTGCCCTTTTAATGAGTGTCGTGAGATCATATGCTAAGGCTTTAGAAGAGGATGAGTATTTTGGATCGGTTAAAGCGAGAGATTTGTATGCAAACACAACGTTGTCTCTTGTTCCTATGGTGAACCCAGACGGTGTCGACTTATTTATGCATGGACTTGATGCTTCCCATGCTAATCACAATAGCTTAGTGATGATGAATGGGGCCAACAAGACCTTTGCTTCATGGAAGGCTAATATTAGAGGGGTAGACTTGAATAATCAGTTTCCCGCCAATTGGGAAATTGAGAAAGAAAGGAAGCCGACAGCTCCTAGTTTTAGGGATTACCCGGGAGAACAACCCTTAACAGAACCAGAAGCTATTGCTATGGCTGAACTAACAAAACGTTGCAACTTTGATCGAGTATTAGCGTTTCATTCTCAAGGTGAGGTAATCTACTGGGGATATCAAGGTCTGGAACCAGAACGTTCATTTCATATGGTAGAAGCCTTCTATAAAGGAAGTGGTTATGAGCCTGTCCGTACGATTGATAGTTATGCAGGGTATAAGGACTGGTTTATCCAAGATTATCAAAAAGAGGGATATACGATCGAAGTGGGTAAGGGTATTAACCCACTCCCATTGTCTACTTTTCCGTACCATTATGGACGTGTCAAAGAGATTTGTGCACTCAGTTTATCGACACCTTTAAGGTAGAATGCGACTGATTCTTATACGTTGCTTTCCGTATGTGTAGATGTCATAATTTTTATGATGTATAAACTGGAGGGGGAGCGGTTGAATCAGGTTAGCGAATGCTTACAGTGTGTTTAGTTCCCCCCATATTGGTGACTATATTGAAGGGTGCACAAACGACTTGCTTTTAATCTTATAAAGACTCAACAAGAGGTTATACTAAAATATAGGCCTTAATCTTCTATTAAATGTTCAGCAGATGGGGTGTTTTGTTTGATTGGTCCTCGTCTGAAGCGAGATTGTTATTATGGAAACAAAGCGAGTATACAACTTGGTAAATGGAGCAGGAGGATGAACGCTTTTGGAACACAATGAGCTTTTTACGTTTGATAATGTGAAAAAATCTCCTTTACATAGTTTGAACTTTTCAATTAAAAGAGGGGACAATGTTATGTTATTCGGTCCTTCAGGTGCTGGTAAAAGTACTCTTTTACACCTTTTTAATCGATTGAGCGACCCCGACAAGGGAAGTATTTATTACTTAGGTAAAGACCTTCAAAGCTATTCCATAACCGAGCTTCGCAAGGAAGTTGGACTAGTTATGCAGGCCCCGAATCTTTTTCCGGGAACGGTACTGGATAATCTGAAATATGGACCCTCTCTACATGGTGAATGGAACAGTGAAAAAGCCGAAGCCTTATTAGAAGCTGTGCAACTTCCGGCTGACTACTTAGATCGATCAGTCGATCAACTATCAGGAGGGGAGCAACAACGTGTTTCATTAGCTCGTACCTTGGCTAATAATCCTTCTGTCTTGTTGTTGGATGAACCGACTAGTGCATTGGATCAACATACGACAGAAGAAATTGAACAAGTGTTAGAAGGGTTAGCAATTGAACAAGGGGTAACGTTAATCATGGTTACCCACCATTTGGATCAAGCTAAGCGCTTAGGGAGTCGTGGGATTTTCCTATCAGACGGAGAGATCATAGAAGAAGGCAATTTGGCAGACCTCTTATCAAATCCGAAAACAGAAGAACTACAAGCTTTCATGACTTAAAACAAGGAAGGAATCTTTAATGTCACCAGAGATATCTAATCAATCATTACTTTTTCTAGTTGTATTTGTACTTGTTCCTTTGACGTTATCTTATTACTATCAACTAGGTCTTAGTAAAGGAATTATGTGGTCTTCTATTCGCGGCACGATTCAACTATTCGCTATCGGTTATTTACTTACGTATTTGTTTGATTTACCTGCTTATATAGGCATTCCTTTTATGCTCACTATCATGATTACAGTTGCTAGCTTTCATGCCAGGAAGAAGGGGAAGGGACTGCCCTCTGTTCTTGGTATCATTTTTATAGGGTTGATTGTGATTGAAGGCAGTGTTCTTGGCCTTTGGCTACTGTTTGACATGATTGAGTTCACACCTAATGAAGTGATCCCTATGAGTGGTATGGTAATTGGAAACAGTATGATCGCAATGGGATTAGCTCTTGAGAGGTTAAAAAGTGAATTCAAAGAGAATGAGGGGAGACTCACTGCCGCCTTGTCCCTTGGTGCGGAACCAAAGCAAGCGTCTCAGATCATCATACAGAGGACGCTTGGTGCTTCTCTGATCCCAAATGTTGATAAGTTAAAGACAATCGGACTCGTTCAATTGCCAGGGATGATGACTGGGTTAATTTTGGGTGGGGTGAGTCCGATTATGGCTATTAAGTATCAGCTTGTAATCTCTTTAAGTATTTTCTCCGCCGTGTCGTTAAGCGCGATATACATTACGCTTATGATGTATAAGTACTTCTATAATAATAAAATGCAGCTGAAGCATATGGAATTTGACCAATAAAAAAAAACCCTGCAAGAAGCAGGGTTTTTGTTTAGGTCCTTTAGCTTAATGACCTCCGCCACCGGAAGAGGTGAACTGAGAAATAATCGTCATAATGGAAAAGAATCCAAAAACCAAAGTAGAAATACCAGCAAAAGCTACAGCAAATAGATTGTTTGTTTTTAATTCGCGGAATACTGCAAGAGCACATAGAATTGTTACGACAAGCAACATAATAGCTAATACCATATTCCCTAACCCCCTTTGATCGAATCGATCGTCTTAGACGACGCGCTTGTTTAATACTATAATAGTATGTAACGTAGCTTATCTCCTCATACATTCTAAACGACTTTAAGGTGTTTGTCGAGATGTTACATGCAGTTTATGAAAACTTTTTCAGGAGGAATGAACATGAACGTTGAACAGTTGCCACTAGGGCCTTTAGGGACTAATTGCTATATTATTGAACAAGAAAAGAAAGCGCTTATCATAGATCCTGGAAGTGAAGGGGATAAGCTCATTCGAATGATAGAGAGACGAGAGATTTCACCGATCGCTATATTATTAACACATGCCCATTTTGATCATATTGGAGCCCTGGATGAAGTGAGGGATCACTTTGATATCCCGGTGTATGTACATAAAGAGGAAAAAGATTGGTTAGGAAAACCTGAATTAAATGGATCGAAGTTTTTCCAAATGGCTACGCCACTTATTACGGCCCGTGAAGCGGATCATGAAATTGAAATCGGAAAGATGGAGATTGACGGATTTACATTTGATGTACGTTATACACCTGGGCATTCACCAGGGAGCGTATCGTTTGTATTTCCAAACGATTCTTTCGTCATTGCTGGAGATACGTTATTCCAAGGAGGAATAGGGCGTACCGATTTGCCAGGAGGCGATCTTGATACTCTTAAACAAAGTATAGAAGAACAGCTATTGACCCTTGATGACGATACGACAGTTTATCCTGGACACGGAGGAGCTACAACAGTAGGTGAAGAAAAGGTTATGAACCCATTCTTATAAGCATTAAAAAAACGGCATCGTAACGATGCCGTTTTTTTAGTGTCTGAAACCTGGTTCTAATAAGAACGAAGAATAATAAGTGAAACCGATAAAGAAAATGGTTAAATAAGCGCCAAATATGTACATATACATGCGCTCTGAAAGTTTTAAATAACTCAATGTGACGAAAAAGACTGTTTGCACCAAGAACAGAACTGTAGCATCGTACATCTCACCTACATAGAACATAACCGTAAAGATTCCTGTCCAAAAACCGAGAACGCGAAACATCCGATCCATATTGAATCCCCCTCCTTTATCCCAAAGGTGACTTATCATGGTAATTATAAACGACTCTTGCTGCATTGTAAATAAATGAAATGAAACCCTTATCATAACGCAGCTTTATAAGAACAAGTAGCGCATCCTTCCATCATATTATGCACTTCCTTAAGCTGAATATTCGTAAACAGAGCTCTCATCATTCCCTCTAAAAAGAATCCGTGTAACGTACAGACGATATGTGGATTTTCTTTTGCTAAGTCCTTGAACGGGCAATTAGACAGTGAAAAAAAGATTGTCTCTTCATGTTTAACGTACTCGAAATTCGGGAACATTCCTATGATAAATGCTGATTCTTGTAACCATTTTATTTTCTCTTGAATGGAAAAGTTTTCAGGATTCTGGTTTCCAAAACTTTGTTTAAACATAGCTTTCCCGTATTTGAAACCAGTTGAATAGAGTGTCCTTTCTCCTTCCATCCCTAACTCCATAAGAGATTCCAAAGCAATCCGTGCTAGCAGGTGGTAGTCTCTGTAAGGGAACTGTAGATGAACATCTTGTTCAGATAAATGATATAAACGACTTGGTCTTCCTCCTTTACCTGTTTTCCTCGTTTTCGAAACCAATAGTTGCACATCCTCAAGTTTTGACAGATGCAATCTCGCCACGTTCGGGTGGATGCTAAAGTTTTGTGCAATATCTGTAACCGAAACAGGTTGGTTAAGTTTTGTAACGTATTGATAGATCGAGTAACGTGTTGAGTCAGCCAATACATTTGTGATTTTTAATGTATGATCCATACAAATCGCCTCCAATTAGTAAGCTATCTACGTTCATTATAGAACAAAGGGCTTTAGGCCGGGGCTTAAACCATCATTTGTAAATAAATGTACAAATTTTTTTAAAAAAATTAAGTCAAATAAGTGTACAATTGTTATACAACGGTTATACAATAGGTATAACGAAAGAATAGAAAAAGGGAGAGGTTAACAAATGAGTGATTTGAAATTTTACACATACCCAAGTTGCACGTCATGCCGTAGGACAAAAGCCTGGTTGAAAGATCAAGAAGTCCCTTTTAGTGAGCGTCATATTTTTAGAGAAACCCCTACTTACGAAGAACTTTTACAAATCTTAAGCCTAACGACAGAAGGTATAGATGAAATTCTGGCTACAAGAGGGAAAACATACAAGTCCCTTAATGTGGATGTAGAAGATTTAAGTGTTTCTGAGTTTATTTCTCTAGTCATGAATGAGCCAAAATTATTACGCCGTCCAATCCTGACAGATGGGAAGAAATTAGTAGTAGGATATAATGAAGACGGGTTAAAGAGTATTACAAAAGTTAAGCAAATGCCTCCATTAACGAAAATTTCATAGAAAAAAGCCGTTCCATTTACATGAAACAGCTTAAACATAGACTGGGCTAGCTGGATTCGAACCAGCGCGTAACGGTACCAAAAACCGCTGCCTTACCGCTTGGCTATAGCCCAACGACTTTACACACATTATCATGCCACATTTTAAAGTGATTATACATGAAACCCCTATTAATTTTAATAGGGGTCTTTTTGAGCTTTGTAAAACCGTTGTTTGATTGTTTTCTGGTATCCCTCATTCGTTAAAATGTTATATTCAACGTGTGTTTCACCCTCAGTAATAGGGGTGTACAAGACATTTACTTCTCCATCAGTATATTTGTATAACCTTTGTGTTACCTCTTCCTCCCATAAAGGTGTCCAGCTTTCATTCACGTTATGTTGGGCTCGTTCGAACAGCGTTTCCATTTTAAGCTGTTCTATATGGTTTTCTGTCATTTGAACGCGGTTCGTATAAGATAAGAGGGAAGAGCTTATGAGAAGAAGTGTGAGAAGGGTGATGGACAGTAAAAGAGGAAAGGTAAAGCCGTTCTGATTGTTTAAGGAGACGGAAATGTTTCTCAATATATTCACCCCCTAAAAGCTCTACCTCTAAAGTGATGTAACCATTGAATTGTTTAGCAGAGAATTTTTTTACATCAAAAAGAAGGCGCTCTTGACCTGTATGATTTACTTGTCTAATGATGTTCGAACCGCTTTGTTCAATCGTAATCTCTTTCCCGTCATGTTGAACAAGTTGTATGCCTAGTTGAGTTAGGTGAGTCTCTTCTGTATGGTATAACTCATCTTGGACAAATAAGAAAAATTGATGGATCTTAGCATCCTCAATAAAGCTCATTGAATGAGTACTTGAGAGTATTTGCATAATGATAGGAAGCATGAAGGAAATACTTAGCGCTATCATTAAAGCAAATAGCGCCTCGATCATCGTAAACCCTTTATTCCCTCTTAGGAGGTAGATAAAAGCAAATATGTTCATCCCCTCCTTTCTCACTCAAATTCCAAGTAACGCATCCCTTCACTTGGTTTTGCTCTGTTTCAAGTAGTAATGACCCGTGAACGCCGTTAACGTTAACCTCTACTTCTTCACTAGGAAAAACCCCGTCACGCTGCACCAATTCTTTATGCAAGTGAACGGCCATTTTACGTCTTGTTTCTAATTCATATTGCTTTGTAAACACAATTTGTAGAACCGGAAACAAAGATAAAGTAATGAACAACATTAAACTAAGGCTGTACAATGCATCTAAAAGAGCAAATCCTTTATTGTTTCGTAACATAAAAACGTGCCTTTCCAAATGGGAATGTAACCACAAAAGTGTTGTGAGGAGAGAGGAATGCAATCTTTCCTGGGTGAACGGTTTGTCCATCCATTTGAAATTCCACAGGTTTGTTTAATGTTCTTAACTGAATGGACCACCTGGGGGGGATGGATCGAGTGAGAACAACCTCACTATTCCCATTTGTATATAGTTTATATTCTCCGTTAGAAGTAAAGAAGACGAGCTTATACCTTTGTTGTTTGGTCATTGTTTCTTGCTGCATAAAAAGGACATCTTCATGGAATTGCTTCAAGAAAAGGTCTTCTTGGGCTTGTACAAACAACCGGTCAGACAATATGATCGTTAAACTAATGATGATTCCGAAAATACATAAGGAGACCATCATTTCAATCAGCGTAAAGCCTTGCTCGTTCTTATTCATTAAAAGTTGGGGTAACAGTCCCGTCTTCATTTAAAGTAAGTGCTTCTCCTCCAGGGCAAGTTTCTTGCTCTAGATACCCTTCTGTAACTAGCGTAGCGAGGTCGGCTGGCATGCTTTTCTTTTCGATTTTATAAGCTTGTACTTGTGTTTCTGCTAGCTTGACCATAGCCTCACATCCCTTAGCTTCAACCATGGAGTTATTTGAAGCTAGGTTCGGTATAGTGACAAGGAGAAGAGTGGCAATGATCATAAGTACAATTAGCATTTCAATTAAGGTAAATCCTTTTTGGTTGTTCATAGAGTACATCCTTTCTACATGTTTTTCATCCATTCAAAGATTGGCATCATAATGGATGAGTAAATAAACAAAATGCTAAAGCCAAGCAACAGGAACATGACTGGCTGAATGAAGGATAAGAATTTACCTGCTTTTTGTTCAATTTCATCAATTGTCCATTCCGAATAGACGAGTAAATCATCTGAAAGCTTTCCTTCGTTTTGACTTTGGTGTACTAATGTAGCGAGATCTTCTTTTAAAAAAGTACACGTTCTTATGCTAGATGCTAAGGAAGTACCAGATTCTAGTTCTTCATAAAGGGCTTTAGCTTGTAAGTGGAGGATCGGAAAGTGGTGAGAAGTAGATAAAAGAGAGAGACTTTTTTGAACAGATACACCTGATTGTAGCAAGCATCCGAAGTGGTAAGTAAACAAAAACGTTGTTTGCATTGTGACGAAACCTCTTATTAAAGGGATTCGTTCATATAGAGAGGCTAATTGTTGAGAGGTGAGACGGTTCTTCGCAGAAAACCATAATACAATCACGGCTCCTGCTGTAGGTACAGACCAGAGTAGAATTGCAGATGCAATATCTAATCCTTTAATGAGTTGAGTCACCTTTACAGATTCATAATTCATAGAAGCATACAGTTGTAAAAAAGTGGGCAGAAGAAACTGCTTGGTGAACATGATGATTCCGACAAATAAGCAAAATAGAACAAGTGGATAGCGGATAAGGGTAACGAACTTTTTTTGATACGTTTGTTGTTTATGAAGGAGGTTACTCCCTTTGATTAAGGCGTCTTCAATTCGATTATCCATTTTAGAAACATGTAAGAAAGAAACAACATACTTAGAGAATCCTAACGCCTCAAGTGTGTCTTCAAGGGATTCTCCATCTAATAAATGATACTTTAACTGCTTAATAGTTGGTTTTAAGTTTGAATCGAAGGATAAAATTTCGAGAGCGTTTTGAAGGGAATATCCTCTTGTAAGAAGATGGGAGAGACGTTGTAAAAATCGAACTTGTATCTTGGTAGGAATGGACGAAGCGCGATATACAAAGAATGGCTTAGGAAAGTTACGTAATGAACCCAAGGGCATAGGCTTTCCTCCTCAAATTAGCAAATGAAGGGTACGATGGTGATTTGTAAGGGGAATTCCCGGCAAGTGCTGCTTGTAATTCATGTCCTTCCAGCATTTCAAGAATAGCGGTTCGCTTTTGTTTGAGGGGATTCGGGCACACAATGGGAAGTAGCTGTTGAGAGGCAATCGCGATTAACGTTTGTTCGAGATCCGTTTTAGATATCCCCATCTCGAGTAGCCGATAAATCGTTCCATATGCATTTTTGGCGTGAAGGGTCGATAGCACCAAATGACTTGTATGGGTAGTAGGATGTTAAATTACTAATGCAATTTAACATCCCTGATGCGTATACAGTCAGAACTTCTTTTGTTATTTACTCGATCTACAGTAAATTCTTTAAAGAACATTTGCATAAATGATTTTCTTTCGTCTACGCTCATGGCATACCAGTTAGAACTTAAATCTGTTAGTGCTTCCGTTATGGCAGCATTGTCTACTATAGGTTTTTGAGATTGCGCCTGTAACGATTTCAATTCTTCAGTTATGGACTCCTCACGCGTGTTTTCTTCATTCATACGACTTGTGAAATCTTCATCAGTTATAGCATCATTAGCCCAAGCATATTGCCACTTCTTCCTTCTGTCTTCAATTTTTTTAAGCTCACGTTTAAGTTTGGAGACTTGTTCCTCTGTATCATCTGTATGGTCTTGAGGATTAGACTCCTCAATAGCTTCTTTAGTTATATCCCAAGAACTAAGTACGTTCAGGAACTGTCCTTCAACATATTTTTCAGAGACTCCTTTAGAGTCACAAAGCCCTTGCTGCTTCTTTGTGCATTGATAGTTCCTTTTTTTCTTATTCTTGGTTCCATCAGCATTTGTTCCACTTCCATACTTGCCCATTAATGTGGAGCCACATTCTCCACATCTTGCGATTCCAGAAAAGACGAAGGGACTTGTTGCTCTCCTTGGGTGGACCTTACTACGATTTTTCCTCATACTCTTAACTTTTTCATATAGTTCCTCGCTTATAATTGCGGGTGCCATATCCTCAATCTCAAAATAATTTTCTTTATGGGTTCTGTAATGCCAACGTCCTGTTCCAATATATATAGGATTATCTAAAATGTAGGAGATGCCAGTATCTTGCCAATATTTTGATTTCCTTGGTGTTATACCACCTTCCTCAATGATTTTTTTATTTAATTCTTTTGCGATTGATTTAGCACCTTTTGTTAAATATGACTCATAAATGTATTTGACTAGCTCTGCTTCTTCCGGGATAACTTCTAGGCCGTAGTTATCATTCACTTTGTAACCAAAAGGGGGTCTGTGGGTAGACCATTTACCCTGACGAGCTTTTTCACTCATGCCCATACTAACCCTTTCAGCAAGGTTTTCGCGTTCGAATTGTGCTAATGCTGCTACTAGGGTGATAAACATCCTTCCCATAGCGCTAGTAGTGTCGTAGACCTCTGTAGCTGATTTGAATTTGCAGTTATACTTATCAAATACTTTAAGCATCTCATAAAGGTCCAGCACAGAACGAGTTAATCTGTCTAATTTATAGACGAGAACTGTATCAATAGTACCCTGTTTTATGAACTCCATCATACGTAGGAGCTCAGGTCTTTGTACATTTTTTGCGCTGATCCCTTCATCTACAAAATAACCGACTATATCCCAGTTTTGGGACTCACAGTATGCTTGCAAACGTTGCTTTTGAGCTGCTATAGAAAATCCTTCTTTAGCTTGCTCTACTGTGGATACCCGCACATAAATCGCTACTTTCATTATATAACCCCCCATTGTTTTTTCTTACTTTTTAATAGAATAACTCACCATTAATTATTTGTTTGGTAGCATATTCTTTACTTTTGCGTTCAACTTGTAGCAACCTCTGGGTGCATAACGATTCCGTTACTTTAAAATCCTCTGATAGAGTTTCTATAATGTTAGGATCAGAATAATCGTACTTGCTTATCATATGAAGGGGGAGGGAGGCATATAAAGTGAAATGCTGGGCGTCCCATTCCTGAAGTTCTCTAAAAGCTTCAGGCATCATGGATTGATGGCCAACATGACGAAGCAAATGCCCTAACTCATGAAAAAAGTGCTCGCGTCTTTTTTCGATAGGCAAGCGGTCATCTATTAAGATAGCTTTATAGCGACCGAAGACATCGTAACGAGAGGGGAGGGGAGCAAGTTTAATGAAAACTCCTAAGGATCTTGCTATTTGACTGGGTTTTATTTGACTTGAGAAATTAATATTGTATTTTTTATACAGATTAGTGACCCAATCCTCTAAGAATGTTGTCGTATATTGTGGAAAATTCAAGAATATCACCGCCTTGGAAATAATTATAAGAACATTTGTTCGTTTTTGCAATAAAAAAAGCAGCTCTTGGTAGAGCTGCAAATTAATCGTTATTTTGATTTTGACTCTGATGCCCTAGATGTAAGATGTACCTATACAATAATATTACATTCCTTACCGTAATAAACAATGAATGTAGAATTAATGAGGCCCAAATAAATCCTATAAGAGCTAGAACCACTCTAATAACGTAGCTGTTAAAAAAGTCAAAGTAAGCATGAATGTCCTCAAAAGAACTCCCCACAAGAGAAAATACTAATCCAATTATAAGAATAAATGTATTAGTTATTATTGCGTAGCAGAAAAAAGTGATGGTGACTTTTAAGATGTTTTCATCTGAATAACTGGATTTAATATAATGGAAAAGTCTCTTAATAAACCGTTCTCTTTCAATGTTACCAAAGGAAGTGTTCGAATTATCGGTTCTAAATAAATTTTTTAGGGTATCTTTGTTTGATGATGCGAATACAGTTAAGCTAGCCGTATTAAAACCTGCCAGGATAGCCATGACATTTATGGCAACTCCATTAAAATTAAGTATAATACTTAAAAGCTCAGTATTAGAATTTATAAATACTCCGAGAATTACAAATAGAAACATAGACAAAAAGGCAGGGAAAAGCCAGTCAGTTTTTGTTTCCTTTGGAGAAGAATATTTAAAATAATTTAATATTACCTCTTTCAAAGTGCTGTTAGCGGTTCCTCGTCTATTAGTACTAACCGTAACTCTCATTATTTCACCACTTTCCTAAAGAGGGTTGTCTTCTCGAGCTATCTTAACCATATTAGAGATTAACTGAGGCCTGTTTGGTAACCCATTAGGATTTTTGGAGTATCGAACTTCAAAAAATTTAGCCTGAGTTCCAATGTGTACTGTCCTGTGACGGCTGTGATGAGTATACCCTTCAATTTGAAATCTATCATATTTCTCAAGTTGAATTAGGTTTTCAAATAATTTCTTAATATGGCGAATGCCTGTTCCTCTTTTGCTGTTAACTAATGATATCGCAACTTGATCGTACCCGTCTACCCCCATCTCATTAGCCATGTTTCTATAGTGTGATTCAGCCGCATTTTGCTCATTTGATTCAACATCTACAAAGACTTTAGCTTCTTTAATTCTTGCTAGATCGTTCAACTTTTCAAAAAAGTCGTCTGTTAATATTGTATGTATTGTGTAATACATAGAATCAACTATAAGGCTGCTAGGGTTTAATGAATTGTGATCAGCGATAAAATCTTCCATAATACCTTGCATTTTCCCGAGATATTTATCGATGTTGGTTCTGGTAACAATTCTATGACTATCGCTCTCTAAAAGGAATAATCCAGACCTTTTACAAAGTACAAAGACTATTTCACTGATCACGCTATCGTTCTTTTTCTTGGTTCCAGAATGAATTAACTGTTCCACGTCGTATATGTCTTGTTCTTCTCCATATCGGCCTGCCTTAAATGTACCTGTAAGAAAGTTTGAATCTTCCGTATCAGACACTTCTTCTAGCCACACTAGTTTACCATCAAACTTTTTTGCTTTTTCACTTAATGTTTTGTTATTAATCTCCCTAAGAAATCGCTCGAAGCGATTGTTTACATATTCTTCTCTATAAGATGATGAAGCATTATTAATCAGAGTAGGGGTATTGACTTTATAAGCATATACATTTTTTACTGCCATATTTACCATCCTTTCATTAATTTGGAGTATGATTAAAATTTAATATACTGTTCAGTAGGTTCAGCGATAGATTCCATATCCTTGTTATAAACATATCCGAATACTAGCCTTAATTTTTGTATGTCTTTACTATCTACGATAAACCCATCAACATATTCTCTCTTCACATTTCCGAGAAAGTCAGTTTGTCCATCTGCTTCGGTAAGCATAATATCTGAAGCGATCGCATCTATTTGTTGCTTCTGATCTGTAACCACATCTGTTAGACCATTCCAAGTGATATCTGATGCTTCAGTATTTTCAACATCATACACTAACTGAATCAGGTAGTGCTCCTCTCCTATATCTTTATTTGAATAGAATTGCAAATCTTGACGGTACTGGCTGCTCATATCAAAAATTCTCAAGAGCTTAGCGCTTGTTATTTCTATTTTTAACGATGACTGGTTTAGTTTATGGTTTTCACTGTTGATAGCTAACAGTTCGGCTTTATGGTTTCCGTAGTCACTAATATTACCTACTTCTTTAAGAGGGCCTTCTTGAGTTTCCGAAGCGCTGTCAGATGGATTGTCTGCACTCGAATCTGTAGTAGTTTCTGCGTCATCACTTTGCTTATTTGGATTATCCTCTTGCTTAGATTCAGTTGTTTCGGAGTTACTACAAGCAGCAGCTCCCATGAATAGTAAACAGGTGAAAATTAATACGGCGAATCTTTTCATACATATCCTCCTAGTAGTGTTGAACTAATTACAATTAAGTGCATTAAATGAAAAATAAGGTAATTAGTGGTTAAAATAATACACGCCCTCAGTTACGAGTGACGTGTTATTAGTCTTGCTTGTCTTTACCTCTTCGCTTAGCTTCCTCAGTTATGAACTTGAAGTAGCTCTCTAGTTGTTTGACTTCATCAGGACCCATTGCCTTCCAGCTTTCAATATCAAAGAAGCCAGAATGTTCTATTCCGTACTCTTTAAGGAGACGGTTAATTTCATCCATGGGATCGAAGGCATCTTCTTTTTCTTTCTTATCAGGTGAATCAGATCGCCCTAATAAATAATCAGCGGTGACATTATATCTATCAGCAAGTTTATTTATCATGTCTATAGAGGGTTCGTTTCTGCCTTGTTCATAATATCCATAACCACTTTCTGAAATTCCGAGTATTTGGCTAACATCTTTTTGACTCAATTTATGCTCTTTTCTCAGCAATTTTAATCGTTCGCTCACACTAGCCATAAGTACCACCTTCGACATTTTATATTACCCATATTACAACAAATTGTTGGCTTTTTGGGTTAAAACAACAAAAAGTTGTCTTTTTATATTGACAACAACATTTTGTTGGGTTATTCTGAATACAACAAAACGTTGGGGGTGAGTTCTTGAAGAGGAACAAGTTAATCAGTTATAGAAAAAATAAGAATTGGTCTCAGAAACAAGTTGTTCGTGAATTAGAGACTAAATATGGCGTGAATATAACGGTTAGCTACTACGGAATGATAGAGCAAGGAGTACGGAGTCCAGGTTTTAAAGTTGCGGTAGCTATAGCTAAGCTGTTTAAAGTTCGTCCTGAGAATATTTTTTTAGACAAAAACACAACAAAAAGTTGTGATAATAATTCCAAGGTTATTTGAATTTGAAAGATTAACTGATCGTTGTTAGGAGGTCTTAGATGAATGAATTAAGCGAAGTATTCAATGGTCAGCAACTAAGAATAGTTCAAAAAGAAAATGAACCTTGGTTCCTGTTAAATGATGTTGTAAAAATCCTTGATCTCAGTAATAGCCGAATGGTGAAAGACCGGTTGGGAGATGAGGTAAGTTCAACTTACCCCATCCAAGATTCGCTCGGAAGAACCCAGCAAGCTACTTTTGTTAATGAAGATGGGTTATACGATGTGATCTTAGATAGTAGGAAGCCTGAAGCTAGAAAGTTTCGTAAATGGATTACTTCCGAGGTCATTCCTTCTGTTAGAAAGCATGGAGCTTATGCTACTGATCAGACCATTGAAAATATCATGAATGATCCTGAATTCGGTATTCAGCTACTCACAGACTTGAAAGAAGAAAGAAACAAACGCAAGGAAGCAGAAACACAAAGGGATAAAGTCTTACAGCAACAACAGATCGACCAGCCTTACACGAACTTTGGGAAAGTTGTTTCAAACTCTAATAGCTCAATCAACGTAGGAGCTTTTGCAAAGATGATGTATGAAGAGCATGGCATCAAGGTCGGTCGAAACAAAATGTTTAAATGGCTGCGTGATAAGGGCTACTTAATCCGATCCGGCCGAGAAAGGAACAATCCAAAGCAAAAGTACATCGAACAAGGATTGTTTGAAACAACCGTTACTGTTGTTAGTCGAACACAGGGGGATATCGAAAGCTTAACTACACTTATCACTGGAAAAGGACAAGTGAAACTAGCTCAAAAGCTCTTAAATGATTATCCAGTAGCGCTCTGATAATTCCAAAAATAGTCTCAGATTGGAGGTATGAGGAATGAAATATCCAGAACCCACATCAGAACAAAAGCGTGCCATAGTCCAGTTCTTTAAGAGAGTTTCTTTAGATCGAGTACTTAAACAAAAGCAAGAAGAAAAGAAAAACAAAGAAAACTCTGAAAATGTTGTCTAATTACAGATTATCAGACTAGCTATCTATCTATGGTAGGAAAGGGGAGGGCAAAAATGAATAAAGGTAGGGCAGCAAAGGCTGCTAAAAGTGCACGAAAGGACAGTGGGTTAACACAGCTTCAGTTATCGATGGATATTGATTACTCGAGGGAAGCCGTAAGTAAGCAGGAGCACGGCGAGTACAGAGTCCAGCCTGAATTAGCTAAGCATTATACTACAAGACATCAAAACCCTTGGGTCGCAATGGAGGCGGCTCATGAGTACACAGGATGGGGGCCGGTAAAGTTAGATGGGGATTTAGTAGACTTACATCGAAGTTCCGTTAAAGCAAAGGCCATTGAGGAGCTCCAGGAAGCTATCGACGCAATTGAAAACATCGACGTTGTTAATCATCCAAATTCATTAGCCTCATTTGAGCGAAAAAACGTAGAGGATGCTTTGGAAGAAGTAGTCGAAGCCATCACAGCTTCTAATCATTTGGTCGCGGTTTTATGTGCCGAATATGCATTTAAGTGGGACAAGGTATGGTCAGATCATACCAGGCAATTAAAAGCGAAAGGTTACGTTAAATCATAATTTAGGAGGGACATTCTATGACAGAAGAAGAGCTTCAAAATCCATTAGAAGACATCTCAAACAGGGTGGATGTTGATCAGTTTGAGGACACTGAAGATTATCAATATTGCAAAGCAATAAGAGATACTCATTTTCAAATCTGTTGTGAATATCTAGTGAAAGATTCCCTAACTGATGGAAATCTAATTACTCCAGAAAAAATCTTAAAAGCTATGGAAGAAGCAGTTGAATTTGCTCTAGAAGAGAAAGCGAGGCTCGAATCATGCAGTACGTCCAATACGCAAGCGGAATAATGAAGGCTGGGGAAGCGAATACAATGATTAAACTAGCTTTGGCTAATAAAAACATCGTTGATCGTGCCGATCATTTTATAAAATCTTTACATCAAACACAAAAAAAGGCAGCCAGCAAATTTGCTGACCACCACAACGTCTAGATTCATCATATCACTAATAGAACGATAGGGCAAGTAGTCTTGCCCTCATGAACAGGGGCATTATTTCCTCTCATTTTGTCTATTGCTCGTCTCCTGTTCATGAGGGTGTGACTATACACCTTCGAGCATAAAAAAGACCGCATACCAGTGCGGTCCCTTGAAAACATTTATTAATCCTATTATAGCACAAAAGGGGTGAGATTACTTCTGGACAAACGTGAATTCCCTATTCCACATTGCTTTTTATGGATGACCAAAGATGCTCCTAACAGACGTGATTTATTCGTTAGCTACGTTATAGGTTACCTAAGAAGCGTGGAGCCTGAATGGCAATTAACTGAGATCAGGGGCATGAAAGCTGTATGTGTAAGAAGAAAAAAGGAGGGTGGAGATTAAATGGCTAGACCATACAAAGAAGGGATTGACTACTTCCCACTCGATGTAGATATGGACCAGGACGATAAGGTAGCCATCATCGAAGCTAAACATGGGATAGAAGGTTTTGCAGTTTTAATGAAGCTCTTAATGAAAGTGTACAAAGAAGGTTACTACTACGAATGGAATGAGCGCGAACAATTACTATTCTCTAGAAGAGTTAATGTTGACATTAACTCGGTCAAAGAGATTGTTAGTGATTGCATCGAGGAAAAGCTGTTCAACAAAGAGGTATTCGAACAATACGCAATCCTTACCAGTAAAGGGATTCAAAGCCGTTATTTAGAGGCTGTGAAGCGAAGAAAAGAGGTTCGTTTTAAAGAGGAATACTTCCTTTTACAGGACTTTGACCACATTATCGGCAACTCTAAGACAGCAATAATACTAACTAAACCTAGCGGTAAAGAAGTTAATGTTAACAATAACTCTCGAAATGACAACAGTAATTCACAAAGTAAAGTAAAGGAGAGTAAAGGAAAGGAAAGTAAAGGAAAGGAGAGTACAGCAGAAGGAGAAAAAGAATCGCGGACGCAAAATCCATTCACGTTCTTCCAGGACAACTTCGGAGTTCTCAATGCAAGAACAGGTGAACAAATTACTCAATGGTGCGAAGACCTGAATGATGAGTTAGTTATTAAAGCTATGGAGAAAGCAGCTCTATCTAACAAAGCATTCTCTTATGCCAATGCCATTTTGAAAAACTGGTATCAAAACAACGTTCGTACTCTAGCAGATGCTGAAGCAGAAGAAAAACAGTTTTCTAGAAAGAGAGAAGGTCCATCCTCCAACGTAACGCAAATGCCAAGCCGTTATCAAAATGCATTTTAGGAGGGTGAGCGATGAACGGAACTTTTAACGGATTAAAACAAAATATGGAGCGCTTGAATATCGGACGAATACAGCAAGTTGGGACTAGAACCTGTGAATCTTGCCAGGGACAAGTGCCGGTCATGGAACGAACAGACCGAGACGGTGTCGTTCATGAAGAATCACTCTGCATAGCTTGCGATACTCAGAAGCTCAAATCCAAAGCTCCAAAGGCCGAAGATGTCAAGTTCGAAAAGATAAAACGATTTGGTGAAAAGCATCAGAAGGTACCGGGGAAGTTGATCGGCAAGACCGTTGCAAAGTATGTACCAGAAAATGATTCAGAAAAGGCGATGAAGGAAGCGATCGTTGATTATGTTCGCAATTTTGGGAATACAGCTCATCATTCGCTTGTCCTAAAAGGCCCAATGGGTTTAGGCAAAAGTCATTTAGCTTATGCTGCTTCATCGGAAATCAGAAGACGTGGTTATAGTGTTATGTATATTGCAGCAGATGACTTTTTATCACTCATAAAGTCCACATTTGATAAAAAATCTGAGCTCACGGAGAGCAAGATTTTCGAAATGATAGAGCAACTAGATCTAGTTGTTTTTGACGAAATCGGGGCTGAGTACTTGAACAAAAAAGATGAATTCGAGTCATGGGCTTCTGAGAAAATCCTTAAAGTAACGGACCTCAGGGAAGACAAGCCCACGATCTACACGACTAACTACTCTGCGCCGGAAATGGAGAAGAAGTACGGATCAATACAGGGTGGTCGCATTACATCGAGAATGATGGCTGGAGCTAAACGGATATTGGTAGAAGGGCGAGATCGGCGCGAAGAATTATTTTAGGGAGGTAAGGTTATGTGCACAATTTGCGGAGGAGGTTATGTGGTTCATACTCCAGTAGAACACGGCTACTTTTTTGAACCATGTCCACAATGCGGGGAACAACCTCAAGAGGAGCATGACAAGGAGTTTGCTGAACTTTACAAGCGCCTGGACGAAGCAGAAGCCAGGAGTAAAGAGAAGCATTCGGCATGAGTATTTACATCGCTCATGAAGAGGCAGGGTTTGATTGGAATAATGAAGATGTTAAACGGTTTCAGGAGTATTGGAACCAAGGTTACAGCATTGTGGCTATAGCTAAAATGTTAAGGCGTACTCAACTAGATGTAGCGCTATTGGGGCTTGATCAAACAGTGAAAGGCCTTGTTTCGAAAAGATACGGAGGTGCTCTAGGTGACGAATGGGGACGGCAACCGGCTAAGAGAAGCGGTTAAGTATTATGAACAAAAGGGCGAAGGAAAGCTCTTGAGAAAAGCTTTTCACATTTATGCTCGCCAGCAATTTTTAATCGATGCGCTGCTAGACATGGATGTAGAAACGTCAGCTGATGGAAGGTCTATTAAAGATTTATCGCTTTTCGAATTGGAAGATCTGCATGCTAGTAAGAAATATCGCTTTGCTAATAGTGGGGTGAACTCATGAGAAAGCACAGGGAAGAAGTTACAACCTATGTACTAAGCCCTCAGGAGTTGGAACAAAGGCGAATTGGAGCTAAATGTGATTTAGAAGATCGAAAACAAGCAAGAGATGCAAATTATTCTTTCGCCAGAATAAAAAGGGCTAAAAGAAAAAATGGCTAAGCTTAAAGAGCAACGTAAATGGTACTTGTTGTCCAGGCGCGAAAATTTTCAAATTGTACACCGTTACGAACCTTTGTTTAGCCACGAGCTCCGAAGTCGAAGGAAGAACGGATGGAGGGTTATCAAATGAGTCAGCTCACATTAGAAGATCTAATCTATCAATTTGATGAATCTAAAATAAACGTAAAACAAAGCTACCTTGATCGGATGGAGTACTTTGAAGTGAAAGCTTACATTCCTGAAAACGTAAAAGGCCCATTGGAGCTGGGAATGCGTCCAGAAGGTGAAGAGTTTCAAAGAAAACTAGATTTATGGTGTAAATACGCTGTGGCTATTTGGGACTTTGATGATCTCACTTGGCAGCAAGCAACTCAGCAGTTAAGGAATTTCCGGGATGCCGACCAGCCTGTAGGGATGAAGATTTGGTTACATTCGGATTTTAGACCTGAGAGTGTAACGGAATATTTGTAAGCAACACAGTAAGCGTTGTGTGTGATTCGGGGAGGAGGCATAGCATGATTCAAAGTGCTGTAGTCAAAGCGACTGTACGATGGGGGATTAGTTACTGGGAAGTTCACGGCTATGATCAGCAGGGTTCTTTAATTAAGATCATCAATTTCCCTCTGGCGATGGCAAAAAGATTAGGCGTAACCAAAACATTAAGAGGCACAAAGAAAATGAATAACTGGTTGAACTCTGAAAAAGGCTTACAAATGCTTAATCAAACTAAGGGAGAATGGTTCACAGAAGTAGAGGAGGATAATCATGAACAATAGCTGGCCAAGAGTTACTGATGAAATGAAACGACTTTGGGCTCCAAGCGAACAAGTGGAACCAGCTTTTAACGGAACAGTTCTTGAAGGCCGTAAGAGACGTTATACGGTTATTAAAGAAGAGGACCTTCAAATGTATATTGGTATGGATAAAAAAGAAGAACTTTTTAACGTTTTAGGTGAAATACAGTCTCATATTCAGGACTGCAGAACTTCGGAAGGCAAAAAGCCATATAACAGCTATATTGTGATTAATACCGATGAACCTTATATAAACGATGTGCTTAGAGTTATGAAGCATAACGGCCATTGGGAAGGAGAAATTCCTGTTGATGAAGAGGAAGATAACCTGCTGGACCATTTCAGCGGACCACTGGTAATTCATCAGAACGAAGACGGATCAGTTCAGCTAAGAGACTCAATATCACGTTTCTGGTGTGCGTGCGGTAATGCTGCTGTTAAATACAATCCTGGCAACATTGGCCATTTTAAATTTCGTTGTATTAAATGCTCTCAAAAAGACAGGGAGGTATAAAAGATGCCAAACAAAAATAATCGCCCTGATCTAAGCAGTGTGAAATTGGAAGAGGTGATTCATTCGCAAAAGTCTAAACGCAAGTGTCCGTGCTGTGGCAAGTAAAGAAAATGCGAATTCTACTAAATAAGCATTGTGTGTAATTCAAAAGGAGGATTCATGTGGAGGAGAACAGCTTCAGAGTTACTGGTGGAAAACGTAAGCATGACAAAATGACAAAAGAACTTTTTGAGAACAACCGAACCGTCTATGAAGGCGCAAAGTTGAAGATATGGGTTTACATGTTGAAGCAAGGCGAAAAGCCAACGAAATGGTATAAGCCCAATAAACAGGGCACGAAAGTTGCTTTTGAGTTTATGGAAAATCAGCAAGAGGCTGATAAGTCGGTGGAAGAGCTGAAGAATCATATCACTCGCCTAAACGAAGAGATTGGTACTGACTTCAATTTAATTCCACAGAACAAATAACCAATGCGCGTTATCCAGGAAGGAGGGACCTGAATGAGTGATGTTATGAAGAGGTTTGAAGAGATTCAGGCACACGTTAATTACATGAAGAAAATAACTCCGATCTGCGAAGGTGTTTTATATATCGGTGATGCGTTATGGCTTATTGATACAGTCAAACAGCAGCAGGAGCTGCTCAATAATGCAGCTAGAACCATTAATGAATTAACCGACTTAAGCGTTCAATATAAGGAGGTTATTGAACAAAAAGACCAACGCATAGAGGAAATGGCTACCTGGTTAAGCGAGGATTGTATGCATTGGTCAATAGAAGGGATTGTCACATTTAAAGAAGTAGAAGAAGACGGTGAAATTTACGCTTCAACTCAAGACGGTCTATACGAAAAGACAGACGATTATTACGTAGTTCAAAGTGCAGGAATGTTGGGTGACGATTATCAAGGCACAATCATTTATCCAATAGGGGAAAACAAGGCTTTTAAAATATTTTTTGAGTGTTAACGAATTCAACTAAGTAGCGATTGTGAGTAATTCGAAAGGAGGAGTTATTTTGCACAATAGGATTCTTAGTTTGATTAAAGAGCAGCACCAAACAGAATTAAATTTTAAGGAAGACGTTTACTATCTGATTTTGAAGGATGGGGTTGCGACGGTTTTTGTTGAAGAAGAAACAAAAACATTAAAGATTGAAATTGAAGAAACGCCTGAGGAAAAAACATATGTGTATTTCAATCAGGATACATCTTTAATGGATTTATTTGATGCGGAGTAGACACACGGAGCGTCACAATTAAGGGGTGATCAAATGTCTAAATCCTCAACTAAATATCAGCTATTAAAATCAGATTTTGAACAGGCGTGCCGAGACTTAAAACAACGCAAAGAAATGATTGAGAAACTTAAAAAAGAAAAGGAACAAGCTTACTACAATGGATACATGCAAGGCAGGTTTGATGAAAAGATGAGCTGCACTAATGAATTAGGAATGAATCCTCAAAATTTAACGAGTATGTGTTTGAAGTGCGGAGTCGATTTACGAAATTGCATTTGTTATCAAGACACTCACGATGATTATGCGAAACAAGGAGGTTAATCATGAAGCCTGGTAGCTTTCGGATCACTGGATTCACAATGAAATTCAAAGATGGAAGTGGATCCATTACTGTTTCAGAAAAGAGAAAGCCTAAGCCAAAAAAAGACAAGCAGGTTGAAAAACATGAAGGACCTGTTGGCCAGATAAATATCTTTGATTTATTGGAGGGTTAGTATGAGCAGAATGATGATTAATTGCTACTGCCCCAAATGCAAAAGCAGAAACCATAATTACATCAGGAAAGGGGCTAAAGCAACCAGGAGTATGATCTGCATTGAATGTGGCATTAAGTACAAAGTCAATATTAAAGATTTCATGAACGAAACAAAATGATAGTTGAGTTGAATTTTGAAGGGGTGTAATTATGAGCAAGTGTGTTGAGTGCAAAACAAAGGAAGCAATTCATTGGTCCGGCCATCTTTGTGAAAAGTGCTATAAAGAAATACTTGCTGAGAAAATTAGAAATAGTTAAGGGGGAAAGGTTGATGAAAGTAGCGTTCATAGATGAATTTGTGACTCTGGAAGAACCAGACGAGCTCCAAGCTTGGAAAAGTGATGTTGTTCAACGCAATCAGTTGGTAGCTGTGCAACTTAAACGTTACAACTATAAGTATCAGCCTGAGAAGCGAATGAGCCGTGGGAAAACACGACAGTAATGAAAGGGAGCATAAGTGATGATCAAGTATTACTGCAATTGTTGCGGACAGGAATGGTGGTCACTAAAGGTTGAGGTCATGCTATGTTGTGGTTTCTATGTATCTCACGAAGAATTTGAATAAATAAAAAAAGCCAGGGCGGGCCCTGACTCTTTGGTACTTGTACTTGGTAACTACTATTCTACCATATGGGGGTCTGCTTTGTGGCTGCAGCAGAGAATAAAATAGACATGAAAGCTGAAATTGATTTATGTGAAAATGCGGTTTATATAGTTAAAGATGGAGCTCTACAAGAATTACCTAAGCCTGAAACTGGGCACGGTACACACACAATAAGCTGGCAAGGCGGAAAGCCTTGTCATGGCAAGATGGAACATAGCCTCAAGTTTTAATTGAATAAGCTTATCGGAAAAACCGAGAGCACTAATTACAAGTTGCAATTGAGCAGCTGTAATTAGTGCTCTTTTTATTTGCTAAGGGGGCATGGGGATGTCAGATCAATTCAGGGCGCAACTCAAGAAGTACAAAAAGAAACATGGCATTAAGACGCCAACGACTAAAACACCTAACAAACAACAAGTTCGGAAAAGAACGGAGGACTTTTCTCACGGAGATATAGAGGAGCTTATGGGAATTAATCGGACCACATATAAAAGAGGTCCAGGTGGAGCTATTAGAAGAAAATAAGGGGGAAACCAAATGGGTATCAGTCAGATGAGTTTTGAGTTGCCAGAAATCAATCGGAAAGAAACAAGAAATAAGGTGGAAGCAGCACTAGAGAAGTACCAGATGTTTAAACTCATGGAACCGATTGAAGCTCCGATTAACATTACAGCTTCTTATAGTGATACTCCTACATCTGGTACAGGTGCTACACATTCAAAAACGGAGTCAGCTGCTCTTAATAAGATTAGCCAGGAAGAAGAAAGGAAGTCATACATCCGAAAGATTGACACAGCTCTCAAGCGTTTGAACCGAAAAGAGAGTGCCATTATCAAGAAGCGATATATAGAAGATGACGATAACACGGATTACCTTGTCTATAATGAACTTGGATTTAGTGAAACTACGTATTACCGAATCAAAGCAGATGCTTTCTATAAGTTGGCATTCATCCTCAAAATTGCTGTATATAAGGAGGAGAGTGAATCATGAATTTAGTGCAACCGATCCGGGACCCTTTGATGATAAAGAAGATTAAAGATTACTTCCTTGCTGACAACGAAAGGAACTACATGTTGTTTGTGATGGGAATCAATACAGGGCTTCGTATTTCGGATATTCTACAGCTGCAGGTAAAAGACGTCACAGGCATGCACATTAATCTTAGAGAGCAGAAGACACGAAAGAGAAAGAAGATCAGGATTACTCCTCAGCTTCGTAGAGAAATCAAATGGTATGTAGAGGATAAGCAATCAGATGATTATCTTTTTAAGAGCAGGAAAGGTGACAACCAGCCTATTGGCCGTAGCATGGCTTATAAGATACTGAGGAAGGCTGCAGATAAGTTCAAGCTACAAGAGATCGGTACACATACGCTGAGAAAGACATTTGGTTATCACTTCTATCTACAGACCAAGAACACAGCTATGCTTCAGGAGCTCTTCAATCATTCCAGTGAGAAGATCACATTGATCTACATTGGTATTAACCAGGACACATTAGATAAAGCCATGAGCGACTTTAAAATCTAAGCACCTAATCGGTGCTTTTTTATTTTGTCTTTTGGAAGGAGATGTTAAAAGGTTGTCGAAATGTGGAAAGAACACATATGTATTACCCATAAAATTCGAGATGTGTAATTCATTTACGGAGGTGGATTGAAAACAGTGATAGCAAGGCTTTCAGCCTTCACATGAATGAATCAAACTATAAGATATGGGTAATTCACGATGCATAAATGACAAAATGAAAAAGGTTATACCAAACTATAATAGTAGGAACAGGATGGTGATATTAGATGTCTACAAGGGACATGACTGCTTCATTAGGGCTAGGTTTTATAGCTCTTGCAATATTGGGGATGAAATTTGAAATTCAAAGTCCAGCATATTTGGGGGTTGGTATACTCGCAACCCATTTAGTAATGATAGAAATTGCAGCTCATATAACTAATTTTTATGATGCAATAATAAAAATCGGTAAGTTTAATTTAATTGATAATATTGGAATCAAAATAGTTTACAGGCTGAACAAGTTTGTGACTCAAACTAGCCAGTTTTCAATTCCTATAGCTATAACAATTCCTATTTATCTTGCTAATAACTTTTCCAAAACTTTAGTTGGCAAGGTAACTGATCTTACGACTTTATTCTCAATGGGACTGACAATTATTTATATAGCGTTACTTAATAGAAAGAATTAATTAAGAAGCGGCTGATCAATAGACCAATTTGTTACATAACTACAATTAGCTATTGTTTCAACTGTTCCTAGCCATTAATAAATGAAGTGCTCGTGGTTACAGGGATGAGTCATTAGTATGTACATAATGAATAATTGATTCATAAAGCCTAATTGGGAGTTTTGTGAAAGAATAATGAAAGAATGTTGGGTGAGCATTAAGGATGATAGCTTGTATATTAGTAATATAGCCTATTAAATTAAAAGACTTCATATAAATAGGGGGGAGAAATATTAATTTAATAATTGTTTTAAACGAAGAACATGAGGTAGTAAGTCATGAATTTGTGGAGAATGAACAGGTTGCAGAATATAAACTTACACGGTGCCAATCACATGGCTGGCACACGGTTCTTATTAAAAATACAACTTATCTAGTTAACGCAATAAATAGGGGGGCGTAAAGGCTTAGCTAATTAGTATTTATAAGTTACGAAAAAGTCAGGGTCTACTTGTCTGTAGAACGTTACCAAACTGCGGTTATTTTGTGTTTTAAATGCTTTTTCTGTGATCTCTTGGCCATCTGCGGTAATACCCTTTGTTTCTTTAGGGTCAAACGTAACATCCTCTGGGAGAATAATTATTAACTCCAGCTCCATTCGACCAGACTCTTCAAAACCACTGAATGGTAAAGATGTCATAAATTCAAATTCCTTTGCTTCGTTTGGGTACAAAGGAAATTCATATTCAAAGTGATAGTGCGAGCTAGTACCTTCAATTGGTTCGGGATTAATTTGATCAAGGAAAGTTAGAAGGTATCCCAGTAAAGAATCTTGTCGACTTTCCTCTCTTCTTTCTGGATCGAGAACTTGCTCTGGGTAATCTTTTAATTTAGCATTAATATCTTTAGCTAAACGTGGCCCGAAGTCAAATCCTTTTTCATTCAAGAAATTTCTTACACTTCTATCTACTTTTTCGGTCTTACTTGGCACGAATAGAACTTCTTCTTTTGGGAGAGGCTCATCCAATTGCATGGTGCTTTGGATCTTAACGCGGTCATGATCTAAACCGTATTTTGTAGATGGAATAACGTACACGACTGTTTCTTGCTTTAATACTTTGTACATAGTTTCCTCCTATTTAGTCTAAAACCTTTACGCCCTTGTTTTACATTTTTCAACACAAATTAACAAATACCTTCAATTTGTGTAAAAAATATACAAAAGGCTTTGTGATGATATAAATCGCATCGCCTTTTTTTTATGTCTACAAAGTTATCTTAGAAGTAAATGGGAGTGTTGTAGCAATGGATTTGCAACGTATTAAAGAATTAATAGCCCGAAATAAGTTGGTTAAGTTCTATCAATCTAAAGTGTGGAGAGCATTACGATTGAAAGTATTAGAGCGTGACAACTATGAATGCCAAGCATGTAAAAGGAAAGGTAAGGTTGGACCAGGGCAGAACGTTCACCACTTGAAAGAAGTAAAACAGTTTCCTTCTCTAGCTTTGGTGAAGAGTAACTGCGAAGCCATATGCATCCCTTGTCACAATGAAGAACATGATCGGCTCAAAAAGTTTAAGAAGCCTCAACCTAAATTCGTAAACGAGGAGAGATGGTAAAGATGAATGTCAAAACAACCAAAATTAATATAGACAGATCAGAAAGAAACGAAGAACCAGGATACTTAGACCGTCTTGTTATGAAACGATTAAGGAAATTAGAAAAAGCCAAGATGGATGTGCGAGTTGTTATCGAAAATGAAGAACAGGAGTTAAGAGAAAAGAGGCGAGAGTTATTAGATATAGATAAAGAAATGAAAGAAATGCAAGATTTCTTAAGCAAATAATCCCCCCCGGTAAAAACTTTTGCCCCTTTTCTGGGAACCCACGAAACGAGGGAGGGGAAAGCGGAAAAAACATTTTTGCGTTTACGCGCGTGAAGGGGGGGAGGGGGTAGTGGCTAAGCCTAGCAGAAAAGAACAAGATGAAAGAATCGAAAAGGAAATTACCCGTATTAACAATGTCTTTTTGGATTTGCCTGACTCAAAGCGTGAGCTTGCAAGCGAATTAATTGAGCGAATTGCTTTTATGACCATCCAGTTAGAGGTGCTCGAAGATACGATTAAGCGGAAAGGGCCCACTTATCTTTACCAAAATGGTTCGCAAAAAATGCTTATAGAAAACCCGGCCCAGAAGTCATATAACACCACCATGCAACGCTATACAGCTGCTTACGATAAGCTATTCACATTGCTCAGCTTTTTAAAAGAAGATGATGAAGATGAAGAATACGAAGACGTATAATTATCATCCCTATATCAATGAGTACATGCGGATGGTGGAGCAAGGAGAAATAGAATCATGTAAAGAGCAAAAGCAGCTGATGAAGTATGTGCGATCTGTCCTTGATCGAGATGATGTAGTGATTAATGACGAGGACATCGAAAAGTCTGTAAATGTCCCTGGCAAGTATTTTGACATAACATTATTTGATTGGCAGAAGTTCTTAAACGCCTTGATGTATGGTGTCCGATATGATGATGGTCGTTTAGTATGGGACGAGATTCTGATCTTAATGGGGCGTGGTGGTGGTAAAACAGGTTACATGGCCTATGATTCTTTCTATATGTCATCTGGCCATCATGGAGTTAAGAACTATGATATTGAAATCGTCGCAACATCAGAAGAACAAGCTGAGCGAACTTTCACGGATGTACACGAAGTATTAGAAGATATCCGTTATACAAACAAGTTGAAGAAAGCTTTTAAGTGGACAAAGACGAAAATTCAGCATAAGAAAACACGATCGATAATTAAGTACAATACATCAAATGCTAGAACAAAAGATGGTAAACGTGCTGGTTGTGCCATATTCGATGAAGTGCATGAGTATGAGGATTATAAAAACATCAATATTTACACCTCTTCTCAGGGTAAAGTAAAAGATTCACGTCTTATTTACACTACAACAGATGGTTATGTTAGGGGCGGCCCCCTTGATGACCTTAAAGAAAAGGCAAGAATGGTACTTAACTTTGAAATGAAAGACTTAGGTTTTTTGCCTTTCATATGTCGTTTAGATTCTGATGCAGAGGTAGACGATGAGAGCAAATGGGAAAAGGCTAATCCTTCCTATCGTCAATCAAAAGATATCCAGATCCAAATGAGGAAAGAATACAATAATGCAAAGCTGAACTCTTCTCTTTGGCTGGAACTTATGACAAAGCGTATGAACAGACCTCAAGAAGACATACGGAAAGAAGTGGCTACCTATGAAGATCGTCTGGCAACCGATCAGCCTATGCCAGAAGAGTATGAAGGTGTTGATGCTGTTGGTGGTGTTGACTTTGCCGATGTTCGAGACTTCTGTTCGGTGGGCCTCTTATTTAAACATGAAGGCAAGCGTTACTGGGTTCAGCATACGTTTATTCATCACCAAGCACTTAAGCTGCAGGACATTAACATGGATATTATCAATCTAGCTTTAGAAAAAGGGCTTTGTACTATCGATTATGGTAAGTCAATTGATCCGGATCGAGTAGTGAACTGGTACCTGGAACAAGCCCAAAAATATAACATATTAAAAATATCAATGGATGGCTTTAGAGCTGCTATTTTGAAACCAAAGCTTGAAGCGGCTGGCTTTGAAGTCCATGTTTGCCGAAGGGGTCCTGTTACCCATGCTAAATTAGCCCCCCTAATAGATGACATGTTTATTAATCATACAGTCGTATTCTCGGATGATCCCATGATGCGTTGGTATGTAGGTAATGTTTTCATTGATGAGAAGGGGAATGGCAACAAAGAATATTGCAAGATTGATAAGGAGAAGCGGAAAACGGATGGGTTTTTCGGATTTACGCATGCCCTCACCTTGGATGAGGAGCTGGTAGAATATCAAGAACTAGAGCCTATGGCTCCGTTTATTTTCTAATGAGGGGGTGAATGAGTGGGATTACGCGATATACTAAGCAGTTTACTTCCGGGTTATAACGAATTCGATCTGCGCGCTGTAAACATTGATTTAGGTACAGAAGTCCATTACAAACGATTGGCTATTAATACTTGTATTAATCTGATTGCGAGTACATTGGTCAGAGCTCATTTCCGTACTTTCGAAAAGGGTAAGGAAGTGAAGAAACAAAACCACTATTTATTTAACGTCCAGCCAAATCAAAACCAAAACAGCAGCGCTTTTTTTCATGAATTAGTATCTAAATTGGTATACGAAAATGAGTGCCTAGTTGTACAGCAAGATGGCTACCTATATATAGCGGATACGTTTAATGTAAATCCATTTGCGTTTAAGGAAAACATATACACGGATATCACAATTAATGAATTTCCAATGTGGAAAACTTTTAAGGAATCGGAAGTTTTTTATTTTAGGCTAAACAACGAAAGTATTGAAAGTGTAATTAATAGTTTATATGCCGATTACGGAAAGTTAATCTCCTCTTCAATTAACCATTACAAACGCTCCAATGCTATGAGAGCGAAAGTTAAACTAAAAGGTAGATCTTCTCAAACGAACAAAGACCAGAAAAATCGTGAAGAGATGTTCAATAAACAATTGAAAGATTTCATGACAGCTGAGGGTGCAGCCGTTTACCCTTATCAAGAGGGACAGGAGTTAGAGGAGTTTAATAATCTATCTAACTCTGGGAGGACCAGCAGGGATATTCGAGCCATTATTGATGATGTGTTTGATTTTGTTAGCATGGGCTTTCATATCCCCAAAGGGTTACTTAAAGGTGACCTGGCTGATGTCGAAGGACAAACAGATAACTTAATTATGTTCTGCGTAGCACCTATAGCAGAACTTATCCAAGATGAAGTTAATCGTAAATATTATGGAGAAGAAGATTATCTCAACCGAACATATTTGAAAGTAGACACCACGCTCATTAAGTATACAGATCCAGTAAAGATTGCGGATGCTTTAGACAAATTCTTATCTTCTGGTACTCATTCTGTAAATGACAATAAACGTATGATCAACGAAGAGCCAATAGAAGAAGAATGGGCAGACGAACATTTCGTAACGAAGAACTATCAAGAAGTACAGGAATACATGGAAGAGAATAAAACCAAACAGAAAAAGGGTCGTTCCGTTAGCGACACTAAATAAGTAATGGCTCCTGAACATGAGTAGAAAAGGTTTATTTTTTATGCGAAAAGGGGTGAAGGAATGGATCTAACGGATATCAGGAATTTTTGGAACATCCGTCCATCTAGCAAGATTCAAAACGTGTCAAACGAGGATGAAAACAGTAAAACGATTTATATTTATGGGGCTATTGGTGGGATGTTCAGCAATAATAGTTCTGAATCGGTTCGTAGGCAGTTAAATCAAACTAATGCTGAAACCATCCATGTTCGTATTAACTCGGGTGGTGGTTCTGTTTTTGAAGGAGTTGCAATCTGTAATTTACTTAGGAGCCATCAAGCTAAAATCATCGGTTACATTGATGGTTTGGCAGGAAGTGCTGCGTCAATTGTAGCAATGGGATGCGACGAGCTTAATATGCCGAGCAATACTATGATGATGGTTCATCAAGCTACAACTATAGAGATGGGGACTGCAGATGCCTTTCGTAAAACAGCGGGGGCACTAGATAAAATTAATAAGGCAGTTACTAACTCCTACACTAAACGATTTGTAGGCTCTGAAGGAGAATTGAAGGAACTTATTGATGATGAAACCTGGCTAAATGCAGACGAAGCAAAATCTTTTGGTTTTATAGATAATATTACTGATGAAATTGACATTGAAGAAACCATCGATAGTGAGGAAGAAGGAGCACAGAACAATGGTCAGGGTTCTAAAGATTATAAAACACAACTTCTGACTAAGTATGCTGCTTCTTCTCAAACACCTCCGAAGCCAGAAGGTAATCAACAAGAACCACCAACTGAAAATAAAGTGAACGCAGTGGATATGTTCACTATGTTTATGAATTCTTTTAATAACAAGGAGGAACAACGTAATGACCTATAAAAAATTAAAGCCATTAAAGCTCAACATTCAACACTTCGCACCAAAGATGCAAAATCTAGATAAAGAGCAGGAGAAGCAAAACGAACTGAAACAGAAGATTTCTGACGCTGTAAATAGTGGTGATCAAGACGCGGTTAATGCAGCTCTTTTAGCTATGGCTGAAAATGTTCAGCAGAACGTGCTCCAAGAAGCTCAAAGCTATATCAATCAAGACATGACTGACGCGAAGATCATGGAGCAACGTGGTGTACATGCTTTAACAAACGAAGAAAAGAAATACTATAACGAGGTCATTGATGGTCAAGGTTTTTCTGGTGTAGAGACACTTGTTCCTGCAACTGTTATTGATCGGGTGTTTGAAGATTTGAAGCAGAACCATCCATTACTTAATTCCATTGACTTTGTTAATACAACAGGTATTACGGAGTGGGTAATGCGTAAAGGTGACGTTAACCCTGCATTCTGGGGTAAGCTCACTAGCGCAATTCGTGAACTCTTGGATGAAGGTTTCGAGAAGACCAAGATGGATCTCTACAAGCTATCTGCTTTTATTCCAGTTGCGAAAGCGATGCTAGATTTAGGTCCGCAATGGCTAGATCGTTATGTGCGTACTGTTTTAGCCGAAGCTATGTCTATTGCACTTGAAGAAGCAATTGTTAAAGGTACAGGAAAAGAACAACCAATCGGTATGATCAAAGATCTGAATGGCGCTGTTACAGATGGTGTTTACCCTAATAAGACAGCAACAACTTTATCCGATCTCACAGCAAAGGCGCTTGGCCAAAAAGTAATGGCTCCTTTAACTAAAAATGGCAAGCGAGCGGTTGGTAACGTAATTATGGTCGTTAACCCTCTCGATTATTGGAACAAAATCTTTGGTGAGCAAGTCATCCTGAATCAAAACGGAACATATGTGAATACAGGCTTACCGATCCCGGGTACTATTATTCAATCTGTTGCAATGCCTCAGGGGAAAATGTCTGTAGGTTTGGCAAAAGATTATTTCATGGGTGCTGGTTCCAGTCGTCAAGTTGAAACATCAAGTGAATATCGTTTCCTTGAAGACGAAAAAGTGTACATGACGAAGATGTATGCCAATGGACGTCCAAAAGACAATGATTCCTTCTTGCTATTTGATATCTCAGGCATTGGGGCGGCAACTCCCTAATGCCCCCTCAGGTCTAACTGAATCCAATTTAACGGATACCAGTCTTTCATTAACATGGTCAGAAGTTAGTTATGATGAGGGCATCCAACATTACGAAGTATACAGAGACGGAACATTCATGGATATCCGAGTTGGAACCAGCTTCGCAGATAGCGGTTTAACACCTGAAACTCCGTATAGTTATCAGGTTGTAGCGGTAGGTGAAAATGGGGTTAAATCGGCAATGAGTGAACCGTTAGAAGTTACCACATTAGCTAGTGCGTAAGGGGGCGTTGTAATTGAAAGAGTACGTTGTAGTAGAACCTTTTCAAGATAAAGAACAAAAGCATCACAATTATCGCGTTGGCGACAAGTACCCTTATGGGAACTGGGAGCCAACTCAAGAACGAGTAAATGAGTTGCTTGATAATAAAGAGCACAAAAAAACTTTTATTAAAGAAGTTGAACGAGATGAAAGCAAAAAGAAGCCCAAGCAGCAAGAGGACAAGTAGATGGACATCACAACCTTACTCCCAGAAGTGAAGAGGTACCTGAAGATAACCTGGAATGAGGAAGATGAAGAACTAAAGGATCTTCTGCAAGGTGGCAAGTACTATCTAGAAGGGAAAACAGGAGTGCAGTTAGACTTCTCGACAAATTTCAAAGCAAAGCAGCTGCTAAAAGATTATTGTCGCTATGTTTATAATCACACTTTCGAATTGTTCGAAATAAACTTTGGGCATGAGCTTACAACCCTTGCTATAGAAGAGGGGGTTAAACAGCATGTTGCGGAAAGTGCAGAAACCGATACATCAAGTATTTAACGATGGATATCTTTATTACGGACGAGATGTTACTCAACGTTCAGGTGTTGGTAAACGAATTGGCGAAGAGTTTGTTCAAGAAGGGAAATTAGCCTATCAGCTTATGGATGGTCGTGAGCAAGACTATGAAATGGCAAATACTATGGGAAGTAGCCTGGACTTAAAGGTGAAAACCCCCTATCCTCCCTCTTTTATAAATGTTCGTAAAAGCAACTTGAAAGTTCGAATTAATCAAATTGAATACAGTGTTATTTACGTCGATTTTGATCATAGTCGGCGTCTTTTGTATTTCTATTTGCAAGAAGTGGGTGCGGTAAATGAACCAGAGATCTAAAGACATGATTAACAAACAAAACGCTGCCATCTACACCAAACTAAAAGATACGTTTAACCTCCCTGTGTTCCAAGATGAAGTCGCAGAAGACGAGCGTCCTGAACGCTTGAACTTATTTTTAATTAAATATGGAAAGTGGGCGCTCGGTGAAGATAAACGTCATCTTGAGCAAGATGTTTTTGTAACGTATTTAGTTGAAGCTAGCAACACAATTGAGACTGATGTTTTAGACATTATATACGCTGTATCCAGTATCACGCTTATACAGTTCGTGGATTCGCAACGTGATCGAGGACAGAAGAGAGATACAGAAGAATTTGTAGACCAAATCAACTTCATATTCAAAAGGAGCATAAAGTATGAGTGCCCGGTTTGAAGTTGATTATTCGGAAGTCGAACGACTGCAACGTAAATTTTCACAGCTACCTGGTGATGTGGAACGCGTTTTGAATGACGTGCTCCATTCTTATGGCGTGGAAAACGTAAAAGATAACATTAAGATCATTATGCCTGTATCGAAAAAAGAGAAGAAACACGCAAAAAACTATAAGTCCTTACGTCACGAAGAATTTAACTTGGGTTTTATCATTCACCCAAAGCCTAAATATAACTATCTCGTCTTTCCGGATAAGGCTCTAGGAACATCGGTAGATAAGGATCCAGATGAGTTTATGCAAACTGGATTAGATGCAAGTATTGAACATATTTTTGAGCAGATCAACGAGGAAGTTGAACGCTTATTAAGGGAGGAATTTTAATGCCAACGACAGTAGAAACGTTTGATGCAGTCTCGGTTAAAAATACAAGTCAGCAGTTCTTTGCTACTGATGGTACACAAGAAGATGGTACGCCTATTGGCTGTGTCGGTACTGTAGGTGGAGAAACGGAAATAAAAGAAATTGTTAAACGTTGTGAAGGTGTAGAAACGAAGAAAAAGACAAAACCAATTAAAATGAATTTGACTTTATCGGCTCACGTGAAAGTGGAAGTGCTACGTAAATTGTTTGGCTTAACAAACGAAGGGTTGAAGCCAGGAGTTTATAGTTACAATGCCAATGCAAAAGCTGAAAAGTTCGTACTTACTGCAGATGTGGTCGATGACTTTGAGGAGAGAACAAAACTAATTGCTTTCCCAAATTGCGTGAGTGCAACTGGGATGAAGTTCAATGTGGAAAATGGAGCTGATGAAGTTGCTCTAACGGAACTAGAATTCACAGCTTATCCTGACTCTAAAGGAAAGCTCTACTACGAAGCATTGGTGTCAGAACTTGATGATCCAAGCATGGCTGACACATGGCATACGAATTTTGATACAACATTGGTTGAAACAACAGTAGTTTAGAGCAGGGGTAACATCCCTGTTCTTTTTTTTATGAGGAGGTATAACATGACTAAATTTGAGAAGATCACGTTGAAAGATAGCGAAATAAGAGAAGTAGATGGTGAATATGAAGAACGATTTGTTAACAAGAAAACTTATCCCGCAGCTTTAACGAATCATGCTTTGAACATTGGTGAAAAGATGGGCATGTTGGAAGGAACTAACCTTAGTGATGTCTTAAAAATGTGTAACTTTGAAACACTCATTAACGATTTGAAAAGAGGTAAGATATCTGAAGAAAACATAGATGCCACCGGAGAAATCGATACACTCAAGTATCTAAAGGTGATATACATTTCTTTGGTTGGAGTAAACAAAGAACTAGATCTTTCGTTTGACGAGTTCACTGAGAAATATCATGAAAACACCTTTCAAATTATGAAAACATACGCAAGTTTGGTAATGGCGAGTACAAGTAACAGTTTTAATAACTTTGCTAAAGGGTTAGAGGATAGCACTAAAAAAAAGTAGGTGACGGAGATAAGAAAGTCAAGCCTCCTAAACTTAACGTAGAGAACGTGCAAGATAGATATGTACTTTACTGCCTTGTGTATGGCATTGACAGTGATATCTTTTGGTACCATCCAATCCCTGACGTAGAACGTATTTACCAAGGAAAGCAGGCTTATGACGCTTGGGCAAATAACCCGATAGAAGGGTAGGTGAGATGATGGCAAGGACTCCAGAGACTAAAGTAAAGTTTAGTGTTTTTAATAAAGAGTTTAACGAGGCGCTCAGGGAAATGGGCGATGAAAGCAAACAGTTAAAAAAGGAATTCCAGCTCCAAGCTGAACAGATGAGAGACACAGCTTCCGAGACAGAAAAGCTGGAAGCGAAGGTTAGATACTTAGGGAAGCAACAAGAGATAGCCAATCGTAAAATAAGAGCTACTGAAGAGCAACTTGAAAAAGCTAAACGCATGTATGGAGAGAACTCCAACGAAGCAAATAAACTAGCAAATCAGTTGCTTGATTTACGTATCTCTGAGCAACGCATGCGAAACTCTATATCAGATACGAACAGACAATTAGCTGAGCAAGCTCAGGAAATGGATGGAACCAGAAGAAGGGCGGAACGGTTGCGTTCTGCTATGAGAGAGCTAGCGGAAGATGCGGAAGACGCTGGAGAAAAGATGACGTCAGGCGTAACTGTGCCTATGGCTGGAGCTGGGATTGCAGCTGGAGCCAGCGCAATGAATGTAAAAGACGCTGCACGATTGATGATTGGTTCGTTAGGGGCAACAGGCAAAGAAGCTGAACAGTTAGAAAAGGATATGCGAACCGTATGGTCTGACGGCTTCGGAGAAGGACCTGAAGATGTAGCGAGATCCATTATGATGGTTAAGCAAAATATTCGTGGCATTAACGATGGGGCTGAGCTCCAAGATGTAACGAAGAAAATGTTAATGCTTGCTAACGCGACTGAATCAGACTTAGGTGAGGCTACTCGTGGCGTCAATCAAATCATGCACAACTTTGGAAAAACAGCTGGCGAAGCTATGGATCTTTTCAAGAAAGGCCAGGAAGCTGGGCTTAATTTCTCCGACGAGATGTTTGATAACATTTCCGAATACGCACCAAAATTTAAAGCCATGGGATACTCTGCTGAAGAATACTTTGAACTACTAGTGCAAGGTGCAAAAAATGGAGCATATAACTTAGATTATGTAAATGATGCGGTAAAGACTTTTGATGATAACTTGAACTCAGGATCTGACTCAGTATCTGATGCCTTTGATAACTTAAGCGATGAATCACAATCTCTCTTCAAAGAATTCGAAAAAGGCGGTTCCAGTACAAAAGAAGTATTGAAATCTGTGCTAAAAGACTTGGAAGGCATGGAGAATCAAACGAAAGCAAATGAAATCGGAGCTGAATTGATCGGTTCCAAGTTTGAGGATATGGGATCAGAAGCAGTTTACGCTCTTAAAGACGTAAACAATTCTATGGATGATGTAGAAGGGTCAATGGATCGTTTTGTAGATTCACAGGAAGAAGCATTCGGACGTGATTTAAGGAGCACTCTTAGGAAATTGCAAGAAGCTATTATCCCGATTGGTGAAGAATTACTTGAAATAGCAGAAGATGTTATTCCTCATATTCAAGATCTTGCTGAGCGTTTTGCGGATATGGATGAGGAAACTCAAAAGTTTATTTTGACTCTAGGAGGGATGGCGGCTGCAGCTGGCCCTGCTATAACAATATTCAGTAAGTTAAATGGATTGGTTGGAGGATTGGCTACAGGATTCGGATCAGCAGGAGCTGCAGCAGGAGCTAGAGGGTTTGGCGGAACTCTAATGAAAGTGGTGAGTAAAGCAGGACCTATAGGATTAGGCATTGCAGCTTTTGGCGGGCTAGGATTTGCAGTTAGTCAGCTCATTGATAAGGAAAAGGAACTCAACGATGTTTCTTTAGAAAAAGCCAATACAATGATGAAAGAGTATGAAAGTACAGAAAAAATGATTACTCAATTCGATCAACTGCGTGGGAAATCTAAATTGACTAACAAAGAATTTGCACGCTACGTTGATCTCCAAGCTGAATTGGATACGGCTTCAAGTACTGGAGAAGTTGAAGCAATTAAAAAGGAAATGGCCAAATTACAGGGTAAGTCACACCTTAGTAATAAAGAACTTAAAACTATGGTGGGGTTAAATACCGAATTAGCCGAGAATATACCGGGGGCTACAGAAAAAATTACAGACCAAGGGCAGAAACTTGTAGGTACAACCTCAGAATTAAGAAGGTATAACCAAGAAGCTAGAGAAGCTGCCATGCTTGAGATGAAAGAGGAATTTTATGAAGCTGCTGAAAATTATAATCAGTTGTTAAAAGATCGAAAATTACAGCAACAAGCCCTTAATGGATTTAAAATACGCGAACAAGAAATCAATAATTACCTGCAAAATTACACTCAGTCAGAGCTCGAATCATTAGCGCAAAAAGTCAAAAAAGAGAAAGACTCTTTACAAGCCAGGGCTGCCAGTGCTGAATTAGGAAGTGAAGAGAGAGCTAACTTGACTGATCAGGCGCATAAAAGAAGACAGCTGTATTTGCTCATTAAAGATGGGAAACAGGGGCTTACTGAACAGCTTAATACAGTTAACCAACAGATTGTTGAACAAGAGAAAAAAATCAACAATACCGATGTTGAGATATCGAAGATGAATCAAGTTTATAAGAAACTTCAACTGCAACACCTAATTGGTGCAGGAATTGAAGATCAGGCTGCTCGAAAAGCAATCCAAGAGGAAAACACCATTGGTCTATTAGATCAACAGTTAGGTAAGTTAGAACAACAACGAAGAAAGCTTAATGAACAATACCCGCCTAATCAACGGAACTCTGAAGAGTATCAAGAACAAATTAATAAAATTGATGGGCAAATTGGGCGAATGAGGGAAGCTAAGGGCAAAATTCAGGACCTTGGAAGAGAAGCCTACAACTACACGCAAGAGCTTGGTAAAGATGTCTACAAAAACGTTAATGCTAAGCTCACACCTTCAGCTGCTTCCATCAATTCATCCCTTTCAGCTACAGTTAACAAAACTGTCCGAGCAAATATGGTGCCTGGTACATCCAATTTCCACGCGCCGATGTATGCTGACGGAACTGATTATCACCCAGGAGGTCCGGCGATTGTGGGAGAGGAAGGTGTTGAGTTAGCGCGCGAAGGAAACAAATGGTCACTATATGGATATGGGTATGTACCAAACCTAGCCCGAGGCGCTGATGTATTCACTCATGACGAAACTATGAAAATACTTAGTGGTTTAAATAGCATGCCGGCATATGCTGGAGGCGCAGGAGATCATATAAACATCTCTAAAAGGCTAACTCAAATGAGTTCTAACATGGCCACGAAGCAACAGGGAATTATTAATAATCAGTTGCGATTAAGTATCGAGTCTACTGATATTTTGATGGATGGGGTTGCTGTTGGTAAAGCAACATGGAAAACTGTACAAGAGCAAACCAGGAGAGCAGAAGAAACAACCGGAAGATTCGGGGGGTGATACAGATTGAGAAAAGTGAATTGAACTTTCTTATTGAATACAAGGATGGATCGACTCTCGATATTGCTGATTTAGGTTTATGGGTAGAGTATTTTCACATTTATTCTCCAAACGCTATTAGAGAAAAGGTGGAAGCTCCAGGCAAAGATGGTGCTTATGTAGCGTCCACCAAAATTGGCGAGCGAACTGTTAGCATTGGATTTCAAATAGAAACGAATAGTCTTGTAGATTTTGACGCGCTTAAGCATCAGGTTTACAAGACTTTTTACGCTGAAGAAGCCTATAAGATAATTCGAGATATTACACCTGACAAATACATTTACATCTACCAAGAAGGCGATTATGACATTGAACAAATTACTCCTGAAGATGGCGAATTCGGTCTTGATCTTTCTATGTTTGATCCATACACTTACGGAACAGAAGAAGCTCAAATTTTAAATGATCCATTAAATCCAGAAGAAGCTAACTCAGTCATTGATTTAAAAGGAGATAAAGCAGTACTACCAAAGTACAGAGTTACTTTCTTAGAACCTAGTACTTTCCTATCCATTGCTACGCCAAATGATTTGTTTATGCTAGGAGCTCCTTACGACATAGACGAGACTAGCTATAACCCTTACCCAATTGTTTTAGATGACAACATGGGTGATCTAACGGAGTGGGGCGAAAATGGATTGGTACCCTTAGATAATGGTGTCGTTGCTAGCAACTTTAATACAGATGGCCAACGCTTTTTTGTTACATCTTTCGGGAGTGGCTCCAATTGGCATGGACCTGCAGCAAGAAAAGATCTAACCCGATCCTTGGATAAGTGGCTGGTTGATGTGAGTTTTCAAATGAAGTTTGACTCAGCTGATAATGTAGGGCGCATTGAATTGTACCTTATAGCTGATGACGGCTCTACTCTCGGTAAGCTATCGATTAAAGATACCTACGAAAAGGCGAATAATACAAAAGCTGAAATTCGAATAGGAGACAATTCAGGGGAAGTTATTGCGTCCAGCACTGGATACAGACCAGGAAGTTATAACAATAACGTTATACGTCTAGTTATGGCCAAGCGGGATGAAAATGTATCCGTTCACTTCGGGGAGATAACAAGTGGAGGCAGATACCTAAATGGTGTAGCAGAGCAATATGTGGACGATGATCAACTTTATAATAAAAGGTTAGCAGCTGTTCAAATACATGCAGGGGCGAAGGGGAGTCGACAACCTCCTCAACAAGCTTCCATTCTTGATTTAACCGTAAAGGAGCTAGCTGAAAAGAAAACCTTTGAAGCCCCTTACATTGCAACAGCTGGCGATGTCATTTGGATAGATTGCCAAAAGCAACTTCTTTTATTTAATGGGCGTGAACAATTACTCAATGGCGACTCAGCTATGAGTCTAAGAAATATGTATACGGACTTCTTCCCATTAACGCCAGGCATGAATTCACTGGGGATATTACCAAGTGAATCCGTAAAGGTTGAGGCTGTGTATCAACCTAAGTATTTATAGAGAGGAGGTGGATCGTGACTAGGATATCAGATGAGGATAATCAGTTATTAGTTGAACAGAATCCTAGAACCATTAATGGGATTAAAATGCCTGCCATTGAGCCACAACACAACAAACATGGCACAAATAGATTCGAACGAACAGAGGGTTCCGATGGAGCACTCCACACCAAAATTGTGGACTCCAACGGAAACCCTCTTTTTTCTGCAAATCTACCAGGTACAGTAGAGGCTGTTGGAAAAGTAAGAGAAGGGGTTAACACATCTGCTCTTTCTGTTGGTAGTGCCCCAACTAAATTAGGAGGAGTGTCAGGGAGGAGGTTACTTAAGATCACGCCAATAGGAGAGGAAATCTTTATTGGTGATGCAAGTGTATCCATATCAAATGGGTTTCCAGTATTGCCTGGTGAAACTCAGGTTATAACGTTTGATCCAACCAACCCTGTTGACCTATATGGAATAGCTAGTCAAAGCACTCAAGTCAAAATTTTAGAAACTTATTAAGGAGGTCATGAAATGCCAGATATAAATAATTATCCGTTCCGAAGTGGAAGATTGATTAATGAGAATAACGAGATCGTAAATCCGGCTGATGGGATTAACTCAGATGGCTCTCAGAATGTGAAACTAACGGGGAGTAATATTTCATTAAAAGATGTTAACGCTGATTCAGGGGCGCAGGTAATTGCGGGAGGTAACAAGTCAATCGAAATCGCACCACCAGAAGGGACTATTTGGCGCACTCCTTTAATTTGGGTTTACTCTTTACCGCCTTCTGGAGCTACTAGTGGATCTCATAAAATCGAATTAACGCACGGGATTAATCATTATAGGTATTTGGTATTAAGGGCTGAATCCTCACGAGATAAAGGGTGCAGAATTATGACTAACGTTGCAGAAACCGCGGATATATCAGCGTTGCCTAACGACCAAGCTATCCAACACAGCGCTATACAGAATTTAGTTATATCCAAAGACTATCCCCTATATGTTAATTACTACAATTTCACAGATGTAGAGCAAGCAAGGCTCCTTGAAATAAGATTAATAGTGACAGAAGAGAGGGTTTCGGAATGAACATAGGAGATACTTGGTTTGATATTGATGGCAATGAGTATGAAGTAATTGATGTTAATATAGTAGAGAGAGAAGATGGAAGTACTGTCCGAAATGTAATATCTAAAAGGATTAATTAATCTAACGGATGTCTTTTGTTTAACAAAGAATAAATAAGAAATCAGGTATATGATAGGAGTTCTCCGCAATGGAGGCTCCTATTTTTATTGGAGATGAGTTTATGCCATTAACGCAACATGCCGGAATGTATTTAGGTTGGTCAGATCAATCTATTAAAGACAGGTCAGAGTATCGTGGTCCTAAAAGCCTTTTTATTTTCGGACGTGATGAGGTACTTCAAGCGGAGATTGCAATTACTGAACTAATGGAAGATGAACATAATGAGAAGATCGAGAACGGACAGAGCACTTACAAGTTTGCTATTAGTTCCAGAAACGAAAAGGCTGCTTATATTGAAAAAGAAGGCATGGTTGTTTTTAAAGATTTAGATGGTTATTTCATGGAATTTCGTATTAAAGAAGTAGAAACGATTGATAACGTAACAACGGTCTATACAGAGGGATCACACATTGAACTGCTTAATGACTACGTTAGACCTGTGCATTACGACAAGTATACTGCAAAACAACTGTTAGATGCTTTGCTAGCTGGCCAACGTTGGCAAAGCGGAATTGTTGAATCAACGAATTATAGGACAAAGGATATTAAAGATTATCCAACGGTTTTGAACTCCATCCATACTACACGTAAAGAATTCGATTTAGAAGTAAGATTCAGAGTAGAACTGAATGAAAGAGGCTCCAAAGTGGCTGCTCGCTATGTCGATTGGGTTGAAAGAAGAGGAAGCAGAACAGGGCGTTCTTTTGAATATGGAAAAGACATATTGGGCTTTAAAAGGGTTAGCGACACAAGGGACATGGTGACAGCTCTTATCGGCCTTGGGTCTACTGATGAAAACGAAGAACACATGACATTCAAAAACGTTGAGTGGTCCACATTAGATGGTGATCCCGTGGACAAGCCATTAGGTCAAGATTGGGTGGGAGACCCCAAGGCTTTGCTTGAATGGGGTTTACGACAAAGTGACGGCACAAGGAAGCACATATTTGGCAAGCATGAATCACAAGCTGATACACCTGAATCGATGTTACAGCACACATGGGAAGCCCTTAGAAGAAAAATAGGCGGATCGCTCACTTATGAAATCGATGTGCTACTTTTGGAGAGGTTATGTGGCTACTCTCATGAGAAGGTTAGGCTAGGGGACTATAACGGGATTAAAAACCTTGACTTTGTACCTCAGATATTAATGGAAGTCCGGATCATCGATATTACTAGGTCCTATGTACATCCCACAAGAGATAAGGCGGTTTTAGGTGATTACAGGGAGATACAACAGCCTACTTATAAAATGATTCAAGACCTGCAGTCTGAACTATTTCGTAAAGAGGGGTTAATCAACAGTAAGTCGAGAATAGTGCGAAGCGATAACTCTCCAGAAGATCATAGCTTGACTTGGATTGATACTTCAGCAACACCTAACATCGTAAAGTCATGGGATGAAAGTACATCTCAATGGATTAAGGCAACCCCTACAACTGCGTTGGAAGTGGGTGCTGAGACAGAAGTACATCGATCGGTACTACCTCCTGAAGACAATAGCAAGCTTTGGTTAGACGTTACAGATGTACCTAATGTGTTAAAGCGTTGGGATGATGAAAACACAAAATGGGTTAAGGTTACACCAACGGATGGCAGCGAGATTAAGTATGCTGATGGAGTTACGCTCGAAGATTTAAAGCCATCTGTAAGAGGTGCAGATGTCACAAGTCAAAATACAGCTGCAGATACCAATAAAGTTGGGGGTACCGATGCCAATACCGTCCGAGATAATGCAGCAGCTGGTAAAACTGCAAACAATACGGTCCAGATTAATAAAGCATTGTGGGATCGTGGGGGCTATATAAACGAAGATGGTACTTTTGATACCGACAAGCTAGCTGGGGACATTGATACTGCTGTTAACTCAATAGGGGATAGCTCTTATTTTTATTGGTCAAATGGTACGCTTAATGCGATTGATCCAGAAGACGGTAATAACATGCTACAAATAAACTCTAAGGGTATTCGGATATCTACAGATGGTGGTGTGAATTGGGATACTGCTGTAACGGGAGCTGCTGGTATAAACGCAGATCTTATCAAGGTTGGGTTTATGCTATTCGATCGATTAAAAGGTGGAACGCTAACTCTTGGTGGCAGCAATAACGTAAATGGAAAATTACTCATCTTGAATGCAAAAGGGGAAGCAGTAGGAGATCTGGGACACGGAACAAACGGTTTTGGTCATCTAATCGTAGGTCGTTTGGAAGCCGAAAACGTTATTGCTAAATCAACTAAGTCTCTATATTTCTATATAAGTAGTGCTAGCAAGGCCTCTGACGGGAATACAGGGAGTGGTTTTGATAATCCGATTCGTTCGTTTGCTGAAGCGATTAGGAGGATGCCAAAGCATTTAGATCACAATTGTTACATTTATGTAGAAGATGGTTCAGAAATTCGAGAGGATATTTCCTTTAGAGGCTATTCAGGCTCTGGGAAAATATTCATTGAATTTAACTCTTCTTCTTTATACGGGACAATTGGTTTTTATAGCTGTACAACTCCTGGTTTTATTAACTTAAATAGTCCGCAAACAATTATCATAACGAACGGACAATTTCCTCTTGTTTGTTCAAATTCAGTAGTAGATGCACGAAGCATAGTTTCCAAAGGGAGCAACATCGACGCTAATTTTTTCGCAATTGAGGGAGGTGCGTTGTATTTAAGAGATTGCGAAGGGTATGACTCAAACGCGGAAGTCATACGTGTACACAAGTTAGCTCATGTATTTGCGCGTGATGTTGTGGGGTTAGGTGGCCGTTACGGCACTCTAATTTATGACGGGGGCCGCGCAACCATCACAGGGAAAGGCCCGAGAGGAAATAGTTTAGATACGAGATCTTGGGATGGTACGAGCGTTGAAGGTGATCCTACGTTTGATGCGGGAGATGCCACACCACCTCCCCCACCTGAGACAACAGAGAAGTGGTCTGCTTTATCAGCTGATAACTGGTCTACACGTAATTATTGGAGTGGCGACGGTGTAAAGCAAGGGAACTGGGGATATGGCCGAAGAACAGGTTACTGGTACTTCGGATCGGCTCCTTCTAACACACTTGCCGGTAAAAATATAAAAGACATGAAGGTTACTATAAAACGATCAGAAGATGGTGGTGCATCTGTCCCTGTTACGATTTATCTGAGATGGCATACCTACACAAGTAAGCCAGGGGGACAACCTTCTGATCTTAACCTATCTTCTGAATACACTACCGTCGATTTAAAGCGTAACCAGGAAGCAACAGTCACACTCCCATCTAGCTTTTTCAGTCACTTCGAAAACGGCACAGCTAAAGGGGTTGGTGTATATGTAGCTTCTGACAGCACATCAAATTATGCAGTATTGGATTCAGATTGCGAGCTCATCGTGACATATGAGGGCTAAGCGATCTTTTTTTATGCTTTAAAAAAGAGGAGGACAAGAATGGATATGATGATTAACTCTGCAAAAGGGGTGACGGCAACGTTATCTATAGTCTTATCTTATCTTTATGGAGAATGGAGCGTCCTTTTAGGGGCGCTTATTTGTTTTGTCACGTTTGATTATGTAAGTGGAATTATGGCTGCATGGCACCAAGGTAAACTGAATGCCCAAGTTGGTTTCTGGGGGATCCCGAAAAAAGTAATGATCTTCGGGATGGTAGCCATTGCTCATGTAATTGACAAGGTTTATCTAGACCAGATTGGCGAACCTTTGGCTCTTGGTGAATTTAAGGTAAGCGTTATGGCTGCAACAGTTTTGTATTACTTGGTAAATGAATTTGTGAGCATTACTGAGAACCTAGGAAAAATGGGTATGCCAGTACCTTTGCCGTTAAAGAAGGCAATAGAAGCCTTTAAGGACAGTAGTTATTCAGATAAAAATAAGGGGGCATAAAAATGAGGGTATCATTACAAACACTAATAGATCGGTCAGTTAGAAATATGGGTGATGTGCATCCGACTGTAAGGCAAAAGGCAATCTATCTTATCCAGCAAGCATACGCAGAAGGAATTAATGTGCAAATTAGTTCTGGTCATCGTTCTCGCGAACATCAGCAAAGGTTATTTGAGCAAGGACGCACAACATCCGGTAATATTGTAACTAATGCTAAAGCAGGTCAATCAGTCCACAATTATGGATTAGCGATTGATTACTTCTTAACATCAGAAGATGGCGAAGAATCAGTATGGACTATCAATAGCGATTGGAAGCGCGTGGCTGCTATCGCTAAGTCGATGGGTTTCTCCTGGGGAGGGGATTGGTCCTCTTTCAAAGACTACCCTCATCTAGAGTTAACAGACGGATTAACGTGGAAAGATCTATCCCAAGGAAAACGACCTACTCATTTGCTCACTAGTTATCTTGAAAAGGGTAATAGTGGTGCAGAGGTTAAAGCCCTCCAAGAACGGTTGAATGAGTTAGGATATGATATCGGAGATTTTGGCGCAGATGGGGCTTTTGGAGAAGATACTGAACGAGCCCTTAAAGAATTCCAACAGGATCACGATCTAGAGGTAGACGGAATCTATGGAGATAACACCAAGGAACAGATAGACAAGGCACACTCTAAAACCGTTCGGATCAAGACGGGTGGGTTAGGTGACAAAGCTTTAAACGAGGTGTCCGAGTATTTCAAGGCAAAAGGCTGGTGGGCTCAAGTTAAATTCTCAGGCAAGAAAAACCCTACAGCAACCACGGGTGGTTTAAGCTATAAACGTCGTATTGATTTTGAGAAGTGGCTGATTGATCGAGACTGGTGGTATAAAGTAATCAAGTAGTTTATAGGGCCTCAACCAAATTAGGGTTGAGGCCCTATTTTATTTATGTTCGTTAATTCGCTTCAAATAAGTCACATAGATATTTTAAATCGCTCTTTTCATCAAGCTCTGTGTAACCATCTACATGCTTAGACCTACGTAGTATTTCATCCATCCCATATTTAAGCACAGGGTTGCCCATCGGTTCATAAAAATATTTTTGATTATCCTTCACAAAGTTAATGTATTCTCTAAATGATACTGCTGGTGATTTCATATGTAATAGCACCTCCTTTTGTAAGATAAATTCTTCAACGAAAACTTTTCCCCTCTTTATATTGGGAGATTTTACAGTTTTTAAATTTCTGCACGCATATCCGTATTTTTACATAATTAATATAAGCCATCTTACGAGGAAAAAGTTTACACATTTATAATACCTTAGTTATACTTTTAGTAATAAAGCTAATGGGGAGGAAGTTATTAGTGCAATTAGAAAATTTAAAAGAGAAGAAATGGGTTATTCCTACTGTCTTAATTACAGGGTTTTTATTTGCTTTAATTGTTGGGGGCTACATAGGGCAATCTGCACTAGAGGTTGAAGCTAATGATGAGGTTATAAAATATGAAAAATTAACTTCAGAAATTAGTGATCTTGAGAAAAAGAGGAATGAACTAACGTCTGTAAAAGGTGAGCTTATAGAGGCGGATAAAGACTTAAAAGAAAAACAATCTGAATGGGAAGAGTATGAAGAGAAGTATAAAGAACTCAGGGATTTAGAACTAAAAAAAGATCAAATGATAAGTAAGAAGAATTCAGCGGAAGAAGAGCTGCGATCAATATCGAAAAATATTGAGGCAAGAAGTAAAGAGTTGGAAAAGATAGAAACTGGTATTGTCAAAGCAGAAAGTGAGCCCATCGTTTTAGGAGCCGGTCACTATTCCATTGGTAAGGATCTACCACCAGGAAGGTACGAAGCATCTTCAGTAAGTGGATCAGGTAATATGTTTGTCGACTCTGAAGTTTATGAAAGAGACATTGGGGTTACACTCGGCGGAAGCTATGGCGAGCCCTCCTATGTATTTCAAGCTGTAAGTGGTGATTCATTAAGGTTAGGAACGAGTGTGAAATTTACTCCAATACAATAAAGATTCCATCTTCGGGACAGGGTGTTATTAATCATCCTGCCCCTTTTATATTGTTAGGAAAGATTAAGAATTTATTTAAACTACCTATTAAGATAACCGGATGACCTGTGTGCGCAGCGTGAAAGGCAAATTGAGCCGTCTTCTCATCCCTGATCTCGCCGAGCATTAAGATATCTGGGTCATGCCGAAGGGCAGCCTTAAGACCGGCGTAGTAATCCATACCTGCTTTCTCGTTTACTTGTACTTGGAGAATATCGTGAAGCCTTTGTTCAATAGGATCTTCTAGTGTGATGGTCTGGTACGACTGTTCTTTTAATAATGTTTGCAGTAACGCATAGAGGGTTGTCGTTTTTCCGCTTCCCGTCGGGCCTGTAAATAGGATGATTCCTGTATGTCGGCCGATCCATTTCCTTAGTTGATTTGTTTGAGTTGGAAATAAAAAAAGGGATTCAAGTGGAAGATCTTCCTTCTGAGGAAGAATGCGAATGGCGAGGCTTTCGGTTTCTTCAAGAGGCAAGGTTGAAAGGCGCAAATCATACGAGTGGGTCCCGCTCACATACTGAGATTTCCCGTCTTGTGGCGTGAGGGTTTCTCCAATGTCCATACCTGATGTGAACTTAAAGTAAGAAAGAAGCGGTGTGTACTGCTGTCGGGTGAGGGATGAGGAAAAGGTGCGGTAGCCATCGATTCGAAAATAAATATGAACCGAATCACCTTCTGGACAAAAGTGAATATCAGAGGAACGCTGTGTGGTGGCTTTAGTTAAAATGTCTTCAGACTGCTGGGTGACAAAATTCAATCCATGAAACACCTCCTATTGTGGTTTGGTTAAGGTTTCGACAAGTTAAGAGGAATTCCTTCTTTTTTCTAATTATTTTTTTAAGATCTGTTAATATCAACATTTAATGGTGATATGAATTGCAAGGTTGCCACATACTGCATGTTTTTGTTTTACCACCTTACGCTCGATTTAAGCAAACGGAAACATTCTCTCAATTTCAAGACACGATGGGACGATGAACCTGTCCCCCGTGGCTCTCATGGCTCTTGCTGTGATAAGATGAATAAAACGGCAAAAGGAGTGGATGATTTTGGATCGAGAAGTTTTGCATGAACGAGTGTATGCTTTGAAGTTTGCATTAGAGCAAGGTGGCGTTGATCTTGGGGATGCTCAACATGAAATTTTAAAAGACCTTATGCAAGTGAAAACAGAGAAAGACGGCATGGTTGACCCTGATTCTGTGTCTCCTAGACTCATGACATTGATTCAGGCTACATTAGACCAGCCTCTACACTAAGGAGGTAAGGGATTGAAAAACATCTATTTGATTGGATTTATGGGGAGCGGTAAATCCAGTGTTGGAAAACGACTGGCTGAACGACTTCAGATGCCTTTTATTGATTTAGATCAGTTCATTGAGGAAAGGAATGAAAAAAGCATACCAGATATTTTTGCTGAAGGTGGGGAAGCTTCTTTCCGTAAGTATGAAGCAGAAGCTTTAAGCGCAGTGAAAAATAAAGATGCTGTTATAGCTACTGGTGGGGGAATTATTGAAACCAATGATAATCAGACTGTGATGGAAAACTCCGGTAGTATTGTATATTTACATACTGATTTCGATTCGATTATAGAACGTCTTCAAGATGATCCGAATCGACCGCTTTGGAATCAAGATCATAAAAAAAGGCATGCTTTGTTTGAAAAGCGACTGCCTACTTATAAAGAATGGGCTGATGTGACGGTTAACACAACTGATCGGACTGTGGATGAAATAGTTGTTCAAGTAGTGGACGTTATAAAATAAGAGGTTTTTGGACATACTACTCATGTACACCTAATGTGAGGTGAGGACTATGTCTGGAAATGACTATGTGAAATTTATGACGCAAGAAATTGTGAAGTATATGGATCTACCTGAAGATGAACGAAAGAAACGAAAAGAACAAAAGAAGCAGCAAGAAGCTATAAGTTCTAAATGGTTTGGAATGTTGCCTTTTGCTTTGAAGTTTATGTTTAAAAAGCATGTTAAATAATATCCATTCCATAGTAGTATAAGTCGCGTGTTCTTCATTAGATCATGCGACTTTTTTGTGTTTTGAAGCACCAGAATATATTGGTAAAAGCAGCGTCTAAATACTTTAGACGCTACTTTTAGTTATTTAGGTGGTCTGTAATCAGTTTTGAAGAGGTGGACTGACTAATATAAATCATTCCTGCATTAATTACGTCCAATTCAATTTTAGGTTCATATCGTTTTTGCAGAGCACTTTGCTCTCGCTCGAGCCTCTCGAGTGCTTCGGCTTTATGCTCGAAAGCTTCCTCTTCATCATCTTCAGATTGAACATCATTTTTATAAAAGTGCTCTAATAATTGTTTTTCTTCTTCTAACAACCGTAATGCATCTTCGCCCCAAGAAAGGTCCTGTTTCGTAACGTTCCCATGTATATAGGCTTCAATCCGTTTTAATGCACTTGGTAGCTTAATAATGGGTGTTAACGTAAAGCAGTAGTCTGTAATCTTAGGGGAAAGGGAGATCGAGCCTAAACGGTCCATGAAATGCGGTATAATACTTCCGTTGATCAACTGAAGACCTAATGAGACGATTTCCTGTCGTTTTTGAGTCCCTTTATAATTGATCGATGCATTCAGGATAAGCCATGGAGTGAGGCTTGTTTGTTGGTTCGTCTCTACTTGTTCATATTGCCTTGTGAGTTGTCCTTTTTTTCGAAGCATCTGAAACATCTGGTGAACACGAGGGGAGCCAAAGTGAAGCCATTCCCCTTTTTCTTCACGGCGGTTTGGGTTCGTAATAAAAGTGACTTGCATAGGGATCCCTCTTCCATTCACCCTCTTTACATAATTCCAGTAAAACGGTCGGTTCATCAGCACCTCATCTTGCTCTTCTGTTAACTGAACTTTCATAACGCCATCACGGTCTTCTAGAATCGAGCATTCATTGGCGGTGAAATAGCGGTGTAAGAAACTATGAAGCGCCTGTTGTTCCATCCATTTCCACCTCCTGATCTTCTTCTTCCATTGCGTACGCAATAACGGAAGATAAGTTATTGAGCTTAACTTTCATTTCCCCGTCTGAAGCAGACTCCGTAAAAATCGATTGAATTTCATCTTCTAAATTATCAAGCTCTAGCTTTTGCAAGATGGCATCTAAATTCCCGACGACTCTTTGGAAGAGATGGATTTTCTCATAAAGAAGAGAAAGAACGTGTTCTTCAATTGTGTCTCGAATCGCAAAGTTGTAAATATTAACGTCTTCTTTCTGTCCAAACCGATGGATTCGTCCGATTCGTTGTTCGAGGCGCATCGGATTCCAAGGTAAGTCGTAGTTAATCATATTGTTACAGAACTGCAAGTTAATTCCTTCGCCTCCAGCTTCTGTAGCTATTAGAACCTGAGCGTGGTTTTGGAAGAGGTGTTTCATCCAATCCTTTTTACTTCTCTTGAAGCCACCCCTAAATGGAACGGATGTAATGCCGTGCTGTTGCAAATACCACTGAAGATAGTACTGAGAAGCTCTATACTCCGTGAAAATAATGAATTTTTGATCCGTCTTCGAGATTAAGTCAACGACTTTTTGAGCTTTCGCGTGATGAGGCATTTTCTCGATGTAGCCAATCATCTCTTGTAGTTGTTCGGCTCTTGAAGGATGGATCTCTTCATTCTTCAACATACTCTGAATAGAAAGGAAACACGCTTCACGGCTTGAGCATAATTCTCTCAAAAGAACGATGTTGGAAAAAGCCATCCCTCCACTTGTAACTTCAGACAGCTTTTTATAAGCGTTCTTTTCTTCTTCTGTGAAATCAATGTAGACGGTTTCTACGTTACGCTTTGTCCAGTCCACACCTGTTTCATCTCGGCGGTTACGGACCATGACTTTCTTGACTAATTCTTTTAGGTGTTCATCATTTGAGAGCTGGTTTCGATTTCTTCCAAAGCGTTTTGTGAAGTCTTCATAGTTCCCTAAGTGACCTGGTTTTAAAATAGACACTAAATTAAAAATATCAACCAAGTGGTTCTGCACCGGAGTGGCCGTAAGAAGAAGGCAGTATTTCTTTTTTAGTGATCGGACGAAGGCGTAGTTTTTCGTTTTATGGTTTTTTAATTTATGAGCCTCATCGATGATAATGAGGTCATATTCTGTTTCTAAGATTTTCTCCCGGTGTGGAGGTCGTTTAGCTGTATCAATAGAAGATACGACAACATCATAGTCCCAGATCGCGGACTTCCTTTGAGCTGCTGCAGGGATATAGAACTTCTGGTTCATTTCTTGTACCCACTGATTGACGAGAGAGGCTGGGGCTAGTATGAGTACTTTTTTTACAAGTCCACGAATCATGTATTCTTTTAAAATTAATCCTGCTTCTATCGTTTTACCAAGACCTACTTCGTCTGCTAGGATTGCACGTCCGCTCATTTCTTCCACCACTTGTTCAGCACAATTTAATTGGTGAGGAAGAAAGTCGACGTGAGGTAAGTATTTAGGTGATTGTAGCCCTTTAAATTCAGGTGTTGCAACATGCTTTGATGTTTCATAAGCCATCTGGAACAATTCCCATGAAGCAAAAGGGCCTTCTGACTGTAAGTTTGTTGCGACTATTGGATCAATAGATGTATTGATCTGTATAGATGGATTCATGCGTAACCCTACCTTTAAAAGCAATAAATTTTTGTGCACAGTGCAAAAACCGTGTGATATAATGACAGTGAATTTGTAAACTAGTGTTTACTATTCCGTAACGTTTATGAATTAGTATGAACCATTTATGAAAATATTATGATCGCGAATGATTACAAGAGGAGAGACCGCAGTAACTTGGCGGCGCCGAAGGAGCAAACAGTGATGTGAATCTCTCAGGCAAAAAGACTCTTGTAGGACGCACCTCTGGAGAGTGCCTACGTAAGGCCACCCAAGAAGAAAGCAGCCAAGATCTACTGCGAAACTTTCTGGTTAACGGACAGGGAATGACACAAGAAATGTGGATTCTCTGTTTTTTTATGTTTAATTTTCAGAAAAATAGCGCAAGTTCGAACGATTATGTACATAGGGGGATATTTAAAATGGCTGATTTAAAACGTACACCACTCCACCCTCATTATGGGGATTGGGGAGCAAAAACAGTAGACTTTGGAGGATGGGACCTGCCTGTTCAATTTACATCTATTAAAGAAGAACATCATGCAACACGAAATAGCGCAGGGTTATTTGATGTCTCTCATATGGGAGAAATTTTAGTAGAGGGACCAGAAAGTGAAGCTTATCTGCAAAAGATGCTCACGAATGATGTGACTAAATTAACACCTAACCGGGCGCAATATACGTTTCTTTGCTATGAAAACGGAGGGACGGTTGATGATCTGATTGTCTATAAGTTGAAGGAGCAATCCTATTTGCTTGTAGTGAATGCAGCGAATACAGACAAGGATTTCAATTGGCTAAAGGAAAATTTAACAGAAAATGCTACCCTCGATAACGTCTCCGACCAGTATGTCCAACTTGCTATTCAAGGACCGAAGGCTGAAGCGGTTTTACAACGTTTAACGGATCAAGATCTTTCTGAAATCAAATTCTTCCGATTCTTGCAAGATGTCTCCTTTAGTGGTGTTGAACATGCAGCGCTTGTTTCTCGTACGGGTTATACAGGAGAAGATGGATTTGAGATTTATATTCATCCAGATGCTGGGGGAGCGCTTTGGAGAGCCATTCTTACTGAAGGCGAGAAGGATGGTGTACTTCCTGTTGGTCTTGGAGCAAGGGACACGCTTCGTTTTGAAGCAAAGCTTCCTTTATATGGGCAGGAACTAAGTGCAGATATTACGCCAATTGAAGCTGGACTTGGATTTGCTGTCAAAGTGGATAAAGAAGGTGACTTTATTGGTAAGCCTGTTCTTAAGAAACAAAAAGAAGAAGGAACAGAGCGCAAACTGGTAGGTCTTGAAATGATCGATAAAGGGATTCCGCGCCACGGTTATAAAGTACTTGATGGCGATAAGGAAATTGGTTTTGTTACCACGGGTACACAGTCTCCGACATTAGAGAAAAATATAGGCCTTGCCGTTGTTCCTAATCAATATACGGACCCTGATACCGAACTTCTCGTTCAGGTTCGTAAAAGATTGTTGAAAGCTAAAGTAATACCAACACCATTTTATAAGCGGTAAGGATAAGGAAGAGGGAGGTTTTACAATGACATTTCGATATTTACCTATGACCGATCATGATAAACGATCTATGTTAAACAGTATTGGCGTTGAATCAACAGATGTTTTATTTAGTGATATCCCTGAGAAGGTTCGTTTCAAAGGAGATTTAAACATAAAGCCTAGCGCAAGTGAGCCAGAGTTAATGAAAGAATTGGCTCAACTAGCTGGAGAAAACATTAACACGAAAGACTATACATCTTTTCTAGGGGCAGGGGTTTATGATCATTACATTCCTTCCATTGTAGATCATGTACTGTCTCGTTCAGAATTCTATACAGCTTACACTCCTTATCAGCCAGAAATTTCTCAAGGAGAGCTACAAGCAATCTTTGAATTCCAGACGATGATATCTGAGCTAACAGGGATGGAAGTATCTAACTCTTCTATGTACGACGGGGGCACCTCACTTGCAGAGGCGGTGACGCTAAGCGCTGGGCAAACAAGAAAGAAAAAAGTTCTTGTATCTAAAGCCATTCACCCTCACTCTTTAGAAGTTATTCATTCTTATGCAATGGGACAAAACATTGAAGTGGTTGAGATCGAAGCAAGAGAGGGTTTGACAAACCTATCTATGTTAGCAGATGAGTTAGATGAAGAAACTGCTGGCGTCGTCATTCAATATCCGAACTTCTTCGGACAAATTGAGCCTTTAGAAGATGTACAAGAGATCTTAAAAGATTCAAAAGCAATGTTTATTGTTTCAAGTAATCCTCTAGCTCTCGGGTATCTCACACCACCTGGTGAATTTGGAGCGGATATTGTTGTAGGCGATACTCAAGTGTTCGGTATTCCTGCACAGTTTGGTGGACCGCACTGTGGTTACTTCGCTACGACCAAGAAACTAATGAGAAAAGTTCCAGGGCGTCTTGTAGGCCAAACACAAGATGAAGAAGGGCGAAGAGGCTTTGTGTTAACGTTGCAAGCTCGTGAACAACACATCAGAAGGGATAAAGCCACATCTAACATTTGTTCTAACCAAGCCTTGAATGCACTAGGTACATCTGTTGCCCTTAGTGCGCTTGGAAAGAACGGCATTAAAGAAATGGCCTATCAAAACATGCAAAAAGCCCGCTATGCGAAGAAAAAGTTCGAAGATGCTGGCTTCCAAGTGTTGTATTCAAATGCTTTCTTTAATGAATTTGTTCTGCAAGTTCAAGGTTCTGTAACGACACTTAATGAAAAGCTTCAAGAAAAAGGGATGATTGGTGGTCTTGACCTAGAAAGGGTTCATTCTGATTTAGGTGGCCATATGCTTGTAGCCGTGACCGAAATGCGTACAAAGGAAGAGATCGATCGATTTGTGAAGGAATTGGGGGATGTATATGCGTAACGAAGATTTTCCGCTCATCTTTGAACATAGTCAAGAAGGACGCGTAGGATTTAGTTTGCCTGATTTAGATGTACCAGAGGTAGACTTAGACATTGAAGTCCCATACGTCAGAAGCACGGATGCTGATTTGCCTGAAGTAAGTGAACTGCAGATTATGCGTCACTACACGGCTCTCTCCAAACGGAATCACGGTGTGGACTCAGGATTTTATCCACTAGGGTCTTGTACGATGAAGTACAACCCTAAAATGAATGAAGATGTAGCTCGTATGCCTGGATTTAGTCACATTCATCCTTTGCAAGCTCCTGAATCGGTTCAAGGGGCACTAGGTTTAATGTATGATCTTCAGACATCTCTTGAAGCCATTACAGGTATGGATCAAGTTACGCTGCAACCTGCTGCTGGAGCTCATGGTGAGTGGACAGGACTTATGATGATTCGTGCCTACCACGAAGCGAATGGGGACTATAATCGTACGAAAGTAATTGTACCTGACTCTGCGCATGGAACGAATCCTGCCTCTGCAACGGTAGCTGGTTTTGAAGCGGTAACGGTTAAATCGAATGAAAAAGGGCTTGTCGATTTAGATGACTTAAAACGTGTGGTTGATGAGAACACAGCTGCTCTTATGCTTACAAACCCAAATACACTCGGTTTATTTGAAGAAGAGATCTTAGAAATGGCCGAGATCATCCATGAAGCAGGCGGTAAACTTTATTATGACGGTGCCAACTTAAATGCTATCCTTGGATACGCTCGTCCAGGAGATATGGGATTTGATGTTGTCCACTTGAACTTACACAAAACATTTACTGGTCCTCATGGTGGGGGTGGTCCTGGTTCTGGTCCTGTCGGTGTAAAAAGTGACTTAGCTCCTTATCTGCCTAAGCCAATCGTAACAAAGGTTCAAGAACGTTATGTCTTTGATGATAACCGCCCCGATTCAATCGGACGTGTTAAGCCTTACTTTGGGAACTTCGGAATTAATGTTCGGGCTTATACGTACATCCGGACAATGGGGGCTAAAGGCTTAAAACAAGTAAGTGAATACGCTGTTTTAAATGCGAACTATATGATGAGAGAACTTGAAAAAGATTTTGATCTACCGTTTTCTCAGCATTGTAAACACGAATTCGTGCTATCAGGGAAGCGTCAGAAAAAGCTTGGCGTTAGAACACTTGATATGGCCAAACGTCTCCTTGATTTCGGCTATCATCCACCTACAATTTACTTCCCGTTAAACGTAGAAGAAGCAATGATGGTTGAACCAACGGAAACAGAAGCGAAGGAGACGCTAGATGAGTTTATTGAAGCAATGAGACAAATTCATCAGGAAGCTAAAGATAATCCTGAGATTGTTCAAGAAGCTCCACATACGACGATTGTAGGACGTATGGATGAAACAACTGCTGCTCGTAAGCCAGTTTTACGTTATCTGAAATAAATGCACAAAGAAAAGACTCCTCAATGTTGAGGAGTCTTTTTGAATAAGGAACCATTAAATCGCTCTTACTCTTAACTTGATTTAACTTTTCCATCCCATTTCTTAAATCCGCCCTGCAGCTGATTTAAGTCATTGTAGCCCTTCTTGTGAAGGAGAGAAGCGGCACGTGCAGCGCGTGATCCGTTCTGGCAGTATAAATAAACGGGTTTGTCAGGGCGAACTTCTTGTAAGCGTTGCTTCAATTGAGTAACGGGTATATTACGGGCCCCTAAAATGTGGCCTGATTTAAATTCGTTTGGTTCGCGTACATCAATTAATTGAGCTTTACGGTAACCTTGTCTGAATTCTTCAGAGGTTAATGTTTTCAAATAACGACGTTGAGCCATATACTTAATGACGCCATAGCCGATAATGACAACAAGTAAGCCAAGTAGTATCCATAATCCGGTCATTAATCTTCCCCCTATAGTCTATCTTCTTTCTCTATTATAGTTTGCTTTATAATAAGATTCAAAGTTTTTTTCTAAAGCTAGATTAGGTAGTGCTTTTAAAATTTCACATTGTCAGTATAACGTGTATGTCAAGCCTCCTGGATGATGGAGATCTCCTGCATATAAAATAAGCGAATGGAGTCATAGATCTATATCTAAGGGAAGAATAATGTCCATAAATAGATGAACAATTTTTTATTTAGATTTATTAAGAGGAGAAACTTATTGTTTTATTCATCGTAGAGATAGTAGTTGAAAGGGTTTGAAGATGAAGGGAAGTCTTGTTAAATAAATGAGGGATTATTTTTGTGAGAAATTATCCCGTGTGTGGGAAGGATCTAGACAGGTTAAGAAGGGCAATCTTGAAAAAAATACGTTCCATCCAAAAATGCATCTTTTCTCTTTATATTTCTTCTATTTGCTTCAAATCTTGGCGAATTTTGCGATTGACAATTTTTCTATCCATTGTTCAAAACACAATATATGGGTGTATCGAAAATGTCGAACACAATATATTGTTTGCTCACTCATTTTTGTGGTATGTTATATGTATTAGTTGAACGACGGGCTTTTAAGAGTTATCATCTAGATTATGTCGAGTTCAACCGACACTTTTTATGGTAGAGGAGAGGTATGCTCATGCAAACCGCAAATGAAACAATGAATCAAATCAACATAGAACAACTTAATAAAGATATCGGTTTATTTCCTCAAGTACATCCGGTAACCGAGGATATGAACATCACACATGCTGGTGTATCCCGTTTGGTGATGCTAGACCGTTATGCTTTTAAAGATACTGAGAAAGTTACGCTTACTAAAGGGGACTTTGTCGTACTTACTGTTAAAGACGACCCTAAATTCCCAGCTAGAGGATTAGGTTACATTGTCTCGATCGATTGGCAGCAGGCTAAAGCTGAAGTGAAAGTAGAGCCAGAATTCAGAAGCGTACTTGATAAACCAGAAGAAGTGGAAACAGGCATTATCAATCGTAAACTAGACGTTATTGATAAGCCTCTTGAGGTCTTCTATGAGCAGATCGCTAAGCGTAACGCAACTGGACTAGCTGCTGTTGAAACTGATGAAGCGAAAAGACAAGAATCGTTCCAACAGTTTTACAATGAGTTGTCTAACCTTAACTTCATTCCAGCAGGCCGTGTTTTATACGGAGCCGGTTCTGAAACGGATGTAACGTACTTCAACTGTTACGTCATGCCATTTATTCAAGACTCCCGTGAGGGCATTTCCGATCACCGCAAGCAGGTTATGGAGATTATGAGTCGCGGTGGCGGTGTTGGAACAAACGGTTCAACACTACGTCCTCGTAACGCACTTGCAAGAGGCGTAAACGGAAAATCATCAGGCTCTGTTTCTTGGTTAGATGATATTGCAAAACTGACCCACCTTGTCGAACAGGGCGGATCAAGACGTGGTGCTCAAATGATTATGTTAGCAGACTGGCACCCAGATATCGTGGAGTTCATCATCTCGAAGATGCAAAACCCACGTATCCTTCGCTTCTTGATTGAGAATGTAGATGATGAAGTCATCAAACAACAAGCGAAAGCCAAATTGAAATTTACTCCTCTATCCGCAACAGAGCGTGACATGTATCAAAGCATCGTCAATTATAAGAACGTAGAAGGAAGAGGTGGCTTTACAGATGCAGCCATCGCTGATGCACAAGAAAAACTAGATCTCGGTGGAAATTATGATGTACACAACTCTGAGTTCCTGACAGGTGCGAATATTTCTGTTTGTTTAACAAACGACTTTATGGACGCTGTTGAGAATGATGAAATGTATGATCTTCGTTTCCCGGATGTTGAAAGTTATACAAAAGAAGAAATGAAAGCGTACAATGAAGAATGGCACGAATCTGGTGACGTTCGCGAATGGGCGGATAAGGGATATAAAGTTCGCACGTATCGCCGTATGAAAGCAAAAGACCTGTGGAACTTAATCAATATCTGCGCTACCTATTCAGCGGAGCCAGGCATCTTCTTTATTGATAACGCCAACGATAAAACAAATGCAACAAGTTATGGACATAAGGTAGTGGCGACGAATCCATGTGGTAAAGTAGCATAGTTTGCCTCATGTAAATCATTGCGGGATAAAGCGGGAAGGCTGAGATGCTAATCCGAACCGAAGGCTAAAAGTAAAAATTTAGTCAGGGGCAACGCATAGGCGGTGAAACTGTTTATAGAATATAATCCGCCCACGAGACCGCAACATCACATAAAGCTGATGAAAATGTATGCTGAACTTACAGGAATTAAACTGTAAGAACTATTGGATAAAAAGCCGATAGGATAACAAATTGGAACAACCTCTTGCACCATATTCTGTCTGTAACCTTGCAGCCGTTAACCTTGCCTCTGTAGCGGATAAAGAAGCGAAAGTTGTAGACTTTGAAAAGTTAAAAAACACGGTTCAAACAGGCGTGCGTATGCAAGACAACGTGATCGATGCTACTCCGTATTTCCTTGAAGAAAACAAGAAGCAAGCTCTAGGTGAGCGCCGTATTGGCCTTGGAGTAATGGGACTGCACGATTTACTCATCTATACGGAAACGGCCTATGGCTCTGAAGAAGGGAATAAAGTAGTGGACGAGATCTTTGAAACGATCGCCACAACTGCTTACCGCACTTCCATTGAACTCGCAAAAGAAAAAGGAAGTTTCCCGTTCTTAGAAGGGCAAACAGAAGAAGAAACAAAAGAGCTTCGTATGAAGTTCATTAATACCGGATACATGCAAGGCATGCCTGAAGATATTCGCCAAGGTATACTAGACTACGGAATCCGTAACTCACACCTCTTAACTGTAGCTCCAACAGGATCTACGGGTACAATGGTAGGCGTATCTACAGGGCTTGAGCCATACTTCTCCTTCTCTTATTTCCGAAGCGGTCGCCTTGGTAAGTTTATTGAAGTGAAGGCTGAGATTTTAGAGGAGTATCTACGTGAACACCCTGAGCAAGATCCAAACAACTTGCCTGATTGGTTCGTAACGGCAATGGAACTTGAACCAGAATCTCATGCGGATGTGCAGTGTGTGATTCAACGCTGGGTGGATAGCTCTATTTCTAAAACGGTGAACGCTCCAAAAGGGTACTCGGTTGAACAAGTGGAACAAGTGTATCAGCGTCTGTACCGAGGAGGAGCAAAAGGTGGAACGGTCTATGTAGACGGAAGCCGTGACGCTCAAGTTCTTACCCTTAAAGCAGAGGACAACTCATTCGAAGAACAGCAAGAATTATTTGAAGAAGACCGTAAAGTCGTTCTAATGGATACAGTTCATGAACTAGATAAGACTGATGTAACCATCGGCTCTGAAGTCGGCAACACATGCCCAGTCTGTCGCGAAGGTAAAATCCAAGACGCCGGTGGCTGTAACACATGTACAAACTGTGGCGCTCAGCTGAAGTGTGGACTATAAGTAAGGGACATCATAAAGCGCGTGAGAGTATAAACTCTCAACGCGCTTTTTATATAGGTCTCTCTTTAATGATGGTAGTTGAGTGTTCCATATAAGTCACCTTTTTGGAAGGAAGGCTCAAATCTGAGAGAATGCTTCCGTTTCCAGGTTTGATCGTAAGGTGGTCTGAGAAATCACTCGCTTTCCACGGCGAGCTAGGTCCTCCACGCCAAAACTAGATGGGCTCTTACTGCCGCAAAAGGGCTCACAACTTCTCGGACAACCTTTGCCTTATTTAGAATGAACGGAAGCATAATGTATGTAGAAGCGTGGTTGTTTAATTACTCACCCCAATTGAGCTTCGGGGGCCGTTTTAAAATTTCGGTAAGGGGTGGCTTGGGAATGGGGAGACTCCTGCAGGAGAAAGAGGTCGACGAGACCCCGGAGCGAACGTAGTGCACTGAACCCACAATTTTGGTCATATGTATTTAAGCTGCAGTCTGGCCTTGTTCTCTATAGGTAACAGGGCTCTTTCCGCCAAGCTTCATTTTAATTCGCTTATGATTGTAATAATAGATATAC
>NZ_BMIN01000004.1 GCF_014642405.1 Pontibacillus salipaludis
CCAAGATCAAACTCTCCATAAAGTTAGAGTTTGCCTAGCATCAAATAAATGATTACTGGCTTTAAAAAAATAATTTAAAGACATTGACGTTACATGTTGTTTCGTTCAGTTTTCAAAGATCAAATGTGGCTTGTCCTCTTGTCGAGGAAAGTAATTATATGTTATCACATGTCTTAACATGGAGTCAATAAAAAATTAACATTTCCTTAATATTTCTTTAACTCGATGCTGACTTCGCTGTGCGTTATCGCGACAGCAAAAACAATATTACAGCATTAACCTGAAAAGGTCAATAATATAATAGCATTTTTTTAATTTTATTTTATTTAATACTACATTATCGTTATTTCATTCAATAACATGGAGTTACTACACCACACGATAAGGGTACCCTATCTCTTAATATCCATCATCACGATTCTAATACACTAGTTTTTTTTCTATTATTCTACATTATATTTAAAGGGTCGCTATCTTTTTACAGATAGCGACCCTTTTGCTTACATAGGTTGAATATAATAAACAGATTGATGTTTCTTCTTTCGGATCATTTTAGCAGCCATTCTAACTCCCCTAAGATCGTCACTAATGAGCACGATCTCTTTAGTACATTCAAATTGCTCCTTCAATGCTCTGGGAAGGTAGGAGAGTGGAATATTTTCCGCTTTCGGATACGGACAACGATGGGCCGACACATAGTCCCTTACATCAATCAAACAATAGTCATCAGAAACAGATTGCTGATCGATTTTCTTCATATAAAGGAGGGGTGCAATAAACTGTTTCATAATAAATAAAGCCAATAGAATAAATAATGCAATAAGACCTATAATTTCCATGCTGTAACCCCCTTGCAATTTATCATTTAACTTCTCCGTTCCAATCTAGCATTCCTCCGGCTAAATTCGTAGCCGTAAAACCATGCTGAGCTAGGAACAAACATGCATTCATACTTCGAACTCCGGCGCGGCATACAATAATATATTCTTCATCTTTACGAAAGTAATCTAATGAATCAGGAATTTGTTGAAGAGGAATATGCTTAGCAGAAGGAATGATACCTTGTGTAACTTCCTCATATTCGCGTACATCTATAATATGTGGTCGATCATTTTGATTTAGCATTTTCTCTAATTCTATTGCTGTAATTTCTTGCACTTCGTACACGGCTAGCTCCCCCTTTTTAACTTATGCACTGCCTTATTTTATATCATTTTTTATTGAAGTCAAGAGATACGTTTATGGGTATTTATCCCGATCAGAATACTATGTTTTAAAGCCTTTTCACAGTTATTTTCTATAAAAAAAATAGAGGCTGCTTATATAAGCAGCCTCTTTCGCAATTAGTTTGCAACGATATTTACAAGTTTGCCAGGAACAGCAATTACTTTGCGGACGGTTTTACCCTGGATCCATTCCTGAATCGTTTCATCTTCCATCGCAAGTTTTTCAAGTTCCTCTTTAGAAGCATCTTTTGGAGCACTTACTTTAGAACGAACTTTACCCATAACTTGAAGGACAATTTCAACTTCATCATCAATTAACTTCGCTTCATCGTGAATCGGCCAGACTTCATAACTAATTGTATCTTCATGGCCTAGTATACTCCATAATTCTTCAGCTAGGTGCGGCGCCACAGGAGAAAGCAGCTTCACAAACCCTTCTGCATATTGTCCAGGGATTTCACTAGCTTTGTATGCATCATTAATGAAGACCATCATCTGTGAAATAGCTGTATTAAAGCGAAGTGCCTCAAAGTTTTCAGTTACTTTTTTAACTGTTTCATGGTAACTACGCTCAAGATCTGTATTCTGACTATCATATTTAACTTTGTCAGAAAGACTACCGTTATCAGTAGCGAAAAGGCGATGCACACGATCTAAGAAGCGTCGAGCTCCATCTAAACCATTTGTAGACCAAGCTACCGATGCTTCTAGTGGACCCATAAACATTTCGTAAAGACGTAATGTATCTGCTCCGTGTGTCTCGACGATATCATCTGGGTTCACAACATTCCCTTTGGACTTACTCATTTTCTCGTTGTTTTCTCCAAGGATCATACCTTGGTTAAATAAACGCTGAAACGGTTCTTTTGTCGGTACAACACCAATGTCGTAAAGGAATTTGTGCCAGAAGCGAGCATATAGAAGGTGAAGAACCGCATGTTCTGCTCCACCGATATACATATCAACCGGTAACCATTCTTTTAGTTTTTCAGGATCTGCTAATTGCTCGCTATTGTCTGGATCAATGTAACGTAGGAAGTACCAACAGCTTCCTGCCCATTGAGGCATTGTATTCGTTTCACGACGACCTTTCATGCCTGTCTCTGGATCTACGACATTCACCCAATCTTCAATGTTCGCAAGCGGGGATTCGCCAGTGCCTGATGGCTTAATATTTTCTGTCTTCGGAAGTTCAAGAGGAAGATTTTCAACTTTCTCAGCCGTTACAGAGCCATCTTCCCAATGAATAACTGGTATTGGTTCTCCCCAATAACGCTGGCGGCTGAATAGCCAGTCACGAAGACGGTACGACGTTTTCTTCTCACCTTTACCTTCTGCTTCAAGCCATTCAATCGCTTTTTGTATTCCTTCTTCTTTATCAAGACCATTGAGGAAATCAGAATTAATATGTTTTCCATCCCCTGTATAGGCTTCTTCTTCCACATTTCCGCCTTCAACAACGGCACGGATTGGAAGATCAAACGTTTTGGCAAATTCATAATCACGTTCATCGTGAGCAGGAACAGCCATAATTGCACCAGAACCGTAAGACATTAGAACATAGTCCGCTACCCATATCTGAATACGTTCTCCATTTACAGGGTTGATCGCATAAGCTCCTGAGAAAACGCCTGATTTCTCTTTCGCAAGGTCCGTACGCTCTAAGTCACTTTTCTTAGTCACTTCATTTATATAAGCTTGAACCGCTTCTTTTTGTTCAGCAGATACAATCCGTTCAACAAATGGGTGTTCGGGTGCTAGGACGGCATACGTTGCACCGAACAAAGTATCTGGACGGGTCGTAAATACGGTGAACGTTTCATCGTGTCCATCTACTTCAAAGTGAACATCTGCCCCTTCAGATTTACCAATCCAGTTTCGCTGCATATCTTTAATACTCTCAGGCCAGTCTAGGTCTTCAAGGTCTTCTAATAAACGATCCGCGTAAGCCGTAATTTTAAGCATCCACTGTTTCATCGGTTTACGAACAACAGGGTGTCCACCACGCTCACTTACACCGTCTACGACTTCTTCATTCGCAAGAACTGTACCAAGTGCAGGGCACCAGTTAACAGCAACTTCATCTACATAGGCTAAGCCTTCTTCATACAGCTTCGTGAAGATCCACTGTGTCCACTTATAATAGTTTGGATCTGTCGTATTTACTTCACGATCCCAGTCATAAGAGAATCCAAGCGCTTGAATTTGACGACGGAAGTTATCGATATTTTGCTGTGTGAAGACAGCCGGGTCATTACCTGTATCAAGTGCATATTGTTCAGCAGGAAGTCCAAATGCATCCCATCCCATTGGATGAAGAACTTCGTACCCTTGCATGCGTTTCATGCGAGAAACAATGTCTGTCGCTGTCATCCCTTCAGGGTGTCCAACGTGAAGACCAGCTCCTGATGGGTATGGAAACATATCTAGTGCATAAAACTTTTCTTTATTACTACTGCTGTCAGCTTTAAATACTTTGTCACCAACCCAGTAATCTTGCCATTTCTTTTCGATCGATTTGTGATCGTATGCCATTGCTTTGACCTCCTAGAACTTGTGCTGAATAACGTGATTTGATTATAAAAAAATAAACCTCTCGCCCCAAACTCTGGGACGAGAGGTTTCGAATACCCGTGGTACCACCCAAATTAACGCCAATTGACGCTCACTCGAATCCTTAACGCGGAGAACGGCGAACCCTACTCTTACGTTCAGGTGCGCAACATCAAAGGTGAGTTCATAAAGGTCAAGGATAGCTTCCACCAGCCGCTATCTCTCTTCTTGCTTGACACTTTTATTACTAGTCCTTATCACAGTTATTCAGACCGTTAGTTATGATAGTAAATTGTAAGCAATTCTTCTAACAATGTCAAGAAGACGGGTACCTGATCAAACCGCTATGTCACGTTTCTTAAAGGAAGTGTACATAAGTACATGAAAAATGACCAAATACACAAAAATGACAATTAGCGAATATAAGGGTGTTACGTCGACAAATGGTTGACTTAGGTGCATTGAAAACTCGTTATGTGCAAACAAGATGTACTTGGCCCATTCATATTTTCTCAACATCATCATTGCAGGTAACGTAGCGAAAGATAAGAACATGGTAATCCCAATTGCCAAACCGCTTGAACGAAATAGTGCCCCTATCACAAAAGCGATCGTCCCCATTACTACAACGTTTACCATCGCATAAAGATAGCTTTGTAAGATCCAGAATATCGCAGGCCACTCTGAAACCGCCTCACCATTCCAAGTTAAATGGGTATAAGAATCATACGGAAAGTATATGAGTGATGCAACTAAAGAGGAAACAAGTAAAAGCAAAGCAATCGCAACAGAGAACAGAAGGACGGTAACATATTTACTGTAAAGCAGTTTCGTACGCGTAGCCGGTCGAATAGCCAGTAATTTAATTGTACCTTTTTGAAATTCATGAGCTAGAATACCTGAGGCCACAATAATGACAAATAAAACGATTAAAGAAAAGAAGTTAGAGGATGTATTCATAACATGCCAGAAACTCCCCACTTCAGCAGGCGCTAGCCCTTCATCAAGACGATATTGGGCAAGTTCAATTTGCTCAACAGCATTCTTATACTCAAGAGATGATGGTTCCGCTTCTGATTTCTGAGCTTCGTATGTGTTAATTTGTTGCTGTAGTCGTTGTTCAGAAGTATTGGCTCCTACTGATTCTTCCCGGTGGCTGTAATCCCATTTCAAAACTCCAAATATACCAAATACAGCAATTATAAGAATAATAGACATAATCCATGTACTCTTTCTTTGCATTAACTTCATCCATTCATTACGAACTAAATTAACAAAACTACCCAACTTGCTCACCACCAGTTACTTTTAAGAATTCGTCTTCTAATGTTGATTTCGTATTTTCAATTCCATAAACAAGAATCCCTTGTTCCACTAACACTTTATTATACTCGGGCACTTCTTCTTGGGAAATTGATATTGAGATAGATTTCTCACCTGTTTCAATGTCTACTCCTTCAAACGATTGCTCTAAAACATCTTTCGCTTGAATAGGCTGATTTACGGTAAATGTCCACTTCGTTTCCTGTGATTCCTCTTTAACCGTACGTATATCAATCAATTTTCCTTTTTGAATGATTCCAACTCGATCACACATTAATTCGATTTCAGATAAAAGGTGACTAGAAACGAGAATACTCACGCCTTCTTCTTGAGCAATTTTACGTAAATATGTACGAAACTCTCGAATTCCTGCAGGGTCTAATCCATTCGTTGGCTCATCCAAAATTAGAAACTTTGGCTTATGCAAGAGTGCCTGCGCTAAACCTAAACGCTGCCTCATACCAAGAGAATAGGTTTTCACTTTCTCACCAATCCGAGAAGTTAACCCAACTTGCTCCACCACTTCTTGAATGCGTTCTTTTGTAATTCCTTTGTGCATTCTAGAGAAATGAATCAGATTCTTGTATCCAGACATGTAATCATACAATTCCGGGTTCTCTACGATTGCCCCCACTTGACTGATTGTTTTCTCATAATTCTCAAGTAAAGAAGTTCCCCCAATAATTACATTTCCGGCAGTAGGTTTCATAAGGCCAACCATCATTCGAATGGTTGTTGTTTTACCCGCTCCATTTGGTCCAAGGAAACCAAACACCTCTCCCTCATACAAGTCCAGATCGAGGTCATGAATAATCGTTTTGTTCTTAATGTCTTTCCTTAACCCTTTAAGTTGCACGACTGATTTAGTCATGTATTTGTACCTCCTCATATAATTGTTCCATCCATCCTACAACGTCCTTCCCATCACACCTTATATCATCTACTAATTGATGACCAAGAACCTTACCATCTCTAATGACAAGCACTTCATCTAATACGGGCTCGATTTCTTTAATTTCATGAGTAGTAATGATTAAAGACTGAGTTTCCAGGTCGACAAAGCGAATAAGACCTTTTACAATCGCACTTCGAACCATTGGATCTAATCCAGAGAACGGTTCATCCAATAAAATATAGGGTACATTTCGAGCTAACGTAATCGTCATTTTTAATCGCCCTTTGTTTCCTTTGGACAATGTTTTTACTTTTTGTTCTTTTTGTAGTTTCATAAATGACAATATTTCTTCTGCTTTCTCTTGATTGAAGTCGTTATATTGGGAGGCAAAAAAGTCAATCGCCTCTCCTACCGTAAAGAAAGGATAAACGTGATCTAATTCTGACATATAGGCAACACTGTAGCTGATTTTTCGATCCACATTACTCTGTCCATCTACTAAAACCTTTCCTTTCGTTGTACGAAGGAGGCCTGCTATTAGTTTCAAAGTTGTGGACTTTCCACTACCGTTTTCACCAACTAATCCAATGACCTTCCCATTTTCAAGGTTAAAGGTCACGTCATTTAGAGCTTTATGCTTAATATATTGTTTAGTTACGTTTTCAAATGAGATCATTTAGTTTCCCTCCTCTTTTGTTTTCGCTTGAAGACCTAGAATCATTTCCTCTTTTGAAAAGCCGAGCTGTTTCATCTCTGTAATGAACCGGTCAATCTGCCGTTCTTTAAGCTCTTCACGTAATTGATTTAAGCGCATACGATCTTCTGTCACGAACGTCCCTTGCCCACGCCTTGATTCCACAATCGTTAATTGCTCCAATTCTCGGTAAACGCGGGATACAGTATTCGGATTAACACCAGTATCAACTGCATATTCTCGAACAGATGGTAATTTGTCTCCAGGCATACGATCTCCCCTTACGATTTCATTTGATAAGCGATCCATGAGTTGTTGATAAATTGGTCTGTCTTGTTGAAACTCAATGGGCATAGGTTACACCTCAACTTTTCGATCAAGAATATAAGCAGCAATAAAGTAATATAAAGTACTGAACAGTATATTCACAACAAATTCACCGTAACTAAAAGGGATCTCATCCATTTCAGTTACGTTATAGTTATCATTCACAAAATTATATATAGAAGGGAAGAGCTCTCTTAAATCAACATTTATTTCCATACTGGAATATAAAGTTACCATGAATCCGGAGTCTAATATCCAAGACTCCACTATCATAAGACCGATAGCGAGCGCCAAGATAAGCAGCAAACCCCACTTTCCTGTGTATTGATTAATTAAACGATAGACACTCCAAAGCAATAAAACAAATACACCAACTAGTATAGCCTGATAAAAGATAAGCCCATTTGCTAACAAAGCTCCCTTTAATAAATCAGCGAAAATAGAGCTTAATTCTTCAGCAGAGAAAAAGAGCAGGATCAAAAGGGTGGTAAAAATAATCATAGAACCTACCATAAACAATGCCCCGTTTAAGAATTTAGCTCCAAGCAGTTTGTGTATGGATTGAGGAGAATGGAGCCAAATATGTAACTTAGCGCCCTCTTTATTTAAAGAAAACAGCAAGTAACCAGCCATATAAAAAATATGAAGCGCAAGAATGATGATGAGCGGGATCGTAATAAACGGCTCCTGACCTTTACCTCTGAGCCACCAATAAATGATCGCAGTCACCAACATTCCTAGTGAAATAACTATTGTATGAAACACCCAGGATAACTTCCATTCCTTTTTCCAAAGTCCTTGAAATGCCGTCATGATAAACTTCCTCCTTTAGCGTCCTTGTGTACTAGTTAAATAGTACACTAGACCATTAAGGTGAGTCAATCTCTAGTTGGAAATTTTTAAAAAATAAAAATCCTGCACAATTGTGCAGGATTTTGAATCTTCATTGCTGCTTATATTCCCCTAGATCCTCGTGATCTAAAATCATATCGTTTAAAACTTGTGTCACTTGCAGATGCAAACGGTGAAGCTCATCTTTCTGTTGATGGTTGGCGCTATGCATAAGCTTTTGAATTTCAGTTTCTGCTTCTTCTAAACCAAGTTGAGCCTGGCTGTACTCATCATTTGGCTGATAACCGACTTGGTTCGCCTGTTCTAATTGTTCTCTGGCAGCTTCCATCTTTCTTTTTGCTACTTCTACCATGTTTTCTATGGAGTCACGTGTCGCCATGATTATCACCTCACTCCTATAATGTGCATCAGACCTATTCCTATGCATTTCAATTCACTTTTGCTATTTGTACAGACATGCTACAATGCTTCATAGGAAAAGCTTCGAAACACATCTCAAGAAGGAGACCTTACCTATGTTGTATCGTATCTTAGATTATGCACACCATTTGTTAGAACAATCGATCCACCCAGGCGAAACAGCCCTTGATGGTACAGCCGGAAACGGGCATGACACTGTCTTTTTAAGTAAACTCGTTGGAGATAAAGGAAATGTGCTATCCTTTGACATTCAGGAACAAGCGATTGAATCGACGCATGACAGACTTGTCGAGAATAACATTCATAATGTCAATCTTATCATGGATAACCATGCACACTTTGAAAAGTATATAGATGAAGAAGCCATTCTAGGCGGGGCAATATTTAACCTTGGATACCTCCCAGGCAGCGATAAAACGATTGTCACTGAATCAGCTTCAACACTTGAAGCCGTTCATGGAATTCTAGAAAGACTCAAGAAAAAAGGCCTATTAATACTCGTTGTATACCACGGTCATGAAGGTGGGCAAGAAGAAAAAGAAGCCTTACTCAAATCCCTTTCAAAGCTAGACCAAAAACAATACAACGTGCTTCGATACGGGTTTTTGAACCAAGTAAATACCCCTCCATTTATTCTGGCAATCGAAAAGAAGTAACACATTAACGCACAAAAGCGTGCCAGACACCCTTTAGCTTGATAAAGGGTATCTGGCACGCTTTACTATAAGAAAGCAAACGAAAACCCGTCCTCTATGCGAGGGCGGTTTTTAGTTTGTGATAAAGTTTTGAGTTCATGTAGAAGAATTTGGCTTTGGTGCCACTTACACTTAATAATTCTTTCACTAACGGACGGGCTCCTTGGAGCTTTTGAACTTTAGAGTCGGCTAAGTAAAGACCGACAAGTCCTTTTTGTACCATATGGTGAAAAGATGCATGAGGTAGCGGATTAACATGGAGCTTTGTTTGATCAATAAAGTACAGGAAGCGTTCTTTCATATGGTCTTCATGATCATAATATGTACAGAAATTTAGGTCTCCTTCTTCGAGGTCTTCCTGCTGATCAATATAGTAATCCAATAATATATGAAGCCCCTGCATATATGGGAAATATCCATTATAGACTTGCGACGCGACTTCCTCAGTCAAATGTTCTCCGTGAGCGTAAGATACGAGGCAAAAGATCCCAAGTGTTGAGCCAGAACAAGCAGAAAACTCATACCAGCTAAGATCTCCCCAGCGCTTCTGGTAGTCATTAAACCAACTCTTCAAACGAGGTACACGTTCATCCATTTTTACATGCTTATGAACTTGCAAATCACAATACAAATCCGCTAATTCATATAGGTAACCCTTTATCTGTGAATAATTAGAAAGTTGTCCAAGTAGATTCTGACACGTTTTCACAAGGTCTTGTAAGTATCCTCCATCATCTTTCTCTTCACGTTCTGCGTAATAATCACCGATAGGATTCCCTGGTGTTAATGCATCCTTCATAGAGGTGTGCAATGTTCGAAAATCCTTAGGATCTAAAGATGTACTTCGATCACACAAGTTATCTAAGTAGTCCGAAATCGTTTGATACGCAACGACAAATTGGATGGCTTTATCACGATTATCCCCTGCCAAAATCGCATAAATCGACCCTCCTTCACAATGGAACGTTTTGTCTTCTATTGAATCGAGAGCTTGTCTACGAAGCTCTTGGTTGGGAATTTGATTTGCTCGTCCCTTCCAGTAACTTAATTCCTTGTGAACCTGGGGGAAAATCTTCCGATATATTGTAGCCATTAAGGGAATGGCCCGTCTTGGTATAGAGCCCAAAAGAAGCAACCTCCTTTTTTTTACACTATTCTATAGATGCATCTCCAGAAATGATTTAGCATACTGAAATACATCGTCTTGTTCGGGATCATTAAAGATCTCATGGTATAATCCTTCCCATTCTTTATAAAACTTTTCATGAATATGAAGTGAATTAAACCATTTTAATGTAGCATCTTTATTTACTATTTTATCATCTCCAGCTTGCATCACAAGCGTCGGTACATCTTGGTACTTGTCGATATGTTTAAAGGCTAGTTCAATTCCTTTCTCAAACTCTTTATACCAGCGTACAGAAACTTTCTTTAACATTAAACGGTCGCCATGATCCCTCTGCAACACACTAGTGTTCCTTGTTACGTGCTCTGGATTTAAATTCCCTTTTAGCTGTAATTTAGGCGCAACTATGTTTAAGCCCTTCGCAACCACCTGAAGAGGCTTAGGAGGAGGGTTTTGAATCCCTAATCCCGGTGAGGAGAGTACTACGGCTTTAATAGGTAACTCCTTCTCCTCTAGTAAACGAATAGTAGCAAGCCCGCCCATACTATGGGCTAGCAAAAATATGGGTAGGTTCGATTTCTGAGCTTCTTCCACCCAAGTGCTGATCTCGTCTAAGTACTCTTCAAAACGATCAATATGGCCTTTAACGCCATCGTATTCACCGTGAGCAGGAAGATCACCATATATAACTTCATATCCTTCATTGACCCACCGATTCGCCAAGGCATTATATCGACCAGAATGTTCAAAAGCCCCGTGAATAATCACAACGAGCCCTCTAGCACCTTTTACTGTAATATGCTTCATACCATCTTCCTCTCTCCTATAGTCTTCTCCCTTTTGTTATACTTATAATATCAACACAATCGAATGGAGGATTCAAATGATCTACCCTTACAAAGGACATATGCCTACTATTCATGACACAGCTTATATCGCAGATGATGTTATTATTACAGGAGATGTGGTCATAGAAGAGGAAGCAAGTATATGGTTTAAAACTGTCATTCGTGGAGATGTAGACCGAGTACATATTGGAAAACGATCCAACATCCAAGATCAGAGCATGCTGCATCAAAGTCCGGGATCCCCCCTACTTATTGAAGATGATGTAACTATAGGACATCAAGTTATGTTGCACTCAAGCATCATACGACGAAATGCTCTTATTGGAATGGGTTCTATTATATTGGATGGAGCTGAAATCGGTGAAGGAGCTTTTATTGGGGCAGGTAGTTTGGTCCCACCAAATAAAAAAATCCCCCCAAAAACACTTGCATTTGGACGTCCTGCTAAAGTTATACGAGAATTAACCGATGAAGACGTTAGAGATATGGAACGAATAAGAAGGGAATATGTTGAAAAGGGGCAATATTATAAAACGGTAACGCCCAGTCGTCCCGATCTCTAAACTTCTCCCGCTGAAGGGTCTCATTTACTAGGAGGGATATGCATTTATGTATATTGTACTTTTCTCAACCTCTGTGGTTATGGCTGTGCTACTTTGGACGTTCAGCCTTAGACCAAATCTACGAAACTCTTATAAGCAATTACTTAAATGGTATAGCGTTCTTTTTATTGCATGCTCTTTATTTACAGGAATAATCACGGCTCAAACACAGAAAACAACGCTTCAAAATTTATGGAACGAACCATCAAACGTGAAACATGTTTCCGCGAACCAGAAAGAAACTGTGGAACAGCCCGGCAATGCACCATTAATCGATGAGTACCATCTAAAACAAGAAGTCCACATAGAAGTCCCTACCGTTAAACAATATCCAGAACTGCCAAGAGGATGCGAAGTCACCTCTTTGAGCATGCTCTTAAACCATTATGGTTTCGATGTTGATAAAATGACGCTAGCTAAAAAAGTGAAGAAGTCTGAACAAGTGTATCAAAATATAGACGGCCAAATTCACTATGGTGACCCTAACGAAGGGTTTGTAGGAAATATGTATAACCTAAATGAACCTGGATTCGGAGTATATCATGAACCCATTGCTTCACTCGCTCGCCAGTTTGCTACAGATCGTGTTCATGACTTCTCAGGCGGAAGCTTTTACGAAATTCTTGAGCATCTCGATAACGGACAACCTGTTTGGATTATAACAAACACCTTGTACAAACATTTGCCTAGTGAATTATTCGAATCTTGGATAACTCCAAACGGTTCACAAAAGATTACGATGAAAGAGCACTCGGTTCTAGTTACGGGGTATGATTCAGAATATATGTATTTTAACGATCCTCTTACGGGCCAACAAAAAAAAGCACCCAGAAACGACTTTAAAGAAGCCTGGGTGCAAATGGGGAAGCAAGCAATTGCCATTAACTAATGGTTAGCTTGCTTTTTGTTTGGTCTTCACTAATTAATTCTTCAAAAGAATATTTCCGCTCAACGAAAATTTGGTGCCATAACATAAACATAAGAACGGTCCAAATCTTTCTAGAGTAGTCGCCTTTTCCTTGAACGTGATCTTCAAGCAACTGAGACACAGCTTTCTTCTCAATCAGATGATCCGTTTCACTTTCTTGGATAAGTGTCTTCGCCCAAGTGTTTAATTCGTCTTTTAACCAATGACGAATTGGAACTGGGAAGCCAAGTTTCTTTCGGTCGAGTACATGATCAGGAACAATCCCTCTCGAAGCTTTACGTAAAATGGATTTCGTCGTACCATCTGCGATCTTCATATCAACCGGAATTTCACGGGCAACATTAAAGACTTCTTTATCCAAGAATGGAACACGAAGTTCAAGAGAGTGAGCCATTGTCATCTTATCTGCCTTCAGTAAGATATCTCCACGCATCCAAGTATGAATATCAACATATTGCATCTGGTTTACAGGATGATAAGCTTCTGCATTTTGATAAAGTGAACGCGTTAATGATTGGTAAGAAGATTTACTATGATAATCCTTAAGTAATTGTTGCTTTTCAGCTTCTTCAAACATCTTTGCATTACCGATGTAACGGTCACGTAAAGGTGTAGTACCTCTCTCTAAGAAACTCTTACCTTTTACACCTTCTGGCATAACCTTAGCTACTCGTTGAAGCAAACTCTTAGCTACACCAGGCATAGAATCAAACATTTTTAACGATTGGGGCTCACGATAAATATTGTAACCACCAAATAATTCATCAGAACCTTCTCCCGATAGCACAACCGTAACGTGTTTACGTGCTTCACGCGCTACAAAATAAAGAGGTACACATGCTGGATCTGCTAAAGGATCATCCATATGCCACATAATTTTCGGAAGCTTTTGGACGTACTCTTCAGGAGTAATGATATAGGAGTGATTCTCAACCCCAAGTTTCTCTGCTGTTTCTTTCGCTACGTCTACTTCAGAGAATCCATCACGTTCAAAACCAACTGAGAAAGTTTTTAAGTTGGGATTAAACTCACGTGCCATAGCAACGATAATGGACGAATCAATTCCTCCAGAAAGGAAAGATCCAACTGGTACATCACTACGCATGTGTTTGTTCACAGAATCATACATGACATCTTGAATACGTTTAATCCATTCACTTTCACTACCAGCCACTTGTGTAAAGGTAGCATGCCAATAACGAGTAAACTTAATGGATTGCCCTGGCTTCTTAACGAAATAATGTCCAGGTTCTACCTTAGAAATCCCATCTGTTAGGGTTAGAGGTTCCGGAACATATTGATAGCTTAAATAATGTTGCAACGCTTCTGTATTGACTAGTTCATTTTCCTGAAGCAACGTAATACTCTTCTTCTCTGAAGCGAAATATGTCCCATTATGTTGTTCACTATAGAATAATGGCTTAATGCCGAATGGATCACGAGCTCCGTAAAATGTTTGCTCTTCTTTATCCCAAATTAAGATCGCGAACATACCGCGTAGATAAGAGAACGCTCCTTCTTGCTTATCCTTGAACAAGGCCGCAATAACCTCTGTATCTGATTCTGTCTCAAATGTATACCCTTGTTTCTGAAGGTCTTCACGTAGTTCTACATAATTGTAAATTTCTCCGTTAAACACCATCCAAATCTTTTCATCATCATAGCTAAGAGGCTGATGGCCACTTTCTATATCAATTATACTTAAACGGCGAAAGCCGAAAGATATGTAATCATCATGATAATACCCTTCATCATCAGGGCCACGATGAGTGATAATATCGTTTCTTCGCTTAAAAGACTGCTTTTGTTCTTCATCTACTGGAGATGGAACATCTCGAATAACACCAATAAAACCGCACATACGAAGATCCTCACTTTCATTCTCACTTTGCTATTTCAGTTTATCACAAAATGGCTGTAATTGGCAGAGCCCCACGGTACCCTTAAGGTGCCGAGCAGGTTCTCTTTAAATTGTTTCTATACTTCACAGATATTCGTTATACCCGCGAATTTAAAGTCGGTAACGTCTAAGTCAAAGAAACATGATTTTGACAGACTATAATAGTTTATCATGTTTTTACATAAGGGAGGACAAGGATTACAATTCATTAAAAAAAATGCCAATGAAACAAAAAAGAGCACGGAGTTGCTATGCAAATCCATGCTCCTACCTATACTTATAAGTTTGCTAGTTGCTTTAATTCTTCTGCTTTATCCGTTTTCTCCCATGGGAACTCAACGTCTGTGCGGCCAAAGTGACCGTAAGCTGCAGTGTCACGGTAGATTGGGCGACGAAGATCAAGCATTTTAATAATGCCAGCTGGACGGAGATCAAATTTCTCACGTACTGCTTCGACTAATGCCTCTTCTGAAACTTTCCCTGTACCAAATGTATTGATTGAAATCGACACAGGTTGCGCAACTCCAATGGCATAGGCTAATTGAACTTCACAAGAATCTGCTAATCCAGCAGCGACAATGTTTTTAGCTACATAACGAGCTGCATAAGCAGCGGAACGGTCAACTTTAGTAGCGTCTTTACCACTGAAGGCTCCCCCGCCGTGACGTGCATATCCGCCGTACGTATCTACAATAATTTTACGGCCTGTTAAACCAGCATCCCCTTGAGGTCCACCGATTACAAAACGACCTGTTGGATTAATAAAGTATTTGGTTTGGTCATCAAGTAGTTCTGTAGGGACAATTGGAGCAATAACTTGCTCTTTTAGATCCTTTTGAATTTGCTCTAGTGTTATTTCTGGGTGATGCTGCGTGGAGATGACAATTGTGTCAATACGAACAGGACGGTCTTGTTCATCATACTCTACAGTAACCTGGGTTTTGCCATCAGGGCGTAGGTAAGGAACTGTTTCATCGTTGCGCACGTCAGATAAACGTTTCGCCAATTTGTGAGCTAAAGAGATCGGAAGGGGCATAAGTTCAGGCGTTTCGTTATTCGCATAACCAAACATGAGACCCTGGTCTCCTGCACCAATATTCTCAATTTCTTTATCAGTCATTTGACCTTCTCGTGCTTCAAGCGCTTCGTTCACCCCTGCTGCAATGTCTGGTGACTGTTCATCAATTGCTGTAAGTACTGCACATGTTTCTGCGTCAAAACCATATTTGGCACGTGTATATCCAATTTCCTTAATGGTATTACGGACGATTGACTGAATATCCACGTACGTATTTGTTGAAATTTCTCCTGATACGAGAACCAACCCTGTTGTAACTGTCGTTTCACATGCTACACGAGCGTTAGGATCATTTTTTAAGATTTCATCTAGTATGGCATCAGAAATTTGGTCACAGATTTTGTCAGGGTGCCCTCCTGTAACTGATTCTGATGTAAACAAGCGGCGGTTTGCAGCCATTCCCTCAAACTCCTCCTTTAAAATACTCTTATCTTTGAGACGGAACTCATCACCCAGCTATCTATTCAGAAAAAAGTAAACCAGAGTTATGTAAATTCTTTTAATACATGAATTTACACCGATCTATTCTATCGACCTGGAACAGTTTCGTATATTGTAAACGAATGAAAAAAATACATGAGAAAACGTCGAAATTCGCTACACCTAGCAAATGCCGATGACTTTCAAAATACCTTAGAAAGCTTTTAGAAACCTTTCGAAAGTATAAAAAATCCCTTCCCATAACGAGCAAAGGGAAAGGGTCCATTCGCTCTTATCGTTCAAGGAGGCCTTCCTTGCATCAGGTTAGCACCTTTTCATCTAAGGATGACGGTTGCTGGGTTTCACAGGGCCTGTCCCTCCACCTTCTCTGGATAAGATAGTTTCCGTTCGCGACTTATCATAACGTTTTAACCCTTTTATGTCAACTGAATATAGCGTTATCATTGCTTTATGAGATGCTACACGAACCACTTTTCCACTTAAGTATAACCATGTGAATGTTAACGCTCAGATTCCTTGATGAACGGGGTTACTAATCATAATTGATTTTAGAAAGAAACAGTAGACCAAGGAAAAAGGTGAGTTGACATCGAAGTAATATATGATAGAAGTAAAGCACTTGTGCATTTTTCTATCTCCCCATCTCAGTAATACTAATCATGATAATATTTCACCTTTTCTTTTACTTTTACAGTCACAATTTTGCCGTAATTTCATTATAAAATAGTATGGACTAATAAAATGAATGTGTTATACTAATGACACATTGAGTCTGGACCTATTCAAAAGACTGTATAGACTATAAACAAAAAGAAACATAAAGGGTTGGATCTCAACTTGGATACGTCATGAAGAATGATTTTGTTATGTTCACTATCAAAGTCAAAAAATATTAAATAAAGGCAGGTTCTTGAGCATGAATACGGTGAATCAAGCGTCCATAATTAAAGAATTAATTGCACAACCTAATGTATTAACCAATTTGTGTGTGGGAGAACTCGTTGAAAAGGTTCTTCAACGTAACGAGGGTACACTCACGGCTACAGGAGCGATCAGAGCCGAAACAGGACGTTACACCGGCCGATCCCCTCAAGATAAGTTCATTGTAAAAGATGAGGTTTCAAAGGACACAGTTGATTGGGGCTCGGTGAACCAACCCATTTCAGAAGAAATCTTTGAAAACCTATATCATAAAGTCGTAGATTACCTGAAAGAAAAAGAAGAAGTATTTGTTTTTAATGGTTTTGCAGGAGCAGATGAACGATACCGTTTACCTATTCAAGTCATCAACGAATTTGCTTGGCATAACTTGTTCGCCCACCAACTTTTCATACGCCCTTCAGAGGACGAATTGGCCGAACATGTAAGCGAATTCACAGTAGTATCCGCTCCTTCCTTTAAAGCAGATCCCGCTCAAGATGGCACACGTTCCGAAGCCTTTATTATGGTGTCATTTAAGCATCGTGTGATCCTGATCGGGGGAACTGAATATGCTGGGGAAATTAAGAAATCAATCTTTTCTGTTATGAACTATCTTCTACCCGAGAGTGATGTTTTACCAATGCATTGTTCAGCTAACGTAGGGAAAGAAGGCGACGTAGCTTTATTCTTCGGACTCTCTGGTACAGGGAAGACTACCCTATCTGCTGATCCAGAGCGTCGATTAATTGGGGATGACGAACATGGTTGGTCTAACCGCGGCGTCTTCAACATTGAAGGTGGATGTTATGCAAAATGCATTAACCTTTCCGAGGAAAACGAGCCTCAAATCTATAAAGCAATTCGGTTTGGGTCTGTACTTGAGAATGTGATCTTGCATCCTGGCACAAGGGAACCCGATTATGAAGATACAAGTCTAACGGAAAACACACGCGCAGCCTATCCAATCCAGAATATCCATAATATTGTAGAACCTAGTATTGCAGGTCACCCTAATACAATTATTTTCTTAACAGCTGATGCTTTTGGTGTTTTGCCACCGATTAGTAAACTCACTAAAGAACAGGCGATGTACCATTTTCTTAGTGGTTACACAAGCAAACTAGCAGGAACGGAACGTGGCGTTACTAGTCCAGAAGCAACGTTCTCTACGTGCTTTGGTTCTCCCTTCCTTCCAAGACATGCTTCAACGTATGCAGAAATGCTTGGAGAGAAAATAGATCAATTTAACTCGAACGTCTTCCTAGTGAATACAGGATGGACCGGTGGAGCGTATGGAGAGGGCCATCGTATGAAACTTAGTCATACTCGCTCTATGATTCATGCTGCACTTGAAGGTGAGCTTAACTCCACAGAAACAGTAATAGACCCTATTTTTGGATTAGAAATACCAGCCCATTGTCCTGGTGTTCCTGACGATGTGTTGATTCCAAAACGCACATGGAAAGATGAAGCACAGTATGAAGAGAAAGCTCATGAACTTGCTACTAAATTTCATGAGAACTTTAAGAAATTCGACGGGGTTAGTGAAGAAATTCGCAATTCAGGCCCTACATTTAGAAAATAACTATTGCTCCCACATCTCCAAACTTATATAAAAAACGGCTATCCCATATTGGGGTAGCCGTTTCTATTTCTTTAACCAATCTGTTAATTGCTTAACAGTATGCCGATTTACTTGGGGCGGAAAGTAATGATCTAAATCATAATAAATCCAGCTTGTATGGGGGAGGTCGTGCTCTTGTAATTCTTTCTCTAAGAGCCTGGCATGGTCAACAGATACGTTTTGATCCTTAGCTCCATGAATAATGCAGACAGGAGTTTCTAATTTATTTATAGACTTTAGTGGTGTTCTGGCCTCAAATCTTTCTGGATATTTATTAGGACTTCCCCCAACTACACGCTTGAGCATCTTTCTCAGATCAACACGTTCTTGGTAAGTTAGAGCCACATCCGTAACACCACCCCAACAAACGACTTTATGAATACCAGAAACCTCAAGAGCCGTCCAGAGACCCATAACTCCACCACGAGAGAAACCGAACACATTCACTTCTTCATTCACCATAGGATGATTAAAAAGGATCCTTGCCCCATTATGTCCGTCTTTACGATCACTTAAGGCAAAATCTTCTCTACCTTCCCCTCCCATATTGCCACGATAACACGGTGCAAAGACAACGAAACCGTGAGACGCAAATTGAACGATTCTACCAATCCGAACTTTACCAACGCCTTTAATACCACCCCGGAGATATAAAAACCCTGGGTATTTCCCACTCTCTTTTGGTTCTACCAAAAAACCTTTTACCTTCAACCCTTCACTCCAGTACGTGACGAGAAATACATTCAATTTAGGGTGCGGAGAAGGGTATCGTTGTTTAGAAATAATTGTTCCATCTTGCATAAAAAAACTCCTTTATAGGCATTCACACTATTTTGACAGCCACATACGATAACGTATCTATTGAGTTTAATCTTACAGGAGGATTACTCGAAATGAAAAAAATTCGTTTTCTTTTATATGTTTCGTTAGTGGCTTTACTTACATTCCCCTTAGCTGCATGTTCTCAATCACCTACAACAATTAAGGTAGCAGAAGTGACTCGTTCTATATTCTATGCCCCGCAGTATGTGGCACTTGAAAAGGGTTTCTTTGAAGATGAAGGCCTTGAGGTGGAGTTAACCACTACTTGGGGCGGAGATAAGACGATGACCACTCTTCTATCTGATGGAGCAGACATTGCCCTTGTAGGCTCTGAAACGTCTATTTACGTTTATGCCAGAGGGGCCTCAGACCCTATTATTAACGTTGCCCAGCTAACTCAAACAGATGGAACATTCCTTGTCGCACGAGAGGAGCAACCAGAATTTAAGTGGGAAGATCTAAACGGAAGCACCTTCCTCGGTCAACGTAAAGGCGGGATGCCGCAAATGGTTGGAGAATACGTTTTGAAAGAACAAGGTATTGACCCAAAAGAAGACCTAACCTTAATTCAAAATGTAGATTTCGCTAACATCCCGAATGCATTTGCTTCCGGCACAGGTGATTATGTACAGTTATTTGAACCAACAGCAAGTATTTTTGAACGAGAAGGAAAAGGTCATATCGTTGCTTCATTTGGCGAAGAGTCAGGGCATGTGCCTTACACAGTCTTTATGACAAAGAACAGTTTCTTAGAAGAGAACCCTGAAGAAATGGAAAAGTTTACTCGTGCTATTTACAAAGCTCAACAGTGGGTTCAGGATCACTCAGCTGGGGAAATTGCTGACGTCATTCAACCCTATTTCGAAGACACGGAAATTGATTTAATTGAAACTGTAGTTGATCGCTATAAAAGCCAAGGCTCTTATGCAGAAAATCCAGTACTCGATGAGGAAGAATGGAACAACTTAAAGGCGATCATGGAAGAAGCAGGAGAACTGCCTGCAGACGTGGACCATAACACGCTTGTAAATACAAAAATCGCAGAAGACGTAATGAAATAAGGAGGAGTATGTAAAATGACTTTCCTCAGCCTAAACCATGTCACCCATCAATACTTTTCTAAACAAGGGTTTACGAAAGCTATTGAAGACGTCTCGCTTTCCATTGAGGAAGGACAGTTTGTTTCCTTCCTCGGCCCTAGCGGCTGTGGAAAGACGACACTTCTATCCATCATAGCAGGACTATTAACTCCCACCGAGGGAACCGTAACCATTCAACGACAGCCTAGTTCAAATACCAACATTGGATACATGCTACAGCAGGATTACTTATTTCCGTGGAAGACGATCCAAGAAAATGTGTTGCTTGGCCCTCACATTCAAGGTAACATCACGGAAATGAAAAAAGAGAAAGCCATTCAAATTTTAGAAGAGATCGGTCTTGCAAGCGTCGTTAAATCTTATCCTAGTCAACTTTCAGGCGGGATGCGTCAAAGGGCTGCTTTAGCAAGGACCTTAATGACAGATCCTAAGTTATTACTCCTTGATGAACCATTTTCCGCATTAGACTATCAAACCAAATTAAAACTCGAGAATTTGGTCTCTCAGATGCTAAAGCAATACGGAAAAACCTCTTTACTTGTTACTCACGATATCGGAGAAGCGATTGCTATGAGTGATACTGTTTACGTCCTTAAAGCGCGTCCAGGTAGAATCGCAAAAACATTCCAAGTTCCTGATCATTTACGTACGTTAACACCTTTTGAAGCAAGGCAGCATGCTGATTTCAATGACTTATTTCAAACCATATGGAAGGAGCTAGATCAGCTTGAATCGGAATCCATCAACTGATGAAACTCGTTTTCAGCAGCATTTAAAGAAACTCCAAAAAGAAAAGCGTTCAATAATGATATGGCAATTGATTATATTTACTAGCTTCTTTAGCCTTTGGGAGATAAGCAGTCGCCTACGGTGGGTTGATCCACTCCTCTTTAGTTCACCAACTAAAATTGGCGATCTGCTTTTAGCTAAAATCACTGATGGCTCAATCTTTATGCATATGCGAGTCACGCTTTTAGAAACAGTAGCAGGCTTCTTGCTTGGAACCGTTCTAGGTATTTTATTAGCTGCTACTTTATGGTGGTTTCCAAAACTATCTAAAATCATTGATCCTTATCTTGTTATTTTAAATGCAATGCCTAAGGTAGCACTAGGACCGATTATTATCGTTGCGCTAGGACCCGGCTATTTCTCTATCATCGCAATGGGAGCTATCATTTCCGTCATCATTACAACTATTGTTGTTTATTCAGCATTTCAAGGGGTCGATAGAAATTACGTTAAAGTCCTTAGAAGCTTTGGTGCGAATAGATTCCAAATCTTCAAAGAAGCTATACTCCCCGCTTCCTTCCCTACGATTATATCGACCTTCAAAGTAAATGTTGGGCTCTCATGGGTTGGAGTAATCGTTGGTGAGTTCCTTGTATCTCAAAAGGGGTTAGGGTACTTGATTATTTATGGCTTCCAAGTATTTGACTTCACACTAGTCCTTGCAAGCCTTATGATTATTGCGATTTTTGCTGCTATCATGTATCAACTGGTGGAACGGTTGGAGCGAAAGTTAATAAGGGGATAAACGCATTAAATGAGTACAGTACAAAAAAACTCAGCATCTCGGAGACTAATCCAAGAGCTGAGTTTTCTTAATGTAATCTAAACTGTGAGGTAGTACCTCATCCTTCATCATAAAGCTAAACTGAGTGTTTCGCTCTAACCCTTTCGGTAAGGTATCTAAGCATACAGGACCTTTCGTTTCGAAATAGGTCTCCTGTTTAGTGAGGTTCGAAATGGTTGCGAAATAAATATTCTTTATTATACAACCGCCTTTACCATCCACATGATACTGACCGATATACGATAAGGCTTCAACCTCTCCCCCAGTCTCCTCCATGACTTCACGAACCGCTGCTTGTTCCGGAGTCTCTCCTTCTTCTACTTTCCCACCAGGAAATTCGATTCCTCGATCTTTATGCTCGGTAAGTAGCCATTTTCCATTATAACGACTAATAACCCATACATGTTTTGGGTGTTCAGAAAAAGGATGATCGGTAAAAGAAAGCTTCACTTCATTATGGTAATAATCATAAAACGTAATCAATAACGATCAACTGCCTTTATTGCTTCATTTCCTATTCACTATGAATGGTTTATTCCATCAATAATCCAACCTTCATTTGTATGAGTAAAGACAAATGAAACCGTGTACTTTCCATAAAGCTCACTTGTATTATGTTGAGTAACAGCTATACGTCCATCCTCTAATGTTTCAGTTGTGTAAGATTCGTTTTCTTGAAACCAAGGTGGTGTATCAGTTGGAAGGATATACAGTCCATTATTATATTCTTTATAATAAAAATCAACATATTCCTTTGCAACAGATTTATTTGCTATGGATGAAAACGACTCAATTAATTCTTCTTTGCTATCATATGCCACTACACGAGAGTCTTGATTGGACTTTTGTACAAGTTGATCCATAAATTCACTAGTGACTGATGTTATAATTTTTTCTGTTAAAACCTCTTTTTGTTGATTTTTATTGGAAGAAGTTGTTAATTCGGGTTTCTGTTGCTGTTTTTGGTGGAAAGTTATCTCTGTATGACCGGTGTGATCAGATCCAGATAATTGGTCCTGCGCATTTAGCGAATTAGGCTGTTGATTTGATATCACTACGAGTAACGCTACCAAAATAATAGGAATGATTGCAATTGACTTACCTAGGTTCATATCTGTTGCCCCCTGTTTCTTATGGTGTGTTAATAACCTATTTCCTTTTTGCAGCACGAAATAAACTCAAATTCAACTAATTTGATTCTAAGGAGAGAGTAATTATGAAAAAACATGTACAAATCTGGTCAGCTTTATGCTTTATACTGGTCATCACGATAGGATGTTCTGGTCAGTCTGAAGAAAGCGGAGCAGAAGGAGAGACCACTGAAGAGAACAAAGACCTTTCTGCTGCAGAAGTTTATGAGAAATCATTAGAAGCTACAGAGGAGCTAAAAAGCTTCTCGTTAGCTACTGATATTAAACAGTCAGTTAGCATGGGCGAACAAGAAGAAGAACAAAAGATAGAGCTGTCTTCAGAAGGCGACTTCACCATGGACCCTCTTTCTTATCACCTAGTAACAGAAGCCATGGGACAAAACATCGAAATGTACTATATTCAGGATGGCCTTTATTTTAAAGATCCAAACAGCGGAAATTGGCTTAAAGGCCCAAAAGACTTAATTAATCAGTTTAGTCAGGCAGGTACAATGCAACAGAGCCCAGAAAAACAACTTGAAATGCTACAGGATTATTCAGATAGTCTAACTATGGATGAAACAGAGGATGGCTATGTTATACATTTAGAAGCCAATGAGGAAGATATGAAGCAGTTCATCGAAAAGGCTTTATCAAACGGTGGGGCTGTCCCCAAAAATACAATAGAACAATTCACAATCGATCATTTGGCCTTTGATCTTACAATAAATAAGGATCAATACTATCCAAAATCATTAGATATGAAAATGGATATCTCATTGGAGCAGCAAGGTAGCACAGTCTCCGTTAAACAAGAGATCAAATCAAATTACGATGAGTACAATGAGATTAAGGAAGTTCGTATTCCAGAAGATGTGAAAGAAAACGCAGAAGACATAAGCAATATGCAGGGAACCACTCCATAACACAGAACAAGAGGTCGCTACTTAGCGACCTCTTGTTTCACATTAAGTTAAGGGGTTCTCTTCTCCATAGATCTTATCAGAATCTTCGTCGTGATCCATTCCTATTGACTTAATGAACTGCTTCGTTTCGTCGTCGCCCAACTCATAAATCATTTTGTAAGCTTCGCGCATGGAGTAATCATAATCATCATTTTGTGAGTCCTCAGAATAATGGCGAAAAGGAATATGTGATCTCCAAAACGATCGCTCATCTGCACTAAATACTTCGTTAAGTACTTGGCGTAGTCTGAACATTTCCTCTTCTGTCGCCTGAATGGTAAATACGTCATTATTACCATCACGAATTTGCGAAATCTCTTGAGAACCCAGGTTAATATAAAACGTTCGCTTCTTATTTTCCATTAACTTCACCCTCCTATTCTTTACTTTTTGCACTTATTTAACGAATTATGAACAACATTTAAAAAAAGCCGCATAAGGTAATGAACAAAGATAGACTTTTGAGATTGAGGGAAAGGAAGTTGATTATGAAATTTGCTGATAGCTTATCTGAACTTTATAAGAAGTATTTCGAAACGGACGATTACTTACCTCTATTTGTCCACTCTATTATTGAGCAGATGGACCACAAAGATTTGCTCCAGATTGTTAAGCAATGCCAAGAAGAGGAGCTCCAGGAATTCGTAGCAAGTTATATTATCGAAAGAATGAAAAAGACTTCTACAAATTCCATCACCCCTCCTTCGCCTTATTCTACTAATAAACCACAGAAGAAAGCTTTATAATTCATCGACTTTTTGAACTTTCTTTAAACTTATAAACTCCTACTCCCCCTTCACGTGTCCCTAAATTCCAAAGCCAGGTGGATGGAATCCTCATCTTTCCATCCACCTCACGTGTTTCATACATAAAAAAAAGCCGCTTCTAGTTTTTTAGAAGCGGACAGACTTTGCAATAGGAATGCTCATTATTTAATTGGTAGGTCAAACAACAGAACCGCCGCTTCTCCTCTCCCCTTTCTTTACGTAAGGCAAGATCAGTAATGGGGTTTTGTTTTTGTTGGAATACAGTTCCTTCTATACTACGTATAGTCTGGTAGTCCTGCAACACAGTATTCGCTTGCTCTTCGTTAACAATTTCATAAGCAAACTGTTCATAAAACCAGTATACATAAGTAGCGAAGTTTTCCCACATTGTCTTCATGGGTAGCTTTGTTACTTCTTGCACTGTAGTGAAAATCGGCAAGACCATTGTTTCAATCATTACGGTGAAATAGTGTGCTACAGACTTTTCTCTTTCCCTATTTTCTATGAGCAGGGTACGACGGGACTCATTGCTCCATTTGGGAAACCAACTTTTTTGGTCATCCAAGCGAATCAACTTCTTATCCTCCACTTCTACTACAGGCAATTTTGAATGAAGAGTCATAGGGGCAAGCATACCCGTTACAAAATAATAACCTAGCCTTTTCGTAATCATAGAAGCAGTAGCGATCGAAGAATCAGACTCTATAAATGAATCAACCTGTTCGAGTATTTCCTTAAATTGCTTCACATCCCTAAAAGCATCTAGTGAAATCTCTTCCAACCGTTGCTCGCCTATATGATAAGTTGGATGATAGTATCGAAAATAATGATGTAATACATCAATTTCATCCAACGTTAGGTTCATTAGACATCACACTTTCCTTAATTAAACAACGACCACGCCCATAAGGAATGCACATTGGTGTTCCAAAGATGGGGTCACTCGTAACGTTACAAGTCATACTGAACACATCTTGAACAAACTTACATGTCACGATCTCTTCTGGTTTGCCTTGAGCGTAAACAGTCTGATCTTTTAAAGCCACAATATTATGAGCATATCGGGAGGCTAGATTCAGATCATGAAGCACCATGACAACGGTTCTTCCTTCTCTTTCATTTAGCTCAAACAATAGGTCCAGTATTTCAATTTGATACGTCATATCCAAGTATGTCGTCGGCTCATCAAGTAAAATGATATCCGTATCCTGAGCAAGGGTCATCGCAATCCAAGCTCGCTGTCGCTGCCCACCTGATAACGAATCAACCGTTCTCTCTTTCAATTCTTCAAGATTCGTGTCTCGAAGAGCTTGCTCTACTGCATCTTCATCATCTTGCGACCATTGCTTGAACCAGTTCTGATATGGATAACGACCTTGTTTAACGAGTTGTAGGACCGTTAATCCTTCTGGGGTCACCGGACTTTGGGGAAGTATAGCAAGTTGCTGCGCTACTGATTTAGTGGACATTTTTGAAATGGCCTTCCCATCCAAAACCACGTTTCCACTGTGAGGTTTCAATAAACGAGCCATTGAACGGAGAAGGGTAGATTTTCCGCAACCGTTTCCTCCAACGAAGACTGTAATCTCTCCCTTTGGTACCTCTATATTTAAATCATTAAGAATTGTCTTCTCTCCATAGCCAAGCGTTACATGATCTGTTTTTAAATTATTCATGTCAACCTCTCCTTTTAAGCCCGCTTATTTGAAAATAATAAAAAGATAAAATAGGGCGCTCCAATTGTAGCTGTAAACACACCAGCAGGAACAATGTTAGGCAAGAAAAGTGTACGCCCAATTAGGTCAGCCCCTATTACTAGAATCGCTCCAATAAGACCTGAAAGGGGTAACAGGGCTCCATACGAAGAGCCTACAAGTCTTCTCGCTATATGCGGGGCCATTAAACCAACAAAGCCAACTCCTCCAGCGAAAGAAACCGCAATACCAGCTAGTGCTGTACTTACTAATAAGAACAGGAAGCGATCCCGTTGCAAGTGAGAACCTACTCCCGCCGCTAGTTCTTCTCCGAGCTCTTGTACGTTAATCCTTCTTGAAAGTAACAAGGATACAAAGACAAGAACAAGAATAGAAGGAACAATGATCTTCACTTGGTCCCAATTTGCTCCATAAACACTTCCGGTTAACCAAACATTGGCTTGTGATGCACGGTAAATAGGACCTACGATCATTAACGTATTCGTTATGGCTTGAGTAAGGGCAGAAAGTCCGATACCGATTAATATGATTCTCATCGGCGAGACACCATTCTTATAAGCTAATAAATAAACAAAGACACCTACTAAGCTCGCACCTATAAATGCCGCAACTGGCATCCAATGAATACTAACTGTTAAAGAATCAGTCTCATCGCTAAATAGCGTTAAGAATAATACAACCGCTACAGCGCCACCACCTGATATCCCGATAATATCAGGGGAAGCAAGAGGGTTTCGAATCATCCCCTGAAGAATAGCACCACTTAAAGCAAGGCCTATCCCGACAAACAGAGCCACAATGATTCGCGGAAGTCTCAATGTTTCAATGATTAAATTCTGTACATCCGTTCCTCCTCCGAAGAATACCGTGACCGCATCAATTGGAGGGATGAATGTTTCCCCTAATGATGCAGACATGATAAACAAAACGCATAACAATCCTAAAAATAGGCTAAAATACGTCAGAGCCCGTTTTTCAAGAAAAAAGGATATTCGATCTTTTTTGGAGCGTATCTTCACATATTTACTCATGTTGATTTCAATCCTTTTCGGGCAATATAAATAAAGAATGGAGTACCGATTATTGCCGTCATAACTCCGACAGGTACTTCTTCTGGCATAATAATATATCTAGCACTAATATCAGCTAACAGTAAGAGAATTCCACCTAATACGGCGCAATAAGGCAAGATCCATCTATGATCATAACCGACAATGTATCTAGCAAAGTGGGGTACAACAATTCCAATAAAACCAATAGGTCCTGCAATAGCTACTGCTCCTCCAGACAGAAGAACAGTAAGTACTCCAGCTGACAGCTTTATGTAGGCTGTCTTTTGCCCTAGACCTTTTGCCAAATCTTCTCCCATTGTTAATATATTTAAATGCTTACCGATTAAAAATGTACCGATCCACCCTACAAGAATGTAAGGGGAAAGTTGTTGCAAATAATCAAGGTTTCTTCCTTGCACACTTCCAGCTAACCAAAAGAGCACTTCATCTAAGGCTTTTTCATTTAATACAAGAATACCTTGAGTTAATGATGAAAATAATGCCGCAATAGCTGCTCCCGCTAATGTTAAGCGCACAGGCGTTAATCCTTCTTTTCCTATTGAACCTATTGCATACACAATAGTCGCAGCAACCGCTGCACCTGCAAATGATACCCAAGCCATCATTCCAAGGGGAAGAGATTGAAAGACAGCAATAGCCATAACCACGAAAAATGAAGCACCTGCATTCACTCCAAAGATTTGAGGAGAAGCGAGTGGGTTTCTGGTTAAAGCTTGAAGTAAAGCACCAGCTAAAGCCAGTGATCCTCCCACACATGCTGCAATAAGAACTCTTGGCAATCGCAATGAACGAATTACGATTAAAGTGTTATTCTGCTCTTGTGTCGTAAAAGCTTTCCAAGCATCGCTGAACGAAACGTCCGTATATCCAAGAACAAGACTTAACCCCATACATATCACTAACAGAACAACACTTACCAAAAAACCGATTCCTTTTGTTCTATTCGACTGCAAAACCATATTCTTCCCCTACCTAACGTAACTTACATACTACTCTTACTTACAAGTGTATGGATTCTTTTAGGTGCTGTCAACGATTATGAGAATCATTGTCATTTATACTTGACTCTGTTACAAAATAAGGCTATGATCAATTTAGTTGTAAATGATAATCATAATCAATTAGGAGGACATAACGATGAACAAAAAGCATTTTATACTTAGTTTTATGTTACTATTGACGATTGGATTACTGGCTGCCTGCGGAACATCTTCAGAAGACTCATCTTCAAATGACGAAGATAATGGCGACAATAGTGACTTCGAACCTTACACAGTTGAACACGCTATGGGAGAAACAACCGTTAAAGAGAAACCTGAAAAAGTTGTAATCTTAACGAACGAAGGAACAGAAGCGCTCCTAGCTCTTGGCGTCACACCAGTTGGAGCAGTTCAATCGTGGACTGGCGATCCATGGTACAAACATATTAGCGATCGCATGGAAGATGTAGAAGTAGTCGGTACCGAATCAGAAGTCAACATTGAGAAAATCATTTCTTTAGATCCTGACTTAATTATCGGAAATAAATTACGCCAAGAAAAAATTTATGACCAGTTAAATGAGGTTGCCCCTACCATCTTCTCGGAAACCCTTAAAGGAGAATGGCAGGATAACTTTAAAACATACGCTAAAGCGTTGAACATGGAAGATAAAGGGGAAGAACTCTTAACAGAATACAATGAGCGCTTAAACGACTTTGCTGACCAGGCAGGGGACAAACTAAATCAAGAAGTTTCTGTAGTTCGCTTCCTCCCTGACCACGCTCGTATTTATCAGAAAGATTCTTTCTCAGGGGTTATTCTAGAACAGATTGGCTTTGAACGTCCGGAATCTCAAGATGTGAACGAATTTATGGAAAAAGCAACGAAAGAACGTATTCCTGCTATGGATGGAGATATCTTATTCTACTTCACATATGAAACCGGTGACGGTGCTGCTACAGAGCTAGCAGAAGAGTGGATGAACGATCCATTATTCCAAAACCTTGGAGTCGTTCAAGAAGGCAACGTTCACGAAGTAAGTGACGCGATTTGGAACACAGCTGGTGGCTACATTGCAGCAAACGAAATGGTAGATGACCTAGAAGAAATTATATTGAATCAATAACATGTATAAACCGCCTTATGACTTGTTAGCACAAACAAGCATAGGCGGTTTTATTTGTTTGTTCATCTCCAACAGTGCATGTAATCCCCCCTTAAAAGTCTTACTATTAGGGAATATTGTAAGGAACAGAATCATAGATTAACCAAACACCTTAAAGAAAGGCGTTGTCGCCATGCCACACCTTCACGTACCTGCAAGTATTGACTATATACAAGTGATATCTAACCCTCATAACGAGCCAGTAACTATAAAAGAAATTCCTCCTAGATTTGAATGCGTAGGAGTCGGGACAGACGCAGCAGTTTTCCGTCATAAAGAACAACCACATCTCGCTTATAAAGTTTATGGCGAGGACAAACTTCATAAAAAGGAAAATGAAGAGAGGGTATACAAAACACTTGGATCCTCCCCTTACTTCTCTATCTTTTATGGATCTGGGGATCGTTACATTGTCCTCAGCTTTGAAGAAGGGTTATCTCTCTACGACTGCCTACTTCGAGGGGTGAATATTCCCCATCAAGCAATAGAAGACGTAGAAAAAGCCCGGATGTTTGTCAAAGAGAAGAGTTTAAATCCAAGAGACATCCATTTAAAAAATATACTCTTACAAGACGGACGCGCCAAAGTAATAGATGTATCAGAATATGTTCATGAAGGAAATGATTTCAGATGGGAATTTTTAAAAAGAGGATACGAGGAATACTACCCTCTTATTAAAGAAAGGCCTATTCCACTCTGGGTCTTAGAAACTTGCCGTAAATGGTACAACCAAACAAAAGATAGCACGTTTCAATTTGAAGACTTTATGCAAAAGATTAAGAAGCTAAATCCTTTTTGGAAGTAACCCTCCCTTCTAAGATAAAGTCTCGAAAAAGAGCCCAGACGTTGTTAACGTCTGGGCTCTTTATTATAGTTTGTCTATCCTAATTGGTGTTTAGTTGAGAAAGGAATCAATTCTTATAAATCATAATTAAAGATTGTAGTTAGGCCATCCATTTAGGAGGGGTATTTTTATCCCAATACAAGTCAGCAATAGCAAAGTGTTTCTCAAACTGATCTTCGCTTACGTGATAATGGAAATTAAACCAATGTCCTTCCCCCGGACGATTGTCACGCCTCACATCAAAGCGGGCCAGTTCAGCATTGGTATTAGTGTTATAAACATGGAAGATTTTCTCCCCATAGCCAGGTGCTGGATCTAATGTAATAGCATAATTTGAAACCTCGTCCTCTTCTACTTTCTCCATGACATGTCTCACTTCATTTTCAATATTGTTTAATATGTCATCCATAAAAATTGGATCGACTTTCTCAACAATACGAGGACCAAGTTTAGCCATCGTTTGTTCTTTAGCGACCTCTCCAAGATTTGAAAGATAATGTTCAGGATCTAACTGAGGAACATCCTCCGATAAATCAGGGAGGTCTAAAAAGTGGTCAGAATCAGTTGCATTTGTCGATGACGCTTTTTTCTCTTCTATATTTTCTTTCGGTGAGAAGGCTTTATTCTTTTCTGTTGCATCTGCATCTAGTGTCGTAGGAGGTACATATAATCCTAGCGTCACAATTGCGGTTAATATTGTAAAGGTTTTCCGAACCCAACGCTTCATAAATAAGCAAACTCCCTTTTATGTACTTTTACACTTTGTTTTTTTACTATTCTATCACGATCTAGCTTATTTTCCATCAAACTTTAATCCTTACTTTTTAAACAATCTGCAAATTGAATGCGCTTTCTATGTATAGAATCTCATATTCTCTTTTTCTTGTCGATAGTAAGATAAACGATCCTCCCTTGTACCAGTATGAAACTCAAATTTATGTCCGTCAGGGTCTGTGAAGTAAACGGATTTCTTGTCTAGATCGTCCCGCTTACGCCCATTTAAAATCCGGACATGTAATGACTCCAAATGAGATACCACCTCTTGGAAATCTTCTTCTCTCACCGAGAACGCTATATGTGTGTAGGATTCTTCTATCTCATTACGCGGAATATTTTCTTCTTTATTTAGAGCGATCCATAACCCATTAAGATCGAAATAAGCAGTCCTTTCTCCCTCTACCAAAAGTGTCGCTCCAAATACCTGTTCATAGAATTCTATAGACCTTTCTAAATTTGAAACAGAAAATGTCATATGGTTAATTCCTTGTAAATTCAAATCGCCACTCCCTTTCTCTTCATACAATTACGATTCAACCTGCATTCCGTTTCATAAAAGTAGCATGTAAAGTGGTGTTTTCAGCATATACTTCCTTCAATAATAGCGTTTATCGTTAAGGAGGGAGTCAAAATGAAAAATCCTGCTTTTATTGCTGTCTTAATCGGGGCAATCGCACAAGCTCTACTAAATATGTATATTATGGCTTGGACTGTAATCGGGTTTTTATTTGCGTTTTTTATAGGCGGATCGTCTTTCTTCATATCTAATGAATATCAGTGGTTTCCCGATCCTGGAGCGAATGAATTTTTGCAATTTGTTAGTACAATGGCGATTTTGTTTATGGTTTTTGCGGCTATATTCCTTGTAATCAGCTTAACCACAAATGTATTGACTTTTCTTGCAGTCCACTACATCAGGACAGCCATACGACACTCTCGTACACTTATCTTCCTCATTATCGCTACCATCACACAAGTTGGCTTTGGATTACTCACCCTATTTGAGCCCATTACATGCACCTTATTCTTCATCACAGCTTTATGTTATTTAACAGGAATCATTCTATTGTACAAAGCGAAACACTCTACAACAGAACCCACTTCATAATAGAAAGTAAAACAGAAACGTTAACCTTAACCGACACATTTTAGAGAGCCAATTGAAAAAGAGGTTCCTTTTGCAGGAACCTCTTTTCATGCTTCATCCCATAATGTGGTAACCAGAATCCACATATATAATTTCTCCTGTCACTCCTCTGGACAAATGACTCAGCAAGGAAAGGGTCATATCGCCCACTTCTTCTTGGGTGACATTTCTCTTTAGAGGAGACTCCTCTTCAATCTTATGTAAGATGTCATTGAAAGATGGCACACCTTTAGCAGCAAGGGTACGGATTGCTCCAGCAGAAACAGCGTTTACTCGAATGTTAAACTCTCCTAAGTCTGATGCCAAATATTTCACAGTTGCTTCTAGAGAGGCTTTCGCAACACCCATCACGTTATACCCCTTCACCACCCTTTCTGCCCCTAAATAACTCATTGCAATAATAGAGCCCCCTTCTGTCATATAAGGTCGACTCGCTTTTGCAACAGCAATTATAGAGTATGCACTTGTATCTTGAGCAAACGCATAGCCACTTCGGCTTGTATCAAGGAAATTTCCTTTTAAATCTTCTGAGTGAGCAAATGCGATGGAATGAACAATACCGTGAATGGTTCCTACCTGCTCTCCAATACTTCGAAACGCTTGATCAATGCTTTCATCGTTATTTATATCACACTGCACAATATGAGTTGCTTCTAGCTTCTGATCACTAAGAATTTTGACTAGTTTTTTATACGATCGTTCTTTTCGATAAGTAAAAATAACATTAGCACCAGCGTCAAAAAGTGACTTTGCAACTCCCCACGCAATACTACGCTCATTTGCTACACCCATTACAACAAAATTTTTGTCTTTAACTTTTAATAAGTCATTCATCACATTCGCTCCCATTTCTATCTATTTTTAGGCTTCCAGAGCCGAAACGTGGAAGTAAGGACAAATCCAATTCCTAATATAATATATAAAGGCTCTCGCGCTGGACCACCTTCACTAATAAGTGCTGATGTAATAAGTCCGATAGCAAAAATAAGCATAAAAGAATGAAAACCTACTTCAAATTTCCTGTAGCTGCTCATATTGTCTCCTCCCTCACCGTTTATGTATGTTCTATAATTTTCCTATAATTCTATTAAACTAGCAAGTCGATCAGTCAGAAAGTATGCATAAAATGCCCTATTATAAATAAGAGCCCTAGAGGAATCATCCCCTGGGCTCTGGTCATTTATTTATAAGCTTTTAAGCTTCTCTACTACTTCAGAAGGTTCAACGCGGTCTTTGTAATCGGCTTTAGTATATTCATAAGTGATTGTTCCGTCTTGTTGGATAATATAGGTGGCTGAGACCGGAAGCGTCCAATTATCATCTCCGTTATGCCTATCTACCTCAAGACCTTTCTCTTTATAAACATCTACAAGATAGTCAGGAAGCTGGTAAACTAAATTAAATTCATCGGCCACTTTATTACCCTCATCACTTAACACCTGGTATTGCAGATCATTTTTTTCTGCAGTAGTCATAGAGTGGTCAGGGGTTTCAGGGCTAATCGCAATTAGTTGAGCCCCTTCAGCGTGGATTTCCTCAATTAATTGCTGGTAAGCACGGAGCTCCATATTACAGTATGGGCACCATCCTCCACGATAGAAAGTAACAATTGCAGGACCAGATTGGAGCTGCTGGTATAGATCTACAGAATCTCCTTTAGCATTTGGCAAGCTAAACGCTGGAGCTTTCTCTCCTACACGTAAACCTTTTCCTTGGTCAGATGATTCAAGTTCTTCAATAGCGCTTTGCATTTTATCTTGAGTATCTTGTGAAGCATTAGATTTAAATTTTTCAATATATTCATTGTATTGCTCTTGCATATTTGTCTTCATTAAAAATCTCTCCTTATTTACCGTTTAGGCTAAGACGCCCAATTTAAAGTATAAGGGAAATGACTAGTAGACCATACTAATTTGCATCACTATCCACTTCTAGCAAGGATATTAGGATAAACAATCCCCAAAAAGATAATAGCAACACCGCACCATTGAATCACCGTAACATGCTCCTCAAGAATCACCATTGATAATAGTACTGCAACGGGTAACTCAGCAGAACCAAGGATGCTGCCAAGTGCTGATCCAATTTTCGGCATACCATAAGCAAAGAGGAGGGGAGGGATCACAACTCCAAAAAGGCCCAGTAAAATTCCAAAATAACCGAAAGATGTGATCACAGTTGGGTCTAGGCCTTTACTAAGAATCGGAGAAAAAATCACAACAACGACAATCATGCTTCCAGTAACCATATAATAACTTCTTTGAATAGGAGGCAGTTTAGGGAGGACAGTGGCGTTGGTTAGTATAAATAAAGCAAAAGAAACCGCCGCCAGCAAACCATATATAACTCCAATTAAACTCGCTCCTGCCTCCTCCCCATTTATCACCCCACTCGCTAGAATCGTTCCAATCATTAAAATGAGCACACTAAAGGTTGTGACCTTATCAGGACTCCGCCTATAGATTAAGAATTCAAGTAAAAATCCAATCCAAACAAACTGAAAAAGTAAAATGATGGCTAGCGAAGCTTCTGTAGTAACTAAAGAAAGGTAATAAAAAACACCAACCAAGCCTGTAGGTATACCTGCAAGCATAAGTTTGATTTTATCTTTTAGTCCGATTTTTTGTTTCCTTTTCGTAAAGAAAAAACAGACGAATAAAACGGACCAACCAATTAGGAATTGTCCCACAGTAACTAGCGATGTGTCTGCACCGGTTCTATATGCAAGCTTTACTATGGTTGATAACACCCCGTACGAGCATGCTCCAATAAAAACAGCTATGATGTACCGCATTCCTTACTACACCTTTCTCCACAAACAGATGCACAACCGCCTCATTCTTGGGGTTGTGCACCTAATTGTACATTTTATTCAATTGCTCCAGTGACGTCATATGGAGTTAAATCAATACCTGATGGACGGCTTAATGCGAGGTTGGCCAATTCAAAACCAAGATAAGGACCACTTGTTAGCCCAGAAGCTCCCAGGCCATTGGCAACAAGAAGGTTATCAAATCCAGGAACATTACCGATGACAGGAAGAAAACCTGGCGTATAAGGGCGAAACCCTACACGACTCTCAACAAATGTTCCGTTCTTTAAACCAGGCGCGATTGGTAATAGCTGCGAGAAAATGTCATGAAGTCCACCTGCTGTGACATGATTGTTAAAGTCTTCATTTTCTTCGTGAGTTGCCCCCATTACAATCCTCCCTCTCTCAAAAGGAAGAACATATTTATTTGTAGGAGGCATAATAACAGGCCACTCGCTTGTATTGGTTTCTGATATAGAGATATGTGCAATCTGAGCTTTTTGAGAAGAAACTAGAAATTGAACGCCAAGAGGCTCTAGCATTTCTTTAGACCAAGCTCCACCGGTCACAATCACTTTCTCTCCAGATAAAAAATCACCATCAACATTGACCCCTGTTACAGTCGTACCTTCAAAGGAAAGGGTCGCATCTCCATACAAGATATGCGCTCCATGTTTTTGCGCACCATTAATTAAAGCGTTACGAAGTGCCCTTCCATCCACGCGAGCTCCTCCGCTAACATAAACAGCTGCATACTCCTCAGAAATAGGAGGGAACATTGCTTTCGTCTCTTCTCGAGTTAATTTTTTAATTTCTCCTATTTCTGGTGCATCCTCCCGACGCTTTTCAGCGAGCGTAACGATTTTATCAAGCTTCGCATCATCCGTATGAAGCTTTAGTGCACCTACACGCTTATACCCTGTATCGGTTTGTCCATCTCCTTCAAGTTCACGAACCAATTCAGGGTAATACCGAGCACCATTTTTCACTAGCTGATACCAAGCTTTGTTCCTTCGCTGAGAAAGCCAGGGACAAACCATACCAGCTGCAGCATCTGTAGCCTGGCCTTCGTCTTGTCGATCAACCACCGTCACCGGGACTCCTTGCTTAGCTAAATGATAAGCTGTGGAAGCCCCCATAATACCCGATCCAACTACTATATATGACTTCATAATAACACCTATTCCTTCATTACTTTGTACGCTGTCATTTTACAAGATAATAACCTCAGACTCAATTTCCCACCAATCGACATATTTCCCGGGTAATCTTTAAATGATCCAAATAATCCCTGGAAGTGGTTAAACGAGCGCTGATATAACTACAAGTTATAGAGTGGTCAAAAATATATATTTCCTCTTTTTTACCTTCCCTCTTATACTTAACACCAAGAAGGACGAAGAAGGTCATACAGCAGATCGAGCACCGGCTTAGTAGATGCATGGAGATACATGTCCCTTTTTAACGGCTCACCTTTAATAGGGACAAAGACTAGCCCTTTGTATTCGATATGTCTGCTCATCATTTTAGGGAGATAAGCAATCCCCACACCAACAGACACGAAACCCGCCATAGCATGATAATGAGTTTCAAAAATATCCGGTGTCATCCCCTGTTCTTCCATTCTTTCTTGAAGTCGATTATAAAATGGAGTCCCTTTAGGCGTCGTAATTTGAGGGTGTTGAAAACACTCTTCAAGAGTTACGCTTTCTTTTGAAGCCAACGAATAACTTAGAGGAATGGCCGCAACAAATCTATCTTCAAATAAGAACCTAGAATATACAGCTTCTGCTGTAGCGATATCCTGAATGATCGCAGCATCAATCTCTCCACTTTGGATCATGGGTAAAAGATCTCGATTATCATCTTGGATAGCTGTTATGTAGATATTTGAGTTCTGTATCTTTTCATAGTGTTCATGCAAGAAATAGGAGCTGAGAATGGGAGTGGATCCGAACCTGATCTCATCATGATTCATATGCTGGTAAACTTTCTGTTCAATCGCAAAAAATAAAGGCTCTATGTCTTGATAAAAGGCATACCCCTTGTGAGTTAATTCAATCCCTTTTGAAGACCGCCTAAACAAGGCGAAACCTATCTCTTCCTCCAACAACTTAATCTGTTTACTTAAAGCAGGTTGAGATATATGGAGCTTATTACTCGCTTTCGTAAAACTTTTTTGTTTGGCCATTTCTATAAAGTATTGAAGCTTTTGTAATTTCAACTACTTCCCTCCAGTCTATATACAAAGGAGTTCATTCTATGATTATTAAACGCACACGCCTATATATACTAGGTATGCTTATTACCCACTTAGGAACTGCCCTTTCAGTTAAGTCTACCATCGGAGCCGGATTTTGGTCAGCTTTCTTTGTAGGAGCTAGTCACTCAATAGGGCTGACACCAGGGATGTGGTTTGCCCTTTCACAAATTACGCTCGTATTTATAAACGCTTTCTTATCTAATAGACAACCTGTTTGGTTAGCATTCATACCTATTATAATTGAAAGTGTCTTTTTTGATTTCTGGCTAACCTTTGCCTTTAACAATGTATCCCTTGCCAACGTACCTCTGGCCTATAGAATCATCACTTTTATAAGCGCCCTTACGATCGCAAGTTTCGGCATAAGTTTATACCTCTACACAAACCTCCCTCGCTCACCGGTGGATCAATTATTTGTAACCATTAGCGAGAGGTTTCGTTTATCCATTGGGTTATCCCAATCCATCATCGCCGCAACGATTACACTATTCGCCTTTTTATTAGGAGGCCCGATCGGAGCCGGGACAGCCATTAGCGTCTTTTTATTAGGACCATTTATACAAACATGGGTTAACATCTTATCTCATTCTAAACACATAAAAAGGATTCAATACTCCTGAACATTTTTCCATTCGCAATATACTCTGAACTAGTTATTGACACCCCTCCTTGTTCGTGATAAAAATTGATTAACTTCATATCAACGAACAGCTTTGAAGGAAAGCAAGTAACTCTCCTGTCCCTGCCTCAGAGAACCGATGATGGTGCGAAATCGGTACAAACAAGAGTAGTGAATTTTCATTTCTGGAGCTTCTTACGCAAGTAACTTTAAGACGGTGACGACCGTTATACGTGTAAAGTCATGAAACACTCGTTTCATAACTAGGGTGGTACCGCGATAAAAGTCGCCCCTACATTTTGTAGGGGCGACTTTTTTTGTTTCAAGAATTATACGTTTGAGAGGAAGATGAGAATGAGTCAGCAAGAACAATGGTCTTCAAAGATTGGATTTATTTTAGCAGCAGCCGGGTCCGCAACAGGACTTGGAGCTATTTGGAAATTCCCCTATATTGCGGGACAAAACGGCGGAGGGGCTTTTTTCATCACCTTTATCGCTTTTACGATTTTATTAGGATTACCATTATTGTTAGCAGAGTTTTCCATAGGCCGTACAGCGCAAAATAATGCTGTCGACTCTTATCGCACGATCGCAAAAGGAACAAAGTGGCACTACGTTGGTATATTAGGGATGGTCACTTCTTTTATCCTATTATCTTTTTATAGCGTTGTTGGCGGATGGATTGTTATCTATCTATTAAAGACTATAACCGGAGGTATGTCAGGGCTTTCTTCAGCTCAATATGGAGAAGTGTTTGGTCAAACGATATCGAACCCTCTACTAAGCATCAGCGTCCAGTTCTTATTTATTTTAATTACAATACTTGTTGTTTCAAGGGGAGTTCAAAAGGGAATTGAGAAAGCTAGTCGTATCATGATGCCTGCTTTATTCGTATTATTCTTAATATTAGTTGCAAGATCTTTAACTTTAGAAGGTGCAGGAGAAGGAATCGCTTTCCTCCTTCAACCTGATTTCTCAAAAGTAACATCCCAAACGGTTTTAGAAGCAATGGGACAATCATTCTTCACATTAAGCGTAGGGGTTTCCGTAATGGTTACTTACAGCTCTTATCTCCCTAAAAATCAAAGTTTACCTAAGGCAGCTTCATCAATCGTAGGGATTAACATATTAATCGTTTTATTAGCAGGTTTGGCCATTTTCCCTGCCGTCTTTTCTTTCGGTCTTGAGCCAGGTTCTGGCCCTGTACTTCTATTTAACGTTCTTCCTACAGTATTCAGCCAAATGCCTTTAGGAATGGGCTTTTTCACAGCCTTTTTACTTCTATTCTTATTTGCAGCTTTAACCTCTGCATTTTCCATGCTAGAGATAATCGTGTCTGTCCTATCAAAAGGGAATGAAAGATTACGCCAGAAATATGCTTGGATCATAGGTCTATCCATCTTTATTGTGGGAACCCCTTCCGCATTATCATTTGGTGTTCTCGGAGATGTAACACTATGGGACAAAACTATTTTCGATCTAGCCGATTATGCAGTCAGCAATATTTTAATGCCTATGGGAGCATTGTTAATCTCTATTTTTGTTCCGTTAAAAATGAAGAAATCTGAACTCTACGAAGAATTAAAGAGAGGGAGCACCTTAAAAAGAGCTATCTTTAATGTATGGTATTCCTTAATACGTTATGTAGCACCTATCCTAATCATCGCAGTTATGATTGATGTTATAACTGGATAATTTCTGAATAGTAAAAAAGATCTATTTTTTTACTATTATGAGCGACTACAATAGGCTTCAGTTAATATGAACGAACAAAAATACATCATGTGAGCTTTCCTAACATGTAACTTTGTGTTAGAATTCCTTACATGATAAATAAAAGGTTAAGCATTCCTGACTTTGAATGCTAGTAATCTACTACAAACTATTAAGGCGAGGGTATTAAATGACTTTTACTAAAGAATCCATTAAGCAAGAAGTTCACGACAAAGGCGTAGAATTTATTCGACTTGAATTCACAGACATGCTTGGAGACACAAAAAACGTTGAGCTCCCTATTGAAGAGCTTGAAAGTGTTCTAGAAAACGAAGCTATGTTCGACAGTTCTTCTATTTCTGGTTTCTCTGATATTCAAGAAAGTGATATGTATCTATATCCAGACTTAAGCACGTTTAAAGTATTACCTTCAACAGTAGATGAAGACCCTGTTGCACGTTTCATTTGCGACATTTATACAACGGACGGAACTCCTTTCGAAGGTGATCCACGTTATATCCTAAAACGAGCAATGGAAGAAGCTGCTGAGATGGGCTATACCGTAAACGTAGGTCCAGAACCAGAGTTCTTCTTGTTCAAACTGAATGACGAAGGTTACCCGATCAAGAAGATGAATGACCGTGGTGGTTATTTCGATGCTTCTCCAATTGACAAGGGTGATAAAGTGCGCCGCGATATCGTACGCACACTTAAGAAATTTGGCTTCGAGATGGAAGCTTCTCACCACGAAGTAGCTATGGGACAACACGAGATCAACTTCCGTTTTGATGACATGCTACGCGCTGCAGATAACATTCAAACATTCAAAAGCGTTGTAAAAGACGTAGCAACAAACCATGATTATCACGCTACGTTCATGCCTAAACCAATTGCTGGAGAAAACGGTTCTGGTATGCACTGTCACCTTTCTCTATTTAAAGATGGCGAGAGCGTATTCTGTGATGAAAAAGACGAAGACGGTATTTCAGTAACAATGAAGCACTTCATGGGTGGTATCTTAAAACACGCTCCTGGTATTGCTGCTATTACGAACCCGAACGTCAACTCTTATAAGCGTTTAGTTCCTGGTTACGAAGCACCTGTAAGCATTGCTTGGTCTCACTCCAACCGTAGTTGTATGATTCGCGTCCCTTCAACTCGCGGTAAAGGAACTCGCTTTGAAGTCCGTAACCCAGACCCTACAGCAAACCCATACCTTGCTTTAGCGGTAACGATTCAAGCAGGACTTGAAGGAATTCGCAATAAAGTTGATCCAGGTGCAGCTGAAACACGTAACCTTTACGAGGTACATGACGACAGCGTACCAACCCTTCCTACAAACCTAAAAGAAGCACTAACAGCGCTTCGCAAAGACAAAGTTCTTATGAACGCTTTAGGTGACCACACTTCAAGCATTTACCTTGAAGAAAAAGGAGAAGAATGGACAGAGTATTCCCTACAAGTAAGTCAGTGGGAAACAGACAAATATATGAACAAGTAAGTTTCAAAAGCACAAGTGCCCGTTTAGCAACGTATAGACTTTAGTCTAAAGCTAGACGATTATACAAAAAAGGAGACGATCCTAAGATCGTCTCCTTTTTTATACTTAATTAGAACGTTTGCGCTGCATCTTTTGCTCTAGCAATCGCATTTGCTTTAATTTCTTCTGCTTTCTCAGGCATGGCTGCATGCCCTTCTACAAATAATCCTTCGAATGATGGCACACCAAACAATTGCATAATCGCATTTAAGTAACGATGCCCCATTTCCAATCCAGCTGCAGGACCTTCAGAATAAACCCCACCGTTCGCTTGAATATGGAAAGCTTTCTTATCTGTGAGAAGGCCAACAGGACCTTGCTCTGTATATTTAAACGATTTCCCAGCAACGGCTACTGAATCAATATATGCCTTCATCACAGGTGGGAAAGAGAAGTTCCACATTGGGTTTACGAAAACATATTTATCAGCATTAACAAATTGATCGCTAAGTTCGCCTAGGCGATCTACTTTCGCTTGCTCAGCGTCACTTAATTGATCACCTGATTGTAATTTCCCCCAACCACTGAAGATATCTGCATCAATTTGAGGAATATCTTCTTTGTAAAGGTCAACATGGACGACCTCATCATTAGGGTTTGCCTCTTTATATGCGTCAATAAATTCCTTGCCTACACTCATACTGAAAGAAGTTGTTTCATCATGCGGATGAGCGGTTACGTATAATACTTTAGCCAATTCTAATCTCACCTTTCAGATTTTTTCGTAGACATAGTTTATACTATATCTACATTCCTAGTATTTATTTCGAAAATGAGTATCTTTAATTCGAGATTAATTGTAATATTTTTTTCTCATTTTCGCAAGGTATCTGCATAAAATAGTTATCTTCAACCTTTCTTTGATTATTAATATTTTGAGATAAGTGGCACTACTTATTCAGTAACCGTTGTAATAAATTTAAAACATAAAAAGAAAGACGAAAATCAAATTGATTTCCGTCTTCTTCTCTTCTCATTATTCTGTTTCATCCATGTAATGTGTATATGGGTTTGCCGAAATTTGCTTTCTCATTTCATCAGTTAGTTCAACCTTATCGTGTTCGACTAATTCACCACTTACCGGTGCACTTCCATCATAATGCATTGGCTTGCCTTCCATAAAAGCCCTCCCTTTGTATTAGAAGTAGTATATGTACAATAATATGGACAAATGATAACCGATTCATGTGTCCTATGATTATTTTACTATATAAAATACATACACACACCCTAATACTTACACTTTTAACATTAAATATCATTTAATGAATGGTATGGAATCTACTATTAAGAGAGACATTAAAAGAACGAGCTCAGAAGTTCCCTTTTTATTCAATTGTAAAATTCATCTGTACTGCTTGTTTTAAACCTATCCCTTGCTCACTTGTAATATCTTTCGCAATAAATAATGTATACGTCTCACCTGAATTGTATGATTTTTCAGGGGCCAAGGACACAGTTTTACTTACTTCATCGTAAGAAACTTGAACTGGCACAACTTTCATTTCATCATTAAAGACTATGAAATTCAGCTGATCAACTGCCTGTGCTGAAAGGTCTGCGTTAAATTGGATATTCCATACCTTATCTGAATTAATGTTCTCTTTAGATCCAAAATCCTCCTTCTCCCCATCCTCCACTTTCTCTGTTACTTCTTTTTCCCTCTTCTCAAGCTCCTCTTCCATTTCATTCACAGATTGACGCAACTCTGCTAATTCGTCATACAATTCATTAAGTTGGTCTGTATAACTGTGATTTAAGCCTAATCTCTTTTCTGACCAATCTGATAGATGATTTATGTATCGTTCCACTGCATCTAATTTATTGTGCTGAGCTTGAAGTTTCCCACTAAAGCTATCCGCTTGATCATCATAATTTTCTAATTCTTCTTCCTCTTCTTGCTCTTTTACATCTGTTACAACTTCTTCATATGTTATCTCTTCTTGCTCTTCTTCTTCATATGCTATCTCTTCTTCTTGCTTTTCTTCTTCACCTGCTACCTCTTCTTCTTGTTCTTCTTTATCTGGTAACTCTTCATCCTCCTCTCCTTTTTCTTTAACCCCATCAAAAAACTCTTCCATCCTGTCACTTATCTTTTGGTTTTGGACGGTTATTCGGTTCAGACGGTTTTCAAGATTTTCGATTCGTTTATTTACCGCTTTTTCCTGAGCTATTTTCTTCTTTTCCTTAGAATCTTGCTCAAAACTTCCTCTCTCATTCTTTTCTTTTTGTTGCTCTTTTGCAATCTTCACATAGTTAGATTCCTTCATTTGAGGTTCAGCACTCGTAACAACAGGCATTGTACTTAGTAAAGCAACTGTAGTTAGAGTAGCAAAAACTTTTTTTACATGGCGGTTCATATTAAAATTCCTCCCATTAAAAGCTTAGTTTCTTTTTATTTCGGATTAAATCCATAAAATAAAAGTCCTTTAACAATAAGGAGGATAAATGAACCACTTTTAATCCTATAATTGGATATATATTGAAGTGCTACCAAGATCTACTTCACTAACAGCAGCCTAGGAAAGAGAATAAGCCTCCCCCGAACAATCACCAACTAAATAGCCCCATGTCTCAAAAGATATATTTGTGTGTAGTTTCTTTTCGTAAAACTATACATCTATCCCGTGATGAATCTTTTCTCCAATAAGTCCTTCAAAGGAGTCATACATCGATAGCTCTGGATTCTCACACTGTATTGTATAAGCTAAAAAAACACCGCTAACCCCTGCACTAATAATCTTTACATCATCTTGTCACTCTTCCTCTTAAGCCATCCATTCTGGAAATAGCGAAAAGGCACTTTTAATCTATTGTAGACAAAAGCGCCTCTTAGAAAATGCCCCGTTATTGTGTAGCTAGAAAACGATCAAGTTCCAGCACCCTATATCCATCCTTTTCATAGAACGAAGTAAGCTGCAGCAAAAAGCGTGCGTCATCATTCGTCATGTGGGGCTGGATCTCTTTGAAATAAGCAAGCATACCTGATACTGAGCCCGCCGCAAAACTCGTCCCGGTTTTTCTAACTACTTCACCACCAAGACTAGCACCTTCGATCAGTACTCCCGGAGCCAAGAATTCTATATCAGCACTCCTGTTTCCATTCTCATAGAGATGATCGCTGTAGGTGTTATACCCACCGACTGCAATGACCTCACCTAGGCTAGCAGGGAAGCTAATGCGATCGGTTCTTCCATCATTTCCACTAGCTCCAACGAAAACGACTCCTTTACGTTCCCCAAAGCGAATAACCCAAGACGTAAAAGGGTTCGCCACTTCGGACATACTCAAATTTACAATATCCGCCCCTTTTACTACGCTATAAAAAATACCTATAAAAGACGTACCAATACCCGCACCATCTTTTCCCAATGTTTTCACTGGCAATAACGTTGCATTAGGTGCCACTGAATGAACAACACTGGCAATATGTGTACCATGACCATGATCATCCATAGCATCTCCATCCCAGTTAAAGAAGTCATATCCCTTTTCAACATGTCCTTCAAGCAAAGGGTGAGTTGGATCAATACCAGTATCAACTATAGCCACAATCGTCTCTTTCGTATCAAACTCAGCTAGTTCTATATAAATGAAAAAACCAGTTATAAGAAAGACATAAAACAAAAAGACTTGTTTCATGCAAATCCCTCCATATTTATATATATGAAGAAATCGTTACGTTGATATGTTTAATTTTACAAAATATTTAGAATATTTACCATACCTTAATGTTTTAATTTTCCATCCCTCTTGCACGGATAACTTGAGGTTAAGAGATTTTTATGTGGATAGGGCCGATACGTTTGTTGAGGGCGTGGGATGTCAGGGGAACGACTCGCTTTCCGCGGCCCCACACGATGTGGGATCGTTCGACGTTGGCTATTGACGTGACGGTCTTAGTCGAACTTCTCCTATTCTTGAATGATTTTTTTAAATATATAGCGTCACTCAACTTAAAACCAAAAAAATGAGCACCCTTAGGGAGCTCATTTTTAATGTTATTGACTATTCTTCCAAGCCGTATAGTTATGGATGGCAATGCCCTTAAAGCCTGGTTGAGCTTCTTCCATAAAGTATGTTCTTACTTTAGCAATTTCGCCTTCTGTGTAGTTTAGAGACTTCCCGTCAAAAGATACATAATCAATCTTATACGGATTCAGTTCTACCCCTACTTCAACTTTTGGGGATTTGGCATGCAATACTTCATTTTGGGCTAATGAGGTAATACTGTTTGATCCAAGTGCTGTATTACGATACGACATGATCGACACATAGTCTTGCATATCAATCATTTCCTTATAAAAATCTGCATCATAATCATTTACTGAACTGTTATCAGTCCAAAATGGCATAGCGCTTCCGACGATGAAACCGTAATCCTTTGCATATTTCACGTAAGATTCCGCCGATTGCTTCCATTCCTTTACAGCTTGTTGTCTATTATCATCCCACATTGGGAGAGAGTATGGTTCAACGTCAAAGTGGATCCCAATAAATTTTTGATTCTGTTCCACTTTTTGATTATACGCATGGACTAGATCAACTCGTTTAAGAGCATCACTTGCATGGGCGTCTTGCCCCCACAAGGGACTTCCAATTAGTGCGTGGACTTTAATTCCATGTTTAGCGGCATTTTCAATAAAATATTGATATGTTTTTACATCCACCTTTGGATAAAAACGCATATAAAGTTGATCTACCTGTTGATTTGCCAAGAATTCTATGGTCTCATCTGGTTTGTCTACAAAGGGTTCAGACTTCCACATCCACACGCTTTTCTGAGTATTGTATTCATTTATAGCGTCTTGTATGGCTGCAACATACTGAAAATAGGTTTCAGATTTAGACGCTTCATTTTTAAATGTGGAGCTTGTATAATCTCCACCTTCAAAGAATGCTGACCACTGTGCATCTGTAATGAGAAGGTTTAGTCCAGGTGAGGATGTCTGAATTACCGCAGAATCTTCAGAAGCTGCTAGTCCATCTCGTACGGTAAATCCTAGTCGACTTAAATGCTTTTTCACTAAGTATTTTAGTTCTTCATCAAGACCTGACAAAGTAGTCATGGGGATCGTTCCTGAACTGCCTTGGATGGAAATTCGTGCTGAAGGGGTTTGATCGAGTTCAAATATATTGGATGTGTCAGATTGAATAAACAAATCGGATCGAGCATCCAATTCTCGAGTCATGGAGTAATAATTATGTGTGGAACCCGCTATTTCTTCTACTAGTAAAGACGTCGCTTGAAGATATTCTTCTCCTGGTAAGTCAATGTTAACTAGTGTATTGGAGTTTGTTTGATTTAAAAGCAATTCCCAGCAACTTACCTCACAGTAAGTGGTCGTCTTAGTTCCTTCTGCAGTAACCACTTTACTAGGTAATAGTGCAAGGGCAAAAATAAGGGCAAACGCTACTTTCATCATTATCTTCATTGATTTCATGACCTATTCTCCTATATTTTAATGTGATTTTATACCCATTCCTCTATTAATATCGTACAAAGTTCAAAAAGGTTAAGCTTTTTTTACTATTCAATAAGATAAATATACTAGTCAAATCGACACAATTAGATCCTTAAGACTCAGACCTTATGTCATGGTTACTCATGCACGCATGAACGTTTACTATTTGCCAAAAGAAGGAACCTACCTTTATATAAAGACCAGACAGAAAGGACGATGATTCAGCCATGGAAAAAAAAGTAGAATACTTAACAAATTGGATTAAAGAAAAGGTTGAGGAAGCAGGTGCTAATGGGGCACTTGTTGGAATAAGTGGAGGTATTGACTCTGCGGTTGTGTCTTCCTTAATAAAACGCGCTTTCCCTGAACAATCCTTAGGTGTCATACTACCTATTGACCAAGAAGTGGAAGATCAAGAGGATGCGGTAACTCTTGTAGAACAAATTGGATTAAATTATATAGGGATCAATTTAACCACCCCCTATCAAACCACTCATGCAACTATAAGAGAAAAACTTAAGGAAAAAGGTGATTGGCAAGAAGAACGTTCTCAGTTAGGAGGAGCTAATTTACAGGCTCGACTACGTATGAGCACTCTATATGCCGTAGCTAACCATTATGGGTATTTAGTGATAGGAACTGATAATGCAGCAGAAGATTTCACTGGCTATTTCACAAAGTACGGAGATGGTGGGGTCGACCTAGTCCCCCTAATTAATCTTCGCAAAGAAGAAGTAAGAGAACTAGCTGAGTATTTAGAAGTGCCTGATTCCATCATTCACAAGAAACCTAGTGCTGAATTATGGGAAGGACAATCTGATGAAGACGAGCTTGGAGTTTCTTACGACTCTATTGATGACTACCTTCGCGGAGAATCTATATCTAAAAAAGATGAAGAACGAATCCAACAACTTCATAAGAACACTCAGCATAAAAGACAGGTTCCCGCTGGTCCTGCACCATATGAAGGAGAGTAATCGTATGAGGCAACACCAGACGGCCTTGATTCTTATAGATATGGTAAACAAGATGGACTTTGAAGGTGGAGAGGATTTACTAGAAAATACCTTAAATATCGTAGAACCCCTTAAGAGTTTGAAAAATCAAGCTAAAGAGCAAGGCCTGCCTACTATTTATGTAAATGATAACTTCGGATTATGGCAAGAAAATGTTTCCGACCTGATTGAAGAATGCAAGGAGGGAAGAGGAGAATCGGTTATTAAACATATTTCCCCAAAAGATGATGACTATTTTATAATTAAACCGAAGCATTCGGGTTTCTTCGGAACTCAACTAAGCATCTTACTCAACAAACTAAGGGTAAATAACCTAATTTTAACGGGGATTGCAGGGGATATATGTGTCCTCTTTACAGCTAATGATGCCTACATGAGGGAATATAACATCTGGATACCAGAAGATTGTGTAGCTTCAGAGCAGCTAGAAGATAACCAAAATGCATTAAGAATCATGGAACGCTCGCTATCAGCTAACACGACAAAATCGAACCAATCCAGCATTCAAGAAGCATTTCTACCATAATTTATTCAATACAAGAGATAGATGTCTAGCTTTTAAAAGAGTAGGAGGAATTATTATGAGCGAAACCAAAAGACGTCCCGTCGTAGCTCTAACCGGAGCAAGTGGGTATATTGGTCAAAACCTATTAAAGAAGCTGACGAAATATGCCGATGTCATTGCTCTTTCAAGGAATGGAGATCATAAACAAGATACAGAACACGTCACTTGGCGTTCATGTGATCTATATTCGATGGCTGATGCGGAGAAAGGGTTAGAAGGAGCAGATTTCGCGGTCTATCTGGTTCATTCTATGCTACCTTCAGCTAAACTCACACAAGGATCGTTCGAAGATATGGATGTTATTCTAGCAGATAATTTCGCTCAAGCTGCCAAGAAACAAGGTTTACACCAAATTGTTTATTTAAGCGGCATTATACCGGAGTCAGAGAAGTTATCTAGGCATCTAAGAAGTCGTTTAGAAGTAGAAGAGATTTTAAGAGCCTATGGAGTACCTGTCACTACAATTAGAGCCGGTTTAATTGTAGGACCCAAAGGCTCATCCTTCCCCATCCTTAAGAAACTTGTTAAACGACTACCTTTTATGGCTCTACCAAAATGGACAAGAACGAAGACTCACCCTATCGCTCTAAAAGAAGTCTTACACGCTTTAAATAAAAGCATTGGAAATGACCGGCTATCAAATAGAGCAATCGATGTTGGCGGACCTGAAATTATGACCTACCAGGATATGATGGTTCAAACAGCAGAATCGTTAGGGAAAAACCCTCGTATTCTTCCTGTTCCATTTATGACGGTCAATTTATCCAGGCTATGGGTCAGCCTGACGACCGGAACGCCAAAAGAAATGGTCTATCCACTAGTAGAAAGTCTTGTTCACCCTATGACCGCCAAGCCTGAGAATATGGATCCTGAAGTCAGCTATGGTCAAATGAGCTTCAAAGATGCTGTCCAAACTGCAATTGAAGATGAGAAACAAGAAGAAGAAAATCAAAAACCATCCAAAAACACTCAGGGAATAAAGATGCCCGCTGTTCAACATGATGTTCGGTCAGTTCAGCGAATTCTACTACCTGAAGGTAAAAACGCTGATTGGGCTGCTCAATATTATGTTCATTGGTTATCTACTACCCTAGATCCTTTCGTCCATACAGAGACAGATCATGAAGACAATACTCAAATATGCCTTCGCCTTAGTCGAACACCTTTATTAGAACTCAGTTATTCACATGAGAGAAGCACATCGGATCGAGCGCTTTTCTATATTACGGGTGGATCTTTCCAAAACACTAAACGAAATGTAAGAGGCCGCCTCGAGTTTCGAAAGATTCCGGGAAAGCAAGAATGTATCGTAGCCATCCACGATTATATGCCATCACTACCTTGGTTCGTTTATAAATATACGCAAGCTAAAGCCCATCTAATCGTCATGTACTGGTTCCGTAAACACATCGAGAAAATGATTGAGCAATCACGCGTCCCCCATTCCGTTTAACGAAAGGCTCTGTTAATGTTTATAGTTTTTTTATTTGTTTCATATAAGTATCCTTATATGGGAGACTCGAGGCTTAGACACTTTTGTGTAGATAGGCCCGTTACGTTTGGTGAGTGCTTGGGGTGTCTGGGGAACGACTCGCTTTCCGCGGGCGAGCTGTCGAGCCTCCTCGGGAAACCCACCCTGCGGGGTCTCGTCGACCTCTTTCTCCCGCAGGAGTCTCCCCGTTCCCCAGACACCCCTGCTTCGTTTTACGAACGGCCCCACATCTTAAGTATGATGAGAGTTGCGAGGTATCTCCCCATAAAGCATGTTTCCGTTACACCATATTTGGAAGAGGTGGTTCGGGAAATTGCGAGACTCCTGCGGCAGTAGGAGCCTAGGGGAGACCCCGGAGGGAGCGAATGCGACTGAGGAGGCTCCCCAGCTCGCCGCGGAAAGCGAGTGATTTCCCGAACCACCTCCTGCTCTAATAACGCAAACGGAAACACTCTCTCAGCTTCGAGTCTTCAACAATCCTTCCCTATTCTTGAACAAACCTATTATAAAAAAACAACCGCAAACTTTAACAGAGCCTAACGAAAAAGCCCCTTACCTTAAATAAAGGTAAGGGACTTTTTATATGAAGGAGGAATGTAAATACTGAATAGATTCAGTAGTATTACCATTAATTTAAACGAATGCAATCCATATAACACAGGTGGAAATGACGATAGCTATCACCTTTCCCCATAAAGGAATGTCTTCATTCCCCTTTTCATTCACTTTTTCTTCTTGCTTTTCGACTTCCTTATTAAAGTTCGGACTACAACATCCCATTATGCTGTCGTCTTCCACTCTTCTTCAAGTGGAATATTTTTATTGAGTCCACGTCGGGCTGCGGTAAAGAAGGAGGCAACTATACTAACCGTTATGATGGCAGCGAGAACATAAGATAGGTTGAGAGATAATCCAAAACCAATCTGAGCATTAAGAATATAAGTGAATGTTGCCATAGTCATGAATGTTGCAGGCACTGCCGCAATCCAGTAATTTTTACGAGATAAGAACAAGTACATTGCGCCAACCCATAATGCAATAACCGCTGTAGACTGATTCGCCCAGGAGAAGTATCTCCAAAGAAGTGTAAAGTCAACACGCGTCAGTACAAAGGAAATGACAAATAACGGAACAGCAATCCATATTCTGCTTACAATTTTCTTCTGAGAAACATTAATGTAATCTGCAATAATCATACGAGCACTACGGAACGCTGTGTCCCCAGAAGTAATTGGAAGAACAATAACACCTAAGACTGCCAACGTACCACCAACTGCTCCAAGCATCATAACAGACACTTCACTTACTACTGCAGCTGGTCCTCCATTTGCAAGAACTTCGTTTAGACCTTCTGAACCATTAAATAGGCTCATAGCGGCGGCTGCCCATATCATTGCAATAATTCCTTCAGCAATCATCATTCCGTAGAAGATGCGACGCCCTTGTTTCTCTTGCTGTGTCGTCCGAGAAATAATTGGTGTCTGAGTTGCGTGGAATCCAGATAAAGCACCACATGAAATCGTTAAGAATAATAGCGGGAAAATTGGCGCATTGTCTGGGTGCATGTTCGTTAGTTCAATTTCAGGAACAGGTGCTCCTGTAAATACAAGTGAAAGTCCTACTCCAACAGCACTAATCACTAAGAATGCACCAAAGATTGGATAGAAGCGTCCGATAATCTTATCAATCGGAAGCATCGTGGCAAGTAAATAATAAGCAAATATCGCTAACAGAATAACAGGCAACGAAAGCCAACTGCTCGCCATATTATGAATTAAATCTGCGGGTGCCGTAACAAACACGGTACCTACAAGAATAAGAAGTAAAATCGTAAATGCATTAACAACATGTTTCATAACTTTTCCGAGGAACTTCCCTGCAAGTTCAGGTAAGTGAGCACCACGGTTACGAATGGAAATCATGCCCGTTAAATAATCGTGTACAGCACCTGCAAATATGGCTCCAAATACGATCCACAGGAAAGCAACAGGTCCATAGAGAGCTCCTAAAATCGGACCAAAGATGGGACCAACTCCTGCGATATTTAGTAATTGAATTAATGAGTTTCTTTTTTCGCCCATAGGCAAGTAATCCACACCGTCTTCATTTGTATAAGCTGGTGTCTGACGATCAGTATTAACTCCAAAGACTTTTTCTACATACTTTCCGTACGTCAAGTAACCAACAATTAATAGAACAATACTAACTAGAAATGTAATCATAGAACGATTCCTCCCTCACCTTTTCTGTAATCGCTTACAAAAAGTATAACAAGTAACCGTTTACAATTAAGGGATTTTTGTTTATCATGTCAGGATTTTTGATTAAGATGTTGTAATGTGAACCTAAGATGTATCCTTACTCTCGATTAAATCACACTGAAGAGTGACCGTTAAACACAATTAGGCTCCTTGTTACCAAGAGAGCTAATTGACTTTCTGTAAAAACCCTATCATTATAGTTCTAAGTGCTTCCTTAACTCTTTTACGTAGTTCCGACTGACCGATAACTGCTCTTTCCTTCCTCTTAGTTCTAGTTGGAAAGCTCCATTAAACCACGGAACAAGTCGCTCAACGTACTGTAAGTTCACGAGATAACTCTTGTGAATTCGGAAGAAAGAGAAAGGCTCTAACCGTTTCTCCACCTCTTTTAAAGACCATTTTGTTTCATAAGTCCTCATTTGGTCTACTATTTTCGTTACACGTCCGTCACGAAAAACGTACATAATATCCGCTGGATTTAAGTAAGTGATTTCTTCCTCCTCTTCAACTGCAAGTTTAGAAGGAACAGAGCTCTTCTCCACCATTGGTTCAGTTCTTAGTCTTCGTTCTAAACGAGTTACTGTCTGATTGATTTGCTCTTCCTCAAATGGCTTCAGTATATAATCGACCGCTTCATGACGAAAAGCTTCTACTGCGAAATCTGGGTAAGCCGTAGCAAATACAATCTCAGGCACTTTTTTCAGTTCATGTACTGATTTTGCCACCTCAAGACCATCCATCTTCGGCATTTCAATATCTAAGAACAATACATCTGGTTGCAATTGCAATGTTTTCATAACAGCTGCTTCCCCTGATTCCGCTTCTCCAATCACTTCTAAAATCTCATATTCCTTTAGCAAAAACACAAGTTCCTCACGACTAAAGCGCTCATCGTCTACAACGAGTACTGTTATACGTTTCCTCATAACTGTCCCTCCTTCCTTGGGAGTATGAAGGAAATAGTTGTCCCTTCTCCCCACGTACTCTCAATATGTAACCGAGCATCATCCCCATACATGTGAACGAGTCGCTCATTCACATTAAACAAGCCAAGCCCAGTTCCTTTATCCGACTCTACTTGAGTTAGACCTAGGTCTCTTAACTTTTCTGGAGCAATCCCTTGTCCATTATCTGTTACAGATATAAGCACGCCTTCTGTATGATTGTGAAGCGTTACATAAATTTCAGCTTGCGCTTCCTGATTTTTCACTCCGTGTTTAATACAATTTTCTACTAAAGGTTGTAATGATAAAGGAGGTATATGAGCATCGAGTGCTTCTTCATCCACATCGTAGTTCACATGAAGCTGATCCACAAACCGGGTTTCTTCTATTAACAAATAAGCCTTAACATGCTGAAGTTCCTCTTCTAAGGTGATCCACTTACGTGTGGTGGCGCTTAAGTTTTGCCTGAAGTATCTGGATAACGCTATTAATACAGATCGGGCTCTTTTAGGTTCAGTTCGTATGAGCGAAACGATGACATTTAAAGAATTAAATAGAAAATGAGGATTGACCTGCGCTTGTAAAGCTTTCACTTCTGCTTCTCGCGCTAATTCTTGTGCTTTCTCCGCTTCTGCAATCTCAAGCTGTTGACCTAAAAGGGCGCTAAGTCCTTGAATCAGTTCAAGCATAACATTTGAAATTTCCTTTTCAGATCGAACGTAAAACTTTAACGTACCGACCACATCATTCTTCCTTTTTAAAGGGGCAATAACAGCAGCGCCTAAAGGACAATCGGGCTCTGTACAATGAATATCTTCATGTTTGACGATTTTTCGCTCCCCGGTTTGAATCACATCTCTAGTAGCCGAAGTTTGAATGGCTTCACCCGTCTTATGATGATCATCTGCGAGCCCCACATGCGCCAGAATAACCTCATGATTTGTCATGGAGATGGCGCTTACGCCCACTTCCTTATAAATAATTTCACATGCTTTTTTAGCTGAGGATTCATTCAAACCTTTCCTCATATAAGCAATGGTTGATTCCGCCAGTTTTAACGCCTTTTGAGCTTGAAGCGCTCCTACTTTTTCTTCCTCATTTAGAACATTTCGAATAATTAATAGAAATAGAGCTGATCCTACTCCATTAGCTACGATCATAGGCAAACCAATCTCTTGCACTAACTCAAAGGCCTGGTTAAATGGCTTTGAAACCCCAAGAATAATCATCATTTGAACTGTTTCAGCCAGGGCTCCTACAAACAATGCAGTCTTTAGACGTAAAGGCTTATTCTTTTTATAAAAGGCTCCAGCTAAACACCCCGCTACAACAGCTGAGATCCCACAAGCAAGCCCAGTGAATCCACCTAATGAGAATCTATGCAGCCCTGCAATAAGTCCAGCTCCGATTCCAATCTGATAACCTCCAAATAATCCAGCTGCTACGATTCCAATAACCCTTGAGTTAGCAATCGCTTCATCCCCACTAACCTGATAAGCAAAGGAACCGTACTCAAAAGATAACGTATCATATGTAATGCCTGTATAGGTTCCGATCATTCCAAATACGCCGAAAAACGCAATCGCTACGTATCGTTGCTTAGAGGTAAGAGTTTTCTTATCTACTAACTCTCTAAAGAAGCGAAACCTTGTGATGACAAAAGCGACTGTTACAATAATGCCCAACCGCTCTAACATCGGTAGAAATAATTCAAGCACGCTCCCCACCCCTCTCTTGTAAAGATAAACCTATTGTAGCATGCATAGCTCTAAAATATAAAAGCAGCTTTAAGATCCTTTAATGGAACCTCAAAGCTGCTTAAAAACTTACACAAGAACTTCTTTTTCGATTTGTTTCATTCGATAAAAATACCCTTCATGCTTCAATAATTCTTGATAAGATCCTGATTCTACAATTTCACCTTGATCAAAAACAATGATTTGGTCCATGTGTTCAAGACCGACAAGTCTGTGGCTAATGAGAAGAAGCGTATCATCCTGCGCTTCGCGAAAAACGCGCTCTAGAACCGCTTGTTCGGTTACAGCATCAAGTGAAGAAGTTGGCTCATCAAGCAACCACAGCCGCTCCTTCTTCAATAGAGCTCTAGCAATGGCTAACCGCTGTTTCTCACCTCCGGATAAGTTGTCACCCTTCTCTAAGATTGTCTGATCCAAATCAAAGTTTTGCATGTGTACGTACTCAAGTACTCCGTGAAGTTCTTCATCTGTAGCTTCTTCTTTAGCTATTAGAAGGTTTTCTCGCAACGAACCATAGAAGTAGTGATTCTCTTGTTGAACCACATTTGTACGAGCCCAAATGTCTTCCTGGCTATAGGAATCTTGAGATATCTCATCATACAATACCGTTCCGCTTGTAGGGGTATAAAATTTTAAAAGCAACTGGAAAAATGTAGATTTCCCAGAACCACTAGCTCCTACAATTGCAGTCTTCGATCCAGCCGGTATATGAAGATCTACATCCTGAAGAGAACTCCTTTTCTCCTCTGGAAAAGCAAACGATACACTTTTCATAGTCAATGAAAAAGGCTTGTTACTAGGTAGACTTTTCGTAGGCTCACCTATCTCTGGTTTATCCTGAACGACTTCATGAAGTCGCTTGGCTGCTCTACGACTATCTTCAAAGTGAGCAGGTACTAATGCCATCGGTACAGCATTCTCGAACACCGTTAAAGAAATCATAATCAGCATAGCTAAGAACACACCGTCTAATTCATTGTTTGAAACAAGATAGGCCCCAAATGCAATCACAAGCCAAGATACAAGCAGTGTAACCATACTATTCATCGATTGATGGTAAGTAGCCATTTTCCCTTCTTTCTCTTGCTCATCAATATAACGAGCAGATGCTTGCTCTAATTCCTCTTTCTTGGTTCCTAGTTGTTGATATAACTTCAAATCCATAAAACCATATAAGAACTCTGTGACTTCACTAGATAAAGCCCCACGTTCTTCTCGCAGGCGTGTTTCGATTCTTCTTTGCTTAAAAGCAAACCACGCTGGTAATAAAAATCCCGTTACAAAGAGACCGACTAGTAACAAGACAGCAACGGTAACTGAATAAAATACAGTAAAGAAAATAGTAGCAAGAAAGATAAACCCAAGAACGATAGGGGGATAATAAACTCTCAAAAAGAAATTTTGCAACCGATCAATATCCCCAACGATCCTCGATAACAAGTCTCCAGATTTGTACTTCTGAAAAATCGCTGGTGCCAAAGGCTCTAACTTTTCATAGAAATGAACACGCAATTGGCTAAGCATAGTAAATGTAGCTCGGTGTGAATATAAACGTTCTAGATAACGACCAAAGGCACGCGCAAACCCCATAATTTTTAAAAAAGCAATCATAAGAGAAAGGGTATAGATAGGAGGTAGCAGGGCTGCTTTTGAAATAAGGTAGCCACTCGAAGCAAACAGCGCAACTGCTGTAATACCAGCTAAAAAGCCAAATAAAACAGATAAATAGATATCTCTCTTCTCAACCATCATATCCTTCATTACCGCTCTAAGTTCATTCATGTCGTCATACCTCCCTGCTGCGTCTTCACCATCGCACGATAGAAAGGATTATTCTCTTCAAGCTCTATGTGAGTCCCCTTTTGAACAATCGCTCCATTATCCATATATATAATCTGATCTGCATGTTTAATCGTATGGAGTCGATGGGCAACAGTAATGATTGTTGCACTTCGACTAAGCTCTTGAATAGAGGACTGCAAAATCCGTTCTGTCTGCAAATCTAGCCCTGTGGTCGGTTCATCAAACAAGATGATAGACGGTTGTTTTAAGAAAGCACGAGCTATGGCCACACGCTGTTTCTCTCCACCTGAAAGACCACGTCCTCCTTCTCCGACAAGTGTATCGTACCCATGTTCTAAAGACTCTACTAGTGGCGCAATTCCTGCTTTTATAGCAGCCTGCTCAACAGCTTCCCTCGAAACCTCTCCTTTTTTACCCACTGCTATATTTTCAGCAATCGTTCCTGAAAAAAGAAACGGGTTCTGAGATATATAACTGACTTTGTCAAACCACTGTTCCTCTTTTATATCAGAACGCTCTAAATCATCTACCCAGACAGATCCTCCAGATAGTGGGAGAAGACCCGCTAGCACATGAAGAAGTGTCGTCTTCCCTGAACCACTCTTCCCCACTATAGCTGTTTGACTGTATGGTGGAATGTCTGCTTGAATATCTCTCAATTCAAATCCTTCAGCCTCATACGCAAAACGAACATCATGCAATCGTATATAAGGAGGAATGTCCTTTCGTCCTAGAGAGCCATCTCCCCACTCTACTTCTCGATCCTCTGTATTTAGTACATCGGCAATTTTTTGAGCTGCCCCCATACTGCCACGTCCTGTATGAAAAGCCTGGCCAAGATTTTTTAGAAACAAATAGAATTCGGGTGCTAATATAAGTACAAAAAAGGCTGTGGAAAACGTGATTGATTGAAATAACACAAGTCTTAAACCAATTTCTAATGCAATTAAACCGATACTAAGCATAGAAATGAGTTCTAGCATAAGAGAAGATACAAACGCGATTTTTAAAACTTCCATGGTTGAATCTCTAAAGTCTAAGCTGCTCTTCTCGATTAATTCTTTTTGCTTACGAGATTGACCGAACAGCTTCAGTGTTGATAATCCTTGAAGGGTATCTAGAAAGCGACCAGAGAAAACAGCCATTTTATCTAATTGTTCTTCAGACTTTTTCTTTGTCATAATACCAATAATGATATAAAAAAGGGGTATAAACGGAGCGGTAATCATCATGATAAGTCCTGAATAGATGTGCTCCATAGAAACCACAACAAGAATCATCACGGGTACAATGGATGTTTGAATAACTTGTGGAATGTATTGGCTGAAGTAGCCGTCAATTTCATCAACAGCGTCTAGTACGGTACTTACTTTCTGCCCTGATTGCCCTTCCATAGATGTTTGGAGTGGATTTTTAGAGAATTTATATACAAGTTGTGATCTAAAATATTCCTTTACTCTGGATGCCATCTTAACCCCGGCTCGACCGTTCCAATAGGTTAATGCCGAACGAGCAACTAAAACGAACAATAACCCAATAAGATCAGGGATAATGTCCTCAAAACTTGCACCTTTGAGAAAAATTTGATCAACAATGGATACAAAGAATAATGCTTGAGCAATAACCGTTATCCCTAACAGAAGAGAAGAAACAATAAGCAATAACCTGGTAGCCTTTTGTTTCTTAGCATGTTGTTTTAATACATTCATAGTGATCCCGTCTCCTTGCATCTCTCTTTCAGTTCTTTATGTGAATAATTTCACATTTCCTCTTTTGTATTATAAAAGAAATATCCTTACTATGCATGAATTTTGCCTATATTTATTGTAAAAATAGGAGTATTACTCCATTAGTGTTTATTAAGCCTCCCCGAACTATTCACCAAATAAAAAAAGCCCCCTTCGTTAGAAAAGATACTTTAACAAACTAAAGGGTGCCAGACACCCTTCAGTTCTTTATCGCAATAAAGGATTTAAGCAATAGATCTTGCGGGAGTTACTTTATATTCTCATCATCCTCAAAGATAAAGAGATCCTCGATCGTACAGCCGAATACTTGTGCTAGTTTATGAGCCAGTACAAGTGAAGGCTTATACTTCCCTTTCTCGAGTGATATTATGGTTTGCCTGGATACTTGAAGCTGTATAGAGAGGTGTTCCTGAGTGATCTGGTTAGCTTTTCTTTTTTCCTTAATCAAATTTTTCATTCCATCACCTTTAAGGTTTATCGTACTTTACGTAAAGTGTACGTGAAACCGCTCCCCTACGTCAAACTCACTTTACCTTTTCCATGCTCTTTTTTCCTGTACAAATATAAAAGGGTATTAAAAAATGAGCATTCTATTAAATGCCCATTTTTTAAGGATCTTTGCTATTTATGAACTATAAACCATTAAATTGCCATGGATGGCTGATAATAAAGGAGAATCTATGGAATGCGATTCCGCTGCTTCTAACAAATAACCATAGAAATGCTCTGCCTCGACTGGTTGCCCTTTTTCCATATCCCTTTGCATCGATGATTTCATACGATAATCCATTTGGTGCATCTTATCTAAAAGTGATGTTTCAACTTGATCTTTAATAGGTGCATTTAGATCTCTCATAATTGCAGATATATTATATAAAACGTCATTCATCACTTTTAATCCCTCTTCACTCTCGCGAATAGGTCCGATTGGGGAGCGAAATAGTGATGTCACACCCGACATCGTGGAAATAAACAAGTATTTATGCCACATTTCCTGTTCAATAGTAGAAGACAATCTAAAGTTCGCTTTAGTACCACTAAAAGCCTTCTCTAATTCCTCTATCCGTTCTGTTCTTTCTCCATTTCGCTCTCCAAAGACAAGGTCGTGAATGGGACTGGTTTGAACCACTTTTCCACTTGCATCTAATGTCGATTCAATAAAACATAGTCCTCCGAGAACATTGGTAGCACCAAATGCTTGGTCAAGCTTTTCCATATGCGCCATACCATTCAATAGTGGTAAGATCATTGTGTCGTTTGAAGCAAAAGGCAACAGATCTTCCATTACCGCTTCTAAATGATACGCTTTTGTAGATAATAGAATCACATCAAACGGCTCTACCTGTTCCTCTTTGGTAATGATTGAAGGATGGAGATCAACGTCACCATGCACACTTTCAATCTCTAATCCACTTCCAAGTATCTGCTCTTTCCTTCCCTTACGCACAAGAAAAGTAACATCTTCCCCCTTCTCAAGTAGCCGTCCTCCGAAATAACCCCCTACTGCTCCTGCTCCTACAACTAATATTCTCATACGATCCCCCTTGTCCTTTTAGCCTATTGTAAAACCAATCTTACCAAAGTTTTTCGAGTCTCTTATATACGCAAACGCCTCTTGATAATCAGATAGAGCAAACATTTTATCTACTTCCGGTGTTAAGCTATGATTGGTAATAAAGTCTAGCATGTCTTGAAATTCCTCTCGACTCCCCATGGTTGAACCAAGTAAATTATATTGTCCATAAAAGAATTTGCGAATATCAATCTCGACTTTATCTTCTGTCGTCGCACCAAATGTGACTACCGTACCGCCTCTTTTCACAACTCCAAGCGATTTCTCAAACGTCGCTTGTCCGATACTTTCGACTACCACATCCACTTGTTCCTCAGCTAACTCTTCTTCCCAATCAGAAAGGGTTGGAATAGCAAGGTCAGCTCCTAACTCTTTAGCGGTTTCAAGCTTCTCTTCGCTTCGTGACGTTACGATTACCTTAGCTCCTATTGCTTTGGCAAACTTTAAAGCAAACGTCAAAACACCACTTCCAATACCAGGAAGAAGCACGGTGTCCCCTTCTTTCACTTTCGCTCTTGTAAATAAAACCCGGTATGCTGTAAGTGCAGCAAGCGGTAGAACACCCGCTTCTTCCCAGGACAAATGTTGAGGTTTCTTTTCAATATTCTCTTCCGAAACTACGATATATTCTGCAAATGTACCGTCATCAGGCAGCCCTAAAATTTCAAATCCTTGTGGGGGCGCATCGCTATTATGCTTCCACCCTAAACCGGGGTTAATGACTACCTCATCCCCAATGCTCCATCCTGTTACACCTTCACCAAGCTCTTCAACTACACCAGCACCGTCTGAACCTAATATTAAAGGAGGCTGCTCGATCTTGTGGCGACTTGTTACTGCAAGATCTCGTCGGTTCAAGCCTGCTGTTTTAAGTCGCACCTTCACTTTCCCTTTATCTACGTGCGGCGCCTCACACTCTTCATAATGTAATCCGTCTAATCCTTCTATTTCTTTATGTATAATCGCTTTCATAAACTGTTCACTCCTTTTCGAATGTGTATGACTCTTTTTATCATAACAATTTTACTGAAATCTAGAAAAACATTTCCCTTCATACTTTTTGTAAAACAACAAAATCTATCCCTATACTGGAGGTGATACTATGAATAAGGATAAAGAAACGAAGAAACCTGCACGTAAAGAGCAGCCCACCTCTCTTCATGAACAATTTATTAATAAAGCAGAAAAAACCGATCGTAAAACCTTTGACCGTGAAGGATTTTTAGGAAAAGGGTATTAGCCAAGATAAGAACTCACCTCTCTTTGAAAGCGTTATACTGTTCAATAATCTGAATGTTTTGTAAAATGAAGATACTATTCAGAGAGAGGTGACATTTATGGAAGAAAAAGCTCCAATCTATCTTGGACACCGCACTTACGTAATCGATGGTTTTGACCTGGGCATGCCTGGGCGTACGGGTATATATGTTATTGATGATAAAGACCTTACCCTGGTAGAAACCGGCCCATCCCCATCTGTACCTTACATAAAGAAAGGGCTCGAAGATCTTGGGTTTAAGCTAACGGATGTAAAGAATATTATCCTGACCCACATTCACCTTGATCATGCTGGTGGTTCCGGTTTATTGCTACAAGAATGTCCTCAAGCCACCGTCTATGTCCACCCGAAAGGGAAACGCCATCTAATTAACCCTTCTAAACTCATTGCTGGAGCGAAACAAGTATACGGGGATCAGTTCGAGCCCTTATTCGCTCCAATACTACCTATCCCTGAAGATCGGATTAAGATTGTTAATGAGCAAGACGAACTACAAATTGGCCCAACTGCAACTTTAACCTTTTATCATACACCAGGGCATGCAAACCATCATATCTCTATATATGATTCTGAAAGCCAGGGGCTTTTCACCGGAGATGCTTGTGGCATTCGTTACCAACATACGGAAGAACACAACGTTTCTTTATATTTGCCTTCTACCTCACCAAATCAATTCGATCCATTTGTAATGCTTGAAACGATAAAAAAATTAAGCCTTCTCCCCATAACTCGCATTTACTTTGGTCACTTTAGTATGTCAGATCAGCCTAATGAAGTGTTTAAATCTGTTGCAAAGTGGTTACCTATCTTTATGGAAGCAGGCCATGAATCTGCACGTGAAGGCGAAGACCTGACTAAGTTAAAAAAGCGTCTTCATGAAAAGGTTGCGGTTTACTTAGATTCAAAAGGAGTTCCAAGAGATCATGCCATATATAGTGTTCTAGAACTTGATTTTGAAGTATCAGCTATGGGGATTGCAGATTACTTGGAGAAAACACAAGCCCTTCCAACTAATTAAAAGGAGCGACTCGTAATGGAAACACAAACTAAAATCGGGAAGACGAACCTACTTGTCAATCCAATCGGCTTAGGTACGAATGCGGTTGGGGGCCATAACATCTACCCTGACCTAGATGAACAAGTCGGGAAGGATTTAGTTAAGACTGCATTAAACAATGGTATAAACTTTTTAGATACTGCCTTTATCTATGGTCCTAAACGTTCTGAAGAGCTTATAGGTGAAGTTCTAAATGAAACTGGCAAACGTGAAGAAGTTATTTTGGCTACAAAGGGTGCTCACCAGTTCGTAGGAGAAGATGTAGTATTTGATAATTCTCCTGAGTTCTTAAAGGAAGCTGTTGAAAACAGTCTTAAACGACTTCAAACAGATTATATCGATTTATTCTATATTCACTTCCCTGATGAAAACACCCCAAAAGATGAGGCCGTAAGAGCACTTAAAGAGCTGAAAGATGAGGGAAAAATCAGAGCAATTGGAGTTTCGAATTTCTCACTAGATCAATTAAAAGAGGCCAATAAAGAAGGACATGTGGATGTTGTTCAGGGAGAATATAACCTGTTACAACGTGACGCTGAGAAAGAATTACTCCCTTATATACAAGAAAATAACTTATCTTTTGTCCCATACTTTCCATTAGCTTCTGGTCTTCTTGCTGGTAAGTATGATAAGAACACAACATTTAACGATATTCGTGCTAACATGCCACACTTTCAAGGTGAACAGTTCGAAAAAAATCTAGAAAAGGTTGATCAAGTTCGAACAATTGCAGAGAACCATCAAGTTGAAGTAGCCCATGTTGTACTAGCTTGGTATTTAACTCGAGATGGGATTGACACCATCATTCCAGGAGCCAAACGATCAGACCAAGTTGTGAATAACCTAAAAACACTAGATGTTCAGCTATCACAAGACGAAATCAATACAATTGACCGCATCTTCTCCTAACCAAAAGCATGCACAGGCTCCTTAGCCTGTTCATGTTTTTTTATTTGCTGAATTACCATGCAATTATCATCTATTCCTCAATAGGGCAGGATTGTTGAAGACTTGAAGTAGAGGCTGAGTGTAAATGGGGCCGTTATTTTGTTGAGAGCTTGGGGTATCTGGGGAACGACTCGCTTTCCGCGGGCGGCCCCACACGATGTGGGATCGTTCGACGTTGGCTATTGACGTGACGGTTTTAATCGAACTTCCTCTTTCTTTTTAGAGCTTCCTCGGGAAAACCACCCTGCGGGCTCTCGTCGACCTCTTTCTCCCGCAGGAGGCTCCCCGTTTCCCAGAAACCCCTTATCAGAATATGAATAACGTCCCCTCAGCTCGAGTATGGAGGGACTTCAATAATCCATCCCCCCTAATTTAGCATGCTTTCGTTCCTTCTATATATGGCAAAGGTGGTTCGGGAAATTGCGAGACTCCTGCGGCAGTAGGAGCGAGTCTAGTTCCGGCGTGGAGGACCTAGCATGATAAGTCATCTTTTTTCCAAAGGCTAAACGCCTTTTCCAAAAAGCTGCCTTATCCGTACGGTCCTAGGCACCACGCCTGCACTTTTCAATCTAGGGGAGACCCCACAGAGAGCGAAAGCGAACGAGGAGGCTCCCCAGCTCGCCGCGGAAAGCGAGTGATTTCCCGAACCACCTTATTCTCATGTTGAGCCAACGGAAGCATTCTCTCAACTTCGTGTCTACTACATAAGGAGGGTATATGGAAAAAACTTAATTCCACAGCGTGATCGATAAAATGCAAATGAATGGGACATAGTAAAACAGATAACTTAAACATCAGGAGGTTTACTATGCTCAGTATTATTATTGGTCTTATCCTCTTAATGGCTCTAGCATACTTAGGCTGGTCAATTATATGGATCGCCCCTCTTGTGTCAGGAATCGTAGCCCTCTTAAGTGGGATGAACATACTCGATGCCTACACAGGAACGTATATGGAAGGGTTTGTAGGATTTGCAAAGGACTACTTCCCTATTTTCTTGTTCGGTGCGATCTTTGGGAAACTTATGGAAGATACAGGAGCAGCTCAATCTGTTGCTTATAAAATCTCAAGCGTAATCGGACAAAAACGCGCCATATTAGGAATGCTTCTTTCAGCAGCTATCTTAACATACGGTGGAGTAAGCTTGTTCGTTGTTGTATTTGCTGTATATCCTTTAGCTGTTGCGATGTTCAGGGAAGCCAATGTCTCTCGTAAATTAATACCTTCTACCTTTGTATTAGGAGCATTCACTTTTACGATGACGGCCATCCCAGGGACACCGCAAATTCAAAACATCATCCCTATTAATACATTTGAGACGGATACGATGGCAGCCCCTATTCTCGGCATAGTTGCTGGATTAATAATGGCTATAGGTGGCTATGCGTACTTAAAATTTCGTCAGAAGCAACTTGATGCTAAAGACGACAAATTCACAGAACCTGAAGGAGATAATCAGGTTAAAGAAATTAATGAAGATGAACTTCCAAATTGGATTTTATCTGTCATCCCACTTATTGCGGTTGTGGTAACATTAAATGTTTTTAAAGACCTTAGCATCTTAGTGGCTCTATTATTCGGGATTATCCTTATCATGCTCTTTAATTTTAAAGACTATAAAGATTTCATTCCTGCTATTAATGGGGGAGCATCTGGATCCGTAATGGCTACTATTAATACAAGTGCTGCCGTAGGATTTGGATCTGTCGTTACTGCTTCTCCTGGATTTGAAACAGTAAAAGAATTAATCTTTGATATTCCTTTAAGTCCATATTTCTCTGAAGCGTTTGCGGTGCAATTGCTCGCTATGATTACAGGTTCCGCTTCTGGAGGTATGGGAATCGCACTTGAAGCATTGGGTGAAGAGTATTATGACATAGCGGTTGAACAAGGACTAAGCCTAGAAGCTTTCCACCGCATTACCTCTGTAGCATCAGGAGCATCGATCCTGCCACATAACGGAGCGCTTCTCACCTTATTTACGGTTACAGGTTTAACACACAAAGATTCTTATAAAGACGTTTTCGTCGTGGGACTCCTCATCCCAATGGTCGCAACAATTGCGATTATATTCCTAGCCATGATGGGGATTAATTAATCACTAAGTATGAACAAGAGCTTGAAGTCCAAGCTCTTGTTTTTTGTATTCACTAATAGTGATGTTTGGATTAAATGATAACCATCTGCTCCAAAAGGACAATAATCTTGATTATTCGATGCTGAGAGAATGTTTCCGTTTGCTTTAATTGAGTTTAAGGTGGGCCTGGAAACCACTCGCTTTCCTGCGGGGAGCTGCCTCCTCAACCGGCAAAGCCGGTCTCCGGGGTCTCACCTAGATTGAAAAGTGCAGGCGTGGTGCCTAGGACCGTACGGATAAGACAGCTTTTTGTAAAAGGCGTTAAGCCTTTGTAAAAAAGATGACTTGTCTCGCTAGGTCCTCCACGCCAGAACTAGACTAGGCTCTTCTGCCCACGGGAGTCTCGCAGTTTCCAGGCCCACCTTTCCCATATAAGGACGAACGAAAACATGCCACATAGGAGAGCTTTAAACCTTCTCATACAACGTGTGGGGCCGTTCATCTCTTTTAAGCCAGGGCTTGCTCGGGGACTGCGAGACTCCCGCGGGAAAAGGAGCCTAGGGAAGACCCCGCAGAGAGCGTAGCGAATGAGGAGGCTTCCCAGCTCCCCGCAGGAAAGCGAGTTGTCCCCGAGCAAGCCCAAGCACTCATAAGCGTAACGGCCCCTTCCACATTTGCGGGAATATATGGATATATTCAGAAATAAATAATGCCCTAGAGCTTATATACTCTAAGGGCATAAGTATTAAAGTTTTATTGAACCGTGTAACCGCCATCAATAACAGCAGCTTGACCGGTGATACTTTTTGCTTTGTCGCTTACTAAGAAAATAGAGTAATCTGCAATTTCTTGTACTTGAAGTAAACGCTTCTGTGGTACAAGAGGGTAGATAACTTCTTCTAATGCTTTTTCTTTATCAATATTTCTAGTCTTTGCTAGGTCTTCTAACTGATTTTGAACAAGTGGTGTGTCTACATAGCCTGGGCAAATGGCATTGACCGTAATGCCGTGGTCTGCGCCTTCTAAAGCCGTAACTTTTGTGAGTCCAATTACACCATGTTTTGCACTATTATATCCGGCCTTACCTGCAAATCCAATTAATCCATTGATGGAAGCCATATTTAGTATGCGGCCATAGCCTTGTTCTTTCATGTGAGGGAACGCGTATTTGATTCCGAAGAAAGGTCCCTTCAACATAATGTCCAAGATTAATTCATATTTCTCACTTGGAAATTCTTCAACTGGAGCTACATGTTGAATTCCAGCATTGTTTACAAGGATATCAATAGAACCAAACTTCTCTACGGTTTTTTCAATGGCGTTCTTAACGTCTTCTTCCTTAGCTACATTCGCCACTACACCTTCAACAGTATGACCTTGAGACCTCAATTCCTCTACAGATTTATTAAGTGTTTCTTCATTGATATCATTTAACATAACCTTTGCACCAGCTTTTGCAAACTCAGTCGCAATTTCAAAGCCGATTCCCTGACCAGAGCCAGTAATAAGAGCAGATTTTCCTTCAAGCATTCATACTTCCTCCTTTAAATGTACTCTAGATTACTTTGCCCAAATTTCTCAATTCAAATAGATCAATCACAAAAAATTATATTTCACCTTAGTAAAGGGATGAAGCGTGACTGGCACCCTTCATCCCTTTACTACATAAAAAAAGAGCAGACGATTGTCTGCCCTTTTACTCTTATACTCCTTTAAACAGTTCAGCTACAATTTCATAAGAACGACGACGAGCTTCATGATTGTAAATCTGGGATATCACCATGACCTCATCGGCACTAGTCTTTTCAATAAATGACTCGAGCTGATGTTTTACAGTTTCCTTACTCCCTATAATGGAAGAACCTAGTTGTTGCTTTAATGCTTGCTTCTCCCACTCCGTCCAAATGCCTTCCATTGAATCAACAGGCGGAGGTAATGGAGATTCATTCTTACGTATTAGGTTTAAGAACTGCTGTTGAAGCGTTGTGGCTAACCTTTCTGCTTCTTCATCCGTTTCAGCAGCAATTACATTTACTCCTACCATAGCATGTGGTTTCTCTAAAGCGCCTGATGGCTTGAAGGTTCGTCTATATAAATCTAAAGCTGGCACTGTGTCTTGAGGAGAAAAATGACTCGCAAAAGCGAATGGCAATCCTTCTTCCCCTGCTAGTTGTGCACTATAGCCACTTGAACCAAGTAACCAAATTGGAATATCCAACCCTTCACCAGGATAAGCACGGACGTGAGGATTCGCTGGACCACGAGAGGGATCGAAGTAACTTCGAAGCTCTTCTAATTGATCCGGAAAATCATGAGGACCGCTTTGACCACCGCGTCGCAAGGCATGAGCGGTTAACTGGTCTGTACCTGGCGCTCGTCCTAACCCTAGATCAATGCGCCCAGGGAATAAAGACTCAAGTGTTCCAAACTGTTCCGCAATAACAAGAGGGGCATGGTTTGGAAGCATCACTCCCCCTGAACCCACCTTGATTCTAGATGTTTGAGAAGCTACATGGCCAATTAAAACAGAAGTCGCAGAGCTAGCAATAAACGGCATATTATGATGTTCAGCAAGCCAGTAGCGATTGTAACCTAGGCTTTCAGTATGCTGAGCTAAATCTACAGTTCTTTTGAAAGAATCAGCTGGTCCTCCGTCTTCACGTATTGGCGCTAAATCCAATACGGAAAAAGGAATAGACTGCAACCGACTTGTTTGATTTTGTTCGCTCATTGTTTCATCTTCTTTCTTTAAAGTATGATGATGGTAAGCATAGTTCCCTTACCCAGTATGAGACAGTGTAACAAGATTTCTTTCGTGTGCCTAACGACTTGCTCACTCCCCCACTATTTTAGACGGGACCGATATGTTATTGGAACTAGAGGTGTCTTTGAAACGGACTCGCTCCTAAGCCTTGCGGTGGTCACTTTAACCTACACACTATCTTAAATTCACCTTTTTAAATAAGAGGAGGAGTAAAGTCAACACTATAAAAAGGACTTGCATGAAAAATTAAAAGGTGTATAATCAAATTTAGACAAAATGACTAAATCGTTCAAATGGTCAGGTGATAAAAAATGTCCAATGAAAGAAAACAACAAATCATTAAAGCGGCAAATCAATCGTTCGCTACATTTGGGTACAAGGCAACGACTATGGATCACGTAGCTAAAGCAGCCAATGTAGGGAAGGGAACAATTTATAACTTCTTCAAAAACAAAGAGCAACTCTTCCAAGAAATCATATCCAACCTTTTGTTAGAGATGAAAACGCAAGCTGAATCGGTTATTGATGATCAAAAGCCACTAAAGGAAAACGTTCATCTAGCTTTATACGAGCTACTTCAGTATCGACGTAGTCATCAGCTTACAATCCAAATGGTACAAGAGGCAAAGGAAATGGGTACAGCTGCCGTTCAAGAGGCTCTGGCAAATGTAGAGGGCTTAATTACAGCTTACCTTAGGGAAAAGATTGAGCAAGCTATCGAACGTGGTGATATACGTCCTTGCCATCCAGAAATGACAGCCTTTATGATGTTCAAGCTCTACACAGCATTTATTATTGACTGGGAAGAGCGTCATCAACCACTTGAAAAAGAAGAAATCATGCACTTATTTGATGAATACGTGTTTAAAGGGTTATCACCATCTTGATGATCCTTTTCTTTTTTTGCCACAAGATGACCAAATGAACGATTTAGTCATTTATTATTTAGGAGGAATTTAAATGAATGGTTTTAGACTATGGCTATCTGAGCTAAAGCATATTGGTAGCAATAAAAAGATACTCATTCCATTTATAGCGGTATTAATGATCCCGCTCATATATAGTGGTATGTTCTTATGGGCCTTTTGGAATCCCTATGGAAGCATGGATCAACTCCCGGTTGCTATTGTCAATTCAGATGAAGGGGCAGATTTTAACGATGAACCTCTTACGGTAGGAAAGGAATTTGTTAATAATTTAGAGGACAGTGGAGATTTCAAATATGATGTTGTGTCAAAGGAAGAAGGGTATGATGGGTTAAAGAACCATGAATACTACATGCTAGTTGAAATCCCAAAGAATTTTTCCGCTTCTGCTACAACCATCTTAGACGAGAATCCTGAGAAACTTCAGTTAAAATATGTCCCGAATGAAGGATTTAACTTTCTCTCTGCACAAATTGGTGAATCAGCAACGGAACAAATGAAAGGTAAGTTAGCAGACGAAATGTCCGAAACATATGCTAATGCTATGTTTGCTCAATTTAATGAATTAAAGACCGGCCTAGCTGATGCTAGTTCAAAAGCAGGTGAATTGAACAACGGAGCAAAGGATCTTGATTCAGGAGCACAAGAATTAAAAGATAAGCTTAAAACATTTACTGATAAGCAGCTCCAGTTCACTGATGGAACAAAAGAATTACGTCAGGGCACTGCTCAAGTAGCAACGGGGGCAACAGACCTCAATCAAGGTCTAACTGCTCTCCAGGATGGATACAGTGAAATCATAAATGGAGCTGATGCGTCTAAAAACGGAGCTATTCAGTTACGAGATGGGCTCTCCCAGTCGAAAGATGGTGCTGCTCAACTTGAGCAAGGACTAGATCAGCTTGTTCAACAATCTGGCGGACTAGAGCAATCTACCAAAGACCTTACTGCTTCTTTACAAACTCTTAAACATGGCGCACAACAAGTAGACCAATCTGCTGCAACCCTCTCTGAAAAAGTGGGCGGACTGAAAGACGGATTGGCACCTGTTATTGAACAAATGCCAAAAGAAGAACAGGAAAAGATTTTAGCTCAGCTTGAACAATTAAATCAAGGAGCTCAACAACTAGCAGGGGCTACAGGACAATTAGCATCTGGTTCACAGAAAATCGTAGACAAAACAGCTGCTCTTCCCAATCAAATGGCTTCTCTTTCAGAAGCTCACACTACGTTAAAACAAGGAGCTACAGCTCTATCAGCTGGCCAGACAGATTTGTTTAACGGTGCTTCTGATCTAGTTCAAGGGGAAGAGAAACTTGTCGCTGGTATCCAAACATTCAACGATAAATTAGGTAATGCAAATGCTGGTGCTTCTGAATTAGCAACTGGCGCGAACCAGGTCAATCAAGGGGCTAATGAACTCTTTACTGGTTCTTCTCAATTAGCAGACGGATCTCAAAGATTAGCAAAAGGTGCGAACGATCTCTCAAGCGGTACCAATGAATTGACGACTGGAACAAGTGAATTTGAGAACAACCTTTCTGAAGCAAGTTCAAAAGCACAAGACGTACAAACGAGCATGAAGACAGAAGAAATGCTCGCTAAACCAGTCGGTCTGGATAAAAACAGTGTAAATGAAGTCCCTAACTACGGGACTGGATTCACTCCTTATTTCTTATCTCTTGGTTTATTTGTTGGAGCTTTAATTATTACCATTGTTTATCCCGTGAAAGAACCATCAGCTGCGCCACGAAATGCATTCAGTTGGTTCTTTGCAAAATTCGGAGTTCTAGTAAGCGCAGGTTTGATCCAAGCTGTTATCGCAGCTAGTGTGATCCTATATGGATTAGGCCTTGAAGTAGCAAGCGTTCCCTACTTCTATCTCTTTAGTATTCTTACGAGTCTTACCTTTATGGCAATGATTCAAGTCCTTGTTACCACACTTGGAGATCCAGGACGATTTATAGCCATTTTAATCCTAATCATGCAATTAACAACAAGTGCTGGAACATTCCCACTAGAACTGATTCCAGAACCATTACAAATGTTTAATCCAGTGTTACCTATGACGTATTCTGTTGAAGGATTTAAAGCTGTAATATCCGAAGGTGATTATAACCTAATGTGGCAAGACAGTAGTATCCTAGCCATCTTCTTACTCGGATCCGTAATCATAACAATCAGTTACTTTATAGTAGCTATGAGAAGAAAACGACTCACTTCTGTAGAGAACGTTGCCTAATAAAAAAGCTATGTTAAAGCTTAATGTTGTTATTCTTTATAACAAACTTGTTCAAGAATAGGACAAATTGTTGAACTCGAAGCTGAGACACTTTTATTGTGTGTGGGGCCGTTACGTTTATTGAAAGCTAGGGGTGTCTGGGAAACAACTCGCTTTCCGCAGGCGAGCTGTCGAGCCTCCTCGTGAAAACCACCCTGCGGGGTCTCGTCGACCTCTTTCTCCTGCAGGAGTCTCCTCGTTCCCCAGACACCCCTTATCAGAATATGAATAACGTCCCCTCAGCTTGAGTATGGCGGGGATTTAACTTCCCATCCCACATTATGTAGCATGCTTCCGTTCCCTCTATATGTGGCAAAGGTGGTTCGGGAAATTGCGAGACTCCTGCGGCAGTAGGAGCCTAGGGGAGACCCCGCACTGAGCGGAGCGAACGAGGAGGCTTCCCAGCTCGCCGCGGAAAGCGAGTGATTTCCCGAACCACCTTATTCTCAATTTAAGCAAACGGAAGTATTCTCTCAACTTCAATTGTTCAACATAATGGGGCATATGGAACAAAATCAACACTAAACAGTAACAGAGCCAATAAAAAAAGCAAAAGGATCACCCGTAAAGGGTGATCCTTTTTTATTGCTGTAGTGATGCCTGATAATCTTTTAACTTCTCAGTGGTCTCAGGAATTAATTTTTGAATTTTTTTCATGTCTGGGGATGGCTTCTGTGCTTCTCCTATTAAAGGATAGAGACTCTCTTCAATATTTTTATAAGCTTCTGGGTTCTTTTCTTCAACTTGCTCTTCGATTAAATCCCATGCTTCATCTATCTTTTTACCTGCTTCGTTGACCTTAATAAGTTCCCCATTACCTTGTATAGCTTTTTGTAATGTGTCAATCTCTGCTACCACCTTGTCTATACCTTCTTGTACGGAAGTATCTTGTTCTGTGATCTCTGCTGCTGAAACTTGATGAATGACAGGCGTAATCAGCATACTAAAAGCTAGCACTAAACTTGGAATCATCCAATAAACTCTCTTCATTTCATCGTCTCCTTTTTCATAGTCTCGGGGTTTACCTTTTCCAAATTTATACTTGTTTATGCAAAGTGTTCATTACATTCATTATTCAATGCAGTAAATGAATACAAAACTCCCCCATTACGACATCACAAAACAACACAAAAAAGCCACCGTCTTTAAAAAACGGTGGCTATATCCTATACCTTTAGAACGTTACCTCTTTACCATAATAAGCGGCTTCAAATAGCTTTTTCATTTCTTCTTCAGAAGTTTCACGCGGGTTCGTACCTGTGCATGGATCATCCATTGCATTCTTAGCCATTTGGTCAACGTGCTCCTTGAACAAGTCTTCGGAAACACCAAACTCTTTAAGGGTATTTGGCACACCCATTTCACGATTCAACTCACGAACCCATTCGATTAGAGAGTCTACTAGCTGCTCTTCTGTGTCGCCTTTTAATTCTAGACGTTTAGCCATTTTAGCAAAGCGATCTCCAACTACACTTCGGTTAAATTGAATCACATACGGAAGATAAATACCGTTTGCACAGCCATGTGGAACTTCAAATGTTGGACCACTCTTATGGGCCATGCTGTGAACGTTACCAAGTACCGCATTCGCAAATGCCATACCTGCCATCGCTTGAGCATAGTGAACTTTCTCTCTAGATTCTTGATTCCCTTTATAAGAACTAAGCAAATGCTCATCTAGAGTTTCTAGAGCCTCAATAGCTAGAGAATCTGTAAACGTCGTACGTGGTTTAGCCACATAAGCTTCAATACTGTGTGTGACAGCATCCATACCACTATAAGCAATGACTTTTTGCGGCATAGATTCTACCATTACTGGATCAATCACAGCCAAGTCTGGCGTAAGTTCGAAATCAGCAAGAGGGTGCTTCACACCTGTTTCTGAATCCGTAATAACGGATAAGTTTGAGATCTCAGAAGCTGTACCACTTGTAGTTGGGATTCCAATGAATTTAGCCTTCGTACGAAGACCAGGCAGGTTAAATGGTTGCATAGCATCTTCGAATGAAAGGTTTGGACGTTCATAGAAAATCCACATTGCTTTGGCGGCATCCATTGGAGAACCTCCACCAATGCCGATGATCCAATCTGGTTCATATTCATTTAATGTTCCCAAATGATCCTGGACAAGCTGAGTAGAAGGCTCTTCCGTAATGCCTTCAATCACTTTAGTTTCTATATTAGCTTTCGCTAAGTGACTTTGTATTTTATCTAAATTTCCATTCTCCTTAACGGAACCACCGCCAATGACAAGAACGGCTTTCTTACCTTCTAAGGATTCTAATGTCTCTAACGCATTTTCTCCGAAATAAATATCTCTTGGAATAGTAAAACGATTCATTTCTTATAGCCTCCAATACGATCAGATAGTGGAGAAATAGCCGTTTACTAAGAAATATAAACCTAAATCTAAAGGAATGATCATTTTTACTCATGCAGTTAAACAGATTAACCGCTTACAGATTATACCTTTAGAACTAGCACCTTAAGTCGGCCACGGAAACTTGAGACAGGATATAAATTTCTTGGTTCAAGATAAGGTAGAGGCATCACTAATAAGTAGTTATTCATGAAATAAGAGCATCCGCTATGAGGGATACTCTTACAACAGATAGATATACGTTTCTTGTGTGATCCGATTCACCTGTTGCCGATTTACCTCATACCCAATACCTGGCGTATGTCGGGGGACCTCCACCCTTCCATCTTGCAACTCGACTTCAGGGGTAATGACGTCTTCATGCCAGTAACGTTTTGAAGCCGATATATCTCCTGGAATCGTCATGTTTGGAAGGGAGGCAAATGCTATATTGTGCGCCCTTGAAATCCCAGTTTCAAGCATCCCACCACACCACACATCTACACCTGAAGCTACACATAAATCATAAATGTTCAGTGCTTCGGTTAATCCACCTACACGACTGATTTTGATATTCATGGTCTTACAGCTTCCTAGTTGGATCGCCTGATAAGCATCATGATAGCTTTCAATACTCTCATCAAGACATATAGGTGTGTCCATCCGTTGTTGCAGTTCTCTGTGCAAATAGAAATCACCAGACACAAACGGCTGCTCAATCATCAGAAGGCCCAGGTCATCTAATGACGCAAGGTGCTCGAGATCCTCTTCACCATAAGCTCCATTTCCATCAAACATTACGGAAATGTTAGATGATAAACGTTTAACCGCTTCAATGTCCTCCCTTTCATACCCTTTTCGAACCTTCACTTTTACACGCTTGTACCCTTGACTCTCATAATACGGAACTAGTTCACCAAGATTCTCTGATAAGCTCACGACAACACCGACAGGGATAGAATGCTGAGCACCTCCAATGAGAGAAGCCAGGGATTGATTTTGTTGCTTTGCATACAAATCCCACACAGCCCCTTCTAGAGCCGCTTTGGCCATTTGATGCCCCTGCTCCTTCTCTACTATCTTAGGTAAATCTGCAGGATGGTGAATCAGGCTCTCTTGAAGCATAGGGAGAAAATGGTTTTTCATCATAATCCACGAGGTTTCCACCGTCTCAGCAGTATAAAAGGGAGTTGAAAAGGCTACCCCCTCTCCCCATCCTGAGCGACCACTTGAATCAATCGCTTCTACAAGAATGCCCTCTCTCTGTTTAACCGTACCTGCATGTGTCGTAAAGGGCGTAACAAGATCCATCTTATATCGATGTAGCTTCACAGAAGTCAGGTTCATTGTACATTTCTCCTCTGTTTTAGCCAGTTGGCAAGCTCCCTGCGTAAAAGCTTGTTCGTTGCATTACGAGGTAAATGATTAACAAAGTAAATCTCTTTCGGCTGTTTGTAAGAGGCTAGATGTTCTTTCTGGAAAGCTGCTATATCTTCCCTTGTAAGCGCCATTCCTTCTCTTACTACAATAAAAGCTACTGGGACGCTCCCCCACTTTTCATCTTCCTTGCCAACAACTCCAACTTCTTTCACTTTTTCGAGGCTGCTTAAAACGCCTTCTATTTCAGCAGGATAGATATTCTCCCCTCCTGATATAATCAAATCTTTTCGACGGTCAACTACATATAGGAAGCCATCCTCATCTTTAAACCCTAGATCACCAGTACGAAGCCACCCTTGTTGAATCGTATCTTCATTGGTTTCAGGCCTTCTATAATAACCGGCCGTCACCATTGGACCTTTCACAACAATTTCTCCTATTTCATGGGCACTTGTTGGTTTACCATCTAGTTCAATTGAAAGTTGAGCAGGAAATAAAGGTTTACCAGCCGATCCAATCTTGTCTAAGGCATAATCAGGACTAAGTGTAACAATTTGAGAAGCCGTCTCCGTCATACCATATGTTTGAAAAACAGGAACAGATTTTTCTGCCGCTTTATGTAACAACACTTCTGGAGCAGGGCCGCCTCCTAGTAACATTCCTCTAAAATTAGCGGGATAACGTTCAGAGCCTAATCGGTCTAAAAGGCCATCAAGCATAACCGATACAACTGAAACCGTTGTAACCCCTTTATTCATGATGGCATCATGCACCGCTTCAATATCAAATGAGGTGTGTAAATGAACTGGCATTCCATAAATCACGCTTTTCATAAGAATAGACAGCCCACCGACATGGAATAGAGGAAGCGCAGCCAACCATTGGTCTTTTTCTGTTATACCAAGGTTCAAGGCTGAACTTACTGCACTCCACCAGTGGTTACTGTAAGAAAGCATAACCCCTTTTGGAGAACCTGTAGTCCCAGATGTATAAAGGATCGTATAAGGAGCGTCCATGATGACCTCTTCAAACATCGAAGAGGGAACAGTTTGATAACCTTTCAACTCTTCAAATGATAAAGATGGGGTTTCTGTTTGCTTTCCTATTTCTTTTAATGTGTCCTTAAATGAATCTTCTCCTATAATGTAAGCACAACTGGAGTCGGTTACTTGAAAAACAAGCTCTTCGATCGTTAACCGCGTGTTCAACATCACCCCAACAGCACCCAAATAGGAAAGAGCATGTATCATTTGAACCATTTCAACAGAACTCTTAGCATAAACAGCAATATGCTCATCCTTTTGAATTCCAAGGGAAGATAAGCGTGATGCCATCTCTTTTGTTCGTTTTTGGAGTTCGGAGAATGTCAGGATCTCATCTTCTGTGACAAGAGCTACACGTTCTGGTGTCAAAAAAGCACGCTGGTCTAACCAATTCGGCATTGTTTGTTCGCTCATATTTCTCACCCTTTCCACTATTAACATCACCAAAAATTATGATTATCTAACAAGTTTGTTCAAGAACATGGCAGGATTGTTGCAGACTCGAAGCCGAGAAAATGTTTCCGTTTGCTTAAATTGAGGGTAAGATGATTCGGGAAATCACTCGCTTTCCGCGGCGAGCTGGGGAGCCTCCTCAGTCGCATCCGCTCCCTCCGGGGTCTCCCCTAGGCTCCTTCTGCCGCAGGAGTCTCGCAATTTCCCGAACCATCTTTTCCATATTAGATTTAACGTAAACATGCGCAATGTGGGCTCGCTGCAAACTACCCCACACAAAAGCTACAGGGTCGTTTGTACAAACTAGAGCCAGGGGTGTCTGGGGAACGGGGAGACTCCTGCGGGAGAAAGAGGTCGACGAGACCCCGCAGGGTGGGTTTCCCGAGGAGGCTCGACAGCTCGCCCGCGGAACGCGAGTCGTTCCCCAGACACCCCCAGCACTCAACTAACGTAACGACCAAACCAGACAAAGATAACTCAGTTTCAAGTGTTCCATATAACAAACTTATATAGAACATAATAATCAACAATATCAGACAGCTAATAAAAAAAGGCTGCCTGTGGAGCCCCCATTAGGAGGGGGAGCTCTTCACAGGCACCCTCTAAACAACAATCGGCTTATGGGAAACGCGGGAACTGTTTGAAGTTCGGTTTGCGTTTTTCTTTAAAGGCATCGCGACCTTCTTTTGCTTCCTCTGTAGTGTAATAAAGAAGCGTTGCGTCGCCTCCCATTTGTTGAAGCCCCGCAAGACCATCGGTATCAGCGTTAAAGGACGCTTTCAAGAAGCGTAGAGCCGTAGGTGATTTCTCAAGCATTTCCTGACACCACTGTACGGTTTCTTCTTCAAGCTTCTCTAATGGCACAACCGTATTTACCATACCCATATCTTCTGCTTCTTTAGCAGAATATTGGCGGCATAAGTACCAAATTTCGCGAGCTTTCTTATGACCAACCATACGAGCTAATAATCCAGCTCCGTACCCTGCATCGAAACTTCCAACTTTTGGTCCAGTTTGTCCAAAGATTGCATTGTCCGCTGCAATTGTAAGGTCACATACTACGTGAAGAACGTGGCCACCACCAATCGCATATCCAGAAACCATTGCTACAACCGGCTTTGGAATAACGCGAATTAAACGTTGTAAGTCTAATACATTAAGACGTGGTACTTCGTCCTCTCCTACATAACCGCCGTGACCGCGAACTTTCTGATCTCCTCCTGCACAGAATGCATCATCTCCTGCACCAGCAAGAACAATTACACCGATTTTAGAATCATCGCGTGCGTAAGAGAACGCATCTAATAATTCTTTAACCGTGTGAGGGCGAAAAGCGTTTCGTACTTCAGGTCGGTTGATGGTAATCTTTGCAATTCCATCATGAGTTTGATAAAGGATGTCATCATAATGACGTTCATTAATCCATTCTACTGCTGACATATGTAAATTCCTCCTTTTAATTATAGCGCTTTCATTCAGTTTCACTTGAAACGATGAAGTCATATACTATTTTAGCAAAAGTTTGCGCTTGTTCCACATGAATTGCATGACCAGTTTGTGGTATGCTTTCATGGCTTGCATTCAGAAATTGATCTTCCATTTGTTTGGCAATGGATGTGAACTTCTCATCCCATTCACCCGTAACAAGTAGAACGGGCTTTGTAAATGTGGATAAGCGGTCCCACCAAGATGGTTGTACACCTGTACCCATACCACGTAAAGAAGCAGCTAATCCTTTTGGTGTCTGACTCAAACGCTCTCTACGAATTCTGTTCTGGATATCTTCTGATAAACCTTTTTGGCTTTCAAACAAAGGGAGATCCTCCCATTTGTCCACAAAAGCTTCCATACCCTCTTGCTCTAGAGATTGTGCTAACCCTTCATCTTTCGTTTGACGAGCAAGTTGATCTTGTGTGGAGTGAAGTCCAGGACTTGCACTTTCAAGCGTTAAACTTCTCACCATTTCAGGGTAGGCCATGGCAAATGAAAGAGCTGTTCTTCCACCCATAGAATAGCCTATTACATGGGCAGATGACAAGGACAACTGTGCTAGAAGTTCGCTAATATCCTTGCAAACAGACTCCATCGTAAAATCTTCTGTAACCTCTGTTTTTCCATGCCCAGGAAGATCTATTCTAATCCACTGCATTTCTCCTTGATGGGTGCTTACTAGTTCGTCCCATGTGGAGTGAGACCCTGTAAAACCATGCAAAAGCAATACAGGCTCTCCTTCTCCTATTATATCAACCCAATAATTTTGTTCGTGTACCTTTACATACATCGTCAATCATCACCTTTCTAATAAGGCACGTTCAATTTGTTTCCACTTTTGACGATGCCAAGCAGCATTTTCTTCCCTGTTTGTTTTTACTTCAATGACGGACAATCCTTTAGCTTCAGAAGTTCTACCTAAAGAATCTCGGAATTGCTCCCATGAGGCTACTTCTTCATACTGTCCACCGTACATCTCAATGACTTTACTGTAGTCAAGGGCTAAAGGCGTTCCAAACAAAGGCTCAAAGTGTTTCTTATGCTCAGCTTGAGGCAAGAAAGAGAAAATGCCTCCCCCTTCGTTGTTGATCACCACAATTCGAAGATCTAAGTCAAACTGTTTCGCTGCAAATAGACCATTGAGATCATGAAAGAACGATAAATCACCCAACACAAGAGTAACCTTCTCACCGTAGGCAGCTGCTCCAAGTGCACTTGAGACAACTCCATCTATGCCATTAGCACCTCGATTAGCTAGTGTTCGAATCGATTTTGGCGTGGTAAGCATAAAAGTATCTAAATCGCGAATCGGCATACTGTTTCCTACAAAAAGAGAGCCTTCTTCAGGGAAACTCCTTAAGATCTCCGTAAAGACGTGACCTTCTGAGAGGGTCCCCTCTTCATCTTCTATTAGCGATGCTTTAGCAAGTTGATTGGCTTCTTGCCATTTCTTTAGCCATTCAACATCAAAGAAAGATGACTCAAAATGATTAACCCAAGTGTCACAGAAGTGTTTGCCATCAGCAAATATAAGAGAAGCTGCATTTCCACTTGGTTCTCGGAAGCCTTCATAAGATTCTATAACGTACTGTTCAATTTCAGGATGGTCCTGGAGCATAAGCCAATAAGGTTTCGAAACAGGCATAGCTCCAAAGCGAATAATAAAATCAGGAACAAACTGCTCTCTCACGGTTGGACTTTTTAATATTGCATCATAGCTTTCAATTACATGGTCCTTCTCATGTTGACCAGAGCGAACTTGAGATAGCGGGTCTGCTAGTACCGGAAGCTGTAAATATCGAGCAAGCTGCGTTATCGAAGCTGGTAAATCTTGATCCGTTTGAGGGCCACATACAATTAAACCTTTTTGATGCTTGTCTACCCTTGATTTAATCTCCGCAATGACCTCCGGTTGAACCGTCCTTTCCCCTTGATAAGCATGATGAAACGATCGTGCAGAACCTTCTCCCCATAAATGATCGAGTGAGAAATCAGGAATCAAGGGTGAACGAAACGGAAAGTTCAGATGGACAGGACCAGGGTTATGATCAAGGGATGTGTAAAACGCTCTCGCAGCCTTGCTGCGTACGTACCTAAGCATTTCTTCACTGCTCTCAGGTAGCGCCATCTCCTCGAACCACTTTACGTACTGACCAAACATATGAATCTGATCAATTGCCTGAGGAGCTCCTACATTCCGAAGTTCATGAGGTCGGTCAGCCGTTAATACTAATAAAGGAACACGGCTGTAATAGGCTTCAACAATCGCTGGATAATAATTGGCAGCTGCTGTTCCAGATGTACATACAAGCGCAACTGGCTTTTGCTGTTCTTTCGCTATACCCAACGCAAAAAAAGCTGCCGAACGTTCATCTACATGTATCCAATGGTTCACCGCTTCGTGTTCTGCGAAGGTCATGGACAATGGTGTGGACCTCGATCCAGGAGAAAGGACCACATCGGTTAATCCTGTCTGGACGAGCTCATCTACAAAATTGGCCACATATCTAGTAAGGGTTTCTGTATGTGTCATTCTCTTCCTCCTAAAGCATGAATCATAGGTAAGAACTTAACAGCAGTTTCTTTGTATTCTTCATCAGGATCAGAGTCTTCTACAATTCCACACCCTGAGAAAAGAATGGCCTGATCTTTCTTTAATAACGCTGAGCGTATAGCAACAGCAAATTCACCATTTTGATAACTATCAAACCAACCTACCGGTGAGGCATACCAACCTCTATGGAAAGGTTCATAATCTCTGATAAACTGAAGAGAATCCTCTCTTGGATACCCACCTAAAGCAGGAGTCGGATGGAGCTTCTCAACGATTTCTAATAACGATACACCTTCTTTAAGCGTTCCACTCACAGGTGTATAAAGGTGTTGCAAGTTACGAAGCGGATATAAAACAGGCGAATCTGGTACGTGAACATTTTCACAACAACCTGTTACAGCTTTTTTTATCATTTGTACAACAAAGTCGTGTTCCTGCAAATTTTTCTCATCACGGATCAGCGCTTGGCCTAAAGCTTCATCTTCTTTTGGAGTTCTGCCACGTGGCACCGTTCCTGCCAAGCACGTTGATAACAGTTCATTTTCTTCAACTTTAACAAGGCGTTCAGGTGTCGCTCCCACAAAACAAGAGTCTCCACTTTCAAACGCAAATATATAACTTTGTGTCTGCTCTTCTTTCAATTGGCGGATTACAGAAGAAGCCTTACGATCATCTGAAAATGACAGAATCATCTCTCTGGCCAAAACAACTTTCCCTAATCGTTTACTTTTTATATGATCCGTCGCTTTAGATACAATTTCTTTGAATTCAAAAGGACGAACTTCTTCTTGATTCGTAACCCTCACATCATCTTCATAAGTGAACGTTCCAGCAAGTAATTTCTGGTATTCTTCTGTAACAAGATTAAATAGTTCATCCTCGTTATCGTTTGGATGAATCATCATATTAATCGTTAAATAGGTCTCTTCTCCCCACTCAGTCAACAAATACATTGGAATTAAGACTTTACTGTTAGGAAAATCACTCCATGTTCCATTCTCTTCCTTTAAAGGATCAAACGAAAACCCACCTAAAGCAACAGGCCCTGTGCCGGGAACTTCGTATGGGTTGTCAATTATAGCCTCTTCTAGAACATCATTCCACATTTGCCTAGTCGAGAAAAAGCGATTTTGCTCAGCCTCAAAGGTATAAGCCGACCCGACACCTACAAGAGTGAACACTGTATCAGCACTTGTCCAATATACCCGTTCCCCCTGATAAACTTTCCCCGCCTGGAAAAAACCAAGGGAATCAACTGAATCTAACCTAGTGGTTACACTTATAAGCTGAGGCGTGTCTATATGCTTTCTATTTGAAAGAGCTTTATAAAGCTTTTCATGATAAAACGAAGTTGTTTCAATCAAATGAATGCCCTCCAATCATCAGGGACTTTGTCACTATATATTTTGGCACAACAGTACTATTATATCGAAAAATCATTATAAATCATAAAATCCCATCTTTATTTTATTCCCTTTTTTAATATAGAACAAGTAAAAAGAAAAGCACAGGCGACTGTTCAGCCCCGTACGCATAAGCAAGCTACTGCAAGTCTGCGCAGCAGACTGGAGGTAGATTGCTTATGACGCTAGGGGCTAGGAGCCGGAGCTAGATCTAAAGAAAAGCGCAGGCGGCTGCATAAGAGGAAGTTCGACTAAAACCGTCACGTCCTGTGACAACGTCGAACGACCCCACCTCGTGTGGGGCCGGATAAGACAGCTTTTCGGAAAAGGCGATTAGCCTTTGGAGAAAAGATGACTTATCACGCTAGGCCCTCCCCGCCGGAGCTAGATCAAAGAAAAGCACAGGCGACTGTTCAGCCCCGTATGCATAAGCAAGATAACGGAAGTTCGCGGACCGGACTGCAGTTCTCTTGCTTATGACACTAGGGGCTAGGAGCCGGAGCTAGATCTAATGAAAAGCGCAGGCGGGTTGGTCAAGGGCGTACGGATAAGTAAGCTGCTGCAAGTCTGCGTAGCAGACTGGAAGTAGATTACTTATCTCGCTAGCCCTTACCCGCCGGAGCTAGATCCAGAAAAGCACAGGGGGCTTGGTCATATGAAGAGGAAGTTCGACTAAAACCGTCACGTCCTGTGACAACGTCGAACGACCCGCATCCTGTTATCCCAATAAAAACAGTAAATTCAATACTTTTATATAGAGAAGTTTTAACAAGCATAACTACCCAATACAAGCACCTATATGGTAGCTCCTAAAGGCTCTTTCCGTATTGACAGTGTCATACAGTTTGCCTAAACTGAAATAGGACTATTATAAAATAGTCATAATTAAGGAGAGAAAAAGATGCAAAGCATGAACAAAAAAGATATACAAACAGCCTTGAATGAACGTAAAGGTTGGCAAGTTTGGTGGCGATTGTTACGACCACATACGTTAACTGCAGCGTTTGTGCCTGTATTCATTGGTACTATGTTGGCAGGACTTGATGGTTCGTTTCATTTAGGTTTATTTCTCGCTATGCTTCTGGCTTCAATCCTCATCCAGGCAGCTACAAACATGTTCAATGAGTATTATGACTATGTGCGTGGTTTAGATACAGAGCAATCTGTGGGAATCGGCGGAGCTATTGTTCGTGATGGCATACCTCCCAAAAAGGTATTAGCACTTGCGCTCAGCTTCTTTGGTGTAGCAATGATTTTAGGTGTTTATATCTGTATCTTAACGACTTGGTGGATTGCTGCAATTGGCATTGCTTCTATGTTATGCGGCTATTTATACACAGGAGGCCCTTACCCAATAGCTTATACACCTTTTGGTGAGCTTGTTTCTGGATTCTTTATGGGGACCGTCATTATAGGAATCAGTTACTACATTCAAACGAATATGGTAACATCTCAAGTGATTCTTATTTCCATTCCTGTTGCCATTTTAATCGGCGCAATTTTACTTGCTAACAACATACGTGATCTAGAAGGAGATCAAGAGAACGGACGAAAAACACTGGCCATTCTCTTTGGACGTAAAGGAGCCATTCGCTTCCTTGCCACGTTGTTTGGGTTAGCTTACGTATTAACAATTATTTATATTGCAATTGGCTTACTTCCTTTATGGTCTCTAATCGTATTGATCAGTTTAGCTAAACCCAAAGGAGCTGTTCAAACATTCTCCAAAAATTCTACTCCTTTGGCAATGATGCCAGCTATGAAATATACAGCTCAGACCAATACAATCTTTGGCTTTTTACTTGGCCTTTCGCTATTATTTCAATTTATTATACCCGTATCATGGTAAAAGGAAGCAGAATAATGGAACATTTCACTTTGAAGCGCACCCATCGTTCTGTCTAAATGAAATAGGTAACCAAAATAGTTCATCATTATTCAAATGCTCCCCTCTAAGTAGACAGTTTAAATTAATAACTGTTGTCTTTGGAGGGGAGCATTTTTATTCAAAGGCAGGATTGTCCACATCATAAGAGGAATACAGATAGAAGTACCGTTATGTTTGATTCTAGATTGAAAAGGAAATAAAAAAGAAAGGAACGATGATATGAATTTAACAGCTAAAAATACATTATTGGGAGCTTTAGGGATTGAAGAGGTTGAGATGAAAAAGGAACGTGTCGTTTTGTCTATGCCTGTAGATGAGCGTACCCACCAGCCTCTTGGTTTTTTACACGGAGGGGCAAGCGTCGCTCTTGCGGAAACAGCAGCAAGTATTGGTTCTATTCTCCACGTTGATATGGAAGAATATAATGTGTTCGGCATTGAAATTAACGCCAACCATATTAAAGCGAAGCGAAGCGGTACGGTTTACGGCATTGCTACTCCAACACACATTGGGAAAAGTACAATGGTATGGGAAATCAAAGTAGTGGATGAAGAAGATGAACTGATCTGCCTTTCGCGCTGTACCGTCGGTGTTGTTCCAAAAAAGAAATAGTCTCTCCTCCTCCCTCATTTGAAAGGAGTATTCATGATGTTAACTGATCAGCAATTACAAGAACTTAAAAAGCAACTACATGTTATGAAAGAAGAAGCGGAAAAGGAACACCATAATCATGATGGTTATGTAAATGAAGAAGAGGACCAAGGAAACTCAGTCGGTGAATTATCAAATGTAAATAGCCACCCCGGCGACCTTGGCACTGAGAAATTTGAACGAGAAAAAGCTTACACTCTTAGCGAACATGCGGAGGAACAGCTTGAGGAGATTAATGCAGCACTCGAACGTATAGAAAAAGGAACATATGGCTATTCCGAACATTCAGGGAAACCCATCCCCTATGAGCGACTACAGGCGATGCCTACTGCTCGATACTTGGTTGAAGAACAAGAAGAATCCTCTTAATGGAAAAGGCACATATGAGGCAAGCTATATAACAACATATGTTGTGTAGCTTGCCTTCCTCTTTGTCTAATTCATTGGAAAGGAGCAGGAGATCATGAACAAAGTAGTAAAAGGAACTCTACTTTTCTTACTTATTTACGGGTTATTTAGCATATCAGGATTCTTGTTTCCTATTGATCAAGAATGGTATAACAGCTTAGACAAGCCTTCCTGGACTCCATCAGGATCAATAATCGGAATCATTTGGGCTGTACTTTTCGCCTTTATCTCACTATCTATTGTGTTGGCGTGGAATTCAAAGGGAGAAGAGCCATTTTCCCCACTGTTTTGGATCATCTTTATTATTAATTATGTAACGAATCAATTATTTAGCTTCTTCCAATTTGAGATGAAAGACTTACTACTTGCGACGGTAGATACTTTTTTAGTAGCCGTTACAACCGGCATTCTAATCATTTTAATCCGGAAGTACAATAAGGTTAGCCCATGGCTCCTTGTGCCATACCTCCTTTGGACAACGTTTGCTACCTATTTAGCCTTTACTTTTTATAGGTTAAACCCAACGGAAACATTCCTGATGTAGGGAACAAAATCCTCATTACCTTTGTAAACGTTTAACAAATCCATTAAAATGTATGAAGAAGTTATTGATTCTATTTAAACTTCTTGTTTAAATAGAAAAAAGAATCATGTTAGAGTAATACTCTAGGGAGAATGACGGCCTTTGAATAAGGGTATAGATAAGGAAACCCTTGGCCTGAATCTTGACACAAACGAAAAACAAAAAACAACTACATTTCACTAGGAAGGGGAACTTCTCATGGCTGATGAAAATATGAGCAAAGATTTAGTAAATGCTGCGTTTGAAAAGAAAAATGCAGAAGAAGAACAGCAACAACAAGAGGAAGAAAAAGTAAAAGAAGAAGATAAAGCAACCGAAGGCGATATTATCACCTTCCAAAGAGACGGCCAACAGTTAGAAGCTGTCGTAACTTCTTCTAAATTAGAAAACTCGGTTGTTTGCGACATGACAATCATGGATGATTTTCATGAGCGTAATTTAGACTTCGAGAAAACCGTTGTCGCTCATACAAAATACAGCATTAAAAAACGCCGCGACGTTTAGGTTCAACCATAAAGAGCATCACACTTCTAAAGTGTGATGTTCTTTTTATCAAACACCCCAACCCCATACCCCTATTTAATATAGAATATTATTGAATAGCAGGAACTTTTATGTAGATAGGGTCGTTACTTTTTTTGAGTGCTAGAGATGTCTGGGGGACGACTCGCTTTCCCGAACCACCTCACGCTCCAACAACGCAAACGGAAACATTCTGTCAGCTTCGAGTCTTCAACATCACTACCATATTCTTGAGCAAATATTGATAAACATTAAGTACATATTCAAGAATACAAAGAAGTCCCCTGCACATTAGTGCAGGGGACTTCTTTATATATTTATTGCTATGCAGCTTTAATTGATTTCGTTTGTTTCTGTTCAAACCATGGCCTCATTTTTACGAATAAAGGAACAAAGAGCATTCCAACGATAATGCCTTTTACAGCATTAAACGGCATGATAAATGCTGTTACATAGGCCATTTTTGATCCTGCTACTTCAAAGCCCATCAACCATGTATAAGCTGGTAGGATGACAAGATAGTTTAATACAGACATACCGAGTGTCATTACGATCGTACCTGTCACAAGACCAGATACAACACCTTTTACACTCTTGAAACGGTGATATAACAAGGAAACTGGCAAGATAAACATAACTCCAGCTAAGAAGTTAGCACTTGCACCAATAGGGTCTCCACTTCCAAGCATGAAGTGAAGGCCATTTTTCATAGCTTCCACAATAATACCGGCTACCGGTGAGAATATTAATGCCGCAAATAAAGCTGGAACATCACTGAAATCCACTTTTAAAAATCCTGGCAAAAATGGAAGCGGAAAGTCCAACAGCATTAATAATAGTGATATGGTGCTCATTAACGAGAGCGTAATGAGCTTGAATAATTTGGATGACTGACCTCTTGGTTTCATCATCGATCTCCTCCTTCATCTTTACTCTCGATTCACATCCCAGATGAAGGTGAGCGAATAAATCGCTATAGTGCATTCCATCAAAAAATCCCTCAAGCATATAGTTGCTTCAGGGTTGATAAAAGACCATAGAGAAATAAAGGTATCATATATACCTATTTTCGCTCTACATCTTCTCCCATCCAGACTGTAACTGTCGGTCCCGGATTCTCACCAGGTCCACCGATCGGCACATATATGCGCCAAGCGGGTCACGGACTTAGAACACCAAGTGGGTCCCTCACCGTCGGTCGGGAATTTCACCCTGCCCCGAAGATGGAATCGTATTTAGTTGAGTACAATTCTCATTATAACTTCTAATTGAGAATTTGAACAGTAAAATGTTTCACAAAATGAACATCCATTCATTTTTCTTTCTCATTCTCTTTTCCATTGCTATTCTTAAGGTACATATGCTCAGCTTTATAGTATGTACCAGCTTGCTATATGGTGAGCATATATTGATTATTATAGTATTTTAATATCTGTAATCGCACGAATGTCTATCGATAATTCAGACTTACATGCTAACTTTATAACTCTAATTTTCTTATTCGCCGCCTCAAGAGCAGAAATTTTTACCCTTTCTTCACACAACGAATCTCCATAAAAGTAACGAAGTTGAACTGGAAGAGAATCGTTCAAGGCTCTCCTTACTAAAAAATCAACTTCGACAGCCTTATCCATTGCGATCAACCCTTTCTTCACCCGTTCATCCTCTTTCCAGACTTTTTTCAACGTCGCAATGTGCTCTGTTAACATCAAGCTGGTCCACTTAATCGTTCCCTGGTTTTGTCTATTACTTTCTTTCTCCACAACTACCCCTCCAATAAAAAGAACGTACGTTCCCATTATACACATACTCCCTTTAAAAGAACACCTGATTATGAAATTTATAGCTAAGATTAATAGGAGCGGAATGAATCGAAGAAAAAATATTTCAATATTCACAAACGATAAAGAAAGGATTTTTCTCCACTTTCAGCGAAGTTGCATATATAGGGTTTTGTAAGCGCTCTATCAATGATACATAAAGGAGATTTTTTGATGAGTTATGATTTATTTAACTTAGAAGGAAAAGTAGCTGCCGTTACTGGTTGCACGCGAGGCATTGGACGCTCTGTCGCTACAGCATTAGCTGAAGCAGGAGCAAATCTAGCGTTACTGCAAAGAAATTGAGATAAAACCGATCTAAAAGAGGAAATAGAACGCTTAGGACGAAAATGCGAAATTATTCCTTGCGATCTAAATAGACAGGAAGAGGTAGAACGCGCTATACCTGATGTTGTGGAACGTTTTAGTCAAATCGATATTCTTGTCAATGCAGCAGGGATCCAGAGACGATCTCCGGCTGTGGATTTTCCTCAATCTGATTGGGATGACGTGTTGAATATCAATCTAAAAACAACATGGATACTATGTCAGCAGGCCGGACGGTATATGGTTCCACAAAAAAGCGGAAAAATCATCAACTTTGCTTCCTTGCTTTCTTATCAGGGCGGTATCAATGTTCCTGCATACGCAGCTTCAAAAGGCGGGGTTTCACAGTTAACGAAGGCGTTATCCAATGAATGGGCCCAGCATCATATAAATGTAAATACGATTGTTCCTGGTTATGTAGCCACAGAAATGAATACTGCATTAATCAATGATGAAAACAGGAATCAACAAATACTAGACCGCATCCCTGCCGGAGACTGGGGGAAACCGGATGACTTTAAGGGGACTGCAGTGTTTCTTGCTTCAGAAGCTTCGAATTACGTCCATGGTCATCAATTAGCCGTTGACGGCGGATGGTTAGGTAGATAAGAAAGCCCCCGAATCATTTCCGATTCGGGGGCTTTTTTCCTTCTTCTTGATTAATCTTCTAACGGATTAAGACTTTCCTGACCTGTCATACTTTCAATCATCGTAACTAGAAGCTCAATTTCTTCATCAATGTCCTGTATGCTCGCTGTTTCAACTGGCGAATGCATGTATCGTAGCGGCAATGATACGAGACTAATTGGGACGCCCTTCCCTGTTAGACGCATTTTATCGGCATCGGTACCCGTCATACGAGGAGTAAGTTCATATTGAACGCTCATCCCTTTAGACCTTGCCGCTTCTTCTAGTAAACGATTTATCTTAATATTGATCGGCGCACCTTTCGCTAATACAGGGCCACCTTCTAGTTTAATATCTCCATGCTTGTTCTTATTCACATAAGGATAATCCGTCGCAAATGTTACATCAACAGCAATCGCCATAGTCGGTTCAAGACCAGCAGCTGCGAAATAGGCACCGCCCATATTCGTTTCTTCGTTTACAGTACTCGCTGCATACACACCTACATTAATATTCTTCTGAGACAATTTCCTCAATACTTCTGCTACAATAAAAGCGCCCGTACGGTTATCCAACCCGCGACCTGATATGTATCTGTCCATCATAATTTCCGGTTCACGCTTATATACAGCAAGATCACCAATCTGAACGAATTTCTCCATTTCCTCTTTAGATTTAGCTCCACAGTCAATAAAAAGGTCATCAATGCCAAAATCACCTTTTAACCCACCATGGTGCTGCGCATTTACACCAATTACGCCCGTAATCGTTCCTCCTTGTCCCAGAACAGTCACTTTCATGCCAACAGCCGCTTTCGGATTAATGCCCCCCATTTTGTCAAAATGTAAGAAGCCATGATCATCCACACGATTCACGACTAGCGCAATTTCATCACTGTGACCCGCCAGAAGGATTTTAAACTCCGCTTCAGGGTTCAACACCCCGATGACATTTCCAGCGTTGTCTGTACGAATTTCATCCGCATATGGCTTCACGTATTCGATCCATTTCTTTTGGATCTCCATCTCCATACTCGACGGAGATGGGGTTTGTAATAATTCCAATAAAAAGTTTTGTTCTGATTGTTCCATCCACTATTCCTCCCTAATCGTTTCCTTCATCTTATCAATTTCCTCGCCCATAGACCAATGCTAGGACGCTCCAACCTTTTTATTCTTCCAAAACATATAGAAAGAAGCTCCAAAGATGATCGCATAACCAAGAAAACTTAATGCATCAGGTACTTGATTAAATACCACGATACTGATGACCGCTGAAAATAAAATATTCGTATAGAAAAAGATCGAAATTTCTTTGGCGGGAGCAAATTTATATGCAAGTGTGATTCCAAACTGGCCTACTGTCGCAAAGACACCAGCCAACAGCAAATACAAGGTTTGCTGTAGAGACATCGGCTCATAAAATAGTGCCACAAATGGCAGTAATACGACGGTGGAGAAGAATGAAAAATAGAAAACAATCGTATAATACTCTTCTTTATCACCTAAAAAACGAAGAACTGTATAGGCAAGGGCGGCAAAGATAGCAGATGAAAGACCTGCCATATAAGGAATTGTCTCCACCGAGAACTGCGGTTTTATAATAAGTAATGTGCCTAAAAAAGCAATGATAATCGCAACAACCTGAAACTTCCTCGCCTTTTCATTTAGAAATAGTGCTGAAAAGATAATAAGAAGAAAAGGGCTCAACTTATTCAACATATCGGCATCTGACAATACAAGATGATCAATAGAGTAGAAATAGAGCACCATTCCAAGTGTTCCAAGCGAAGATCTTAAAATTAAGTATTTCTGGTGTTCCTTTTTACCAAAGAATCGTTCTTTGTTATATAAAACAAAGCCAAATGCTATAAATGCAGAAACAATGTTACGAAACATCGTCTTTTGTACCGCTGGTAGGTCTCCGGAAAGTTTAACGAACGTAGACATTATCGCAAATCCGAAAGCAGCGCTTAATAATAGTAGTATTCCTTTATTTGTATTGCTCATAATATTCCTCCAACGTATGTGCTTCTTGATGATTTCAAACGTTCGTATCGTATCCTCAACACGCCCCATTGTCAACTATCTTGCCCCTCACCAAACCCTTTTCATGCACATGAACACGGTGTATCCTCTGAACCATCCCCCATAAAAGCTCCCTTATATGGAAGATTTGATGCTGAGACACTTTTGTGTGGATAGGGCCGTTACATTTGTTTAGTATTTGGGGTGTCTGGGGAACGACTCGCTTTCCGCGGGCGAGCTGTCGAGCCTCCTCCTTCACTTCGTTCTGTCCGGGGTCTCGTCGACCTCTTTCTCCCGCAGGAGTCTCCCCGTTCCCCAGACACCCCATGCTATATTCTGCACAAACGGCCCAGCCGCTTAAGTGTAAGAAGCGAACTTGCGCCGTATACGGTATGTTTCCGTAAAGTCTAATATGGCAAAGGTGGTTCGGGAAATCGCGAGACTCCTGCGGCAGTAGGAGCCTAGGGGAGACCCCGGAGGGAGCGAATGCGACTGAGGAGGCTCCCCAGCTCGCCGCGGAAAGCGAGTGATTTCCCTAACCACCTTACTCTTAAATAACTTAAACGGGAACATTCTCTCAGTTTCGAGTTTTCAACGATCCTGTCCTTTTATTGAACAAATGAAAACGAACAAGTTTAGTAGACCATAAAAAAGACCAAATCAAGGGATTTGGTCTTTTCCTATTTTAGGATGCTATTGACTGTGATCTTTCTGGTTGTTCACGTTTCATTTTGTGAGGGACAACATTTAAAAAGAGATTTAACAGAATAGCGGTTAAACTACCTGCTACAATACCATTATCCGTTAAAATTTGAACCTGTTCAGGGAGTTTGGCGAATAAGTCAGGGGCGACGGTTACACCTAATCCCATACCGACAGAACAAGCGATAATTAATAGGTTTTCTTGCTCTTTTAGGTCAACTTGACTTAACATTTTAATTCCGTAAGCGATCACCATTCCAAACATCGGGATCATTGCTCCTCCTAGAACGGGTTCAGGAATTAATGTAGTAATGGCACCTATGACAGGAAATAGTCCGATTCCAATCAACATAGCGCCTGCAATGTAAATGACGTTTCTTGATTTTACGCCTGAGAGCTGAACAAGCCCAACATTTTGCGAATACGTAGTATAAGGGAAAGCGTTCATGAAGCCGCCGAACAGAATAGCTAATCCTTCTGCACGGTATCCTTTTGTAATGTCTTTCTCTTCAATCTTTCTATTCGTTATATCACTTAGTGCAAAATAAACTCCTGTAGATTCTACAAGACTGACGATCGCTACTAGAATCATCGTTAAGATTGGAGTCACTTCAAATGTTGGAGCACCGAAATAGAATGGAGTTGGAATTCGGAAGAGTGCAGCATCTGCTAAAGAAGATACGTCTATTTTTCCCATGAAGATCGCAACAAGACTTCCAGCTACCAATCCAATTAAAATAGAAACAGACCGGATAAATCCTGTGAACGCTCTTTGCAGCACAATGATTAAAAGGAGTACACCAAAGGCAAGGAGAAGGTTTGAGATACTTCCGAAATCTTCACTCCCTGCACCTCCAGCTACATTATCCATTGCGACAGGGATGAGAGTAATTCCAATAATCGTCACCACAGAACCTGTAACGACAGGAGGGAAGAAAGAGACAAGCTTCCCAAAGATCGGTGCACACACTAACACGAATAAACCTGCTGCAATGATTGCCCCATAAATAGCTGTAATCCCTGAGCTACTTCCAATGGAGATCATCGGGGCTACTGCTGTAAACGTACACCCTAAAACAACCGGTAAACCTATGCCAAAGAATCGATTGCTAACAGCTTGAAGGATCGTTGCTACACCACACATAAGTAAGTCAATAGATACAAGATAAGCTAAATCCTCCGCGTTCAAGCCTAAAGAGCTACCGACAATTAAAGGAACGATGACAGCTCCTGCATACATAGCTAATACGTGCTGCAACCCAATTGTTATGTTCTTCATGCATGAACACCCGTTTCTTCATAGAATGTGACACAACCATTTTGAAGGGATTGAATACGAGCTAAGGATTCAACTTTTATTCCTTTTGATTGTAAGATGTCCCTCCCTGATTGGAACCCTTTTTCTATTACAATTCCGATTCCGGCAACTTGTGCACCAGCCTGTTGGACGATATCCATTAATCCAAGAGCTGCTTGGCCATTTGCTAAGAAATCATCAATAATGAGTACACGGTCCTCAGGGGATAAGAATTCGGATGATAAACTGATTTCGCTCCACTCTTGTTTTGTAAAGGAATATACTTTAGAGGTAGCAAGACCATCTTGAAGCGTTAATGATTTTCTTTTTCTAGCAAAAATCACCTTCACCCCCATAGCCAACCCTGCAGTTACAGATGGAGATATCCCTGAGGATTCAAGCGTAACGATTTTCGTTATTCCTTCTTGTTTAAAACGTTCTCTGAATGCTTCCCCTATTTCCATCATTAAAAGAGGGTCCACCTGATGATTTAAGAATGAATCAACTTTAAGCACCTGATCACTTAAAACTTTACCTTCTCCCTGAATTCTTTGCTTTAACAATTCCATAATCTATTCTCCTAACACAGACGCACCCTGAATAAAAAAACCTCACAAAAGGCACGAGTATCGCGCCATTTGTGAGGTTTCATTCTACAAGCAGTAAGAAAGGGAGTTAGCCTTTAAGCTAACTTCCACAAATGTATGCAATACTCATAGTCAGACCATTTACGGTAGCCTGGTAGAAACTTGCGAGCCATATCCTCGCCCTTATATGAGTACGTCTTAAATATTTTGTTGAGGTTAATTATAGGGGACTACTCCAAAGAATTCAACCCATTTTTTACCCTGTCACGAATATAAATCACAAAACACCTATGAATGTTCGTATTTTTAAGAGGAGTTTTGATTTCGCTATAAAGGGAAGTCTATAAAATATACACCAAGAACTATTCTATTTCGATCACCTACTCATCAAACTACATTTTTCAGGAGGCGAATTATTTTGAATATATGTGCAATTAATATTTATGTAAGCGATTTGGACTTCGCCATTCAATGGTACAATGAAGTACTAAACTTAAAGAAATCAAGTGAACATGACAATTATCCTACTTGTATAGACTTATTACACGATCACAACATTCGATTAACACTTCATAAAACAGAGCGTGATACAGATATTGATATCTGGAAAGAAGCATCTACCATTATTACATTCGAAGTTGAAAACATTCGCGCTACCATGAAAGACCTGAAAGAACGCGGAGTGCGCTTTTATGACGAGGAGCCCGTGTGGTTCCCGGATGGAGAACGTATTGCGTTTAGCGACCCTTTCGGTAATGTTCATGAGCTAGCTGAATCCAGAGAAAATGCAAGTGAAGAGAAACCATGCTAAAAAGAACCTATTTATAGGTTCTTTTTTTATTCCACCTAATTCCCTAAGAAGGCGAACATGGTTTATAAAAAAATGGTGTCAGGGCATACTGGTAGAAAAAACGGAGGTTTCAGATGAAGGTTCATTTACACCAAGCCATTCAATGGTATTTCAGAACTCCAGTCTTCCTACGCCTGTTTCTGACTGTAGCCTTTTTTATGATCTTCTTTGGGGCTGTCATCCATTGGGTGGAACCTGATGCCTTTCCAACCATTTTTGACGGGATTTGGTGGGCAGTTATTACAGGCTCTACCGTCGGATACGGAGACTACGTTCCATTATCGACTTTTGGCAGAGTGATTGGCATATTTCTCATAATTGCCGGCGGGGGTCTTGTTACCTTTTATATGGCAACAGTATCTGCATCTACTGTCAAATATGAACGAAACCTCTCAGAGGGGAAAGTAGATTATAGAGGAAGCAATCACATTATTATCGTTGGCTGGAATGAAAGAACGAAACAATTACTCAATATGATTACAGATTATATAGATGAGGAGAATATCGTACTGATTGATAAATCATTAGATCAATTAGGGTATCAGGAATATAAGCTGCATTATGTTAATGGAGATGCTTCTGAAGACAAAACACTGAAGAAAGCACGCATATCAGATGCACGCTGCATGATTATCACGTCAGACCCATCTAAAGAAGAGCACCAGGCCGACCAAATCAGCATTCTTACAACCGTAGCAGCAAGGGGCATGAATCCTGACCTATTTATCATCACAGAGATTTTGTTAAAGAATCAAGTGACCAACGCAAGAAGAGCCGGAGCTGACACGGTCATACGTTCAAATGATTTCATGAGTACATTGTTTTTCCATGAATTATACCGTGAAGCACATATTAAACCATTCGATACACTTGTAGCCCAACTTTCCTCTCAGCAATATAAACAAATAACTGTTCCAGATGAAATGGTAGGAGAAACCTTTAAGTACTGTGCTTTATCCTTTTTAGAACAAGAAGAATTACTGTTAGGAATGGAACAAAACGGAGAGCTTTATATTAACCCTCCGTCTCAATCCATTTTAAAAAAGGAAGATCACCTAATCGTCCTCTCGAATTTAAGTGAGTAAAATCCGATCTAATTCTTCTACAAGCTCTTTCCCAGTATCGATATATTCTTCAGGGAATTCTGCGTCAGGGTCTTGAGGTTCTGAGAATTGGTCAAATGATGCACTGAAGTTCCCAACATGCACATTGTCGTCTAGACCTCTTTGATATTTATGAGACAGTAAATAGGGCTCACCAAGCCTCACTGTAACCTCTTTATCGTCTAGCTGGCCATTTACTACAGAAAAGGGAACTCGCAAAAACTGATAACCCACCTCGTCAGAAATCTTATAATCAAACGAGCCATGGTCATAATCCCAGTTACCACCGATATCATAGCCACGGGGCTTTAGTTTCTGCTCAAGATCAAATAACGAAAAGACTTGCCCTTGTATCCCAGAAGGAATCGGAATCATTTTATCCCGCCTTTCTTTTTTCTTAGCTTACCCCAACCCAATCAGCCGATATGCACAGAAGAGATGAATAAAAAACGGCACCCTATTCAATAGGGTGCCGTTTCATCTTTTGTGCGATTTATACAATACCTACATAAGACATAAGAATACCTACTACGGTTGCGATAAATGGAATGAGTAGTCCTACAAAGAAAATATCCTTATAAGAATCTTTGTGCGTCATTCCCGTAATAGCAAAGACTGTTAGAAGAGCACCATTGTGAGGCAAAATAGACGCCCCAGAAGCTAATGCTGTAACGCGGTGTAAAATCTCAGGATTTAACCCCATATCTAACGCTTGCTGATAGTATTCTGATCCAAGGGCATTTAGCGTGATGTTCATACCACCTGAAGCTGATCCTGTAATCATAGCCAGAACTTGTGTAGACAATGCATCAGAAATGGTGAGACCACCTTTGATATTTAATAATGCCTCTTTAATAGCAGGGAATGCAGGAGCATTCTTTACGACAGCACCAAAACCAACAGCAGCGCCTGTATTTACAACAGCGGTAACCGCTCCTTTAGCACCATCATTCATAGCACCTGTAAACTTCTTGAAAGATTTAAAATTCAGTATAAATGTAAGAACAATTCCGATTAAAAGTGCGCTTAGCATTTCTAAATTCAGTACGTTTATAGAGATCACAACAGCTAGAAGGGGTAAGAAAGAAAGGAAAACGTTTGGATCCTTGCCTTCCTCTTCTTTCTTTTCCTCACCACCTGGCTCCGTAAATCCCTCACCTGCTTTAGTTAACTTGTTCGCACGGTAAGACAGATAGAAATATCCCCCTACAGCCATAATAAGACCTGTTACAATCCCCATAATCGGAGCTGCCATCATGGTCGTATTAAAGAACTGTGTCGGGATATAGTTTTGCACTTGTGCTGTTCCCGGTAATGCCGTCATCGTAAATGTGAAAGCTCCAAGAACAATCGTTCCGGGTATTACTTTACGGCTAATGTTAGCCTCCCTAAATAAATTCAATGCTAAAGGATACATAACAAAAACAACAACGAAAAGACTAACTCCTCCGTATGTAAGAATCGCAGCACCTAAAAGCACTCCTAAAATAGCTCTCTCTTTTCCGACGATCTTAGAGAGAAACGAAGCTACCGTTCTCGCGCTTCCAGTAACCTCCATCAATTTCCCGAATACAGCACCAAATAGGAACACCGGGAAGAAATCTCTTGCAAATGACGCAAATCCAGACATAAAGTCAGATGTAAAAGCTGAGTAAATATCCATGCCAGAAAGTAATGCGACGATAGCTGCTGCCACAGGAGCAATCCATAAAATAGACCAACCTAAGTACGCCATTACCATTAGGGCAATTAAACCTACAATAATTGCAATCACGCTTTCGACCTCCTCTTTCATTTTTTGTTAATTTTTTTAGATATAATTCCATAAAAAATCAATATAGAGAATTACCCCATATTACTCCAAGATAATCCTAAATCCTATTAAGGCCTTATTTCCAACGATATGCTTCAATCTCAAACATTCTTTTTCTTGCTAAAATAAAGAAAATTTTGCGTATTCTCATGTTAATCAAAATTTTTGAGTTACTCATGCAACTACCTTATACTTTCTTTAGGTCGTAAAAGGACGATCATTCTAATGAATATAAAAACACATTGAATTGGGGAGGAAATAATCATGGTCGAAAACCAAGTAGTATTTATTACAGGAGCCGCACGCGGTATTGGTTACGAAATCGGGGAAACATTTGCTGAAAATGGAGCAAAAGTTGTACTTTCTGATGTAAATGATGAAGGTGTACAAGAAGCAGCAAAATCCCTTACAGAAAAAGGGTTAAACGCGATTGGCGTAAAAGCTGACGTAACAAGTGAAGAAGAAATTGAAGCTGCTATCGATAAGGCTGTTGAAACTTACGGTCGCCTTGACGTTCTTATTAATAACGCAGGCCTTCAACACGTCTCTCCAATCGAAGAATTTCCAACAGACAAATTCCGTTTAATGCAAGATATTATGCTTACAGCACCATTTATCGCTACGAAAAAAGTATTTCCAATTATGAAAGAACAAGGTTACGGCCGTATTCTAAATATGGCTTCCATCAATGGACTAATTGGCTTTAGTGGCAAAGCGGCATATAACAGTGCTAAACACGGTGTAATTGGCTTATCTAAAGTCTCTGCCCTAGAAGGCGCAGAACACGGCATCACAGTAAACGCCATTGCTCCAGGCTATGTAGACACACCTCTTGTAAGGGGTCAAATGGAAGACCTTGCGAAATCACGTGGCGTAGAATTAGAAAAAGTATTAGAAGAAGTCATCTATCCTCTTGTTCCACAAAAACGCCTTCTACAAGTAGAGGAAATTGCAGACTACGCAATGTTCTTATCTAGTGAAAAAGCGAAAAGTGTAACAGGACAAGCGATTGTCATTGACGGCGGGTATACAGCTCAGTAACTCTCTGCTATCTATAGAAAAGGAGGATCCTCAATCGGATCCTCCTTTTTTATTTATGAAATATCTCTCGTCCAATTAGTCAACTTGATCTAGTACGATCTAACTTGAGACTCGCAGCAACCTTCCAGCATACACTTGAGCCGCTTTTGATGAATCTTAAGTCGATTCCCCTTCAACTAGAGTCAGAATTACCTAACTTGAGTCACCTCCTCTTAACTTGAGCTGGATTTCGAACGACTTGAGTCAATGTTGCCGAATGTTGAGCCAGTTCACCACCTGCTTGAGCCACTTCCCACTAACTAGAGCCGCTTCCTCCTCTACTCGAGCCCTCTTATCCCCCACTTAATTCAATCCCCAACCTTGCGCCCTTCCTTCCACGACTTGAGCTAATAAGCTCCCTCCACACCCTACACCTATTTCCACCAACAAAAAAAACGAGCACCCTAAAAAGGTGCTCGTTCTCAACTTCATCATTTTATCTTATTTGTTCAAGCGATTTTCTAATTCTGCTTTTTGAGCTTCGAAACCTGGCTTACCTAGTAAAGCGAACATGTTCTTCTTATAAGCTTCTACTCCTGGTTGGTCAAATGGATTAACACCCAGTAGGTAACCACTAATTGCACAAGCTTTTTCGAAGAAGTAAACCATGTAACCGAATGTATATGCATCTAATTTCGGTACATGCACGATTAAGTTCGGTACTTGACCATCTGTGTGAGCAAGCATAGTACCTTCATAAGCTTTCTCGTTTACAAAGTCAATTGTCTCTCCTGCAAGGTAGTTCAAACCATCCAGGTTCTGCTCATCTTCTTTAATCGTCACATCACTCTTTGGTTCTTCAACATGAAGAACGGTCTCAAACAAGTCACGGCGACCATCTTGAACATATTGTCCCATTGAGTGAAGATCAGTCGAGAAGTTCGCGGAAGATGGGAAAATTCCTTTTTGGTCTTTTCCTTCACTCTCTCCAAATAATTGCTTCCACCACTCAGCAAAGTATTGAAGTGCTGGTTCATAGTTTACAAGCATCTCAATCGTCTTACCTTTGCTATAAAGAGCATTACGTACTGCTGCATATTGGTAAGCTGGGTTCTTCTCAAGATCCTCTTCACTTAACTGTTGTTGGGCAAGTTGAGCACCCTCCATCATTTCTTGTATGTTAATGCCACTTGCAGCAATAGGAAGAAGTCCAACAGCTGTAAGCACAGAGAAGCGTCCACCAACATCATCTGGGATGACGAAACTTTCATAACCCTCTTCAGATGCTAACGTTTTAAGTGCACCTTTTTGCTTATCTGTAGTCGCATATATACGCTTACGCGCTTCTTCTTTACCGTACTTGTTCTCCAAGAACTCACGGAAGATTCGGAAAGCAATAGCAGGTTCAGTTGTTGTACCACTCTTTGAAATAACGTTTATAGAAACGTCCTTGTCCTTGATTGCATCAAATAGGTCGTTAACGTAAGGAGCACTGATGCTGTTCCCTACGAAAAAGACTTGTGGTGTTTCACGCTGATCTTTAGACAGTTCATTATAAAACGAATGGTTTAGCATTTCCAAAGCCGCACGTGCACCGAGGTATGATCCTCCTATACCAACTACAAGTAATACATCAGAGTCTGATTTAATCTTGTCAGCCGCTTTTTGAATACGAGAGAATTCTTCTTTGTCATATTGTTCAGGAAGGTCTAACCAACCTAAGAAATCGTTTCCGGCACCTGTTTTATTGTGTAAAGAATGGTGTGCTAGCTTTACAGTTTCTTTTATATTCGTTAATTCATGTTCACCAAAGAACGGTAACGCTTTTTCATAATCAAAACGAATGTGAGTCATTATGTATCCCTCCAACTTATCTTTCTAAACTTCACTTTATCGAAACGCTTACAGCAAATCAAGCGCTCTCACCCATGTAAGCGAATACAGGGAGCAATTTTTATAAAAAATCATACAAAAGAAATAGAAAGCAGGCTGAGAACAGCCTGCTTTTGATTCATGCTTATAGAGACATTTCTAAAATAGCTTTCACATCTTCGTCATGAAGTTCTTTGAAGTTACCAAACGGACCACGCTTCATTGCACGATCTACGATAAGATCAAGTTGATCATTACCAATATCGTAGTCAGCAAGACGTTCCGGCGCACCTAGAGATGTCCAGAATTCACGAAGTTTATCGATACCTTCAAGCGCAACTGTTCGGTCATCTTTGCCTTCTGGATCCACTTCAAAGACGCGCACAGCTAGTTGCTTAAAGCGATCTACATTGTGGTCTACGTTATGCTTCATCCAGTTAGGGAATAGAATCGCAAGTCCGCCTGCGTGCGGGATATCATAGACAGCAGAAACGGCATGCTCAATATTGTGAGTTGCCCAGTCGCCACGGTAACCCATTTGAAGCATACCATTTAAAGCGATTGTTCCAGCATAAAGAATCGTTTCACGATGCTCATAAGACTCAAGGTCTTCTAACAACTTCGGTGCTGTTTCAATAACCGTTTTTAAAACTCCTTCAGCCATGCGATCTTGTACAGGCGCATTTGTTGGCTGGTGGAAGTATTGTTCGAAAATGTGACTCATCATATCTACCATACCGTAAATCGTTTGATCGCGAGGAACGGTTAAGGTGTTAGTTGGATCTAGAATAGAGAACTTAGGATTTGTGAACGGTGGCGCACCCCAACCGTACTTTTCGTTTGTTTCCCAGTTCGTTATAACAGAACCAGCATTCATCTCAGAACCTGTTGCTGCTAATGTAAGAACGGTACCAAATTCAATCGCATCTTCAGGTGTCGCCTTACGCGTAACAAGATCCCATGGATCCCCATCGTATTTTGCCCCCGTTGCAATCGTTTTGGTAGCGTCAATTACACTGCCGCCCCCTACTGCAAGTAAGAAGTCTATATTATTTTCCTTAGCAAGCTGTACACCTTTCTTAACTGTAGCTAAGCGAGGGTTGGGTTCAACACCTGCTAATTCTGTAATCGTTACATTCATATCGTTTAATTTATTAACAACCTGATCATATAAACCATTCTTTTTGATACTGCCGCCACCATAAACAAGTAGCACATTTTTTACATCGGAAGGGATTTCCTCTGATAATTTTTCTAATTGATCTTTACCAAAGATTAATTTTGTCGGATTGTGAAATACAAACTGTTCCATGTTGGTAAATTCCCCTTTCAGAATTAAGTCCAGTGTCTATTATGTCCAACATAATCCCAAAGATCAAAAAATCAGCTTAGAATCATAATTCAGTTCATTCCTTCTCACCCGCGCAACCGATTAATGAAAAGCCCGATCAGCTTTCAAAAATTCTTATTAAAAAAATCCACTTCAAAACCTTAAGCTCCCTTTTATACCTAACATTTTTGTATACTTCATCAAAAACTACAAAAGCTACTACAGAATCATATTCAAATTATGAAGGAGGAATAGATCATGAGTACTCTACAACGTATTGCTTTGTTGTTAGTAATCATTGGAGCTGTAAACTGGGGACTTATTGGATTGTTTCAGTTCGATTTAGTGGCAGCTTTATTTGGAGGCGGCGAACAGAGCGGCGCATTTGCACGTGTGATCTATACACTTGTAGGAATTAGTGGTCTTATTAGCCTGAGCTTACTATTCAAACCAAGTGAAGAAATGGCTGATCGCACTGAACCAGAGACTGAATAATTACTTTGTTTAAGGTCAGAGAGGATAATGACACTGCTAAGAGCTTTTCATTATGCTGATGACAACATAAAAAAGAGGCTGCCCTATATAGGGCAGCCTCTTTTCGTTATTACTTACGGAAAGTATTTTCGCGCTCTTTAGACTGGTTAATCCACTCGTCAAGCTTATCCTTAAGCGTGTTGAAGCCAGCTGGTGTACCTTCTTCTTGTTGAACAGCAGCTTGTTGCTTTTGCTGTTGAGGCTTACGCTGTGGTTGCTTCTCTTGCTTAGGAGCTTCTTGAGTCGCACGGATTGATAAAGAATACTTACCTTTTTCTTCATCGATGTTTAGGATTTTTACATTTACTTTGTCACCAACGTTTAGGTGCTCGTTAATGTCTTTAACGAAACCATGAGTAACCTCAGAAATGTGTACTAAACCTTGTACTTCTTCGTCTAAAGCAACGAATGCACCATATGGTTGAATGCCTGTTACTTTACCTTCCAATACTTGACCTGTTTCGAACTTTGCCATTGCTATACAACTCCCGATCTGTTTATATTCGTTTTAATTTCACGCAATATATGATTATAGCACAAGACCTCGTTTTTCGCAAAAGGAAGTCGCACTTAAATCCTATTAAATCAACATCTACGAGCTCTCCCAACACAAGGGTTTTAAAAGGCGCAATACGTTCCTTAAATTATAAGATATATTGAATTTAAAGTTTCAAAATGTTGTTACATATACGGATTATTTTAGAATTTATGTATGATAAGATAAAGGGAGTATACTACATTTTGGAAAAGGGATAAGGAGGCGTTCTAATGAGTTTAGGTAAACAAATTCGCACTCAACGTGAACAACTAGGTCTCTCTTTAGAAGACTTTGCTTTCCGCGTTCGAACTGGACAACAAACAATGGAAAGAATTGAAAATGACGAACACACCCCTGAATTACAAACGATCCTGAGAATATCCACTGTTCTTGATATGCCTGCATCTGAATTGTTAGAGAGTACAAACACGGCAAACGAATCAGAAGTTGATGATGAATTAAAGAATTTAATTATGGAAGTTGGAGTAAAGCGAACAAAACTATTTCTTCGCCATGTAAAAGAGTTTACAGAAGACGATGTGTTAAAAGTTATGGAGATGCTAAAAGAAATTAAATATAAAAAATAAAAAAAATGTGGTTTAACATTACTTAAAAGCGGTAATATTGAGTTATGTAAGACTTTCTCGTATTCCCCCTGTGAGGCAAAGCGTACTCGGCGCTTTGCTTTTTTTTTTGCCTCTTGAATGAAACCCTCTCTTTCGTACAACCTAACCTCATGTACGTTTATATTCCAACCGACTCAAATGTTTAACCAATTATTTTAAAAGGAAAAAGCCTACTACTACTCATTTCCTTAGACAATCTAATGATGGAGGTTAATGGACAGTGAACGGATTACACATCCACGTAGATGATGAATGGCTAAAGCATAACGGAGTTAATATCGCCTACCAGCGTTACACCTCCCCATCCTCTGGCAGAAAACCGGCCCTTGTCTTTGTACACGGATTTTTATCTTCTAAGTTTTGCTACCGCTTTATGATACCAGAATTACTTGAACACTTTGATGTCTTTTCCTTCGACTATCCACCTTTTGGTAACAGTGACAAGAATTGGTCTTACAAATTTTCCTACTCAAACTTCGCACACATTATCATTGAATTAATGGACCAGCACAATATTCAGAAAGCCTCTATTGCCGGGCATTCAATGGGAGGTCAAGTTGCACTCACATGTAGCCATCTCTTCCCTGAACGAATCGATAAACTTATTCTCATGGCCCCGTCAACCTATATGAAAAAACTAGGTTTCTGGTTACAGCATGCTAGTCGATTACCTGTATTTCCTTTCCTGTTAAAACGGCACTTGTACAAGAAAGGAGTTTATCACTCTCTTCTTGATTGTGTACACGATCCCCACATGATCAATAAAGAGATGATTCAAGGATATATGAAGCCTTTTTTCAAAGAAGAGATATTCAGATGCCTTTCCAAAATGATTCGCGATCGAGAAGGAGACTTAGCATCTCAGTATTTAAGAGAAATTGAAGCAAGTTGTTTGGTATTCTGGGGAAAAGAAGATAAGGTCCTACCTGTTTCACTCGGGTATCGATTGGTAAAAGATTTGCCGTCAGCTGAACTAGAAGTTTTCGAACAAAGCGGGCATTTACTTCCAGAAGAAGTTCCATCTGTGTTAACTGAAAAGATTAAACAATTCTGTTTACCAACAAGGCAAGCGACCTCTTAAAGGGTCGCTTATTCTTTTTCTCTCTTTTTTCTCATACGGATTGTTTCGTTTTTACGGGAATTTTTTGTATCATACTAATAGAAATGGATCTATATTAGGAGGGGAACAATATGACATTCAATGAAGTTGTAGATAGACGAAACACGCGCTCTGTTAAATGGGACCTTACAGAGCAACTTTTTAAAGATAAAGAAATCCTGCCTATGTGGGTAGCTGACATGGACTTTCAAACACCAAAACCTGTTGTAGATGCTCTCGTTGATCGCGCTAGTCACGGAATATTTGGTTACACAGTTACAGATGAAGCGATCCATTCGATTATAAAAGGATGGCTTTCTAAAAAACACAATTGGGAAATCAACACCGATTGGCTTTCTTATAGCCCAGGCGTTGTTCCTTCTCTTCACACAAGTGTAGAGGCACTTACAGAACCAGGAGATTCAATTTTAATTCAGACACCTGTTTATCCTCCGTTCTATGATGTTATAAAAAAACATGATCGAAATATAGTTACAAGCTCTCTTCAACTACAGGATGGACGATATGAAATCGACTTCGAGGATTTTGAAGAGAAGATTCAAAACGTGAAGGCTTTTATACTCTGCAACCCTCATAATCCAGTAGGCCGAGTATGGACAGAAGATGAATTACAACGAATGGCTGACCTTTGTGTCAAACACGATGTCCTCATTTTTTCTGATGAAATTCACGCTGACCTGGTATATGCCGGGCACAAACATATACCAATCGCTTCTTTATCGGATGAGGTAGCACATAGAACGACAACCTACTTCTCACCAACGAAGACGTTTAACATTGCTGGCCTACAAGCATCCTATATTGTAACTCCTGATGAAGATATGAAGAAGAAGATTGATGCTCAGTTTGGCCTTCAAGGACTTAATATGCTAAACACCATGGGAGTAACAGCCATCGAAGCTTCATACGAACATGGTGAGGAATGGCTAAATGAGCTGGTTGAAGTGTTGGATGCAAATAAAGACCAGCTGATGAAACGAGTTCATGAAGAAACAAATCAGATTCAAATTATTGAGCCTGAGGGAACCTACCTTGTTTGGATGGATTGTCGGGGGCTTGGTCTTTCACATAATGAGTTAAAAGAATTTATGAGAACGAAAGCTAAAGTTGGTCTAAATGATGGCGCATCTTTCGGAAAAGAAGGCGAAGGATTTATGCGTATCAATATTGCTACACCTCCCCAAACCTTGAACGAAGGAATCGATCGAATTGTTCAAGCAGTGAAGAACCAAAACGAGACTGATTCGAATTAAATCGCAATCCATGGTATCGTTATGGGTAGGTCTCATAAGATAGTAGCAAGACCCTTTCAGTTCTAGAAGGTAAGGTGAGAAACATGATTAATCGTAAAAGTAAGCGAGAAATTGAGTTGATGCACGAAGCCGGAAAACTGCTGGCATCTGCACACAAAGAAATTGCCAAAATGATCAAACCTGGTGTAACGACAATGGAGATCGAGAACTTCGTTGATCATTACTTGGCTAAACATGGTGCTACACCAGAACAAAAAGGCTACCAGGGCTATGAATTTGCCACTTGTGCATCCATTAATGATGAAATTTGTCACGGCTTCCCTCGTAAAGAAGCACTAAAAAACGGCGATATCGTGACAATCGATATGGTTGTAAACCTAAATGGCGCCCTTGCCGACTCTGCTTGGACATATGCAGTCGGAGAAGTTTCAGAAGAAACACAACGTCTTGTAGATGTTACGAAAACAGCTCTCTATAAATCAATTGAGCAGTGTCAGGTTGGTAAACGCTTAGGTGATATTGGTCACGCCATCCAATCTTACGTAGAAGGTGAAGGCTATTCCGTAGTACGTGACTTCACAGGACACGGTATAGGAAATTCTATTCACGAAGAACCAAACATTCTTCATTACGGAGAAGCGGGGAAAGGCCAGCGCCTGAAAGAAGGCATGGTGATTACAGTTGAACCAATGGTGAATACAGGTACTTGGCACTCTCAGATGGATGAGAATGGATGGACAGCTCGAACTACAGATAAAGGGTTATCCGCTCAATTCGAGCACACAATCGCCATTACAAAAGAAGGACCCATGGTATTAACAGAACAAGATATCTAATAAAAAAGGCTGCCTCATATGAGGCAGCCTTTTTCTTATGATCGTTCTTTATTCCTTCTCTTCCTCTCCCACATCTTCTGAAGGATCAGATGGAGGGTTCTTATTAGCTGCTTCTTCTAGCTGAATCACACCACATGCAACCCTGTCTCCCGCATCACCAGCAGGCTGAGTCAGACCATCATCCACACCTTCATGAATGACTAATGAGGTCCCTTCATCTTTCAGTAAAGACATTTTTCCATCCATTAGCGTTGCCCCTTGGACTGCAAGTTCTGCATTTACTTTTCCAGATGAATCCGCCTCAACATTAGGCATATCTCCTAAATGAGTTCCCTTCGGATTCATTGCTCCATGTTCTTTATTGTCAGGATTTAAGTGATTACCTGCTGATTTAAAGTCAGGCCCCTCACATACCGGGTACTCATGAACGTGTATGCCATGAAGCCCAGGAGTTAGACCCGTTAACGATAACTTAATAGCTACAGAATCATTTTCTTCTGATAATTTAGCCGTCCCTAATGCATCCCCTGCAGGATTATACATCTCTATTTCAAAGGATGAACGATTTTGACTGGAACACCCTGCTACAAATAAAGCAAGCGCGAAGATTGCGCCAAGTTTCCCTACTCTCATGTTACCTCTTCCTTTCAAGCATACTTACTATACAGTGTTGACTAGTTCTAATCGTTTTAATCCTGATCCTCATCCTCAGTCTTACTCTATTCTTGTCTTTTCTGTGAAGCCAATTGAACTCCCTATATGAAAGCGGTAAACTAGAGAAAAATAAAGGTTATTGAAGGAGAAAATGGCATGCGTAAAATTTCCATGGTCTTCATTGGACTATTGCTAATGAGTATAGGGTTAACCGGATGCGGAAATGAGGAGAGCAACCATGATAAAGGGGATCACCAGGTTGTTATGGGTGACATTCAGGAAACTACAGTTAGTAAGGAAGCTTTACCTTCTTTCCTAGATGAAAAACACGAGGACATCAAGACCATCTATCAAGGAGCCGCTCAACATCAAGATTTACTTGAACAAATGCCTTGTTACTGTGGATGCGGCGAAAGCGTCGGACATATGAACAATTACGATTGCTTCATTCATGACCAAGATGAACAATCGATCGTATGGGATGACCATGGTACGAAATGTAACGTTTGCCTTGAGATCGCAGCTAAAGCGATGATCGAGTATAGCAAGGGAGAGTCTGTTGAAGATATACGCTCCATGATTGATGAGACCTACAAGGAAGGCTATGCGAAACCAACCCCAACACCTCCAGTTTCCTAACAAGCTCTTCCATATAAAGCCCCCTTATATGGAAGACTTAAAACTATGATAGTGATGTTTTGCGATAGATGGAGGGAGGGAGGTTTCCGTCAGCTTTAATGGAGCGTAACGGAAACACGCCATATATGGGAGTGGGTGCTTAAGCACCAGAGTTGAATGAGGTGCGTTCACTACCTATGGGCAGGGCTTGCTCGGGGACTGCGGGACTCCCGCGGGATAAGGAGCCTATCCAGCTCCCCGTAGGAAAGCGAGTTGTCCCCGAGAAAGCCAAAGCACTTTTACAGCAACGGACCTAGCCCCCTCAAATGTCTCAACTTCTAGCATTCAACATTTCTATCCTAATCTTAAACAATTATAAGGACAATCGAGGGGAAGGGAATAAAAAATGAGCAGGGACCCTTTGGGATTCCTGCTCATTTTCATGCTAATTATTTTTTCACCTTTATCCAACACCGATTGTTACTTGCTGTCCTCATGTTCTCTGCCTTGTTGATCCTTGACAGGTGAGTACTCTACAGATTCACCAAATTCGTCCTTAGCTCTCTGCTCTTGCTTTTTATTTACATTTATAATCCATCTCATAACTACTACAGCACCAATAGCAAAGATTAACAGTGAGATGACAGCTGGGATATATTCTGTTTTGTCCTCAGGGAAATACAGAAATTCCATCATGATGCATGCACGTCCTTTATCATGTCATAAGTCCATTCATTACCTACGATGATAACGATTTCCTAATTCAATAGCAATAGATAATCTGTGACAATTCCTTTTCCTACTTCGATTTGATACCATGAAGAAAAGTGAATTTTTGAAAGTAGGAGGGAATCGATATGGCCGAATTTGAAACCGGATCAGTCGTAAAAGCTCATTACAAAACAGGGGTCTACGCCGGTGAAATCGTAGAAGACCGTGGTTCGATGTACTTAGTAAAAGTACTAGCTGTGTTAAAGCATCCTCAACAGGGTGACTTACATAACCCTGGCCAGACGGAAAATGTTTTTTTCCATCAACGAAAAGCGCTAAGCCAATATGAAAAAGCGAATGTATCCAAATCAGCCGTTCACTTATATGAAGATGAAGTACCCTCATACGAGGATTCACTAAAGCAGGCTCTAAATAACTTAAAAGAGAAACTAAATAAGAAAGATGATGATTTTTCAAAGCTTGCTTTACAACGAGTGGATGAGTTGGAGCACCAGTATTTCTCATAAGAATCCCTATAAAAAACGGCTCTTCTTAAAGAGCCGTTTTTACTATCCTGGAACTTTTAAATTCTTTTTCTTTTTCTTTGGTTTCCCGTAAATTAAGTTTGTAATTTGCGGGGCTCTTTCAAATAGCATCATCCCTATGAAAGCTGCAATGACAATGTAAATCCCGCTAAACACTTTAATTACACCCGTTGCTAAAGCAGCAATAACTACAGAGAACTCTCCCCTTGAACAAATCGACAAACCAGCCCGAAACGATACCCTTTTTGAGAGACCATAGAGCCTTCCGCCGATCATACCCACAAGAATTTTGGCCACTAGTGACCATCCAATTAACGTTATGAGCAGACCTACTTTCGGAACTCCATCGCCAAATTCTATTGTCGTCCCAAAATATATAAAGAACAACGGAAGCATCAAATCTTTTACAGGAAGAACCGTTTGTTCAACACGCTCAATCTTACCGATTTCAGCAAGCATCATACCAGCCAGAAAAGCCCCTAATACCTCTGAAAGGCCTAAATATAGAGCAAGTCCCCCATAAGATAAAGCAATCCCGATTAATAGGGCAATCTTAAAGTCTTCATCATCAATCTTCTCAAGCAATTCTTCAAATCGTTTAAACAGTGTCTTCCCTAGAATAATGGCCCCTACTGTCAAGCCAATGATCTTCCCAACAAGAATAAGTAAGTCAACAGTTTGGAATTCTCCACCACTTGTAACACCCATTAGAACTGCTACAATGACTGGCGCTACTAAATCTTCAAAAATGAGAAGCGCGAGAATAAACTCTGTTTCCGAGTTCGCCATACGGCTTGTATCATCGAGTAATTTGGCTGTAATAGAGGAGCTTGTCGCATATGTAACGCCCCCAATTAAAAAGGATGTCAGAAGATCCAGTCCGAATCCTAAACAGATTAGTAAAGAGATGCCCAAACTTAAAGCAACGTCTAACAAACCTGCCGGCCAGATCTTCTTGGCGATCCCACCTAACCGCTTGATGTTGAATTCTAGCCCTAAAAGAAAGAACAGCAACACAATTCCAATCTCACTCGCAAAATGTAATATTTCATTACCATGAATGGCGTCTGCAAGGACAATACCCAATAAAATATATAAAATCACATTTGGAAATTTGATCTTGATACTTAAAAAGCCAAGCCAAAAAATGAGCAAAAGAACGAGCCCGGCTCCAAGCAAAGTGGGCACTTCAACATGCACAGGAATCATTCCTCCCCTTTACACAAAGCTGTTAGCGAAGAAATTTGATCTTTCTTTCCAATTGCCATCAACACATCTCCGGCCTGTAGCGTTGTATAAGCTTCAGGTATAGCGATGATATCGTCTCCTTTTACTAATCCAATAATAGTTGCCCCCGTCTTGTTACGGATTTCTGATTCTTCTATTGTCTTTTGAGTTAATGAGGAAGCAGCTCTTATTTCAATCCAATCCATCACAATTTGATTATTAAACATTTTCAGTTTATCTGCATCAACAGGTTGATAGGTTGCACCTAGCAACTGCGCACCAAGCTCCCTTGTTTCATCAGCTGTTAAATCCATTCCGAAATCAGCTTCATCACTATCCGCTTCTTCAAAAAAGTAGAGTTCTCGTTTGCCAGTGTGATGCACGATTAACACAAGTTGACTATCTTCAGCTGTTGTAAGTGATATCTTTTGGCCAATACCTGGTAGTTTAGAAATAGAGATATTCATTGCCGTAAAGCCCCTTTCCTATCTTCGCATCATTTCTATGGTGGATGAGAAGTATAAGCATAGTGTATTAGAACCCATTCTCTTTCGTGATAAAGAGAGGCTCCCTATTAGTTTTTCCATTTACCCTTTATTGTACCAAGAGATGATTGGAAAACCTAGCCACTATACAACTTCTTACTGAAATCGTTACCATTTGTTTTGTAACCACTCTTGTGGTACCTTTGAAACGTAAGAATTGAGAAACTAAGGAGGCATGATCCGATGAGTGTACATATTGGTGCAAACAAAGGAGATATAGCAGATAAAATCTTATTACCTGGCGACCCACTTCGCGCAAAGTATATCGCAGAGAACTTTTTAGAAGATGTAACTTGCTACAATGAGGTTCGTGGCATGTATGGTTACACAGGTACTTATAAAGGAGAACGTATATCTGTACAAGGTACAGGCATGGGTGTTCCATCAATCTCTATTTATGTAAATGAGCTAATACAAGAATATGATGTTCAGAAATTAATCCGCGTCGGTTCCTGCGGTGCCCTTCAGAAAGATGTAAAAGTACGCGACGTTATTTTAGCGTCTACTTCTTCTACAGATTCTCAAATGAACCGCATGACGTTTGGCGGCATAGATTATGCCCCTACAGCTGACTTTGGTTTATTGAAAGCTGCCTACGATGCTGGAGAGAAACAAGGCCTTGAACTTCGTGTTGGTAACGTCTTTACTAGTGATAGCTTCTATCGCGACAACGCAATGGAATTATTTGATCAACTAGCTAATTACAACGTATTGGCCGTTGAAATGGAAACGACAGCACTCTATACGCTTGCAGCGAAATACGATCGCCAGGCTCTTTCTGTTCTGACAGTAAGTGATCACATAATCACAGGCGAAGAAACGACTTCAGAAGAGCGTCAAACGACTTTCAATGAAATGATCGAAGTAGCTCTAGAAGCTGCTATCCAGTAATACCTTACAAAACCTGAATCCTAAATGGATTCAGGTTTTTTATTTTATTGGCTCTGTTAAAGTTTAATGTTGTTTCCTCATAACAAGCTTGGTCAAGTATAGGGCAGCAATCTTGAAGTCTCGAAGCTGAGAGACTGTTTTCGTTAACTTCAATTGAGCATAAGGTGGGCCTGGAAATCACTCGCTTTCCTGTGGGGAGCTGGTGAGCCTCCTCAGCCGGCACGCCGGCTTCCGGGGTCTCACCTAGGCTCTTCTGCCCACGGGAGTCTCGCAATTTCCAGGCCCACCTTTACCATATAAGGGTGAACGAAAACATGCTATATAGGGTGAGTCCCCCCTGATACGACCTACTGGGCCGTTCATCTCTTTAAAGCCGGGGCTTGCTCGGGGACTGCGAGACTCCCGCGGGGGAAGGAGCCTAGGGAAGACCCCGCAGAGAGCGAAAGCGAACGAGGAGGCTTCCCAGCTCCCCGCAGGAAAGCGAGTTGTCCCCGAGCAAGCCCAAGCACTCATAATCGTAACGGCCCTTCCCACACTAAAGTGTCTCAGCTTAGAGTCTTCTGTATAAGGGGGCTTGTTTATCGTTAAAGGAGAACCACTCTACGAACAATTTATATAGAGAAAGCGCACAGATCCTCTTTCTTCTTCATATAGTGTTTGTGTGAAGAAGGAGGGTTTTTATGTATCGACATTCATATCCCTTGTGGATACCCTACGCTCCCCCCGTGTATGGATCATACCCTATACCACAATTTCGCCCCACCTATCCAGAAGTTGATCCTTCAACATTAACAGACTCAGCAAAAGCCTTTCAGTCACTTATGTCTGACGCACATATTATCATCGAAAAATTCGCCAGTTCTCCAAGCTTTTCTCAGAAGGTAATGAAAGCTGCTCAACAGTCTAATAAGGAGAAAGTAAAACAATTAATTCAAGGAACCGGCATTCAACATCCAATAGAAATACGCTACAACCCTGACGGCATTCACCTTACACTAACTGCTCAATCTCAAAATCAAGACTGCTGCAAAATGGAACTCGCTTTTCATTGGTAGAAGCGAGTTTCTATTTTACATATACTCCCCCCATTTCTAAGAAACAAGTGCCACCCTCCTATAATGGAGAAGTGGCACTTCTAATTTTTCTTATTTATAAGGATTAAGTTTTACAGAAGACGATATCACGCCAGAATAAACTCAAATGCTCCAAACTCTTATAAGTTCATAATATAGGTGGCTAATGTACGAGCCATAACACCTGTTGGACCTTTTGGGCCGAGGTCGTAAGCTGTTTCAGCCTGCGACGTACCTGCTATATCTAGGTGCACCCATGGTGTGGATTCTGCGAATTCGGCAAGGAAGGACCCAGCCATAATAGCATGACCTTTTCGACCCGGTGAATTGTTTAAGTCAGCAAGCTCACTTGAACGAACGCGCTGTTTATACATTTCGTTATACGGAAGTTGCCAAATAAGTTCATCTACTTGTTTGGATGCTGTATCAACCTTTTCATATAAATCGTCATTATTGGTCATAGCTCCCGTCATCGAGTCCCCAAGCGCTACTACGACTCCTCCTGTGAGGGTGGCTACGTCAATAATCCGGTCCGCTTTATGGTGCTTTGCGTACGTAATACCATCAGCCAAAGCTAAACGACCTTCTGCATCTGTGTTTAAGACTTCTATGGTTTTGCCACTTAAAGATGTGATAACATCGTCAGGTTTAAAGGCATTTCCACTAATCATATTGTCTGTAGATGGGATTACGGCGACGACATTTTGTTTAGGCTTTAACCGACCGACAATTTCCATCGCGCCTAAAACCGCTGCAGCTCCACCCATATCCCCTTTCATACCTACTATACCGTCTTTAGGCTTAATGGAGTATCCTCCTGTATCAAATGTAATCCCCTTCCCTACAAAGCCAACTACGTCTTCCCATTTTTCTTTACCTTGATACTTCAGGACAATCATTTTAGGAGGTTCTGTCGAGCCTTGGTTCACAGCTAAGAGTGCACCCATACCAAGACGCTCCATATCCTCTTTTTCTAATATTTCTTTTTCAAACCCATAATCCTCAGCCATAGATACAGCGTACTCCGCAAGATCTGTAGCGGTCAATAAGTTGCCAGGCAGCTGTACAAGGTGACGCGCTGTGTTAGCACCATGACCAAGTGCGTACCCCTTTTCTAGACTTCCTTTTAAGCTTGATTCTTGTTGATCGGATAAAAGCGTCACATGCTCCATTTTTGTAACAGGTTTCTTATTGGTTGTTTTATAATTCTCGAATTGGTAAGGAGCAATTACCATGGCTTCAGAAAGCACTTCAGCTGCCGCTTCCTCTGAAATTTGGTCTGTCTGAAAACTATTAAGCACAAATGTGGAATTAGACTGGCCGTCGGCTTGAAGTTGTTTGAAAAGTCGACCGAACGTTTTCTTAAGTTTCTGGGAAGTTAATTCCTTCTTCTTCCCAAGTCCTACAACATAAATACGCTTTGCAGTTGTTTGGTTTAACGTATACACCTTAGAAATTTTATTATAATCATTAGATAAATCCCCGTCTTTTATGTACTGGTCTAATGCTCCACCAAGAGCTTCATTTAGCTGTCCATATACGGGTTGGTGTTGTTTGTTCTCATGATAAAGTCCAAATATAAGCGCGTCCGTTTCTGAAAATAATGCTGTTGTTGGTTGTATTGTAAACATTGCATCCACCTCCAGTTCCATTATACAAAAAATATCGACTATTGAGTAAATTCCCGTTTATTCAATTTTTCTCTTTCCTAAACGGTATATCATGGCCCCTTTCGTACAAGACTTAAAATAATGGATATGTTATAATATTGAAACATTCAAAATTAGAAGATAAGAGAACTTTTCTCTTTTCCACCTTCTTTACAACCTTTTACACAAAATTTACAACCCACTTTAGCCCTATTCAACTGTCTAGTTTAGAATCATGGTAAAATATAAAGTACTAAAAGAACTAATACATGAAAGTTTCAAAATGCAGAAAGGAAGGACTACACACATGGAGATCTTCAGCAACTTTCCTCTATGGGCATCGCTATTTGCAATTGTCTTCGCCCAACTCGTTAAAATTCCAATACAATTCATCGCAATGAGAGAATTCAATCCAGGTCTCGCGTTTGCAACAGGAGGAATGCCAAGTAGTCACTCAGCTGCTGTAACAGCCCTTGCAACAGGGATTGGCTTACAAGAGGGCCTTGGCTCTAATATATTTGCATTGGCTTGTGTCTTTGCTATTATCGTAATGTTTGACTCTACAGGGGTAAGACGTCAAGCTGGTGAACAGGCGATTATGCTAAATCAACTGTTAAAAGACTTTTCTCACTTTGTTGAAGAAGCTCGTCTATGGAATTCAAAGGCAGAATACCAAAAACGCGAAGAATTGAAAGAGTTACTAGGCCATCAACCAATAGAAGTATTTTTTGGGGGGCTAACGGGAATCTTGTTAACAATCGTCCTACATACATTGCTTTTCTAAAAAGTTGATTTAAGATAGCTCAATTAAACTTTACGAACGATTACATACTCTATTGCCTTGATTCTCCTCAGGACAATAGAGTATTTTTATTAGGTCAGCCATCTTAATAGGACTGACCAGTTTACATTACATTGATATACATAAAAGAGCATAGAGTAATGACTCTATGCTCTTTGTTTGGGATGATCCCTTAACCAAATTATCCTTTATAATCTTGTCTAAATACTTGCAAGGCTTCATTATCGTTTAGCATCGCTAACGTTTCCTCACTCACTTGCCCCTCACCACGTTCAATGACGTACACGTCGACATGCTTTTTACCCCATTCTTCGTAGACATCTTTTACTGTTTCATAGTAAAGATCAATCCTATTTCCCTTAATGGCAGAACCTTTATCCGCTACAACACCAAATCCATAACCCGGAATGTATAGAATAGTCCCTAGTGGGTATACAGATAGATCAGCCGCTATTGTGGAATACATGTCACGTTTTACTTTAACACCTGAATAAGTAATCCCGTACGTAGGATGGGATGCGTCTTTCCCGGTTGACTCAACCCCAGCTGTATAACCAGTAGCCAAGACCGTTTCCTTTGGATATTGAGATAATTCAATCGCCTCTTCTATACTAGTCGGTCCCTCAACTTGCTGACTAGAAATATATCTTGTTTTCGCAGCGAAATAATTCACCCCTTTCTTAGCCAAGCTAATATCCCGAAAGTGTCCTTGCTCATATTCAGATTGATAATGGAATAACGAGTTCGTTTGATCTTGAAGCCAGTTTGATATTTCTTTAGCCGACACGTTCGTAATGGACATAAAAGTTGTACTAAGTGCACCAAAAAACAAAACTACCATCAGCATTCGTTTCATTGTTTTTTTCATTGTTTGTAAACACCTCTCTAGATGTCATCTTTTCCAAACAATTCAGTGATTATTCACAACAAACGAGCTTTCCGGTTTTTAGCTTTAGTTGAGTGTAAGGAGGGCCTGGAAACCACTCGCTTTCCTGTGGGGAGCTGGTGAGCCTCCTCAACCGGCAAAGCCGGTCTCCGGGGTCTCACCTAGGCTCTTCTGCCCACGGGAGTCTCGCAGTTTCCAGACCCACCTTTGCCAAATGTACAAAGACTCAAACGAGCCATATATGGGGTGTGGTGAGAGAGCACCTACAGTAAGCGGTCCGTTCACCTAATTCACATCAGGGCAAGCTTGGGGACTGCTAGACTCCCGCGGGATAAGGAGCCTAGGCAAGACCCCACAGAGAGCGATAGCGAACGAGGAGACTTGCCAGCTCTCCGCAGGAAAGCGAGTTGTCCCCAAGCCTGCCCTTCCACCACATAAGATAACGAACGTATCCTTACCTAAATGTCTCAGTTTTTAGTCTTCAAAAATTACTCCATAAAAAAACAAACAGGTATTAACCTGTTTGCTTAGAACATTTGATATCCTCTTACGCGTAGCATCCGTATTACAACCCCTGAGCAAATAGCACCTGCTAAGCCAGATGACAGGATAACCATGTCGATCACTTGCAGATTGACGAGATGACTCATAGCTGTTTCAAGTGACTCATTAAAGGCTGTGAAATAATTGAATGTTGAGATATTATCAACAATAAACACAATAATAATTGGATATAAAAAGGCGATCAGCCATGTTTTTCTTAACAACATATTCACTAGAAAGGAAATCCCAAAAAACAAAACAAAGAATAACAAAACAGATACAATAGCCTGAAAAATAAACACCGATGCTTCCTCCTGTCTGATCAATCTATCCACATACCCTATTGACCACGTAGTAAAACGGTTTCTTACCATATTTTATTATGTTCTATATAGAAAAACAAGCTATATCAGCAGAAAGAGAATCATAAAAAAAGCAAGGAAGAGTTCTCTTCCTTGCTTTTTACCTTTATTTATTTCGTGAAGATGTTAAATTTACCTTTTTTAAGAAGTAATCCAACTCCACCTAATTTAAGAAGGTAACGGTTATCGATAATCTTCTTCATAACAGAAGCTGTCCAACCGAATAGTTTCTTGTCACCAAATACCACGCCAATTGCTTGTCCTTCACCAAGAGAAGCAACCGTACCTTTTAGGTCTGGTTTAAACGTTTCAAGATTGTCTTCGCCGTTCACAACCTTTTTCACGTTACGAGCTGTTGTTTCAGCTTCCTGAATGGCAATCTGAGCTGTTGGAGGATAAGGGCGATCATTTTCAGGGTTCATAATTAAAGCACAATCCCCTACGATGAAGACATCATCATATCCGTTTGGACGAAGATCGTCACGAACAGGTACACGGCCACGGTTTGTTTCAAATCCAGCTTCTTCAACTAGAGAGTTACCGCGAACACCCGCTGCCCAAACAACTGTATTCGTTGGGATTTCTTCTTGCTGTTCGTCTTTCTCAACAAGAATTTTATGTTCTTCTACTTGTTTAATCATTGTACCTACCTTGAATTCAACGCCTTTTCCTTCAAGAAGGTTCATAGCATACTCTACAAGCTCTTCGTCGAAACCTGGAAGAACTGTTGGAGCAGCCTCTACGTTAATAATACGAACTTTCTCACGAGGAATGTCGTATTCTTTACATAGCTCTGGTACTTTGTTGGCAATTTCTCCGACAAATTCGATACCTGTGAAACCAGCACCACCAACAACAATGTTAAGCAAGTCTTGGCGCTCTTCTTTTTCATTGTTGTAGCGAGCAAAGTTGTACTCGATGTGCTCACGAATTAAGCGAGCAGAGTTAATGTTACTGATTGTAAATGCATGTTCTTTCAAACCTTCGATTCCAAATGTAGCAGCTTCGAATCCAAGTCCAATTACAAGATAATCATAAGTTAATTCGCCGTTCTCAAGTTGAACCTTTTTACTTGATGGATCAAGGCTTACTACTGTATCTTGAACGAAATTAACACGGTTAAAATTAATCACGTCACTGATTTTAATGCGTGTACGATCGTGGTGAAGCGTACCAGCAGCATTTTCGTGAAGCCAAGTTGTTTGGTAATGGTAATTATGTTTGTTCACTAACGTAATGTTCGCCTCATTAGAGCCCAACATCTTTTGCAGTTTAGCAGTCGTGATCATTCCGCCATACCCAGCACCAAGTACAACAATATTTGGTCTGTTCATACATATCACTTCCATTTACATAAATTTTTCTAAATACACTGCACATATTTTCTAAGCCTAAATTGTGACTTCCTTCACGAATTTCGGCATAAAAAAAGACACCTATGATAATAGAATTGTCATAATTTCGTAAAATATTTTCTAAAAATCATCATAGTCTTTTTTTCTACAATTTTCAACCCTAAAATCACAAATCATCGACATTCAGACATTTCAAATATTTTTCCCCTGGAAAGGATTTTTGATATGATAAGGAGAAGGCAATCATAAGTATGATAAAATAGAAACCGGAATGAAACTCTTAGAATGGGGGAATTTATTGTGTCAGAAAAAGTGTATGACATTACCATTATTGGTGGTGGCCCAGTTGGTCTTTTTACTGCTTTCTACGGTGGTATGAGACAAGCTAGTGTAAAAATTATCGAAAGTCTTCCTCAACTCGGTGGACAACTCTCCGCTCTTTACCCAGAGAAATACATCTACGATGTGGCAGGATTTCCTAAAGTACGTGCGCAGGAGCTAGTGGACAACTTAGTTGAACAAGCTAACCAATTTGACCCAGCCATCGCACTTAATGAAGCTGTCCAAGAAGTTGAGAAACTTGAAGATGAAACCTTTAAACTAACCACAAATAAAGGCGTACACTACACAAAGACCATCATTATAACAGCTGGAAATGGTGCCTTCTCTCCACGTCGTCTTAAAATTGATAACTGTCAGGAGTTTGAAGAATCAAACTTGTTCTACCATGTTGATAATATGGAACGATTTGCAGGACAGAAAGTCATGGTCTGTGGTGGTGGAGATTCAGCAGTGGACTGGGCACTTATGCTTGAGCCAATCGCTGAACAAGTTACACTTGTACACCGTAGAGATAAATTCCGTGCCCACGAGCACAGTGTTGAACAACTTCATAACTCTAGTGTGAACATTATGACTCCATATAATCCAGAAGAATTAATTGGAACTGGTTCTATTGATCAGGTAGTCTTGAAAGAAGCAAAGGGTGATGGTATAGAGACCCTTGATATCGATTCCTTAATTGTGAACTACGGCTTCATTTCATCTCTTGGTCCTATTAAAGACTGGAGTCTAGACATTGAGAAAAACAACATTGTTGTTAACTCTCGTATGGAAACGAACATCAAAGGCATTTACGCAGCTGGTGATATTTGTACATATCCTGGTAAAGTAAAACTTATTGCTTCTGGATTTGGTGAAGGTCCAACTGCTGTAAACAATGCAAAAGCATATATTGATCCGAAAGCAAAAGTGCAACCGATGCACTCTACAAGTCTCTTCGGTTCTTAACTTAGTTAAGATAGTCTCTTACCCTGAGGCTATCTTTTTTTATCTCCACATTTCACCGATGACTTCATCCTTAAAGAAGAACTCTGGATTTAAATCCTCCACAGTGAATAGCCCTGCTCTTGAGTCATTCTTCGTTTGTCCACACGCATTAAGTATAATTCCCAATATCCCAAGCACCATCAAAAAGCTTTTGCAATACTTCAAATATGAGCCTCCCATATGGTTATCCTTATAAACCCTTTAACCCATTCTCCAACACTTAAACATCAAGAACACACCCTTTACTACAATACCGAAATAACGTATTAAATGGTGTCTGGCACCAGTTATTGCTCTAAAGCACTAAAGAGTGTCTGGCACCCTTCATTGCTGTAAAGCGAAAAAACCCGCAAGCCTTTTATCAGGCTTGCGGGTTAATAAATGTTATTAACAATCTTTATCTGGTGCACCGGCATTTGCAGCTGTTCTGAACGAGGATCCACAACCACAGTTAGCGATGGCATTTGGGTTATCAATCGTAAACCCACCACCCATCATGTTCTGCTTGAAATCAATTGTTGTTCCTTCTACTACAGCCATGTCTTGTTTATTCATTACTACAGGGATGTCATTTGCTTCAAAAGTTGTATCTAGTTCTTCGTTAATTTCACTCTCAAAACCCATTGCATAAGATAGACCGCTGCAACCGCCGCCTTTTACGCCAAAACGAAGGCGAACATTCTGATTCTCTTCATCCTTCATCATTTCTTGGATCTGCTGGCTAGCACTATCGGTAATGTTAATTGTCATACATGTACCTCCTTACGTCTTTCTTACCCTCAGTATACTAACAAATGGGATACTCTTCAATTTTTCAAACCAGAATAGGATAAACCTTTTTCTGTTATGAGCAAAAAGACTTGAGAGTATCGCAAAATTTTAGTACATTTGAACCAAATATCGATCTTTAGGAGGGCTGTTATGAGCGAATCGATTCATCCTTTATATGACAAACAGTGTCAATGTCCATTTTGTACCCATTCATTCACAACTAAAAAAGTACGCTCTCGATTCACTCGCCCTATAAAGACAGATACAGACTTTTACACGCTATACAAGCACGAGCAATACAGTCCACTCCTATACGTCCCTATGGTTTGTCCAAATTGTGGATATTCCTATACTGATCAATTCTCTAGTCTCTTGTCTGAGCCGTCTCGTGATGAAATTACAGAAAAACTTGTAAAGCGCTGGACACCTCAGAACTTTTCTGAAGAACGAACCGAAAGCAATGCTCTAAATGCTTACAAACTGGCCATTTATACAGCTCAATTAAAGAAAGAAAAAGCCATTGTCATAGCAGGATTATACTTAAGAGTTGTGTGGTTATATCGTAAAAGGAAAGATGCTTTTGAAGAAGCCAGATTCATGAGATTGGCTGAAAAAATGTATAAAAAAGCTTACGAAGAAGATGACCTCTCCTTTACAGAGATGAACGCACTACGCGTACTCTACTTAATCGGGGAATTGAACCGTCGCCTCGGACGTAATGAGGAAGCCATTAAATATTTCTCCCTTGTAGTTGAAAAGAAACAGCTAGCTTTTGATCCTAAAATCATTAACATGGCTAGAGATGGATGGTATCAAGTTAGAGAAGATCAAAAGAAAACCGCTAACAGACTTTTAAATACAGGAAATTAAAAGACCTGCAGTATAGCTCTGCAGGTCTTTTCAGTAAAATGAATTAGAAGTTTAGAGTGTCTAACTTCTCATTTGAAGTCTCTTCATAGCCCTTCATGTATTTAATACGACGTTGTAGGGAAGTTTCATTCACTTGTTCATCCGCATGGTAAGAAGAACGAACCAATGGTCCTGCCTGACAGTGTTGGAATCCTTTCTCCATAGCGATCTGACGAAGCTCTTCAAACTCGTCTGGATGATAGTATCTTTCTACTTTCAAGTGTTTTTTCGTAGGTTGTAGATACTGACCAATTGTCATGATATCAACGTCATGAGCAAGTAAGTCGTCCATAGCTTGAATGATTTCTTCTTTCGTTTCACCAAGACCTACCATGATGCTAGACTTCGTTGGCGTGTTTGGAGCTACTTCTTTTACGCGTTGTAAAAGTTCCAAAGAACGGTCGTACGTTGCTTTTGAACGAACTCTTGGCGTCAAACGGCGTACGGTTTCAATGTTATGGTTGAAGATATCAGGACCTGCGTCCATAAGCATACGAAGACTGTCATAGTCCCCAGCCATGTCAGATGGAAGCACTTCTACAGTACAACCAGGTTGACGACGGTGGATCGCTTTAACGGTTTCAGCAAATACAAACGCACCGCCATCTTTTAAATCATCACGCGCAACAGCAGTAACAACGGCGTGCTTAAGGTCCATAAGTTCTACTGACTCTGCAACTTTTTCAGGTTCTTGCATATCAAGTTCATTCGGAAGACCCGTTTTAACGGCACAGAAACGGCAACCACGTGTACATGTATCACCTAGAATCATAAAGGTCGCTGTTTTACGTTCGCTCCAGCACTCGTGAATGTTTGGACATCTTGCCTCTTCACAAACTGTATGTAGGCCGCGCTCACGCATAATTTTCTTTAAGCGATTATAAGATTTATTAGTCTTGATGTTAATTTTCAGCCATTCCGGCTTACGTACGTGTTCTTCTTTCTTCGCCATGTTTACACATCCTTATACCTATTATTTCAAGCAAAACATTTAACGAGAGTAAGTCCATTCATCTGTCTGATACCTTGTACGAACAAGCTCCTCTACTTCTTCTCGTTGTTCATCTGTGAGGGTGTATGGTATTAATTCTACATCTAGTCCTTGTTCAAAGCCAGCTTTAAAAGCACTCTTCACTTCTTCCATTGGTACATCACGATCAGCCACTTCATTGATTGCGACCGCTTTCCCACCAAAGGCTTTACGAGCTCTCTCTTTCACACGCTCATTTGGATAGATGAACATATCAAATAATGTAACATCATCCATTGCTATGGGGATTGAACCGTGTTGAAGAATAACACCTTTTTGTCTTGTCTGAGCGCTCCCTGCAACTTTTCGACCTTCAACAATTAATTCATACCAAGAAGGTTCATCAAAACAAACTGCTGAGCCCGTTTGTTTAATCTTCCCTTCTGGAATTGAGAATTCCGCATCTACTCCCAAATTTCTGAATCCTTTTAATAAACCTTCAGAAATAACTCGATAAGCTTCTGTTACCGTAGGAGGCATAGAAGTATGATTCTCAGAAACAATTACACTATAGGTCAATTCATTATCATGCAGGACGGCTCTGCCACCTGTAGGGCGACGAACGATTTCAAATCCATGCGCTTTCACAGAATCAAGATCAATTTTTCCATCTATCTTTTGAAAATATCCTACTGACACAGCAGCCGGTTCCCAACCATAAAAGCGAATTACAGGAGGGATCTCACCCTTACTATGCCATTTTAAAAGCGCTTCGTCGAGCGCCATATTATAAGCAGGGGAGGCATAACCCGAATCTACATAACACCATTTTTCTTTCATGCCTGAGCCTCTTTTCTATACGTAAGAAATCCTTTATCTAGGTAAATGAACAAAGTACATTTTAACAAGCTACCTAATACTTGTAAAACCCCCTGCATATTCTATGTATGGAAATAAAAGAAAAACGCAGGTAATTTGGCCCGCGCTTTTCTTTTAATCGTGAAGTTAGAACAGGGGATTCTCTTCGATGTGTTGGTACACATTCTTCACTAACTCTTCTGGCGTTTCACCTGTCACTCGGTCACCGTTAACGAGTGCAAATAGGCTTTGGGCACATAAGCCACAATGGCTAAGACATCCATATTCTATGACATCAAGTTCGAGATCTTTTTCGAGCTCTTCTTTGGCTTTTTGAGATCCGCTTGCTAAATTATTAATACAAAATTCGATTATTGGGTTCACAAGATCCACCTCTGCTTTTCTATTATGGTGAATCCCCTCTTCAAAAATACATGCTACCATATTCTAGTCCAAGACGACAACGGACTTAACTCATTGTTTTCTCTAGTCAAGAAATGCCCAAGCATTCATCTTCTGTTATACGACAGACAAAATGGAGGCGCTATCTACCCTGTTGGCTGAATTCCTTTCTCCTCAATCGCTTTGAAAACAGCTTTCAGTCGGGGCGCACCTTCGTCTATAACCTCTCCGTCCATGACGATTAGTGGATAAAAAAATTCTTCATCTAATATGCGTTGTGTAAAGTCTTTATATTCTTCCTCAACATGAGACTTCATAATATCGACATATTGATAATGAAATTGATCATTAGAATACTTACGTCCAATTGCTGCTTGCAACCATTCAAACGTCTCTTTAGAACCCGGAGCATTTACACAACTTGCACAGCGCTCCTCTGCCCCATATACCGTAATTACCACTTTGCTCAAATCCATTCCCCCCCCCACTAGAACTTCTACTACCTTTCATTTTACAAAATGTTTCGATAAATATAAAATTATTTTTGAAATCGACTATTTATTTGTAAAACTAATCAAACTTTAAAACCATGTTAAAATAAACGTACTTCATACGAACACAATAGTGAAATCAAGTTTCACAAAGATAAATTCAGTTTGCACAATAGATTTTTTTGCTTACACGCATTATAATGGATGTATAGGAAAGGAGAAGATGGATGATGGAAAATGAAGTACAAGAAGTATTGAATAAACTTCGTCCCTTCTTACTACGTGATGGTGGAGACGTTGAATTAGTAGATGTAGATGAAGGAATTGTTCGCCTTCGTCTTATGGGTGCTTGCGGTAGTTGCCCAAGTTCAACAATCACCCTAAAAGCCGGGATCGAACGTGCACTCGTAGAAGAGGTACCTGGAATTCGCGAAGTAGAACAAGTCTTTTAATTTGTAGCGTGTATTTGGCTATTCACTATATGAAACAGCTTGTAGATCATTCTACAAGCTTTTTTTATGCCTTCCTTTTCGAGCAGGATTATTGAAGACTCGAAGTTTGAGAGAATGTTTCCGTTAACGTTAGTGTTGAGTAAGGTGGTCCGGGAAACTACTCGCTTTCCGCGGGCGAGCTGTCGAGCCTCCTCACTCGCTTCGTTCGCTCTGGGGTCTCGTCTACCTCTTTCTCCCGCAGGAGTCTCGCAGTTTCCCGGCCCACCTTTGCCAAATACGAAGGAACGGAAACATGCCATTTAGAGAGAAGTGACCTTTCCTTATCCCATATGCGGGCCGTTCACCTCTTTAAAGCCAGGGCTTGCTCGGGGACTGCGAGACTCCCGCGGGAAAAGGAGCCTAGGGAAGACCCCACAGAGAGCGAAAGCGAACGAGGAGGCTTCCCAGCTCCCCGCAGGAAAGCGAGTTGTCCCCGAGCAAGACCAAGCACTCATCAAACGTAACGGTCCCTTCCAATTAAAATATATTAGCTTCAAGCGTTCCATATCAGTAAGCTTATATGGATCAAACAAAATACAGTTAAAGAATATGACATAAAAAAAGCAGTTCTTCCTGATTAGGAAGAACTGCTTTTTATTAAGCATGTTTTTGCTCTTGTACAACTGGAATTTCGTCTTCGCGTCCTGCTTCAGAGCGGGCAATAATGACTGCTGCTGTAGCATCACCGGTAACGTTTACCGCTGTACGGCACATGTCGATTAGGCGGTCAACGGCAAGCACAAGAGAGATCGCTTCTACAGGAAGTCCAACTGATGTTAGAACCATTGAAAGCATAATCAGCCCTACTCCGGGTGCTCCTGCTGTTCCGATACTTGCAAGTGTTGCTGTTAGAACAACTGTTACAAGATCGCTAAAAGCAAGGTCAACACCGTACATTTGTGCGATGAACATCGTTGCGACACCTTGCATAATGGCTGTACCGTCCATGTTAATCGTGGCACCGAGTGGTTGGACGAAACTACTAATCGGTTTTGGTACATTTAACTTATTTTGCACTGTTTTCATAGAGACTGGCAATGTACCTGAACTACTTGATGTACTAAACGCTACAACCATTGCTGGAGAGAAGTTTTTGAAGAACTGAATAGGGTTCATCTTCCCTAATAAAGCAATAGCTGATCCGTAGGTGACAACAAGGTGTATGAATAGTGCTAGTAGAACAACGGCCAAGTACTTCACCATTTTTAATAAAGAATCACTACCTTGCGATCCAATAGCGTCTGCAATTAAAGCAAATGCACCATAAGGAGCAAACTTCATAACTAGCTGAACAAGATACATCAAGACTTCATTAGCTTGTTCCACTAATCGGTATAAGTCTTTTCCGCGAGTCCCAATGCGAGAAAGTCCAATTCCGATAAAGATAGAAAATGCAATAACTTGAAGCATATCTCCCTTAACCATGGCATCAAGTGGATTTGATGGGATAATGTTGATAAGCGTATCCACAACTGGTGGGGCCTCACTTGCTTCAAAGTCTCCACCTTGCATAGCAGAGCCTCCAGCGCCCGGTTGGAAGAGCGAGCCCAACCCTAACGCTAGCGTTAAGGCAATCGCTGTTGTAACTAGGAAAAACAGTACCGTCTTAATCCCAATTCTCCCTAGCTTTTTCGGATCACTAATTCCTGAGGTCCCAAGAATTAATGAAACGACAACGATCGGTACAACGAGCATCTTGATCAAGCTTACAAACAATTGCCCGACTGGGTACAGAACGAATTTCTGCGCGTTATCATAAATGGAAGGATCCAAGTTATTTAGTAATAATCCAACTAAAACACCTAGTCCCATTCCGAGTAAGATTTTTTTCGTTAATGACATCTCTTTCCTCCCCCTCATGCTAGTATACTATTGTATATATAAACACCATTATAAAAGAGAGAGTTCATATAATTCAATAATAGTTCGAAAAATCTAATACAGACAATAACCACCAACTGTATAACACCGCGCCAAATCAATCTTGTTAAACCTAATTTTTTTATCATTTACTCCTCAGAACAAAAACCTCCTCTCCCTTGTATAAAAATCAACCTTCTATAAAAAGAAAAAGGCATGTAGATTTGGTTCAAATCTACATGCCCTTTCCAAACGATTCATTTTATATTGTTCTTACACTCGTGTTACTGGAGTCTTAGCCTCTTCCTCATTCATCACTCGCTGGATATTCTCAAGGCAAAGTGTCATCATTGTTTTCCTAGTTTCTTCAGATGCAGAGCCAATATGAGGAGTAGCCACAACTTGATCAAAACGAAGTAGTGGGTGGTCAGATGAGATGGGCTCATTCTGGAACACATCTAATCCTGCTCCTGCTATTACATGTTGCTCGATCGCTTCATAAAGTGCCCCTTCGTCTACCAATGCTCCGCGAGAAGCATTAACAAATATAGCGCTATCCTTCATTCGTTCAAATGCATCTTTATTAAACATGCCTCGTGTTTCTTCTGTAAGAGGGGTTAAACAAACCACGAAATCAGACCGTTCTAATAGCTCTTCAAACCCTACATAAGTCGCTGCTAGCTTTTCTTCAGCTTCGATCTTACGACTACGATTATGATAAAGGATCTCCATTTCAAATCCAGTCGCTCTTTTAGCAACAGCTTCCCCTATACGACCCATCCCAACTATGCCAATTGTTTTATGATGAACATCTTGTCCAGCCATCAATAGAGGGGCCCAGTTTTCCCAGGCATTATTTTTTACATACCGTTCAGCTTCCATTAGTCGCCTTGCTGTAGATACTAGTAATCCAAAAGTTAAGTCAGCCGTTGTATCAGTTAAAACATCAGGAGTATTTGTGACAATTACATTTGCGTCTTCTGCAGCACCCAAATCAATGTTGTCATATCCTACGGCTAAGTTCGCAATGACTTTAAGGTTCGTTTGTTGTTCAAAAATCTCGCTATCAATTCGATCACTAAGCATTGTCACTAGTGCATCAGCTTGTTGAGCTTTCTCTAGCAGCACTTCCCTCTCAACAGGCTTCTCTTCTTCTGGCCACATTTCAATCGTATAGTTAGACTCAAATGGTTCAACTACTGATTTAGGTAGTTTTCTTGTAATATAAATAAATGGTTTAGACATCAGGCTCCTCCTCTATAGCTATAAGTATTGCCCATTATAGCATGAAGTTTCCCTGATTTTGGGTTCACCAATCTAATATTGGAATACGGAGTCGTTTATAGTCCATATGAACAGCGTCGAAAAATTCTTTAAGCTGTTTTTCATACTGACCTTGCTGTTGAAGCAGGGAGCGATATTCTTTTTCAAGCTTATTTTGTTCTCCCTCTCCAGCTTGTAAAGTCTGCTCTAGAACGTCATATAAATGAACAGGGTATATGAGTCTAGCATAAATTAAGCGCCAACTAAAAACTGAAAGAGGCCTATTACGTTCATATTCATCAAGCATTGTACGTATAGCAGGATACGCATTTGTGCCTTGATTTAACAACGAATACCGAATCCATTCAGCCAAATCCCTTGCAGGGTGATCATACACCAATGTATGAGGCCAAATCATTTGGGACATCATGGATGGATGAAGACGCTTTAAAGTAAATGTGCCCTGGTCGTTTTGTTCATATCTCCAATCTTGCTCACTTTCTTGCAAATATTGAATTGCATTTTCAGATATACCCTCAAGATAAGGAAACGTCTCAATAAATAACCTTCTCATAGAAGAGCATGGTCGCTCATTCCATTGGATTTTATATTGTTCAAACCAAGCATCTACTTTAGATTCCCAAAGTGATTTCCATTGACCATACCTAGAAATTTGTTGGGGTTGATAAGGGTAACGATTCCCAATGTCGTGAAGAGTCGCAAGCCATTGCCCCTTAGAAACTTCCGAGGAAGTCCAAGGAACTTGGACGAGCATGTATGATTGATTGTCTTTTTGGGTATACAATTTACCTTCTCTTGTGAATAAAGGCATGCCAATCTGCACAGTATCTTGGTTACGTATATATTCGCTAATTGAACGTTGTTCATACGCCTCTTCATCTAGTTCTTCTTCGTAAGGAATCAAGAAATAATGACCATCATTTCCTTCGAAACCATACAACCCATTATCATGAATCTCTTTACCTAAGTACACCTGATATTCTTGTTGCAGTTGGTCTCTCATATAACCTACCACCCTTTTAGTTGCTCTTATCTATATAGATATGTATGATAACGATAAGCATGATTGGTTCTCATGCACGTTTTTCATTTAGTTTCATACTATACGATATAGGTAATAGTATGGATATACTCGATACTTAAGAAATAGGTGATAATCATGGCAAAAGAAAAAATGACAGAGTTAGAGCAAAAAGCACGAGAACTTTTAAAAGAACGTGGTGTGACACTTAACGATATCGCTGAACTGGTACACTATCTTCAGGCTAAGTATCATGACAATCTTGAGATGGAAGAGTGCTTACACAATGTAAACCGAGTAATTGCAAAGAGAGAAGTACAAAATGCGATCCTAACTGGGATTGAATTAGATATAATGGCTGAGAAGAAAATGCTTCAGTCTCCTCTTCAGGAAACGATTGAAACCGACGAAAGTCTATATGGCATTGACGAGGTTATTGCTTTATCCATAGTCAACGTATACGGCTCGATTGGATTTACAAATTACGGATACATTGATAAGCAAAAGCCTGGAATCTTGGAGAAGTTAAATGACAAGGCAAATGGTTGTCATACTTTCTTAGACGACATTGTGGGTGCTATTGCAGCTGCAGCATCAAGTCGTTTAGCTCACAGTGACGCAAATGCAGAGGCCTAACACTGGCCTCCTCTCTCCTACATAAGAATAGAACAAAAAAGGCAGCTCCCCTTAATCGGTAAGCTGCCTTTTTTATATCCATCTGTATTATAAATTAGGAATCCATTGATTTAATGTTGAAATCGTATAAGTTGGTTGCTGATTATATTGAGACAACTGTTCTTTTGTCGTAACTCCTGTTTGAACGTGCAAGGTATCCATCCCGGCGTTCATTCCTGCTAAAATATCTGTATGGTAGTTGTCACCCACCATTAGTGTATCCTCTTTATTTAAACCAATTGCAGCCATGGCTTGTTCCATAATAATGGACTCTGGTTTTCCTATAAACGTAGGCTCAACACCGGTTGATACAGTTACAACAGAAGTGATTGAACCATTCCCTGGCAACATGCCTCTCTCAGTTGGTATGGCAACATCTCCGTTTGTTGACAAGAAGGTTGCACCTGCACGTACATTTAAGCAAGCTTTTGTGAGCTTCTCATAATTCAACTCATGATCCAAGCCTACCACGACATAATCACAATCTTCTTCTGCTAGTGTTAGTCCAGCATCCTTTAAAGCGTGCAACAGACCTTCTTCTCCCATTGCATATACTTTTGCCCCTGGTTTTTGCGCTTTAATATAAGAGGCAGTCGCCATACTAGTTGTATAAATTTGTTCAGGTTGAGCGGGGATATCAAACGTGTTTAATTTATCCGCCACCTGATCTGGACGACGTGATGAGTTATTCGTTACAAACAGATGGGGAATCTCTTTCTCTCGGAGTGTCTTGACGAAGTCAGATGCAGCTTCAACTCGCTCTGTTCCTCTGTACATTGTTCCATCGAGATCGATTAAATATCCTTTATATGTCTTATTCATTGCTGTGTCACCTCTTTAATGTTTAGGAGTTTGAAAACGCTGAAACGGGACCCAATTCATGATGTAAATAATAGCGAACATGTTCACTATAATGAATAATTGCCGGCCTACTCTTTTCAAGCGTTTCACGAATCGTGTCGGGTTCTATATTGACGTAATCTTGAACAAGAGGCTTCCTTAAAGAAATAAGTGTTTTATAACAGTCTTCATCTTCTTTAGGAATTACTTTCTCGTCGACCAAAATATCAATGATATCATTATAACTTCCCGGATCTCTCATTATAAAACCGTCAATCATCATATTACCCACATCAATAACCGATTCTATACTCATCTGCGCCAGACGCTCAAGCGCTAATGCTCCCAAATCACCGTCAAAGTTTTGGCTTTCATATACTCTCATTAAGCCATCCAAATGCTTGAGAGTAGCTTCAATTTTACTTCGATCTACAAAATACATAAGTATGTCCTCCTCATTTCATACTACAAGAACCAAATGATCTTATTTCATGATATCACAAAACGCTAAAATACAAATTTCATTTAAATTATGTTGGGATTTTGCTATGATATAAAAGGAATTTAAAGTATCGGAGGAAATGAAATGGATCGCGAATTAGCTCTAGAACTTGTACGTGTAACCGAAGCCGCAGCAGTGAGCTCAGCTCAATGGATGGGAAGAGGTAAGAAAGATGAAGCAGATGATGCAGCCACTTCCGCCATGAGAAGCATGTTTGATTCCATTACGATGCAAGGTACGGTTGTAATTGGAGAAGGAGAACTAGATGAAGCCCCAATGTTATATATCGGGGAAGAACTAGGGAATGGACAAGGACCTGCCGTGGACATCGCTGTTGATCCTTTAGAAGGAACGAATATCGTAGCAAAAGGACACAACAACGCTATGGCTGTTATCGCAGCTGCTGATCGCGGTGCCCTTCTTCACGCTCCTGATATGTATATGGAGAAAATTGCAGTCGGAAAAAATGCAAAAGGAAAAATTAGTTTAGATGATCCAATCGAAAAAACGATTGATATTGTGGCAAAAGCTAATAATAAACGTATCCGCGACCTTACTGTCATTATTCAAGAACGTCCAAGACACGAAGACCTTGTCGAACGTGTCCGCGCCAAAGGTGCCCGCGTTAAACTGTTTGGTGATGGTGATGTAGAAGCATCTATAGCAAGCTGTATACCTCACACTGGTGTTGATATCTTTGTCGGTACAGGCGGCGCGCCAGAAGGTGTTATTTCTGCAGCTGCCGTTAAATGTCTTGATGGCGACATGCAAGCTCGTTTAGTTCCTCAAAATGAAGACGAAGCAAATCGTTGTATTGAAATGGGTCTAGCAGATCCTCGTCAGCTTTTGACACTCGATGATTTGGTAAAGAGTGATGACGCAATCTTCGCTGCTACAGGTGTAACAGAAGGCGAATTGCTACACGGTGTGAAATTCTTAGGCAATGACCTTACAGAGACAGATTCAATTGTTATGCGCGCTAAAACAGGTACCGTTCGTTTCATAAAAGCGAATCATCATTTAGATCGTAAACCACACTTATTAGTAAAAGAATAATAAGATTTGTTAAGAAGGAAGGAGTACAAGCATGAAAGAAGATCGACTTTTTCTTACTGATGAAGAAGAAAGCACTTCTACACGCTTTGTAAGCTTTATGGGAGAGAGCCATCGGTACGACTTGGCTATTACAACCTCGAAGAAATACGAAGACAAGAAAATGGTCATAAATTTACAAAGCAACCATTACGCTCTTTTGAACCAATCGCAAGTAGAGGAAGATGGACACCTTGAGCATGCCTTCAATTTAACAGAAGTGGAAGCCGAAGAACTAAGAGCCTTCTTACGTAAAGTCGTATAAATGAATGAAATCCCCCTCCTATTGGAACACTACGTTGCAATAGGAGGGGGATTTTTATGTCTGAACAAGATAAAGAGAAATACTCTGATTTCGCAAATGTTGAAGCCATGAGAAATTATGTAACACCTGAGCAAATGCCCGAGGGACCTTATGGGGCTCCTCGCAATAAAGATAAGCCCGTAGAAAATAAAAGCACACCGTGGCGACCAGGACAACGGTACTATAGCGCTTTTAACTATGAGAACAAATCACTTCATAAAGACTTACAGCGCTTAGACCCTGCCTCACACCCAACACATGATCACCCAGACAAAGAAGTAAAGCCATCTGAAGAACAATAAAAGAGCAGGGCAAAACCATATCAGGTTTCGCCCTGCTTCTTTAAAGCTTTACTTGTCTGTTTTCTTTAATACGAAATGAGCGCAACCAAAGTTACAGTATTCGTACATATAATCATCTAGCGTGCTGATCTTAGTATCGAATGTAGACTTAGGATTCTGATCGTCATAAAACCCTTTCAAACGAAGCTGTCCGTATCCCCAATCTCCAACGATAAAATCATACTTACTTAAAATATCGCTAAATCGTTCCTTAACTGCTTCTTCCTGGAAGCCCTCTTTTTCGTCTAGAACAACCTGATAATTCTTTCCTTGAATTTCTACCACGTCGATCACCTCTTAATAGTGCTTTTAGTGTATCATATTTTGGATATTTTGACTTTTACTTTTCTTCTTTGATCAATATTTTCTAGCATGAACTTTCCATATTGACTAAAGCTATAGGTGAGGGAGAGACAATATCATGCTAGAGGAGGGTTTCCATTGAACTACAAATCATGGATTGCGGCATCTGCTCTTGCAACAACATTAGTTGTAACGGGTTGCGGTGCTGAAAACACAGACCAGGGCGCAATGGATATGAATAACGATGGGTACGGCACCAATGTAAGCTACGACAATGCCGACCGCAATAAGAACAAGAACTATAATTACCAAAACGTTGAGGACATGAATACCAATAATAATTCATCTCAACGCCTTGGCTACAACCGCTACTCACGCGGTGAAGTCGACAAGCTTGACGAAGTCCGCTACGGAATTATGGATCGAGAAGCTGTTAGTGACTTAATCACTCGTTACATGCTCCAAGCTAACGCATTTAAAGATGCGGCTACGCTTGTAACGGATTCAGAAGTTCTCGTTGCCTATACGAAAGAAGACGATGTAGATCGAGATCGTGCTGCTGACATTGCGAAGAAAACCGCAATCTCGACCGTTCCTCGTTACTTTGAGGTATATGTAACAGACCAGAAAGACATGTATAAAGACTTGGCTTCTTTAAGCAATATGAAAACAAGCGATAAAAACTACCGTAACATGCTTGAATCAACAATTAAAGAAATGCGTAAATCTCCACAGGGAGAAGCCATGTACAATGATGAAACAAAGTCTAAAAGAGACAAGCGAGACGTTCAAGATCAAGGGATGAACCAGTAACTTTTTTGCTTAGACGATATCAGCAAAAACCATTGGTTACCCCATAGAGGTAATCTGTAGGGAGGGACTGTTTTTAGTAGACAGTCCCTTTCTCATGGACTTTTAAGTCATTTCACTTATTATTAACATTTACCACTTATGTTTCACCCAAGGGTTCCGCAAACTATTGTTATAATCCATCACTTGGAGGTGAAATTATATGACACGTATAGTAGCATTCATCTTGCTGCTAGCCCTCCTTCCACAACATACAACATGGGCAGAAGAGAAAACAGATGTCACAGCACAACGTATGAACCTTTATAGAACTATGGAATCCCTCACTCAAATTCCGTGGTACTACCTTGCAGCTGTCGATCAATATGAACGCAATATTCAAAAAGAGCCTGCATCTGAAGGAATCATTTCGATTACCATTCCTAAAGAGATGTGGAACGGCGCAACGAATCCAAGTCAAAAAGATGTTCTTCCTGTTTCAGAAATTGCATTCTTTGAAGGAATGGGCCAAGACGGAGATGGAGACAATCTAGCTGACCGCACAAATGATGCCGATATTCTTGTTTCCTTTTCCCAATGGATGAGTGAATTTGGTACATCTAAACAAGATATAAAAATCGCTCTTTGGAATTATTATGAAAGAGATTTATCCGTTCAAACGATTGTTAATACTGCTGAAGTCTTTAAATCAGAAAAAACAATTGATTTAGATCAACATATATTCCCTGTCCCTCTTCATCATAACTATAGCTATAAAAACACTTGGGGAGACCCTCGTGGATTTGGTGGAAGACGAATCCATGAAGGAACCGATATATTTGCTAATTACGGAGTTCCTGTCCGTGCTACCTCCTATGGGGTAATAGAGATGAAAGGATGGAACAAGTATGGTGGATGGAGAATTGGTGTAAGAGACATCCATAATATTTACCATTATTTTGCTCATTTAAACGGCTTTGAGAAAAATGTTAACGTAGGACAAGTGGTTAAACCGGGTGATGTTATCGGATATGTTGGTGCATCTGGTTATGGCCCGCCTGGAACATCAGGAAAATTCCCGCCTCACCTGCATTACGGAATGTATAAAGATAATGGTCACTCAGAATGGTCTTTTGATCCGTATCCTCATTTAAAACTATGGGAACGCCAAACACGTCAAATGAAAAAATAAAAAATCCCTCTAACGCGATTGCGTAGAGGGATTTTTGGTAATTTTATGATTTAGACGCTTTAACAGCCCGCATAATGCTGGCTATTAAACCACCCCAAATGACAGTAGCTCCGATTACAAACATTACAATCCAACTCATGTTTAGCCAACCTCCTTCTCTTCTGACTCTTTTGGCATCGCTAATTCATTATTTGGCCACTTTCGAACCGTCATTAAGGCTCCAACGAACATGGCTCCAATGGCAACAACCCAGCCGAAGTAGAATAAGAATTCAATCGGATATCCTTCATAGTTCTCCATAAGTTCAACACGTAAGTTTTGTAATAACATATACCCCAAGACAACTGGAGTAATTACACCTAGACAAATCCTCCACCAGGTACCTAACATAATGTCAGACAGACTGTTGGCATGAGCCTGAAGATTTTTAAGTTCTTTCGCAAACCAAGCAACAGCTACAACTTCAAACAGACCAGCAAGCGCAACACCGTAACTATTAATAAAGTGGTCAACCGTGTCTAAGAAGAATAATCCTCCATTTGTTGCGTAAAGAAGGGATATAATTGCTGAGAGTCCCCCACCGATTGCAACCGCCGTTACGCGTGATAGATTAAACTTCTCTGCAACACCTGCTACATATGTTTCGGTAATGGAGATTAACGAAGAAAGACCAGCTAATACAAGCGAAGCAAAGAATAAGAAACCAAAGAAGCCGGACAATACAGGCATTTCATTAATAATTTGTGGGAATACAACAAATGCTAAACCAATTCCTCCTGTCACCACCTCTGTGACATCCTGGCCTGTTTGCATGGCCATAAAACCAAGTGCAGCAAAAACACCAATACCAGCTAATAATTCAAATGATGAATTCGCAAAACCTGTGATAAAGGCATTGTTTGTGATATCAGATTTCTTCGGTAAATATGAAGAATACGTAATCATAATCGCAAAAGCGATGGATAAACTGAAGAAGATCTGACCGTAGGCTGCAACCCAAACACCAGGGTCCCCTATTGCATCCCAATCTGGTTGGAAAAATGCTTGAAGACCATCGACTGCTCCCTCAAGCGTCAAAGCACGTACAACTATAATTAAGAATAATACCACAAGCGTTGGGATAAAGATTTTATTCGCTAATTCAATCCCTTTCTTAATACCAATTCCAAGAACTGTTAAGGTAATTATCCAAACAATCGCTAGCGGAATAAGAATCTTCATATTCATTCCACCAACAACTCCAGGTTCTGTGATATTCAGGAAATCTTCCATCAAGAATGTACCTGTATCACTTCCCCAAGCTCCATTTAAAGCATACCCTGCGTAAAGAATCGCCCAGGCAATAATAACTGCATAGTAAGTAGAAATAATAAATGAGATCGCAACTTGCCACCAACCAATCCATTCAAAACCTTTTCGCATTCTGCCAAGTGACTTAGGTGCAGATCCGCGATACTTGTGACCGATGGTGTATTCCATGATTAAAAGCGGGATCCCGGCAGTTAGAAGTGCGAATAAATAAGGTAAGAAAAAAGCACCTCCGCCGTTTTCGTAAGCAGTCGCTGGGAATCGCCAAATATTCCCTAATCCAATAGCTGAACCCATTGCCGCAAGCAAAAAGCCAACCCGTGTCCCCCATTGAGAACGTTTTTCCATGAATAGCCCTCCCCTTCACCAGTCTTCTCCTGCGTTACAAGCATATGCTTATAATCCCAGGAGAATGTGTGGTTCTTTTTCTTTTTTCAGACTTTTCTTACTAATAAGCTGTCTTTATTCTAACCAGTCCGCCTCAGCTTGTAAAGCAATATTTAAAATTTTCAGATATTTACAATTAGGCTTTTTATCCTACGCCTATTTTTCTAAACAAACCTGTTCCCCACTTTCATTTAAGTGCCCGTATGCGGAAGCCTGGAAATCTGGAGGGACGGAAATGCACCATATTTGGGAGGAAGGCTTAAGAGCAACTATAATTAGCTGGTCCGTTCACCTCATTAACGTCAGGGCAGGCTTGGGGATTGCGAGACTCCCGCGGGATAAGGAGCCTAGGGGAGACCCCGCAGAGAGCGAAAGCGAACGAGGAGGCTTCCCAGCTCCCCGCAGGAAAGCGAGTTGTCCCCAAGCCTGCCCCTGCACTTATAAACGTAACGGTCCCAATCACACAAAGTGTCTCAACTTCGGATCTTCAATAGTCCTCCCCTTATATAGAATTAAGTCTGAGCTGAGCACTAAAAAATCCCGTTATGCGTTACATAACGGGATTTACACAACTATGCAGTTTTGGATTCGTTCACTTCTGAATGATTGCTTTTTGGATTAATCGCAAACACCACAAGCACTACAAGCAAGAGTGTAATAGCAAGAGATAACAATGCACTAGATGTCATGCCATAAACCACATAACCAACAGAAGTGGCCGCGGCACTAATTAAGGCATAAGGCAACTGTGTCATGACGTGATCAATGTGGTTTGATCCCGCTCCTGTAGAAGATAGGATTGATGTGTCTGAAATCGGTGAACAGTGATCTCCAAACACACTTCCAGCTAATACAGCTGCTAAAGCAGGTAAGAACATGCTAACGTCTGTGTTTGCTGCGATATTACCTGCAATCGGGAGCATAATTCCAAATGTTCCCCATGAAGTTCCTGTTGCGAAAGCCATTCCTCCTGATACTAAGAAGACGAGTAATGGTAAATAAGATGGCGCAATGTTTAGAGATTCAAATTGAGCTGCTAAAAACTTACCTGTCTCAAGCTCACCAATTATAGCCCCAATCATCCAGGCAAAGACTAAAATATAAATAGCTGGCATCATTGCTTTAGAACCTTCAAGGCTAACTTTGCTAAGCGATGACTTCTCGCCAGATTGGGTTACATAAAGAACAAATCCACTTAGTGCGGCAAATAAGCCACCAGCAAATAATGAGCGATTTACATTTGTATTCTTGAAGATCTCAAGGATGGTTACGTTTCCTTCTGTCCCTTGGATTCCCGTAATTACCATGGCAATAACAGTAGCCGCAATTAAAACAACAATAGGAACAATCAAGTGATAGACACGTCCATTATGAACATCTTTAAATTCATTGTTCAAGTCCCCTGGAACGTCTTTCGTCTGGTCAACAAGTTCCCCTTCAACTTCAGCTTTTTGCTCATGTTTCTTCATAGCTCCAATATCGAATTTGCGATAAATGGTTAAGAACACAAGTAGAATAGCTGCGAATACATATAAGTTCATTGGAATCATTTTAACAAAGGCTTCTAAGCCACTAAACTGAGTTAATTCATTTGTTGCAATAATAGTTCCAATTGTACCAATAATATAAGCACCCCAGCTTGAAATCGGTGAAATAACCGTAATTGGTGCTGATGTGGAGTCAATAAGATACGCTAGCTTCGCTCTAGAAACTTTATAACGATCTGTTAATGGGCGAGCTACTTGTCCTATTGCCAGACTATTAAAGTAATCGTCAATGAAAATAATAATACCTAATACAGCTGGCATAGTTTGAGCACCTTTACGTGTTTTAACACGTTGGATCGCCCACTCTCCAAATGCACGACTTCCACCGGAAGCGGTCATAAAGGCAGTTGTAATTCCTAACAAGATTAAGAAACTGAGTAAGAATAAATTTCCTAAATTAAGCGCGCCATCTACATAGAATATCGTATAGAATTGCGTCCATACTTCAGATAATGTCGCGGGTATAGAAAAACCATGGAGCATGAAAGCACCAAGTAAAATTCCTACTCCTAATGAGATAAGCACTCGTCTTGTAACTAAGACTAAGACAAGCATAACAAGTGGTGGAATAAGTGAGTAAATCGTACCTTCCATCTTTTCGTTCCCTCCGTTTTTTGTAATGATCTCCTTCGTGTTTCAGCCTTGATGTTATTGAAGGAAAGGAACGATGGACATGACGATGCAAGTACTGTCGAGCGCAGATTGGTGTGGTAATCTGGCTTTAAAATGCAGAAGAGTAAGAGGAAATAAAAAAACAGCAAATAATGATAGAGAAAATAACCTATCATTACTTGCTGTTTTATCGCAAATAATATTGTTATCCTCCATCTCGATCAGTAGCGCATCATGCAATCCAACGTTCGGTTTGCATGACAGTACATTCTCTATTTGGGAATGCACCAGCGTAAGGAAGGGGACCCTTCGTTACACTTCGGCAAGTAGCCCTTTCTCCAGTTCTCATTGTTGTCATCCTCAAACTGGGTACTAATGCTAAATGCGCCTCTACCTCATCGATATGATAAGGGTAGATGAAATTCAATTTTTGTGTAAGACAAATATTATCTTAACAATTTTTTATGGTCCTGGCAAGGGGTTTGTTGGAACTTCAATAGATGGATTCATTCCACCGCCACCACCGTTATAAAAATCAGGTACTTTCCCAATAATCACATTATGTGCAATAGGAACTTCGGTATTTACTGTAATCAGTTTTGTAGAAAAAGGCAGTAGTACTTGTAGATTGACTTCAACTCTTAAATCAATATCAACAACAAGCATATTAATACCGTACTCTTTCTCTTCTTTTATAGCATCTGCCTTCACATTTCCAATGTAAGTGAAATGGACAGGGATCTCTGGTCCTAAGTTTGATAATAATGTATTCCCAGTAGCTTGCCCTAAAGGAATTCGGGCAATGGTTCGTTTGTCTTGTACAATATCAGTATTCGTCTCCTCAGGTTGGTCAATATCAACATCATAGGATATACCAGGGTCAGGGTCCTCGCCTTCACCTAATCTTGTTAAGTATTGATTTACGCGAAATAATGTATCACGGGTAACTTTATTGATCGCTGCTGAGTTGAAGCCAGCAGACACTACATTACCCTGATCATCGTAAGTATACTGGACTAAATCATTCACATTCAGGTCTTCTGCCATCTTCTTACTGACCGTTTCTGCAATGGCTTCTTTCGCAAATTGTTCAGTTCTCGCCTCTGCGATTTCCATAATCTTCGGCTCGATCCCTTTATTTATAATCCATAAGCTTACAAAAGTGCTTATGAGAAAAAACATGAACGTTATAATAAAGATTTGTCTGGCTGGAGGTGGTGCCATTGAACCTTTTCTTCTATTTCTCCCCATAATAAAACCCCCTCTCCTCAATCTTATGCAAGATGAGGACAGGGTTTGACTGTTTTATTACGTTTTTCCAGCCAACGTGGTATCGCATTCTGTAATGACAATATTCAGGGCTTTGCTTAAATCTAATTCATAATAGGAATGTACGGACTGTCCATTTTCTTCTAAAATCCTTACGTGTGGACGGTCACTTATGTTCGAATTTTGCCTAGACACAATACCTTTTCGTCCATCACTTAAACGAACACTCAAGCCATTTGGGTACACAGCAACGCTTCTTCTGAAGGCTTGAATCATATGTAAATCAAACTTCGTTCCCGCACCTGCGTACAGAATCTCAAGACCTTCGTGAGGCAGCATAGCTCTTCTGTACACTCGGTTACTTGTCACTGCATCAAACACATCTGCAATTGCCAAGATTTTAGCGTAGTAATGAATATCTTTATCGCAAAGTCCCCTTGGGTATCCAGAGCCATCTAGCCGCTCATGGTGTTGAAACGCACAATGGGCTGCCACCAAGGGAACACTGGGTACTGATCGAAGCATATTGAAACCAGCTTCTGAATGCTCTTTAATAAGCTCAAATTCATCATCACTTAAAGAACCTGGTTTAAACAGTACTTCCCTTGGAACTTGAACTTTACCAACATCGTGCAGAATAGCTCCAAACCCTAGTTCTTCAAGTTTCTTCGGATGTAAACCTAGTTCTGTCCCCAATGCTAACGTATAGATCGTTACATTTAGAGAGTGTGTAAAGATATAATCATCGTATGTAAACACGTCAGATAATAAAGAAATAGCTCGATCGTGCCTCTGTATGTCCGATAATATCTTTCGAACAACTTCTTTCATCTTCTCCCCAGTACGATCGAAAATAAAAGAATCTTGTAGAGTATTTGATGATTTGACTTTATCAAACGTATCCGTAATACGATGGATAGCTTGATTCCTTACTTGATCTGTAATCGGAAATTCAGTCACGATATCATCCGTGACTTCGTCTTCTATGTAAACATATGTAATCCCCATGTCGTTTAATCGTTCGATCATTTTTAGAGTCAACGACACACCTGAATGGATTAAGACCTTACCCTTTTCGTTATGGATCGGTTTTGCCAATTCATGACCAGGTTTTAAGGAAAACGTTGATAGCAATCGCATTATACCCCAACCTTATACCAAACTTAACTCCCGTATTCTTGATAGCTATGTACACCGAGAGAATTTGAAGTAGATATACAAACCCCCTCGCACCGGTTATAGTTAAGACCCTTCTCTTACCAATCTTAACATAGCTTCTTTCCCAATCATTCCTTCTTCCCAACCAAAAGCTTTTGATCCTATTGTAACCTTTTCTAAAGGCGCTTCTAGTAGATCTTGTATACTCCGTACTCCTACTGCTCTCCCAGCTACAATGTTTCGATCAGCTAACTTCTCATTTAATAGGTCCACATCTAATGCCCCACACATAATGTATCCTTTTTCATGAGTCACAACTAACAAGTTCGTTTTTGGTAAAACAACAGAAACAGCTGTGAACGGAACACCCTCAATCCATACAGGCTCCACCGTAACCATCGTAATCCACTCCCTTCTGCTACAATTTATGAAAATGACAGAAGAAAGTGCATTATTTATGGCATTTGTTTAAGAGTTTCAAGCAATAAGTCGCGAAGCAATTCAGGCATAAAGTATTCCTTTTTTGGGCTATTTGCAATTTCAGGGAGCAAACGACCAAACGTAAAGGTGTCAGCAGTAGCTACAGAGTACGTACGAGATGGATCAATTTTTTCCCCATCAATGATGACTTTTGTAACGTACTCCTGACCATCTTGAGCTTTTTTACTTTGTACATCTACTCCATCAAACACCATGAGTCCTATAACTTCGCCCCTAAACCCAAAACCTTTGAGCTTTAGCTCCATAAAGCGCTTCGCATGAGATTGACGGATGACTTCCATAAGCTGATCACCTTTAAGTTCCACCTTACAAGGATTCATAGGATGCGGACATTTCCGGTGTATATCTCCTCTTGTAACAGGACCTTGAGGAAACCCTTCCAACAGCACGCCAGCATTTAACATGGCTACATCAGCATCTGTCCAGTCCTTGAGCGTTTTAACGAAATTCTTCATAACCTCAGACGTTTCGAACCATGTTGCATTCTGATCTTGGCTTAATTGTGCTACTGTTTCATGCAACATACGAGAAGCTTCCTTAGTATAATTTTCTACAAGCTGCACTGTCTCCTTATCTTCATCCTGCATCTCTAGCGAGTAGGCGCTAGCAGATTTTTGGGTTAGCTTCCGGTTAGTCTTGTCCCACTTTAAAGCCACCTGTCCAACATACATACCATGCTTACCAGCAGCCGAGAGCAGGGTACCATTAATATACTCACCATCTTTAAATAAATGATGGGTGTGACCACCGATAATCACATCAATCGAATTATAGCGATTGGCAATTGCTTCGTCATCGTTAATCCCAAGATGGGATAATAACACAATAATGTCTGCTTTCTTTTCGATCTCTCCTAATAATTCATCCAGCTTATCGAAAGGAGAAGCGACTTCCCATCCCATTTGCTTGTAGAACGTATAGAAAGGTGCCGTAAGTCCGATTACAGCAATCTTTGTTCCATTAGACGTTGTCTGAATAGAATAAGGCTCTAACCATGTAGGGTCAGGGGCATTTATGGTTGATAGATTTGCACAAGCCACATCAAATGCGGCTTCATCATATAAAGTATACAAATCTTCGTGTGTAAGAGTAATCCCTTCATTATTCCCCAAAGTGACCCAGTTATAACCTGCTTTATTTAGTAAATCAATATTTGCTTTTCCCATCATCGCTTCTGAAATTGGATGAAACCGATCTACGTGATCCCCTACATCCAACAGAAACATATCTTCTTTCATCTTGTTATGGTGATTCCGCCGTTCTTTCCAGTGGCCTACAATTCGGGGCCAGTTTTCGAAATGGCTATGTAAATCATTTGTGTAGTAAAGATAAATATTTTCCGTCATCTAATCGACTCCTTACCCAAATCCATCCCAAATTAAGCGAACACCGATTAAAATGAGAATGATTCGTAATATCCATTCAACCGTTTTCCCGTTCATTCGTTGATTAACCTTTGCTCCAATCGTACCACCCACCCATGCACCAGGTATGAAACATAGTGTATAAAGCCACGGAACATGTCCCAATAGAATATGAGTGCTAGAGCTTGAAATACTTAGGAAGAATATAATAAACATTGAAGTTGCAGTAGCCACATGTGGAGGTAATCCGAACAAAAGAATCATAGCAGGAACCATCAATGAACCACCACCGATTCCAAATAAACCGGATAATGATCCTACAAAGAACGCCAAAAGAAAACCACCAATAATGTGGATTTGATAATGATACGTTTTCTGATCCAATGTGAATGACCGATTAATATATAGCCAATTAGTGGGTTTAGAATTTTTAGAACGATTGGGTCTCGGCAAAAAGAACAATAAGGATATGACAATCATTATAGCCCCAAATGCAATAGAGAACGTTTTAGTATCCACGAACTGATTAAACCACGACCCAAATACTCCACCAGGAAGACAACCAATCAAAAAGATTAGTCCAGTCTTATAGTCAATTCGCTTGCTTTTCCAATACGCAATTGTTGAAGATAGACCAGTAAAAATCATCACCACTACTGAAATACCTACAATCTTCTGAGGAGTAGCCCACTCAAAAGAGCCAGATACATTATGCAAAAAAAGCATAGAAGGTACTAAAATGGTTCCTCCACCAATGCCAGCGATGCTACCAACAAAGGCTGTAAAAAACCCTATAATTAACATGATAAGAGCAACCAAGATACACAATTCCTTTCCATAAACAATTCCTCATTCTATCATTATCTTACCATCTTTTTCAGTTTAAAAACATGAAGAAAGCCAGACCTACCACATAAGGTACCTTATGTGGCAGAAGCGAAGCTAATAGCTCTGTTACGGATGGGGCCGTTACGTTTGTTGAGCGCTAGGGGGGTCTGGGGAACGACTCGCTTTCCGCGGGCGAGCTGTCGAGCCTCCTCGTTCTCTAACGCTCACTGTGGGGTCTCGTCGACCTCTTTCTCCCGCAGGAGTCTCCCCGTTCCTCAGCCCCCCCCCCTTGCTATGTGAAGTAAGAACGGCCCCGCTGCTTGAGCGTCCCTGATGCCTACTTGAATCTACATGTGGCATGTTTCCGTATCTCCCGATATGGCAAAGGTGGGCCTGGAAACTGCGAGACTCCCGTGGGCAGAAGAGCCTAGGTGAGACCCCGGAGCCCGGCTTTGCCGGGTGAGGAGGCTCACCAGCTCCCCACAGGAAAGCGAGTGGTTTCCAGGCCCACCTTACGCTCATTTAGAGCAAACGGAAACATTCTCAACTCTTGTGCATACAAAAAGAGGACGAAATCGGTGATTTCGTCCTCTTACTATGCGCAATTCGTTTATAACGAATGCAAATTAACCGATTGAACCTTCCATTTCGAATTTGATCAGACGGTTCATTTCGACTGCGTATTCCATTGGAAGTTCTTTCGTGAACGGCTCGATGAAGCCCATTACGATCATTTCTGTAGCTTCTTCTTCAGAAAGTCCGCGGCTCATTAGATAGAACAGCTGCTCTTCAGAAACTTTAGAAACTTTCGCTTCGTGCTCAAGGGAAATGTTTTCGTTCATAATCTCGTTGTAAGGGATTGTATCTGATTTAGATTTGTTATCCATAATCAGCGTATCACATTCAACGTTTGAACGGGCACCTTCCGCTTTACGTCCGAATTGAACGATACCGCGATACGTTACGTTACCACCTTGTTTAGAGATGGATTTTGAAACGATTGTAGAAGACGTATTTGGTGCTAGGTGGATCATTTTCGCACCAGCATCTTGGTGTTGTCCCTTACCAGCAAGTGCAATAGAAAGAGTCATACCACGTGCGCCTTCGCCTTTAAGAACAACAGACGGATACTTCATCGTTAGCTTAGAACCTAAGTTACCGTCAATCCATTCCATTGTTGCATTCTCTTCAGCAACCGCACGTTTTGTAACCAAGTTATAAACGTTGTTTGCCCAGTTCTGAATTGTCGTATAACGGCAGTAACCGCCTTTTTTGACATTAATCTCAACAACTGCACTGTGAAGAGAGTTTGTTGTATAAACAGGTGCTGTACAACCTTCTACATAGTGTACAGAAGCGTCTTCGTCAACAATAATTAACGTACGCTCAAACTGACCCATGTTTTCTGAGTTAATACGGAAGTAGGCTTGTAGTGGTGTGTCAACTTTTACGCCTTTTGGTACGTAAATGAAAGAACCACCAGACCATACTGCAGAGTTTAGTGCAGAGAACTTGTTATCTGCAGGCGGAATCACTTTACCAAAGTGCTCACGGAAGAGTTCTTCATCTTCTTTAAGAGCTGTATCCGTGTCTTTGAATATGATTCCTTGTTCTTCTAAGTCTTCTTGCATGTTGTGGTATACAACTTCAGATTCATACTGAGCGGATACACCTGCAAGATATTTTTGTTCTGCTTCAGGGATTCCTAATTTATCAAATGTTTGCTTGATTTCATCAGGTACTTCATCCCAAGAACGCTCAGACTTTTCAGATGGTTTTACGTAATACGTAATCTCATCAAAATCAAGTTCATTTAAGTCGCCGCCCCATTGTGGCATTGGCATCTTATAGAATTGTTTAAGAGCTTTCAAGCGGAAGTCAAGCATCCACTCTGGCTCTTCTTTCTGTCTAGAGATCTCACGTACAATTTCTTCAGTCAGTCCACGCTCTGTGCGGAAAATCGAAACGTCTTTGTCATGAAACCCGTACTTATACTCGCCGACCTCAGGTGCTTTTTTAGCCATCGGTCAAAACCTCCTTTAGGTGGTATATCACAAAAACTTTATTCCTTTTCGTCTACACCTTTTTCCATCGCTTTCCAAGCTAATGTTGCACATTTAATTCGTGCAGGGAACTTAGAAACGCCTTGTAACGCTTGAATATCGCCTAATTCTTCTTCCATCTCTTCACTTATATCTTTCCCTTGCATGATATCAGAGAAAACATGAGACATCTTAACGGCTTCATCTACGCTTTTACCTTTAATGGCTTGCGTCATCATCGAAGCAGAAGACATAGAAATTGAGCAACCTTCTCCGTCAAATTTAGCTTCTTGAACAATACCATCTTCTACTTGCAACTGAAGCTGAATGCGATCGCCACAAGTAGGGTTATTCATATCTACAGTTAAATGGTCCCCTTCAAGAGCCCCTTTATTACGAGGATTCTTGTAGTGATCCATAATCACTTGTCTGTATAGCTGGTCGAGATTATTAAAAGACATCTCCGAAAAACTCCTTTGTCTTTTGTAATCCATCGACAAATGCATCGATGTCTTCTTCTGTATTGTATACATAAAAGCTGGCGCGAGCCGTAGCTGATACATTTAACCATTTCATTAATGGTTGAGCACAGTGGTGCCCAGCGCGAACAGCGATACCTTCTGCATCTAATACAGTAGCAACATCATGTGGGTGAACATCATCTAAGTTAAACGTGATCAACCCAGCACGATCCTCTGGCCCATATATGGTAACACCTTCTATCGTTTGCAGGCGATCCATTGCATATTGAGCTAAACGTTTCTCATGAGCTTCAATTTCATCAAGTCCCACTTCTTCTAAGAAATCAATTGCAGCTCCTATTCCAATAGCGCCTGCAATAATAGGTGTTCCACCTTCAAATTTCCAAGGGAGCTCTTTCCACGTAGAATCATACAACCCTACGAAGTCAATCATTTCGCCACCAAATTCAACAGGTTCCATCTCTTTAAGAAGAGATTTCTTACCATAAAGGACACCAATGCCTGTTGGGCCTCCCATTTTATGACCGGAAAAGGCGAAGAAATCACAATTTAAATCTTGCACATCGATCCGCATGTGCGGTGCACTCTGCGCACCATCCACTAGCATAATTGCTCCATGGTCATGTGCAATACTAGCGATTTCTTTAATTGGATTGATAGTCCCAAGTACATTTGAAACGTGCATCATTGCTACAATTTTCGTTTTATCCGTAATGGTTTCTTTAGCATCCTCTAAAGATATTGTTCCATCTTCTTGGAGAGGAATGTACTTAAGCGTAGCTCCAGTAGCTTTTGCCGTTTGTTGCCAAGGAATAATGTTGCTATGATGCTCCATTGGGGTAATGACGATCTCATCACCTTCCTGGAGGTTATTTCGTCCGTAACTATAAGCTACAGTGTTAATAGAAGTTGTTGTTCCTCTAGTGAAGATAACTTCTTCGGTACTGTTTGCGTTAATAAAGCGACGGACTTTCTCACGTGCACCCTCGTAACCATCCGTAGCTCGCGTACCTAGTGTATGAACTCCACGGTGTACGTTAGAGTTATAGCCTCGATAGTACTCATCCAAAGCCTCAATAACGGATTGAGGCTTTTGGGATGTTGCAGCACTATCTAGATAAACCAGTGGATGTCCGTTTACTTCCTGATCTAGAATCGGGAATTGCTTACGAACCTGGTTGATATCCATTAGTAAACTTTCCTTTCAATCACATCACGTAATTGATTCTTCACCGCTTCAATTGGAAGTTGATTCACAACAGGTGCTAGGAAACCGTGAATAACAAGACGTTCTGCTTCATGTTGTGGAATACCGCGACTCATTAAATAGTAAAGCTGCACAGGATCAACGCGACCTACAGAAGCAGCGTGACCTGCTGTTACATCATCTTCTTCAATAAGAAGAATCGGGTTTGCGTCTCCGCGAGCTTTATCACTTAGCATTAGAACACGAGATTCTTGTTCTGCGTTCGATTTAGAAGCGCCGTTTTCGATCTTACCAATTCCGTTAAAGATCGAGCTAGCACTTTCCTTCATAACGCCGTGCTGAAGGATATACCCATCTGTGTCTTTACCATAGTGAACAATTTTAGCAGTGAAGTTCTGCTTTTGCTCACCGCGACCAACGGTTACCGTCTTCGCATTGGCATGAGCGCCATCACCCATTAAATACGTTACGTTTTCAGATACCGTGTTACCATCGTTCATCTGACCAAGAGCCCACTGAATCTGTGCATCACGTTCAGCTACACCACGACGGTTTACGTAGGTCGTTGTACCTTTTGCAAAATTATCAACTGCGCCAAAGGAAACCTTAGCGTTACCTTTTGCAATGACTTCTGTAACAATATTTGCAACCGTTTCTTCTGCTTCATTGTCACTGATATAGTTCTCAACGTACGTTACAGAACTTCCTTCTTCAGCTACTACAAGAATATGATTATAAAGCGCTGCTTCATCGTCTTCTTGCCAGAAAATAGACTGAATTGGTTCTTCAATGACTACGTTCTTTGGCACATATACAAATACGCCACCGTTCATAAGTGCTGCATGAAGAGCTGTTAGACGATTCTCATCTACCATAACACCATCTGTCATGTAGTATTTTTGAACAAGCTCACTATGCTCAGATAGTGCAGTGAAGATATCTGTAAATACAACACCTTTATCTTTTAAATCTTGAGATAAAGAAGAATAAGCAACCGTATGATTACGTTGAATCACAAGGTTTTGATCTTTTTTCTCTATATCAAGGAAACTTTGGATTTTCTGTGGTAATTCTTCTAGTGAAGAAATAGTTTGACCTTGTGCCTCATGTTTAAAACGAGAAAAGTTCCATTTATCAATTTTCGTTTTATCTGGCTTTGGCATTGGGAGCGCATCAGCTTGTTCCAACGCATTTACACGAAGGTCTGTCATCCATTTAGGTTCATTTCGTTTCTCTGAAAATTGGCTGACATATTGTTTATCGAATGGAAGTTGTTGTGTTTCAACAGTCATGATATCCCTCCTAACTGATTACGCTTCTTGACCTACTGTTTCGTCTTCAATGCCTAATTCTTGCTTAATCCAGTCGTAACCTTCTTCTTCAAGACGCTTAGCTAATTCAGGACCGCCTGATTTTACTACGCGACCTTGCATCATTACGTGTACTTTATCTGGAGTAATATAATCTAACAGACGCTGGTAGTGAGTAATAATCAGGCAACCAAATGCTTCGTCGCGCATTTTGTTAATTCCTTTAGAAACCACTTTAAGTGCGTCGATATCAAGACCGGAGTCAATCTCATCAAGGATTGCAATCTCTGGCTTAAGCATCATAAGCTGAAGAATTTCATTACGCTTCTTCTCACCGCCTGAGAAACCTTCGTTTAGGTAACGCTGAGCCATGTTCTTATCCATTTCAAGTTCATCCATATTTCCGTCCATTTCTTTGATGAACTTCATAAGGTTAATTTCATCGCCTTCTTCACGACGAGAGTTGATTGAAGAACGAAGGAAATCTGAGTTTGTTACTCCGCTAATTTCACTAGGGTACTGCATTGCTAGGAAAAGACCAGCCTGAGCGCGCTCGTCCACTTCCATTTCTAGTACGTCTTTGCCGTCTAGGTGAATGCTTCCACCTGTGATCTCGTACTTAGGATGACCCATGATTGCAGATGCAAGCGTAGATTTACCTGTTCCGTTTGGACCCATGACAGCATGGAATTCGCCACCATTTATTGTAAGGTTTACACCCTTTAAGATTTGTTTACCTTCAATTTCTACATGAAGATCTTTAATTTCTAGTGTTGATCCTGCCATTTTGATACCTCCAATATGGTTTCTAACTATCGTAAATTAAGGATACATAAAATGTATCTATTCTCAATCTATTCTCATTACAATTTTAAATCATTTCGAAAGTAATATCAACTTTTTACCACACGCTATAATAAGTTCTTACTATTATGATAGTAGAAACCTAACCCGTGTTACACGCATTGGTTTGCCAATTAACTTCCTTATATATATGGTAACAACAAATCCATAAGAAAGAAAACCACCTGCGCAGATTGAACAAAAAATAAGCAGGCGAAAGGTACGCCTGCTTCAATTTATTAAGTAACACATTATAAACAATTTTTATCGATGGATTTGCCGATCAACTTCTGCTACAATTTGCCGACTTGCTTGATACTCTGCTTCCCTACGTTGTTCCACTTTCAAACGTTGGTCGATTCGGCGACTATACTCCTGATAGCCCATTCCGTGAGATTGATGCATAGCCTTTTCCATCTCACTCGTGTAGTTTAAGTTCAGTTGGTCACTAATAGTGAATCCATCCCTTCAATTGTTTTCCATTTTACTTTAGCATAAAGCTTATTCCCAGAACAAAGGGCATATAAACTCAATTTGGATGAATGGATAACAATTTCTAGAAGGTGAATGTGATATCTTTCCATACCCTATAATACATCGAATTTACTTCTGATTGCTCAAATTTATTCAATATTTAAATATTAGTGTAGTTCCTGAATACTCTCATTAACAAGGGTTACTGCTTGACTGAGCGCTGCTCCTCCACCAAAGGCTGCTGCCACGCCACATGCTTCCATCATCTCTTCTTTTGTAGCTCCATTGTCGAGACATCCCTTTGAATGGTAAATCATACAATACTCATCTTGAGCAACGACAGCAATAGCTAAAGCCATTAGCTGCTTATCTTTCTTAGAGATTTGTCCTTCTTTAAAACAAGCCTCTGAAAACTCACTAAAATGATGAGCTAAGTCTGGCATTTCTTTTTGGAATAGCCCCATCCCATGTTTGTACGTAAATAGCGCTTTTTCTGTTGAGTTTTGTGGTTGATGCTGTTGATCCATGAAAAATCCCTCCCAGGATAAAAGTAACTACCACTATTATGAGCGATGAGTTTACTTTCTATCCAAGGAGGGACAGGATGATCATAATTATTTCACAGGTACGATAGCACCTTTGTATTCTTCCTTGATAAAGGTACGGATTTCTTCAGATTGAAGAACTTCTAAAACGGTTTGTAGTGCTTCACTATCCTTGTTTTCCGTTTTGGTAACAAGAAGGTTAGCGTATGGAGAGTCGTCCCCTTCAATAAACAAGGAATCTTCAGTAGGATTTAAACCTGCTTCAATTGCATAATTCGTGTTAATGGCCACTAGAGCATCTTCTTCACGCTCATAGTTCTGTGGAAGAAGTCCTGCGTCTACATCCGGACTGAATTTTAGATTTTTAGGATTTTCAGCAATATCGTCGATTGTTGCTGATTTCTTTTCAACGCCTTCTTCTATCGTGATAAGGCCTTGTTTTTCAAATAAGGAAAGGATGCGACCATGTTCAGATTCCGAACGACGCATGATGACTTCTGTTCCTTCTGGAATCTCATCTACGTTTGTAATATTTTTAGAATAAACACCCATTGGTTCATTGTGAACGGGTCCAAGGCTTGTGAAGTCATAATCAAACTCTTCTTTTTGCTCGTTTAAATATGGTGTGTGTTGAAAGTAGTTAGCATCAATAGCGCCACTATCTAAGTCTTTATTAGGGAGAATGTATTCTTGATAGGTTTCAATCTTCAGGTCAATTCCTTTATCTTTCAGGATCGGTTTAGCTTTCTCCAAAATCTCTGCGTGAGGAGTACTAGATGCACCAATAACCACTTCCTCCAGTTTATCCTCAGAATTGCTTTCCCCACTCTGGTTCTCTGTTTCTGATCCGTTGCTACTTGATTCATCCTCTGCTGATCCACATGCCGCTAGCGCGAATATAAATAATGCGCTAAGAAAAAGTGTTAAGAATTTTTTCATCATGTAACTCTCCTTTTATCGTTTGTCTAATTTGTTTGATATAAAGTCTCCAACGAATTGGAATATGAAAACAATAATTACGATTAAAATTGTTGCTAAGAATACAACATCAAAGTCCCAGCGTTGGAACCCTTTAAGATAGGCCAGATCACCAAGACCACCGGCTCCTATGACACCGGCCATAGCAGAGTAGCTAATTAAGTTAATAGAAGTAACGGTAATACCTGAAACTAGGGCTGGCATCGATTCTGGAAGTAAAACCTTAAAGATAATTGTAGAGGTCTTAGCTCCCATCGATTTAGCTGCTTCTATTACACCTTTATCTACTTCTTTAAGAGCAATTTCAACGAGACGACCATAAAATGGTGCTGCTCCGATAATTAAAGCAGGCAATGCTGCATTAGGGCCCCTTATTGTCCCGATCAAGAATTCCGTGAACGGGAATAAAAGCAAAATTAAAATGATAAATGGTATGGCCCGGAACACGTTCACAATCGTTGCCACAATGAAATTTAATGGTTTGTTAGCCCATATATTTTGCTTTGATGTTAAATAAAGTAATAAACCTAGTAACAACCCTAAAATAAATGTCCCGATTACAGACAGAGCCGTCATGTACAACGTTTCTTCCGTAGCCGTTACCAGGTCCTCTACATTTGCGTTTGGAAACAACTTATGAAACATGATGATTCACCTCTACTTGCACGGACGTTTCGGAAATATATTCGATCGCCTTATTGATGTCTTCTTCTGTCCCATCCATGTGAACATAGAGCGTTCCATAAGCCCCTTTACTGGTTTGGGTAATCTTCCCTTGCAAAATGTTAAAGCTCACAGAAGGAAATTCTCTCGATACCTCACTAATTAAAGCTTGGTTTGTTTTCTCTCCAACAAAATGTAAACGAACAACTTGTCCAGTTTGATACTGAGCTAAGATCGTCTCCACTGCTTCATCTTGGTCTTGATCTCCCATAATTTGTTCTACAAATCGTTTCGTTACTTTCTCTTTTGGATGAAGAAAGACATCTAATACATCGCCTTCTTCTACAACTTTACCTTCTTCCATCACCGCTACTCGATGAGAGATTTTGCGTATAACGTGCATTTCATGAGTGATTAAGATGATCGTTAAGTCTAACTTTTCATTGATATCAACCAACAAGTCTAATATCTGATCGGTTGTTTCAGGGTCGAGTGCAGATGTCGCTTCATCGCATAACAGAACTTTTGGTCTGTTAGCAAGCGCTCTTGCTATACCTACCCGTTGCTTTTGTCCACCACTTAGTTGGGATGGATATGCATCTTCCCTGCCAGCTAGGCCGACTAACTTAATCAGTTCATCAACTCGTTCTTGTCTTTCCTTTTTTGGAGTTCCTGCAATTTCTAAGGGAAAGGCAATGTTTTCTCTTACAGTCCGAGACCAAAGGAGGTTAAAATGCTGAAATACCATTCCAATCTCTTGTCTAGCCTTACGGAGACGTCCTGCTTTTAAACTTGCTATATCTTCACCATCTATGACGATTTCACCGCTCGTAGGATCCTCTAATCGGTTAAGCAATCGAATAAATGTACTTTTACCAGCACCGCTATACCCGATCACTCCATAGATTTCTCCTTTTTCGATGTTCAAATTAACATCATCAACCGCTTGAACTTGTGTGGTCCCAGATTTGAATATTTTCTGTAGATTCTTGATTGAAATCACGGTTGTTCCTCCTTTTCAAATGCGAAAAAGTTTCAGGATTCTTTTCTATAAGCTTCCCTAAACAAAAAACCTTACTATCCCCCAAGAGGACAGAAAGGTTTATATAAACCGATTCGTCCTCTCATCTGTCTAAGCCATGCTTAGCAGGATTTGGCACCTTTCAAACATAGTTTGATGGTTGCCGGGCTTCAAAGGGCCAGTCCCTCCACCTCTCGTGATAAGAGTAAAATCCTTTATTCAATTAACGCTTTAACTCTTTTAAGTCTAGAAAGAATTCTAGCACGCGCCTTAACATTCAGTCAATATAAAACTTTCACTCAATTCTTTCATCTAAAACATTCTATAAGCAAACTAATATAAAGGAGCTCTATGCCTATAAAAAAAACGTCTCCCAAAGAGAGGGAAACGCTGGTACGCACACTCTCTTATCACTCAAAGCTCACGCCTTGCAGGAATTAGCACCGTTCCTATAAAGGATGGTTGCTGGGTTTCAAAGGGCCAGTCCCTCCACCTCTCCAGATAAGATCTGAAATCGATTTTAAGTTAAATCATATGTTAGCATGGTGATAATAAAGTAGTCAATTCAATTTAATTAAGGAGGCAACGAACATGCAAGCACCTCACTTTGAGCTCCCTGCTATAGATGGCAGCCATTATCATTTGGAACAAGACCTTGGAAAAATCATCGTACTAACCTTTTGGGCTTCTTGGTGTCCCGACTGTTCAAGGGATCTTCCGAAGAAAGAGCATTTCTCTCAATCCTTAAACCGTGAAGACCTCAAAATGTTGACGATAAACGTAGCCGGGAGAGAAGGAAACCCGGAAGAAGGTGTGGCATTTGCCTACAAATTTCTTACTCAACCTACCCTAATAGATCGAGGTACTGAGGTATTTGACCTTTACCAAGCTACAAGCTTACCCACAACAGTGGTCATAAACAAACAAGGCCAGATTGAAGCCAAATTTGGAGACAAAGCAGATGTAATGGAGATTATGAAAACGATCGGTACGTTATTATAACTAAATGGCAATAGCTTGAATAAGGACTCTCTTTTGTGGAGTCCTGCCATCACCAGACAAAGTTCGATCTTCTCTCTACATTTATTTACATGATTCACTAAATTATTTCTCGGGAAATCATCATTCGCCACCATTTTCATTCAGAAATAAAGGCTGTCCTACTATAGGACAGCCTTTATTTATTGATATTGATTCACTTTCTCATAGAGATAAGATACTGATTGAAATGCATAGATTTTTTCAAGAATCAGGCCTTTTTGGACGATTAGAAAGCATGGAACACTCTCTATTTCATAATGGTTCATAAAATCAGGGTGGATGGCTGCATTCAACTCTCTAAAATCAGTTCCTTTTAATGCCTCTTCCAATGTCTCCAGCATCCTTCTCGCCAAATGGCAGGTCCCACAAAAAGGACTATGAATAAAAAGAAAATCAACATGGTTTTCACTCTGATTTAGCTGCTCTAAAGGCCTGTTGGATAAAGTTTGCAAAGAATACCACCTAACTATGTTAAGAAGATAGGATCAACCGATATGCTTCTGCTTACCAAAGCTTGGGCTAATTCGGGCTCAGGCGTCGCAGCCACTTCTCTAAACGAACGATCTATATAAATATGCTCAGCGTGGGGAAGTTCGAATGATAATTGCTTCCGTAACTTATGACCTGAATGATCTTCATCCACTAATATAAATACATCTTTATGATCCAGATCATAATCAAGAATGAGCTGTTCCAGCCGCTCTACCCCTAGCGTTCCATTTGTGCATATGATCTCAACATCTTCATTAATCACTTTTTGAATTTGTTGTTTATCAGTTTTACCCTCTACGATAATCACTTTTTCAAGTGCACTGATTTCGTTCATCGCAACCACCTGTCTTTTTCCAACGTAAGTGTTTCTTATTACTATATGTGATTCAGTCCGGAAATTCTCACTTCATAATAAAAATAATAATAAATAGGCCACAATTGATATAAAAACTCTCTCTATTTTGAAAAGGGGATAAATTTATATAAAGAAATGGCAGTGGAACCCCACTGCCATTACCCTTAACACCAACCATTTTCATCATCGCAATCTACATACTTATCAACTCGGGAAGGATTACTTGTCCCTCTCCAAGACTGATTTTGCTGTACCTGCTTAGTGGTGTTTGTAACCTTCATATCCGTTCTTGATGCAGAACGGCTTCTCGCTGAAGAAGACTGGCGTTTTTTCTCCATCTTAGTTCACCCCTTACACATAAGGTGTCCTAGGATTGTGCAGAGTATTATACCAAAATTAGTCTTCGGCGATCATTTCTTGATATTTGTCAGCAGTCATCAATTTCTCAATTTCAGATTGATCAGATGGTTCTACAATGATCATCCATGCTTTATCGTAAGGAGCTTCGTTAACAAATTCTGGGCTATCATCCAGCTCATCGTTGATCCCAACAACTTTACCAGAAATCGGTGCGTAAAGTTCAGAAACGGTCTTAACAGATTCAACGCTACCAAAAGGCTCATCTGTTTCAATTGTATCTCCTACTTCAGGTAGTTCTACGAATACGATATCGCCTAGCTCTGATTGTGCGTGATCCGTAATACCGATACGTACTTTGTCTCCTTCTACTTTCACCCATTCGTGTTCTTCTGAATAATACAATTCTTTTGGTACGCTCATTCATAACCCTCCATTATACTTTTACATTCTTAATGTATTAAACACGGCTCAAAGAGCCAAATGTTTTGATGATCAGCGATTTACTTCCAAGTATTTTCAAACGTTTCCTCTTTAAACCCAACTGTTACTTGATTTCCATCTGTAACAATTGGACGCTTAATTAACATACCATCAGAAGCTAACCAAGATCTAATCTCAGCTTCACTCGCGTCTTGAAGTTTGTCCTTCATGCCGAGTTCACGATATTTCTTGCCACTCGTATTGAAAAACTTCTTTGGTGGTAAACCACTCTGTTCGATTAACGTTTTCAATTGCTCTTCAGATGGCGGATGTTCAACAATATGTACTGTTTCGTAAGAGATGTCTTGATCATCCAACCATTTCTTTGCTTTTTTACACGTACCACATTGTGGGTACCAGTAAACCGTTAACGCCATAGAAGGACCTCCTTTTCTATAATATGTGCCCTCATTTTATCATATTTTTCCGCAGCTTCCTAATTATTAGACACACAAATATGAGGAGGATGTTAAGCAAAACCCATATTAAAACCCTCCCCTAGGTTCGTACATAGGAGAGGGTTTTATGGGTTTAAAAATTAAAGGACGTATTTCTCTTCTTGAATAACTTTTGCTGCAACTTCACGCTTTTTCTTAATAACGTTTGTTGGAGTATGGCGCGTTAGTTTGCGAAGTGCTGATAGCATCATTCGTAAAGAATCGCCTTCTTCGCTTGCAATTAATGTTTCCTTAGCATGAGCTTCAATGCGATTAAATGATTCTTGTGTGTAGACTTGAGTCATAGCTAACTTATGCATACTTTTCTCTTTACCGCTTGATTGGATCGCTTTCTCTGTCCGGAGAATAGCAGATTCCATATTGTAGATCTCACCTACGATGTCTGCAATATTAACAAGCAATTCTTGTTCTTTATCAAGCTTTTCGCCAAATTTCTGAGCAGCTAAACCTGCTGCTAAGAGGCCGATTTTCTTGGCGTTCTTCAACAAGTATTTCTCTTGCTCTAACGTTTCTGTTCCTGGTTCTTCTGGCATCATCATCATAAGCTCTTCCTGAAGGGTTTGAGCTTTCTGAAGAAGAGGCAGTTCACCTTTCATTGCTTTTTTCAAAAGGGTACCTGGTACAATCATACGGTTGATCTCATTTGTACCTTCGAAAATACGGTTAATACGAGAGTCGCGATACATTCTTTCCACTTCATATTCAGCCATAAATCCGTACCCGCCATGGATTTGGACCGCTTCATCCGTAACGTAATCCAGTAGCTCTGTGCCAAATACCTTAGTCAATGAGCACTCAATCGCATACTCAGCAATGGCTTCTGCTATTGCCTTTCCGTCTTTTAATTGTTCGTCGCTTAGTTTACCCATTCGCTGTTCAAATAAGCCGACTGTACGATAAACAGCACTTTCGTTCGCATACGTATTAGCGGCCATTGTTCCAAGCTTTTCTTGAGTTAACGGGAAGCTAGAGATTGGGGTTTTAAACTGCTTTCTTTCGTTAGCATATTTAACAGCTAGTTCAAGGGCACGCTTGGAGCTACCTACTCCACCAATCGCCAACTTGTAGCGTCCGACATTTAAGATATTAAATGCAATTACATGTCCACGACCGATTTCCCCTAAAACATTTTCTACAGGAACTTCCGCATCTTCTAAGATTAGAGTGCGGGTACTTGAGCTCTTAATGCCCATCTTCTTCTCTTCAGGCCCTGTTGAAACTCCTTTATAATCTCTCTCAACAATAAAGGCTGTAAATTTATCTCCATCAATCTTAGCATAAACAACAAATACATCAGCGAAGGCTGAGTTTGTTATCCACTGCTTCTCTCCATTTAACACATAGTGTGTACCTGCATCATTTAACTTAGCCGTGGTTTTAGCGCCTAACGCATCAGACCCAGAGCCTGGTTCAGTCAAGGCGTAAGCTGCTATTTTTTCACCTGTTGCTAGAAGAGGCAGATACTTTTGTTTCTGTTCTTCATTACCAAAGAAAACGATTGGCAAAGAACCGATCCCTACATGGGCGCCATGTGTGACTGAGAACCCACCAGCTCTAGAGAATTTCTCTGTAATTAAGGAAGAACTAATTTTATCTAGATTAAGCCCTCCATATTCTTCAGGTACGTCCACCCCTAGTAAACCCAATTCTCCTGCTTTCTTAAGTAAGTTCACGGAATGCTCAAATTCATGGTTTTCAAGGTTCTCGATTTTAGGAACAACTTCTCCTAAAACAAAATCCTCTGCTGTCTTAGCAATCATTTTATGCTCATCTGTAAAATCTTCCGGCGTAATAATATCGTCTGCCTGTAAATCTTCAACTAAAAAGCTTCCACCTTTAAATACTCTTTCCTTCGTTTCACTCATCTTGGTTTCCCCCTTTAAATAAGTTCAAAGACTCCGGCAGCACCCATTCCGCCACCGATACACATTGTGACAACACCAAACTGTTCATTTCGACGCTTCATTTCGTGAATCAAACTAAGTGTTAACTTAGTGCCAGAACACCCTAGAGGGTGACCTAACGCAATAGCCCCACCATTAACGTTTACTTTATCTTCATCAAGACCAAGTTCACGAATAACTTGAATGGATTGAGAAGCGAATGCCTCATTTAATTCAAACAATCCAATGTCTGACTGACTTAATCCAGCAAGCTTAAGAGCTTTCGGGATCGCTTTCACAGGCCCTACACCCATAATCTCTGGCTCAACACCAGCAACAGCGAATGAATGGAATTTGACAAGAGGCTTTAACCCTTGTGCTTCTGCCTTTTCTCGGTCCATAACTAGTACAGAAGCCGCTCCGTCACTCATTTGAGAAGAGTTTCCGGCTGTTACAGAACCTCCTATTGAAAAGGCAGGTCGCAGCTTAGCAAGAGCTTCCATACTAGTGCCGCTACGCACACCTTCATCAACACTAAAAGTTACTTGCTTCTCGTGCTGTTTGTTATCAGCGCCTACAAATCGTTGCAAAACGTCAACTGGGACAATTTCATCTTCAAACTTTCCTTCTTGAATGGCCCGAGCTGCTCGTTCATGACTTCTAACGGCGAATGCATCTTGTTCCTCTCTTGATATACCGAAGCGCTTTGCAACCTCTTCTGCCGTATACCCCATGCCCATATAATATTCAGGTGCATTTTCGACAAGTTTTACATTAGGCTTTACAACATGCCCCGGGACGGGTACTAGACTCATAGATTCTGCTCCGCCAGCGATGATCGTATCACTATAACCAAGCATGATTCGCTCTGAAGCATAGGCAATTGCTTGAAGACCACTTGAGCAATAACGATTAATCGTTATACCAGGCACATCATTAGGCAATCCTGCTAAACCCGCTATGTTACGTGCCATGTTCGTACCTTGCTCAGCCTCTGGGATGGCACATCCTATAATAACGTCATCGATATTGCCATCGTATCCTTCTGCACGCTTAAGCGTCTCTTGAATTGTTAGAGCGGCCAGGTCATCTGGGCGCGTATTCCGAAGCGTTCCTTTATTGGCTTTTCCAACAGGTGTCCTGGCACCTGCAACGATTACAGCTTCCTTCACAATACTTCCCCCTATCTGTTTAGTTGCGTAGTGGCTTTCCTTTTACTAACATGTGTTGCATCCGCTGCTGAGATTTCGGCTCTCCAACTAAACTTAAAAATGCTTCTCTTTCCAAATCTAATAAATACTGTTCATCAACAAGAGTCCCTTGCGCAACCGTTCCACCAGCAAGCACGTAAGCAAGCTTTTGGGCAATCTTGATATCGTGTTCAGAAGCATATCCACCAAAGCCCATCGTTTTAGCTCCTAGGAGCATCGTTGCATAGCCCGCTTCACCTACTACAGGGATTTTCTCGCGCTTAGGAGCTTTATAGCCCGCTTGTGCTAAACCTAGAACTTTTTGTTTTGCATCGTGAATCAAGTGATCCCCGTTTACACTGATTGCATCTAATTGGTTAAGAAAACCTAGCTCTCTAGCTTCCTCTGCGGAGGTTGAGACTTTAGCTGTAGCAATCTTTTGGAAAACATCATTAGTGACTTTTTGTAAATCAAAGTCTACTGATTTTGGAATGCCTTGCAGATGTTTAATGTAAAGCTCTTTATTTCCACCGCCACCTGGGATTAGGCCTACTCCTGGTTCAACTAGACCCATATACGTTTCTTGGGATGCTTGAACTGCACTTGCTGGTAGCGTAACCTCTGTACCCCCACCAAGCGTCATACCAAATGGTGCTGCTACTACTGGTTTATTAGAATATTTGATATTCATCATGGCTTGTTGGAATTGACGCACGACCATTTCGATTTCAATAAAGTTATAATCTTGTGCCTCCATTAAAATCATCCCAAGGTTTGCACCCACACAGAAATTCTTCGCTTGGTTCCCAATAACGAGCCCTTTGTAATTTTGATCAACTTCTTCAACAGCGTAGTTGATCATTTGAATAATATCTAAGCCAATTGCATTACTCTGTGAGTGGAACTCAAGAAGCGCAACGTCATCTCCTATATCAATAAGACTTGCACCTTTATTGCTCTTGATGACACCATGAACTTCCTTATGACGTTTTAGATGAATTTCTTTATCATTGAATGATTGTTGTTTGTAGTCTCCATTATGATAGAAGTAAACGTTTCCATTTTCTTGTTTATAAAACGACGAGAGGCCTTTAGCTAGCATGTCTTCCACCCATTGCGGGACCTCTTCACCTTCTTCTTTCATGCGAGCTACTGATTTTTCAACACCGATTGCATCCCACATCTCAAATGGCCCTAGTTCCCAGCCAAATCCCCATTTCATTGCATCATCAATAGATGGGATATCATCAGCGATCTCACCGGCTAATTGAGCGGAGTATATCAGAACAGGTTTGACCACATTCCAAACGAGATCACCAGCGCGATCTCCTTTAGCTGAAACAAGAGCTTTAAGTTTCCGTTTCGGTCCTTTTTCTTGCTTCACCATTTCTGTTGCTTTTGTCTTTAATTTCTTGCGATCAACGTATTCCAGGGTTTCAGGATTTAACTCATATATAGCGCTCCCGTTTTCCCCTTTTTTCTTCACGAAAAATCCTTGACCTGCTTTAGCACCAATCCATCCTTTTTCTTGCATCGTCTTCATGAATGCCGGAGGGTCAAAGACATCTTTTTCTTTTCCTTCTACTTGATCGTACACATTTTTAGCTACATGTAAAAAGGTGTCGAGTCCTACCACGTCAAGAGTTCGGAATGTAGCACTCTTAGGCCGCCCGATCATAGGGCCTGTTACAGAATCAACTTCACCCACACTGTATCCACCGTTTATCATTTCTCTTACCGTAACGAGCAAACCATATGTCCCAATTCTGTTTGCGATAAAGTTTGGGGTATCCTTAGCTTCTACGACCCCTTTACCTAAGACGTCTTCTCCAAACGTTTTCATAAATTGAAGAACCTTAGAGTCCGTATCCTTTGTTGGAATAACCTCAAGTAATTTTAAGTAACGAGGAGGATTAAAGAAGTGTGTCCCAAGGAAATGCTTTTTGAAGTCCTCTGATCGCCCATCTGCCATAGCCTCAACTGAGATTCCGGATGTATTCGAACTGACAATTGATCCTTCTTTACGATATTGATCTACAGAAGTAAAGACTTTTTGCTTAACCTCTAAATTCTCAACAACAACTTCAATAATCCAGTCCACTTCTCCTAAACGTTCTAGGTCATCTTCAAGGTTGCCCACCTCTATAAGATCTAAATTGTTTTTACTCGTTAAAGGAGACGGCTTTTGCTTTAATAGACCTTGTTTACCAGATTGGCTTATTCGGTTTCTTACTTGACGATCTTCTAATGTAAGCCCTGCACTCGCCTCTTTAGCTGTTACTTCGCGAGGTACAATATCGAGCATTAGTGTTGGAATTCCTACGTTTGCCAAGTGAGCAGCAATGCCAGCTCCCATTACACCTGAGCCTAATACAGCTGCACGCCTGATTGTTCGATTCATTTCAGCTCCCCCTATCATTTGAATGAATACTCATTCATTTTACGGCGAAAAAATAAATAGATCTTCATTCGATCTAATTCTACTTTTACTATAAATTATTTTCAGACATTTCGCAATCCTTTTTGCCGACTTATTTCTATCTTTTTACAAAGGTTCGGACCGGCTCTATAAATACCGGTCCACTTTCCTTCTATTTGCCCATAACACCCTTCACAACGAAAGCTACGTTAGCAGGTCGTTCAGCTAACCGTCTCATAAAGTATCCATACCAATCATCTCCATAAGGAACATAGACCCTCATTCGATAACCTTCAGCCACCAGTTCTTCTTGGCGCTCCGTACGAATTCCATATAGCATTTGGAATTCAAATTGTTCTTTAGGAATATTATATTCCTTTTCAATCTGTTTCGTGTATTCAATCATTTGATCATCGTGTGTAGCAACTGCTGTGTAATTCCCGTTTAACATATGCATTTTAATAATCTTCTTAAAGTTTTGATCTACGTCTTGTTTAGCCGGAAAAGCAACTTTAGGAGACTCTTTATAAGCTCCCTTAACCAATCGCAAATTCGGGCTATATGCATTCAATTCTTCTATGTCTTCTACGGTTCTATATAAATATGCTTGCAGTACTGTACCGATCCCATCATACTCGGATTTTAGTTGCTTAAAGATATCGAGCGTTTTCCCACAACGCTCATAATCCTCCATATCAATCGTGACAAACACATCATACTTTTTGCCGGCATCTAAAATCTTGCGCATATTTTCAAGAACTAAATCTTCTGAAACATCTAACCCCATTGAAGTCATTTTCAAGGACAACTGAGATTGTAGATTTTGCTCTGCTATGACTCTAATCGCTTCTATACACTCTTCAGTTCTCTGTTTCGCTTCTACTTCATTATCGACAAATTCACCAAGGTGATCGATCGTAACATCCATCCCTTTAGCGTTTAATTCCTGAATTACCTTGGCTGTATTACTCATTGTCTCGCCAGCTACAAAGCGACCAGCTCCAAACCTGAGCCCGTATTTTCTAGCCATCTTCGTAAATGCCTTGTTTTTAGAAAGGAATAAAAAGAAATTACGCATGATCTGTTCCATTTGATGCCCTCCTACTATTCAACCTCATGAAGCCATTATCCAAATATGCCTATTTCCATTTTACCATTCACCCCTTAAAACGTGTAGAATTTTCGCCCAATTCCGACACATCCGTATATACTCAGACCAGAATTCATGGATAAGACTCCGAATCTGTGGAAATCTAATCTTGAAAAATATGTCTTATGTAAGGAGGTACCTCTTATGCAACAAAACCAAACCAATGCACAGAATCAAGCAAACATTATGCCTCAACCACCAACAATGGTGAGCACCAAGGATCAGCTGTATATTTCAGACATGCTATCTTGGAACTTAATGGCTTCAAAGAAAGCCCATTTCTATGCAGGATTTTGCCAAAACCCAGAACTAAAGGCAGCACTAGAACAAGCGGGACAAATGCACCAACGTCACTATGAAAAAATGCTGCAACATTTAAATGAAAATCCCGCCCCAAACCAAAACAATAATCAACCTTTAAACTAGAAAGGAGGATCTAATCATCATGAATCAACAACAAAGCCAAAAAGTACAAAACCCTGAAACGACTGTACCTAAAAATGCACAAATGAATGAACGTGACTTCATAAACGATATGTTAGCCACTGAAAAATACATGACCGATGCGTATTGCACAGCTATGAACGAAGCAAGCTGTGATCACCTTTACCAAGACGTATCCACAATCTTCAACGAATCCCAAGACTGCCAACGCAACCTATACAACCTAATGTTCAAAAACGGCTGGTACAGCATCGAAGCAGCAGACCAACAAAAAATGCAACAAACCTATCAGCAATTTAGCGGATATACGAATCAACTGCCTTATCATTAAGAAAAGCACAGGCGGGGTGGTCAGGGCCGTACGGATAAGCAAGCTACTGGAAGTCTGCATAGCAGACTGGAGGTAGATTGCTTATCGCGCTAGGCCCTCCCCGCCGGAGCTGGACATTAAGAAAAGCACAGGGGGCTCGTCCAGGGGCGTACGGATAAGCAAAATGCCGGAAGTGGCGATTAGCCACTGCAGGTAGTTTGCTTATCTCGCTAGCCCCTAGCCCCCGGAGCTAGACACAGAAAAGCACAGGCGACTGTTCAGCAAAAGCAGAAGCTAGACTAAAACCACCAACAACCCGCGAGGCCGGGCTATCCCAAAAGATCATACTCTTTTGAGATAGCCCTAATTTTCGTGCTTCACTAAATTATTTTCCACATAATTCTAGAAATCCTTTATAATAAAGATACAAGTTTACATACAAGAGGTGGTTTTTTGAACGTAAAAATGTGGCAACAACTTGCTCAGTTGCAAGCCATCCGATCATTAGGTAGTGGGTCTTCCTCTACTTCCTTTTCTGCTTCAACGCTTTTCACTCAACTACTCGAAAGTGAGCTAACTAAGTCATCCACTATAACGCCTATTACGCAAAAAGGGAACGGACCCCCTCCATTGGCTTCCGCTCCTTATAGCTCTCTCCCTATCAATAAAGGGAGCTCTGAAAACTATCAATCCTATATCGAAGAGGCGTCTAGACAATATAATATAGATCCAAATCTGCTTCACGCAGTAATAAAACAAGAGTCTAACTATAACGCAAATGCAGAGAGTCAAGCTGGCGCTAAGGGGTTAATGCAACTCATGCCTTCGACGGCTGAAGGGCTTGGGGTTCAGAATATTTTTGACCCAAAAGAGAATATTGATGGTGGTGCTAAGTACCTTCGCCAAATGTTAGACCGATATAACGATGACACTGAATTAGCTCTTGCAGCTTATAACGCCGGCCCAGGGAATGTGGATCAGTACGGAGGCATTCCACCTTTTCAAGAAACAAAAGCCTATGTACCAAAAGTAATGGAGCATTATCTAAACGCATAACAAAAAGTGCCCGTGATTCCCACGGGCACTTTTATTTATAGCCAATGCTTATTTTACTTCTTCTGGTACTTTTAATCCTAACGCCTGTGCTACACGCTCGCCATAATCAGGGTCTGCTTTATAGAAGTGTTCGATTTGGCGTAATTGAATTTCTTCTTTACGCACTTCCTTCATTGAACCGACAATGTTGGATACTAGACGTTGCTTCTCATCTTCACTCATAAGACGGTACAGATTACCAGGCTGAGTGTAATGATCATCATGATCATAAGGGGTACTATCTGCTAATCCTGAAACAGGGTAAGTAGCCTGCTTCACACTAGGATCCTCAACTGGTCCATCATAACTATTGGGTTCATAGTTTTTAGACCCTCCCCCATTATCGTCAAATCGCATTGCACCATCACGTTGATAATTATTCACTTCTACTTTAGGGCGATTGACAGGTAGAGTTTCATAGTTCGCACCCAAGCGATAGCGATGAGCGTCTGCGTATGCAAAGAGACGTCCTTGGAGCATCTTATCTGGTGATACATCAATCCCTGGTACAAAGTTACCAGGACTGAATGCAGCTTGCTCAATATCTGTGAAATAATTCTTCGGATTTCGGTTCAGAACCATTTTACCTACTTCAATTAAAGGGTAGTCGTCATGTGGCCACACTTTAGTTACATCAAACGGATCAATGTCGTACGTATCAGCATCTTCTAAAGGCATTATTTGTACATACATTGTCCAAGAAGGATGATCCCCTTCTTCAATAGAAGTGAAAAGATCTTCTGTTTTATAATCAGGGTTTTCACCTGCAATTTTCACAGCCGTTTCTTCATCTAAGGTCTTATATCCTTGATCTGTACGGATGTGATACTTCACCCAAACAGATTCCCCTTCTGCATTCGTCCATTTAAATGTATGACTACCATACCCGTGCATATGGCGGAAAGTAGCCGGTACACCTCGATCAGAATATAAAATGGTAACCTGATGAAGAGATTCTGGAGAAAGAGACCAGAAGTCCCATGCCATATCAGGATCTTTTAAGTTCGTTTGTGGGTCACGCTTTTGAGTATGGATAAAATCAGGGAATTTGATTGCATCACGAATGAAGAAAACGGGTGTATTATTTCCAACAAGGTCGTAGTTTCCTTCCTCCGTATAAAATTTAAGAGAAAAACCACGCGGGTCTCGGGCTGTATCTGCAGAACCTTTCTCTCCACCTACTGTAGAAAAGCGAGCAAGCATTTCCGTTCTCTTTCCGACTTCAGATAAAAAGTCTGCTTTTGTGTACTTGGAAAGGTCATTTGTCACTTCGAAATACCCAAATGCACCTGCTCCATTAGCGTGTACCACACGCTCTGGAATGCGCTCACGATTAAAGTGAGCAAGCTTCTCGAGCAAATGAACATCTTGAATTATGGTAGGGCCACGGTAACCAGCTGTCATGGAGTTCTGATTATCACCTACAGGAATTCCACCTTCAGTCGTCAATCTTTTTCTCTTATCACTCACTATGTAACATCTCCTTTTTACGGGCTAACCCGATTCTGTTTATCCTATTCCCAACAATAAACATTTGAAAACGTTTTTCGCCTGATTAATTATACTCGTTATTAAAAAAATACTCTTATAAATAGGAGGCGCAGAATTCGGTCAGTGAGACTTTCTAATATACTTGTTTTCTTTTCAGACGCGCAGATGCATATTTAACTTATGTACAGAAAAAGGGCGAAATCATTTAAGATTTCGCCCTTTTTCCTTACGAATCTAAGATCTGTAAACTAATTATGAAACAACATCGTATCCTTGCTCTTCAATAGCTGATTCAATTTGTTCTTTTGATACGTAAACATCGTCATACGTAACGTCTACTTTATTCGTGTCTAAATGTACTTCTACTCCTTGAATACCGTTTAGTTCTTCAACGGCTCCTTTAACTGCTTTTTCGCAATGACCACAAGTCATGCCATGAACGGCTAATGTAATTTGCATTGTTCATTCATCCTTTCACTTTAGTTTTATATTTTAACTCTCTTCAATCGAAGGGAGTTAGAAACAACACTTACTGAACTAAATGCCATAGCTGCTCCTGCAATCCAGGGAGCTAATAAGCCAAGCGCAGCTACCGGAATCCCTGCAGTATTATAGGCAAGTGCCCAGAACAGATTTTGACGAATATTCTTCATTGTTTGATGGCTGATTCTAATCGCCTTTGGTATAAGGGTCAGTTCCCCGCCAAGAATGGTCACATCAGCCGCTTCAATTGCTACATCTGTACCAGTACCAATGGCGATTCCGATATCGGCAACAGCTAGAGCTGGCGCATCATTGATCCCATCTCCAACCATAGCCACGGACTTTCCGCTTTCCTGCAGCTTTCGAACTTCTTCTGCCTTTTGTTCAGGTACCACTTCTGCAATGACGCGATCAATCCCAACTTGCGAGGCAATCGCTTGAGCAGTTCGTTCATTGTCGCCTGTCAACATGACAAGTTCAATGCCTTGTTCTTTTAATTCAGCTAAAGCGTTAGCAGCTGACTCTTTCACGGTATCTGCTACCGCTATAATACCACTAGACTTTCCATCTACACTCAAGAGCATAGCTGTCTTCCCGTCATTTTCGAGATCAGCCATTGTGTCCTTGTAAGGGGTATATTCCACATTTTCTTCCTCAAATAACTTCCGAGTACCAATTAATACACTTTTGCCTTCTACAACGGCTTTGATACCATGTCCCGGTATTGCCTCAAAAGAATCTGCCTTTGGAATATGAACTCCTTTATCTTTTACATATTGGACGATTGCTTGAGCTAATGGGTGTTCAGAACTGTTTTCAGCAGCAGCTATTAAACGCAATGCGTCTTTATTACCCTCGAAATCAGTTACGACTGGCTTTCCGTTTGTAATCGTCCCTGTCTTATCAAATACGATCGTTTGAACATGGTGGGTAGATTCTAAGTGTTCTCCACCTTTAAATAAGATACCTTGTTCTGCCGCTTTTCCTGTCCCCACCATTATAGAAGTTGGTGTAGCTAGCCCAAGCGCACAAGGACAAGCAATCACGAGAACAGCTATAGACGCTTCAAGCGCTACAGGAAGGTTACCTGGATTAACGATCGCAATCCAAATAACAAATGTAACAAGAGCAATACCTACAACGATTGGAACAAAGTAACTCGAAATAACATCAGCCATACGTTGTATGGGGGCCTTAGACCCTTGCGCCTCTTCAACTACTTTTATAATACCAGCAAGGGCTGTGTCTTTGCCCACTTTTGTAGCTTCCACTGTAATGGTCCCATTCTTATTTATAGTAGAACCGATCACAGCTTCTCCCTCACTCTTTTCAACAGGGATCGACTCACCTGTAATCATAGATTCATCAATCGATGTACGACCATCTATAACGCTGCCATCTACAGGAATTTTCTCGCCTGGACGTACGAGAATATGATCGCCCACGACTACTTGATCAATTGGGAGCTTTACCTCTTCTCCATTTCTTATTACCGTAGCTTCTTTAGCCTGTAAGTTAAGTAAAGAGGAAATAGCTTGCGTCGTTCTCCCTTTTGCAATGGCTTCAAAGTACTTTCCTAAAAGAATAAGTGTAATTAATACTGCGCTTGTTTCAAAATACAAGTGAGGGGTATCCGTTGCCCCTACTGTTGCCTGAATGGCTTCGGCCAGACTATAAAAATAAGCGGCACTTGTACCAAGAGCAACTAATACATCCATGTTTGCTGTTTTATTCTTAAGGTTCTTATAAGCCCCTTCGTAAAACTGCCAGCCTATAATAAACTGAACAGGTGTTGCCAAGGAAAACTGTACCCAAGGGTTCATGATTAATGAAGGAACAGGCAGGCCAAATAAGTGCTCAAACATTGTATATAATAAAGGCAAAGAAAGAAGTGCTGATAGGAAGAGCTTCATTTTCTTTTTCTTCAATTCCTGCTCTTTTTGTGATGATTTTTCATCAGCATCAACACGTGGTTCTGCATCATAACCAAGCTTTTGGATCTTTGCTATGATCTCATCGAAACCTTGCAATCCTGATTGATATTCCACAACCCCTGTTTCATTAGCTAGATTCACTGTTGCTGTTTGAATACCATCCATCTTATTGAGTACTTTTTCAATTCTGGATGAGCATGCAGCACAGGTCATTCCGTATATGTCTAATTCAACTTTTTCCGTTTGTACACCGTAGCCTAGTTTTTCGATCTTAGCCGTAATATCTGATGTACTCACTTCATCTGAATTGTATTCAATTTGGGCTTTCTCCATCGCGAGATTCACCCTTGCTTCGACTCCATCCATTTTATTTAAGACTTTTTCAATTCGAGTCGAGCATGCAGCACAGGTCATCCCTGTAATCCCGACATTCATTTGTTTCTCTTCGTTACCCATAGAAGACCCTCCTTAGGACTTGGAGAACTGTTCCATTACTTTAATAAGTTCTTGTATGGCTTCGTCACCGTTTCCTTTATGAATTGCATCAGCTACACAATGGTTCGTATGACGTTCCATCAGAGAGAAGCCCACTTTTTTCAAGGCTGCATTAATCGCTGATATTTGTACGAGAACATCGACACAATACCGATCTTCTTCGATCATCTTTTGAATTCCGCGAACTTGCCCTTCAATTCGCTTTAAGCGATTGAGTACCTTTTGTTTTTCTTCATCTGTACGTGGCATTACGGGCTGTTTTCCACTATCTTCTGGTAATATGGAATGATCCATTCGCTCACTTCCTTATTTTGCTTGATTTTAATTTTACTATACCCCCGTTACGTATTTAAGTCAACTCCCTTGCACGCAAAAAAGGTTAGCAAATTAAACTTTGCTAACCCTCATCACCATTTATTAACCATATACTTGCCCAGGGTATACTACTGAGCAACCTTGTCCATGCAAGCTGCCATACGTTCTTCAATATCTTTAGCTTGATCGTTAAGTTCGGCATCCTCTAAGAATCCAATTAAGGCTGTTGGTTTTGGCATACCGATCTTCGTTTGACCTTCTTGTTCATATACAACAATCTTACAAGGAAGGAAATAACTTGCGAGTGCATTCTTTTCTAAAATCGCCTTCGCCTCTCCAGGATTACAAACCTCTAAAATTCGATAAGTGGTATCGAAGTCAAAACCTTTACTCTGTAACGTATCTTTCACATTGAAATCCCAAAGGACTCCGAACTTCTCCTCTTTCAACTCAGCCTGAAGCGCCTCTACCGCCTCATCCAAGGTTTTAGATGTTTCAACTGTGTAATGGAACATGGTAATGCCTCCTTCATGAAATATGCTCTACTATTTACATACCCTTATTGGTATAACCTAAACAAGAGATTTTATGCCATCGTTTAACAGAGAAAGCTTCAGAGATAACCTCAGAAAGTAAGTGATTTCTTGGCTCCCCTTCCTCTATTCTCAGACACCTGAAATCTACCTTTAATGACCGCATTGATTTCACCCTAAATTATTGCTACTATTTGCTATAGTTGAGTAAAACGCTTTCGTATTACATAGTTACTAGGAGGAACTACATGAACCATCAACTAAAAGGGGCACTTTTTGTATTTGCAATCGGAGTCTTTATGGCTGCATTAGATAATGGCATTATCACTGCTTCACTCACAACACTCATCTACGCCTTCGATGTTAGTGCAACCTGGGGTTCGTGGACGATTACATTATATACATTAGGTTTAGCGATCTCTGTTCCTATTATAGGAAAGTTATCAGATCAGTTTGGCAGAAAACGTCTGTTTATGATTGAAGTTACACTTTTCGGTATAGGTTCTTTATGTGTGGCTTTAAGCCCTACCTTCCCTCTTTTTCTCGCTTCTAGATTCTTGCAATCATTAGGGGGTGGGGGGATTTTCATTATTGCAAGCTCTTATGTATTGAACACATTCCCACAAGACAAGCAAGGTCGAGCACTAGGACTAATCGGTGGGATGAACGGCATCGCTGCCATACTTGGACCAAATCTGGGTGCGCTTATTTTACAAGCAACTGGGAGCTGGAACTGGTTATTTCTGATTAATATTCCAATCTCGATTCTCCTCTTGTTATTTGGAGGACATTTCATTAAAGAAGAAGAACAAGAGCCTGTTAACGAAAAAATGGACTGGGCAGGCATTCTATTCCTGACCACAGCCGTTCTCTCCCTTATGTACAGCTTAACTCTGTTAGAAGGAGAAGCTTTGCTAACCAGTCTTTTAAAGCCGACATTTTTTACTATCTTCTTATTATCTGTTGTCTTATTCATTGCCCTGTTCCAAGTTGAAAAACGCGTAGGACCTGGTCGCGATCCAATTCTGCCATTGAATTTGATTAAAACACCTACTTTTCGCTGGACATTATTACTAGCTTCATTCTCTGGTATGATTCTTGCATCCGTGATCTTTATTCCAGGGTACATTGAGCAATATTTAAACATACCTCGTGAACAAGCAGGGTTTTGGTTTACTCCTCTTGCCCTTGCATCAGGAGTAGGTGCTGGCGGAGGCGGGACGCTTGTCGACAAGAAGGGACCGATATACACACTAGTTACAGCCAGTTTATTATCTATAACCGGATTCTTACTATTTCCATTATGGGTCGATACGTTATGGCAAATGGCGATCGCTAGTTCATTCGTAGGGGCAGGTTTTGGTATGATGCTCGGGGCTCCAATTAATGTCCTGGCTACAGAAAATACGTCAAATCAAAAGGGAGTAGCTCTTGGAACAACTTCCTTGTTCCGCCAACTAGGTATGACCATTGCCCCTACCATCTATGCTGGATTTCTAGCCAGGTCTCTTACGAATGTAGAAGAAAAGGTCTCAAACAATCTCTCAGAAGAAGCCATACCAGCTCAAGCAGTAGGAGGAGCACTCTCCTTACCTGAAGGAGAGGATTTAGATGAAAAAGATTTTGAGTCGATTAAGAGCACGTTTGAATTGATCCAGGATGAAAAGTTACGTGAATCCATGCTTTCTAGTCTGCATCAAGTTGTTGGAAGCGGCTATAACGGACTGTTTATCTCATCCTTAATCATTAGTGCATTTGCGCTCTTTGGAACTCTACGTTTGCGGAAGTTACGTAAAAATTAATAAAACTGCTTTAAGAAGAGGGTGACTAACATCCTCTTCTTTTTATTCGGCTCTGTTAATGTTTAGTATTGATTTTGTTCCATATAAGCCCTCTTATGTGGAAGACTTGAAGTTGAGATATTTCAGCAGGAAGGGCCTTTACGTTTAAGAGTGCTTGGGCTTTCTCGGGGACCACTCGCTTTCCTGCGGGGAGCTGGGAAGCGAGTGGTCCCCAAGCCTGCCCTAGCACTTATAAGCGTAACGGCCCCACACACAGTAAAGTGTCCCAGTTTCGAGTCTTCAACAATCCTGCCCTTTTCTTGAATAACCATTGTTCAAAATCACCACTATAATTGAATACTTTTATAAAACAAGCCAAGAGTGAAATCACTCTTGGCTTATTTATCGTCACATGTATTTTGAATGATAAATTCATGGTTCCGCGTTAAATCGGAATCATTCTTATTTACAAATCGGAATCGTTACGATACAATGACTAAGGTTTTGTGTAAAGGAACCGTTCAAAGGAGAGAATATGAGAATGAAGAAACAAATTACAAGTCTTGCTATGGCTAGTGTGTTACTCATAGCTTCCGCTTGTTCATCCAATAATAACAATGACTCATCTATAGAAGATCTGACAATCTATACATCCATTTATCCAATAGAATACTTCACAGAAGAAATTGGTGGAGAAACGGTTGATGTCGAGTCCATTTACCCACCAGGAGCAGATGCTCATACATTTGAGCCTACTGCTAAAACGATGGCACAATTAGCTGAGAGCGATGCGTTCTTTTATCTGGGAGCTGGGTTAGAAGGCTTCGCAGAGAGTGCAGCTGAGTCTTTAAATGACGAGAGTGTTTCACTTGTAGAACTAGGCACACATGAGTCCTTATTTGCTCATGTCGAGAATAAAGAGGAAGATCACGAAGAAGATCACCATGAAGGTCATAGCCACGGTGATAAAGACCCTCACGTATGGCTTGATCCCGTTCGGGCTAAGGAAATGGCAAGCTACATCAAAGAAGAATTAATAGAATTAAACCCCGAAGACAAAGAAGTATATAAAGAGAATTTCAACAAGCTGAACCAAGAGCTTACGACTTTGCATGAAGACTTCCTAAGCGTGGTAGAAAATGCTGATCAGAACAAATTTTTAGTTGCACACGGAGCATATGGGTATTGGGAAGAACGATATGGCGTTGAGCAAATCTCAGTAAATGGCATATCACCAAGTAGCGAGCCATCTCAGAAGGATATTGAACGTTTAATCGAAACTGGAAAGAAAGAAAACATAGACTACATGATTTTTGAAGAAAATGTTTCTAACGAGATCGCAACCATCGTTCAAGAAGAAATTGGCGCAGAAGCACTATCCATCCATAACCTTTCAGTCCGTACGAGAGAGGATATAGATGCGGATAAGGATTACTTTGATTTAATGCGTCAAAACCTAACTGTGCTTAAAAAGGTTTTAAATCATAACTAAAGGAGGTTTAACCACGTTGACTACACCTGTACTAAGTATCGAGAATGTAAGTTATTCCTATGAGCAAAAAGAGGTCCTTGAGCACATCGATTTCACCATTCAACCTGGAAGCTTTGTGGGACTTGTCGGACCAAATGGATCCGGGAAAACGACCCTAATTAAGCTCATACTTGGCTTGTTACACCAAAAAAGAGGAGATATTCGCTTATTCGGAAAGCCTATAGATAAATTCAAAGAGTGGGACAGAATTGGCTTCGTCTCCCAAAAGGCAAACAGCTTTAATAGCGGCTTTCCGGCCACAGTGTATGAGGTTGTCTCAATGGGCCTCACATCAAAAGTCGGCTACTTTCGTTTTTTTAAGAAAAAGCATGAAGAAAAGATTAAAGAAGCTGTTCACTTGGTCGGAATGTCTGATTACATTCACCAAAACATAGGAGACCTATCAGGTGGACAACAACAACGGATTTTTATTGCCAGAGCTCTTGTCAGTGAGCCAGAATTTCTAATTCTTGATGAGCCGACTGTTGGGGTGGACACAGAAAACGTACATCGCTTTTACAAGATGCTCCGAGACTTAAATAAAAATAAAGGCATTACGCTACTGCTTGTTACTCATGACATAGGAACCATGACAGCCTATGCTAGCGATATTGCTTGTTTAAATAAACAAATTCATTTTCACGGTGATCCTGAATCCTTTAATGATTTAAATGATCAAGATCTATCGAATATTTACGGTCACCCTGTTAATGCTGTGACCCACGACCATTAGTGGAGGAATCATTATGTTATCAAGCTTTTTACAATATGAATTTTTAAGAAATGCTCTTTACACTGGTTTACTAATCGGATTTATCGGCCCACTGCTTGGAACATTCGTTGTTGTAAGACGTCTATCTCTAATTGCAGACGCCCTTTCCCATGTCACATTATCTGGGATTGCATTTGGACTTATGCTTGATAAGAAGTTTGGGGTAGGCATTAGTCCTTTTTACGCTGGTATGAGTTTCTCTGTAATTGGATCAGTCTTTATCGAACAACTCCGCCGCGTTTATAAAGCTTACCAGGAATTAGCCATCCCCATTATTTTATCAGGTGGTGTCGGCCTTAGTGTAATCTTCATTTCTTTAGCAGACGGATTTAATACAGACTTATTTAATTATTTATTCGGTTCGGTAACAGCTGTTAGTCGACAGGATTTATGGACGATTCTAATCGTTGCGGTTCTTGTCACATCACTCATTGCCTTATTCTATAAAGAGCTTTTCATGCTCTCATTCGATGAAGAACATGCCGTTGTGTCTGGAATTCATGCTAGACGCATTCACTTCTTGTTTATTGTTTTGACCGCTCTTGTGATTGCTGCTTCTATCCGCATCGTAGGAGTATTGCTTGTATCAGCGCTTATGACTCTACCTGTTGCGGCTAGCATTCGAATTGCTCGCGGGTTCAAGCAAGCTATTCTTCTATCCATTGTCTTTGGTGAAGTTTCGGTGATTAGTGGTCTTATATTTGGCTATTATTTTGAAATCCCACCTGGAGGTACCATTGTAGTAACATCGATCTTGATCTTGTTAGTAACGATTTTTGTGAAGCAAGTTATTCAACGTACGCGCACTAAGAGGGTGAAAACGTGAATTTACATCGAGCACTTAAAGAATTAAAAGAAAAAGGTCATAAGTATACAGACAAGCGCGAAGATCTGTTACGCTTTTTCTATGAGCATAACGGCTATAGAACTGCACGTGATGTGAAAATTATGATGGAAGATAAGTACCCTGGTATTAGCTTCGATACCATTTACCGAAATTTACATTTATTTGTAGACCTGGGCTTGTTAGAAGTAACGGAATTAGAAGGTGAGAAGCACTTTCGTATGAAGTGTGAGTCAAAGCATCATCATCACTTTATCTGTCTTGATTGTGGAAAAACGAAAGAAATTCATACTTGTCCGATGCAGCAAGTCTCCGGAGAACTACAAGACTATTCTGTAGAAAACCATAAATTTGAAATCTACGGAAAATGTCCTGCATGTAAATAATGTACAGAAGGGGCCACTTCCTTCCCCTTCTCTTCCAATAAGGGAGTGACCAGCGAAATAATGTATGTGTACCTTGCTATATTTGTAGGTGGAGCGCTTGGAGCCTCAGGTCGATTTATGATTTCTTTATGGATTGAAGAAAATTCTGTATTTCCATATGAAACGCTCCTTGTCAATCTTATCGGCTGCTTTATACTCACCTATCTAAGTACTCATCCAACGTTAATGAAAGGTATTCCTTCTGCTATCAAAGTAGGAATTAGTACAGGAGTAATAGGAGCTTTCACCACCTTCTCAACGTTTTCAACGGAAACAGTTCAACTTTGGATCGATACCTCACAAACACTTGCACTCCTGTATGTGGTAGCTAGCCTTGCTGGAGGGTTGGTATTAAGCTGGCTCGGTTTTTTCACGGCTAATAACCGAAAGGGGCATGCGAAATGATGGTTGCCTTCGTAGCAATTGGCGGAGGACTTGGAGCTATTGCCCGATTCCTTGTGAGTGAAATAATGAATCCTAAAGGATCTATACCCTATGGAACTTGGATTGCAAATATCGTCGGTTCTTTACTATTAGGCGGATTAGTGGTACTCAGAACGAAGCATGTTCTTCCAGAATTCTTGTGGCAAATAGCAGGTGTGGGATTTTGCGGAGCTTTTACTACCTTTTCTACTTTTGGTAAAGAGACAATTATCCTTATTCAAAAGAACCAATTGAAAGAAGCGCTAATCTATGTAGCTTCTAGCCTTCTTATCAGTATTAGCCTTGTTTGGATCATATTTGCTCTATTCTTGTAATGCTAAAAAGCGCCCTTTCCTAATAAGCTCTGTTAGGAAAGGGCGTTTTTTTATTGAATGACTCGCTTTATATTGGACTTATTTGTTACATATCCTGAAAATACAGCCCGCTTCTTTTTACCAAATATACTTCTTTGGTCGACAACAATTGCTGGAGTAATCGTGGTCCCTGTGAGTCCAAGTAATTCACTCTCAAGATCATGAGAGCGACTTATATCAATCTCATGGTAAGGGATCTGATCTCTAGATAAGTACTTTTTTAAGGATTGGCTATCTTCACAACCTGACCGAGTATAAATGTAAATCGCTTTGTTCCCCATGGAATTCCCTCCTTTTTTGCCAGTATATGAACCTACCAAAAGCTACATGAAGCAAATCGTTTTGAGTATGAGGTATAGTGGAAACTCCATTATTGGGTGTCGGTCGCGTCGATCTAGATTGTTTACCATTCTATTTCCATTCCAATAGAATAGTAAAACCTATTTATTCCATTTTATTCTAGAAAACAATATAAATAAGCCTTTTTTCTTAGATAGAAAAAAGGCTTTGGTTATGCACCAAATCGATTAAGCGCTTCTTGTAATGAAGTAACAAAGGATAAATTAAACCGGATTTTTAAGTGATGCAACCGTTGAGCTTGTATAGGTTTTACACCTACAATCACGATTTCTTTTCCCATGTAAAGCAGACTAGTGAAGATGTCTTTTAAGACGTAGACACCTTCTTGGTGCATTTCACCTACTGCTGTAAAATCAAATAACAAACAATCCGACTCATGTGTATGAGCATTTAGGAGAATTTGATCTTTAATCGTTAAAAGTTTTTCTTCTGATATGTCACCAAATAAAGGGATTAAGGACGTTTCATCAGTGAGTTGGATAAACGGAGCGGATAGTTTATTATTCTGCTGAATGGCATCCTCAAGTTTTTCCTTTTCTTCCAACAATTCAAAATTCGTTTCATTTAATCGAGTTTGTAATCGATCTAACATTTTTGTTACGTGCTGATTCTGTCCTTCTTTAGGGAAAATCATTATTTCTGCTTGTAAATCATTATTCCATTTAACATAAAGGTCAACAAGTACAACTTGTTTAGAAGCTGTAATCATATTAATCTCTACTTTAGACTTAGGCTGAGAAGGAATAACCCACTCTTTTACTTTGGTATGACTGCCTTCCTCTATGATTTCCCATAAAGAAGGAGTCAGATGAAACATCTCACTCGCTTCTTGTGTATATTCAAGAATCGTGTATTTTTTGTTTATGGTTAGACAGGGAGCTGGAAATTGATTGTTAACTTGTCGCATTAATGTCTTCTTCATTCCCCTCTATCCATGCTTCTAACTGGTGTAAGTCCTTCACTATAAGAACTCGATCTGAAGCAAATGAGCGTAAATCGTACTCTTTCGCCATTCTCCCCCCTATTAACACAGTTGGGGACCACTCGAGTCGAGCCAGATGTTCAATAACATCTTTCAAGACAGGAAGGCGGTATGACAAAGCTGCAGATACTCCAATAACATCAGGTTTATATCGGTTCACCTGAGTAAGCGCGTGATCTAATGGCAAGTTAGGGCCAAGGTATCTTACATCCCATCCATATTCTCTGAATGTAGAAGCGACCATCTTTAAGCCTAGATAATGTTGCTCCTCTTCGATTCCGAATAATAGCGCTTTACTCGCGTTTTTTTCCACCTTACGTTTTTCCATACTATCCAATTGTGACAACACAAAATCACATACCGCTGTAGCTAAGTGCTCATCAGCAACTGAAATCTCGTTTCGTTCCCAAAGAGCACCTATATGGTACATAGTTGGAGTAAGGAATTGTTCATACAAATGAAGACGATTAGGAGTTGGCCCCATCTGAGACAAATAATGAATGGCATCATCTTCATTTCCTTCAAGAAACAACTTTGCTAGCTTAGAAAAATCGTCCATCTCCTCACCCTTTACTCATTCGTAGCTTTTAATAATTCAATACCACTTGTTAAATAAGACTGATATGCCTTACTTTCTTCTTGATCCTCAAGTTCATCCAAATGTCGGTACAAACGTTCGTAATTATCTACAATCAACTCTGTACCCACGTTACGGCTCGTTAACACCGTTTGTAGCCACTTGGTATAATCCATAAAAAACTGTGCATCTCCCATATTATATGTTGTGGAAAGATGGTCTAAATGGTGATAATTATCTTCTATTGTACGCTTTCGCCCATTTTCACCAAAGCGTTCCCACAAGAAGGGATACGCAGCATAAATTTCATGAACGATTTGGTCAACGATTTTCTCCTTCTCTGAAGCCTTCATTCTGCCACCACTTTAAATTTCTTAACTTTTGGAGGGATATTCGCAAGTGCTTTGTCAGGATAATTTTTCTCGAGCTCGTGTATCTTTTGAAATTCCTCACTTGTAGCCCACTTCATATAATGAGCCTTCGATTCCCATTCCATATGAACTGTTAATTCACCAGGCTTCTTGTCGTTTTGAAGTAGCTGAAAAGAGCGAAAACCTTCCCATTGATCAACGCTTCTTGAACGGTTTTGATAGATTTCAATTAATTCATCTGCTTTTTCCTCAGGGACAACTACAGTAGAGTCAACGATATACATTTCATTCTCCTTAAAGCTCAATTTTTAATTATTATTTTATCATATTTTCGAGATTTATTTAAGAAACGTGCTGGTTCCTAATATTAGAAAACACGATCTAACAGGATATCTTTTAGGTTTTTCATTATGTATAAAACAAGAAAAAACTCTGCAACTCAATGCTGCAGAGTTCCCTCCTTTTTTATAAAACTACTTCGTTAAGAACTTGTGTTTCTTCATGTTCTAATAGGTTCTTTGGAACATGCTCATCAATTGGTTTATTCATATGAGCTTGAATCTCATCTGTTTCATCTTGGTTCCCGACTAGATAAATACGTTGCCATTGGCCATCTTTAGCTAATTTGTCTAGCGTTGGGGCAAGACTTTTGTACCAACGTTGTTGGTTCGCACGATATCGGTCCTCAAACTTCTCTTTACCTGGGTTCTTACCGCCTGATCCCATAGAGGCTTGAGCCTGGTGTGGACCAGTGTGTAAGCGCCAGTCTTCTGTGTTAAGGTCTAGTTGATAATACTTAACATCATCTACAGCTCCTAATTCTGCTTCAATAACTTTTACATCATTTTGCTGAACTAGCACTACGCCTGTTTTAGGAAATTCATTGTTTAGTTCTTTTAGCTGATCCAATACAGGTGCTTCTTCCCAGAAAAATTCTGTTTTTACTGGCATCTGAATTGGTTGAGCGTGCCAAAGTTGGCCATCCGTTGACGCGAATACAATTAAGCTTTTAGAAAGATTTCGCTCATAATCTGTTACATAAGTCTCCAACTGCTCTTTTAGTTCGCGGAAGTTTTTCAATTCCTCTTTATCTCCGCTCTCTTGAAGATAGTGTTCAAAATTATTCATTCCATTTTTGAAATGGATTTTCCATTCGCCGCCTTGTTGATCTTGGTCGGCTAAGTCTGTATTTAAGTACATTGTTAGTACTCGGTGAGGTTTTTCTGTGTAGAAATTCTCTAGTTTCTTTAAGTCTTTTTGTAATGTCATAATTCAACTTCACTCCTTATCGGGCTACTTAAGTTTCTGCGTACTATTTATGTAACCGTAAAGAAGAATGTTAAAACCTATAAAATTACAAGTTCTAATCTCACTGGTTAGATTAACTTTGTGGATAGCGGGTAATATACATATAAATTGCAAGACATTCCATCAGGAGGGTGAATCATGTTATACCTACTAGCTATTCTATTGCCGCCAGTTGCGGTGCTATTAGTTGGCAAACCTTTTCAAGCAATTATTAACCTATTACTAACAATACTTGGCGTTATACCAGGTGCCATACATGCTGTCCTCGTCGTAAAAGATCACAAGGATGACAAGCGTGCTCAGAAATATGGCACAGTTGTATAAACACAAAAAAGGACTTTCCGTGATGGAAAGTCCTTTTTTTATAAGCTTCTTATTTACCTAACCATTCATTGATAAGGTCTTCATTTTCATCTACCCATTTCTGAGCACCCTCAGCAGGAGCTTCAGCTTCTTTCACCATGTTCATTAAGCTTCCTAATTGTTCGTCATTCATCTTCCACGTATTAATGTACTCTGTCACTTCAGGATAGTCTTCTGAGAAACCTTGACGAGACATCCAGCTGATGTTCTCTTCATCCCCATAAACATTTTTAGGGTCTTCTAAGAATTTCACATCATATTCTGCGAATACCCAATGAGGCTTCCAAAGCGTTACAAGAATCGGTTCTTCTTTACGAATAGACTCTCCAAGTTGAGTCGTCATTGCTGGACCAGAAGAAGCTGCAGTAGAATAATCTAAATCGTACTCTTTAATAACATCTTCAGTTAAGCCCATAAGACTTGAACCTGCATCAATTCCGTAAATTTTTCCATCTTCAAACATTTCTTTGTTCTCATTCAACTCTTCAATACTATTTAGATCTACATAACTAGGCACAGCAAGTCCTAAAATCGTACCATCAAACCAAGTTTCGTCTTTATGGAAATCTACATCGTTTTTGTAATCTTCATAGAATGGCTTATCCGTATTTGGTAACCATACCTCTAAAGAAAGGTCCAAATCATCTGATTTCAAAGCTTGGTATAAAGGACCTTTTTCCGTCATATTTAAATTAACTGTATAACCTTCATCTTCTAAAATGACTTTCCACATGTTTGATACAGCCACGTTTTCTGCCCAGTTGTTTAGACCAAGCTCAATTGTTTTATTCGATTCTTCAGATTCCTCTCCAGAACCAGAACTAGAACTATCTCCACACCCGGCCAGAACAAGTAACATTCCGATAAAAAGCGCCGGTAGGATTCTTTTTAATGCTTTCATGCGTCTATTCCCCCAAGTTTATTTTAATAGATTACTAGATATGCATGCGGATATTATGTAAAAAATCATACATGTTCGTATAACCACAAAACTTATACTAACATGTCGCCAAGATGATCCGCAAGTATTATCCATTCTCTTCCTTTCTACATCCTTATGAATCTTATTTAGACTTAACAGAAAACCAAAAGCACTAGAGGAACTAAAACAACTAATAAAAAAACACTTTAGCTTGATGACTAAAGTGTTATCCTCTGGTTTCTACAGTAAAATCAAAGTAAGATGGCAAGTATTTGGTTCTACAATATTCAAGAGGAGACTGATCGATTCCGAGTGTAATTCTTGTCAAGTCAACTAAAGGATCCCCCGTTACTATACCTAAGAAGTCAGCTTCATATGTATTCGCCAGAGAAGCTGATACATAATCTTTAGAATAACTCGCAATCACCCCTATTTCTTCTAAATGGGAGTGGAAATCAAATACCAATAAATCCTCATCTGTAAGTGTATCAACAATGTGCTCTGGAACGAATAATTGTTGAAAGGCAATGGGGATCCCATCCGCTAAACGGAGTCGCTCGTACATATAGACCGACTGCTCTTCTGTTAAACCTAACATCTTCTTCGCATAGTCCATTTTCTTACCATGGACAGTTCTTATTAAATGAACACTAAACTCGGAGCCTTTTTCTCTTTGAATCACTCCTGGGTTTTTCACATGATCCGTTGGTTTTTTCTTAACAGTAGTGGATTTTCCTCGTTTTGTTTCAAGTATTCCTTCCTGAGCTAACTGACTTATCGCTTGTCGAATAGTAGAGCGACTTACTTGATGCTGTTGCATCAGCTGATTCTCTGATGGAATCTTTTCTCCAGGTTTCCAGCTTTGGCTTTTAATATTTTCAATAATACTGTGCTTTACTTGAAGATAGTAAGGAACTCTATTTTGCCGCTGCGTCATCTTGATCCCTCCCTCACTAATATAATCGGAAGATCTATTATACCTAAAAAAGGACTTAACCTGAATAGATTAAGTCCTTTTTATCATTCGTTTCGATTTGCTTCTTTATACTTTTTCAACAATGTATGCTTTTTTATTACGGAAATACTTCTCCCCATCTTCAGAGGAATGCTCAAAGAATCCTGCGAATTCACCAGTTACCTTATATTCCCGTTCTGGTTCTGTGAATAGTTGATTCTCATTAGTTGATAAGAGTACAGCATCTGTCGTTGTCACAAAGCTATCTAACTCCTGTGCAGAATAGTTTTCACCTTGGACAAGTTCACTTAATCGTTTTTCAGCCATTCTTTTTCCTCCTTTATGTTTATTACTAGTACTCTCATTCCCTCTTATTTGGTAATGATAAACATCTGTAGCACATGCTTCCGTTTCTCCTTTTAGCAATGTAGCGTATAATAAAGCTAGGAAGTTGAGTAAAGGGAGATGTAGACTGTGGCTATACGATATGCCCTTCTCGGATTGTTGACTAAAGGTCCGCATTCAGGCTATGACTTACATAGCATATTTAAGACACAGCACATTTATTTTTGGAATTCCACACACTCTCAGGTGTACCAAGAATTAAATAAGATGCGTGATGAGGAGCTCGTCACCTATGAAACGATCGTCCAAGAAGGAAGTCCGAACAAGAAACTATATACGATTACCCATAAAGGGGAAAAACGCTTAATTGAATGGATGATGGAAGAAGCTATCAAACCTGCCAAGATTAAAGATGAATTTCTTCTTCGCGTTTCTGCTTTTCAAGCGATCTCTGTAGAAGAAGCCATCACACTATTAGAAAGAATACTAGCGAGAGAAAAAGCCATACTCGCCGGCACGTCTCAATGGCAGCTAGAGTATTACGGTGAACATACTCACCCAAGTTACCTTGAAATCGGTAGCTATTTAACTTCAGAATTTGGGAAAAGATATGCAAAAATGTATGTGGAATGGTGCGAATGGGCGTTAGAATTACTAGAATCCTACCGCGTATGATTCATGTCATAACCTAGGTAATTTAACTACTCCTGTCCCCTGACCTGGTTCACTAGACCATAAAAAAGCGGATGCTTATTTGCATCCGCTTTTTATTCTTTCAAATGAACCGAAATGGCTTCCTGATATCGTTTATAATAACCAGGAACATTATTCAAAAGAAGCAATTCGCTGTATAAATAGCTTTTCATATTGAAATCTTGGAGATCAATATTTGTCAAATCGAGTATTTGTTTCAATCGATAGTTTAACGTATTCGGGTGAATAAACAGTTCTGCTGCTGTTTGCTTCGCTTTCCCATTATTGGCTAAGTATACTTCGAGGGTCTGTAAGAGATTTGTCTGTCCTTCGGTATCTTTTTTCATTAATACCAGAAGGTCTTCACTGAAATAATCTTCAGAACTATTTTTCTCATAAAGAGTAGCCAAGTACCGGTATACTCCTAACTTAGCAAATTCTCTTGGCATGGTTTCTGGCCTAGGTTCGATAAAGTTAGCCGTTTCAATGACCTCTAGTGCTTCTAAGAAACTCTTCCTGACGTCAATTAACTTCGTATACTCTTTTCCAAGTCCGATCATGAAGTAATAGAAAGAGTCCCCATCCAAAGACTGTTTCACTTCTTCAATAAACGCTCTTCCAGTATCAGTGGCACTCAGTGGATCACTCGCCCTCCCATGGACAAACATTACAATTTGAAACTCCGTTTTTAAGAACTGGATATCTTGTCGCAAAGGAGAGTGAATAACTAAATCTTTCAACGTTCCTAATAAATGATTGTGTTGGGGATCAGTGATGGAGAAGATTAATACCGCACACCTCTCAGGTAAACGTAGCTTCACTTGTTTCGAATCATGTCTGAATTGCGTTTCGCTACCATACTCGTGATGGATAAGTTTCCACAACAATTCGTCTTTACGCCCTTCCTTTACATTCACGCGTGAATAAGCATCGTAAATCAGTTTTCCGATATGTGAGGTAATTTCCTCTAAAAACACGAGGTCTTCTTCTTTTAATAAAGACGTCGATTCTTGTACCCAAATGTATCCCATCGTGTGACCTAAATGTTTTGCTGCAATTACAATTCGCTGGTAAAAGCCAAGCTCCTCAATCGGTTCTATGCGAATAGGCTCTGGTTTACTTTCTACTTTTTGTACGATTCCCTCTTTCTTCAAACGATCAATAATAAAAACAGGACATTTCTTAGACAAAATCGTCTTCTGTTGAGTTTGATCAAATTCTTCAAATGAAGAACTATATGCGATTAATTCAAAGTTTTTACTTTCAACAATGACTGGTTTATCAAGCTTTGAGCTAATAAACTCCGTCGCTTTATGTATATCCTCTGTTTGGAAAATGAGCTCCTTTTGATCCATAGTTCATCCCTTACCTTTCAAAGCGGTGTCGAACAAGAAAACCTAATGTTCATTATAGCGACTTTTCTTGTAAAAGGGAAAGGCAATGTTGCAGAGTATTATTAGTCTTTTTAATATTCAGTTTACATTCTCTGATACATTAGTTAAATAAAGACACTCTATAAACTGTAGTTAACGACAATATGATACAATGAGTCCACTAATGAGACGAGGAGAATAAATATGGAGAAACATTTGGATCATATCGGCGTAGCCGTTCGAAACATAGAAGAAAGTATTCATTTTTACGAAAATGTGTTAGGTGCAACGATGATTGACCGTTACCGTAGTGAGGCAACCGGAGTTGAAAGTGAGATCGCCATAATGGATGTAAATGGATTTCGTACTGAGCTGTTAATGCCAACGAATAATACAACTTCACCTATTGCTCGGTTCATCAAACAAAAAGGAAAAGGCGTCCACCATGTGGCTTATCAAGTAGATGACCTGGACGAAGCGATGAAAGAATTAGAAGAAAAAGGCATACGTATATTAGAAGGAAGCTTGCGTACGAACAAGCATGGAAGAAGATTAATTTACGTAAATCCGGCGGATACAGAAGGAACAATTGTGGAGTATTGCGACTATCCAAACCAATAAAGACAAAAAAGCTTCTCACCTAGGTGAGAAGCTTTTGCTTTATTAATACATTTCGGAAATTGTTTTAGCTTGCATGTGGAGAGCGATATAATCTGGTCCGCCCGCTTTAGAGTCAGTACCAGACATTTTGAATCCACCGAATGGCTGATAACCAACAATGGCACCAGTACAGTTACGGTTAAAGTACAGGTTACCCACATGGAAGTCGCGAGCTGCGATTTCTAAGTGCTGACGGTTATCAGAGATTACCGCACCTGTTAAGCCATATTCTGTATTGTTCGCAATCTCAATAGCTTCATCGAAATCTTTCGCTTTTGTAAAGCAAACAACTGGTCCAAAGATCTCCTCTTGTTGCATGCGAGAATTAGGCGCAAGGTCTGCGAATATCGTTGGTTCAATAAAGTAACCTTTGGAATCATCGCCTTTACCACCAGTCATCAGACGACCTTCTTCTTTTCCTACTTCCATATAGGACATAATCTTGTCATATGCAGATTGGTCTACAACTGGCCCCATGTATACGTTCGATTCAGCTGCATTCCCTACAGAAAGTTCCTTCGTCCGAGCTACAACACGCTCTAGCACTTCATCGTATACATCTTGATGCACAACAGCACGGGAACCAGAAGAACATTTCTGTCCTGAGAACCCAAATGCTGAAACAACGATCGCTTCTACAGCTGTGTCAATATTTGCTTCTTTATCGACAACAACAGTGTCTTTACCGCCCATTTCAGCAATAACCTGCTTCAGATGGTTTTGACCATTTTGACGTACAGATGCCTTCTCCATAATACGAAGACCAACGTCACGAGAACCTGTGAAGGAAATTAGAGCAGTCTTTGGATGTTCAATAAGATAATCGCCAACTTCGCCACCGCTTCCTGGTACAAAGTTAAGAACACCTTTAGGAAGTCCTGCTTCTTCTAAAATTTCAACAAATTTCGCCGCGATTACCGGGCTATTACTAGCTGGTTTCATAACCACTGTGTTACCTGCTACAAGAGGCGCTACAGTCGTACCAGCCATAATGGCTAGCGCTAAGTTCCACGGCGGGATGACTACGGTTACACCAATAGGTTGGTACACATAGCGATTACGTTCGCCTGGACGGCTTTCAACGTGCTTACCTTTATCGATTTCTAGCATTTGTCGTGCATAATATTCAAGAAAGTCAATCGCTTCTGCTGTATCTGCGTCCGCTTCTTTCCAAGGCTTACCTACTTCATAAACGAGATAAGCGGAAAGCTCATGCTTACGTCGGCGCATGATCGCAGAGGCACGAAGTAAAAGCCCCGCACGTGCTTCAGCAGACCATTTTCTCCAAGATTCAAAGGAGTTAGAAGCAGCTTGCATCGCCTTTTCAGCAAGCTCCTGAGTGGCCTTTGATACACGTCCAACAACTTGGTCTGTATTAGCAGGGTTTGTGGAAACGATGTGATCGTCCGTTAAGATGCGTTCTCCGTCCACAAGTAAATGGTGGTCCTGGCCAAGCTGACCTTTTACCTGCTGCAAAGCATCCTCAAAAGCCTTCTTATTTTCTTTAACTGTGAAATCTGTGAATGGTTCGTGTTTGTACGGTTGTACCATCAATCATTTCCCCTTCCTCTTCATTATTTAAGCAGTAGCTAATTTATTTACTAAAGAGCCCTTTCACCGCAAAAGCGATGTTCGCCGGGCGCTCTGCTAACCTTCTCATGAAATACCCATACCAGTCTTCTCCATAAGGGAGATAGACCCGAACTTTGTATCCTTCCTGCAAAAGATCGAGTTGCATTTGATTTCTCATGCCATAAAGCATCTGAAATTCAAATTGATCTTTTGGAATATTGTTCTTCTCAACAAAATCCTTTGTAAAGTCAATCATAGCCTCATCATGTGAGGCAATCGCTGTGTAATTTCCATTTAACAAATGCTTGGCAATTAACTTTTTCAAGTTATCATCTACCATCGATTTTTCCGTGAAGGCTACTTTTCCAGATTCCTTGTAAGCACCTTTCACAAGACGCAAGTATGCGTTATAGTCGCTTAATTCCTCAACGTCCTGGTTCGAACGGAATAGATACGATTGAATGACAGTACCAAGATTGTCGTAGTCTTTCTTGAAGTGTTTATACAACTCAAGCGTCTTCTCTGTACGAGATGAATCCTCCATATCGATTGTTACAACCACATCATATTGTTTCGCTGCCTCTAATATGCGTGTCATATTTTCATGGACAAGTTCATGGCTGATATCAAGACCAAGGGAGGTCAATTTTAAACTTAGCTGCGTATTCAACTGATGATTATGAATAGCCTGGATCGTACTTATGCATTCTTCGGCACGCTCTCTTGCTTCTGACTCTGAGTTAACGTATTCACCGAGATGATCCACCGTTACGTGCAGCCCCTGACTATTCAACTGTTGGATTAATGGAATGGCCTGGTCAAACGACTCTCCCCCCACAATCTTATCCGCTCCCAAACGAGGCCCCCATTTCTTGGCCATTTTGTCGAGTACTGAACTATTGGATAATAATAAGAAGAAATTCTTACTTAACGCTTCCACGACCACCACACCCCTTCATCGTTGATGTAACGATTTCTTTAGATTAAAGAGATACATTTATTGTGCTAAATGTTTTTCTATTAAGAAAATTATAACTTTTATAGTAGCTATACCACAACGTGCCCATGCCACAAACTTCAGCCAAAAATTTTGTGGTTTATACACAACCGCCACTGAAAGCGCTTCATCACCTATGATGTGTACCCCGATTCACCATAGATAAACATAAGTTTCCAAATTATCCAGACAAACCTCAAACCGGCTCTTTCTCAGATATGAGCAGTAATCATGAAGACTCGAAGCTGAGACACTTTAATATGTTTGGGGTCGTTATGATAATGAGTGCTAGGGGCTTCTGGGGAACGACTCGCTTTCCGCGGGGGGCCCACACGATGTGGGGTCGTTCGACGTTGTCACAGGTCGTGACGGTTTTAGTCGAACTTCTCCTTTCTTTCAGAGCCTCCTCCCTCACTTCGTTCGCTCCGGGGTCTCGTCTCCCTCTTTCTCCCGCAGGAGTCTCCCCGTTCCCCAGAACCCCCTTGCCAGAAGTAGTAGAACGCCCCAGCTGCTTGAACATTGCTGATGCCTAATTGAAACTACTTTTAGCTTGTTTCCGTTTCTCCCAATATTGAAAAGGTGGGCCTGGAAACTGCGAGACTCCCGTGGGCAGAAGAGCCTAGGTGAGACCCCGGAGACCGGCTTTGCCGGTTGAGGAGGCTCACCAGCTCCCCACAGGAAAGCGAGTGGTTTCTAGGCCCACCTTACGCTCAATAAAAGTTAACGGAAACATTCTCTCAACTTCTACTTTTCCATATAAGGGGGCTTATCAGGAAAAGTAGAATATTGGATCATGATTAATAAATTAACTATCTCAAATTAAAGATATTTATGTTACAATCAAATCATGGCGAAAACAGCCGGGTGTGCCATTGATGCATACATTTATCAAATAACGGGTATTGGACAAGCATATGCAAGGAAAATAACCTATGACTTTATCATACTTTCACATCAATAGGTGAGGAATGAATTCCCTCATATTTGGGAGAATTATCATTTTGCCCAGTTCCATACCAAGTGGTATACTAGGGAATGTAAGTTAGCTTACATCGTCCCTAATTCATACGATGTAAAGTGAAAAAGTAAGGTAACATTCAAATGACCATTAGGAGGTTCATTGCATGATTACACTTTATTTATCTCCAAGTTGTACATCTTGCCGTAAAGCGAAAGCGTGGTTTGAGGAACATAACTTAGAGTACACAGAACGCAACATTTTCTCTGAACCTTTATCTGCAGACGAAGTTAAAGAAATCGTTCGTATGACAGAAGACGGGACGAAAGAAATTATTTCTGAACGTTCAAAGGTCTTTAAAGAGTTAGATGTAGATTTAGATGATCTAACAATGCGTGAACTATATGAGCTAATCGAGCAGAACCCAAGCATTTTGAAGCGTCCGATTATGCTTGATGAGAAGCGTCTGCAAGTTGGCTTTAACGAAGATGAAATTCGTAGTTTCCTTCCACGAAAAGTTCGCACATATCAGCTTGAAGAAGCATTACAAAGCGCTAACTAATCCCTCGGATTGTTTCCGACTTTGTATTGGATAACATGAAAAAGCCCTCTATATTTAATATAGAGGGCTTTACTTATGATTATAAGACTTTCTGTAAGAAAGACTGCGCTCTTTCAGTTGAAGGAGTGTTAAAGAATTGAAGAGGCGTTGTTTCTTCGACTACCGCCCCCTGGTCAAGGAAGATAATTCGATCAGCTACTTCACGCGCAAAAGCCATTTCGTGTGTCACAATAACCATTGTCATACCTGTGCTCGCAAGTTGCTTCATAACATCCAAGACTTCTTTTACCATCTCTGGGTCGAGCGCTGAAGTAGGCTCATCAAAGAGCATGATCTCAGGATGCATAGCAAGTGCCCTTGCAATAGCGACTCTTTGTTTTTGGCCACCCGACAATTGATTTGGGTAACTAGTTGCTTTATCTGATAATCCGACTGTTTCAAGCAGCTTCATAGCATTCTCTTCAGCCTCTTCCTTACTCGTCCCATGTGTTTCCATAGGAGCAAATGTGATATTCTGAAGCACGGTCATATGAGGAAATAGATGAAAATGCTGAAAGACCATTCCCGTTTTCTCACGAATTTGAGTCACGTTTTGTTCATTGAGTTGTGTCCCATCGATATAGACTTGACCTTCTGATGGTTGTTCTAATCCATTTAAACAACGAAGAAACGTTGATTTACCTGAACCAGATGGTCCAATTACTGCAACTACTTCCTTCTTATTAATCTCTGTCGTTATATTATTTAGAACAGGCGTCTTCTTGAATGTTTTAGATAATTGATTCACTTTAATCACTGTAACTCAACCTTCTTTCTACTCTGGATCCGTACATTTCTAGCACCCGTACCATAAGGAAATATAAGATTAACGGAATTGTTAAGGCTCCAATATAGTTGTATGTGTCCGCTGCAACAATTTGCCCTCTGCGCATGATATCTGATACACCAATAACTGAAATAACAGCCGACTCTTTCAGTAACATAATCCCTTCATTCATTAAAGCAGGTAAAATGTGTTTTATGGCCTGTGGCAAAATGATCTTCCTCATTGCCTTGAAATATGGGATGTTGAGAGCTTTAGCCGCTTCAAATTGACCCTTATCCACGGATTGAATACCAGCTCTGATGATTTCAGAAATATAGGCAGCAGAGTTTAATGAAAATGCGATTACTCCTGCCACGAACGGCTCAATGTTCCAAGGTGTTACTTGGGGAATGACGTAATAAATATAGACAAGTTGCAGGATAAGAGGTGTCCCTCTGAAGAAAGCTGTATAAGCACCTGCGATTTTTCCTAATGCTTTACTTTTTCCAAGTTTCGCAAGAGCCACTCCGATTCCTAGTATGAATCCTATAACTCCAGATAATAATACGAATTTTAATGTTATGAGAATCCCCTCTAAAATAAAGGGGATTGACGGGATGATCTCTTCCATATCGGTCCACTCCTTGCCTTATTCGGACTTTCCTCCGTTTTCAAACCATTTCTTAATTAGTTCATCCATCTTACCGCTTTCTTTCATGTTCTCTATTTCTTTATTAAATTCTTCAACTAGCTCACTATCTTCAGGGAAGGCTGCCGCAGAACCTTTTGAAGTGTTTGGATCAAGAATGAATTGAGTTAGCTTTTCATTTTTTTCTAAATACCCACTTGTGACGCTATCTTCAATAATGGCTGCGTCTATACGCCCTGTCTTTAACTCTTCTACAAGTTGAGGAATTAAGTCGCGTTGAATGACCTCAATACCTTCGTATTCTTCTTGAAGCTCTTTGGCCTTACCTTCTTGGATTGATCCAAGTTGTACACCAATTTTCTTTCCTTCTAGATCACTTATTTCTTCTATTGATGTATCTTCCATCGAAACTACCGCATTATGCGCTTCGTAATAAATATCTGAGAAATCCACTTGCTTTTCACGTTTTTCATTTGGAGACATTCCAGCAAATACAAAATCTACTTTGTTACTATTTAGAGCTGCAATCAATCCGCTAAAATCCATATTCTCAATCTTCAATTCATAACCTAGTTCCTCTGTGATGTGTTTGGCTATATCAATATCAAACCCTACAATTTCATCACTGTTTGCTGTATCAATAAATTCAAATGGTTTATAGTCAGCCGACGTTCCCATAACTAATGTTTTCTTCCCATCTTCTCCTTCACCATTTGCTGATTCAGAACTGCCACACGCTGCAAGTACAACCATCGTTGCCATAATTGATAATATAAGTGCAAATTTCTTCATTTTTGGCTTCCCCCTGTTAATGTATCTTTATTAGCTATAATGTATAATAACACACAAAACCATGAAGTAAATACCCTTTTTATAAATTTTTATACAAAAAGATGCATCCTTCATACATGAGAATTTGTGTATGGCAACATTCAACTACTTAACAGAAAGCGCTTAACATGCTGTTATAGAGGCAAATATGCGGTCAACTTCTACCAAAGAAAGGCTAGCTTCTATATTGACTCTATTAATATTAGAATCAATTTTTTATTCACTCCATATAAGCCCCCTTATATGGCATGTTTCCGTTACACCATATATGTCAGAGGTGGTTCGGGAAATTGCGAGATTCTTGCGGCAGTAGAAGCCTATCTAGTTCCGGCGCGGAAAGCGAGTGATTTTCCCAACCACCTCACGCTTAATTAAAGCATATGGAAACATTCTCTAGTCTATATTTTTGGAATTTTCTGTTTCATGATAAAATGCAGTAGGAGCTACTAAAGGAGGAACCGAGAATGTCGACTTTTTATCAAGAACGCTATGATTTTTCAAAACCAGAAACGATCGAGTCTGAATTAAATAGACTCGTCCAACAACCCATCGATTCAGTAGAGAAATTAGAATCGTGGATACTCACTCAAGCCCAAGTCTTTGATGCGATTGATGAGGGACTTAGAGGTCACTACATTGATTTTCAATGTCACAGTGATAGCCCTGAAGCGAAACGGGCTATTGAACGGGACCAGGAGAAGATTGAACCCCTCATTAAAAAATACCGAGCCTTACTAGACCAAAAATTCGTTGATTCTCCTCACAAAGAGGAACTAGATCCTGCTACATACGGTAGATTTATAAAGATGAAGGAAAATGCATTGGAATTATTCCGAGAAGAAAACATTGCTATTGAAGTCGAAGAAGACCGATTAACGAATCAATACTTTGAAATTACCGGAAGCATTACAGTGAAATGGCACGGGGAAGAAAAGACACTTAGTCAAATGAGCCCATATTTACAAGATCCGAATAGAGACATCAGGAAAAAAGCTTTCACGCTTATGAACGAAGCAAGACTACAGCATAAGGATCAATTGCAATCCATTATGGATCAGCTTATTTCACTACGAGAGAAAAAAGCAAAAAACGCGGATTTAAACACGTTCACTGAGTATATGTTTAAAGAATATGAGCGATTCGATTACACTCCTGAAGATTGTAAAGAATTAGCGAGATCAATTCAGGAGCATGTTGTTCCTTTAAAGAATGAATTAATGAATAAGGAAAAAGAACGCCTCAAAGTCGATACGTTGAAACCTTGGGATTTAAACGCATCACCTTCAGGCCAGAACCCTCTTAAACCTTTTCATACGACTGACGAGCTCATAAACAAATCTTCATCGATCTTCACGAAGCTCGATGCATCATTTGCCCATTTACTAACCGACATGCACCAAAAAGGAACGCTTGACCTTGATACACGTAAGGGGAAAGCACCAGGTGGATTTTGTGACTTCCTTCCATTATCCGGAGTATCATTTATCTTTATGAATGCTGATACGTCCCATGACGATATGATTACCCTTCTCCATGAAATGGGACATTGCATTCACAATAGCCGAAGTCAGGAGATCCAACTCCCTTCTTATCGTGAAGCTCCAATGGAAAGTGCTGAGCTTGCAAGTATGACGATGGAACTTCTAACAATGGATTATTGGGATCACTTCTATGATGATAAAGAAGAACTATTACGTGCAAAGCGCGAACAGTTAGAAGGGATTATCCACTTCCTTCCTGGGGGCATCGTTATCGATCAATTCCAACATTGGTTGTACGAGAATCCTAACCACACCGCAAAAGAGCGTAACGAAAAGTTTAAAGAATTGAAACAATCGTTTGGTGGGCAGCAAGTAGACTGGTCAGAGAACGAAGAGATACTTGAGAATACTTGGCAGAAAGTCCTTCATATATTTGAAGTTCCGTTCTACTATGTGGAATATGTTATTGCTCAACTTGGCGCTGTTCAAATGTATAAACAGTACAAAGAGAATCCAAAACAAACACTTGAAAACTACAAGTACGCTTTATCACTCGGGAATACGAAATCATTAAACGAAGTATATAAAGCAGCTGGCATCTCATTTGATTTCTCAGCAGAGATGATTCAAGAGTTAATGGCATTTGTGAGTGATGAACTAAAAGCGTTAGAGACTTCATACTCATAAGACAAGCAAAGACCAAAGCCCATTCTTCTTACAGAATGGGCTTTCTAACTTTACGATGAAATAGCTGAAATGATTGTTACCGACATCCCGTTCGGAGCTTGTAATGAATAAATCTTCTCCCCATGCTCCTCAATAGGCCCGTGAACCTCTACCCCTTGTTCTTTTGCGAAAGATGCAAATTCATCCGCTTCATCCACAACAATTTGGAGCATTGTTAAAGCATTCATACACTCATTTTTATGCCAAAACTCAAGCCAGCTCTCCCCTGCCTTAAAAATTCCCCCGCGGTAGTCCTCAGTATCACTCCACGAATTCTCCATGCCTAATTTATGTTGAAAAAAACCCACCATCTCATCACTTTTTTCCGATACATCCACATACCGAAACCCTAGTACCTTCATGCAGGACCCACCCCTTCAGTTATAATAATTCCGCTCATTAAAGGTTATACTCCCCATTTATGCTGAATTGTAAAATAGGGATATTAACATATCTCTTCTAAGTAAAAGGCTTAGTTAATGTTTATTGTTTATTTTCATTTAATCCATATAAACCTCCATATATGGAAGGCTCGAGGTTGCTCAGCTAAAAGGGGCCGTTACGTTTATGAGTGCTTGGGCTTTCTCGGGGACAATTCGCTTTCCTGCGGGGAGCTAGGAAGCCCTACCTTTAAAGAGGTGAACGGCCCCGCAGATAGCAGCAGGTGGTCTGATCTCACCCTGCATGGCATGTTTTCGCTCATCCAAATATGGTAAAGGTGGGACTGGAAACTGCGAGACTCCCGTGGGCAGAAGAGCCAAGTCTAGTTCTGGCGTGGAGGACCTAGCGAGACAAGTCATCTTTTTTACAAAGGCTTAACGCCTTTTACAAAAAGCTGTCTTGTCCGTACGGTCCTAGGCACCACGCCTGCACTTTTCAATCTAGGTGAGACCCCGGAGGCCGGCGTGCCGGCTGAGGAGGCTCACCAGCTCCCCACAGGAAAGCGAGTAGTTTCCAGTCCCACCTTACACTCAATTAAAGCAAACGGAAACATTCTCTCAAATTCTAGTCTCCAAGATTACTACCCACATCTTAAACAAGCTTGATATAAAAATTAACAACATTACACTTTAACAGAGCTAAGTAAAAAAGAACCCCTTCAAAGGTATATCAGCGTCGCTCTGTCGAATATACTAGTACGAATAAGTGGACAAGGTGGGACATTATGAATATCTTCTTTAGTTACATATTACTCGGACTTTCTTTATCTGCACCTATGGGGCCGATCAATGCCGCTCAGTTAGATAAAGGAATTCGATTTGGTTTTTGGCATGCCTGGCTTGTGGGAGTTGGGGGCATGTTCGCAGATGGGATATTTATGTTGCTTATTTATTTTGGGGTGGCTCAATTCATTGATACGCCTCTTTTAAGAGCCTTTTTGTGGTCATTTGGTTTTTTTGTTCTTTGTTACACCGGAATTGAGAGTATTGTAAAATCAAAATCTCCTTCAGTAGAACGTCAGGAAACACGAGGGGAAACGCTTGGGAAGTCGTTTCGGACAGGCTTCTTAATGGCTATCTCTAACCCATTAAGCATTTTGTTCTGGCTTGGGATTTACGGTTCTATACTAGCTCAAACCACGGATCAATATGGTCCTTATCAACTGCTCCTTTACAGCCTTGGCATCTTTCTCGGCATTACGATCTGGGATATCACGATGGCGGGACTCGCGACAGGCACACGCCGGCTTGTGAGCTCAGGGGTTCAACGTGTTATATCTATACTATCTGGTGTTGTATTAATCGGATTCGGTCTTTACTTCGGAGTACAGGCGTTTCGTCTTATGTTTGGAGTATAGACAGACACCCATTCTCCCTCTCCTTAATAGGATAACCGTGTAAATCCTTAAGGAGAGGTTGTTTATAGAAGTGAATTTATATACAAAGAGCTGGATAGAGAGAAATAATCATGAGCTAGAAAGTTGGCAACAAGACGCCTATCTTGACTTCTCTTCAATGCTTTTGAACGAGAAAAAACCTTACCCCTGCGTCCCAGGAAAACAAGGGTTTGTGGGTGACATGTTACGCTTTGGTTTTGTTAAAGACATCACTTGTAAAGAAAGCGCTATTCATATTGCTAACCTGCTGAAAGAATACGGCCCCATTTCAAGAGAAACAGGAATGTATGCCTCACTCGTAATTCTATCTGATTCGAGAGATCTAGAACGTAACCGCACTTCCGTTGAAGAGTATGAAGAGATATTCTGGACACTTCTTAGCGATATACACAAAGTCGACGAAGCGCCTTGGCCCGAGGGCATTCCAAAAGACCCTCATCACACGGCTTGGGAATTTTGTTTTAACGGAGAACCCTATTTCGCGTTTTGCGCAACGCCTGCTCATACTTCTAGAAAAAGCAGACATTCCCCCTACTTTTTACTAGCTTTTCAACCGAGATGGGTTTTCGATCAAATTAATGCCTCTACGACTCTTGGGCAAAAGTTAAAGAAAGTGATTCGTAAACGTCTTGTAGATTACGATGAAATGGAAGCGCACCCGAGCCTGATGTGGTACGGCCAAGAAGAGAATTACGAATGGAAACAATACTTCCTCCGTGATGATGATACAACCCCATCACAATGCCCGTTTATGAGGATGAAGAACAAGCTAAAAAGCATACGCCATTAGCTACCTTTAAACCTGTCATGCTTGGTGGAAAGGGGGCTTTTACAGGACTACTGTCCTTTGTGTTGAGAACCAAGGATTTTTGTTCAGTTGTTCTCCCCCCTTTCCACCACTTATAGGTTCTTCTTGCGCTATTTCCTCATGAAACGCCTTCACTACCCTCGTCTTCTTTCCTTTAACCAAGTAGCACTTGCGATTAAAAATAAAAAGAGAAGGCTGACAAAGAAACCTTTTCTGCTAATAGGATCCCATAATGTGCCTGTAATAGCTCCTACTATAAGCACGTAAGAAAATATAAATAAAATCGTATCCTTTAACCCTTTGGCCATTAACTTTCTATACGAAAAAAGGATGAAAATCCACGTATACAAAAGCATAAGTCCAGCAGCGGTAGTCACATACTCAAATAACTTCCCTGGCAACAGTAATGCGATGATAATGGAGACAATCACCACGAGCGTTATCAACGTAAAAGCCGGAAGTGGCACATTCCACTTCCCCTCTTTTGCAAACAACTTGGGCGCATCTCCCTCTTCCGCTAGCGTAACGAGCATGGTTGTTACAGCATACAAAGATGCGACCATCGTTGAGAAGCCGGCTATAATAAGAACCCCATTAAACGCATGAGAAACAAACGGCAAATCGTAACGTGCAAGTGACGTTAAAAATGGACTTTCATCAGCATTAACAGATGATAATGGAGTGAGCTTTACGACTAAGAATATGGATAAGACATAGAGTCCCGTTAACGCGGCCAACATAATCTTCCCCGATTTTGGAGCATCTCCTGGATCTTTCATTTCCTTTGCCATCAACCCCATCACTTCAATCCCACCAAAAGCATAAAAGGCATAGACCAGCGCTCCCCATAAACCTATTGCACCGTTTGCAAAAAGAGACGTTTTCCCGGACCGATCCATCGGCTTCCCCATTTCAATCAGCCCAAACAAAGCAGCACCTGCTATAATGACAAACATTAAAATTGCGGCTACTTTCATGACTCCAAATATGTTTTCCATCTTTTCAACCTTCTCTACCCCAAGCAAAATGACGAAAAGGCCAAGTCCTGAAAAAACAGCTGAAAAAACCCATAATGGAATAGAAGGAAACCAGAACTGAGCAAAAATTCCAAGAGCCGTAAGCTGGCTCCCCATAATAAGCATTTCTGAAGACCAGTATACCCAGCCGTTACTAAATCCCGCCCAGTTCCCGTATGCTTGCTTTGCATATGTACGGAAAGAGCCCTTTTCAGGGTGATGAGCTGTCAACTTGGCCAAGGATTGAAATACAATATAGGTGGCCATACCAGCTAGAAGATAAGCCAATAAAACAGACCAACCTGCTTTCTGTATGCTAATACTTGCACCTAAAAAATACCCCGTACCTATGATACACCCAACCCCAATCAGTGACATTTGCCACCAGGTTAAATGCCCTTCCTTAGCTTCTTTACTCACATTTTCACCCCTTCCTCATACGGATTGTTTTAGTTTTAGATAAACAACTAAGAATATGTGTCTTAGGAATGAAATTAACTTTTAAGGCAATAGTAAAGAGCAGAAGAAACCACGTAATGGGAGGGACATCATATGGATATTACGACTAACTGCTGGAATGAGTACGACGAATTAAAGACCGTACTCGTTTGTTCACCTTCAGCATTGGACGTTCCAGACGCCCAAACAGCTACAGATGTGCAATGGGAAAAGCCTGTTGACCAAACGAAAGCACACGAGCACTTTCATAACCTTGTTCATGCTATGGAGAATCACGGCATTAACGTTTTGGACTATTCAAAGTATTTATCCCGCCAAGACGCATTACTTAGTCAGCAATTAATTAATCGATTCTTTGTTCGTGATCTAGCGTGTGTATTTGGTAACACCATCCTACCTGGTGAAGCTGGCACATCTATGAGAAGACCAGAGTACGTGCAGTCTCATTTCCTCTTCCTTGACTGGTTTGGTCCTGATCGCTTTAAAGTACAAGCTAATAACAAAGGAAATGCTTTAGAATATGGGGATGTCTTTATCTTGAATAAAGACGCCATACTCATTAATACTGGACTTCGCACTAGCTATGAAGCGATTCAAGCCTTAAAAGACCACATATTTAATGCTGGATTCTCTGAAATTGGAATCATTGATCTTCCGAGAAGACCAGATACTCTTCATCTAGACATGAATAGTAATGTAGCTGCTCAGGACGTATTCATTGCAAAAAGCTACATGAGGTATTTGCCGATCCAAGTGTTAACCGATAAACATTCTAGTTATCAAATGATGCAGGAATTCCTGAACCGGCACGGATATGATGTAGAGTGGACTAATGACGTTAAACATACGGTTGCTGATATTAATTTCCTTAACCTTGATCCGGAAACGATCCTGATTAGCACGAAAGCGAACAAAAAGATTCTCAAAAACCATCCAAAGTTAAAGAAGAAGAAGCTCGTTGAAATTGAGGTTGATGAATTAGAAAAAGGTGGCGGAGGAATAAGGTGTATGACGCTACCATTTGAAAGAAAGTCATAAAAAAGCCAGGCTCTCCTATAAAGAGAACCTGGCTTTAATTTCTTAAGCAGAGGCTTTACTTTCATGCTTCTTCTCCGTTTGATTAATAATAGATGTTCCTACTAGGTCGCCTGTTACGTTAAGTGCAGTCGCACCCATACCCACAAGAACATCAATGGAGGCTAGAACGGCTACAGCTTCCATCGGTAATCCAACTTGAGTGAACACAGTGGCAATCATCACTATACCAGCGCCTGGGACGCCTGCTGTACCAATTGATGCAAGAGTACCAATAATGACGATCATGAGCATGCTAGTGAATCCAAGCGTAGTATCCGTATAGTTTGCTGCAAAGACTGCTGATACAGCAATACGAATCGCAGCACCATCCATGTTAATGGTTGCTCCTAGAGGGAGACTGAAACCATAAAGGCTCTTTGATAATCCTAAACGGCTAGCCGCATTTAAGGTAACAGGTAACGTACCTGAACTACTTTGCGTAACAAACGCGGTAATCATTGGTGTTCGAGCCTGAGAGAAGAACTCTTTTGGACTCATCTTGAATACAACCATTAAGATCGTATAAAGGACAATTTGTACGAGAATAGCTACATACAATACAAGTACCATATTTCCAAGCGAGAGGATTGTATCGATCCCTTGGCTTCCGACTGTCTGAGCAATAATCGCAAAGATTCCAATTGGGATATACTGAAGAATCACATTCATAACCTTAAATGTTGCTTCATTCAATCCATTGAATAGCTTATACACATGCTCTCCAAGTTCACCATATTCATCTGAGTTACGAAGTGTTGAAATGGCAATACCAAAGACAAGTGAAGTAAATATGATACCCAGTAAGTTCATTTCAGAGAATGCTGTTACAATATTCGTTGGGACAATATTCAGTAACACACTAGCTATACCTGGGTGTTCATTAGCCTCGATGGTCTCATTTGTATCAACAGAAACCCCTGAACCAGGATCAAATAAACTTGCTACAAGCAGCCCGACTGTAATCGCTAACGCAGACGTCGCCACATAGTAAAGGAACATTTTCCCTCCCATGCGTCCTAAGTTGCTTGCACGCGTTTGGTTTACTCCTACAATTAATGTAAAGAATATGAGCGGAATGATGATAAATTGTAATAAACGCATTAATAAGTCACCGAGTGGTGACAATACAGATGTTTGTTCACCAAAGATCAAACCTACGATAATACCTATTATAAGTGCTACTGTTATCTTTAGAATTAGAGATGCGTTTACGTACCCTTTAAATAATCGACCCATAAGCTCCCTCCTCTTTCTATTTATTATTATTCCTATCATTTTAATCGGCTTTAACGGTTATTAAACTTACTAGATTTCTTCCGAATTGTCAAAGGTTTGTTTTTCCATGCCCTCGCATTTATTCACAGCAACCACAGTCGCTTCCGAACCACTCTTAGTGTAGCAATTCACTGATTAAAGTTAAATGTAAATGCTTAGAATGCATACATCTCGAATTCTAAATTGATTCATACCTGAAAAGGGCAGCTATTAGAAAAGGCACAAGTTCTCCTATTAGAGACTTGCGCCTTTCCTACAAACATTCATACTCGTATTCATAATAGTAGTTCGGAACGATCTTGCATCCCTCTTACTACTTTAATTAGATTGTCTTTCTTTTTTCAATTTGTTTGCACGTTCTTTCTTAAACGGGAACCACCAGTTTAATTCACCAAGTAGCTTCATAAGACTTGGAACCAGCAACAGTCGAATAATGGTAGCATCAATAAATATAGCGATGGCAATGCCGATTCCGATCTGTTTGACTGGCATTACATTTGTAAAGGCAAATGCTCCTGTAATAACAATCATAATCAGGGCAGCAGAGGTGATGATTTTACTCGTATTCGCAAGGCCTTCTACTGTAGAATAATGATTATCCTTTGTTTCCTGGTAGAATTCATGGATTCTTGAAATGAGAAACACTTCATAGTCCATACTCAAACCGAAAACCAGGCTAAAGACTAATACAGGAAGAACCAATGCAATATCCGCTTCCTCAAGACCAAACAAGCCATTTTGGAATAAGAGCACAAGTACCCCGAATGTTGAGGTCAGTCCGATTACATTCATGAAAATGGCCTTCAGTGGAATCAGGATGGACTTGAAAGCGAGCATCAGAATAGTGAACGTAGACCCTAGAATAATCGCAACGCTAATGCCAACCTTGTCGTAAATTTCATCATAAATTTCCTGATTGAACTTTGGCTGTCCTCCGATACGGACGTCTGCACTCCAATCTTTCTCATTCCATTCCCGCATTAAGTCTTGAGCTTCATCCGTATCCGCTTCTGTATCAAGTGTGACCGGAATCAACAATTGTTCATCTTGAACAAATCGATTAATAGCAGGTTCTAATTGACTCTTCATTTGTTCCTGCTTGAGTGCTTGGAACAATTCTCCACTAGACTCAATATCACTCACACTAAACAAGGTAGAGACAGAGGTGACCAGATCTTCAGAAGCTACTTCTTCTTTCAATTGTTCCCAAGTATCTAATCCTTCCTTACTTAACCAGTCTCCGTTTCGGTTCGCAATAAGGTAAACTTGACTCTGCTCCGGAGATAAAAATTCTTCCTCGATGCTTTCATAAGCCACCCTTGAATCGTAACTTTCAGGCAAGGACTCAATCGTTGGAATAGAAAGGTTCATATTCTGAATAGGTAGAATCCCTACAATTAACACTCCAAACGCCACTATGGAAACAATGATTGGACGTTTCATCACCCATTTTGCAAACGTACGCCATCGTCCTACAGAGGATTGGTCCACTTTAATAACCTTCCACTTATTTATACGATGACCAAGCAAGAATAAGATAGACGGTAGAAGCGTCAAGGCTGTTAATACAGCAATAAATACAACAACCATTCCCCCAAGGGCAATCGTTTGAAAGATATCAATTTGAATCACCATCATAGCTCCAAGACCAATGAACACACACATAGCTGAAAAGATGATGGAACGACCAGCTGTTAGAATGGTTGTGCGGATCGCATCAGCCGGATCTTTCGATAGAAGTTCCTCACGATAACGATTGATAAATAACAAAGCGAAATCAATACTTAAAGCGAGACCGACCATCGGTACAACATTTAGAAGAAATACAGACAAGTTAACGCTATCCCCAATAAGCGTAAGTACACCAAAAGCTAACACAACCGTTACCCCACCAACGATAACGGGCACAATAGAGGCCACTACGCTACCGAATGCGAACAATAATACAAGCAAGGCAACCGGAAGACCTATAAGTTCTGCCGTCTTTAAATCATCTTGACTCGCCTTATTAATATCCTCAGAGATCACAGGAGCACCAGTAACCGATACACCTGAATAACGATTAGCAATTGAACGTACTTCTTTGATAACTGCCTTCATATCTTCAGGCTCTTCTTCCATATTCAAAGACGCATAAGCCACATCTTCCTTCAACATGGATTCATCATCTAAAGGTGAAGATACCGATGTAACTTCAGAAACATCTTTGGCTTCATCTAATACGTCTGTAATCGTTCCCTGTATCTCTCCTTCCCCCTCATCCTCAAATAACAAAAGAATAGAAGACTTCGGAAAACCAAATTGTTCATTAAGCGTCTCTTCTACTTCCTCGTACTCACCTGAAGTACGAAACCCATCCCCTTCAAGTTTTGAAGCCAAGTCCAACGCAAAATAACCAAACACAATAACAATAGCTAACCAAAAGAAAAGCAGCCCTTTATTTGCTTTAACAATGGCAGAGGCAATCGAATTCATAACACCTGCTCCTTTATACTCGTATGTAAAATAGTACTTCTTACCTTATTGTATACTGTTTGCACGTGATTGAGAATTTTAAAGGGTTATTCATTATACATTCACTCGCACTACCTCCTAAGTCCTTAATGGACAAAATGAGACACTTTAGTGTGAATGGGGCCATTACAATGTGGGGCTTGGGCATTCTAGGGGACAACTCGCTTTCCTGCGGGGAGCTGGCAAGCCTCCTCGTTCGCTAGCGCTCTCTTCGGGGTCTCCCCTAGATTTAAAGCGCAGGAGTGGTGCCTAGGACCGTACGGATAAGGCAGCTTTTTGGAAAAGGCGATTAGCCTTTGGAAAAAAGATGGCTTATCTCGCTAGGTCCTCCACTCCGGAACTGGATAGGCTCCTTATCCCGCGGGAGTTTCGTGGTCCCCTAGCATGCCCTGACGATAAGTGGATGAACGGCCCCTACTACTGATTTTGGCACGTTTCCTTAAAGTCTAATATGAAAAGGTGGTTTGGGAAACTGCGAGACTCCTGCGGGAAGAAGAGTTAGACGAGACCCCGGAGGGCACGCTTTTTTGCCCGAGGAGGCTCGACAGCTCGCCCGCGGAAAGGGAGCTGTTTCCCAGACCACCTTACACCTCACCAAAGCTAAAGGAAACGTCTCTCCATCTATCGCAAACTAAACCATTTCGAATGTTTAGTCACCATAATCATTACACTTTTCAACAAGAGCCCATCATAAGTAACTTTATGGTGCACAAACGGGTAGACTATATAATATAAGACTCATTATATCGCCATTTTAAGAAAGGAGCTTATTGCATGACTTCCGTTACTCATACAGACGTCCTTATCATCGGGGCTGGACCAGCCGGACTAATGGCTGCTAATGCGTTAGAAAATCAAGGCGTAGACTGGATCTGCTTGGAAAAAAGATCTGAACCCTCTACGCTGTCGAAAGCCCTAGGGATTCAAGCACGTACACTCGAAATGTTTGAGCTACTAAATGTTCATAGACCCTTCTTAGAACGAGGTTACCCAGGACCTGGGACGAAGCTGCACCTTGGAGATACCACTCCATCAACGGAGGAGTTGTATCATATACAAAGCCGCTACCCTTACATTCTAATTATTCCACAAAGTGAGACAGAAGAAATTTTAGAAGAGCAATTGAATCAATCCGGAAAGTCCATAAATAGAGAGCACCATGTCATCGAGGTCTCCCAAACCTCAGAGGGCGTTTATGTTAAAGCGGATTATAATGGAGAAATTCACGAATACCGTGCAAAATATCTTTTGGCCTGCGATGGGTCACACAGTAAAGTTCGGGAAGCATTAGATGTTGATTTTGAAGGAAAAGACGATGGGTTTACATTTTTCCTGGGGGATGTAGATGTTCCTGAATTTAATGACATCTATATCAATGTATTTTTAAACGATCGCGGAGCAGCCGCTTTCTTTCCCTATAAAGACGGTAGTTATCGCGTTGTCGGCTTAGACCGCTCCAAACAAGGAAAGCCAAGGCAAGATGAGCTAGCTTTAGAAGACCTGCAAGAAAGTCTCGATACCATTCTGCCTGAACCACTTCAAGTCGAAAATCCGAAATGGCTCACCTATTTTGGAACCGCACACCGACAAGTAGATACGTACCGTAAAGACCGCACCTTTTTCGTAGGAGATGCCGCTCACATCCACAATCCTATCGGCGGTCAAGGGATGAACCTAGGTCTTCAAGATGCCGTAAATCTGGCTTGGAAAATCGATGCAGTCCTAAAAGGCCATGCCACTGACTCGTTCCTAAACAGTTACCATCACGAACGATATCCTATAGGAAAAGATGTCCTCCGGGAAACGTCAGCTATGCTTAGAATTGTTTTATTAGATGGGACAGTAGGAAAAATTCGAAACTGGGCTGGCAAATGGGCATTAACCCAAAACTGGGTTCAACAAAGAGTAGCGAATCATATGTCACATGTATACAATGACTATGATAAAACAGAACAAAACCGTTCGTTACGAGATCCTTCCCTTCCTAAAAAGGCCCTTCAAGCTGGCGACCGAGTGCCAGATTATCTACTCTTCTTTGACGGAACAACAGACGAACGGTTGTATCCTTTCATTCGAAGACACGGTCATCTATGCCTGATCTACATTGACGATGCTCAGGATGAAGCAGTCATTGATTACGCATATGATTTTGCTAGAAAGGTTAAAGAAAAATACTCTGGCCTTATAACCGTTTACCTTGTAGCCAGAGGAGGAACGGTTTCCTCAGACCCTGACCATGAGCTGCCGATTATTTATGATGTCCATCATGATTTGCAAAGGCATGTTGGTATGCGGAATGGTCATACTCTCCTAATACGGCCAGATGGTCATGTTGCTTTTCATGAAACAACATCGAATTCTGAAAATACATTGGCGAAGATCAAACGGTTTTTTAGTTAGATCGTAAAAAACCCTCTCCAATCACAGGAGAGGTTTTTTTATAATCTAATTCAGACCCTAACTACACCACGAAAGCCCCTCGCAGCATAATAAGACTCTGCTCCGTTATGATAAACAAAGACATGTCCATACCGAAAATCACAGAATAGCGCACCACCCTGGTCTCTTATATCTTCAGGCGTTTGCACCCAACTTGATGTTTTCTTATCAAAATCACCAAGCTTCTGCAATGTCCGATATTGATCTTCATTTAGTAATTCTACTCCCATAGAAGCTGCCATATCGACTGCGCTTGTTTCAGGCTTATGTTTCTTCCTCGATTCTAGTGCTTTACGGTCATAACACACACTCCTGCGGCCTTTAGGACTTTCAGCTGAACAATCAAAGAAAACATACTTCCCTTGTTCCTTTTCGTAGTCAACAACATCCGGTTCACCGCCCGTTTTCTCCATCTCATGGAGCGACCATACCTTTTCATCGTAAGCCTCAAGTCTTGCTTGCACTTCAGTCCAGCTCATTCCATTATGGCGGCTCATATTGTTCTCGAAACGTTCTTTCAACACCTTGAGCAGTTCTTCTTTTTGTTCTAGAGATAATCCTCTAGCCTCAGCCATGTAGCAACCCCCTTTAACTATCTTAGATATGATGCTTGCGTACTTTAGTATCAAACACCAAATTACCGAAAGGAATAAACGCAACAGCAATAGCTGAACTTACCCATATAAATGACCATCTAATTTTAAACGTCACATAGGCAATCGTAGCCAAATACATAATAAAGAGCACACCATGAAGAGAACCCACGTAGGTTACTGCCTCCGGATAGCCGATCACGTACTTAAGCGGCATCGCGATAAATAACAAAACAAGAAGGGATAAACCTTCTAAAAAGCCCATTAACCTAAACTGATTAATTGGGGAGCTAAACATAATCTTCACTCCAATTTTCTCTCTTAATCAACATACACATTAGTAAGTTTAACACGGATTCATTTAACCTGCTTTTCAACAAATGTCCCAATGGAATGTACGTGAAAAGTTGAGTCTTTCACTTGTTGTCTTATAAATACTTATAAAAAAAGCACAAGCTCACTAAAAGGGCAGCTTGTGCTTTTACATTAGATTCAATCTATAAGTCTAGAAGCACACCAATGGTATCCCAGAGAAAAGTTAGAAATAAGGCTTTAAGACATAAAAAAACCACCAATTATGTATTGGTGGAGACGGTGGGAGTCGAACCCACGTCCAGAGATATCGTTACAATAGCTTCTACGAGCGTAGTCAGCATATTATATTTCGCATACAATTCGACCTACTGACAGGCTTCCTTGCAGCTAACCTTATTGGTCTCTTCGTTCATCCTAAGGTGGCGAATGAACGCGTAGCCCACTTAAGTTTGAGACCCTTCAATCTACCACATGGGCGATGGCAGGAAGGATCCTCTAGGTCAGCTTATGCAGCTGCTAGAGAGAAATTGTTTTCTTTGCCAGTTATTATTGGCATGGCGCTTTACGAGTCGCCAATCGGCCCGCTACTAGAGCACGACCTATCCCTGTCGAATCCGTAACGTCCCCATGTAAATGGTTCCTTTAACGGAAGATGAGCTCAAAATGGCTTCATCATTTATATGTCGTATCGTTTCAACGACAATACTTAGTATAACATAAAATGAGGTTTTAGCAATGGATACGAACTGGTATCTTTTGTAAGTTAATAACCACTGTTTTTGATAGCACGATCAATGTCACGCTTTGCTTGCTTGCGTTTCAAGTCTTCACGCTTATCATATTTCTTTTTACCCTTACCTAGACCAATTAAAACCTTGGCTACACCATTTTTAATGTACATCTTTAAAGGCACAAGCGAGTAACCTTGCTGCTGTGTTTCACCAATTAAACGGTTGATTTCTTTACGATGAAGAAGTAACTTCCGCATTCTCGTTGGTTCATGGTTGAACTGGTTCCCTTGTTCATAAGGAGAGATATGCATGTTATGAAGGAACACTTCTCCTTTACTCACACGTGCGAAGCTGTCTTTCATATTCACTCTGCCGGCACGGATTGATTTAATCTCCGTCCCCTTCAGAACAATGCCCGCTTCAAATGTATCTTCTATAAAGAAATCATGACTGGCTTTTCTATTTTGTGCGATTGCATTTCCTTTACCTTTAGGCATAAGCGTATATCCTCCTCAACTTGCGTAAACAATATTGTATCAAAAAAAGACCAGAATTCCAATTATAAAGGGCGCATCAGGCTTTCTAATAGACAAAGAATATGTCCTTGTGAGAATATTACAATTGGAAAATTGAACATCGGAAGTGGGTGACCTATGGAAACAGAACTCGTAACACTTCGAAAGCTAACAGAAAATGATTATGACGCTTTAAGAAACATGAAGACCGGTTTAGAAGATGACTATGTTGTACGGATCTTTCACAACCTTCTCGAACGAGAGAACAATGTCATGTATGGACTTTTTGATAAAGAACGAATGATCGCTGTTTCAGGGTATACATTATTCTCAAATAAATTCGCCATGCTAGGACGCCTGCGAACGGATATCCGGTATAGAGGCAAAGGATTCGGTACCGAAATCCTTCGCGCCATAATAGAGGAACTGAGAACGATTCCTTCCATTGAATTCGTCAGCGCAAACACACAACTTCACAACTACTCGGCTCGTAAAGCCTTGACGAAATTAGACTTACCACATGTAACTACCTTGCATCCTTTCATTCTAAAAGATCCACATCTTGTGAAGAGCACACCAGGTGAAGTATGGGATACGATCAATACAATAGAAGAAAAACGAAACTTCCTTCAATCGCTAAAGGAAAATGCACTTGGGGCTTTCCCTTATGAAGCCTATTATCCTCTTCCGTTTGATGAGTCTTTATTTACAGATGAGTACCTGAAAGATGGAACGTTTTACGTCAATTCAGATCGAACCCGTTTCTTATTCTGTAAGGTGGATCAAAAGGGGAATCTTTATCTCAACTCTAAGTATTTCTGGAATGACCATTTTGAGCAATCGGGACTATTTGAGACGATTCAACATGAATGGTCTAAGCACGAGGATATATATGGTGCTTGGATGGACGTTTCATCTGAAGCGGCCCATACATTTTCATCCGATGCTTTTGAAACACAAGATCCATGGCTCTTATACGGATTCCGATTATCTTAACGTAAAACAGGTAACTGCTCTATAGCAGTTACCTGTTTTTTTATTTATTTTCCGCGCTTCTTACTCTTTTTCTTACCGTTTGGGACTCCTTTGTTTTGGTAAAAAGGCTTATTCCCTTTTTTTCCTTTGGATCCCTTCTTATCACTTTGACCACGGCCTTCGCCTTGACGCTTTTGCTTCTTAGGACCGTTTGGCTTATCCGTTCGTTTCGCATGAATCACTTTCGGGCGATCTGGGCGAGAAGAACGATTCTTTTCAGGAGGTTTCATCCCTACAAGTTCAAAGTCAACCACACGTTCATCAAGATCCACTTTCTCGACTCGAACGGTCACTTCATCACCAATGCGGAATACCTTACCAGTACGCTCTCCGATCATCGCATAAGAGCGCTCATCAAAGTGGTAATAATCATCCGTTAGATAGCTGACGTGTACAAGTCCTTCTACTGTGTTTGGCAACTCAACGAACAATCCAAATCCAGTTACAGAACTTACGACACCTTCAAACTCTTCACCGATCTTATCCTGCATGAACTCTGCTTTCTTAAGATCATCTGTCTCACGTTCCGCATCAACGGAGCGACGCTCGCGATCAGAAGAGTGACGAGCAATCTCTGGAATTTCTTCTTTCCAGTGTTTACGTGTCTGTTGATCCAGCTTACCTTCGATAATATACGTACGAATTAAGCGGTGAACAATTAAGTCCGGATAACGACGGATTGGAGATGTGAAGTGGGTATAGAATGGTGTCGATAACCCAAAGTGGCCTAAATTGTTCTCATCGTAACGAGCTTGCTGCATAGAGCGAAGCATTAGTTTTGAAATTACCATGTCTTCTTGGGTGCCTTTTACCGATTCAAGAAGATTCTGTAGCGCTTTTGGATGAACATCATTCGAAACACCTTTAACGTTGTAACCAAAGTTAGTGATAAACTCAAAGAAGTGCTGTAGCTTAGACTCATCCGGCTCTTCGTGTACACGGTGAATGAACGGTACATCCATCCAGTGAAAGTGCTCGTCAACGGTTTCGTTTGCTGCTAGCATAAACTCTTCAATTAATCGTTCAGCTACAGAACGCTCACGCAGAACAACATCTTCTGCTTTTCCTTCATCGTCCACTAGAACTTTCGCTTCTTTAAAGTCAAAGTCAATCGCACCGCGCTCTAAACGTTTGCTACGTAAGATTGATGCTAAGTTTTCCATATCTTTAAACATCGGAACGAGTGGCTCATAGCGTTCTTTCAGTTCTTCATCATCATCAACCAAAATGCTTTTCACGTCAGCATATGTCATACGCTCATCCGTTTTAATCACACTTTGGAAGATCTCATGGTTTACAACTTCACCATTAGAGTCAATCTCCATCTCACATGAAAGAGTTAAGCGATCTACCTGCGGATTTAAAGAACAAATGCCATTTGATAAGCGATGAGGTATCATCGGAATTACTCGGTCAACAAGGTACGTACTTGTGCCTCGATCACGAGCTTCTTTATCAATTGGAGAACCTTCTTCAACGTAGTAACTTACATCCGCAATGTGAACTCCCAGATGATAGTTCCCATTATCAAGCTTGCGACAAGAAATAGCATCATCTAAGTCTTTTGCATCTGCCCCATCAATGGTAACAATTTGTTCATCACGAAGATCACGACGATTCTTAATTTCTGAGGGATCAATCTCATCCGGCGTATTTGTAGCTTGTTCAATCACTTCTTCCGGGAAGTCTGACTGAATGCCGTGTTTATGAATGATCGCTAAAATATCAATTCCCGGATCATTTTTATGCCCAAGAATCTGGATAACTTCTCCTTCTGCACTCATTCGACCTTCAGGATACTTTGTTAAGCGTACAATAACTTTATGCCCATCAACCGCTCCATTGTTAGCAGTCTTTGGAACAAAGATATCATTAGGAATTCGCTTGTCATCTGCAATAACGAATCCAAAGTAGCCATTATCATCGTAAGTACCAACGATTTCCTGTGTACTTCTTTCTAAAATACGAATGACAATTCCTTCTGGACGCTTGCCTTCTTCGCCTCTTGAATCCACTCGTACTAAAACACGGTCATTATTCATTGCAGATTGAAGATCAGAATGGTGAATGTATACATCATCCTTGTCATCTTCATCAGGAATTAAAAAGGCAAACCCTTTCGCATGCATCTGAATCTTACCGCGAATCAAATTCATTTTTTCAGGAAGCCCGTAACGATTTTTGCGTGTTCGTACGAGTTCGCCTTCTTCTTCTAATTGGTTTAAAGCTTTCATTAATGTTGTAAAATCTTCTGCACTTCCATGCTCGATTAACTCTTCAATCTCCTCTACGGATAAAGGCTTTGAGTCATGTTCATGGAAGTATTCGAGTACCTGTTTCTTTAACTGGTCACTCATTATATCCACCGTCCTTCTCGAATCCTTATTCTTATTCGTGTTATCTATTATTCCACTGTCCAATCAAGTGATTCTAAGAAGTTGTAAATATCTTCGTGAAGTTGGTCACGCTCTTGCCCTAACGTGATTGCGTGTCCAGACTCTTTATACCATTTAATATCCTTATGATCAGCTTCTACCTGCTCATAAATATAATTGGCACTCTCCGTGTTAATGACCTCGTCTTGTTCAGCCTGAATCACTAATGTCGGTGCATAAATCGTATCCACTTCATCGTGTACTTCTTTAATTAACTTGCCTAGTTCATTGAATGTTTGCGTGGAATCTTCTAGTAACTCGTTCATTTCTTGTTCAATTGTTTCTTCTGATTTTTTCTCTAACTGTTTAAACTCTTTTACGAATTGCTTAAAGCTCTTCGTCAGTTGTTCTTCATTATCAAAGAACATTGGTGTACACATCGTGGTAATACCTTTTACTTGATTCGTGTACGTCAATTTAAGACCAAGCACACCTCCAAGAGATAGTCCAGCGATTGCAATCTCCTCGTAGCCAAGGTCTTTAAGGTGTTGGAAACCTTCTTTTGCACTCTTCCACCAGTCTTCCGGAGTCGTTTTGACTAACTCTTCCGGTGGCTGACCATGCCCTTTGTAGATCGGTGCATGGGTGGTGTACCCTTTCTTTTCTAAAAAACGACCAAGCATGCGTACATCCGCAGAGTGGCCTGTAAATCCATGTAGTAACAATACCGCACGATTTCCCGCTTCAAACGTAAATGGTTCTGGTAGTTTGATTTGCATCTTTCAAGACAGCTCCTTCTAGCTCATGTTGTAGTATGATTAGTTTTACCCGTTGCACTAATTCAACAGAGGAAATAGTTAGTGGGAATGAGAATGATTTCATGGTATCACGAAATCAATCATTTAGCATAAACAAAGTCCATATGCCGGGGAAGCCTAAAAGTCAATTCCCTTAAAATTTTCCTAAAAAACCAACTCTCGTAATCAAAATTATGTAAGACTTAGACTCTTTTGATACATCATTATGTTTGGGACTTTCGTTATTTGTGATCCTCTTTAGTTAATTCGGGAGCTGGTTTCGTTAATTTGAGAGCCTCTTTCGTCAATTCGAGAGCTTCTTTCGTCAATTCGAGAGCCCCTTTCGTCAGTTCGGGAGCTGCTTTAGTCAGTTCGAGAGCCTCTTTCGTCAGTTCGGGAGCCTCTTTCGTCAATTCGAGAGCCTCTTTCGTCAGTTCGAGCGCTTCTTTCGTCAATTCGAGAGCCACTTTCGTCAATTCGAAAGACTCTTTCGTCAGTTCGAGAGCCTCTTTCGTCACTCCGACAGCTCTTTAGTCAATTCGAGAGCCTCTTTCGTCACTCCGAGAGCTCTTTAGTCAATTCGAGCACCACTTTCATAACTCCAACAGCTGCTTTCGTCACTCCGCACACGCCTTTAGTCATCCCCAGAGCTCTTTAATCAATCCAACCATCTCCCCCCTATCAAGCAAAAAAAATAAGCAACGGGAGATCCCGTTGCTTATTGATTAAGAATATACCCAAGTAAAAATGTAAGAACAAAGAAAAGAACAGCCGTTACAATTGTTGCTTTATGCATAAAAGCATCGACACCGCGTGCTTTTTGCTTACCAAATAATTGTTCAGCCCCTCCAGAAATCGCTCCTGAAAGACCAGCGCTTTTACCTGATTGAAGAAGAACTAATACGATCATGGCTATAGCATCAATCGCAAGTAATACCAATGTTACCGTGTACATCTGATCCACCTCCTAAAACGCTCTAATACCTAAGGATAATGTAGCACAAAACCCCTTCAACGGCAACCTTTTATTAACAGCTTTACTTTAGCGAGGTAAAGGGTGTCAGACACCCTTTATCTCACTAAAGTCGACGATCTATTGTGTGTGGGAATTTTTTTCATTGAAGGTTATGATCGTTTTTGATATATTTTGATTGGTTTTGAATGTTTTTGATTGCATTTATGAAAGGGCTTCCTTTATATTAATAGTAGGAATTCATTTTACATTAGCTCGGAGGTCTACATTATGCTTACACCAACACGACATGAAATCATATTAGAACAACTTGAGCGTTACCAGACGGTTAAAATTCAAGATCTTGTTAATGAAACAGGAGCTTCAGAATCAACCATCCGTCGTGATTTAAGTCAACTTGAAAAGGCCAACAAGCTAAAACGAGTTCACGGTGGTGCCTCTTGTTTACATCAGACGAGTGAAGAGTTAAGCATACGAGAGAAAGCAGCTCAAAATCTAAATGAAAAGGTGGCAATCGCTAAGGAAGCCGCTTCCCTCATACGAGATGGAGATTGCATATTTTTAGACGCCGGAACAACGACATACCAAATGATACCCTATTTAAAGGGACGTAATCTTACCGTTGTAACAAATGGAGTTACCTTGCTTGAAGATCTAACTGAAAATCAGGTACCCACGTATTTAACTGGCGGTTTTGTAAAACATAAAACGAGAGCATTGATCGGACGAGGCGCTACTCATAGCCTACAACAATACAGGTTTGATAAGTGCTTTCTCGGAGTAAACGGGGTTCATCCTTCTCACGGGTATACCACGCCTGACCCAGAAGAGGCACTTGTTAAGCAAACGGTTTTAACTCTTTCGCAAGAAGCTTTTGTTCTCGGGGATGCATCTAAATTAAACGAGCTATCTTTTTCAAGCATTGCTCCCCTACAGGATGCAACTCTAATCACAAATGAGAATGATCCAGACCGATTATCACCTTATCTAGAGAAAACAAACGTAAAGGTTGTGTCATCATGATTTATACAGTCACTTTAAACCCTTCCATTGACTACATCATGCATGTAGATGAGTTCAATGAAGGAGATTTAAACCGTGCCAATACGACTTACTACTACCCAGGCGGGAAAGGCATCAATGTATCACGGGTATTAAAACGATTGGATGTTTCTAACACCGCATTAGGATTTATTGGTGGCTTTACTGGCCAATTCATTCAAAATTTCCTTGAGTCAGAAAAAGTCCAACATCAATTTATTGATACAGATCAATATACACGCATTAATGTGAAATTAAAGTCAAGCCAAGAATCTGAAATTAATGGACCCGGGCCTTCTATTACTGAGGAACAGCAGCAACAACTATTAGACCAAGTCAACAAATTAGAACAAGACGACTATTTAGTTGTAGCAGGAAGTATCCCTAAAACGATACCTGCGAACTTCTATAATGAAATGGCTAAGCGTTGCGCAGAGCGAGGAGCTCACTTTATAGCTGATACTTCTGGAAAGGCGTTAGAAGAGCTGGTTGGGACACCTACTTTCTTACTTAAGCCTAACCATCATGAATTAGGAGAATTATTTGATACTACAATTGACTCTCCATTCAAAGCGATCACCTTTGCCAAGCAGTTAGTTACTAAGGGCGCTACCAATGTCATTGTTTCAATGGGCGGAGATGGCGCAATTCTAGTTAATAAAGACCACGCCTATTACGCAAACGTTCCAAAAGGTGAAGTGAAGAATTCCGTCGGAGCAGGTGATTCCGTTGTATCAGGATTTATAGCTGGTTACGTAAAAACAAATAACTTAACAGAAGCATTCGCAAATGGTGTGGCTTGCGGAAGTGCAACGGCATTTAGTGACGACTTAGCTACTCGTGATTTTGTAGAAGAACTTAGAAAAGAGATTACGATTGAGGATTTAAACTAAGGGGAGGGCATCAACGTGAAAATTACAGACTTGTTAAAACAAGACACAATGATTTTAGAGCTTGAATCAAGTTCGAAAGCTGATGTCATTGATGAGCTAGTTTCTAAACTAGATGAAGCTGGCCGATTAAATGACAAGGAAGAATTTAAACAAGCCATATTAGCTCGTGAAGAACAGAGTACAACAGGCATAGGCGAAGGTGTAGCGATACCTCACGCCAAAACAGCGGCAGTTAAAGAACCTGCAATCGCATTTGCTCGTTCACAAGAAGGCGCTGACTACGAGTCACTTGACGGGCAGCCAACACACTTATTCTTTATGATTGCTGCTTCTGAAGGAGCAAACCAGGCTCACCTCGAAACACTTTCTAGTCTTTCATCCTTATTAATGGATACTGAATTTCGTCAAAAGCTTTTAAACGCTGAAACAAGAGATGAGATCGTAGAACTAATCGACGCTAAAGAAAAAGCAAATAGTGACGAAGAAGAAGCTGAACAAGCAGCAAACGAAAACGAGAATAACGATGATTCTTCAGATGAAGAGCCTTATGTTATCGCTGTAACTGCCTGCCCAACAGGAATTGCACATACGTACATGGCTGCGGATAAGCTTAAAGAAACAGCTAAAGAAATGGGCGTTAAAATTAAGGTCGAAACAAACGGTTCAAGTGGTGTGAAGAACGCCTTAACGAAAGAGGATATCGAACGCGCTAGCGGCATCATTGTTGCTGCTGATATCGAAGTTGAAACAAATCGCTTTAAAGGGAAACCAGTTGTGATGGTCCCAGTAGCAAAAGGGATTCACGAACCAAAAGAACTAATCACGAAAGCTAAAGAAGGAGACGCCCCTGAGTATCAAGGAAGCGGACAATCCTCAAGCGAAGATGGCGAAGGAAGCGGAGAGAAAACAGGTATTTATAAGCACTTAATGAACGGTGTTTCCAACATGCTTCCATTCGTAGTCGGTGGCGGTATATTAATTGCTTTATCCTTCTTATTCGGAATTAACGCTGCTAACCCAGACAGTGATCAGTACAACCGTTTTGCTGAAATGCTAAGCATTATTGGTGGCGGCAAAGCCTTTTACCTACTAGTACCAGTACTTGCTGGTTTCATTGCTCAAAGTATTGCCGGTCGTCCCGGACTTGCTCCTGGTATGGTTGGTGGTTTGATTGCAACAACGACAGGGGCTGCTGATGGCGGTTCTGGCTTCTTAGGTGGTCTACTTGCTGGTTTCTTAGCTGGTTATTTAATGTTATTGATTCAAAAAGGTTTGAAGGTATTACCAGACGTATTAGACGGATTAAAGCCTGTCCTTCTTTATCCGGTACTTGGCCTGTTCTCTACAGGTATCATTATGTTACTTGTGAACCCGTTCCTTGTATCCATTTACACTGCATTACGAGATGGATTAGATAGCCTTGGTTCATTCGGTATTGTTGTAGGTTTAATTATTGGTGGTATGATGGCAGTCGATATGGGCGGCCCTGTAAACAAAGCAGCTTATACATTCGGTATTGCTATGCTTGATGCCGGAAACACAATGCCAATTGCAGCGGCAATGGCAGGCGGTATGGTTCCACCATTAGGTCTTGCTTTAGCAACAACATTCTTTAGAAACAAATTTACAGCGCAAGAACGTGAAACAGGTAAAACAGCATATGCAATGGGCGCGACGTTCATTACAGAGGGAGTTATTCCTTTCGCGGCAGCTGACCCTGGACGTGTCATTCCAGCTTCTGTAATTGGTTCTACCATTACTGGTGGACTTGTTTACCTATTTAACTTGAATCTTCTTGCCCCTCACGGCGGAATTATTGTGATCCTAACCGGAGCTGTTAAAACAGGTGGAGAAACCGGAAATGCCCTTCTGGGTGCTGTTTTATACATCGCCGCCGTATTAATTGGTGCAATTGTTACAGCAATTATCGCTGGTGTCTTGAAAAAACCTGTGCAAAAAGGGTAAAGTAGAGTAATGTGTTCATATAAAAATTTTTAGAAAAAGATCAGGAGGTAACTGTATGGTTGAACAAACTATGACGATTACATCAGAAGATGGCGTCCACGCACGCCCTGCCACTGTTCTAGTCCAGACGGCTGGTCAATATAAAGCTGACGTTAACTTAGAGTACAATGGTAAATCCGTTAACCTTAAATCCATCATGGGCATTATGTCTTTAGGCATCCCATCTGGAGCTGAAGTTAAAATAACAGCAGAAGGAACGGACGAAGAAGAAGCTTTAAATGGCGTTGTTGACTCAATGAAAAAAGAAAACCTGGGGGAATAATTCATGACGAGCATTAAAGGTATTGCCGCTTCTAACGGTATTGCAATTGCAAAAGCTTACCGCATGGAAGCACCAGATCTTTCTTTTGAGAAGAAAGAGATTGAAAGCCCTGAACAAGAAGTGGAACGTTTCCAATCCGCTCTTGCGACATCTAAAAATGAACTTGAGAAAATTAAGGATCATGCCCTTAAAACATTAGGCGAAGAAAAAGCTGAGATCTTCTCTGCTCACCTTCTTGTTCTTAGTGACCCTGAACTGATCCAACCAATCGAAGATAAGATTAAAACAGAAAACGTGAACGCAGAAGCGGCTCTTAATGAGACAGCTAACATGTTCATTGACCTGTTTAAAAATATGGACAACGAATACATGCGCGAACGTGCAGCGGATATTCAGGACGTAACGAAGCGTGTTATGGCACACTTATTAAACGTAACGTTCCCAGACCCTGCTCTTATTGATGAAGAAGTTGTTATTATCGCTGAAGATTTAACACCTTCTGATACAGCTCAGTTAAATAAGCAGTTCGTTAAAGGTTTCACGACTGACATCGGTGGTCGTACGTCTCACTCTGCCATCATGGCTCGTTCTCTTGAGATTCCTGCTGTTGTAGGAACGAAAGAAGTAACAGCAACAATTAATAAAGACGATATGGTCATCGTTGATGGTATTTCTGGTGAAGTAATCGTTCACCCTACGGATGAGCAGATTGAAGAGTACAAAGGAAAGCAAGCTCAGTACGAAGAAAAGAAACAAGAATGGGCGAAGCTTAAAGATGAGCCTACTGTAACAGCTGACGATAAGCACGTTGAGCTTGTAGCAAACATCGGTACTCCAGACGATGTGGATGGCATTATAAACAACGGTGGTGAAGGAGTTGGACTTTACCGTACTGAGTTCTTATACATGGGTAAAAACCAGCTACCAACAGAAGAAGAACAGTTTGAAGCCTACAAAGCAGTACTTGAAGGCGTAGGTTCTGATAAACCGGTTGTTGTTCGTACACTTGATATCGGTGGAGACAAAGAGTTAGACTACTTGGATCTTCCTGATGAAATGAACCCATTCCTTGGATTCCGTGCAATCCGTTTATGCCTAGAGCGTGACGATATCTTCCGTACTCAGCTACGCGCCCTTCTTCGCGCGAGCGTCTACGGCAACTTAAAAATCATGTTCCCAATGATTGCAACGCTAGGAGAATTCCGCCAAGCGAAAGCGATCCTTCTTGAAGAGAAAGAAAAGCTTCAAAACGAAGGTACAGAAGTATCTGAAGCAATCGAAGTTGGTATGATGGTAGAAATTCCAGCAACGGCTGTTATCGCTAAACAGTTCGCTAAAGAAGTGGACTTCTTCAGTATTGGTACAAACGACCTGATCCAATACACAATGGCAGCGGATCGTATGAACGAACGCGTTTCATACCTTTACCAACCATACAATCCTGCGATCCTTAACCTAATTAATAACGTTATTGAAGCAGCTCACGCTGAAGGTAAATGGGCTGGCATGTGTGGCGAAATGGCAGGAGATGAGATTGCAATCCCTATCCTTCTAGGACTAGGATTAGATGAGTTCTCCATGAGCGCAACATCTATCCTTCCAGCTCGTACACAGATCTTAAGCTTGTCCCAGGAAGAAATGACTTCTTACAAAGAAGAAATTCTTTCTATGGATACAGCTGAAGACGTTGTTGAGTTCGTAAAAGCAAAAACAGGACAAAAATAATTCGTTAGATACTAAAAAGGACCCTTTTAAAAGGGTCCTTTTCTCTATTTTTCCGTCATTGTAAAATGTATGTAACATGCTTGTTAGAATTGCAATCAATTTGTTGCCGTTCTGTTGTTGGGCTTTTGCGATTAGCTTGGTATAGTAGTCCATAGAGTTAAGTCGTTACTCAATAAAATGCGAATTTCAACAGCTCATGGCTATTGTAATTCCTAGGAGGTCAACAAAATGAAAAAACTATTTCTATCCCTGGCGGCTGTAGCAACGATTTCGACAACAACGGCAATCACAGCAAGCGCAGAAGAAGTAGTCGTGAAGCGCGGCGACACGCTATGGGGAATCTCTCAGGATTACGATGTGTCCGTTGAACAAATCAAACAACTGAATAACTTAACATCCAACCTAATTTTCCCGAACCAAAACCTAACAGTGACCCGCAACACAGACAGTCAAGTTGCTCAAAAAACAACGGCACCATCGAACAGCAGCGTTTACACGATTAAACCTGGCGATACACTTTGGGGCATTGGTCAGCAATATAATGTAAGTGTTAATGAATTAATGCAATGGAATAATTTAAGCTCAAGTATGATCTATTCTGGTAATACCCTAAATGTGAATGGCGGAAACGTAGCAACGAAGAAAAAAGCAACTGTTGCGAGCACACAGCCATCACAACCTAAAACACAAGAAAAACAAGTTCAGACACAACAAAAAGAACAGAAGACTATCACAATGGAATCAACAGCCTATACAGCATACTGCACAGGTTGCTCTGGCATCACAAGAACAGGGATTAACCTTATTCAAAACCCAGATATGAAAGTCATCGCAGTTGACCCTAACGTAATTCCACTAGGCACTGAAGTCTATGTAGAAGGATACGGAAGAGCTATTGCTGGTGATACAGGCGGAGCCATCAAAGGAAACAAAATTGACGTCTTCATCCCATCTCGCTCAGAAGCTCTAAACTGGGGCCGTAAAACAGTAGACGTAACAATCTTAAATTAATTCCATATAAAGAAATGATACAAGCCCAAAGCTAAATGTAGTTTTGGGCTTTTTTATATGCGATCGCACCCATATTTCCCGAACCACCTTATCCTCTATTAGCAACAAAGGAAACATTCCCTGAGCTCCAAATGCAGAAAAATAAAAAAAAAGATCCTCTAATAGGGTCCTTTTCTCTATTTTCCCGCCATTGTAAAATCTATGTAATCTCCTTGTTAGAATTGCAATCACATTGTTGTCATTCTGTTGTTGGGGTTTTCCACTGAGCTTGTTATAGTAGTCCATAGAGTTAATTCGTTACTCAATAACATTGTGAATTTCAACAGCTCATGGCTATTGTAATTCCTAGGAGGTCAACAAAATGAAAAAACTATTTCTATCCCTAGCTGCTGTAGCAACGATTTCTACAACAACAGTGATCACAGCAAGCGCAGAAGAAGTAGACGTCAAGAGCGGCGACACATTATGGGGAATCTCTCAGGATTACGATGTGTCCGTTGAACAAATAAAACAACAAAATAACCTAACATCTAACTTAATCTTCCCGAACCAAAAGCTAACAGTGAACCGCAACGGAGACACTAAAGTTGCTCAAGCAACAACAGACAGTAATGTGTATACAATCCAACCTGGCGATACACTTTTCGCCATCGGTCAACAATATAATGTAAGTGTGTATGAGCTAAAACAATGGAATAACTTAAGCTCAACTATGATTTATTCAGGCGATACCCTGAACGTAAATGGATCAAACGTAGCAACAAAAGAAAAATCAACAGTTGCAAGCACACAACCTACTGAACCTAAAACAGAAGAAAAACAAGTTCAAACACAGCAACAAGAACAAAAAACGATTACAATGGAATCAACAGCATATACAGCAAACTGCACGGGCTGCTCTGGTATCACAAGAACAGGCATCAATCTTCTTGAAAACCCAGATCGCAAAGTAATCGCAGTTGACCCTAACGTAATTCCACTAGGCACTGAAGTTTATGTAGAAGGATACGGAAAAGCAGTAGCAGGAGACATCGGTGGCGACATCCAAGGAAACAGAATCGACGTCTTCATCCCATCCCAATCAGAAGCCCTAAACTGGGGCCGCAAATCAGTAGACGTAACAATCTTAGACTAACCCCCTTCCTATAAAGAAGCACAAGCCCAAAGTTGATATCAGCTTTGGGCTTTTTTATTTGTCGGGATTAGATTTCTAGATAATGTATATACTCAGTCCGTTCTCCTACATAACACAAGGGCTGGCTGGGGGACTGCGAGACTCCCGCGGGATAAAGAGCCTCGGCAAGACCCCACAGAGAGCGATAGCGATCGAGGAGGCTTGCCAGCTCTCCGCAGGAAAGCGAGTTGTCCCCCAGCCAGCCCTAGCCCACATACGGTAACGGACCCTCACCGCTCTCATCAACACAACGCCCCCACCACAAAAAAAAGCGCAAAATCGCCCAAACGATTTTGCACCTTCTTATAAAATCATGCCTTCCTAAGCATAATCGAATCAATTAAATGATCACGATCTTTATGCAGAATAAGGTCCGCTCTATTACGTGTCGGCTGAATATTTTCATGAAGATTCCTTAAGTTAATCCTTCGCCAAATATCTTCTGCCATGGCAATCGCTTCATCATTAGATAAACCAGAGTAATTATGGAAATAAGAACGCTCATCTTGAAAGGCAGTATCTCTGAGCTTCATAAAACGCTCTGTATACCATTTCAATAAATCATCTTCATTTGCATCAACGTAGATACTAAAGTCAAAGAAATCAGAAACGTATGTACCAGGATCTGCACCTCGCGTTTTAGGAGTTTGCAATACATTTACTCCTTCCACTATGACAATATCCGGCTGGTCTAGTACTTGAACTTCATCTGGTAAGATATTATACGTTAAATGGGAATAAACAGGTGCTTCTATGTCAGGTCGACCTGATTTCAAATCTGCCAAAACGTCTATCAATTTCTTTATATCATAACTCTCAGGGAACCCTTTCCGATTCATGATCCCCTTTTCTTCTAATACTTCATTCGGGTATAAGAAGCCATCTGTAGTTAAGATCTCTACACTAGGATGTTCATCCCACTCAGAGAGCAGTTCACGCATAATCCTTGAGATCGTACTTTTTCCGACAGCGACACTCCCCGCGACTCCAATAATAAACGGAACCTGTTTCGTCTTTTGCCCCATGAAACGGTCTGTTACCGAATGAAGCTCATGAGAAGCTTTCGTATATAAATTGAGCAATCTACTTAATGGAAGATAGACATTTGAGACTTCTTCTATATCAAGCTTTTCATTAATTCCTTTTACATTTTCAATTTGTATGGGAGACAGGGTCATCGGTACATTAGCACGAAGCTTCGCCCATTCGTTTTTTTGGAACATCCAATACGGTGAATAACTACTCATACTGTTTCACATACCTTTGTCTACATTTTAAGAATTACATTATTCATAATTTACCACAGCGTTTCTAATTGTACCACCACATCGAATTATGTCGAGCTCCCTGCCTTCTCCTCCAGTAAGCCTTGAACCCTTGATACCAAAGCTTTCTAGCAGGATCAAAAATTATTCCAGAAGATTTGATAGCGCTTTCCTTGCTGTGGGGTATTTAAAGGAAAAAGTAGATTGTAGGAGGCGTTCTGGAAGGACCTTGCTTCCCTCCATTAAAATAATGCTTTTTTCTCCTAAAGCAACCTTTAACATCCATTCTGTTAAAGGAAACCAGTAGGGTCTACTGATCACAGAAGCGATTGTGCGCCCCAACTCATCCATAGTAACAGGATTGGGAGAAGTTAAATTTATAGGTCCTGAGATTGTGTGATCATCAATTAAATAATCAATAGTACGAACAAGGTCCTCAAAATGAATCCAGGAAACATACTGACTTCCAGAAGCAACCTTCCCCCCAGCCCATAAGCGGTAAGGAATGAGAAGCTTTGACAACGCCCCCTCACGCGGGTGAAGAACGATCCCAATACGTGCAATAACCTTTCGAATATCAGGGTGATTTAAGTGATGAAGAGTGTTTTCCCAAACATCACACACTTCACTCGGAAAACTATTAATTAATGATAGACTTCGGTCTGTGAACTTTTCGTTCTCTGAGTAGCCATAATAGCCGATCGCTGAGCCTTGAATGAAGACCTCAGGCTTCTCATCAAGGTGGTTCACAATTTCTATCATTCGCTTTGTTGCGTTTATACGACTGTATAGAATTCTCTCTTTCTTCTCGCTTGACCATCGACCTTGTTCGATCGGATCCCCTGCTAAGTTAATAACGACGTCTACTTTTTGATTAGACAAATAGTTGATTTCGTTTTTTTGGTCACTAAGCCATTGTATGTATTCTCTTTCTCCCACTTTCCTTGTACTTCCACGTGTAAGGATAAACAGTTTGTGTCCCTTCCGTTCGAAATGATCGACAACATGACTACCAATGAATCCTGTGCCTCCACTAATTAATATGTTCAACCTCTCTCCCTCTCTTCTTTTCCCATAGTGACTTTTCGTTTAAGATTTACATGAGGTGATCCTATGATAGAGAAAAAACGGTCTCTATTTGGCTTTATAATTTTTATTGTTTTCATAGTCTTACAGATGTCTCTTACCAGTATCCATACGGAACAATATGTACAACTATTACTTGTCTTTGCTTACGGAACGCTTATCCCTTTGATGCTTGCGCTTGCTAAAACGGAGCATACAAACCTTTACCGCACCTTGCTAAATATTCATCCGATTAGCTTTGTATTGGCGTGTATTAGTTTTTTGCTAGAAAGGGGCTATTTATCTTTTATCCTATCACTTCCTTGGTTTGGATTCACGGCATTCATTACAATTTACGGACTTGTTTCCCTTTTTAAAACAAAGGCATGGAAATCGATGCAAGAACTTCTTATCCATGCTGGTATGATCTATATCGTCATCGGGGGAGGTTGGCTTTCGTTACATAGGTTAAATATAGACATTCTACATTTTCAAGATATTCTCATCTTATTGACGTCTATCCACTTTCACTATGCAGCATTTATTACAATTATATCGTTTGGTTTAATCGGAAGGTTGATTCGTTCTAAGCAACCCTTGGTGAGAAGAGTTTATAACGCCCTGGGAGGCTTTTTACTCGTGGGTCCAATCTTTGTAGCCATAGGGATTACATTGTCTCCTGTGTCTCCTCTTATTGAATTTTTGTCGGTGATTGAATTTGTGGTACCCATAGCTCTGTTTGCACTCTTAAGTCTGGTTTTCATCGTACCAAACGTAAAGATTCCTAAGGCCAAAGTTTTTTTCATAATCGCTTTCTTTTCCCTTTTTATATCCATGAGCTTTGCTTTCCTGTATGGATATGGTCACATAAGTGATAGATCAATACTCGATATTCCTCTTATGGTATTTGTACACGGATTCGTTAATAGTTTTGGTTTCTCATTATTTATGATTCTTGGTTTATGGCACGAAAAAATGACATAAAAAATAACCTGCCAAAGCGGCAGGTTATTTTTTATCAAACTGTTTTAAAGGAACTTTAATGGACCCTATTCCGCATGACTAGCTTGCTTTTCGGTAAGCGTTGCGATTCTTATGCAAATAGTCATTAAAGTATGAATTCGTTTCCCTCACGATTACTTTATATAGAAGCAATAAAGCGATTAAGTTTGGAATCATCATAAGCGCATTGGCCATATTGGCAAATGCCCACACAAGATCAAGTTTCATCACAGCGCCCATAAAGGTAGCTGTAATATAAATGAAACGGTACGGAATAATGTAACGTAAGCCTAGTAAGTATTCGAAACATTTCTCTCCGTACATGTACCAGCCAACAATTGTAGAGAAGCCAAAGAAGATAACTGAGAAAGCTACAATGTACTCTCCTATCGCTCCTAAGGCATGCCCAAAGGCTGCACTTGTTAACGCACCGCCATCTAGATTTGCAGCATGCTCTACGCCCGAAATAGCGCCACCAGAAGGGTCCCAAAATCCTGTCATAATAAGCACAAGACCCGTCATTGTACAAACAATAATCGTTACGATAAAGGTTCCCGTCATAGCTACTAACGCCTGTTTAACCGGATGATCTGTCTTTGCGTTTCCGGCAATCAAAGCAGCAGTACCAAGACCCGCTTCATTAGAGAAGATCCCGCGTGAAACCCCGCTTCGGACCGCTTCCATAACAACAACTCCAGCAAAACCTCCAGCTGCTGATACAGGGCTAAATGCGTAGTTGAAGATCATCTCAAACGCAGGCACGATCGCTTCATAATTCATGATAATAATTAGTAAGGACCCACCTATGTAAAGAAAGGCCATAACCGGAACAAAGAACCCAGCAACCGTACTAATTCTCTGAATACCACCAAAAATAATCAGACCTGTTAATACGGCCAGAACAGCTCCTGTTACCCAACCATTTATATGAAAACTCTCATCCATTACATCTGATATGGTATTGGATTGAACACTATTCCCAATTCCTAAGGCTGCGAAAGCACCAAAGAAAGCAAATGCAATCGCAAGTCCTTTCCATTTCTTCCCGAGACCCCGTTCTACATAATACATAGGACCTCCGGAATATTCTCCGTTCTCATTCTTCACCCGGTACTTCATAGCAAGCAGGGCCTCTGCATATTTTGTTGCCATCCCTAGTAGTCCTACAATCCACATCCAAAAAATAGCCCCAGGGCCTCCAAGCGTTAAAGCGGTAGCTACACCGGCAATATTCCCGTTCCCAATTGTAGCCGACAAAGCCGTCATGAGCGTCTTGAAGTTGCTGATGTCCCCTTCAGCATCAGATGAAGATTCTGACTTTTCTTCTTTCGTAAAAGCCAGTTTAAATGCATACATTAGCTTCCTAAACTGTAACCCTCTTAACATAATCGTCAGGAATAAACCTGTCCCAAATAAGAGAATTAAGCTAGGCGTTCCCCATAGTACATCGTTGATTTGATTTAATACGTCTAACATCATTTACCCCCTGCTCTCGATGTATCCTTTTGTGAGTTTTGGGTGTTAACATTCTCCCATTATATACTCTATCATTCAATTTTGAAGAGGTATTTGTGAAATCATAAAATTTTAAGCGCTTTCAATTGTTGAAAACAACAATCGGATTGAGTAAGCTTTAGGAAATACCACAAATTCTTATAGATTTTCCATAAGGATGTACCTTAAAATGTACCAGGGAGACTTTCTTATTTACTAAATCATTATCGTATGTAGACCAGAGTTGTGTATTCTCTGCTATGCTCAAGCAGCTGGGCCGTTATACAAATATAGCCAGGGGTGTCTGGGGAATGGGGAGACTCCTGCGGGAGAAAGAGGTCGACGAGACCCCGCAGGGCGGTTTCCCCGAGGAGGCTGTTAAAAGATTGAGGAAGTTCGACTAAGACCGTCACATCCTGTGACTACGTCGAACGACCCCACGTCGTGTGGGGCCGCGGAAAGCGAGCCATTCCCCAGACACCCCAAGCATTCATCAAACGTAACGGCCTTATTTTAACTAAATATTAGATACAGAGCTTAAACAGAAAGAAGGTGAGGTTGCCTTGGGAACACATTACGGGAGCCAAGATCCATTTAAAGGACCATTTCGCTCATTAGAAGAACTGGCCGATCGTATTAGCGATCTGTTGCATTGTCCAGTTACAATAGAAGATTCTAACCACCGCATATTGGCGTATAGTACTCACGATGAGAACGTTGACCCAGCCAGGATTGCAACGATTATGAGAAGAAAAGTTCCAGAGAACGTTATTAAAACGTTATGGAAAAACGGAGTCATACCTCAATTATTTGAAAGCGAAGAGCCTGTTATCATTCCAGCTATTGAAGAAGTTGGGTTAGGGAAACGCGTAGCCATATCCGTACGAAAAAACAACGAAATTCTTGGGTTTATCTGGGCTCAGGTGCACTGGGATGTAACCGAAGAAGATCTCGACCTCTTTAAAAAAGCTGCCAAAGTAGTTAAAAACCAAATGCTACAACTTCAAATTAAAAAGCGAAAATCAGAAGAAGATCATAAAGAATTCTTCTGGCAACTACTGACGGAGCACTTGACTGACCTTGAAACGATACAAAGCCAGGCACGCAAATATCATATCCAATTAGACGGTTCTTTAGCGATTGTCGTTTTTGAGTTTGAAGAAGATATCCATCAGTCACTCGAACGACACATCCACTACTATATTGAGGCTTCGAGACAAGTCGGAATCGTATGCAGCGCGATTGACTCGAATCAACTGATCCTTCTCGTTCGCCCACATTCGAATGAGGCACCTGGGAAAGAAATTCATGATTTTGTTCGTGCCTTTGTAGAGAAAATACAAGACAGAGTGAATGTAGAGTTCCTAAAAGGAGCTGCGGGTACGTTGTACAAAAACCCTGTCCATATCCAAGACAGCTATAAAGAAGCGCTACACGTCCTATCCATAAAGGACCGCTTCCCTAATGAAGTTGAAGGCATTTACAGCTATCAGGAGCTCGGGATCTATCAATTTATAGATTTCTTATACGAAAAGCGCATCCGTGATCATTACACCAATCAATACATTGAAACCCTTCGCGACTATGATCAGAAGCATCGCACAGACTTACTTGAAACCGTTAGCGAATTCTTGCGGTGCGATAGTAACGTGAATGAAGCAGCTAAGCACTTGCACGTTCACGCCAACACACTGAACTATCGATTGAAGCGAGTTACGAATCTGACAGGATTTAATTTTAAAGATCCGAACCAAAAAATTACGCTTTACCTGGATTTAATGATTGAACGCTTGAAACAATAAGGGTCTTGTTGATTTCTACAAAAGATGATTCTGACTTTTTCTGTTTTACACAATGCATTTCGTTCATCCCCCCTCTATAATCGGAAGTACAAAATCGATTACAAACAAAGGGGATGAGGGAATTGTTCATCGGGATTCCAAAAGAGATAAAAAATAACGAAAATCGGGTTGCGATTACACCGGCCGGGGTTTTAAATCTTGTAAATGCAGGTCATCATGTATTTGTTGAAACGACTGCCGGAATTGGAAGCGGTTTCGAAGACCAGGACTACAAAGATGCCGGAGCGACCATTGTAAGTGCAGCAGCTGAAGCATGGGAGAAAGAAATGGTGATGAAGGTAAAAGAACCACTCCCTTCTGAATATGGCTACTTCCGCGAAGGCTTGATCTTATTTACGTATCTGCACCTTGCAGCCGAGCCAGAGTTAGCACAAGCATTAACTGAAAAAGGAGTCATTTCTCTTGCATATGAAACGGTTGAAACAAACCGCACACTACCACTCCTAACCCCAATGAGTGAAGTAGCTGGACGCATGTCAGCTCAAATCGGTGCTCAGTTCCTTGAAAAACCAAAAGGTGGCCTTGGCGTTCTTCTTGGAGGCGTACCAGGAGTAAAGCGCGGGAAAGTTACCATCATAGGCGGTGGTGTTGTAGGTACAAACGCAGCTAAGATTGCGGTTGGACTTGGTGCTGACGTCACGATGATCGACCTTAGCCCTGAGCGTCTGCGCCAGCTTGATGATATCTTTGGAAATGAAATTAACACAATGATGTCAAATCCTCTAAACATCGCTGAAGCTGTGAAAGAATCAGATCTAGTTATCGGAGCTGTTCTAATTCCAGGAGCGAAAGCACCGAAACTTGTTACAGAGGATATGGTAAAAGAAATGAAACAAGGTGCTGTCCTAGTTGACGTAGCCATTGACCAGGGTGGTATTATTGAAACAGTAGATCATATTACAACGCACGATGATCCTACGTACGTGAAGCACGGCGTTGTACATTATGCAGTTGCGAATATGCCAGGAGCTGTTCCGCGTACTTCTACAATCGCCTTAACGAACGTAACAATTCCATATGCTCTTCAGATTGCTAACAAAGGTGTTACGAAAGCGATTGAAGACAACCAGGCTTTACAGAAAGGCTTAAATACAGCAAATGGACACGTCACTTATGAAGCTGTTGCCAAGGACCTTGGATATGCGTATACACCAGCTCATGAAGCATTAAATGCTGTCTTTTTTACAAACTAATAAAGTCTAGTAACCGGTGCCTTTCTATGAAGGGCACCGGTTCCATGCATAAAGCTGTGGATGCCACAAGTAGGCATCCTCTTTTTATGGCCTAAACAACATAATTACTTCAACTAAGAAAGATTGGTGATCCTATGATTAATCCACACAGTTACAGAGACACTTGGGCAGATATTTCACTGGATGCCCTTTCTCACAACGTACACGCATTTAAAAACCACACAAATCCAGCTTGCCGCTTAATGGCTGTTGTAAAAGCGGATGGTTATGGACACGGAGCTGTAGAAATTGCTCAGAACGCTATCGATGCCGGAGCAGACTGGCTTGGGGTTGCTTTCGTTGACGAAGGGATTGAGCTTAGAAAAGCTGGCATCCATAAACCGATCCTACTATTAGGCTATACTCCGCCCCGGTCCATTGAAGCGGCTGTCATACACGATTTAACGATCACAATCTTTACTCAAGACATACTCACCCAAGTCGAATCAGCGGCAAAACGAATGAACAAGACACCTAAAGTTCATATAAAAATAAACTCTGGTATGAACCGCATAGGGGTTTCTACATCAACAGAAGCTCTTCAACTTGCAAAGGCTATTGATCAATCTCCTTTAGTAGAACTTGAAGGAATCTTTACTCATTTTGCAGATGCCGATAATGAGGACCCAACTTATACATACATGCAATTTGAACATTTTCAAACCATTGTCGACCACATTGAAGAAAATGAGATCTATATTCCGATTAAACATTGCGCAAATAGCGCTACAACGATTGCCCATAGAAAGATGCATTTAAATATGGTTCGGGTTGGAGTTAGCTTATACGGATTCTATCCCTCCCCCCATCTAAAAGAATGGATCGATCTTACACCGGTTATGACACTGAAGACAAAAGTAGCAGCTGTGAACAAACTAGAAGCCGGTACACCCATTAGTTATGGGCTCACGTTCAAAACAGAGAGGCCCTCGTCTGTTGCCACGCTGCCTATTGGATATGCAGATGGACTTCCAAGACTTCTTTCCAATCAAGGAACGATGTCTGTTCATCGCCATCTAGTTCCAATTGTGGGGAGTATATGCATGGATCAAACGATGATCGATGTGACTGGCACCGGAAAAGTGTTACCTGATGATGAAGTAACTGTATTCGGAGATGGAAACAAAGGCCTTCCAACAGCAGATGAAATAGCTGAATTAACAGGAACCATTCACTATGAAATTACGTGTTCAATTGGTAAAAGAGTGCCTCGTATTTATCAAGCTGCTCAGACGAAAACCCGCTACAATATGTTATAGAGAACGATTCATTATCACCTCTTTAAAGAGGTTTTCGAAAAGTCTTCAAGCAAAAAAAGCCCTGAGTATAATAAACTCAGGGCTTTTAGTCTATATGAATCATCATTTTGTCTTTATTTCTAATGAGGATAAAGTTTCCTTTAAGCTTGCGTATACTTCCTGCCAGAACTCTTCATTCTCCCGATACGCTTTTGTGAGGAAAAGAATCATTTCCTTCTGCTTCTCTTCAAAACTCGGGTGATCCTTGTCAGGCATATTCTCGCGGGCCTCATCCACAACCTCTTGGATTTTTGGAGCACGGGGTCCCCATACCGCTTCTTCTTCCCCATCTTCATTCATAAAGATGAAGATAGGAATAGAACGAGAGGAACCGTTTGTTAGGTATTGATCCATAAGCTCTGGATTCTCATCCCTCTTTAAGAAACGAACATCCATGCGGGATGCTTCTGAGAGTTTTAATAGAATTGGGATGTTCATCATCGCATCTCCACACCAGTCTTCTGTCAGCACGATAACGCGGAGCTGTTTAACTTTAAGATCATCAAAAAATTGTTGATCATCTGGTAATTGGTAGGATTGATACACATTCATAAAGTTTTCTTGATGTTTCTCCATTGCGGTTACATATTCTTGGGGACGCATCCCCTTCTCAAACCATCCTTCTAACTGCACGATCATTTCACCTCATTTAGTCTAATAACTGGTCTACACGATAAACTTCTCCACTTTCAAAGCCTTCATCAAGTAATTTCATAAGGCCACCTGCAACAACAGAAGTTGATCGAAGTTTACCTTCTTCTTTTAACGCTTTAAACTTTTCCACATCAGCAAATGCTTCTTCCGAAGAAGAGCGAATATCAGCCTGCATATCTGTATCCATGACGCCAGGGCTAAAGGCAACTGTTCTGTGCTTCATGCCCCGCTCTTTTTGTTCAAACGCAGTTGTTTCCGTAAAGTAATTCAGACCTGCTTTGGTGCCACCATATGTGCTCCAGCCATATACAGGCCGGTTAGCGGCGCCAGAGGTAACATTTATGATATCCACATCAATGGTTGCTAATTGTTCCACAACCAAGTTGGTTACTAACATGGGTGCAATTAAATTGATGTGAACGTGTTTGATGACCTGATCAGGATCTAGAGACCCTACACGATCAATAGGTTCAACTACTCCTGCATTGTTTACGACGTAGACTTTCTCAGGAGCTTGATCTTTCACATCTTCTACAATCGAAGAGAAGACCGTTTCTAGCTCCTCTTTAGAAGACAAGTCACACGCATAATGCTTATACGTCACTCCATTCTCTTCAGCTCGTTTTTCTAAGTTTTTATTATCCGAACGGGACACTCCAATGATGTGTGTGCCTCTTTCCATCATTTTCTCGGCAATAGACTCACCGAGCCCTTTCGAAACACCTGTGATTACAGCAATGTTCATCAAGATCCCTCCAAATAGCTATTCCTTTTCTAATTTCAGTATAGCTGACCCCTTAACCCATTCACAAAAGAAACGATCCCTAAACCTGAAATCACGTTTCATCCTCTTCATCGAGCGTTAATCCATCTACATGTTTGCGGTCTAATTGCTTACGAATCTTTCTGTATTCTTTAGATTTAAAAATAATATCAAAGTCATAATCCTCAGGATACAACTCTTCTGCCGGAATATGAAGCGCAATCCGCTTATGGTTAACGGTTCGTTTCTCTCCTTTTACTTGGATCACATAGTTTCCTTTTCCATCAGGTCCTTTATAAACAATACCTGTCTCCTCAGTAGCAAGCACCGTAACATTATCTCCCATATTGTAACGGGGAATCGTTTCTTCTCGATTTGTTTTCTTCTTGGAAATTTTTCTAGCATAGGCATTCGTCTTAATTTGCTTTTCCATCGTCTTAGCATCAGCGTCCTCACGCATTTCATACTTTTTCTCTTCTTTATAAGAGATCTCGTGAGCTTTTTCTATGATTAATGGGTGCATACCAAGTTTTAGAGCAATTTCAAACGCCTGGCTTTTTCCCGTTGTTCCAAGGAGAAGGCGATACGTTGGACGAAGTGTTTCAAGGTCAAATTCCATTGAACCATTCAGGAAACCACTCCGTAATTCCGCAAAATCTTTCATCTCATTGTAATGTGTTGTAGCTAACAGCATCGCACCTTTGTCATATAATTGATCCAAAATCGCTGTGGCAAGTCCCATCCCTTCCGTTGGATCCGTCCCAGATCCAAGTTCGTCAAGCAGCACCAAGGTGTGATCGTTTGTCTCCTGCAGAATGTCAATAATATTCACTAGGCGAGAGCTGAAAGTACTTAGGTTTTCAGTAATACTTTGCCCATCACCTATGTCGACAAACAGTTGCTGAAAAATATGAAGGTTGGTTCCTTCCTGAGCCGGGATGTGTAACCCAGCTTGTGTCATCACCGTCAGTAGACCTACTGTTTTAAGGGTGACCGTTTTCCCGCCTGTATTTGGACCAGTAATGACAAGGGCATGGTAGTCTTCTCCAAGCGACATACTAAGCGGAACAGGGTCATGAATGAGTGGGTGTGTAGCCTCACAAAGTTCGATCTTATAGTCCGTATTTAAACGAGCAGCGCGCCCCTCAATGCTTATACCATACTTCGCTTTCGCAAAGATGACGTCGTATTGATGCATCGTTTCCATAGCGACATGAAGGGTTCGATCCTGTTCTAACACTAGTGCTGTTAAATAGTATAAAATTTGCTCTACTTCCCTCTCTTCCGCTAGCCTTGTCATTTCGAGCTCTTCCTGTAATCGCGTGACTTCTTCTGGTTCTATAAAGACAGTAGCTCCAGAGGAAGAAGAATCAAGCACCGTTCCTTTGACTTTATTCCGGTAAGCTGCTTTGATCGGGAGGACGAAACGACCATTCTTCTCCGCAACTACATGTTCCTGCATATACGTGGATAGTTTTTTAGATTTAGCTAAACGGCCAATCCGATCTTTAATTTCAGCAAGTTGATTCTGCTTCTGCCTTCTAATTTTCAACAATTCTTTAGATGCATAGTCATCTACTTGGCCATGGCGAAGACAACCCTGAATTTCCTGTTCCAGATCACTTAGGTCTTCAATAGACTCAGCATATAACGCTACAGTAGGAGCAGCGTACTGTTTGTCTTTCATAAACCGCTTCAATTTCCCACAATGATCAAGAAATGACTGCAGTTGTTGAAACTGATCCGGCCTTAAAAACATGCCTTTCTTAGCCTGATCAATCATACGACTCACATCATCTAGACTGTGAACGGGCACACTGCTGCTAATCTTCAATATCTCCATCGCTTCATCTGTTTCCTCAAGCCATCTCTCAATTTGCTTCTGATTAAAAGAAGGTGTCAAAGAAAGAACTGTCTCTTTCCCTCTTTCCGTAAACGCAAACCGAGCTACCTCTTCTAAAATTGTATAAAAATCCAATACCTCAAACGTCTTCTGATTCAACTTCTATATCCTCCTTAGCGCCCAGAAATGCTTTAGCACAGTAAAGGGTGTCTGGCACGCTTTATTCAAGTAAAGTGTTTTATATTAAAAAAAGCTGCAATGAATGTATCATTGCAGCTAACCTTCGATTCCATCATCCAATCGAGTGCAGACGTGTACAGAAAATAGAACAGGGCTATGACATATGTGTCATAGCCCTGTTGTACACTTTGCAAGTTATGCTATGATTCATTGTTCTTAACTACCAAAAAAGTGTATAGAAAAATAAACTTGCCTGTGTGCAAGCTTTTTCAAACCTTTTTGGTCCGTATTAAGTTAACGGTTAGTTAAGAACAACGACCTTCATAAAACATACTCCTTCAAGAGTGATTTCGATTGAATGATTTCTTCGCTTATACAATATAATGTAAACGATTCATGACGCACTGTCAAACCTTCCGGATAATAATCAATTTATTCTCCATCTTCAGACATCTTATTTATCTATTGTCACCAACTTAGGAGTTTGCTATATTACTCGTATTCAACTTCATACAAACACCTTATATATCTATGGAAATAGGGTCCATAAGTCTCTACCTGGCAACCGTAAATTGCCGGACTATAAGGAAAGTCTGCATATAATAGCCGAATGATCTTCATTGGGTTACGTCTACGTACATGCATCCACTTTCTTTGTAGGACAAAGACCGTGGGTGCTTTTTTTATACCCCTTAAGAGGTCTGACGTCATACATCCAACTACGTATAAGGTTTTGAATGAATGGACATCACTGATTTTACAGGAGGATTAAGAATGGACATTTTATTCGGACTAGGTTCATTAGCAGGAATTATCTTTTTATCTTGGTTGTTAAGCAGCCATAAAACGTTGGTCAAATGGCGCACCGTTGCAGTCGGACTCGCCCTTGAAGGATTATTTGTGTATTTTATGTTAAAAGTCCCCTTTGGACAAAAAATGCTAGATGTCGCAGCTAAAGGCGTCCAGCATGTAATCGACTTTAGTAGCGAGGGAATTAACTTCGTGTTTGGAGGATTGTTTGGAGAAGGGACAAATATTCAGTTTGTGTTTGCGATTAATGTATTAGCTGTCATCATATTTATTTCATCTCTTATCGCTGCTCTTTATTATTTACGCATCATCCCGTTTATTGTCCGTGGGATCGGATTTATAGTTGGAAAAATATTAGGAACTAGTAAAGTAGAATCCTTTAGTGCTGTAGGGAATACAATGCTTGGGGTTGTAGAAGCTCCTCTTCTTGTTAAACCTTATTTAAGTAAGATGACGCGCTCTGAGACATTTGCGATTATGGTCGGCGGAACTGCATCTGCTAGTGGCGCTATATTTGTAGCCTATGCCGGGATGGGCATTGATGTAAAATACCTGCTTATTTCAATTTTCAGTGTCCCTTTTGTATCTCTTACCATCGCCAAAATTTTAGAACCTGAGAGTGAATCATCTCAGCTCAATGAAGAGATCATTATGGAGAAACCTGAACAAGTTAATGTGTTAGAAGCCATATCTGATGGAGCCGTGAGCGGTGTGAAACTCGCTTTAAATATTGGAGGGCTTTTAATAGCGTTCATAAGCATTTTGGCATTAGTGAACGGAATACTAGGAATTGTTGAACTGGATCTAGCAACAATATTCGGCTACGCTCTCTACCCTTTCGCTTTATTGATTGGAATACCAGTAAGCGATGCTTTTCAGGCTGCTTCCATTATCGGAACCAAGATTGCAGCAAATGAATTAATTGCCTTTAACATGATGCTTGGCGGACAGGAGAACTTAAAGCCAGAAACGATGGCAATCCTAACAGTAGCCCTATGTAACTTTGCTAACCTGTCTTCAATTGGTCAGTTAATCGTAGGACTCGGTTCTATAGCTCCTTCTAAGAAGAGTCAGGTGGCCCAGCTTGGTGTAAAGGCCATTATAGGCGGAACATTAGCAAGCTTTATTACAGCTGTCTTTGTAGGAATGTTCATATAGTATAAAAGAAAGCACATGCATTCGTATGCATGTGCTTTCTTAATTCGAGGTAATTGCGTTTATGGTGTTCCACTTATTAAGTAACTGATCTAACTCTTGGCTTAATTGCAACGTATATTCGTCATTAAATCCACGTTGAATTGCACTATCAACCATTTCCTTACGCTTCTTCTCAATTTCCATACCAACTAACTTAGGCGTTGATAAAGTTGCATTCAAGTTGTCCACTCCTAATGAAGGTTTGATTAGCATGTCTACTCTAGGATGTTTAAACTGAATTGCGTGAATATTCACACTAAAGATTCTTTTAATCTACTTGTTTAAACTATATTTTAATGCCCCTTATACCAAAAGTAAATAGTCTGATGTCTAATTATGACAAGTGAATGCATATTCACTTCTATAGCCCTATGAACCTAAACCACATTAACGCACGAAAGCGTGCCAGACACCCTTCACTACAGCAAATGACTAAAGGGTGTCTGGCACGCTGTAAGTCTTTACATGGCTAAAGCAGTACTGTTTAGCGGTTTACCGGAACCCAGTCGTCAGGTTTCCAGGTGTCAGGAATAACGAGACTACCTTTATAGAGAAAATAGAATCCCCATTCCCTTAAAAAGAAAGGAACCCTTGTTTCTAATGATTGATAGGCAGAGGTTGTAGTCGGTGATGCCTCACTATCTAGGTTAATTTGATTAGCAATCGCGATCGATCGCTTCATATGAAGAGGATCACTGACTAGAGTATAATCTTCAAAACCTTGCTCTTGTCCAATAAGCTTCGCGTTTATGATATTCCCTTCTGTAATCTTAGAGGTCATATCCACGAACGTATCATGCTTAGGAACCCCCATGTCCACTGCATAGTCACGAGCCACTTCTGATTCAGCAAAAGGTGCCCCCTCGCCTTTTCCACCTGTAAAGATGATATGATCTACATCTCCCTTTTTATATAGCTTAACTGCATGATTCACTCGCTCTCTTAAAACAGGTGAAGGTTTATCATGATAAGCTGCTGCACCAAGCACAATAGCCGCATCCGTCTTGCGCGTTTCTCCACCCTCAAATGTCCAGATTGAGTAACCGATATAGGCAACGTAAAGGACCCCGATCCAGAATAGTAGTTTAAATAATCTTTTCAATGTCTTTTCCCCTTCTCACTCGCATACTAGCACGTTTTAAGGGTATAACAGGTCTCTTCTTTTCTGCAACCGTTCGAAAGTCATAAAGAGGTTAAATAGATAATTCAGCTCCAAAAGTCTACTTCAAAAAAATATAGGAAATTCGCTTATGCATATTGTATATAAATTAATTTTCATGTATATTTATTAATACATTCAATCGAACGTAGTTACGGAGGGAACAAAAAATGACATGGACACATCTACTCGAATCAATACACGACCGCCTAGCTCCAACAATGGCCAAAGACTTCCCAAATCTTCCTGTTGAGAAAGAAGAGGGCTGTTATTATTACGGTACTGATGGCAAAGAATATCTCGATTTCTCTTCTGGCATTGCTGTAACAAATGTAGGCCATAGGCACCCTAAAGTCGTTCAGGCGATTAAAGATGGTGCGGATCACCTAACTCATGGGCCATCAGGCGTTATTATGTATGAACCGCTTCTTACATTAGCGGATCGATTAGCTACAATTATGCCAGGAAATCTAGACTGCTTTTTCTTCTCTAATAGCGGAACAGAAGCTGTAGAAGGAGCACTAAAACTAGCCAAACATACAACAGAACGACCTTATGTCATTTCCTTCACTGGAGGATTTCACGGCAGAACACTCGGATCATTAGGAGTGAGCACCTCCAAAAGTAAATACCGCAAATTCATGCAACCAAACGGGTTAACCTATCAAATTCCATACGCTAACCCGAAGGCTTGTCCTGAGGGCGAAGATGTTGGTGAATTTTGCGTGAAACAACTAGAGAAAGATTTTCAAACTTTGTTTGAGCACCAGGTAACACCTGATGAAGTAGCTTGCATGATCTTAGAGCCTGTCTTAGGAGAGGGTGGTTACATTATCCCTCCAAAAGAATGGCTTCAAAAAATTCGCGAAGTCTGCGACCAACACGGCATTTTGCTTATTTTCGATGAGGTTCAAACTGGATTTGGCAGAACAGGAGAATGGTTTGCAGCTGATACATTTGGTGTAACACCAGATATTATGGCTGTAGCGAAAGCAATGGCATCAGGTCTACCACTAAGTGCCACAGTCGCCTCTAAAGAACTTATGAAAAAATGGCCTGTCGGATCCCACGCAACAACATACGGAGGAAATCCGATTGCCTGTAACGCTGCACTTGCTGTCCTGGACGTAATCCAAGAAGAAAAGTTGTTAGACAACACAAAAGAAGTCGGCGCGTATGCATACGAAAAACTCCAAACATTAGCCGCTAAGCATGACGTTGTCGGAGACGTTCGCGGTGTTGGTCTAATGCTCGGCCTTGAAATTGTTAATCCTGTAACAGGAGAAGGAGACAGCGAAGGGCTGATGACCATCTTACAATCTGCTTTAGAAAAAGGAGCGCTCTTCTACTTCTGCGGCAACAAAACGGAAGTCATTCGGGTAATCCCACCACTTACCATGACAAAAGCTCAAATTGACGAAGGTATGGCCATATTAGACGCAGCGCTTACTGAGTACGAAGCATCCATCAGCGTATCCTAATCTACAACTATATTCCTGTTGTCGACCAACCGGCACTACAGGACCACACCCCTGCAGGCCGGAAGCATCGACAAAACTCATATGGGTTCTCTATGATGGTCTCATAGAAAAACACCGTTCAGCATCCTTTGCTGAACGGTGTTTTTTTAATTTTAAATGTTCCATTAATGTAAATATAATATGCTTTTTCAAGAATAGGATAACAATCTTATAAACTCGAAGCTGAGATGCTCCAGTTTGAATTGGGGCCGTTGCGTTAATATGTGCTAGGGCTAGCTGGAGGACAACTCGCTTTCCTACGGGGAGCTGGGAAGCCTCCTCGTTCGCTAACGCTCTCTGTGGGGTCTTCCCTAGGCTCCTCCCCCCGCGGGAGTCTCGCAGTCCTCCAGCTAGCCCTGATAAAATTTAATGAACGGACCCTGCCACTGAAATGAGTAAGACAGATGCATCTTAGATCTTTGAAGAGCTTCCTATTACTAATTTGGCGATGTTTTTGTTTAACCTAATTACAGTTACGATGGGACGGGGAAAACGCGAGACTCCCGTGGAAAAACGGGCTTCCGAGATCCCACAGAGAGCGTAGCGAACGAGGAAGCTCGGGAGTTCGTCCACAGGAAAGCGAGTGTTTTCCCCGTCCCATCTTCATCTCAACCAAGTAAACAAAAATATTAACTTTATTCATCTATTAATATCAATCCTCAACAAACAAAAAAACGAGTGTAACATCCGCGGATGTCACACTCGCTCTACTCGTTAACGACGGGCAAAGTCTACAAATCGAAACTTGTCTGGTCTGTGCCTTGATTCTGTATACTGGAACAGCGTTGCATCATCCAGATAAACGTAGTTTTTAATCACCACTACGTTCGCAAACCCTTCAAGATCTAATAACGTGCGATCTTCAGAAGTCGGTTCTTCTACCGTAATTTCTTTCTTCGCGAAGCTAATGGTTAGACCGACCTCCCCCTCAAGATATGCATAAATCGAATCTTCACAAATCTCTCGGGTTAATCGAGGAACACTACCATAGTAAAGGTAATCTTTATCCAAAATGATCCGCTCTCCACTGAATTCTCGCGAACGACTTACATACCAAACCAAGGACTCTTCATCTAGCTGCATCGCTTCTTGAATATACAGTTCAGGATGAATGAGGGAAAGTTCATTCACATGAGTATTGGTCGCCTCGCCCATAGCTTTGGAAACTTCCTTAAAACTAACAAGACCTGAGACTGGGAAATTGAATTTATCAACATCTAAAACAACTGATCCTTTGCCTCGCACTTTCTGAATAAACCCATTTTGCGATAACAGATTCAACGCCTTCCGGATCGTCTCTCTCGAAGTCTGGAAGGTTTCCGCTAACTCATTTTCAGATGGCAGGGTCTGGCCTTCCTTATACACGTTCATCTTAATCGAATCTACAAGTTCTTCATAAATGCCCATAAACTTATTCTGCTTCACATAGCACCACTCATTTATTTCGTTAAATGATACACTACGGACTCGTAAGGACGCAGCTTAATTGTACGGCTTACGTTCTGTGACTCATCATAGTTAGAAAGAATGAGTTCGCTCCCGAATGCTTCAAGGTCAATGGATTCTGGCACGTTAAACGTCGTTTCATCACCATAGAAATTATTCACAACAAGCAACTTCTCACCTTCACCATGACGAGCATAAGCAAATACCCGATCATCCTCATAACTTAAGAGTTCGTAGTCTCCTGATGTAATAATATCATATTGCTTACGAAGCTCAATTAGCTTCTTATAATGATAGAACACAGAATTTTCATCACTAACAGCTGCTTCTGCATTAATTTCTTTGTAATTCCTTGCTACAGGAATCCATGGAGTGTCCGCTGTGAAACCAGCTTGCTCCCCGTCGTTCCATTGCATCGGTGTTCTAGAATTATCTCGCGACTTCTGAGCAAGAATAGCAAGAATTTCAGTCTCCGTTTTCCCTTGTTCCTTTAGGATTTCATACATATTAAGGGATTCAACATCGCGATAGTCCTCAATCGTATCAAATTTTGGATTGGTCATCCCAAATTCTTCACCCTGATAAATATAAGGCGTACCACGCATCATATGAATCGTTGTGGCAAGCATTTTAGCAGATTCATTATGATAGACTGTATCGTTTCCGAAACGAGACACAACGCGAGGCTGATCATGGTTACACCAGAACAATGCGTTCCAGCCTCCTCCTTCTTGCATACCAACTTGCCAATCTGATAGAACTTTCTTCAATTCTTTAAAGTCAAAATTCGCTACAGTCCACTTCTCTCCGTTTGGATAATCCACTTTCAGGTGGTGGAAACTAAATGTCATGTCTAGTTCCTGACGGTCAGGGTGTGTGTATTTCACACAATTATCAATCGTCGTAGAAGACATCTCGCCTACTGTCATCATTTCATATTTAGAAAATACTTCTTGGTTCATTTCGTGCATAAATTCATGCACACGTGGTCCATCCGTATAGAAGCGACGTCCATCTCCCTCATAATCATTTGGGAAGGCTTGATCTTTAGAAATGAGGTTAATCACATCTAAACGGAAACCGTCGACCCCTTTTTGAAGCCAGAAATGCATCATATCATAAACGCTCTTTCGAACCGCTTCATTTTCCCAGTTCAGGTCTGCTTGTGTTACATCAAAAAGGTGCAGGTAGTACTGTTCTGTATCGGCGTCATATGCCCATGCGTTTCCACCGAACTTCGATTCCCAGTTTGTTGGGGCTTCTCCTTCAATAGGGTCTTTCCAGAAGTAGTAGTCGCGGTAAGGATTGTCTTTAGATTGCTTCGATTGCTGGAACCACTCATGTTCCGTTGACGTGTGATTGACAACGATGTCCATAATGATTTTAATACCACGATCGTGAGCTTCTTGTAAGAGGCGCTCAAAATCTTGCATCGTTCCGTATTCTTCATGAATATTGAAATAATCGCTAATGTCATATCCGTTATCTTTTTGTGGAGATGAATAAATAGGAGTTAGCCAAATGACATCAACACCTAAGGTTTTCAAGTAGTCCAATTTTTCAATAATCCCTTGAATGTCTCCTGTCCCGTTTCCTGTCGTGTCGTTAAAGCTTTTCGGATAAATTTGATAGACAACTGATTGTTTCCACCATGGCTGTGTCATGCGAGCACCTTCCTTATCTTTGATGTAATATCACTAGAAAGACCAATAGCAACCGGGTGTGGTCGGCTGCTAACAGGTCTTTTTTATATTTTTTTACGTTTTGCCAATAAATACGTTACTACAAATGGAACGATGATGACAATCGCCATTCCAATAATAAATGAGATCCAGTCCTGATTTTGAATCGAAACAATCCCTGGTACGCCTCCAACTCCGATTGAGTTCGCTCGTACACTCTGAATTGTAATATACATACCTGCAATGGCTGAGGACACAAGCGCAGCGATAAACGGGAATTTGTAACGAAGGTTAACCCCGAACAGTGCAGGCTCTGTGATTCCTAACCAAGCTGAAACACCTGAAGAAACGGATAACCCTTTTAAGTTTTCGTTCTTCGAAGCTAACCATACGCCAAATGCCGCGGAACCTTGTGAGATGTTGGATAGTGCAAGAATCGGCCATAAGAATGTAGATCCTGTGCTACCAATTAATTGAACGTCTACAGCAAGGAACGTGTGGTGCATTCCAGTTACAACGAGTAATGGATAAAGCGCTCCGTATAACAAACCACCTACAGCCGCAAACTGATCAAACGTCCAAACTAAACCGTCTGTAATCGTGTTACCTAGTGCAAACATAAGCGGTCCAATTGCGATAAATGTTAGGAAACCTGTTACTAGTAAGGCAACCGGTCCAACAATAAGCAACTGAATAGAATCTGGAATGCGGTTACGTAAGAATACATCAATTTTCGCTAATACATAAGAAGCTAACAGTACCGGAAGAACCTGACCTTGATAACCGATTTTTTCAACTTCTAGGCCTAATAGGTTCCAAGTTGGAACTCTTCCTTCTTTAACAGCATTTCCGTAATCCCAAGCATTTAAAAGATCTGGGTGTACAAGCATTAAACCAAGTACAATACCGAGTAGCGGATTTCCGCCAAATTTCTTAACCGCTGACCAACCAATCAAACCTGGCAAGAACACAAAGGCGGTATTTGCAATTAAGTTGATAATACTTGCGAGGTCCGCCCATTGTGTATGAACTTCAATAAGAGATTGATCTTCATAGAAGATTCCAGATTGTGCAAGAATGTTGTGAATACCCATTAGAAGACCAGCTGTAACAATCGCCGGCAAGATCGGAATAAAGATATCCGCTAACGTTTTAATCGCTTTTTGAAGCGGATTCATTTTTTCAGAAGAAGCTTGCTTCACATCATCTTTACTCGCTTCACCTACGCCTAAACCAACCATTTCTTTATAAACCTTATCCACAGTCCCTTGTCCGATGACAACTTGGAACTGCCCGTTCGTAGAGAACGATCCCTTAACCGCTTCCAATTTTTCTAATTCTTCTTGATTGACTTTGCTTTCGTCATACAAAGACAAACGTAAACGAGTCACGCAGTGTGTAGCTGCTTGTATATTATCTTGACCACCTACGTGCTCAATAATTTGTTGAGCTTGCTTTTTTAAGTTCATAGTGATCCCCTCTCCCACTATAATTTGTTCATCTATAAAAACGCTTTCTTAATAACTTGTATATACATGATAGCGCATCCAACTAGATTTGTATATACATCTGTTTATTTTCAGAATATTTTATTTGTAGAAACAAATAAGGATGTTTACGATCAAGAGGACGGGTGTAAAGTATGAAAAAGGAGATGATTGTATGAGGCATCTTGTGTTCTATGATGCGCAATGTCCATTTTGTTACCATGTAAAACTTGTGCTTAGAAAATTAGATTGGTTTAAAAAAGTAGATTGGGTATCCGTTCAGGAGGTTGATGAACACCCTGGCCAATATCCGTACTTACAATACCGTGATATCTATGATGAAATCCATATGCTGACCTCTTCAGGTAGTTTAAAAGAAGGCTATTATGCTATTCGCCGCTTACTTGCAGCTCTACCCTTAACTGTTCCAATTAGCCTGCTTCTTTATATTCCATTCGCAGACCGTCTCGGCTCTCCACTCTATAAATGGTTTTCACGCCACCGCTACCAGTGGTTCGGTCAATATGACGAACCCCGTTATGCTTAAAGTGGTTGCTTTTATGTAACTTAGTAGAAGAAATTTGGAGGGAGAGGAAGATCAAAATGGTCCTCTCCCTCCAACATTTTCAGTACTTTTTATTCCAATTTTTTCTATACAAACAGAGGATCGCCCCGTTTTTTATCGAATATGTAAAAAGAATCCATAAAAATGGTTCACATGACTTGATGAATAAGGAGGAATAAAAAGATGGATTATAAACATATTACGATTGCGGGCGGTGGCGTGTTAGGAAGCCAAATTGCTTTTCAGTCCGCTTTTTTCGGGTTTGAGGTTACGGTATACGATATTACTGAAGAAGCGTTAGAGGAAGCAGATAAGCGGTTTAAAACGTACAAAGGGATCTATCAAAAGGATATGAAAGCTACTAATGAACAAGTAGACAATACATATAAACGAATAAGCATGTCAACAGACCTTGCTGAAGCAGTGAAGAATGCTGATTTAGTTGTGGAGGCGATCCCTGAAGTAGTCTCGATTAAAGAAGAATTTTACACCAAGTTGGGTAAGGTAGCACCTGAGAAAACGGTCTTCGCTTCGAATTCCTCAACTTTCTTACCTAGTCAATTCGCAGAATTCACAGGACGCCCTGAAAAATTCTTAGCGCTCCATTTTGCTAATGAAATTTGGAGGAATAACATCGGAGAAGTAATGAAGCATGAAGGCACAGAAGAAAAGCATTTCAACGATCTACTAGAGTTCGCTGGCGCAATCGGTATGGTACCCATTCCGATCTATAAAGAACAACCAGGATACATCCTAAATTCCCTATTAGTCCCTTTACTATCTGCCGCTCAGAGCTTACTCATTAAAGGAGTATCAGACCCTGAGACCATCGATAAAACATGGGTCATTTCAACAGGAGCCCCAGTAGGTCCTTTTGCTTTCTTAGACATTATCGGCCTTCACACACCGTACAATTTGCAAAAAGCAAAAGGAGACGCCGGAGATGAAGAAGCAGCTAAAATTGCCGAATACTTAAAGACCGAATTCATCGACAAAGGCCACACCGGCAAACTCGCAGGCAAAGGCTTTTATGAATACCCAAACCCTCGTTATTTAGAGGAAGATTTCTTAAAATAAGAGGATCAAAAAGAGAGAAGCATCATGCTTCTCTCTTTTCTTATACCTACACTTTGTTAAAGTGTGATGGTGTCGTGGATATTATCTTCGTGACCGTTCAGCCCCGTTAACGCCAGGGCTTGCTCGGGGACTGCGAGACTCCCGCGGGGGAAGGAGCCTAGGGAAGACCCCACAGAGAGCGACAGCGAACGAGGAGGCTTCCCAGCTCCCCGCAGGAAAGCGAGTTGTCCCCGAGCAAGCCTAAGCACTCATCAAACATAACGGTCTCTTCCCGCTAAAGTATCTCATCTTGATTACTAAAGGATGAATGACGACAACCCCCGGTGGCACAATACTTTTATAGAATGTTATAATGACACGTATAACAATAAAAGAATACCTGGAGGCTTTATGCTTACATTTGAAGAAAAACTAGAGATTATAGAATCTTTTCCCGAATTAACGCGAAACGACGTATCCCTTGGACGCGTGAATTTCCACTATGAAGAAAGCGTAATGGACAAGAAAAACGTTGTCTATCACCTGCATCCTAATGGAAACGGCTTTGTATTCGGTTATTATATTGATGGTGTTGAGACAGATGACCGCGGTATGGTGAACATTCGCGACTTCTCCAAAGAAGACATCAAGGCAATTGTTCGCGATGCCATTGACTCTCTATCCCAACCTGACCAAGAAACGTGGGTAAACGATGAAGGGCATACATTAGCGCTTGTCTTCGATTTTGATCTATGGAATATCTATGCTGGTGACATGCTAGACGGTACTTTCCCGACCTATGCAGCAGCAACAGACTACCTTGAACAAGAAGGTTTCGAACGCAAATAAAATGCTATACAAAATAGAAAGGTGCGTGTACCTCTTAAAGTGGTACACGCACCTTTTTATTTTGCTCTCTTCATGTTTATTGTTGATTTTCATTTATTCCATACAAGCCCCTTATGTGGAAGACTCGAAGTTGAGAGAATGCCTCCGTTTTCCAAAATTGAGAATAAGGTGGTTCGGGAAATCACTCGCTTTCCGCGGCGAGCTGGGAAGCCTCCTCGTTCGCTTCGCTCTCTGTGGGGTCTCCCCTAGGCTCCTACTGCCGCAGGAGTCTCGCAATTTCCCGAACCACCTCTGCCATATATGAGGGAACGGAGGCATGCCACATATGAGAGGGTAGTTTGTTGAAGCCCCGCTACGCTCGAGCTAAGGGGACGTTATACGACTTCTGATAAGAGGTGTCTGGGGAACGGGGAGACTCCTGCGGGAGAAAGAGGTAGACGAGACCCCGCAGGGTGGGTTTCCCGAGGAGGCTCGACAGCTCGCCCGCGGAAAGCGAGTCGTTCCCCAGACACCTCTACCACTCAATAAAAGTAACGTCCCCACTCACAATAAAGTGTCTCAGTTTCGAGTCTTCAACAATCCTACCCTAATCTTGCACAAGCTTGTTATATAGATTAACAACATTAAACTTTAACAGAGCCTTTTATTTAGAAAGCCATTCAGATATAAGTTCAGTTGTCTGATCAAGCTGCTGTTCTGCCGTAATGGTCGCCTCTTGGTCTCCTTCTTGAAAGCCATAACTTCCAAATTGACCATGATTCGCTCCGTCGAGTTCTATAAATTGATGATCCTCAGGGGCATATGCCTTCCCCTCTACGTACTTATCACGATTCATCACACCATCTTTACCACCCGTTATCGACAAGAAAGACAAATTTGATTCACTTAGGTCGCCAACTTCATCGGGATAAGCAGCTAATAAGAAAACACCATCTAAGTCCTCTTCATGTTCTGCGGCGTACCTGGTGGCCATTGCCCCACCTAACGAATGGCCTCCAATAACGTAGGAGCGATTAGGATCTTTTTGAATGACTTCATTCGCTTTGTCCTGAGCTAGGACAGCCAAATTCAAAGGCATCTTAAAAATATATGTAGCGTATCCCTCTTCAGCGAGTTGATGTGCTAGAGGAGCATAGCTCTTTGGCTCAACTAAACCTCCAGGATAGAAAAGGATCGTTTCTTTTTCCGCTTGATCTGGTATGAAAGAGATCCATTCCTTTTTATCTTTGATCGAGATTTCTTCCGTTCGAGTCAGTGCCTGGAGTGCTCTTTCATTCGGTTCATAAGGCTGCAAATAGACGTATCCTGTAATTCCAATTGCCACTACTAAAACTCCAACAACCAGTAAAATCTTTTTCCACCACTTCCACTTTCTCATTGCTCCACCTACTCTGTGATGTTTTATATCTAGCTTATCACACAACTATTGCATCATTGTTAAACGAGACATTATCGTTTAAAATAACATTAAAAGTGTAAAATGTAACTTTAGGGAGTGGTGTAATGAATCAAACTAAAGTGGTAGTGATGCTCTCCTTCCTTACCTGTCTATTCCTTTATGGGTTCGAACAAGGAATTGGTGTTCCTTACATTGTAAAAACTGCTGGTAAGCTTGTGTTATTTATCGGAATCCCTTTAATCTTTTACAAGTCCTTCCTCCCCCCTCACTTAAAAAGGAGAAAAGAAACTTGGAAAGACCCATTACTGTTTGCAACACTATCTTTCTTTTCTATTCTCATTGCTTACTGGCTGACTAAAGATATGATTGATTTCATTGAAATCAAGTCTTATCTCGAAATGGATCTTGGTATAACACCTGTAACCTTCTATGCTGTTGGAATATACATTATACTTGGGAATTCATGGGTAGAGGAATGGTTCTTCCGTGGGTTTATTTTTCAAAACCTTTTATTTCACGGAAAGAAACGGCTCGGATATCTGTATTCTTCAAGTCTTTTTGCTTTGTACCACCTCGCTAGTATTCAAGGGTGGTTCTCGCTCCCACTAACCATCCTCGTCCTAATCGGGTTATTCGCTATCGGTTTGATTTTCTGTTTCTTAACAGAAAGAACGGGCACCTACAAAGGCTCATGGGTCGTCCACATGATTGCTGACTTGGCTATTATCATGGTTGCTTTACATGCATTTGGATGGTATTAAATCATAGATTTAGACTATAACATTCAATAAGTTTAACGTAATAAAGTATAGCTACGCCTCTTTTTCCCATCGCTCCTTTTTGTGCTAGAGTATATAGGAAACGGAAACCTACATACATTGGAGTCGATTACTATGAAACCTATAAAAACCGGATTAATTGGATATGGTCTGTCAGGGCAAGTCTTCCATGCACCATTCCTTCAATCTATGCCGGAATTTGAACTTACAACCGTATCTACATCTAAAAAGGAGAAAGCAGAACAAGATCTTGGGCAGATTCACATTACACCTACGCCCGATGCCCTCATACAAGATAACGACATAGAGCTTATTATTATTACTGCTCCAAATGAGTATCACTTTCCTCTTGCAAAAGCAGCACTAGAATCAGGAAAACACGTCGTTATCGAGAAACCTTTCGTCGTTCATAGCCATGAAGGGAAAGAATTACTTCAAATTGCCGAGGCAAATAATCGATTGCTCAGCCCTTTCCATAACAGGCGATGGGATAATGATTTTCTTACAGTGAAGAAATTGATTGAAGGCAATGCTCTTGGAGATGTGACTAGCTACGAAGCTCACTTTGACCGATATCGCCCTCACGTACGCGACAGGTGGAGAGAGAAAGATGTACCTGGCGCTGGTATTTTGTATGACTTAGGCGCTCATCTAATTGATCAGGCTCTTCATCTATTTGGTTCACCAGCACAAGTTCAAGGGATTGCTAGAGCTCAACGTGAAGGAGCAGAGGTGGATGATTACTTTCACCTATTATTAGACTATAATGCTTTACAAGTCATCCTCCATTCTAGTTCTCTCGTAAGAGCAACAGGACCCAAATTTCAAGTCCACGGTACAAAAGGAAGCTTTATTAAATATGGGACAGATCCTCAAGAAAATCAGCTTAGAGAGGGAATGTTACCGAATCAGTTCGGGTGGGGTGTTGACTCTGAAGAGAACTACGGTATATTAACAAATGACGAACACCCAGATGGAATCCGTGTCCCAACAGAAAAAGGAAGCTATGAATCGTATTATAAGCAGTTAGCTGCAGCGATCCGGAATGAAAAGCAACTCCCGGTAACTGGACAAGAAGGACTGAACGTTATCCAAATTATCGAGGATATCTTGCATTCATCCTAACTCTAGTATCGTTTTATAACCGATTGGCAGATGCACTTTAAAAGACAACGGTTTTTGTTGCGTGATAAACTGATCATGTTCTTAAATTGAGATTCTCAAATAATAAGGAACATATCAAGGAGGCAAAATCATGAGTGATCGTAAATATATGTTTGAATCCTATCAGTTACCATCAGGCGTAACATTGAAAAACCGCGTGCTATTAGCTCCAATGACAAACTTCTTATCAAATGATGATGGAAGTGTATCTGATAAAGAACTTGAATATTACAAACGCCGTTCAGGAGGCGTTGGCGCAGTCATTACGGCTTGTGCAAATGTGAACGAATACGGAAAAGGATTTGATGGGGAGATCGGTGCACATCGAGATGATTTAATCCCAAGTCTTCGTAAATTAGCCGATGCCATTCACGAGAAAGGATCCAAAGCGATTCTACAAATCTTCCATGGTGGTCGTATGTGCCCACCACATCTTATTCCAAATGAAGATGTGGTCAGTGCGAGTGCGGTAGCTGCACTTCGCCCGAACTCTCCAACTCCAAGGGAAATGACAGAAGAAGAAATCCAGCAAACGATTGCTGATTTCGGCTCAGCGACACGTCGCGCAATTGAAGCTGGTTTTGACGGAATTGAAATTCACGGAGCGAACACGTATCTCTTACAACAATTCTTCTCTCCTCACTCCAACCGACGTGATGACCAGTGGGGCGGATCAGTGGAAGACCGCATGAACTTCCCTCTTGCCGTAGTTGAATCTGTGAAGGCAGCTGTCGCTGAACATGCTAAGGATGAGTTCGTAGTAGGATACCGTCTATCACCAGAAGAACGCGAAGAACCTGGTATTACAATGGACGACACGCTACAGCTTGTAGATGTGCTAGCTAAACAAGATCTAGATTACCTGCATATCTCACTTTCTAGCTTTAACCAAGGTTCTATGCGCGACGAGAACGATACACGTCCTCGTATCGACTTAATTCAAGAACGTGTTGGCAGCATCATCCCTGTAATGGGTGTCGGTAGCCTTCATACAGCAGATGATGTAGAAGCAGCCCTTGCAAAAGTTCCAATGATTTCTCTAGGACGTGAAATGCTAATGGAACCAGATTGGGTAGAAAAAGTAGCTAAAGGTGAAGAAGACCAAATCCGTACCGCAATGAAATTGAATCAACAAGAAGAACTAGCGATTCCAGAACCAATGTGGACGAAAATCTTAAACGTACCAAACTGGTTCCCTAAAGAAGAAGAGTAAATTCTATATATTATTTACACCAAAGAGCTGTCCCCTACTGGAGACAGCTCTTTTTATCCAATACTCACTTTATTGCTATATAGTCATAAAGCGTGCCAGACACCCTTTACCTCTCTACAGCACTGCAGGGTGCCTGGCACGCTTTAGCCCTTTAGAGTGGTATATAGCATAAAAAAGCCCCTTCATTCGGCCGAATGAAGGGGCTTTTGTTTAGAACCTATTATTTGTTTAGGTTGTAGAATGCGTTTTTACCAGCGTATACTGCTGTACCAGCTAGTACGTCTTCGATGCGTAGAAGTTGGTTATACTTCGCTACGCGATCTGTACGAGATGGAGCACCTGTCTTGATTTGACCAGCGTTTGTCGCAACAGCGATGTCAGCGATTGTAGAGTCTTCTGTTTCACCAGAACGGTGAGAGATAACTGCTGTGTAACCAGCTTCTTTCGCCATTTCGATTGCTTGGAATGTCTCTGTAAGTGTACCGATTTGGTTCACTTTGATAAGGATAGAGTTTGCGATGCCTTCAGAGATTCCGCGGCTTAGTTTGTTTGTGTTTGTAACGAATAGGTCGTCACCAACAAGTTGAACACGGTCGCCGATACGCTCTGTAAGAAGTTTTGTACCTTCCCAGTCGTTTTCGTCTAGGCCGTCTTCGATTGAGATGATTGGGTATTTGTTAACAAGCTCTTCATACCAGTCAACCATTTCTTCAGACGTACGAGTTACACCTTCACCTTTAAGGTTGTACTTGCCATCTTCATAAATTTCAGAAGATGCAACGTCCATTGCAAGTTGAACTTCTTCGCCTGGCTTGTACCCAGCTTCTTCGATTGCTTCGATGATTGTAGATAGTGCTTCTTCGTTAGAACCTAAGTCAGGAGCAAATCCACCTTCATCACCTACACCAGTGTTGTAGCCTTTGTTCTTAAGAACTTTCTTAAGAGAGTGGAAGATTTCTGCGCCCATACGTAGAGCTTCTTTGAATGTTGGAGCTCCAACAGGCATAACCATGAACTCTTGAATGTCCACGTTGTTATCTGCGTGCTCACCACCGTTAAGGATGTTCATCATTGGTGTTGGAAGTTTCTTCGCGTTGAATCCGCCAAGGTATTGGTATAAAGGAATACCAAGGTAGTCAGCTGCAGCGCGAGCTACTGCCATAGATACACCAAGAATTGCGTTCGCACCAAGGTTACCTTTGTTTTCAGTACCGTCTAGTTCGATCATTAGTTCATCAATGATCACTTGACGAGTTGCGTCGAAACCAAGGATTTCTGGAGCGATTTTTTCGTTAACGTTTTGAACAGCTTGAGATACACCTTTACCAAGGTAGCGATCTTTGTCACCGTCACGTAGTTCTACTGCTTCGTATTCACCAGTAGATGCACCACTTGGAACAAGTGCTGAACCGAAAGCACCAGATTCCGTATATACTTCTACTTCAACTGTTGGGTTACCACGGGAGTCTAAGACTTCGCGTGCGTATACGTCCGTAATATATGGCATGGTTATTTCTCTCCTTTTTATTGATCAGATTTTTTAATTAACGTTTCGCCTGTCATTTCTTTAGGCTGATCGACTTGTAGTAAGTCTAATAACGTTGGGGATAAGTCACCTAAAATGCCGCCTTCACGAAGCTCAAGGCCATCTTTCGTCACGATTACAGGTACATCATTTGTTGTGTGAGCTGTCATCGCTTTACCTTCAGAATTCGTTACTTCGTCAGCGTTACCGTGGTCAGCTGTAATGATCGCATGTCCACCTTTTTCAGTGATCTTATCAATGATTTTACCTAAACATTCGTCCACTGTTTCGATCGCTTTAATAGTAGGCTCTAGCATACCACTGTGACCGACCATGTCAGGGTTTGCGAAGTTTAAGATAATCGCGTTGTGCTTGTCTGCATCTAGCTCTTGTAGAAGAGCATCTGTTACTTCATAAGCACTCATTTCAGGTTGTTCATCATACGTTGAAACCTTAGGAGAATCGATTAGGATTCGTTCTTCCCCTTCGAATTCTTCCTCACGTCCACCGCTCATGAAGAACGTTACGTGTGGATATTTTTCCGTCTCAGCAATACGAAGCTGCTTCATGTTGTTCTGTGCTAATACTTCCCCTACTGTGTTATCCAGGTTAACGGGTTTGTACGCAACGAAACCGTCGACTGTTTCGCTGAATTTCGTAAGCATCACAAAATGAGTGTTCTTCGGTGCTTTCTCACCACGCTCAAATTCACGGAAGTCTTCGTTAGCGAAGGTACGTGAAATTTGGATGGCGCGGTCTGGACGGAAGTTATAGAAAATAATCGCGTCTTCATCTTCAACAGTTGCACGAGGGTTACCCGCATCGTCTGTCATAACAGATGGAAGAACGAATTCGTCATAGATATCATTCGCGTAAGAATCATCTACTAACTCAATTGGATCCTGGTACGTTGGACCTTCGCCGTATACCATTGCGCGGTAGGCCTTCTCCACGCGGTCCCAGCGTTTGTCACGGTCCATGGAATAATAGCGGCCGGATAGAGTCGCGATCTCACCGACACCTAGTTCATCCATTTTGTTCTGCAGGGCTTCAATATATTGTTTTGCAGATTTCTGGCCTACGTCACGTCCATCTAAGAATCCGTGAACATAGACTTTCTCTACTCCGCGGTTTTTCGCCATTTCAAGAAGGGCATATAAATGCTCAATATGACTGTGAATTCCACCGTCAGACAGAAGTCCAAATAGGTGTAAAGCTTTGTCATTTTCTTTAGCATGTTCCATAGCTTCGATGAAGCGCTCGTTCTCGAAGAAGTCGCCTTCACGAATGGACATATTTACACGAGTTAGGCTTTGGTAAACCACACGACCTGCACCAATATTTAAGTGACCTACTTCAGAGTTCCCCATTTGGCCTTCAGGAAGGCCAACCGCTTCACCTTTTGCTGTAAGCGTTGTATGTGGGTACTGTTCCCAAAGACGATCAAAGTTTGGTGTGTTCGCTTGTTTTACAGCATTACCGTATTCCTCGTCACGCATGCCGTAACCATCTAAGATGATTAACGCAGCTAGGTTTTGATTACTCATGTTTACCTGCCTCCACTAGAGATAAGAAAGAATCAGGTTGTAAGCTTGCGCCGCCTACTAGAGCACCATCAATATCAGACTGAGACATAAGCTCGTCAACGTTAGCTGGTTTTACGCTACCGCCGTATTGAATACGAATCGCTTCTGCTGGCTCACTGCCTGCAAATTCGTTAACGACTTTACGGATAGAAGCACACATTGCGTTTGCATCTTCAGCTGTAGCTGTTTTACCAGTGCCAATCGCCCAAATAGGCTCATAAGCAATGATGACATCTTTAACTTGTTCATTTGTAAGGTCTTTAAGAGCAGCTTTCACTTGTGTCTCTACTACAGATTCAGCTTCGCCGTTTTCACGTTGCTCATCTGTTTCACCTACACAAACAATTGGTACTAGGTTGTGTTTGAATGCAGCGTGTGTCTTTTTGTTTACTGTTTCGTCTGTTTCAGCAAACATTTCACGACGCTCAGAGTGACCAAGAACAACATACGTTACGCCAAGGTCTTTAAGCATTTCAGGGCTAACTTCGCCTGTGAATGCTCCACTCTCTTCAAAGTGCATGTTCTGCGCACCAATTTTAAGATCTGTGCCTTCTGCTTGCTGAACAAGCGTTGGAAGATAAGGGAAAGGTGCTACAACAACAGATTCAACTTGATCGTAAGAAGGTACTTGACCTTTTACATCGTCAACGAACTGTGTAGCCTCGCCCATTAGCTTGTTCATTTTCCAGTTACCTGCAATGACTTGTTTACGCATACTGTCACCTCACCTATTATTTATCGTTTAATGCTACTACGCCTGGAAGATCTTTACCTTCCATAAACTCTAATGATGCACCGCCACCTGTGGAGATGTGGTCCATTTGATCTGCATAACCGAACTTCTCAACAGCAGCAGCAGAGTCACCGCCACCGATTACAGAATAACCTTCTGTTTGTCCAAGAGCTTCAGCAACGCCTTTTGTACCATTAGCGAATGTTTCAAGCTCGAAAACGCCCATTGGGCCGTTCCAGATTACTAGCTTAGAGTTTTTCACGATGTCAGCGTATAATTCAACCGTTTTTGGACCAATGTCCATTGCTTCCCAATCAGCTGGGATGCTATCGATATTAACCACTTGCGTGTTTGCATCGTTAGAGAAATCATCGCCAACGATTACGTCTTGTGGCATATAGAAATTAACGCCTTTTTCTTTAGCTTTTTCCATATATTGCTTCGCAAGATCGATCTTATCTTCTTCAAGAAGAGATTGACCAATTTCGTAGCCTTGAGCTTTCACGAATGTGTAAGCAAGACCGCCGCCGATAATTAAATTATCAACTTTGTCAATTAGGTGATCGATAACGCCGATTTTGTCCTTAACTTTCGCACCACCGATAATAGCAGTGAAAGGACGCTCAGGGTCTTTTAACGCATTACCAAGGACACGTAATTCTTTTTCCATTAAGAAGCCAGCTACTGCTGGAAGGTGTTGAGCAATCCCTTCAGTTGAAGCGTGCGCACGGTGAGCTGCACCGAAAGCATCATTTACATAAAGGTCTGCTAAATTAGCGAATTCCTTCGCAAGTTCTGCGTCGTTCTTTTCCTCACCCGGATAGAAACGAACATTTTCAAGAAGAAGTACATCGCTATTTTCCATTTCCGAAATGGCTTTGTCCACTTCACTTCCGTAAGCTTCATCCGTTTTCGTAACGGTTTGACCAAGTAAGTCACTTAGACGTTTCGCTACTGGATCAAGGCGAAGTTCATCAACGGCTTCCCCTTTAGGACGACCAAGGTGGCTAGCTAAGATTACTTTTGCACCTTGTTCAATTAAATGTTGGATTGTTGGTAACGCTGCACGGATGCGCGTGTCGTCAGTTACTTCACCATCTTGCATAGGTACGTTGAAATCAACGCGGCAGAATACTTTCTGGCCTTTTACTTCTACATCTTGGATGGTTTTTTTCTCATTCACGTTCACGGGATGAGGACCTCCTTTAAAATTTTCCTTGGAATGTGTCTAGCTCCCCTGTATGTACGTTTCCTTATTTTCAAGAAGACAAACGTGTTACAAGGGTTTGATTTAAATCATAAAAAGAGTCAAATGGTAAAAATGTGGTGGGCTTCCATTCTTTTCATGGTTCTATCAAACAAACATCGCAAAGGAGGAGGTTGCTCTCCTCCTGCTCTTTGCGATGGACACTCATAATTTATACGGTTAACAGGAGTTGTTTTCCTGCTTATTTACGAAAAACTTAAAGTCCTTTTTTCGCAAGGTATACAGCTAAGTCTACACAACGGTGAGAATAGCCGCTCTCGTTATCGTACCAAGAAACAACTTTAACCATGTTCTTCTCGATGCTTAGAGTTGAAGCAGCATCAATTGTAGAAGAAGCTGGGTTACCATTGTAGTCGCTAGAAACTAGCTCTTCTTCGCTGTAACCAAGAATACCTTTAAGTTCACCTTCAGCAGCTTCTTTAAGCGCTTGGTTTACTTCTTCTGCTGTAGCATCTGTATCTAGCTCAGCTACAAGGTCAACTAGAGATACGTTAGGTGTAGGAACACGCATAGCCATACCAGTTAGTTTACCTTCCATTTCAGGCATTACTTTAGCTACTGCTTGTGCAGCACCTGTAGTTGTTGGGATGATGTTCTCACCAGCAGCACGCGCACGACGGTAGTCCTTGTGTGGAAGGTCAAGGATTTGTTGGTCGTTCGTGTAAGAGTGGATTGTAGTCATCATACCGCGCTTAAGACCGAATTTGTCGTTAAGAACTTTAGCGTATGGCGCTAAGCAGTTTGTAGTACAAGATGCGTTAGAGATTACATGGTGGCTAGCTGGGTCGTAAGAATCTTCGTTAACACCCATAACTACTGTAAGGTCTTCGCCTTTAGCAGGTGCAGAGATGATAACTTTTTTCGCGCCAGCATCGATGTGTTTTTTAGCATCGTCACGCTGAGTGAAGCGACCAGTAGATTCGATTACGATATCTACACCAAGATCTCCCCAACCAAGGTTAGCAGGGTCACGTTCAGAAAGAACTGTGATCTCTTTACCACCGATTACAAGGTTAGATCCGTTAACTGTTACTTTTTCATCAAGTTGACCGTGTACAGAGTCATACTGAAGAAGGTGAGCAAGCATGTTAGCGTCCGTTAAATCGTTGATCGCTACTACTTCTACCTCGTCGTTTTTAAGAGACGCGCGGAATACGTTACGTCCGATACGTCCGAAACCGTTAATACCAATTCTGATTGCCATGAAAAATTCCTCCTTAAGGTATATAGGTGTTTATTTTCTATCTAAAGGGAAGATCCCTTTATTAGCTCTTTTGCTGCACTCTCATCGGTAATGAGTACATTGGATTGTCCCAGGTTAAAATATGAAGAAATCGCCTTAGCTTTTGATTTGCCACCTGCGACAGCAATAACACAATTAGTATGTTGTAAATCTTCTAATTGAATTCCTACTGTTCGCACTTTGTGAACAATACTACCTTCTTCATTAAAATAATAACCAAAAGCCTCACCTACAGCCTTACCCTCTTGAATGGTGTCTATAACTTCTTGTGGAGTTTTTCTTCGTTCTGCCATAGTAGTAGCATCGCCAATACCATGAACAACCACGCCAGCTCCACGAATGATTTTTAGCACCTCTTTAATAGAAGGTTCTTCAATAATGGTCTGATAGGATTCTTCGCTAAGCGGATCTGGCACATAGAGAAGTCGGTACGTTCCATTTGCTTTCTTCGCCATTTCAGCACAAATGGTGTTCGCTTGATTCTCCATCTGTTCTCCAAGTCCACCGCGGGCCGGGACAAATAAGCAGTTTCCTGCTTGTTCAAGTGGTGTCATCATCTCAGCCACAGCTGCAATGGTTCCTCCACCGGTTACAGCCACTGTGTCATCTCTACGAAGGATTCCCTTCATATAACGCACACAGGCCTTACCCATTTCTTGTTTCACCCATGAGAGTTCATCGCTATCCCCAGGTACGATGACTACGTGATCAAGTTGTAAACGTTGCTTCACTTGTTGCTCCAAATCTTTAAAACCTCTTAATTCATTCATGAAGGCTTCTAGCTGAACGATTACATTCTTACCAGTATTCGTCACATGCATCCCTTTTGTCGTCACTTCAATTAATCCTTGTTCATGTAAGAGATCAATTTCTGTTCTAACGGTTCGTTCTGCAATGTTCAAATGATCAGCAAGACTTCTTCGTCCAATTGGCTCCATTAGCTGAATCAATGTTAAGGTTTCATATCTTCGTTGCATAATTGATAGCAAATCGGGGAATAGTTTACTCTGTAAGTCAATTAATGCCCTCATGGAAAAGCTCCTTTGCTGTATGTAAGCTGCAGCGGGAGCTTTTTCGTCCCGCCTTGACGTATTCTGTCCCGCTTGGGCCAAAAAAATACCTCAACGGCAAGCTTACATTTATATTGTATCAGTCCCCATGACCCCTTGCAACAGACATCCTAGCCCTTTTTCTTTTGTAAACGGTTACTTATTGAAAAAAGATCGATTTTCCCATAATCGACCTCTTCACCCTCCATTTCTACTACCGGAATCATGAGACCATATCGTTCAATTAACTCATCTTCTTCATATATATCCTTTTCCCGAATCACAATCTCATAATCATATGAAAGTGTCTCAATCAGTTCTTTAGCTTCTTGGCATAAAGGACAGTCTTTCTTTGTATACAGCACAATCTCTGTTTCCATATGCAGCTACCCCCTTTTCCTTCTTTTCGTAGATGATGGTATGTAAAGTGCTTCCCGATATTTTGCCACGGTTCTCCTAGAAATGTAAATACCAAATTGGTCATGCAATAACTGACTTAACTTTTGGTCTGAGTAGGGCTTCTGCTTATTTTCAGTAAGTATGGTTTCCTTTAACAAATGCTTGATCGCTTCAGCGGAGGTTTCTTGACCACTCCTCGTCTTCAACCCTTGTTGAAAGAAATCTTTAAGGGGGATCATTCCTCTTGGGGACTGAACATACTTATGGCGTACTGCACGGCTTATGGTTGAGACGTGAACTCCAATCGCTTCAGCAACCTCTCTCATTCTGAGGGATTGCTTTTGGTGAGCACCTTCTTCAAAAAAAGGAACTTGTCTTTTAACGATCTCTTCCATGATCGCTTTCATATTTTGTTTCCGTTGTTCGATTGCCATTTGGAGCCATATTGCATGTTGGTATTTTTCCTCTAAATACGCGGATGCTTCTTGATGTTGATGAGATAAGGCATACATATCCTCATCCACGACAATCTTTGGCGCATTCCACGGCGAAAGCTTCACAACCCAGTCGCCATTCTTCTTAAACACTTCCGCATCCGGAACAATATAGTCTTCTTGTACAGACGAATACTGAAGGCCTGGTCTTGGATGACACGTTTGAATTGTATCAATCGCAAGCTTTGCATCTTCCGGTGTAATGTTGTATTCCTCTTGAATGGATTCAATATCTTGTTCAGCTACCCAGTTTATATGATCATAAACAAGCTGCGTCATGTACATAGGATGTTCCGCGCGTTTCAACTGAATAGCAATACACTCCTGCAAAGATCTCGCTCCAACACCAGCAGGATGTAGGGATTGGATATAGGATAACGCCTCTTCCGTTTCTGCTAACGACGCACCACAAACTTCACTCCATTCTTCAATCGTTATATCCAAGTAACCATGGTCATCTAAGGAATCAACTCCATACTGAACTAACTGACGTAAAGATGAAGGGATCCTGCTCTCAACTAGCTGCTCTTGTAAATGGTCACGAAAAGACTTCTCTTTAGATGATTGAACGGTTTGACTCGCCTCCGATTGTCCTCCCTTTGGAAGGGCCGAAGATACACTTACTTCTATAAGAGGATTAACTTCTGCTTGATCTTGAAGAAAACGAATCAAATCTTGTCCATTATAGGCCAACATCTCAATCGCTTGACTTAACCTCTGCGTCATCCTCCACGTTAACCGCTGCTCCTGACTTAATTGATGCTTCAAACAGACCCTCTCCCCCGAAAACGTTTACAAATCATTATAACAAACTTTCTTTAATAGAAGGAAGTAAGGAAGAGGAACTCCGTAAAGGAACAACTTTACATGACAGCACAAAAAAAGAGCCTTAAAATTGCTCAGCAACGTTAAGACTCTTTTAGGATACTACTTCTCTTCTTCCTTTTCATCTGGATCTTCTTCTAAATTATGTTTCGCTTCATCTTCAGCGATAATCTTCTTCCGTTTGCGATCTAACATATCTTCCTTCTGCTCAGGTGTTAAGTGACGTCCTTGATCAAATCGATTGAACATAATCTTTTCCACCTTCCTGTGTTGCTAGAATGGGGTTACAGTAGTCTATTTCCTTTAAAAGGAATAAACTAAACCTCGCAGTGAGTATAGGAACGGCTTAAGGTACGTTGAAGCCGAGACATTATAAAAAGGATGGGGCCGTTATGTTTATGAGTAATAAGGGGGTATGGGGAACGACTCGCTTTCCGCGGGCGAGCTGTCGAGCCTCCTCGCTCGCGTTCGCTCCCTGCGGGGTCTCGTCGACCTCTTTCTCCCGCAGGAGTCTCCCCGTTCCCCATACCCCCTTGCTTGATTTTGGATGAACTGCCCCACTGCTCTAGTACTGCTAAGGTTCTTTAACACCCCAAATGCAACTATAGCCTGTTTCCGTTACTTCATAATACGGAAAAGGTGTGCCGGGAAACTGCGAGACTCCCGTGGGCAGATGAGCCTAGGTGAGCCACAGGAAAGCGAGTGGTTTCCCGGCACACCTTATACTCAATCAAAGTTAACGGAAACATTCTCTCAGCTTCGACACTCCAATGAAATGAAGGGGCGTTCAAGAGATTAAATAAAACGCCTTACCTATTAATAGGTAAGGCGTTTTATATGAGCGCGCTCGAGAGGATTCGAACCCCCGACAGACGTAGGACCGGAACCTACCGGATATTCTTCCTCGGTCGCAATATACGTAAACCCCGCGTCCCTCTTGCGATAACCTCTCCGCAACGATTGCGTTGAAATTCCGAAATTAATTTTAGAGAACGGAACCTTAACGCAAACGGAGACGCTTCGGATTTGCAATTTCTATTATATACGATCCGGTCGGACAAGTAAACGGAGATATTCTTCTTAGCGTTTAATTCCTCGGCTACCATCGTTAACCCATCGAGTTTTTCCGGTAACTGCGACCTTGATCGGCGCTGACTTGGCTTCCGGCTTTACCTCCGCTTTTATCTCAGCCTGGCCACCTCGCTCCATATCCCGTTGAATCAACCGCTTTACGTAACCGCTGAAGTTTTTCCGTTTACTGGCGTGGTCTAATAAAGCCGCCTGATCTGGATCCTCCGAATTGAACGATACACTACGTCTGATATAAGTCATACTTACCCGCCCCTTTGCCGATTTATTACGCAGGACACACGAACATCACACCTACGTATTACCCGCACTTCCATATTATGTGTGTTATGATGTATGTATGACGTAAGGGCTCGTACTACTTTGGCGCATAAGAAAAGCCCCTAACCGCGGGCAAAACCCGGCTAGAGGCGTTTGTTTGTTTCTTTACAAACGTATGCGCGCGGACCTCGAATAATGCAAGTCCTACGTAATTTCCTCGCAAAAGGGGGTGTTTAATATGCACCGTTGCCCCGACTGCCGCAAGCCACTCCGCTTTACCGAGGTGGTAGTCCTCGATCAACTCAACGGCCTTCACCACGCCAGCTGCTACGACTTTCTCCTCGATTTTAAAGACGCTGCCAAGTACGGCGTAATCTACAACCGTTATGCTAACATTTTTATAAAATAAAAACCTCACATGAGAGTGAGGTTAAGTTTTATATTAAATCACTATTTTTCGCAACAAATCTTTAGCAAACCAATTGACACCTTTGTGAGCTAGAGCTGAATTATTAAAATCAACGTTTTGGAGTGTAATGTTTGCAATTTCTCTCGCATATTCATTTGATAATTTCCCCTCAGAAAACCTCACTAAAGCTTCAGATAATTCATCTTTCAACATCCACTTGTTTCTTTCCATAACTGTACTCATTCACATCCAACTCCTCTCCGGTTTCAATAATATATGCTTTGCTTGGTACAAGTATATCACAAAAATCTTGAGTATGAATTGACAACTGTTTATTACTTGTGGTTTTCTTGAAGCTTTCAATAACTTCATCCTTGCCAATTTCACCATTTTTAAACCTACTTAGAACTATATTCGGCTTACTATCACTCATTACCCCAAAAATAGCTTTGTAATCATGTTGATGTTCCCCATAGATGTTTTCTGTCCTATTAAAAAAGACGAAGTCGGCAAACTCATCATCGTAGCTATTTAATACCATTGTGTTGATATGATCATCATAAAACCAGTCTAAAGGTGTAAATTCAAATTCAACTACTACTGCAACTTTATCTTCAGGGTTATCCTTTACCAGAAAAGGAAGGCCTTGAAGAACGCTCTCTCCGCCAGTGTATGCTAGTAAATCTTGAATGAAATCTTTTGCTTGTTGTTCTTTCGGCGTGAGGTAAAAACCATAGCCAAAGTCCAATTCGTTCCCTATATTGTGATTCACTTGTATTCGCTTCATACAGATCTCTTTCCATCCTGAAAGAGTTGTACCATGATACCACTTACTCTTTTGTAGATGTTTCCTAGCGCCCATAAACCTGAACCCTTCCAAGCTTTTTCTACATTGTACCATATATTAACTACATTGTATTATAATTTCTAAAATTGTTACCACTTTCTCCCCCCCTATCTAGCACGATATTCTTGCTTTAACCTACTGAATAATTCATGCACGTCTTTTACCTCGGCTAAATCGCGCGCATTCATAGTAATGTGTATGTCTCCGTAAGTTGTACCTCCGCTGTTTTGTTGCGTCCTCGGCGCGTCATACCTCCCCTTCTTAGGTACGACCGATTTCGCCATATCTAGGCTAGTACGTTCAATTTGCGGAAGCATATCATCTAGTCCGATAACCAACCCTTTACCAGTGTCTTTCCCTATTCCGATCATCACACGCGAGGGGGAGTGGATATCGAGTAAGCCCGTTATTTTGTCTTTAATGCCGTTGGCTATGTCGCTCACTTTCGACATAACTGAGCCTGCCATTGACTTGATGCCTTTACCTAGCCCGCTAATTATATCTTTACCAACGTCCACTAGGTCGATTGACTTCAGAAAATCTAGTGAATCGTTCCAGATGTTCTTTATTGTGTCTTTAACCGCGCCCATTTTGTCGGTTACGGCGGACTTCATCGAAGAGAACTTAGTGGTAACAGCGTTTTTCATCGTTGAAAGCGTATTGTTAAGGAAGCCTTTCAGGAAATTAAAAACGCCTGTAAAGACGTTCTTAACCGCTGAAGTTGAGGACGTAAATAGCGACTTGATAGCGCCCCAAAACCCGCTAAACACCGCCTTGCCTGCCGCGGCAAAGCCTTTTATGGCAGCACCGATCTTACCGATAAACATAACGCTCATGAGGTTCCATACGAACTGCACGGCACCTGAGAACATTTGCTTTATTCCGGACCACATCGCCGAAAAGTCGCCCGTCAGTAGCCCCGCGAACGTCTTCACTAAGCCCATTATCACGTTTAAAGCACCGTTTATGACGCCTTTAATCGCGTTCCATGTCGATACGATTAAGAACTTAATTACCGGCCATACGGTTTCCATCACCGAACTAACTACCGACATCGCGCCTTGTATGACGGACTTAAGCACGCCCCATACGTTTTTAGTCGCTTGGAGAATCATATCGCCATTTTCCGTCCAAAACGCATTAATCTGCGCGAGTTTGTTACTTAAGAACGCAGTAACCTCGGTCATTACCGTCTTGACTACGCCTCGAATAAACGTAAGCGCGGTCTTAAACGCCGACTTAATAGACGCCCATGCTGAGTTAACCGCGTCTCTAAACCATCCAACTTTCTTATAAGCGATCACTAAACCTACGCCTATTGCTACCAAGGCTGCAACTACCCCCGTAGCTACGCCTGCTACTGCCAGTAAGCCGCTTACCGTGGTGCCTGCCGCGGTTGCTAATGCCGTGAGTCCACTAATCAACGCAGGTAGAAATCCAATGGCTATGAGCACGGGACCCAAAACTAAGCCAAACGCAGCCGTTAAAGCTGCCACGACCGCGACTGTCGATTTAATTCCTGGTGATAGAGCGTTGAATCCGTCTAACAACCATTGCACACCTAACGCTAATACTTTAACCGCAGGTAGTAACGCCGTACCGATTGAAATAGCTGCACCCTCGAAGGCCGAGGAAATCAGCTTGAGTTGCCCCTTGAGATTATCGAGCTGAGTCGTCGCTATTTGTTGCGCCGTACCTCCGGAGTTCTTGAGCTCGTTCGTGTAATTTGCAATAGTACCTTGTCCCGCCTCCAAGAGGGTTAACATTGACTTCGCTGATTCTGCTCCGAATATGGTACTAATGGCGCTGAGCTTCTGTTGTTGCGTGAGTCCGGCTGTTGAGCTCTCCAAGTCACCGATTATCTGGTTAAGTGGCTTCATTGCGCCAGTAGCCGTATCAAACGCATTAAATCCGAGGTCTTTCATTAAAGTAGCCGCCTCTTTCGAAGGACTTGCTAATCGGGTGAGAGACATCGCTAAACTTGTGCCCGCCTGTGACCCAGCTATCCCCGCTGATCCTAATAGACCAGTTGCGGCCGACATTTCTTCGAGCGACTGACCACTCGCCTTTGCTACCGGGGCTAAATACTTCATTGTTTCGGAAAGAGAGCCCATCGTAGTGTTAGACGTAGTAAACGTCTTGGTCAGTACGTCCGCTACGTGACCGGTTTTAGACGCCTCGATACCAAAGCCGGAAAGGATATTCGAAGCAATGTCCGCTGTTTCACCTAGGTCAGTTCCGCCCGCAGCTGCCGCGTTAAGCACGCCTGGTAACGCGTTGATTTGATCCTCGACGCTAAAGCCCGCCATAGATAGCGCCTGCAAGCCTTCGCTGGCCTCGACAGCACTATATGACGTTTTTGAACCCATCTCCTGCGCGATTGCCGATAGTTGGTCGAGCTCCTTACCGGTTGCTCCGGAGAGTGCGCCGACCTTCGAGATAGACTGCTCAAAGTTAGCTGCCGTATTGACCGCCATACCTAAGCCCGCCGTCATTGCCGCGCTTGCTCCGGTTACGGCCGCGCCTGCTACTTTAACTCCGTCGAAGGCTCGCTTTGTAGATCGTTCTAAGTTCGACATCGTATCCGAGAACGCATCTATACACTCTATACGAAACGACACATCGAGATTAGACATCGCTATCCCCGCCCGTTCTTTCCACGTACTCACGAATCGCACGAAGCATAGACTCGGTTCTTTCGCTAATAATCGGCAGCATCGTATCAGCTTTTTCCGACTTACCTCGGTATACCATGCGTGCCCTTTGCGTCATACTTTCGGCAAGGCTTACCGTGGTCTTCCTGACAGGGCGCGCGTATTTAGTAACCGTTATTTTTCGTAGTTTCTTTAATCCTTTTTCCGCTTGCCTTAAACACAAGCGCGCTTCGCGTTTCTTTTCTTGTTCGTCTTCGATTTCTTCCGCCTTGGTAATTGCTTCGCCCAAGAACTGAAAGTGTTCTTTAAAAACCTGATCCATCTGTCTTAACTTTTGGTAATCATTCATTTTGTTTCTCCCTTCTTTGACTTTGATTAACTTTGATTTTTGACCTAAATAAAAAGACCCCGCTAAATGCGAGGCCTTGATACCGTTTATTCATTTATTTAATTGCGCAGATTACCACGCCTTTGAGGACTAACACACGATCATTCGGCGAGGGTGTGTACGAGCTTGCGTAGGGGTACTGTTTACTTATCACCGTTTCCCCGTCGAAAATTAAGCGAGGGCGCCCGGAGGTGTAGTCCGGGTCCACTTGCGCCAGTTTTACGAGCTCTTCCGGCTCCTTGTTACCGAACATCTCGATGAATTTCTCCGGATTAATCACTTTGCTCTTCCTCAGCTTCTGATTTCGCTATCTCCTTTTTAATGCGTGTGTACGTGAGTTTGGACTGCATAGAACCTATCTGTCCCGCTAGTCCTCTAGCCATTTCCAGGTCTTCTGCCGTAAACTGATCTCTTTCTTTAATACGATCCCGTAAATTTTGGAGTAAGATAACTGGTTTGTTTGGCCCCATTAGTCAATCAGCCCTTTCTTTAAAGTTTCGTCCCATTTATAGAAGTCAGGTATTTTTCCTCGGTAAATATCAATTAGCTCGCCTTCAGAAAAGAAGTGTTTCTGCCTTTCCTTTTGGGTGAGTTTAATTCCGTACACCTTGTATTCATAGTGCTTACCTAAAGTAGATTTATAATCTCTAACAATATCTTCGTGTTCTTCGACTAACTCGTCGTACTCAAACACCGCCCTGGCATAAGCGTTTTTTGCTTCGAGTAGTTTTTGGAATGCGGGGTTTATTTTTTCTTCGATAAATTTCGGCTTAACTTCGTTGTTAAACTCGGCAGAAATATCGTCAAAGGTTATGTCGTTAGGTCTTGTTTTCTGAAAAACTAATTGTTCATGCTCTCGGCGGGCAACCAGCTTCTTCTGTTCTTCGATTTGGTCTGATAACTCGTCGAGATCTTTAGTGTAATTTTTAGTTTCGTTTACCTGCTTCTTCATCACTTCATCAAAAGATTGTCTTAGTTTATTTAAGGTTTCTTTTTCCTTTGATATGCGTTCCCACATCACTTTATCTTTCTCTGCTTTTTGATCTGACATTTCTCTATATAGTTCTAATTTGCTTTTGCTCATTTAGAATATCTCCCCTCAATTATTTGAATAAGTTTGTTGAGTCGGCTGATTACCCACGCTCGCCACTTAGGCATAGGTACTTCAAGTTCAATCTCGTAAAACTCACGAAACATTTCTTCTGATGACTCTAGTAACCTTCGAGTTTCCGAGGTGTCCGACTTCACTCGATAGCTCACGTTAAATCCTTCGTGCTTTAGCGCTTCGACATACAGTTCAGCCGTAGAGGTATATACGTCCATAGGGTAAAGTCTATGTTCGATCATAACCTCTGCTACTTTAACGAGTGAGGCTTCCACGCTTTCATGCGGCACAGCTATATCGTCAATTTGCTTCCCTTTCTCGTCGTAAATCAACGCCACTAGGAACGGTGTTAGTTCGATGTGTTCCACGTTAACTACCGCTAAAGGATTCATCCGGTCATCCCTCCCCCATTTATATAAAACGCACTTTTAAAATCGTCCTGCCACTCGCCCAATTCCCACTCGGAACCTTCTTCGTCGACCTCCACGTCGACCACTACGTACTTATGCGGCACTACCAGCCCGTCTTTGTAAAGCGTGGCCGGCTTGCTTTGGCCAGGTCCATAGCAACTATACTCGTTGATACGGATTACACAACCGATTTCCTCTCGCTCCACCTTAACCCCTCCGTTTTTTGTACGTATATAACAGATTTCCGCCGAAATATATAGGGTCTACCCCGCTTTTCTGAGGTAGTTCAAGCGCTCCAAGTGTTATTAGTCTCGGAACCTCTTAATCTCCGAAAAATACGGGGCTGCTACTTATGCCGATACAGCCGAACTTGCTCTCTTGTGCCGTAGCCTTCTACCGCAATTACCTTGCCGCCCTCGTCCTTGTGCGCGAGTTTAATGTTTTCTACGCGTTCTAGGATCGCTTTGATATGCGGAGGGTAAGTCGAGTGCACCGCCCATTCGTCACTCACCGGGTCGTAGCTGTATAATGTCTCTTGATCTTCTCGTGGATAATACGCCATTATTCCTGCACCTCTTTCCGTTCAAATAACGCCGCTATCAGGCGCTTATGTTCGTTGTATACTTCGCTAATTACCTCGTACCGTTCGTCTTCCAGTAGCTTACTCAGCATTGCTTGTTTGTCAGCGTAAACCACTAGCTTTTTCCGTCCTCCAGCCGATAACCGCAGCCGTAAATAAAACCCAGCGCGTCCTCGTAAGCCATTTCCGTTATTACATGTTGTACGCCAGGTAGTTCTGACGAGTCCATTTCGACTCGGTATAATACCTCGGCAGTTTCCGCGTCATAAACGGTGGTGATTAACTTGGTGCTTTCGCTAAAGTGCTGCGATATTTTAACTTTTTTATCTTCCATAAAAATCCCCCTTGCTTTTTCGAGAGAGTTGACGTAACATTAAAATGGGTAAACTTAACCTTTTATACTTAATTGAAAAATAAATTAAGAGCGTAACTTTTTATTCCTCTCTACAAAGTCTTGGAACTCATCCGTTACTTCAAACTGCCTAGCTATTTTAGCCCGTATCACGTCACTAACCCCCCTCTGACCGACTTCGATCTTTGAGACAGACGACTGTCCGATTTGAAGGTAGTCTGCGAATTCCCTTTGTGACATACCCAGATACAAACGCACACTTTTGAATATATTCTTATTCATCCTCTTTCCTCCTTTTTATGACTCTTACTGTAAAATAATAAGCACATAGACTGCCGGCTTGCATACGTGCTTTATCCCCTTATACCTTTCTTACTGCGGCTAAATTTCTTTTGCTCTAACGCTCTCAGCCGAACGAGGTAACGTTCCCACTCAGAATATTTCTCTTCGTAGTAAGACCGCATCTCTTCCGCCGAAAGGTGATAGGCAATAACCTCGCCAGGCTCACGAGCTTGTTTGTCTGTCTCAAACTTTACACGCACCTTTTGCTGTTTCTCTCCATCCTTACTGTTATATGGTGTAGTGATCTTGGGCTTCTTTTTCCCGTTCAGCCTATCCGTTCGTAGCTGAGCAGCCTTTATCCGCTCTACCTTGTCATTTTCATAAGGATTTTCGCGCTTCCAAGATTGTTTAAGCATTTCATACTCATTTAACCAAAACGGATATTCGAGCCAACTAACGTAATACTGCTCACGCTTAGTTTTTTTACGGGGTTGTAATAAGCGTTTGTCCGCTTGTTTTTGGCGTCGCTTCAACGTGTCTCTTTCAGTCTTACATTCCTTCGAGCACGTTTTGCTGTTATTCGGACGAGTTGTATCGCGGTAAGGATACCCGCAAAAGTCACACCGCTTAACCCGCTTGTCATCTTGATCGGGCAGTTCGTCTTTTAAGAGCGATACGACTATCGAGTGAGCCGCCTTCCTGGTAAGTCCGTTTGTATAGGTCGAGGCAAATTCGATGGCTCCCGGCCCAGGGTGACGATACTGACGTTTTCCCACCATCATTTATCCCCCTTTCTGTTACTCGAGTTTTTAAGTGTACCGGTATCTCTTGTTCATCCTCTTTCTCTTTCTTTACTCCGAAAGGTATATAGTACTTAAACACAAACATACCGCGGTGTGAGTTTACGAACGCCGCTATATTTTTAAATCTAGTTAATACATCTCGTTCTTTAAATCTAGTTCACACTTAAACGGACGAGGTGTTACACGAAGTAAACAAGTGTACTTATTCCTATCCATTCGAGTAACCTTGTTCCGCCCTCCACTTCTGCATACGTTCCGCCGAAGCTAGCCTCCTCCCCTCACTCTTTTTTAGCCGATCTTTATAGTTTCGGAGTGCGTCAGGATGCTCGCCGTAAAAGGTTTCGGCATCTAACGGAACCAGCGGCACGTAGTAGCCCTTTTCCGGAAAGTCGATCAGACCTACCTCTTTTAAATCGTCGAGATGCTTGCTTGTTGTTTCCGGAGTCTTCGAGTACATTACGGAAAGCCGCTCAATACTCGGATAGGCGTAGCCATCTTTCGGATTGTAGTGATCGATGATTAGTTGGTAGAGGAAGAACTTCTCGGCACTCATTCGCACATGATGGACGTAGTGTAAAGCGTCGCTTGGCAGCGCAATAAAATGCCGGTCGTCATTCGCTCCTCTCGGATTCCTTTTGTCGAACACTTCTCTCAGTTTTTCTCCGCTCATTACAACTCCTCCATATCTAAAAGAATTGTGGGAAACACAAATTGACAGCAACTGCAGGTACCACCTAAAACCTTTCCTCCGACCTCCTCTAACTTCTCTAGGTCCACCCCGTTATCTATAAGCAAGTCTAGAAACTGGTCAAAACTTAAATCCACAGCCACCGGAGGACAATCTTGGTTTTCGTAAATAAGCTTTGTAAGTTCCCCATTCTCATAAACTAAAAGTGCATTCCCTGCCCCTTTATAGTCTTTTTCTAACAAAGCCTCAGGAAGGTTAATGTGTGGCATCCCTTTATCACTAACGATCATTTCCTTTAAACTTTTTCTCATGTAAATCGCTCCCTTTTCGTTTTATTAGGTGTTCCTACTCCCACTAACACCGTCTATCCTCTGGCGTAACACTTTCAGCGAATTTTCCTCACCTCCTACTACCTTGTCAACGTTTAGCTCGCACCCTTCACTTAGTAATACCGGAACCGCGCGAAGCCGTAACGGAAATTCCGCAACTCTTTGACGCCCTACTTGTTATTCGCTATCGAGGGCTGACCGCGGCAGAAATTCCGCTACTTTTCCGCCCTTACCTACTTGTTGCATTTTAACGACGACCGTAACGCTTTTCTTGGTGATTTTCCGTCAATTAAACACGAAAAAGCCCCCGTATTGGCGTACGAGAGCTTTCTTTATAGTCGGCTTGGCGGTGAGTAGTCGGAGAGCAGTTGTTTCGATTATACGCTTGCAATTTACGATTAACAGACGTATAATATACATATACTTACATTTTCGACATTCTACGGCTTAGTTGTTGGCGCAACTAGGCTTTTTTAATGTTCAATCGTTGGTCATGCGCTTCTTTTGCTTTTTCAGCGTGGTGCTTAAGCGACTTCCTCATAGCGTCTAGGTGGCGTATTTCTTCTTTTATAACCCTTCGACGGTCAAGTATCGTTTTTAATCGCTTTGTATGACGGTAAGCAGCTATTGGTCTGATCTTTTCCATTCTTTCTAGATCGTGATACGCATCTGACAGTTCCAAATCAATCCTACTTTGTTCCTTATTTAGACGGTCATGCTGTTTATTAAGCTCCTTCTTAGCTGCATCTACTGCATTCATGTAACCCAACTTCCATACTCCTTTCTTTTAACTGAATAGTAACCCTATATACATAAATAGCAGGGATCCTATAAACACGGTGTAGCTAATACAACTCTTCAACACCAAACCCCGCCTTCCATAATATCCTCCATCGCAATCCTGAGCAGCGAGTCGAATACATCGGATACATCACTCTCTACCAGCAACTCCTTAATCGGCTCTGGCGCTTTCAGACGGTCCATATATCGACTAACTATTTCGCGCTCGATTGTAGCCTTAACTTCGGATAAATCGGCTACTCCATACTCACCCGCAACTGCTTCGGCTTCCATAAGAAGGTTATACTGCGTCATAAGCTCGCGATCCTTGGCGTATTCGTTGAAATTGACAACGTTAACTACCGGCATCAGATCACCTCCTTGTATACGTCTGCTATCGCTAAATCAAGATACTCCGAGTAAATTTCCGGCGCATCCTTTACCGCAGTTTTTACTGCACGCTCTACGTGTTCCGGCAAACATAGACGGTGGATATACCCTTCAACTAGCGCCTTTTCCGTTTCTACAAGTTCAAAAAGCGCTACGTCTTCGTCTTTGCTTTCTTCGCGATCTAACCGCTGAAGTAATCCCTTTCGACGTTCAAACAACTGACGGTCACCTTCGTACGAGCAGATCCATTTAAACTTCTTCATTATAGTAACCTCCTTCAAATGATAAACGAGAATGCGTTAAAGCAATTCCATGCTTTATGAAGTCAACTAGCGACATACCTGGCGTAATTACTTCGAGCAAATCTTTCACATAAGCCTTTGTAAGTGAGTTAAGCACCATCGAAAATAACCGGTTAATCTCTGCATCCACAAAAGGTACCCCTCCGATATAGTCGAAGACCTCGTAAACCGTTAACTCGTCGTTGTCATGTACGATCATTAAGTCGTCCGTAAGCTGATACGCAAATTCTTGGGCGGTTCTACCTCCATCAAAACGAATGATTATGTTCGTTCGCATTAAAACCATTTCATCGGCCCCTTTCGATTATATCGTTTTTACGCTTTTGCGTAATTCGATTAACCTTAGTGTACGCTTTTGCGTAATGAACGTCAATAGGTAATTGCGAAATTTTTTAAAAAAGTATATACTAGGTTTAACGAAACTTAAACGGGAGGGTACGATAATGGAGAATACTACGGAATTGCCCGGTAAACGTGAGGTCCAGCTGAAGGTCGGCGAGTTGTTACATAAACGGGAGCTAACGCAGGCCAAGCTTTCGGATATTACTGGAATAAGACGTGCAGCTATATCGCAACTGTCACGTGGCTATGTGGACCGAGTAAGCCTCGACCATTTAACGAAGATAGCCGACGCATTAGAGCTCGACGATATTTCGGAGTTAATTACAATAGAGAACAAGAAATAAGGCGCCTGATTGGGCGTCTTTTTACGTTTTAAGACATAAAAAAAGCCCGCTCAATGGCGGACTATTTGATTAAGCTATTTTCATCCCCGACACGCAATACTTCTATGTAGTTCGGGGGTTTATATCTACCGTGCATACCGGATTCCTTCTCTTTTTCTTTTTCTAGCTTAAGATAATCAAAGAACTTCCTCATAGCTTGTTCTGAATCTTCCGCTAATATCAACTCACTATCGTCCTTGTAATACTTAACTAAGTAATAATTAAGGTAACGAATCGCTTACACCTCCTCTCAATCCATATATTTCTAGAAAAATAGTCCAATCCCTTTTATTTACACGAACAAAACCACACCTATAGGTACATTTTCTCCGCGAATTTTTTCGGAGCAGAAACACTTCACTACGCTAAAGTCGAAGTGTTAATTTTTGGCGCGTATTTGAGCACAGCAGGGAAAGCTATTTCCAGCTTATTCCCGCCCGCCCCCTATTTACGCACAAAAAAGAGAGCCGCTAGTTAGCGACCCTCCGACTTAACCTTCGTATATATAGTTGAGCGAGGCACGCCGGTTACCTTTGCGATGTCATTAACGCTCATGCCGTTCTGCTTCCGTTCATGATACAGCTTAACCGCCTTCTTAACGTCCTTATCGTCTTGACCAGGGCGACCCATATGCTTACCTTGCGACTTAGCTCGTTGCCTACCTTCGGTCGTTCTCTCGACGATTATGTCACGTTCAAATTGCGCGAAGCTACCGAGGATATTAAACATCAAACGCTGCAAACTACTGCCGTCGTCTCCCGCATTAAACTCGAGGTTATCACGCAGGAATACAACGGATACACCTTTCTCGTTTAGCTCCGATACAATCTTATTGAGGTCGATAATCGAGCGTGCTAGACGGTCTATCTTAACGACATATACCGTATCACCAGGGCGTACGTTCTCGATCATATCCGCTAATGCCTTACGTGGGGCGGTGGATGTACCGGTCACCTTTTCGACGTATACCTTCTCGCAACCTTCCGCCTGAAGTAGCGCCTCTTGTGATTCGAGATCCTGGCCGACTGTACTAACGCGTGCATATCCGATTTTCATATACGGGACCCTCCGTCCAAAAGTTAGTTATGTTCTATACACTTAATTATAGACTAACTTCTAAACAGTTACAAGCGATAAAAACGGGCAGTTTTCGGCTATGTTGAACGTTGTACATAAGTTAACACTTTAAGACACTCTGCGAATCCAAAAGAAAAAGGCCTGCAAAAGCAGACCTCTTAATCGAACCAGTTACCTATCCCATGAGCTAAAGAATTAAAAGCACTTGCATAATGAATACTTTCCCTTTCAAGCTTAGCCACTTCTTCATCGTAAATTTCCAGTCGGTTATGGACTTCTTTCATTAAATCTAAACCACCGATAATATTTATTGTCTCTATCTTGGCTTCAATTACATTTTCCCAATATGTTACACCATCTATATTCAACTTATTTTGGACATACTGGTTATCGCCCTCAAAAATTTCATTTGCAAGCTTCTCATTAAATTCTTGTTGGCTTTTTTCTTCAGACATTTCTCTAGCTTTTCTATATTTCTCAATATGGTACATTAAATCCTCCGCCAAGTTCCATACAACTTGTTTATCCGTAGCATACATTTAAACTACACCTCCTTCCGCAATAATTATTTCTAGGCAACAGATTCCAATTCCTTCTAAGTGTACGAATAAAGTCGCTCTGGCTGCCCCGAAAATATTCGGAGACCGTCCGCGGTGAACGCTTCGCCTGGTAATTCCGCCCCCATTAACGGAATTTAACCGTAGAATAGCCCGAATATGTGAAGTAAACTGAAGCGCCCAAAGTGTTCCGGACCCCTCGCGTCAGGTCCGCGTGGCTGGTTAATGGACGCCTAAAAGTCCGTATATACTAAAACGTACTCAAACGAAAAACGCCGAAAAAGCGGACAAAATCGGAAGTATTCGGAAGTATGAAAACCGCTTATTTTCGCTTAATTTTGCCAACGTATGACCGCGCTAAACTACCGACCATTACCGATCTGCATACGCCTACAAACGCCCTCATATCAACGTTTCCCTCCGATTTACTACGTGCTACATTCCGTACATTTCGGCGATTGGCATCGGTCGTAAGCCGGTAAGCGGTCGGCCTAATTCCGCACTTCCGGTCACGCTTTAAAAATGTCGCTGAGAGTGCATTTTTGTAAACTAGTTTTCGGCGAGAAAATTCCGTCATATCAACGATTATACAATTGAACTATAATGTCAGTTTTGGATACACGCTAACATCCTTACGCAGACTTATTACGTTTACTTTTACGCTGCATAGCTTTCTTTTGCTTACGTCTGTTTTCACGTCTAAGACTATGCCACCGTTTCCAGTAATCCTTGCGCGTTTCTAGGTACTCTTTTTGATAATCCTCACGCTGCTCCCACTTCCACAACGTCATACGGCTGATTCCTAGATCCTCGCAAATTTCCGTTTTGTTGTACCAGCGATATATTGCAAGAAACATAGCTTCTCTATGCCGCCAATCTAACGGCTGCTTCTCCGGTCCTCTTTTACCCATTCGATCACACTCCTTTGTGATAATTTCTAAAAAAAAAAGCCCAGCAAAAATTGCCGGACTTAAATAGCTACTGTATTATAGGTGCCATAGTAGTTATACCACCAATTTTTCTTATTATCTCTTCGTCAGCTTCTTTAATGAACTTTCTATATCTAACTTTTCCTCCTAATAAAATATAAACATGAGCCATTTTTTCTTTAAAATAGAAATCCCCTTTAACCCTCCACTCTCTTTCATGCATCCAATCTACAATTTGATCTTCTGATTTCAATTTTAAATCAACAATTCTCCAATATTCTTCTTCGGGTAAATACTTCATAGCCTCTTCTCTATCATCGTAAATCACAGGTCGTCCTCCGCTATTGTAAACTACTTCTCTTTTAATAGCTATTCCCGTAGCGGTGTAACGTTTGATACCAGTTTCTTTCCTTCGACGTAACTCTTTTTCAAATAGTATATTTTGATTAGCCGAATATAGAGGTACATCTTGGAAGCAGACAGCCTTATTCTTCCCGTTGATAAAACCTTCTTTTCCACTTCCCTTTAGGTGTCCGTCGTTTAGTATCTTTAAAAGTACATCAACTTCGTCACCAATTTCTGGATTCGGTTTAGTTAAATGCACCAAAAATCTACTTAAATCTGACCTCGAAGTGTACCTATCTTTCCAATCATTGAAGCTTACTCCCACACAGAAACCCCTCTCAATACCTACTTCTTATAATTCCTAATTCAACGAGCCAATAAAATATACCTGCTACACATCTAAATTATCCTTCTTGTTCACTTCGTTATACTTTGTGACCACGATATCGTCCGTATAGTCTAAATACCTTTGTGTCGTAGCTAAGTCAGCATGTCCGAGGATCATTTGCAAGCTTCGGATATCCCCACCATTTTTCAAATAGTTAACGGCGAAGGTATGACGCAACGAGTGCGGACTTGCTCTTACCTCATCTTTCAAACCAGCTTTTCTAGCGTACGAATCCATTCGTTTCCTAATGCGATCATAACGAAGCGGCTCGCCAAATTGGTTCGTAAAGACATGAGTTACATCAGCACCGAAGTAATCCCGTGTTTCGGTAACTAACTGAGCGAGGTTTTTCTGCACCTTTTCCGTCATAGGAACCATCCTCGTCTTACGGTTCTTGTTCTTAGCTCCCGGTAGTATAAGCATTCCGTTTTCGAAGTCTATATCCTCAACTTCCATAGAATCAATTTCATTTACACGCAAACCGCACTTTAACATAACCAGCATAGAAACGTAGTCACGGAATCCTGCGTAAATATCCATATTTATTACGGCAAATAGCCGGCGCACTTGGTTGTCGCTTAGTGTGAAAATACGCTGCTCATCAGTTTTTAATTTACGGATCCTTTCAGCGGGATTATAGGAGATGATATTTTCGTTCTTTAGACGCTTATACATTGCCCGGACACTCGTAAGCCTAATGTTAACCGTTACGGGTGATAGTTCCCTCACTTTAAGTAACACCGAAATATATCTTCTGAAATCTTCCTCTTCCACTTCGTCCGCAAATATTTTTCCGGTGACTCTGAAGAATTCCTCCCAATGATACCGATATCCTTGCATCGTTTTTTCCCGGTAGTTCTCCGTTTCATAAATCATCATTAACTTAGATAACGCGATCTCAGCGGTAAGACCAGGACGTATTGAATCGTTTTCTCCGACGTCCCTCCGTTGCATGACTCCGGTTCTTCTTCTTGTTGCAATTTGCCTATTCTTTTTGCGCATAAAAAAGCCCTCCATTTCTTGTAATAGTGTACAGAGAAACGCAGGGCTCGGCGGACGCAGACTCTAACTGGATTAGGGACGTAAATGCCGCCTAAATCGGCTTTCCAAAATTCGAAGGTTTCCGTCTCTCCGCTAACCTCACGGAGACGATTACGCCTGAAATTTCGGAATAGAATCGCATGATACCGCCGTTTATAACGTATAAGCGCGCTCGAGAGGATTCGAACCCCCGACAGACGTAGGACCGGAACCTACCGCTCTATCCTGCTGAGCTACGAGCGCATGCTAGTTATAATAAGGACAACTTCCATTATACGGTTCAAATTATTAAAATTCAAGACCCATTTCATTGAGTATGAGCCCTCGTGCTTTTGGAAATGCTAGCTTCGAGGTGATGCTCTATGTCTATAGCTGTTGGCGTTTGGGTATGCTTAATCTTTTCATTCATTATTATTGGTGGGCTTGGGTTATTTCGTTATCCGATTCCAAGCTTACAACAAGATTCCCATGAACCCCCGTCCCATTCACCCGGGCTTCGTAAGACCTATTATTCTCTTAGGTGTTACGGGTTCCTTCCTTATACACATGTGAAAGTCGGGAGAGTTAAGATTGACCTTGCTTTGTTAGATGTAAAAGTAGCTATCCTTTTTTACAAACCAGAAGATCTGTTACACCCTGTGAAGAAGCGACATTTAAAGAAAAGGTCCAAATTTTTAATTCGAAATGGATGGAACGTGTGGGAGGTAAGAGAGAAGGATTTGTCGAAGAATATTCATCAGGCGATCTGGCAAATTAGAGCACTTAGAAAATAACATTTTCAAAACGTTTAGCTTTCATGAAATGGGGAAAAATTGATTGTATGTGTAGCCGGATCATCATATACATATAATGAAAGAAAGGTCTTCTACATAGTTAGTAAGAAAACATCAATCCTTTCGTTTGACCTTTTTTGACCTTGCGTGTATGATAAAATTAATTCGGTACTTACTTAGTGTTAGAACACGATTTAAAGGAGGAGAATTTCATGAATTTAATCCCTACAGTTATTGAACAGACAAACCGCGGTGAACGTGCGTATGACATCTATTCACGCCTTCTGAAAGACCGCATTATTATGCTTGGGAGCGCTATTGATGATAACGTAGCAAACTCAATCGTAGCACAAATGCTATTCCTTCAGGCAGAAGATCCAGAGAAGGATATCTCTCTATACATCAACTCTCCAGGTGGTTCCATTACAGCTGGTATGGCGATTTATGACACGATGCAGTTCATTAAGCCAAATGTAGCAACAATCTGTACAGGTATGGCAGCATCTATGGGTGCTTTCCTTCTAGCTGCTGGTGAGCCAGGCAAACGTTCTGCTCTTCCAAACAGTGAAGTTATGATCCACCAACCACTTGGCGGAACTCAAGGTCAAGCATCTGACATTGAAATCCACGCAAAACGCATTATCAAAATGCGTGAGAAACTAAACCAAATCCTTTCTGAGCGCACAGGTCAAGACCTGTCTGTAATTGAACGCGACACGGACCGTGACAACTTCATGACAGCTCAAGAGGCAAAAGAATACGGCCTAATCGACAACGTTTTCGAACGTAGTCAAGGTTAATCCAACCATTATGAAAAACCGCTCTGATAAGAATCAGAGCGGTTTTTTTATGCAAAAACTTTAACTTTCGCAGAATCCCACAGCCAAATGAACAGCGCCGTACTTACGACATAAATGTACCACAGAGGAGTAACAAATGGAGCTTGATACTCATTCAATACAGGGTTTACCAGGAGGTGGATGAGAAATGAGCCTCCCAAAAAAGCAACAAAGTATTTCAAGCTATAATCCCGATCGCCAATCTTCCTTTGCAAATAAATAAGAATAGGAAGTGCAAATATAAAATAGAGGGCAAAGAAAACAGCAAAGACTAGGAATATGGCAAAGACCAACCCTTTTGAAACATCAGCCTTAAAACTGAGCTCTACGATCATATAAAAGAATGTCATCGACACCGCCGCAAGCGTAATAATAACCAGGTTCCGCTTATTCATTCAATCACCTCTTTGACTTCACTCACTCAATTTCCCTCTCACCACCAGATAAAAACTCTCCTTTTCTTTCCTAATTCAAGCAAGAGGCATTTAGGTAAGGAGGTGTCCGTTACCGCATGAAGGCTAGGGCAGGCTTGGGGACAACTCGCTTTCCTGCGGGGAGCTGGGAAGCCTCCTCGTTCGCTAGCGCTCTCTGTGGGGTCTCCCCTAGATTTAAAGTGCAGGAGTGGTGCCTAGGACCGTACGGATAAGTCAGCTTTTTGGAAAAGGCGATTAGCCTTTGTAAAAAAGATGGCTTATCTCGCTAGGTCCTCCACTCCGGAACTGGACAGGCTCCTTTCCCCGCGGGAGTCTCGCAGTCCCCCAGTAAGCCCAAGCTTTAAGTAGTTGAACGGACCACTTCTAAATTTTCTCCATCCTCTCCTTATTTGGCAAGTTTCCGTTTCTCCGTATTTGGCAAAGGTGGGCCGGGAAACTGCGAGACTCCTGCGGGAGAAAGAGGTAGACGAGACCCCGCACCGAACGCAGTGAGGGAGGAGGCTCTAAAAAGAAAGAGGAAGTTCGACTAAAACCGTCACGTCCTATGACAACGTCGAACGACCCCACCTCGTGTGGGGCCGCCCGCGGAAAGCGAGTAGTTTCGGCCCACCTTACTCAACACTAACGTTAACGGAAACATTCTCTCAACTCCGACTCTTGAACAAACCTATTATGAGAGATAACCACATAAAAAGAAGGCTAGCATCATAGCTAGCCTTCTCCTCATTAATAATGACCCAACAACCCTTTATTCATCGCCAAGCGTTCACAACTTCGATAAACGATGACGCCAACAATGGCGTAAAAAATCCCATTCCCAACTAACCAGGAGTAATCTACCCACGTAAAGTCTCCAAGGGTATAACCATGAATCATAACGTGACGCATCATATCGACTCCTTTTACAAAAGGAGCAAAAACGAGGTAAGGGGCGACGGAGAGCGGGACAAATGCAAATGCCATGAGAATAAATTGCAAGATTTGCAAGAACGCATCGACTTGTTTAAAGATGACTGATATACCAGCAATAATAAAACTAACGCCAATCATACTAATAATGGTCAGTAAGAGAATAGGAATAATAGCTCCTACGTTTAAGTGCAACCACTCTCCTGTTGTTAGCATTGAAGAAAAAATGAGTACGATCATAATACTGAGATGAATGGCTACCATTCCAAACACACGAGCCAAAAGAATCCGCCATGCTGAAACAGGAGACATATACAACTGTTCCAACGTTCCTCGCATCGCTTCCATTGTAATGGCTCCCCCAGTCGATTGGAGTGTCATCATTGCAAAGTACCAAAATACATAGTTTACGATAATGTACTGAGTATTTGAAGAAGCTTCAGCCGGATCGCCAACTACTTGAATTCCAAAGAATAGAGCTAGAAAGATGATATAAAATGTGGCCAATAAGCTTAACGTATTGGGTAAGTAACGCTTCATTTCTATAAATTCTTTCTTTGTGTTCACTCGTAAGACTTGTAGAAAGGCACTCATGATACAGCCTCCTCTTTTACTAGTCTTCTAAATACTTGCTCAAAATTTACTTGAGTGCGATTAATTGTTTCAATACCCGTTTGGTTAAGGCTGAGTATATTCATTATTTGATAAATCGCTTCTTCATGTTCTAGACTAACTTCTAAGGTGAGGTCATGGAGATTAAAAATTGGGAACTGATGGTGGAGTTTGGTGAGTTGTTCTTCGGTGAGCGTTTCTTTTAATTGAATTTCATAGGCGCTTGTTTCAAATAACTTTAGGAGATGCTGTACATTTTCATCGGCAATAACCTTTCCGCTATTGATAATGACCGTTCGTTTACAAAGGTCTTGCACAACGGCCATATCATGTGTACTAATGATAATTGTTTTTCCTTCTTGCTCTGCAATGTGCTTTAACAATGAACGAACTTCATAACTGGTTTCTACATCTAAGCCAAGGGTTGGCTCATCAAGTAGAATCACGTCTGTATTCGCCATTAAGGCAACAGCTATAGCCAGCTTTTGCTGCATACCACGTGAAAGATTATTCACAATCTCACTGCGTTTATCTTCTAAGCGAAAAAGTTCCAGGAGTTGGTCAATTCGCTCTTTGGATTCTTTTTTCCTCATGCCACGATTACCCGAAAAATACTCAAGATTCTCTTCTACAGATAAACGCCAATACACATTTCGATTCCCCTCTAATACTGCACTAATGTGACGTAAAGCCTTGTTACGCTCTTTCACGCTGTCATACCCGTTAATTTTAATCGATCCTTGATCAGGAACGAGTAGTCCACATATACTTTTAATCGTAGTGGTTTTACCTGCTCCGTTTGGTCCAAGCAGCCCTACAATTTCCCCCTTACGAACGGAGAAAGAAATATCATCCACAGCTATAAACTCTTCTTTGGATTTCCGTTTTTTATATCCTTTTCGAATACCTTCTACTTCAATGATTGTTTCCATATAATCCTCCCTTTTCCCTTATCTATAACCTATTATATAAACTACATCCATTTCCTTCCTCCTACCTGAGAAGATATTTTACTCAGCCTCAAGTCGGAACTATACTCTTATACTAAACCTCGCCGAGATCATGACCTCCCAGAAACCACAGCTACATAAAAAAGCTCAAGAATCGATTCCATATCGATTCTTGAGCTTTGTTGTTCATTTCTTCACAATTAAGATAACAAATAAGTATACCTTACTGACTAGTCACAAATTCAACTAGTTTATCAATAGCGCTGTCTTGATCTGTTCCTTCTGCCTGAAGTGTAATCGTTTCTCCTGGCCCAACAGCAACACTCATGAGTCCCATGATGCTTTTAGCATTTACCCGTTTTCCTTCTTTCTCTAAAAAGATATCGGATGAAAAACGATTGGCTTCTTGAACGAATAAGGCAGCTGGCCTTGCTTGTAATCCGGTACTTAATTCTACTTTCACAGACCGCTCGATCAATCCAATTCCCCTCTCTGTATCATCTATTTAAATAAGGTTTTCATCATTTTCGAAAGCGCTATCACACATTTGTAAAAAAAACGCTTCCGATAAGAAGCGTCGAAATTTTAAGATTATTATATCATGAACCTCATAAAAAAGGAATGGATATCTATTATTTAACCGCAAGTTCGCCTTTACGAAGCTTATCAGCAAATTCATCAATTTTACGAAGGCGATGATTCACGCCAGATTTACTAATGGTAGGAGACATAAGCTCCCCAAGCTCTTTCAAGGTAACATCTTGATGCTCTACACGAAGGACGGCTAGTTCTTGTAATTTATCCGGCAAGGCTTCTAATCCCACTGTACTTTGAATAAGTTTAATATTCTCTACCTGACGGAAGGCAGCTCCAATTGTTTTATTCAGATTAGCCGTTTCACAATTTACAAGTCGATTCACAGAATTTCGCATATCACGCATTATGCGGACATCTTCAAATTTCAATAAGGCTTGGTGACCTCCAATGATATTGAGGAATTCAGTAATCTTCTCGGCTTCTTTCAAATAGCAGATATACCCTTTTCTCCGCTCAATTGCTCTTGCGTGTAGATCAAACTGATTCATAAGTTCACACAGAGATTCATTGTGATCTTCATAAAAGGTGAAGATCTCCATGTGGTAAGAAGATGTTTCTGGATTATTTACAGATCCACCTGCTAAGAAGGCACCTCTTAAATAGGCACGCATACAGCATGATTTTTGCTGATACTTTTTGGAAATCGTCCGAATTAGAGTAAAAGGCTCTTCTAGTATCTCTAAATCCTGCAATAAATCACGAACCTTTTCTTTCATTCGAACAATATAAACGTTATTCTTCTTTAAACGCATTTTTTTACGAACCAATAGCTCTACTGGTAGTTGGTATAGATTTTTGACTAACGTATAAATTCGACGGGCAATCGCTGCATTTTCCGTTTGAACATCTAGAATATAGTTCCGATTGGAAAACGAGATGGAGCCATTCATACGGATTAATGCTGCTAATTCTGCTTCCATGCAACACGGTTCCACTTCAATGCCGGTCAATTCTTTTTTGGTTTCAGAAGCAAATGACAACCCTCTCACCTCCTCTTCACCTAGTGGTTATTCAAGCACATGCTTAATCAAGCATAGAATATAACAACTTGGCGACTTTTGTTGTATCGTGACGTAGTGACGTTTGATTTTGATCAATAATATCACCTTCTATAACGTTAACGCCCATTTCGCGTAACCGATCTTGGTCATTAATAACAGGTGATGCATGCTCAACGGCGTACATTTTTCGAACCTCATCATCAATAATCTGATTATGGACGACAATCGAATGAAGGCATCCTTCTCCAATATGATCTTGAATGGCTTGGACGTGATCAGATGCAGTGTAGTCTGTGGTTTCTCCATGTTGAGTCATCACGTTACACACATAGACAACTTCTCCTTGCGTCTCACGTAAAGCATCTCCGATTTGAGAAACAATCATATTGGGTAGGGTACTTGTATATAAACTGCCCGGCGCAATGACAACCAGGTCTGCTTCCTTAACAGCTTTCACAGCTTCAGGAAGAGGTTGAACTGGCTCAGGGCTTAGAAAGACTCGTTTGATCTTCTTTCCTGATGTAGGAATCTTGGATTCGCCTGAAACAACAGACCCATCCATCATTTCAGCATGAAGGAACATATTTTGGTTTGCAATAGGAAAAATATTTCCTTTTACATTTAAGACACGGGAAATTTCTTTAATGCCGTGAAAGAAATCGCCAGTGATGGAATTCATAGCAGCTAAAAGTAAATTTCCCATGGAATGTCCAGATAACCCGTTGCCATTTTGAAACCGATGCTGGAAAAGATCCAACAGCATCGGCTCTGCATCAGATAATGCAGCAATAACATTTCGGATGTCACCTGGAGCCGGCATAGACAATTCCTCACGCAAACGTCCAGAGCTTCCCCCATCATCAGCAACAGTAACGATAGCTGACAAATCTATCGGGAAAGACTTTAAGCCTCGTAATAAAACCGGCATCCCTGTCCCTCCTCCAAGTACAACTACTCGAGGTAACGGTTTTTTAGGCATCGTCTATTTTCCCTTTCTTTTATCGACATCTCGATGGGTGACATGAGCAACATAATCGCGCGAGAAGTGGTTTGCAATGTGTTCTGCGATGGCTACTGAGCGGTGTTGTCCCCCAGTACAACCAATTGCAATCACAAGCTGACTCTTTCCTTCCCTTTTATATTGCGGCAACATGTACCCTAACAAGTCGAACAACTTCTCTAAAAATTGGTTCGTTTCTGTCCACTTAAATACGTATTTTGATACTTCATCATCTAACCCTGTTAACGGGCGCATCTGTTCCACATAATGTGGGTTCGGTAAGAAGCGAACATCGAATACAAGGTCCGCATCAATGGGCAATCCATATTTAAATCCAAAAGAAACAACTTGCACGGAGAACACTTGTTGTGTTTTCTCAGCGTAAGATTCCAAAATGCGCTCTCGAAGTTCACGTGGCTTCAATGTAGTAGTATCAATAATTTGTTGAGCACGACCACGAAGTTCATCAAGCATAAGACGCTCTTGCTGAATGCCTTCCATTGGTAGCCCATCTGGAGCTAAAGGATGGGAGCGGCGTGTTTCCTTATAACGTGAAACCAGTGATTGGTTTTCCGCATCAAGGAAAAGAATGTGTTCATTTAAGCCGTCTTCTTTTGACAATCGATCTAACGCTGCAAAAAGCGTATCGAAGAATTCTCTACCTCGCAAATCCATAACAAGGGCGACTTTTTGTATATTATTCTTAGGGTCCTTCATTAATTCTAAGAACTTTGGAAGTAGTGCAGGTGGTAAATTATCCACACAGAAGAAGCCCAAATCTTCAAAGCTTTGAACTGCGACTGTTTTTCCGGCACCAGACATTCCTGTGATAATTACGAGTTGGGTTTCTTGTGTTTGATCTACCATGTTTCCATCTCTCCCTTTTTATGGATTCATTGGATCAAGCGTAACGTCTATTAACTTAAAATCAAGTGTATACGTAAAGGTGCCATATAAGATTGAATTATGATTCAGTATATGTCGAAGGTAATGTTGATCGCCTTCTGCCATAGGCTTTTGAAGAACTTCTGCAACAGGAACCCATTCCAGTTCTCCTTCAGGACTTTCCGACTTTAACGTTCCTGAATAATCTTCACTGTAGAAAGTGAACATCATCCATTCATGAGCTACCTCTTCTCCGTCTTTCATAATGAAGGTAAATACACTACGAAGTTGCGGATCCTTTAGCGTTAACCCTGTTTCTTCTTTGTATTCTCGTGCTGCCGTTTCTTTAATATGCTCTCCCTGCTCCATTTTCCCACCAGGAACCACATACCAACCCCGGCGTGGCTTCTGAAGCATTAACACTTCATCGTTTTTACGTAAAACTGTATTTGTAACTCGCTGCACACTACTCACCTCATTTAAAAAATGCGAGAGGCATTCTCCTTATTATTATACTATGGTTTTTATTGTTAGAAAAGCGTATTAGAAAAGCGCAGGCGGGGTGCCCAGGGCCGTACGGATAAGCAAGCTACTGTAAGTCTGCAGAGCAGACTGGAGGTAGATTGCTTATCGCGCTAGGCCCTCCCCGCCGGAGCTAGACAATTAGAAAAGCGCATGGGGCTCGCCCAGGGGCGTACGGATAAGCAAAATGCCGGAAGTGGCGATTAGCCACTGCAGGTAGTTTGCTTATCTCGCTAGCCCCTAGCCCCCGGAGCTAGACATGAAAAGCGCAGGCGGGGTGCCCAGGGCCGTACGGATAAGACAGCTTTTCGGAAAAGGCGAATAGCCTTTGGAGAAAAGATGACTTATCTCGCTAGGCCCTCCCCGCCGGAGCTAGACATCAGAAAAGCGCAGGCGGGGTGCCCAGCAAAAGAGGAAGTTCGGTTAAAAACGGCACGTCCTGTGCCAACACCGAACTGACCTGCATCCTGCAGGCCCGCATAAGCAAAATGCCATAAGTTCGCGTAACGCACCTTCACCACTTACATTTAGACAAAAAAAGGGGCACAGGCGAATTTGCCTGTGCCAAATATATTTATTAAAAGGGGGTCAATTAGTTAATTATATTATACCCCATAATTGTTTCATGCGTGTTACAGCACAATTAAAATGCTATTACGTTTCGTTACGTTTGGTAACAGGCATCTTTACAATTGCGGCTGAACCTTGCATGGAACGCTTATGCTTCGCCAATTTCCTCTAACAAGTTCTCGATGTAGTGTTGAGCTGATTGAGCTGCAATACTACCATCACCTGTAGCGGTTACGATTTGACGAAGTTCCTTTTCACGAATATCTCCGGCTGCGAAGATTCCTGGCACTTTCGTTTCCATTTTTTCATTTGTTTCGATATAGCCGTTTTCGTTTGTAATGCCGATGGATTCAAATGGTTTACTTAGAGGAATCATACCGATATAGATAAACACACCATCAATTGGTTTGTCGTACTCTTCGCCCGTCTTGTTATTTACAAGAGAAACGCTTCCTACTTTACCATTTTCATCGTTAATTTTCGTTACCTCAGTATCCCAAATAAAATCGATCTTTTCGTTGTCATAGGCACGTTGTTGTAGAATTTGCTGTGCACGTAAGGAATCACGACGGTGAACAATCGTTACTTTGCTTGCAAAGCGAGTTAAATAAACTCCTTCTTCAACAGCGGAGTCGCCTCCACCAACAACAACGAGTTCTTTGTTCTTGAAGAATGCACCATCACATACGGCACAGTATGAAACACCACGGCCGCCAAGTTCGGATTCACCAGGCACACCTAATGCTTTATATTGAGCTCCTGTTCCGATAATAATGGAACGAGCTTTATATTCTTTATTTCCTGCTTTAACGGTTTTATATTCTTTACCGTCAACGATCTCTTTAATGTCTCCGTATGCATATTCTGCACCGAATTTCTTAGCGTGATCAAACATTTTATTTGAAAGGTCCGGACCTAGAATATGCTCATACCCAGGGTAGTTCTCAACTTCTTCGGTATTCGCCATTTGTCCGCCTGGAATTCCACGTTCAATCATAAGTGTATTTAAGTTAGCACGAGAAGTGTAAACAGCTGCTGTCATACCTGCCGGGCCAGCACCTGCGATGATTACATCGTAGATCATTTCTTCGCTCACTTCGCTCAACCCCTTTTCATTCTCTTTTGCTGTAATCTCATGGTATAAAATCTGTCCAATTGAGTCTACCTATATGCTCATGAGGGTATTTTATCCTTGTTGCCACGGTCCGCCTTGTTCTGCTAGATTTGGGTGTCTAGTGCATCCTTCTTCCCATAAGCTTAACGCTTTAGAAGGCTCTCCGGTATGGTAAGCTGCTATGCTAAACCATTTATAATAAGATAAGTGCCCTTTTAGTTTACCTTTTTCCAACCGGCAAAAACGATCATACGCTGCTTCGTACTCCCCAACTTGGGTTAACGTAGCAGCTACACGAAGTTTTTGTTGCTCTCCTATAGGATACACATTTCGAAGTTTTTGTATGTGCTCCTGACTTTGTTGAGTCTTCCCTTGATGGAAATAAAACACAGCCAGATTACACATAGAGTGAAGAGACAACGGTTCCTGCTCACGCCAATCTTCCTCTAGCTCTATTGCTTCTTGCTCTTCACCCGCGAAAAAGAGACATACGGCATAATCATGCTTAGCCGAAACAAAATTAGGAAAGAGACGAATCATTTCCTCTAAAATGGGTAGCGCTTCTTTCCATTGTTGTCGCTCCATATAATAAAAAGCCGACTCTTGGTGCATCATTAATTCATCTTCTTCTTCAAATGCCCAATCGTCGTCCTCATCCTCTTCTTCTTCTATATCTAGCACAGAGACTAATTGCTCTGCTTCTTCTTTAAAATCACCTTCAGGGGCTTTATTCAAGTACTCTTTAGCGTACTTCTTAGCATCCTGAAATAACCCTAAGTGAGCATAGTTATTCGAAATAAGATAATAACAATCGACATATTCATGGCCAAAATCTGCTAATACATTCATTAAAATCTGGTTCGCTGTATGATAATCACCCGTCTCTGTATGCACGACAGAAAGCTGGCATTGATAAACCGGTTGCTTTGGTGATAATTCAACCGCTCTTCGTAACCATTTTGATGCTTTTTCAAATTCACGCTTTCTGAAAGCACGAACACCTTTATTGAAGTAAAACTCACCTTCAGGGGTGAACGGAATTATATTATCAACAACAGCTCCTCCAGTATTGTTGTTTGAAGTATGCATGTAGGTCCTCCTATCTTCGAACCGTAACATTCCTTTAGCAGTATACCATATTTGTAAAGGGGATTATAGGAGCGATTCCGTTTTTATCCATACGACTTACTTTTTGCTGCTTCTACCTTCTAAGGCTCCAAGCACATGATCAAATGGAACTCCTCTTTCAGTAAGGAGCATAAGCGTATGGAATAACAAGTCTGCCGTTTCCCATGTTAACTCCTCAGCGTCATTATTTTTCGCCGCAATAATGACTTCACCTGCTTCTTCGCCCACTTTCTTAAGTATTCGATCCACACCTTCTTGGAATAACTGAGATGTATACGAACCTTCTGGTAAAGTGGCTAAACGTTCAGCCAATGTACTTTGCAAATCGTCCAGAATTTCATAACGGTTGCTTTTGGATTCTATTTCTTTCCCATACACCGTTTCTGAGAAACAAGAATAGTCCCCTTTATGACAAGCAGGTCCTTGAGGAATCACTTGTAGCAATACAGCATCTTGATCGCAGTCATACTTCATCGATTGGATGGATTGAGTGTTTCCAGACGTGGCTCCTTTGTGCCATAACTCTTGGCGAGAACGACTGTAAAGGTGTGTCTCTCCTGATTCAACTGATTTCTTAACGGCTTCTTCATTCATGTAAGCAAGCGTCAGAACTTCTTTACTACGTGCATCTTGTATAATCGCTGGAACAAGTCCTTTTTCATCAAATTGTATGGCTTCTACATTCATCTCACATGCACCCCGTTTTCTTTTAATTCACCTTTCACACTCTGTACGGATGTTTCTTTATAGTGGAAGATTGAAGCTGCGAGTGCAGCATCTGCGTCCGCTTCCTTGAAAACATCTACGAAATGTTGCGCATTGCCAGCTCCGCCTGAAGCAATCACAGGAACATCGACAACTTGTTGAACCGCCTTAAGAAGATCAAGATCAAAGCCTGTTTTCTCACCATCTTGATCCATACTTGTTAACAGAATTTCTCCTGCCCCTCTCTCTACAACATGCTTAGCCCAGTCACGCACTTCCCATTCTGTAGCATTACGTCCACCGTGTGTATATACACGCCAAGAGCCGATCGAATCATCGAAACGTGCATCTATTGCCACAACAATACACTGCGCCCCGAAAAAGTCAGAGCCCTCAGTAATCAACTCAGGATTCCTTACGGCCGCTGAGTTTAACGATACTTTATCAGCTCCTGCCCGCAAAATGGCGCGCATGTCCTCAAGAGAACCAATGCCTCCCCCAACTGTAAATGGGATAGCGAGCGTACCTGCAACTTCACGAACGACTTCAATCATCGTTTTACGCCCTTCATGAGAAGCTGAGATGTCTAAAAATACAAGCTCATCTGCCCCTTGTTTATCATAAACCGTAGCCAGCTCGACTGGATCACCTGCATCACGGATCTGAACAAATTGAATCCCCTTTACAACGCGGCCATCTTTCACATCTAGACAGGGAATAATACGTTTTGTGAGCATTATTGATTCACCTCAGTTAATGCTTTTCTTAGAGGAAGTTCTTTTGTGTAGATGGCTTTTCCAACAATAGCACCACCGACATTTTGATCACTATATTTCTTTAAGCTTATAAGGTCTTCTATATTACGAACACCACCAGAGGCAATAACCTCTTTCCCAGTTTGTTTGGCTAGCTCGACAATTTGATCTGTGCTTGGCCCGCTCATCATACCGTCCTTTGAGATATCGGTATAAATAAACGTCTCAACACCCGCTTCAGCAAAATATTGTCCCACTTCAATCGCTGTACGATCAGATTTCGTTAACCAACCATCCGTTGCCACGTATCCATCACGCGCATCTAATCCTATTGCAATCTTGCTCCCGTATTCCGCTACTAGTTCCTTCGTTAATTCCGGGTTCGAAATAGCCAAGCTTCCAATAATAACGCGGTCTACACCACGGTCTAAATAGTATGCTGCATCTTCTTTGTTTCGGATGCCGCCTCCCATTTGTACGTTTACAGACAACTCGTCAACAACACGAAGGATGTGCTCTGCATTTATACGCTTTCCTTCTTTCGCACCGTCTAAGTCCACCATGTGGATCCATTCAGCCCCTTGTTCTAGAAAGCCCTTTGCTACATCAAACGGTGAATCCCCGTAAATCGTTTCTTTATCGAAATCTCCTTGTTCAAGACGTACACATTTCCCGTTTTTCATATCGATTGCTGGATAGATTGTAAATTGACTCATAGTTCGACTCCTCCCTTACTGACCAGTTCACAAAAGTTTCGTAAAATTGTCATGCCCGTATCCCCACTCTTCTCTGGGTGAAACTGCGCCCCAAATACATTCGCTCTACCGACTACCGCAGGCACTTCTGTTTCATACTGAGCACTTGCGATGATGTCCTCACGCTGTTTAGCTTGAACGTAGTAAGAATGTACGAAATAAACATAACCATCTTCCACATTTTGAAGAAGGGGCGAACTAGGTTGCTGTGGATCAAGGTGATTCCAGCCCATATGAGGAACCTTAAAACGATTCCCTTCTGAATCAATTCCTTTAAAACGCACCACACTCCCTGGCAACAACCCTAACCCTTCTGTCATGCCTCCTTCGTCACTTTCATCAAACAAGAGCTGCATCCCTAAACAAATGCCGAGAAGCGGCATCCCTTCAGCTGCTTTAGACAAGACAAAATCCTTCATCCCTGTTTCAGCTAAAGATTTCATTGCGTCAGGAAAAGCTCCTACTCCAGGAAGGATAAGCCCCTCGCATTGAGCAAGTTGTTCCGGATCGCTTGTTAGGACATATGGAACATCTAAACGTTCTAGCGCTTTTGAAACGCTGAATAAATTTCCCATCCCGTAATCGATAATACCGATCATTTACAAACTCCCCTTTGTCGACATAATGCCCTGAATACGAGGATCAATTTGCGTAGCTTCATCAAGTGCACGGGCTGTTGCTTTAAAGATTGCCTCAATAATATGATGTGTGTTGGTTCCGTGATGCACAACGATATGTAAATTCATGCGAGCTTCAAGCGCAAGCTTCCAGAAAAACTCATGAACATTCTCTGTATCAAATGTGCCCACTTTAGAAGCTGGCAAATCCGCTCTCCATTCGAGATGTGGACGGTCACTTAGGTCTACGGCAACCGTTACAAGCGTTTCATCCATAGGAAGTGAAAAGGAGCCATAACGCTTGATACCCGCTTTATCCAATAATGCTTCCCGAAGTGCCCGTCCTAGACAGATACCGATATCTTCCGTCAGATGGTGATCATCTACCTCCACATCACCTTTTCCTTCAACGGTTAGGTCGAAGAAACCGTGCTTTTTAAATAATTCAAGCATATGAGTTAGGAAAGGAACTTGTGTATGGATCGTCCCTTTCCCCGTTCCATCGATAGCTAAATCCAGTGATATGTTTGTTTCTCCTGTTTCTCGTTCGATTCGACTTACTCGTTCTTCTGTCATTTCTCACCTGACTCCTTTCTCATCTCTACTGCACGAGCGTGGGCTTCTAACCCTTCTAATCTTGCAAAGCGAGCAATCTTATCAGCATGTTTATCATAAGAAGCCTTACTGTAATAAATGACGCTTGATTTCTTCACAAAGTCATCTACATTGAGAGGGCTAGAAAAGCGTGCAGTTCCACTTGTCGGTAATACGTGATTTGGCCCGGCAAAATAGTCCCCGATAGGCTCTGAGCTATATCTCCCTAAAAAGATGGCACCTGCATGCTTAATTTTCCCTAATAGCATAAATGGCTCTTTCGTCTGAACTTCTAAGTGTTCCGGAGCTAACTCATTGACTACGTCTACTGCCTGAGATAAGTTATCACAAATTACAATCCCGCCATAGTCGTTCACACTCGCTTGAGCTATCTGTTTACGCGGAAGGTGCTCAAGTTGTTGGTGTACTTCTCTGGTCACCTCTTCGGCGAGTTCTTGGGAAGATGTCACTAAAACGCTTGAAGATCTGGCATCGTGCTCAGCTTGTGATAGTAAATCGGCTGCAATGTCACTCGCAAAAGCTGTCTCATCAGCTAGAACTACAATTTCGCTTGGGCCGGCGATCATATCAATATCGACATCGCCAAAAACTTCTCGTTTCGCAAGGGCTACGTAGACATTTCCTGGACCAACAATTTTATCAACAGGCTGGATCGACTCTGTTCCATACGCAAGTGCCGCAACTGCCTGCGCGCCTCCTGCTTTATAGATTTCCTTAACCCCCGCTATTTCTGCAGCTACAAGTACACCCGCTGGTAATGTACCTTCTTCAGATGGAGGAGATACCATGACGATCCGTTCCACACCGGCTACAATGGCTGGCATCACATTCATAAAAACAGACGATGGATAAGCTGCCGTCCCTCCTGGAACATACACACCAACTGCATCAAGGGGTGTAATTTTTTGACCTAACATGGTTCCGTCTTGGTCCGTATCGAACCAAGAATTCCGAACTTGTTTTTGGTGGAACGAACGAATATTTGCGCACGCTTCTTCCAAAACAGCTACATCACTTGGGTCAAGTTGACTTCTTGCATGGGCAAATTCTTCTTTCGTTACAGCTAAGCTTTCCAAATCAGCTCCGTCAAGCTGTTTCGTGTAAGAGAGAACAGCTTTGTCCTGTTTTTCTTTCACATCTTCAATAATGGTTTGAACAGTAGACCTTTGATCTTCTGTACCGCCATCTACCGTTCTTTTAAACGCATCAATTTCTTTAGGTGTGATGATCTTCATGGGTTCACCCTCCTTAGACGTACTCACTTAATGCTTCAATAAGTGGATCAAGTTGTTCATTTTTTATCCGGTAACTAACTGGATTGACAATAAAGCGTGAGGTAATATCAGCAATCTTCTCATATTCTACAAGACCATTTTCTCGTAGCGTCTGGCCTGAAGATACGATATCCACAATCCGATCCGTTAATCCAATGAGGGGAGCTAGCTCAATCGATCCGTTTAGTGGGATAATCTCAATTTGCTCACCCTGCTCACGGAAGTATTCCGAAGCCACACGAGGATACTTCGTTGCAATCTTCGGCGCAATCTTGCTAAGAGGGTTGTCTGGTAAACCAGCCACCGCCAAATAACATCCGCTTATCTGTAAGTCTAGCACTTCGTAGACGTCCCGGTCTTGTTCTAACAACACATCTTTCCCTGCAATGCCGCAGTCAGCAGCACCATATTCTACATAAGTGACTACATCCATAGGCTTTGCCATCATAAGACGCACTTTATATTCAGGGAAATCTAAAATTAACTTTCTGGAATCCTCTACATCTGTAAAATCATAGCCAACTTTCTGGAGAAGTTCAGCCGCTTCTTCAAAAATTCTGCCCTTAGGCATTGCGATGGTTAACCAATTATTCAACAGAAGCGCCCCCTTCCGTCACGTCAATCACTTGCTTGTAACTGTTCTGTCCTTCTTCGTAATACGCTTTGTTTTGCAAAATGACCTGCTCTCCTTCGGCGCGAAGTTCTTGTGCCACCTGTAAACCTTGATCAAATGTATGTGGCTCGTACATGACAAGAACGGGCCCCACTTGGTCCTCACGTTGTTCCATAGCTTCGACTAAACGATCGACTCGAATCGCAAATCCTGTAGCGGAAGCTGTAGATTGGAAAGATGGAAGCAACTGATCATAACGCCCTCCGTTACAAAGAAGCGATCCTAAGTGAGGAGCATATCCTTCAAACAAAATCCCTGTGTAATAACTCATATGGCTAATGAGGTTTAGATCAAATGACACGTACTCACTCACGCCGTATGATTCTAGAAGGTTTTGTAACTGTTTCAGCTCATTCGTAGCTCGGTGACAGGCACCATTTGTTGTAATTTCTTCAGCAGTTGCTAACACGTCTTTCTGTCCTCTAAGTGAAAGTAATTGCTTCATTCTAGCCTTATTCTCACCTGAAAGAGCAACTTGTTCTAATGCTTTTCTAAAACCAACATAATTCTTTCTATACAAGTAACGCAAAAACTCTTCTTGCGTTTCTTCTTGATCTCCGAAGACTTCTTTTAAGAGACCTTTCACATATCCAATATGACCTACCGTTAACTGGAACTCTTCTAGTCCGGCAGCTTTTAGTGTTTCAATCTGCAAAGCAATAACCTCTGCATCGGCGTAAATCGAGTTCTCACCGATATATTCAACACCAACTTGTTCAAATTGAGCAGGCTTCCCGCCTTCGATCTGTTGTGCGCGAAACACAGGACCGTCATAGCTTAAACGAAGCGGATACCCTTGTTCCTTTAACTGCGACGCAGCTACACGTGCAATTGGTGATGTAAGATCCGGACGAAGAACGAGCGTATGACCTTGCTGATCCAATAGTTTAAACAACTGTGTTTCTCCGATCGCACTAGCCTCTCCAACCGTTTCTAAGTATTCCATCATTGGTGTATCTAGAAATTGATATCCCCAAGATTCAATTCTATGTGAAACTGCTTCACGAGCTTTGCGTTTTTGTTGATAGAAAAAAGGAAGCGTATCGCGCATTCCTAGTGGTTTTTCGAACATAAGACGATTTGCCAAAACAATGTACCCCTCTCTATTTCCGTTGATTTGAGTAAAATAATCAAAATCCTTTAGCGTGCTAATACGATAACATGATAAAGAAAACACGTCAACGAATCAAACTTCTTCACTACACTTTCTATCTTCCCCAAATTCAAGCAGAGCAAAGCCCTGAATGGATAGGGCATGATCCAAAGGTAAGAATAATCCTTTGGGTAAAAATCCTTTCACCTCAAACTTTTAGCAGAACTTGAGTTACTCTATACTTAAAAGGCATCGTGTGTATACGTATCTCATGAGAAATATGTTAAAATTTTGTTAGATAATAATTTGGAGGTAGGCATATGAAGTTAGTACCGATTTATAGAGTCAGGACCTTTGTGGTACCAGAATACTTAGAAAACGTTATAAAAGGTGTATTGCAAATAGATGACTTAAAATATGGAAACTACAAAAACGTGGCTTGGCATTCAAGTGAAGGAGTCGAGCAGTTCGTCCCCTCTGAAGATGCTGTGCCAACAGAAGGTGAAGTTGGGGGTCGAACGAAAGTAACCTCAATACGATTAGAGTTTTCAATCCCTAAAGATGACATGTTGTTAAAGCGAATCATTGAAGAGGGGATCTATCCGAATCATCCCTGGGATGAACCAGTAGTACAGGTTACGGAAGAACGAGAAGCTCGAAAGCATATGTGATATAAAACTTACGTGTAACTAACGCAGGCTTGGACTGTAGTGAGAATACGTCAAAAAGGCGAAATCTGATCGATTTCGCCTTAGTATTCCAAATGGAGCTATTTTTTTCAGAAAACCCTTGCTTTCATAAAATAGGTTCTTCTTCTTTTACATAATCAATCTCAAACCCTAAGTCTTTTATCATCTGGTGATCTTCGGTACTATCTTGTCCATCCGTTGTTAAATAGTCCCCCACAAAAATAGAGTTAGCTGGATATAGACTGAGCGGTTGCAAACTACGCAGATTCACTTCACGCCCACCTGACACACGAATTTCTTTAGTTGGATTAATAAAACGGAATAAACATAACACTTTTAAACAGTATGTCGGAGTAAGATCATCTGTCCCCTCAAGAGCAGTACCATCAATTGCGTGAAGAAAGTTCACAGGAATTGAATCTGCATCTAATGCTTTTAATGCGCGCGCCATATCCACCACATCTTCCTTTGTTTCCTTCATACCAACAATGACACCTGAACAAGGGGATATGCCAGCACTCTTTGCATGGTTCACTGTTCCTACACGGTCTTCATACGTATGACTCGTTGTAATGGCTTCATGATGATTTTCTGAAGTATTCACATTGTGGTTATATCGATCGACGCCAGCTTCTTTCAATTCCTTTGCTTGCTCTGGCTTCAAAATACCGAGACATGCACAAACTTTAAGCTCATACTTTTGCTTAATCTCCCTTACTGCTGAAGTAACAATATTCAACTCTCTTGTCGTAGGTCCACGACCGCTTGCGACGATGCAATATGTACCAGAGTTTAAGCGATGTGCTTGTTCTGCACCTTTCATGATCGTTTCTTGATCCATCATACGATATTTCTGAATAGGCGCTTTAGAATTGATGGATTGGGCACAATATCCACAGTTCTCAGGGCAAAATCCTGATTTCGTGTTAATAATCATGTTTAATTTTACTTTGTTCCCATAATAGTGCTTCCTAACTTGATAAGCACTATGAAGCAAATCCAACAACTCTTCTTCAGGACAATCGAGTAGGAGGAGGTGACTAACCTCCGTCCTCTCACACCACCGAGCGTACGGACCCGTACTCGGCGGTTTCCCTAAGTTTGACGTAGAAATTTATATCGATGAGATAAACTACGAAGCCCTAG